>NZ_JAMBOH010000099.1 GCF_023715505.1 Neobacillus cucumis | reverse complement strand
TCGTCCTGAGCCAGGATCAAACTCTCCATGAAAGTTGATTAGCTCATTTTGTTACGTTGGCTTAGTTTCTATAATAGAAACTAATATTATTGTTTGTTGACGTTTTTGTTTGTTTAGTTTTCAAAGAGCAATGTCACCAAAGGCGACTGGATTACTATCTTATCGCATTTCTCACATTCTATCAATCATCAATTATTTCCAATTTTCGATTGACTTGTTCGCTCTTTTTCGAGAGCGACTTTCCTATCTTAACACATGATGTGCTTTAGAACAATAGAAAGTTTCTTCCATTCTTTAATATCTTGTTTACTCTTTTGAAGAGTGACTTTTCCATCTTAACACCGTCGGTGTTCACTTACAATAGAAAGTTTTTTCCAATTTCCCAAAAGGGAAAGAAAAAGACAGAAACATAAATTCCTGTCTTTCGCCAGGCAACGTCCTACTCTCACAGGGACTCGCGTCCCAACTACCATCGGCGCTGAGAAGCTTAACTTCCGTGTTCGGTATGGGAACGGGTGTGACCTTCTCGCCTTAATTACCAGACTATAAAATTAGAG
>NZ_JAMBOH010000098.1 GCF_023715505.1 Neobacillus cucumis | reverse complement strand
CCTACATGAAGCCGGAATCGCTAGTAATCGCGGATCAGCATGCCGCGGTGAATACGTTCCCGGGCCTTGTACACACCGCCCGTCACACCACGAGAGTTTGTAACACCCGAAGTCGGTGGGGTAACCGTAAGGAGCCAGCCGCCTAAGGTGGGACAGATGATTGGGGTGAAGTCGTAACAAGGTAGCCGTATCGGAAGGTGCGGCTGGATCACCTCCTTTCTAAGGATAATGCAGTCCTTACGGACTGAAATAAGGTTGACCGCTTTTTGTTTGTTTAGTTTTGAGGGAGCAATGTTTTCTGTGAGGATTATACCGTTAGGTATAATTCGAAACAATTCTCTCAAGGTAAATTCGTTCTTTGAAAACTAGATAATTGTATAGAAGAAACCAAGTAAAAACCGAGTAAATCGCCATTTCAGAATACTCTCTATTAAATTAGAGTAAAACCTTTTTAGGTTAAGTTAGAAAGGGCGCACGGTGAATGCCTTGGCACTAGGAGCCGATGAAGGACGGGACTAACACCGATATGCTTCGGGGAGCTGTAAGTAAGCTTTGATCCGGAGATTTCCGAATGGG
>NZ_JAMBOH010000097.1 GCF_023715505.1 Neobacillus cucumis | reverse complement strand
TTCATCGTGCTGAGATTGTGAGTTTCAATGAAGATAGCCACAGAATGAGAAACAGACAAAGGATTTTTAATGAAGAAAGTGTTCAAAAATAATCAGCAAAATTGTTCATTTCTACTTGACGCTCACAGCAAATGGACTAAGAGCATTCTTGAATGATGGGCGTATCGAAATAGATAATAATCCTGCCGAAAATGCCATTCGACCCAACGTTATAGGAAGAAAAAATTGGCTTTTCAGTGTTAGTGAAGCAGGTGCAAAAGCGAACGCCATTTGTTTGAGTAATGCAGAAACCGCCAAAAGTAACGGCATTGATTTCTACGAATACATAAAGAAACTTTTGACGGACCTGCCGAATCTAGGCATCCATCAAAACCCTGAAATTTTAGAACAATATATGCCTTGGTCAAAAACGATCCAGACCGAATGTAGTAAATAATTGAAATAAGCCGTATATTTGATTAAAAAAATCAGGATATACGGCTATTTGTATTGCGCACCGAAAGGTGTGCTTATTTTATAATTCGGGCTTACGTTTATATTGGGGATTTTAACACTGTTTTTACACTCCCAATAAAAAAATTTTCTGTTAATGTTATGTATTTAAAATTAGTAACATATATAACAAAATCACTAGTGTTGCGTTAATTAAATTTTAATATTAAAAACACTCTAAATATTCACTAATTTTATTTTGTGCAAAGAAAAAGTCCTTTATAATGAATAAGTCAGGTGGTAACCCGTCCAAATCCACTAA
>NZ_JAMBOH010000096.1 GCF_023715505.1 Neobacillus cucumis | reverse complement strand
TCCATTATTCATAGTCCACAAACACCCTGATCAGGCGCTCCTCTCTTTTTTAAAAAATGAATAAGCTGCGTCTATTTAAGTATTGCCATTTTCCGGTTCTCACAGAAGTTAATTTTCATGGTAGTTTAAGTGCTATTGTTCACAATCTCTTTTACACTTAATATAACTCCTAATATAGGGTTAACTCTTGAATATAAATTTTTTTAGCAACAATCCTAATGTAATACCAAAAATCATGGTGCTGAAAATATGAGAATAATAATCGTTGATGGGTCTAATATCGATATATATACCTTCTATTAATGTTGTGAATAATAGTTCACATACTAACCAGGCAAATAAACTTCCCACGGTCGTTTTTATAACCAAATGGCATGAACCAAACTTTTCAAATATAAAGTAAAGTAAGACTGCAAAAACACTACTAACTAAAAAATCTACAATTAATCCTATGGTAAATACAGGTCTGTTAAATGTAATAATAAGACTTGATAATTCATAAATACCAAACTTTCCGAAGCCAAAATGTACAAATATCCTCGAAGCAATCTCTCCTGGTATTGTTGAAAGTACACCTAATATACCTATTCTTAACATCCTATCTTGGATCATATCATCATTCCTTAATCTTAATGTGGACAAATTTAGTATTTAAATATATACACTAGTGTTGCATTAAAAATGTCGTAATTTTCAGTTTAGTCATCTTTCTTATTTAGAGCCAAAAAAGTAAATACCCAATCAAAGGTGGCTCCATCCATTTGGAAATTTATTTACAATTAGACCT
>NZ_JAMBOH010000095.1 GCF_023715505.1 Neobacillus cucumis | reverse complement strand
CAGAATATGGAAGAAGCAGGTATGAAGACCGATGATGCTCTATATAAAAACGAGCAGACATCAAGGAACGACGAGCGTGATTTAAAGCAAAAGTATGGGCATAGAGACGATGGGCTTACGTTTATGGATGGGCAGAGCTCTCAACAAGGGAACCAACAACGGCAGGAACAGTTTAGGCAAAATGGACAATCGGGCGAGAGTCAAACTTGGCAAAATGATAACCTGCATCAGAATGGACAAGAGGCTAATGGTCGAGGGTCCCAAAATGGACAGCGGAGCCGCGGGGAACCAGGCCAGCATCTCTCCGGTTATAATATTGCCAAGATTGATGACAGAGATCTTCAACAAGAAGGCAATGGTGAATTACGGCAAAAGAATGGAGATTCCCATCCTGAAAAGCAGGTGGATGAATTTTATCAGCGATATGGTCAAGAGGACCCGCTTGATAAACAAATCTGATCAATGGAATCGATATTTAACATAAATAGGGGGCTTGCACTCAACATGGGTGCAGGTCCTTTTAGGTCCTTTTAATAGAGGATAAAGCGAAAAAATAGCGGCCATACTGAATGGCCGCTTTTATTGAAGTGGGTCGGGAGTTTTGTTATCCTCTTTCTCAAGATCGGAGCCTGTTTTGGCTTTCTTCATTTCCTTTCCAAGCCTTTTTACATCATCAAAGTCCTGTGTCATCGAGCCATTTTTATTGGCCTCGACCTTCAATTTTGTCTTTAGTTTATTCATTTCATCCATTGCACTCGCTCCTTTATATATTAGTAGCTTTTATATACCCATTTAATAGAATTTGAAACATTTGCTATAATAAAAAGGGGAGCAGGGGGA
>NZ_JAMBOH010000094.1 GCF_023715505.1 Neobacillus cucumis | reverse complement strand
CCCTTGGTCCCAAACCAAGTGCTCTACCAAGCTGAGCTACTTCCCGTTAAAGTGCGCCCTGAGAGATTCGAACTCCCGACCTTTTGATTCGTAGTCAAACACTCTATCCAGCTGAGCTAAGGGCGCAAATAAATTTAATTAACTAAAATGGTGCCGAGGACCGGAATCGAACCGGTACGGTAGTCACCTACCGCAGGATTTTAAGTCCTGTGCGTCTGCCAGTTCCGCCACCCCGGCATTGTTGGAGCGGAAGACGGGATTCGAACCCGCGACCCCCACCTTGGCAAGGTGGTGTTCTACCACTGAACTACTTCCGCATTAGGGTGATTTTTCTCTTTGGCAAAAAAATTTGTTTTTTTCTTCATAAAAAACTTGGTGCGGGTGAAGGGAGTCGAACCCCCACGCCTTGCGGCGCCAGATCCTAAGTCTGGTGCGTCTGCCAATTCCGCCACACCCGCATATATGGTAGGTAATTTCAGTATTGTAAAAACCTACTTGTTTTGTTTTTGCAAAAAACTTTGGTGAGCCATGAAGGACTCGAACCTTCGACCCTCTGATTAAAAGTCAGATGCTCTACCAACTGAGCTAATGGCTCGTACAAAGAAAAGGTGCCGGCGAGAGGACTTGAACCCCCAACCTACTGATTACAAGTCAGTTGCTCTACCAATTGAGCTACCCCGGCATTTATTGATAATTATTTTTCACTTTCGTAAAAAAATCATGGTGGAGGATGACGGGATCGAACCGCCGACCCTCTGCTTGTAAGGCAGATGCTCTCCCAGCTGAGCTAATCCTCCATATAAAGCCTGGCAACGTCCTACTCTCACAGGGACTCGCGTCCCAACTA
>NZ_JAMBOH010000092.1 GCF_023715505.1 Neobacillus cucumis | reverse complement strand
GGTCCCTATCCGTCGTGGGCGCAGGAAATTTGAGAGGAGCTGTCCTTAGTACGAGAGGACCGGGATGGACGCACCGCTGGTGTACCAGTTGTCTTGCCAAAGGCATCGCTGGGTAGCTATGTGCGGACGGGATAAGTGCTGAAAGCATCTAAGCATGAAGCCCCCCTCAAGATGAGATTTCCCATAGCGTCAAGCTAGTAAGATCCCTGAAAGATGATCAGGTTGATAGGTCAGAGGTGGAAGCGTGGTGACATGTGGAGCTGACTGATACTAATCGATCGAGGACTTAACCAAGTTTTAAAGCGAACTAACTCGTTTTTACAATATTCTTCTATATTATCTAGTTTTGAGAGAACGATCTCTCTAATTTTATAGTCTGGTAATTAAGGCGAGAAGGTCACACGCGTTCCCATACCGAACACGGAAGTTAAGCTTCTCAGCGCCGATGGTAGTTGGGACTTTGTCCCTGTGAGAGTAGGACGTTGCCAGGCTTTGCCCCTTTGGGGCTATTATTTTGCCTATTTTAGTTTTGGGCCCCTTGGTCAAGCGGTTAAGACACCGCCCTTTCACGGCGGTAACACGGGTTCGAATCCCGTAGGGGTCACCATTAACAGTGTAAATGCGGGTGTGGCGGAATTGGCAGACGCACCAGACTTAGGATCTGGCGCCGTAAGGCGTGGGGGTTCGACTCCCTTCACCCGCACCAAGTTTTTTTACAAAGCAAAATAACTTTCAATATAATGCGCCCTTAGCTCAGCTGGATAGAGTGTTTGACTACGAATCAAAAGGTCGGGAGTTCGAATCTCTCAGGGCGCACTTTAACGGGAAGTAGCTCAGCTTGGTAGAGCACTTGGTTTGGGA
>NZ_JAMBOH010000091.1 GCF_023715505.1 Neobacillus cucumis | reverse complement strand
ACCATTATTCGATATCATATAGGGGGCACCTCTTCTGTATGGTATTGTGATTCTCGACAAATCAACTATACCAAATGAAGAGGTGTTTTTTCATGCCTATATTTAAAGTCTAGTACCATACTTTAACGGCTCCATACATTACACACATATAAACTCATTACATTTTTCCAAGTGCGAAAGTTGAGTAATAATAATAAAGTCATTAAAATATTTACTTGCTATTGGCAATACCTTTTTATCCTTGTATGCCAGACTAATTGTTCGAATGATAGATGGAGAGATTGGTTTTGTTATAATATTATAAGAACATTTAGTTAAGATGAGTTTAGGTAAGTTAGAAATCCCTAGAGATCTTTTTCAATTGTGGCCATAATGGCATAAAAGTCATATACTCGGTATTGTATACTAGGTTCATAGCCATTTTTCTTAAAATAAATTAATGTTCATTTCCCTACTCCTTCACCCAACAATATATAGGGTCCATTTTTTAAATCTTCAAATGAGACATTTGTGTATGCTGCTAAAGGCTGATTTGCTGGTAGTACTGCAACCATTTCATCTTTTTGCAGGGAGATGGTAGTTAGATTCGAAAGAGAGTTTGTATTCACAAACCCAAAGTCTACGCTTCCTTCCTTAATCCAATTAGAGATGTCCGTATAATTACCTTGGTGTAATTCGAAATGAACAGTTGGATACTGTTCCTTAAAGTTTCAATCCTGGTAGCCAATGACATGTAACACTAGAAAAGGTGCCAATACTTATGAATCCACTTTGTAGTCCCTCCAACTCTTTGCGCTTTTCTATCAATTCCTTATGCGAACTTATTAGCCCCAAAATGAACTTGGACAGTAAGAGTAAAATTTATTATACTGCTTAATGTACCAAGGAGGTTGACATCATGAAACGCACAAAACATTCCAAAGAGTTTAAATTACAAGTCATCAA
>NZ_JAMBOH010000090.1 GCF_023715505.1 Neobacillus cucumis | reverse complement strand
CGCAGGATTTTAAGTCCTGTGCGTCTGCCAGTTCCGCCACCCCGGCACTTTTGGAGCGGAAGACGGGATTCGAACCCGCGACCCCCACCTTGGCAAGGTGGTGTTCTACCACTGAACTACTTCCGCACATATTCTAGGTTATTTTGCTTCGTAAAAAAACTTGGTGCGGGTGAAGGGAGTCGAACCCCCACGCCTTGCGGCGCCAGATCCTAAGTCTGGTGCGTCTGCCAATTCCGCCACACCCGCATATATAGCAGGTTATTTTGCTTTTGCAAAAAACTCTGATGAGCCATGAAGGACTCGAACCTTCGACCCTCTGATTAAAAGTCAGATGCTCTACCAACTGAGCTAATGGCTCATACAAAGAAAAGGTGCCGGCGAGAGGACTTGAACCCCCAACCTACTGATTACAAGTCAGTTGCTCTACCAATTGAGCTACCCCGGCGTAAAGTATGAAGAAATATTAAATTCTTACACGCTGTCTTTAATACCGTCATCCTGACCTCAGAAAGATTAATCAAGCAGCATCTCGGTCAGTATGCTGAAGATAATACAGGAAGCTTATTCGGTCGTGCTCTACCAATTGAGCTACCCCGGCATTTATTGTTGCTTATTTTCACTTTCGTGAAAAATCATGGTGGAGGATGACGGGATCGAACCGCCGACCCTCTGCTTGTAAGGCAGATGCTCTCCCAGCTGAGCTAATCCTCCAAAAGTGGTGACCCCTACGGGATTCGAACCCGTGTTACCGCCGTGAAAGGGCGGTGTCTTAACCGCTTGACCAAGGGGCCTAACTGTAATTTCCGCAAAAGAATAGCCCCACAAGGGGCTTAGCCTGGCAACGTCCTACTCTCACAGGGACTCGCGTCCCAACTACCATCGGCGCTGAGAAGCTTAACTTCCGTGTTCGGTATGGGAACGGGTGTGACCTTCTCGCCTTAATTACCAGACTATAAAATT
>NZ_JAMBOH010000009.1 GCF_023715505.1 Neobacillus cucumis | reverse complement strand
TAAAACCAAAAAAGGAAATAAGTATTTGAGATCAGCATTAACTGAAGCAGCTCATTCAGTAAAAGGTTCGAAGAACTATCTCGGAGCACTGTATCGACGAACAGCATCACGAAAAGGCAAAAAACGAGCCGGAATAGTGGTCGCACATGCCATGTTACGTATCTCTTATTATCTCTTAACACGGAAAGAAATGTATGTAGACTTAGGCGAAGACTACTTTGATAAACAGAGACAGCAATCCATTGTTCGGCATTCACTTCGAAGACTTGAAGGTTTAGGATACAGGGTTACTCTACAAGAACCTGAAGCATCCTAATCTATTCAACTGAATTCCATAGATCAATGAATTAGACGCTCTCCCCTTTTTAAAAAATGAATGAGCTGCGTCTTCTTTAGTATTGCCTTTTTATCGAAGGTACAGAAGTAAATTTTCATGGTAGTGGAAGAAGATTATAACTCCTTAAAATATTCACTAAGTTTTTCGGTTTCTTTCTTACGCAGACTTTTGTTTTCTTTTTCCAACTGTGCATTCTTTAACTCCAATTTTTCAATTTTTCTTTTGAGCGAAGCGATTACCGCATTTTGATTGTTTTCATCTCGTTTGATTCCCGAATCTATATACCCTTTTTCTTGTTGATTTCGCAAGAAATTAATTCGTTCTTTAAGATCTAAGTGATTATATAAGGTAGCTTTACTTATTCCAGCCTCTTCCTAAATTTAAATTTGGCGTGGTTCCTATTTTTAGAAACCATTGAAATTGAAGCTACAAAAAGCAATCTAAAGGATATGCTTATTTTTGCTTACCTATTTCCAGTTGAAGAATCCTATGATAGTCTTAGAAGATCTAAGTTTGTTATAGCATAAGGTGAGAAAAACCCAATCCTCCTACTATGGAAAATTGGGTTTCCTTGATTCTCATCGAAACATTTAATTATGACCAACGATTTGATGTGGTACATAGGGCTCTTCAAGAAACACCATTTCATCATGTGTTAGCTTAACCGATAGAGCACCTACCGCACCTTCGAGATGAGAGATTTTTGTGGCACCGATAATAGGAGATGTTACTGGTTCTTTCTGGAGCAACCATGCTAGTGCGATATGGATGCGTGGAACACCATATTTTTCTGCAAGTGATGCAACCCGTTCTACAACTAATCGGTCTGCATCAGCGGTCGAATCATATTTAGATTTTTGTATTTGGTCCGTCTCGGAACGTTGTGTTGTTTCTGACCAATCACGAGTCAATCTTCCTGATGCCAGAGGACTGTATGGAGTCACTCCGATTTTTTCTTCTTTACAAAGAGGCAACATTTCCCGTTCTTCTTCACGGTAAATGAGATTATAATGATTCTGCATTGAGACAAAACGAGTCCAACCATTTTTCTCGGCTACATGTAATGCCTTTTGGAATTGCCATGCGTACATTGCAGAAGCACCAATATACCGTGCTTTTCCAGATTTCACTATATCGTGTAGTGCTTCCATCGTTTCTTCAATCGGAGTATTATAATCCCAGCGATGAATAATATAAAGATCTACATAATCGGTTCCTAGTCTTTTAAGACTCTTATCAATTTCACTCATAATGGCTTTTCGGGAAAGTCCCGCACCATTAGGTCCTTCATGCATTCGACCATGTAGTTTTGTTGCAATTACAACTTCATCACGATTGGCAAAATCCTTTAGTGCACGTCCTAGGAATTCCTCGCTGGTTCCCATTGAATACACGTTCGCTGTATCAAAAAAATTGATGCCAAGATCAAGTGCTTTTTTGATAATAGAGCGACTTTGCTCTTCATTAAGTACCCAATGATGAATCCATTTTTCTGCTTCACCAAAACTCATACAACCAAGACAAAATCTTGATACATCCAATCCTGTATTACCTAATTTTACATATTCCATTTATTTAATCCTCGCTTTAACTTATTAGCACTTTTCAATTTAAGTTTGCTTATTGCACTTGTAATTATGTCACAAATATTAAACAAACCCTAAACCCAATCCTATCAAGTTTTTGCCTAATCCTATCAAAGCACTTTCTCACTCAGAAAATATCTAGTAAAATGAAACCATCTAATATGAAGGAAAAAAAGGAGATTGAAACATGTCTGTGAAAATTGACAAGCAGCATGAACTAGGCAAACTTATAGAGCGTTTTACAGGCCAAGATGGTGTCCATCCTACCTCTATCCCATCATTATTTCTCATTCGTGAATCCATTATCACCGAACCCATCTCTAGAGTTAACGAGCCCTCCTTTTGCATTATCGTCCAAGGAGAGAAAGAGGTATTGTTGGGAGAGGAATCTTTTAGGTATGGTTCTGGTAATTACATTGTTGCATCCGTTGATTTACCAGTGACAGGGCAAGTTATAAAAGCCTCACCTGATTCTCCCTATTTGGCACTCAAACTTGAATTTACACCGAGTGAAATTTTAGAGGTTTTAAGTGACAGGGATATTCAACCAGGAAAGAGAAAAAATGCGAAACGAGCGATGTTTATTAGCGAAGTTGAGCCATCTTTGTTGGATGCAGTAATCAGATTATCTTTTTTGCTGGACAATCCGAAACATATTCCGATACTTGCCCCATTATTTAAGAAAGAAATACTTTATTGGGTTTTACAAGGTCTGCACGGAGAAGTACTGGAGCAAATGGCGTTAGAGAATAGCAATGCCAGCCGAATTAGAAACGTAATTGAACATATCATTAATAACTATGAAAAGTCCTTTCGAATAGAGGATCTAGCGGAATTAGCGAATATGAGTGTCGCTTCGTTTTATCGGCATTTTAAAGAGGTAACTGCTATGAGCCCGATTAAGTTTCAAAAACAATTGAGATTGCAGGAAGCTAGGCGTTTGTTATTAGCTGAATCATCAGATGTAGCTGATGTCGCCTTCAAAGTAGGTTACGAAAGTCAATCTCAATTTAGTCGGGAATATTCCCGCATGTTTGGTTTTTCACCAAGAGCGGATATAAACCGATTGAAAGAGAACTACATTTAAATGAACAAGTGAATGAATAACTAAAAAAGGAAGATGCTGCTTTAATTTGATATATTTTCATCAAATTGAAGTAGAATTAAATTATGAAAACAGCCAGACATTTTCTGGCTGCTTTTTTGTATGAATATCAACAATATTATTTAACAGAGCGTAACTATAAAAAAATGGCAGGTATGATCCAAACCTGTCATTTTTTTATTGTAGGAATTTTAATATTTTTCATTTAAAAATGCAGCTAGTCGATAGTCTATTTGGATTTGAATTTCTTTTTCAATTGTTTAAACATTGGAGAGATTTCTTTCAGCAATGGTTTATATTGTTTAGTTGTTTCGACCAGCATATCAATCGTTTCCATAAGCAATACCACATCCACTTTGTTAAGAAGATTACCTATTTGTTGTTCTAGTTGATTTTGTGGAGTTGGGGCACTGTACTCCGCCTCTTCTCTCCTAGAGCCAAGAAACCAGTCATTAAACTGATGGGTCTTGCGATTGGAATGAGGTGCCTCTTTTGGTTCCGGAATTTCTGGTGAAATACTTTCGTTCTTATTTTTTCCTTCTTTACGCCTATTGGCTCCAAACATGAAACTCGAAAACCGATCCAATTCTCCATTTGGTTCCTTTTTTGATCTATTTTCATCTTCCACCAATCACACTCTTCTTCCCTTCATGCTCTTTTTAATAAAATATGATTGGTATTTTAATAAGGTGTGGACAACAACATCATAAAAATCATTTGTAGGATGGACGAACAGAGTTAAATTGTTGGTTTTCAATATAAATAAAGCTATCCGTTGTTTAAACAAACATAATCATGACTCAACTTTATAGGGTAAGTCTCACTTTTTCTACTTGTATTGAAATCTTTGATTTTTAACCGTTGGGCTGGAGTTTTTTGCGTATTGTTCAAATCCGTTATCATAAAATTGAGCAACTTTACTCGACCAGTCACTGGTATCCTTACCGTTCGTCCGTTCAGACATGTAGGAAGATATTGTTTGATCATATTGGTCAATGATCTCCATTTGAATTTTAGCATTATACTGTTCTTTCTGGTGGGTTGCCTTAAGTGGCAGCCTTGGTTTTTGTCCTGGAACCGTTCGTGGATGTCCGACGACCAGACCTGAAATAGGAAAAACATAGTCTGGCAGCTTCAAAAGATCAACAAAGGTTTGAGGATTTCTCCTTAATCCTCCGATTGGAACGATCCCAAGACCCATCGATTCAGCAGCTATCACCGCGCTTCCCAGTGCGATTCCAACATCTGTTGAACCGATGATAATCGCTTCTAAGTCCTCGACGATTTTAAAATCAGTCCCATTTTTTTCTGCGGCCAGCTTCGCCCGATAAAAATCGATGCAAAACACAAGAAAAACAGGAGCCTCCTCAATCCACTTTTGATTGCCTGCCGCTATCGCCAATGCGGCTTTCCTTTCAGACTCCCTCACTTCGATCACGCTCACTTGCTGGCCATTGATCCAATTCGGACCAGCCAAAGCTGCCTCCATAATCGTTTGGATTTGGGCTTCGCTTACATCTCTTTCAATGTCGAAATCCCTAACTGAGCGATGATTTTTTAATAATTTAATGGTTTCGTTCATATGATCACTCCTCGTGTATACGATACTACACACACAACTTCAAATTCAAACACTACAACCTAATAAAAGTGCCTGTCACCACCAGCAGGTGGTGACAGGCACCATTTTACCTAATTAGATGTTCAAAAAAGGAACAAATGGTTAGGATGCCTTTATCAAAGTTTTCCAAATTAAAGTGTTCATTTGGTGCATGAAGATTTTCATCTGGCAAACCGAATCCCATTAAGACAACAGGCGCATTTAGGGATTGGTTAAAGTCAGATACAATCGGAATCGAACCGCCTTCTCTTTTATAAACTGGTGCTTTTCCATAGACGTTTTCATAGGCTTCGGCGGCTTTTTGGATCATCGGACTGTCGATTGGCGTTAAAAATGGATTGCCCGTATCTTGTAAAGTTACTTTTACCGTGCATCCTTTTGGAGCATGTTCTTCCAAATGCTTTTTGATTAATTGCTGAATCTTTTCAGGGTTTTGATTATGGACTAAACGGCATGTGATTTTGGCATGTGCCTCGTTCGGAATCACCGTTTTGGTTCCTTCCCCCTGAAACCCTCCCCACAGGCCATTGATTTCTAATGTTGGCCGGGAACTGATTCTCTCAGGGTAAGGAAAATTGTTTTCCCCGCCCGTTAATTCCGTCAACCCTAATGATTTTTTTAGCTTTTCTTCATCGAAACCTAATGCTTTGATCTGTTGCTTTTCAAATTCCGTCAGTAGCTCGACATCATCATAAAAATGGTCCACATTAACTTTTCCGTTTGCATCATGAAGGGTAGAAAGAAGCTGAACCAAGAGATGGTTGGCGTTCTGGACTCCTCCGCCAAACATGCCCGAGTGCAAATCAGAATTAGCGGTTTTAAGGGAAAATTCCAGTGCACATAGACCTCTTAAAGAATAAGTGATAGCTGGGACGCCTCTGTCCCACATATCAGAATCAGATATAACAACCACATCACAAGCTAATTTTTCTTTATTAGCGGATAAAAATGCCGGAAGATGAGGACTTCCGATTTCTTCTTCTCCTTCGATGCAAAATTTAACGTTTACTGGTAATTTACCTTCTAATTTCAATAGTGTTTCTACTGCTTTAATATGTAAGAACGTCTGCCCTTTGTCGTCGGTTGCCCCTCTGGCAAAGATCTTTTCATCACGGATCGTTGGTTCAAACGGAGGAGTTTCCCATAAATGAACAGGGTCGACAGGCTGTACGTCATAATGCCCGTATACTAAGACTGTTGGGGCATTTTCCTGATGAAGCCAGTCCGCATAGATAATCGGATGACCTTTTGTCTGGACGATTTCCACATGTTCCATTCCAATGCTTTCTAATTTATTGGCAATCCAGGAAGCTGCTTTTTGGATGTCCTCTTTATGCTCGGATAAGGAACTAATGCTAGGAATACGGAGCAATTCTTTTAATTCTTCGACATTTTGATCATGATGATTGGATAAAAACTCTGTTAACTGTTTCATGTTCTCACCTTTTCTGTTAGATTTTCTATTCCTATTTTATACAAAAATATCGAGAAAACCTACAAACAGCTCTGAAAAAAGGAAAAGATTTATACTACATCATGAATGTGCCTTCACGACCAAAAGGTGGTTAGAAGATTTCGACCGTTTCCGAGATATAACCGTAATCTTGGTAAGATATTCTGTATTCGTTCCTTTGTATCAATTTTCACACTATTCCCTCGGAGTTCTAAGGATTTGGCAATTTCCACAAATCTTTCAAAGTTCTCAAAAAATTTTACTAACCTCCTATTTTTTACACAGCATGGTTTTTGATTGTTTTAGATTTATCCCCTATTATTATATGGTTATCCCCTATTAAAGTAATCTCGCTAAATGGGGTAGCTTCTCCGATTTGAACATTCGATTCAATCACCGTACCACTACCAACGACGGCCCGATTAATGATTGCGTTTTGACCTATTACCGTATTTGGTAAAATAACCGAGTCCTTAATAACGGCACCTTTCCCTACTGTAACTCCGTGAAAAAGAACTGAATTCTGAACGGTCCCAAACACTTTACATCCGTCACTCACTAGTGATTGGTGTATGCTGCCTTTCCCATCCAAATACAACGGTGTCTGAGATGTTTCATAGGTATAGATCTCCCACTCTTCATTCTGTAAAAGAGGATTGGTTTGATAGGAGAGCAAATCCATATTTGCTTCCCAAAGACTTTGAATCGTACCAACATCCTTCCAATATCCTTTGAACTGATAGGCATACAATTGCTGGTTATTTTCAATCATCGCAGGGATGATGTCCTTTCCAAAATCCTTAGATGAAAATGGTTTTTTTTCTTGCTTTTCTAAATATTTTTTTAACAATTTCCAATTAAAAATGTAGATTCCCATAGAAGCTAAATTTGATTTTGGTTGTTTCGGTTTTTCTTCAAATTCCACTATTCTATTGGACTCAGAATCTATATTCATAATGCCAAACCGATTTGCTTCCTTCCATGGTACATGGATAACAGAAATCGTGGCATCCGCTTTTGTTCGAATATGCTGCTCGAGCATTTTACTGTAATCCATTTTGTAAATGTGGTCACCTGAAATAATTAGTACATATTCCGGATTGTAACTTTCGATATATCCGAGGTTTTGATAAACCGCGTGGGCCGTCCCTTCATACCATCTTTCCCCCTGATCGCATTGATACGGAGGAAGAATGGTAACGCCTCCATTTTTCCTATTTAAGTCCCAGTGCTTTCCATCGCCAATATAATTTTGAAGGGTATGTGGTTGATACTGTGTTAACACACCGACTGTATCGATCCCGGAATTACGGCAATTGCTTAGTGTAAAATCAATGATTCTATATTTTCCACCAAACGGGACGGCTGGTTTAGCAATATTTTGAGTTAACTCTTTTAACCGGCTACCTCTACCCCCAGCTAAAAGCATCGCAATACATTGTTTAGATGTCATAAATTTACCTCCTGTAGAAGATGTACTTTATATCTGAAAATGATGAAACATTTATTGTTATTGCTTTTTAGCTAGAAAGCAAAACTGCCCCCTTCAGCTAAGCAAAAAAACCGCCAAAAGGCAGCTGATATTCAACTCTTGCACTGTTAGCGAAAATCCGTGTATGACTCCACGCTTTCATCATTTTGCTCTATTTGATTTATTTTCTCCCGTGTATACCTATTGGAATAAAACAACAATAAAAGCAACAAAACTAAACATCCGCTAATAATCAACAAGAAATATTCCAACCAAGTACCTAAATCTAAAAACTCCACCTAAACTCCCCTCTTTCCTATCAACTTTTCCTTTCCACTCCTATTGATTGATGAACCTTATTAACAGTTGCTAACATAACTATGCTTTGTATACCCAACTACCATTATATGAATCATATAAATTTGCAGGTAATGGGATGAAAATTTAGCGAAAGCCTTCATTATTCTGCTTGCCTTCCTCTTTTGCCCCATACACCTAAAA
Organism: Neobacillus cucumis; assembly: GCF_023715505.1. Next base: position 205,786 of record NZ_JAMBOH010000009.1, on the reverse strand, counting down.
AAATCATAAACCAAAACGGAAGCATGAATGTGATTCCTCGGATGAATCCAATCATAAAATTGAACATAGCTGTCTCCTCCTTATTTGCTAAAAAACAGGAAGGCTTCCTGCCCGTTTTTTAATCCCATTCGAGAATGTAATAATGTAATAGATTCTTAGGCCAAGGTTCTCAAAATTGATTTTCGCAAAGCGACAATGAGGACACTGTTCTGGTAAGGATTTCTCATCACATCAATAAATATCTGAATAGCGCTTCATTCTATGTCATTTTGCTTTCTACTAAAATACCCCGTTTTGGATATCGTAATCATCTAAAGTTAAAACTTTTTTTCAAAGTAACCGTAAATCGATATACCACTCATCAATCGGATTGTTGGGAAAACGGAAATGGGTTCAATTAAAAACATCCCCACCAACACTTCCTTAACGATACATACCCCGTTCTACATTACAGTGTTAGGTTTTTATCATACACAAAAAGGGTATCTCTTAAGAGATTAATAGTCATCATAAAAGGGACTTGAGGAGGATAAACAGTCATCTGATTGGAGGTTCGGGTAATCCTCGTCTGAATGATACCCTATTTATGCTTAAGACATAGTCATTCATTTTCAATAGTATGGTAACTTTTTGGAAGGAGGAATTACTATGTGGGATGCTGCCATGTGGGGAGCGATTTCCGGTTCAGCAGTTTTCCTAGGTGCCCTTGCAGCTATATTTTTACCCGTAAAGCAAAGAATCATAGGTGACATTATGGCATTTGGTACAGGGATATTGATCGGAGCGGCTTCCTACGAATTGCTCGAGGATTCCCTCCACGATGGAGGCTTAAAAGCGACTGCCATAGGATTTACTTTGGGTGCCCTTATATTTACAATTTTAAATTATTTCGTTTCTAAAAAAGGCGCGAACCAAAGAAAAAGATCAAGTCAAACAACGAAAGGGGCAGGACTTGCTATTTTTATCGGAACAGTAATGGATGCGATTCCCGAATCCATCATGGTTGGAGCAAGTCTGTTGGAAAAGCAGTCTGTCAGTTGGTTGTTAGTTGCGGCGATTTTCCTTAGTAACATTCCTGAAGGACTCTCAAGTACCGTTGGTTTAAAAAACAGCGGTTACCAGAACAGGAAAATATTTCTGTTGTGGTTATCTGTTTTGATCATTTCTACTTTTAGTGCCTGGGGAGGTTTCTTCTTCTTATCCAACGCTCCGGACTATCTTATGGCGGGAATAGCCGCTTTTGCAGGGGGAGGAATCATTGCGATGATCACTTCAACCATGATGCCCGAAGCATACGAAGAAAGCGGGTCTGTAACTGGATTGATTGCTGCCTTGGGTCTATTGGTATCACTCATCATGGATCATTTTTCGGCTTAATCAATGATTGTAAAGAATTGTTGTTCGCCATTATTCAAGCAATAGTTAATTTTAATTTGCACGGCGTTCCATAACAACAAGTAATTTACATTCATCAACAAGGCCTAAGTAACACCAAAAGTACAAAAAAATAAGAGAACCGTAGTGTCTTAACTAACACTATGTCGGTTCTCTTAGAACTAATGGCCATCTTCCTCTAAAAATTCTTTAAGAGCAGAGAGTTTTTCCTCCCAAAAATATTCAAAAAAGCTAAGCCAATTTTGTACTTGAACTAATGACTCGGGTTGAAGCATATAATGAGTTTCACGTCCTACTTTTCGGCTTCTGACAAGACCAGAGTCAGAAAGAATATGAAGATGCTTATTCACAGCCGTACGGCTAATCGGAAAGTATTCTGTAATTTCAGCTATAGATATTTCCTTCTCAGCTAGTAATTTTAACATACTTCGACGGGTAGGGTGTGATATTGCTTGGAAAGCATCGTGCTTAGATTGGTTAACCTTATTTATTGCCGTAACTTCCTGCAAATTGCTTTGCAACTGCTTGTATTTCCTCTATTTTGTCTGGTTTTAATATGCTAATCATCTTAGGGATAAACTGTTCAATATCGTCTTTTGTGAAGGTGCCTTCTTCTTGTTTCTTAAAGTTTTCTGCAAGTATTTCTCTTGCTTCGTCCTCTTTGCCCTCTTGAACTCTTTGTAAAATAAAATTTAAAAACATTTCTTGACCTTGTTTGTCCATTCCTTTTTCCTCCTACAAAAATCATATTATGACACCTTTTAGTTTCATTAACAATTATAACACCTAAAGGTGTTATGTTAAATATAATATAATTTAGTGTTTCTGGAAGGTTCTTAATCCAAACCTGAGAATTAGTTAATATTTTCTACGTATATCTTTTAATTAGCGTTAACACTATAAAAAGAGAAAAGGGATTTATTTTGAAAATACCGAGCGTTCTATAGAGGTTCCCACAGATGAAACGATTTAAAGAAAAGGAAAAACACAAGAAAAAAATACGTCATTATATAGTTGAGGAAATCATCGAATTTATTATTGATGGAATATTGGGTCTGTTATGGAGGTTATTTGTAGGTTTTTTTCAACTTTTAGGGAGGTTGATTATGTCTATTTTTCATCATTTCTTCTAGATTAAATTAAATAATAAGGACATTCTATTAATAAAGGGTACCTTTCCCTAATAGGAAAAGGTACCCTTTTCACTTTTAATTATTATACATCTCTGTTGTTACGTAAGTTAGTATTAGTTTGATTCAAGGAAGTGACCGGAGTAGTGTATGGATCATTTGATACTATGGTCCCACTTGTATCGACTGTTTGTCCCTCTCCTACACGATTTTCTCGTCGTTCCACAACTACAAGGAATTTACCTTCTTTAACAAGGTCTTCATAACGGTCAGCCTCTTCTTTAGGAATTCCTAATCCAATTAAAACTCCTGCCAACCCACCTACGCCAGCGCCGGCAGCAGCCCCAGTCAGGGTAGCGGCTATCGGTCCAGCCGCTACAAGAGGTCCAATGCCTGGTATTGCCAGGGCACCTACGCCTGCAAGCAGTCCTAATACCCCACCAAGTGCACCGCCTGTTGCCGCTCCAGCCATAGCACTTTTTTCAGTCGTCGTTCCAGTGACATCATTAATTTCGTTTACGTCATCTTTATTTTTCCCAATTACTGAAATATCCTCGGAAGCATAGCCCTGCTTTTTTAAATCTTCAACCGCCTGAATAACCTCATGTTCAGTCTCGTAAACTCCTACCAAATGCTTTTCATGTTCGTACATTGAAATTCCTCCTTTGGGTTAAGTAGTCTTAATTAAAACTACCCTCCCTAAAGGGGAATGAAACATTGCCCTTAAATCAGACCCTCAATATGGAGTGTTACACACATTGGAACAATAAAATCAAAAATCCCACCCGTTCCTCCTCCAATTCGTTTTACAACCTCCCTTCCTTTAGCAATCCATACTGGAACCATCATCATTGCATCGGGTTTTTATAAAAACAAAAAGGGTATTTACACTACGAGATTAATAGTAAATTTAAAATAGGATGTGACCATAATGCTATCAACAAACCAGCTTAAAAGCTTAAAAAAGAGTCTCGAGGAGGAAAAACAGGCAATTAAAACCCAGATAAATGTTAACAGTAATCTGGATTCGAATATACGGGAAACAGTCGGTGAATTATCAGCTTATGACAATCATCCCGCTGACCTGGGTACAGAATTATTTGAGCGTGAACGAGACTTTGCATTAGAGGGCCACCAGGATAAAGAGCTAAAAAAAATAAATACTGCACTAGAGGCCATTGATAAGGGAACCTATGGAAAGTGCCAGGTTTGCGGGGACGAAATACCTTTCGAGCGGCTGGAAGTTCTTCCTTCCACCTTACATTGTGTAAATCACTCTCCAGTAACATCTGTAGGAGAATATAGTCCAGTTGAGGAACACATCTTAGAGCGATCCGAGGTTAATTCCTTCAGGCATGAACCGGAACATGGCGTTGTCGATACGCAAGATAGTTTTAGGGAGGTCGCCAGGTTTGGAACCTCGGAAACTCCTGCCGACCTCGTTGGCGATTATACTAGCTATAATGAGCTGTATAACCGAGGAAGAAACGAAGATTCCCTTCCGGAGGATTACGAAACTTATTCTGCTACAGACATCACTGGTGAGCAAAAGACCGTACTGCCTTCCAGAAAGTTGGAAGAGTACGAAGAACTGCTAGATAGGAAAGGAATTGAATCTAAAATTGGCGATATTCCATATAAAAGGAAAGATAGTTATATAGATTGATAACAAGATGATAAGAAAACAGAGACTCGATAAAGTCTCTGTTTTTTCAAGCACTTAATCAATAAAAACGCTGCCCTTTTTTCTCGTCAAATGTAATCGCAGACTATTCCACTCCTCTGCTAAACGGTTTCCTTTAAAAAAAATGATTAATGTAAAGTGTCTATGGGTAATTAAGTATAGAAATTCAGTTAACAAAGGAGGAATTTTATGTTTCGTCACCAAAAGCAATTACAGTTCGAGGTAAAAGTAGACCGACCAGATCCTATGCTCGCCCGGCAAGTTCAAGAAGTACTTGGTGGTCAATTTGGAGAAATGACTGTTATGATGCAGTACTTATTTCAAGGTTTTAATTGTCGTGGTGAAGAAAAGTATAAAGACATGTTAATGGATATAGGTACAGAGGAAATAGGACATGTGGAGATGCTATGCTCACTAATCAGTCAATTGCTTGATGGTGCTTCTCCGGAAGATCAGGCTGAAGCGGCAAAAGACCCTGCAATGGCTGCGATAATGGGCGGGGTCAATCCTCAGCATTTACTCGTTAGCGGTCTTGGCGGGTTGCCTACTAATGCAAATGGAGTACCTTGGAACGGCGCGTACATTGTAGCGAGCGGAAATTTATTAGCAGATATGCGTTCTAATTTACATGCAGAGAGCCAGGGTAGACTTCAAGTAGCTCGTCTATACCATATGACGACAGATGAAGGTGTACGTGCGACATTTCGAAAAATGCTTGCTCGTGACCGATACCATCAATATCAATGGATGGCCGCAATTGCAGAGCTTGAAGAGAAAAACGGTGTTGTAGTCCCTGCTTCTTTCCCCGCTGAAGCTGAAAAGGAAGCCCAACCTCAGGCCTATGAATTTTGGAATCTATCGGAAGGCCTTGAATCTTCTGAAGGTCTTTGGGCTACAGGAAGTGCACCAGATGGTTCTGGAGATTTTGTATATATTGAAGAGCCAATCGCAAAAGGACAAGTACCTAATCCAAGTATTCCGTCTAAAAAATTACATCATGACTTAGATCTCACTAAATCACTTAATAAATAAAAACAAACAAAACAAGATGACCTCTTTTGAGATCATCTTGTTTTGTTAATGAAAATACAAAAAGAGCATTGAATGGACGCTCTTTTTGCTGATTTTATCTCTACTGCCTATATGATTCCTGCCCAACATTTATTCAATGTTTCCTCATCTTTCGGTAATGGACGCTTACCTATTACAAATACGTAATAAACCTCTATTTTTTTGGTCAAAATTCTCGGTACCCGAGTATGGCTTGTTCGTTTACTAAATCTTCATTTAATATCCCCATATCGCGAATATGGTGACGGGATTTTTCATCACCCAAATAATATAGTAAACTATAGATCAATATCATTCGTAGATCATATTCTTTGTTTTGGGGTTGATGATGATATTCAAGATAGGGAATGTGGGCTCGGACATAACTTTCCCAATCCGTTTCATCGGTTTTATCAAACAACCGTTCCAAAACAGCAGCTTGACTTGCCGTTGCTTCAATTTTAAAATCCCATTCTGCTCCATATGGTTCACTAAAAATCTCGTGAGATTGAATGTTAATATAATAACTGTGTTTTGAATCTTCCATGAAATCATCTCCTCTCCTTTTGGTATGTTTTCCACAAATGACATCGTTCAAAACAGGTAGAAGTAATCTTTTCTTTCTAGGCTGCCTCCGGGCTCCCCCCTTCTTTTACTCTTCTTTTCGCTATTTAATTATGCTATTCAAATGCCCAAAACCCACTTGGTTTGCCGAACATAGCATCACCGTTTCAAAGAACGCTCTTGAATCTGATTGCCGCAAGACTACCTTCAGCTTCAAATATTCCTCTATTTTGTAAAACGGAATTTCCAACAATCATGATTCAAATGTACAATAAGAAATACTGCCTATATTTAATAAACACTTAAGTTAATTTTAATTGGGTTTTAATAAACAACTCTCCGTTTTCTACTATAGTAGAACCGAGCGTCATCTCAAAGGAATAAGGGATGGAATTGCATAGGAACAATAGTACTAAAAATAGGAGATGAATTCTTTGAAAAAAAACGTAACAGTTTCTGAACAAACTGGAATGGTACAACCTTCAAAACTGCAATTGTTTAGCAAGGTACCAGAAGTTACTATATTCTTCTGGATCATCAAGGTTTTATGTACAACTGTTGGGGAAACGTTTGCAGATTTCCTGAATTTCAATCTTGGATTTGGGTTAACTAAAACGACCGTCATTATGGGAGTTGCATTTTTGATTGTATTGTTTTTCCAATTCAAAGCTTCTAAATATGTTCCAGGCATTTATTGGGTGACCGTTGTTCTCATTAGCGTATTTGGTACATTGGTAACCGATAACTTGACAGATGGCATAGGAGTTCCATTGGAACTTAGCACAGCAGTTTTCTCTGTTCTGTTAGGATTAACTTTTCTATTTTGGTATCTGAGTGAAAAAACACTTTCGATACACTCGATTTTTACTATCAAAAGAGAAGTTTTCTATTGGCTCACTATTCTATTCACCTTTGCACTTGGAACCGCAGTCGGTGATTTATACTCCGAACAACTTGGTTTTGGCTATCTTAAAACAGGAATAACCGTGATTATTATTATTGCTTGTATATTCTTGGCATGGAAAGTGAAATTGGATGGAGTATTAGCGTTTTGGATTGCTTATATTTTGACTCGTCCACTCGGAGCATCATTAGGGGATTACTTATCTCAATCAAAAGTGAATGGCGGATTGGGTTTGGGGACAACTATTACGAGCGTCATTTTCCTTGTCGCTATTTTAGCGATTATTGTTTTCCTTGCTGTTTCAAAAATTGATCGAAAGTCCAAAAGTGAAAGAACAAAGACAAACCAAGCAAATGGAAATAAGCAGTATATTTTGACACAAACTATTCTGGTACTTTGTATTTTCTTAGTTGCCGGTGTAGCCGGTTATATTTGGCGGAGTCAAACAATCGCATCGCAAACCAATTCTTCACAAGCGACATTAAGTGGACAATTAACAGATTTTATTAAAATTGAAAATAACTTGCAAGTCAATGAAAATTCCCATAACTTCACTTCTGCGAAAAAAGGCGCAGATGATTTGGAACATCAATGGGATACATCTGAAGCGAAACTCAGGAAAATCGATGACACAACTTGGACAAAAATCGATGGAACAATTGACATTGTTTTATCAGCAGTTCGATCATCGAACCCCGATGCCAGCAGGTGCAAATCTGCGCTTAATAATTCACTTAGTGTCCTAAACGAAGCAAATAAATAAAATCTTAGGAATCGCAAATCTTAGTTTCCTTTTTGCCCTGAATATAATTCATAGGTAATTAGGAGAATGGGTGATTATGTGATACAATTTGTTTACCATTTGATTTACTTGTTTACATGTGCCCTACTCATTCGTGAGTGGGGCTCCTTGTTTTTAAAAAGGCTATTTTAGCATAAATTATTGTTTTTCGTATAAGTCCAGGCTTCGTGACATCTTTTCTGAAGAACATGTGCGAAAATTACCTAGAAACTTAGTAAATACCCCAATTTAGGTGTTAAAGCAACATAGTTTACGAAAAGAGCCTTTAAAAAAGAAGAAATAAAAAAACAGACTCTATAAAAGAGCCTGCTTTAGTTTGTTCCTATTATTAAGCTTTACGCACGTTAGCTGCTTGAGCTCCACGTTGACCTTGCTCAACGTCAAAAGTAACTGTTTGACCTTCGTCTAAAGATTTAAAACCTTCGCCTTGGATAGCTGAGAAATGAACGAAAACGTCTTCTCCACCTTCACGCTCGATAAATCCGAAACCTTTTTCTGCGTTAAACCATTTTACTTTACCTTGTTCCATTTTGTTTCCTCCTGCTGTGTGCTTTGCACACAATGTGTTACTATCCTTGCACTCAGTGATCATCAAGACGAAAAGTTAATCTTATACTATCCTTTACACCGAACAAAAATAATTCTTCTAAAGAATAACATATTTCAAAAGAATTTGCAAGAAGTTTAACATAAATCATTTTTGTGTTTCTTTACTTATAATTTAATATCAGAAAAATAGAAGTGTAAGATATGTTATTGTTCATTATGGCATTGTGTTCTTTTGCTTTATTAACAACAGAATTAGAGCAAAGTATGTATTTAATATTTATTTTAATATAAGTTACATACTTGTCCGTTTCAGATTTAATCAAAGTTTCATAAACTATTTTATCTTTTAGAAAGGAGTGAGTAGTTTAGAATGGGTTACTTTAATCAATCTTATGGACATTATGAACCTTGTCAGTCCTTTAAATCTTACGAATTTTGTAAACCTTTAAATCTTGTGATCCTTGTGAAGACCGTGAATGCCGTGAAAGCTGTGAATGCTGTGAATGCTGTGAATGTGGTGTAAGCTGTGAACCTTGTCAACCTAAACCTCCTAAACCTCGTAAACCTCCTAAACCTCCTAAACCTCCTTGTTCCAAGAAAAAATAATAAAGATTTTTTATAAATGGTTTCTTATTAATTACATCCGTTTATGCAAAAGAGGAATAGTCTAATACGCATCTTTGTTAAATTTACCTTATCAAAATCGGTAAAAATGCTAAAAGTGGTGGGGATTCAATTGTGAAACCCACTGCTTTTTTACATCCATCCAAAAGTCTGTTAATTCTTCAGTTTTATGTTTTCCCATTTTAACAATTTTATCAAATCTATCAATTCTGGAATTATCCAATGTAATCATTCATCCTTTGCCTTCGAAGTTCGCATATGAGGGTTGAATAATAATTCCTAATTATTATTTCCAGTTTTTTAGTAATGAATTCTTTACATATTTTTTTATCCCCTTTTCAGAGTAATTCTTGTGGCTAATTCTTCCTCTTTTAAATATCCCCAATCCAAGGATTTTTTCAAATTTAATTTAGATTAACATGTTACAATTAATCTATCAATTTCTTATTTAACTATCCCATATAGTGCAATTAAAAAAGCCGCCAAAATGACAGCATTTTCAACTCTTACATCCTATTTGTTCAAACAATAAATCAATTATTTTTGTGCAATGCTTTATGGGCAATTTGTTCATTTTCTTTTTCTACCCACACATCATATTGCGTAGAATCTTTAAAATGATATTTGACAACTGAATTTAAAGGGGTTTTAGTTTTGTATTTTATTCCTTCACTTTTTAATTTCGCAATTACCGTAAAATAATTTTCATATCCAAATACAGTACATATTAGTTTCCATTTCCTATTTGAAGTTAGTTGAATAACTACAATTAACACTACTACTAAAACCAGAAATCCAATTACTATATACACCTTTTTAGCTCCTTTTCGTATCTAATCCTTTAATAAGACAAACGACCAGAAATCAGTATTTATTACAATATATTCTTTTCATTAGTACTAATACCTTCTTGAACAAGACTGCCGCGTTAGCTCAACAAAAAAAAGACCGCATAACAGCGATCTTCATCTCCAACTATTGCACCCGTTCGTGGAAGAATCCCATTATCTCTAATTCCAATAATATTGAAACTTTGTATTAGGTTTCAATTCTAATACCTTGTTTTTCGTATATTTTAATAGCAAATTCGGGGGCATATTTTGGAGAACTCCATTTAATTTTTTCTATGAAATCTTGATGACTCTCACTGTAGTTAATCCAATCAATAGTATCTATCGCAAATACTTGAAAATCTGTTTGAAAAGGAGTTTGACGTTTACAGTTTGGATTTGGGCAACCTTGTATCGAAACAGGTTCTATTTTCTCCGTATCAGGATCTACTGTGTCCACATCAAGCCAATGAAAAAGTCCACAACCACAACAAAAATATTCTCTTTTCATTAAATCCTCCTTATGGATAAAAGGATCATTAAATAAAAATCCTAGTGATTTTTTTTATAATAAAATACTCAATCATCTCTTAAATTGCTTTTCCTATCCTTTGATAATTTGTTCCTCCAATTCTTATCCGTTTAATTAATTGAATCTGTGATGCTGTTTTAGCTTTATTAGTTATTCGGAAGAGTGAATTAAAAACGTTCCTGGGTACATCCTCCTTATTATTTGATCCACTTTCATTAAAAGATATGAAGACCAGTTAGAGAAATGTCAGGTAATTATTACCATACAATGGTGTTAAAAGTTGGTTTTCTGTGAGGATGATAAAATGGTCAATAAGATTGAAAGGCAATTCTCAATAGTCCAATTGAAGGATATCTATTTATACTAAAATGCCCTTTTAATTGAACAATTTGGTAATCCATAAGTTTGAAAAATCGTTTATGACCTCAATTTCCGGTTCAAAATCAAGTTCTTCTCCGTCTATTTTGGTACTACGTCAAGAAAACGGACAAAATAAATTGAGACTTTTTTATTTAAAACCCCTATCGCGCTTCGCTTGCTGACCTGTTAGACTAGTGAGCCTTTTCCAAAGGCTCACTAGTCTAACAGGAAAATGGTCAAAATTAAGCCTTTTGTATCTTAGATAAATACTGCTTTTCAAATGTATTTGGTGAAACATATCCTAAAGTAGAATGAATCCGTTTTGAATTATAAAATCCCCCAAATAATCAAAAATGCTCATTGTGGCTTCATCACGGGTTTTATATTTTTTTTGATAAATCAATTCCTTCTTTATTGAACTATGAAACGATTCTATACAAGCATTCATTATCATAACAGTTACCCTTACGACTCATACTAATTGTTATTTCTGCTCCCTTAAGCTTATTGGTATAATCAATTGATGCATATTGACTTCCTCGATCAGAATGATGAATAAGTCCCTCTCTAGGCGGCTGATTAATCATAGCTCTTTCTAACGCTATAATAGCCAATTCTTTTGTCAAACGACTCCCCATATTAAACCCAATAATCTTTCGTGAATACAAGTCCATTACTGACGCCAGATATAGCCAACCTTCCTTTGTCCAAACATAAGTAATGTCAGCCACCCAAACTTCACCTGGCGCTGTAGTGGTAAAATCTTGATTTATTATATTTGGATATATTGGGTCATCATGGTCTGAATTTGTAGTTGCTTTATACTTTTTTACAGTCTTTGAACGTATTAATTCATCTGACATAATTCGTTGAACAGTTCTTTCAGAAGTCTTTATTCCTTCATTTTCCAACTGCTTATGAATTTTAGGGCTTCCATAAATCTGATTTGACTCTGCATGAACACGTTTTACTTCTTTCGTGAGCTCTTGTCGACGCTTTGCCTGTTTACTCAAAGGGCGATTTCGCCAGCCATAATAACCACTTTTGGATACACCTAATACTTTGCACATCTTCACCACACGAAACGTTTTATCGTGTTCCGAAATAAATCTATAAATCACTTCGGGCTTTTGGTGAAGATGTGCATCGCCTTTTTTAGAATTGCATTCTCCTCTTCAAGATCCTCAATTTTCTTTTCTAACTCTTTTTGTGTCTTCATATCTGGATGTATATTTCCACTACCAATAAAACCATTTTCCTTCTGATCCCTATAAACCCTAACCCATCTCCCCAAGGTTTTAGACGAAATATTTAACTCGTCTGCTAACTGAGTAGCCGTTCTGCCTTCCTCCACAACCAATCGAGCAGCTTGAGTTTTAAACTCCTTATCAAAATGAGATCCCATTATCGACACGTCCTTTATAAATTGGTTAATTTTACTATTATGCCCAATTTATCGTGTCCGTAATTTAGTCTAACATCAATTTTTCTTTTTAATAAGATTTCAATGTGTTTCTTTAGTTCCCCATCAGGTAATATGTCCTCTCATATATTTAGGGAACTCTAACGGTGGAAACTCCCCCTGTAAGTATTCACGAAAATTATTACTTGCCATATTTAAATATGATGTAAACAGGAGTTCGGAGAAAAAATAATTTTACTAAGCTCTTTCATCTGGTAGATAGTAGAAAAAGATTGGTAATAAACTATACCTGATTTTAGCCATTCCATTAATGGCGGATTAGATTTTCTAAATAGCCTCAATGCTTTTGTAAGTTCCCATCCTGTTATATCTAACAAGTCATTTAAAGGTAATTCAATTACATCTCTTTTCTTCCCTATTCCCATTTTGGTCTATTGTTAGATAATCATTCTGTTTATGTACATAGATAAAGCGAACATCATACTCACTGTCTTTTGAAGAGAATTCCCAAGCCCTGCTTCCCGACTCAACAGCAAAAGGCTCTGTTAGTGAAACAAGAAAAGCCGCCAAGAATGGCAGCTGGTTCTAAAGTCTTGTAACCTTTAGTGCATCAGAAAAATATTCTAAGTAACTAATAATATAATCAAATTGCTTAATTTACTTGTTAACCTATTTATTAAGGGGATTATCATTTTGATATCTTAGCCATTTATCGATTTCTGACTTTAAAAAACGTTCTTGGTTACCAATCTTCATATAAGGAAGAAACATATACGTTTCATAAGAGTCACCAATTGCAACTTTTCGTTTAATATCTTCTCTCATAATGCTATCAATTGTTCCTTCGTTAACTTGGAGATATTCAGCAAGTTGTTTTTTTGTCATAATATTTGTACTATTAACTGTAGAAATCGACGTTGAAGAATTTTTGATGGTAGAATTATTTTGGTTTGTAAAAAATGTCCCCTTTAAGATTGAGGCGCCAATGATTATTGATATTCCAATAATCAAGGCACTAATCGGATAGACAATAAATTTCATTGAACATTTCCCCTAAATAAATGATAGGTATCTCTTATTCTATATTATTCGATAAATTAAATATAATCCCTTGACTAACCTGCCCCATTTAACAAAAAGAAAAAGCCGCCAATGGTGCTGGTTCTTCAACTCTTACACCCGTTCCTTTAAGAATATTTATACACAAACTAAAATGCCCCACTTCCTTCATATGAAAGATGCGTGTTCACTAAATATTAGACATACACAGTTCAACTTAATCGGGTGGGTTTAGTTCCAATTACTAATGTAGCCTCAAGTTCATCATAGTGGGTCAACTGAGAGATTAGCCCGTGTTGAGTAAAGATTTCAAAGGTTTGATGTGCCTGCATTTCGCTCGTTTCTACCAGCAGGTACCCTCCAGCAGCTAACCAGAGGGATGCTTCTTCGGCCACTTTCCGCTGAATGTCAAGTCCGTCATTTCCTCCGTCAAGCGCCACCTTCGGTTCATGTAGACGCGATTCTCGGGGGAGCAGCTCGATTGCCTCGGTCGGTACATAAGGCGCGTTTGCTACTAGGATATCGACTTTTCCACGCAGTTTGGCAGGTAGTGACTCATAGAGGTCCCCTTCATATACGTGACCACCCAGGGATGTAACATTGCGGATAGCACAGCGCACGGCGTTTGGGTCGATGTCTACTGCATACAACTCCATACGCCCAAGAGCTTTTGCTATCGCCACACCCACCGCTCCAGTACCACAGCAAAGATCAACTACTACTGCTCCAGGAGCAGAAAGGGCAATTGCCTTTTGAACGAGAAACTCAGTACGGCGGCGGGGTACAAAGACTCCTGGTTCTACTGATATTCTGATACCGCAGAATTCCGCCCAACCGAGGACATATTCAAGAGGGGCACCTTTCATTCGAAGATTGACCATAGAGAAGAGGGCTTCCAATGTCCGTGCCTCAGAAATAAGAAGCCGTGCCTCTTCTTCTGCAAACACACAACCTTCGGTCCGAAGTATCTCGATTATATTTTTTTGAATTTGGTCATCAATCTTAAATTTCATGTGCTTACCTATAAATACCACCAATCCTTGTAAAGGTTATTATAGGTAGTTCGTTAAAAATCGGAAAAGTCCTTCTTCCATTAATGCCCAGTTAGTTTAGCTTCAAAATTTACAAAGATATGATCCAATTTAAATCAATAATTATGTAGAATGAGTGACCAATTTATATCAATATCCAAAAAAATACCTTTGATTTATAAAATCAAAGGTCAATGTTGAACTTAGTGGTCTAGGCTAAGTCCATTTTAGGAGGTCTAAACTCCGAAGAATCTAAACTATTATTATATTAACATAGAATGAATTTTTATTCAACACATTAAATAATTATACTTCTGCTATAGCTTTTGAATTCCAGCACACGTTTGTATTATTTGGTTAGCCAGATTTTTCTAGTTGATCTTATTTATTTACTCAATAAAGTTAACAAAAGATAGACTGCTGCCCCCCACATTACTAGGGCCGATATTTTAGTTAATATCAACAAATAGTTTCCAGATTTATCAACCTTTCTACTTATTCTCCCAATCAGTGAAAGTCCAAAAAACCAAATCCATGAAACTAAAATACAAGCAAAAGCAAAGATAACTTTATCTTCCCCCTGGTACCTTAATGAACTTGTACCAATTACACCTACAGTATCCATGATGGCATGTGGGTTCAGTAAGGAAACAGATGCTGCAAACAATACTTGTTTCTTTAAAGAAATTTTATTCCCGCGTACTTCTCTTTCATTACTTGGCTTACTATTCCATGTGCTCCATCCCATATAGATCAAAAAAATACAACCTGCTCCAATTAAAATCATTTTTATCCAAAATGAACCTAAAATAAGAAATGAAACACCCAAAACAGATATCAGGATTAATAGGGTATCACACAAAGAAGCTGTTATGATGACTGGTAATGCATAAACAAAACGCGGCTGTAGTGCCCCCTGATTAAAAACAAAAACATTTTGGACACCAAGAGGAAGAATCAGTCCTAGTGCAAGAATAAATCCATGAAAAAATGGTTCTAACATCCTAATTTCCCTCTTTCCTATTAATTATTCAACGGTTCCTATTTTATTTCGAAATTTTGTTTTTGTCTCCAACCAATTGGATGGAATCCAAACCAACCAAGTAATATAATATACAAAAAGGAGGACCATTTAGATGTTTAAAACCGATTGGAAACCAAATAAATCATCGCCAGTACCATTACATAAACAAATAACTGATTTTATGAAAGAAAAAATATCCAATGGAGAGTGGACGATCGGCTATAAGCTCCCTCCCCAGCGTACTTTAGCAAAGATATTAGGAGTAAATAGAAGTACCATTGTAACCGCATATGACGAATTAATAGCTGAAGGACTTATTGAGGGAAAAAGCGGCAGTGGAACAAGAGTCGTGAACAATACGTGGAACCTGTTAGCTACTAGCCCTCCTCCCGATTGGAATTCATATGTAAAATTCGGAACTCACAAGCCAAACTTGCCAACGATTCAAGAAATAAATCAAGCTGAATTTACTCCGAACATCATTCGTTTAGGAACTGGAGAATTATCGCCAAATCTTATTCCTAGTAGATCAATGAAAACAATTTTCCATCAATTGTCGAATAGAGAAATTTCTTATGGCTATGAAGAACCAAAGGGGTTGCTGCCCTTAAGAGAACAAATATCAAACTATTTAAAGACAATCGGGATTACTGCTTCTCCTTCTTCCATTTTAATCGTATCAGGTGCATTACAAGGTCTACAGCTTATAAGTGTGGGTTTATTACATAGGGGTTCTACCGTATTAACAGAAAAGCCCTCGTATCTTCACTCTTTAAATGTCTTTCAGTCAGCAGGTATGCGTTTAATGGGCATCCCTTTGGATAAAGAAGGAATTCAAGCCAATCATATTCAACAATATAAAAAACAACAAAAAGCTGCTTTACTCTATACCATTCCTTCCTTTCATAATCCAACTGGTACCTTAATGACTGTGGAAAGACGTAAATTATTGCTAGATACTTGTCAACAAGAACAACTACCTTTGATTGAAGATGATGTTTACCGAGAATTATGGTTCGATGAAAATCCTCCAAAACCAATTAAGGCTTTTGACAAACATGGACTTGTCCTTTATTTGGGAAGTTTATCTAAATCTTTAAGTCCTGGACTTCGTATTGGATGGATTGTGGGTCCAGAACCAGTAGTTGAGCACTTAGCAGATATTAAAATGCAAACTGATTATGGGTCTAGTTCTATATCACAATGGGCAGCAGTAGAATGGTTTTCCAGTGGACTTTACAATGAACATCTTCATGAAGTAAGAAAACAAATGAAAACTCGACGAGATTTTACTTTAGATACTTTGAACAAGTATTTTTCTGATATTGCAGTTTGGGATAAACCAACTGGAGGATTTTATATTTGGTTGCGTTTGTTACCATCACTCTCTATGAGAAAATTATTTGAAATTGCGCTTACAGAAGGAATATTACTGAATCCAGGAAATGTTTACGATCATCAAGCTGAACAATATCTTCGAATTTCCTATTCATTTGCTCCTCTTCCACATATAGAGGATGGTCTTAAACGCTTATCAAAAATTGTAAAAACAATAGCCAAATAAGGGCTTCAATTGGAGCCCCTATTTCACGATTCCTTGTAAACTAACATGACCCGTTAGCTCAATAAAAAAAAGCCGCCAAAATGGCAGCTGGAGCTTTAACTCTTGCCCTCTTTAGTTGAAGAAGACCAATATTTGTTTGAGACACATTTATACAAAGGGACCATTCATTAATTTTTCCTAGTTGATAGGTTTTCTCTGTCATCTGTCAAAGGTGCCTGTTCAGCCCATTTGTTTTTAATCATAATATTTAACCCATCTTCCATGTACTGTGCCATTTCGGAAATAAGCCTTGCAAAATGTATCCCCAAGTCTATACGTTGGCATGTACCGATACCTGAACCGTACGAACCTATGGTTGTGGAACCTAAGATGCATTTATGATACATCATAAGACGGTCAGAAAAAGGTGCTGTTGTTGAACTCGTTACTTCCGCTTCCTCCGATTTTGGTTTTGGAAGATGGTCTTGGGACATAATTGATTCAAATATTTCAATGTGTTTATTATAAATTTCGACACCACGCCATAAATAGAGTTTTGCTTCTTGAGATTTAGCAACTTGAGAAAATCCCATAGTAAGTGATTTACTTAACTGAATTTTTCTCAAATACCAATATAAATTACTTATCTCAATACAATTTAACGGTCTTTTTCCTCCAAACACACCTTCAATAAAATTATGCTTTTCAATAAACTCATACTTGTCTGGGGGATTAATGAATGGTGGTCTGGATACTATACCTTTCTCCAATAATAAATCTAATGATTTGTTGAAAAGTTCCATCGTATCATTTTGGCATTTGACAAAATAATCTCGTATGTCCCTGCGCATATTTGTTGATAAAGCAGCCGCATATCCAGCCAAACCATTGATACTCATTATGTAGGTATAACATAAAAAAAATTCATCTGAATACAAGCGAGGAGCCGATAAATCCACATCATCATCAGTGAAACCGTGAGGAATAGGAAATTTTTCTTGAATAAGAAAATCCCTTATTATGGTAATGTGTTCCTCAGCTAATCTCAATGTACATTCCAATATTGGACGAATAGATACATCCTCTACAATATTAATCATATATTTATACATGCATATTGCCATTGAGTCATTCTGATACTGTGACCAAATGTTTGCGATTTCGGGGGCAGTTAATCTTACGTGATGTGGAGTTTCATCGTTTATAGATTCGAGCATGTAATATGTTCCCTCCAAAACTATTCTATTTGGTATCATTTACAAAGCTGTAAAATTTATGTGTTATATCCTCTTCCTAATATAGGCCTTATCCATTTCCTCCCTCCACTATTTGGTAGTTAACTGAAGAAGGCGATAAATAAATTTAGAAATTCGAACGACATTTAATCAACAACAGACAATTCTATAACATCCCCGAAATCAATCCTTCGAAACTCCCCTCCTTGAAGTTCAATCCTTAGTTGGTGCGATATTGGATCTAAGTATTGGATGCGACCAGTTATTTCGGGTATAAAACCGTCAGACCATATCGGTATCTTTTCCGGTAGGTTATACTCCTTCGCATGACAGATAAGTAGGTCAAACTCTTCCTTCACGTATACATCAATGATTGGCTTTTTCATACGTTCCTAGTTGATCCAATGATCTCGTGAGCCTTAATCAATTCCGCCATCCCAAACGCAAACTGCCATTTTTTCTGTTTACCGCGCTCTCCTATCGCCCCCGCTGTTGCATTTGCTACGGCAATTTGATATACGTTCAAGATGGTCTCTCTCTCCGCTAGGTTCGTAATTTCCACCGAAACCTATTACGATACATATCAATTTATCACCCATTTCTTCAACTATTCCACCAGTTCGTGGAAGAAGCAAAAAAATGAAAAAACTGTCAATCTAAATCATAATTTTCTCAGTCTCTGTCCTGATTTAATAATAATTTTAATATCGTTTGCTTCTCCGCCTGCTAAATGCCCTTTCCGCCCCTTGTTTGTAGGGTCATGATTCTCTCCATTCCAGTAATGATTGGTTTTGCCCTTTTGATTAATGTTTGTGTAACTTCAAGAGTTAGAGAGGCTTGATGAGCATTTTCATTACTCCACACTTCATAAACATAAACACAATTTGGCTCGTTTTCAGAAATATTTACTAGATATATCTCGCATTCATCCAGATTCTTCATTAATTCTGCTGCTTCCATCAAAATATTTACCATTGTGTCACGTTCGCCTTCTTGTACGATAAACTTGCCAAACAAACTAAATTTGTTCATATTGTCCTCCTTAATTCTGTCACCTGTTAGTTATTTCTACATCAAAACAAATTTCCCCTATACCGATTGATAAAATAATTAATTAACTTTTTACACCCCTTGAATTTAGCAGTATATAAACTTATTTCATCACGCCACAATAACATTCGAAGAGTGTCATTTTCCATAAATCTAGACATTCCAAAACTTGCTGCCACGGTATCAATTTCCTGAAATGTACCGTGTGCAATAGCATCTCTAAGTGCCACTGCCAACATTCTAGCTTGCTCCCGCAAAAACCCCGCAATTAGTTGAATTTACGTAAACAATATGGCGGCAAACGTGATCCCTTTACGTACTTAGTACAACAATAAAAAAATGACCGCCACTTAGACAATCACACACCTATTATAACTTTCAGTTAGCATCCAATTTAGCCTCCTGAAACCTCCTTTTATCTCAATGTATATCTAAAAAGCGATTAACGAAAAATATACATAGGAGGTGTAAGAAATGGGGCATATTTTAAGAATTGTCATGAAGTTTATTGCACCTGTGGTTGTTCTGGGTATTATCGATGCGTTGGGCTACAATTTGGGTGCTTCTGATATCCTAGGAATTTCAGCGGTATTAGCTATTGTTAGTTATGTAGTGGGTGACTTATTTATTTTACGGGTTACCAATAACACAGTGGCAACTATTGCTGATTTTGCTTTAGCGTTTGTAATTCTCTACCTAATGATCGATAATATGACCATTGAGGATGACGTGTTATCCGCTTCACTTATTGGCTCGATAGCCATCACAGCTTTCGAAATCTTCTTCCATCGCTTATTAGGAAGAGAACCTGGCAAACAGGCTTCCAATCAGCAACAAACCATGCAAACTGCAAGACCACAATTTCAAACAGAAGCGTCTTCTGAATTAACTCCTGTTAAACAGGATGTAAGAAGCGCTCAACAGGACAAGTCTCAGGAGAATCAAAATAAACAATAATAGTCAAAAAAAGCATACATTCCAAATGAATGTACGCTTTTTTAAATTATCACAATTTTTCCGCTGTTGCATTTTCTACAGTAATTTGATAAGCGTTCAAGATAGCCTCGCTCTCCGCCGGGTTCGTATTCCCCACCGAAACCTATTACGATTTATATCAATTTACTACCCATTTCTTCAACGATCCTGCCCTTTGCGGAATAAGAATAAAGATTCCTCTAATTGAACATTCCCACTCGGTAGTTAAACAAGTATTACCCTTTCTAATGCATATATATGCGGACTTTAGGTTACGCCTGAATTGATCTTTAAAAGGAGAACACATTTATACCCTAGCTCCATTAAAACAGAATGTGTCCAAGCACCCATCAATATATATTCATCAAAGAACAAAAATTGAATTAAATTACAGGATACTTATTTATGTGAATTGGAGGAAAATAATGTTTAAACCTAATCCCGCTAATACAGCAATTGTAATAACGGACCCACAAAATGACTATCTGTCCCCCGGAGGTAAAGGGTACCATTTAACAAAAAAAATTATTAAACATTACAACACACTAGGTAACCTTGAAATTCTAATAAGTACAGCCATGAATAAAGGATATCAACTTTTTATATCACCCCATTATATATATCCCCATGATTATAGTTGGCAATTTACCGGAGCTGAACAAGAAATGTTATTAAATCTTCGAGTATATCAAAAACAAAATGACTATACTTCTGTAGGAGCCGACTGGGTTCCTTCCCTTAAGCCATATATTTTAGCTAACCAAACAGTCATTGCGACCGCCCATAAGATTGCCAGTCCACAGACAAATGATCTTGTTTACCAATTACGTCAGCACAGGAAAGAAAAGGTCATTCTGGCAGGCGTCCTATCAAACATTTGTGTAGAATCGCATATGAGAGACTTAATCGAAAATGGATTCCAAACAGCTGTTGTTTATGATGCCACTGCCACCATAAGTGAGAAGGATTTTCAAGCAGCTGTAACAAATTATCAGGCATTCAGCAGTGCTACATGGTCAACACAACAGGCGATCTCTCAATTATAAGAAATAAAACATTTTCCCAGGAGTTGATTTAAAAGGTTTGCTATTGGAAGTAACTCTTTTTGTTTGTTTTTAAATTTTTTCTACTTACCTGCCATTAGCTGAAGAAAAAGATCCGGCAGAAACTAAAGCCGGATCTTTAAGTTATGCACCCGTTAATTAAAATACATTTCTTCACAATCATTCTTTTTGCGGCACTCTCAAGGTCTGTTGCACATGGTCATCATACTCTGTGAAGCATTTTTATGTATTCGCCCAACTTAGTTTATTATTTGCTCTTTACTTAGTAACTAAAATTATGTTCCACATATTCAACCACCGTACCATCTGGTTGTTGTACAATCATGTTGTAGCCTGAAAAGTCTTTCGTAATATCTTGACGTATTACGGTCCCATTATCCAACAGCCAAGTCTTATAAGCGTGAATATCATCTATCAAGAAACAGATAGTGAATCTCGTATATTTGCTAAATCTTCATCAGTCCCACTAACTAGTAAAAAGTCTCCTAAAGCGGCAATGTCCAATTTTTTATCCCAATAGTTGAATCTTGTTGCTTTGGTCTGAAACAGTCCTTCGTAAAAATGGATAGCTTCATCTAGGTTGTTCACAAAAATCCTATTCACGATTTTTTTAATTTTCATCTCTCTCATCGACCTCTCGCAGTTAATAACTCACAAAAATATTATACAAATTTATCGAAGATTCAACCAAGAATTATCGATAACTGCTCGTTCCGTTAATAAAATTAGAAATTCCTTTACTGATGTTAATAGTGAAAAATCGATAGATGGTTTTTTTATTGCTAACGCACCCTTACTTTAAGTGCACTTCACATTCTACTTATAATAATTTCTTAACACACAGGCTGAATAAAGTTGCTATAATAAAAATTAGAAAATTATTTAGATGGATTAGAGGTGAATTAAAATGTATTGGACCCCATTATTTGAAAATGATATACCTGTAGCACGCTTCTGCTCCTAATGGCGTGAAGGTGACTACATCTCTCCGTTAGGGGTATTTTCGACCTAAACAAAAGACGGAGGGTACAAAAAAATGAAAAACACCTTATTAGGTTCCTTATATTTAATTTTAGCCTCAAGTATTTGGGGCGGTATGTACGTTGTTGTAAAAGTTGTAGTAGCGGTCATACCTCCACTAGAACTTGTGTGGCTACGATATATAGTGGCTATTGTCGCACTTCTCATTATCGGGTTCATAACAAGGCAAAAATGGCGAATCGAAAAACGTTATTTTTTAATAATCATAGCCATTGGAATCATTGGGAATGCCATTTCAATTGTTGCTCAGGAAACTGGTACAATGCTATCTACAGCACAAATGGGAGCGATAATAACTTCTTCCACACCAGCATTTATGGTTATTTTTGCCCGGTTAATCCTTAAAGAACGGTTGACGTTGAAAAAGGTAATCTCCGTTTTGTTAGCGACAATTGGAGTGCTTCTGATTGTTGGAATTGGTGACATGAACATGTCCAGTACACTTGGAGGTATTGCACTACTTATGGCAGCTTTAACATGGGCAATTATGTCAGTACTTGTTAAGCGTTTGCCAAGTGATTATTCACAAATAGTGGTAACCACCTATTCCATCTTGGTAGCCTTAATCGTGTTGACTCCTTTTGTTTTGCCACGGTTACATGAAATTAATATCTCTCAACTGACTCACCCGACCATTTGGGGAGGAATCTTGTATTTGGGTATTGTCTCAACTGCAGGTGGATTTCTACTTTGGAATCGTGGATTACAAATGCTTAACGCTTCAAGTGGAGGAATATTTTTCTTCTTTCAACCCGTGGTTGGAACATTACTTGGATGGCTTATTTTAGGAGAGAACATAGGTGTAACGTTTTGGATCGGCTCAATCCTAATTCTCACAGGTGTTTTATTCGTTATCAAAGAAAAATAATAGTATTTAAAAACCCCTTCAATCCAATCTGAAGGGGTTTTCATTTGTAGTCAACTCTTACCAAAAAATGTCATCCATAGGTGGAATCGGCCTATTTTCTATTTTTTTTACTTCCCCTGTTATGTCTTCTGTGCCGTTAACGATTACCTTTTCAATTAACGTTTTACGGTACCCAGTTTCTCGTTTTATGCTTTGTATGTACTGGTGGGCAACGTTTGACATTTCTTCTCTTTTCCTTGCTGAAAATCTTCCTCTAGCTAATAGACCAGTTTCATCAATATTTAAATGTACTTCCAGGTTAAACTCCATACTTATGCACCTCTTTATTATTATCTATTTCATTATAGAACATACATTCTTGTCTTAGTCACAAAAAAAGGACTGAGGTATACTCCTAGTCCCTTCTCTTTTATTATGATTATTACGTTAAAGCACTTTATAGTCGTACAATTTTTCACAATCTCTCTTTTTATTGTTTTTTCAATTCTTTAACAATCTCATTAATGCGTTTTTCCACCTCATAAAGATTCTTCTGCATCCGATCACGTCGACTACTTAAGACTTGTAATTCCTGTTTCAAATCCTGTTTTAATTCTTCTGTTTTGCTCATGATTTCCCCTCCGGATAATAATATATCATTAGTATGTTAGCAGTTAAACCACTAGATTGGTTTCGCCTGAGATAATCCTAATAAAATTTATCTTTTTTATTATTCTTTGAAATTCATTTAAAATTCATTTTAATATTCGTTAAAATCTTCAATTGCTTTTTCACATAAACTCACAGCCATTATCGCTTTATCAAAGCGGACAAATCACCTTCAAAAACTTTTTCTTCTTTATCATTGAATGTTGATATCAAAACAGTAAGGATTCCCGTTTCATTTTCTCTCGCTTTCTTCTCAATAACCTCAACTACGGAGTGTAATTCATCATCAGGATAAACGGGCTTTATGAACTTTATATTATTCATCCGTGTTCCCGCAATAACATCATCACCGTAGACGCCTTGTTCAACCCAAAGCTTAAATGAAATGGCTAATGTATGTATACCAGAAGCAATGATTCCATTAAACCTTCCCTGATTTGCTTTTTCCTCATCCAAATGCATATACTGAGGGTCAAATTCCCCTGCAAAGCCCATAATATTTTCTTTTGTTAATTTGAAGGACTTAGTTGTGAACACCTGTCCAATTGAAAATTCATCTAACTTCATAAATACACCTCTATTTTAAAATCTTTGTACTTGTTTATATTAGAGTAACAACACATACTCATCAAGATGAAAATTTCAAAAAAAATAACCGCCCGTAGGCGGCGGTAAAAACCACTTATGAATAATGAATTTAATCTACTTCGAAGCCGTCGCTAAAGTAGATTCAGGTGTTGTTACCTTGTCATAAAAATCCACGAATTTGTCTCGTTCGTCGCTATTACGATAAGCCATTGCGACACGTGGATGTTCATTAAGCACTCCAGAGATCATGTATGGAATGATATAGCCCCACTCCCACTTCTGTCTCATCTCTACCATGTGCTTTTCGATTATGCCAAGTACCGGCCGTAGTTCATAGCTTGTTTTTTGAATATAGCTAACGAGGAGCTCTGTGTTACAGTTACCTGCCGCACGTCCCATACCATAAACAGATGAATCTAGGAAGGTTACTCCATTTTGGTACGCAGTCAACGTATTGGCGAATGCTAACTGCATATTATTATGGGTATGGATTCCCAGTTGTTTATTAGGGAGCAATGACTGGAATTTTTTTACTTGATGCGCAATTCCCGCAGGATCCAAGCTTCCGAATGAGTCAACGATATAAACAACATCTACAGGACTTTCTTTCACCATTTCCATTGCTTCGATCAGCTGATGTTCTGGCACGCTGGATAAAGCCATAATGTTAAGTGAAGTCTCATAACCCAAATCATGAAACATTTGTACTAGTTCTAAACCTTTATCTACTTCACGAATATAGCATGCGACCCGGATCATATCCAATACACTTTGTTCACGGGGCAGGACGTCATTCGGATCCACTCGGCCAATATCTACTAGAGCAGATAGCTTCGTGAACTTTTTCTCCGGAATGATTTCTTTTAGGAAATGATCATCTAGAAATCTCCATGGATTTGGCTCGGTTGCGTTAAGAAGCTTGGCGGAATTTTTGTAGCCAATTTCCATATATTCCACACCGGCTTCACTTAGTCCGTTATAAAGGTCCTGAACAAATTCAACACTGAAATCCCAATTGTTGACTAACCCTCCATCACGGATCGTACAGTCTAATATTTTGCTGCTATGTACCATAATTGCAACTCCCCCTGTGGTATGTTCATTCGTCATATTATTTGTTATTATTATTGCTTATATCATGATTCGATCAAAAGTGTCAATCTTTTTAAAATAATGAACATTTAAAATGTACATAACTTTTTAATAAAAAAATTAAGAAAATAACATATGAGCAGAAAAAATAACTGTGGTTACTGTCATCATACTGAATACAGTAGACAATAAAACGACTTGTGCAGCATATTCAGGATGATTTCCATATTCTAGTGCAAACAACGAACTATTTCTTGAAGTTGGAAAAGAGCTCGCAATAAACAATGACTGTGCGATCGTACCGTCCAGCTTCAATGCTAATATGATGATGTACGCAATACAGGGTGAAAGAATTAGCCTTCCAATTAGACTTAGAATTAAAGGCAGAGAAAAACGACTTATTTTTAGAAAAGCACTTTGTGCACCAAGTGTAACAAGTGCGATCGCTACAAATGCGTTTGAAGTATTTTTTATAGGTGTCCATATGTATTCTGGTATTCTTATTGAAAAGGCATGGAGAAAAACCCCAAACAAAAAAGCGTAGATGACAGGATTTTTTAAAAATGCCTTTATCGCTTGGAATTTTGCTTTATCAACAGAAACAGAATTAAATAATCCATATGTATAAGTTAAGAGATTTTGAAAAACCATGACGACCAACTTGGATTGATAGACCCAGAGGATTATTCTGAAATACCATTTGACTGACAGGTAATGCAAAGTTCCCCGAATTGCTTAGTACAACACTGTTTTTAAAGGTAGATGAAAGACTGCTCTCAAATTTCGCCATTTTAGATAATCCTGTGCTGACGATCATTAAACAAAGACCTTGTATTACAAGGAAACTAAGAATCTCAAGGAGCGTATCTCCTTTTATTTTACTCTGATATACATTGGTAAAGCTCACAGCAGGCATTAGTAAATATGAATTTAATTTAGATAAGGTGTTCATGTCTAATTTATATTGTCTATGAAGAAATATACCAGCACCAATAAGAACAAATATTGGTAAAATAACATTTAACATAATATGAAATAAAACGCCCATAAAATAATCCTCGCTTTTTTAAGAATCAAAATGCTATGTTACCTTGTGATTGTGAAATATTAAAACTCTTATTACGCTTTATCTGCCTTTTTCCATCCAAGACGGCTCAACTATTTGTATGAAGATGCAATAGTCATTGATATATTTTATTGTTAATGCCTTATCATACTCTCCACAGGTTTCGTCGTAGATCTGTTTGATGCCGAAGACCGGTAAGCAAAAGTATTTTCCTGTTTTAGGTTCGCTAACTGTTATTCTCCCGGCTTGAATATGAATTCTTGCCCTTTTAATGTAGGTCATAAAACTAAATCCAACGATCCCTTCGATCTCATCCTTTATTAGTGCATCGAAATCTTTCCCTTCCTGCTCTATTAAATATGTAAGAAGTTTCTTTGCATTGTCCTCCATTTCCTTTCCTCCTCCTCCATTTCATTTTAAAAACAATATCTAAACAGTTGAAATACAAATAAATTATTGACAGTCATTCAAAAAAGGAATGACAACATTCCCTGAGTGGCTGTAGGCCATCGAGGGGCTAGAAAATTTTATAATTTCTTTAACAATAAAAAAGCCTGAGCATTTGCCCACGCTTTCTTAAATAGTAGATTTAAAATCCAATTTTTTCACAAATTCTACAAACTCTTTAATTACTTTGGTTCCAAGTGATTTTTCATGATACAACATCCAAGTTCTTCTCACTATAGGATTCCCTTTTTTATCTTTTAGAATGATCTGATGAAGGTTTTGATGCTCTTGAACAAGAACACTAGGAAGTATTCCGTATCCCAATCCATTCAATACCATTTCCTTGCATGTATCGGCTTTATCCACTTCCATACCTATAAAAGGCGGCTGAGAAAATTCCCCACTCCACCAATTATCAATCATCGTCTTTAGTAAAGCATCTGTTTCATATTCAATTCGCGGCAGAGAAGGCAAATCACAAAGTTCAATTTTTCCTAATGAAGTTACACAGAGATTTTCTTCAAAGAGTAGTATTTTAATCTGGCCACTGATAGTCCCCACGGACTATCCCAATATGAGCATCCCCATAATAAACAAGATTAAACACATCCCTGCTCCATCCCGTTGTAACTTTATAATTTACTTTTGGGAACTGTTCACGAAAAAGCTTTAAAAGCTGTGGCAGCTTGTGCCTTGTTATGTAATTAGAAACCCCTAAGCGTAAGGTTCCACTAACTTCTTCACCCATATTAAGTACTCTATCTTTAATCTGTTGGAGACGATTCAGCATTTCATCTGCACACTGAGCTAGGTATTCTCCTTGAGGTGTAAAATGAACTCCTTTTGTACCCCGTATGACGATTTCTACTTGATATTCCTTCTCTATTTGTTGAATTTTTTTCGTTAATGATGGTTGGGATATATATAAACTTTCAGCTGTTTTCGTGATATTCTTCTTTTCGTATAGCACCTTTAAGATGATCCAGTCCTGTTCATCCATTTTCTTTATCCCCCATATTTACTTCTAATCTACTTAAGAGTGTATTATTTTATAAAAAAACATGTGAAATTCACACACCTTTTTGATTAACCGATATATACACTCCTACTTTACCATTTTTCTATTCTTGGTAAAATAAGTGCCAGGCACCCCATTATTTTTGAATGGTTCCTGGCACTTTATTTATTCATTTTCAAAATTATCGGAATTAACCCTATTTAATAATAAATCCGATGGCGCACTCGCATATAAAAACAATCGATGCATTGGTCTAGTCATGGCTACATACAACAATTTGATGTCTAATTCTTCATCACTGTACGATTCATCCAAGTTTAGAATCAGTACAGCATCAAATTCTAACCCTTTTGAAAGGTAAGAGGGTAAGATCACTATGCATCCCTTTTTCATATCCTCTTTTTCTTCTAATAGCTGAATTGGCAGATTACTATTTTCCAGCATTTTATGAATTCGTAAGCACTCTTTGTCGGTTCTTCCAATAATCGCAATGGAGTTAAGTTCTTCCTCTTTTAATAAATGGATATCATGTTCAAGTATTTCTTTTACTTGATGCAGATTGGCTGGATCAATATTCGTATAACGTGGTTTGTCTCCATGTCGAATGACTGGTTCAACCTTTGGTAAGTCTTTATCCATAATCGAAAGAATGTCATTTGCTAAATGCATAATCTCGACCGTCGTTCGATAACTCTTTTGTAATGCTTGATAATTAGCATTTGGGAAAATTTCCTTAACTAATGGTTCCCAGCTATTTAACCCCCGGTAAGAATGAATCCCTTGAGCCAAATCTCCGACGATTGTAAACAAATCTGTTTCAAAACCTTCTTTTAGTGCTGCAAATTGGAAATAGCTATAGTCCTGGGCTTCATCAATAAATATACTCTTCATTTTATACTGTTCTTCGATACCTTCCAGTTTTGCTTTCATATAAAATAATGGTGCTAAATCCTCAAGTTCTAACGCATTTTTAGCAAAAACCTGTTGACAATAGTTAGTTAATTTCTTGCATTCAATCTCTGAAAGCGACGTTGAATATTTTTGTAATCGTTCAGGCGAAGTCATTAGTCCCTTATATAAGCTAAAAATATCTTTTTCAACAAAGGAATCCATATAATTTTTTACAGCCACTTTTGACTCTTGCTCTACTGCCTTTATTCTTAATTCTTTTGAATCCATGATGCTGACTACTTTTTCCCTTCTTTTTTCTGCATCCAGCCTTGTGCTGTATAGAGCCTTTTCTAAAGCATCGTCATATTTACTGTTAATTTTAGTCAGGATGATGGACTTTTTTATTCTTAAATCATTTGCTAATAAATTTTTTATTTTATCCAGTCTTTTATAGATCGGTAAGTATTTAAATTCTTTTAAGAATAACCTTTTTAGTTTATCCCCTCTCATTAAACGGGATTTTTCAATAATAAAATCCTCGGTAGGTGCCAAATCTAATTCAATTTCTTTCAAATAGCGATCGATGATCCCTTTAAATTCCAAAGATCCTTTATAACTAGAAACCCATTGGACCCTTTTTGATTTTTCGTTACTGTTAATCAACATCATTAATTTGGAATTAGGGGATAACAATTTTATTTTCTTCCCTAAGCAAGTTCTCATAAATTCAATATAAGTAGTCTGGTTTATCTTATTTACCCCTAAATCAGGGAGAACGGCAGAAATATAATCGATAAATAATTTATTTGGTGCAAGAATCATTAATTTTTCTGGAGGAAATCGATATCCAGAAGAGTATAGAAAATAAGAAATTCGATGGAGAGCAATGGTTGTTTTACCACTTCCAGCAGCTCCTTGTACGATAATGGGGTGTTTAAGAGAGGCTCTGATCACTTCGTTTTGCTCATTTTGAATGGTAGCGACAATTTCAGTTAAGCGATTGTCTGCTTTTCCTGTTAAAGATTTCTGGAGTAGTTCATCGTGTGTAGTTAAATCGATATCTCTAATCTCTTTTAATATTCCATTCACGATTTCATATTGTCTCTTTAACGATAAATAACCACTTTGCATTTCCCCATAGGCGTCATAGGATACATCTCCCAGACGGCCATCATAGTAAACATTCGCAATTGGTGAACGCCAATCGACAATAATGGGGGTCTGATTAACACGGTCAAACAATGAGGCTTTCCCGATATACAGAATCTCTTCTTTGCTGTCACCCGAGCTGGTAAAGTTAATTCTTGAAAAGTACGGTTTGCCAATTACGCTTGCTAACCTTTCCAATTCGCTTTCGGCCAATTCTAAATATTGTGCATTGGTAAGGAGGGTCATGTAGCTTAAACTACTATCTGATGTATCAAGTTCAGCAAAAGCCTCTTTCAAGTTCTCAACAATCTGTTCTTTATTGCCTTTTGACATTTCCAAAACACTTTTAATATATTCCTTTGTAAACTCTAAACGCTCAACTTCCGATTGATAATCTTTATGTTCTCGAACTGATTTTTGTTTTTTCTGACTCATTCTTTATTCGTCACCTCTCAAGTAGGAAGGTTTTTTTTATGGTAAAGGCTGCAACAAAAAGAAACATCTACAATTTTTTGTAGATGCTTTCATTCATAATGGAGCTATATTTTACCATTTGATACATGATAATACAAACTATTTGTTGCTTATTGGTGGATAGGAACCAATGTTTTTTTATGGGAATATTTATGAAGATGCCATTCAGAGAACTTTTATTCCATTCACGTGTGTTTTAGCCTTTATAATATAAAATAGCAATTAGGAAAATAATCAATCCGATTAAGAAAATAGGACCAAGACTCGTAGAGTAAACAAAGTAAATTTTTATATGAAGTATGGCATGAACAATAAGGATGATTAATAAGCAAGAAAGCAAGAAAATGGTTAACTGTACATTTTTATTTCGATTCAAACTATTTGCTCCCTTCTAGAACAGTTACAGGGAAATGTACTAACTTCCATTTGTCTCTTATATAAATATTTTACGTTAGCTCGAATTATTCCTTGCTAAAACTATCGAGTTAGAGGGAAACCCACGTTAAATCAGTTAATGCCGGCCAAATGAATCGTACTCATGGTATGGAAACAAAAATCGTTGTACAATGACCTTAAGGAAGAGGAGGTTGTGAAATGAGAAAAGTGATTATTTATACACAAGAAACGTGCCCGCCATGCCATGCGGAAAAACTATGGTTTAAAGAAAATGGGATTGAGTTTGAAGAAAGAGACGTACGTAAAAACGATCAATATCTCTATGAACTTATTGAATTAGGTGCTGCTGCTACACCAGCAACCATTATCAAATACGAAGACCGTGAGGAAGTTATCCTCGGATTTGATCAGACCAAATTGTCTGGATTATTAGGGAAATAATTTTAATAACGCAAATAGGCAGTGATGAAGATCATCATTGCCCCCTTTAATGAAACCTCTAGCGTTATTAAAATAATTCCTGTTTTAAGGCTTTACGTTTTTAATTAATCTACAAAAACACCCCAGCCATCCGAATATCCACCATGTGGTTTACTTAAGTTATTTAATTTCTTTTGTATGTTAATTATTTCATTGTAATTTAAAAGCATTCTTTTAGAGCAACAACATGCCCACTCATCCGTTTCGTCATCCTGCTCTAAGAAACCATTGAATCCTTCTCCTTTTAATACTTCCAATAATTTTTCACCTGTTGTTTGATCGGGTACAGCTACAAAAAATTCGACAGATTGCTGTTTCTTAAAATTCACTCCATCTTTATATAGACTTTGTAAAGCTTCTCCATCCGCATCATTTGGAAATTTCATTCGTTTTTCCTCCCTGTTATAGAAAATGTCATAGTTGTCATTATAATTCACTTAGTTCCTAAAGACTAATATAAATTTTTTGTACAGAATTCGAACAGTAAAACTGAAAAGTCTTGGACATAGGTGAAATGTGATTTTATTTAAAAAAGTCTACATCAATGTAGGCTTTTTTTCATACTATATTTTGGAGGTGAAACAATGCCAAGAGTAAATTACAGAAGTTCTGACGTTGATTTAATGGCAAGGATGATGCGAGCAGAAGCCGAAGGTGAAGGAAAACAGGGAATGTTATATGTTGGAAATGTCATTGTTAATCGTCTTATCGCCAATTGTTTAGACTTTAAAGGTTTACGAACGATTAACCAAGTTATTTTTCAAGTACAAGGAGGAAATTTTTCCTTTGAAGCTGTTCAAAAAGGAAATGTATTTTATCAAAGAGCGAGAACTTCTGAAAGAAGATTAGCAAAACAGAATTTGGATTATTGGAGACAACACCCAGGGAAATATGCCCTTTGGTATTTTAATCCACATGCTCCATGCCCTCCAACATGGTACGGTCAACCACAATCTGGTCAATTTAAAAATCATTGTTATTATGAACCGAAAGCTGGAACATGTGATACTGTTTATAGCGGTTAGGTTTTCAAGTTATTGTGGTAAAGAGAGGAACAAACTTTGCAAAATCAGACTTTATAAAAGATATACTTATGAAGGATGCGGTATTGCCCTCCTTCATAAGTAAATCGAGAGACTAGTTTTTATTTAATTTTCTCCATACTGACAGGTAGAGCCCAATTCGGCGTAAAACTCCCTCAATAGTTAAGGTAACAAAGCTCTCCCCTTCTTAATCAACCAAAATGAAATCATCCCCACTATGGCTATATATAATTCCACAACCCATAAATTTCTAAAATGGCCGGTCTGCACGAATACGAGCGGGAAATCAACTGCTGCATGAATTAGAATAACATAAATAACGTAAACAAATTTCTTCTTTACTACCGCAATCAATACCCATAAACTCAAGGCGATCTGCATGAATACAGCGAAAAACCGTTCGACACAGGCTAATAAATAAAAGGATACACCATTGTTTAACACGGTTTCTTTAATAGCTGCGACCTGGTCCACTGGCATTTGTCCTGCCAAAGTTTTTTCTAGTGTACCTGCATTAATCATAAAAGCAAACATGATGTTTGGCACGATCAGTGTTAACATCAGTAGAACAGCCTCTATGCCGCCCCAGCCGATTCCAAAAGAAATTCCGCCTTTGTAGTCATGGAACTTTTTTAACAGCCAAGTGAATAAAAGACAGCGCCCAAGTTCTTCAAATAAACCCGCTGCCAAACCACCATATAGCCCAAATGCCCAAGGGTGGTCCGCATAATTTGGAAAAGCCGTAATGACCGCAAGATGGAGCGCTTTTTCCAAAACCTGTGTCATTAGTACAAATCCAATCGCACCTGCAATTAACGGCTTAACCGCGATACCTGTTTTCTTTCGAAAATACAAAATCAACCCAATAAACAACACAAACGAAAACATAATTGGCACAAACATCGAAATAATCTTTGCTGTACTAACCATTCTATTCTCCCCCTTATTCCAGCCTTCCCCTTAATATTATCATTATCAATAATGATAATATTGTATTTGCCAATAACTGTCAAGATTTAATTTCCATTTTTATTTAAATTCTTAAAGTCTAATAAAAACTTAATTTACTTTTTAACAGATGTTTAAAACTTAATGCAGGAAGTTTGTCGATTGAAATCTTTTTTTAATATTGAAACTAAACTATGCTTTCTTGAGTCTATTTAGATGTTGATCAACAAATACCAATTATTAGGAGGCTGGAGAATGATTCAAGTATTGCGTTTACCAAAATGGATGATGGCAGGATTTACAACATTGGCTTTAGTAATGGCTTTTTTGTTTACACCTTTTTTACACAAGGCTGAAGCTTCAATATCTTGGGGACAGGAAGTAACAACAGTGGCTAAACTATATATTGGGACACCTTTTAAATGGGGTGGTACAACATCTAAAGGATTTGATGCTTCTGGGTATACGAAATATGTTTTTAAAAAGTCTGCTGCTAAAATCACTCTTCCTCTCTCTTCAAAGGAACAATATAAATTTGGGAAGTCTGTATTAAAGAAGAACCTAAAAGAGGGAGATTTGGTCTTCTTTAAAACAAACGGAAGAGATATTTCATTTGTGGGAATCTATTTAGGAAACAATAAATTTATTGCTGCTACCTCAAATGGAGTTTCCATTCAATCGCTAACGTTAAAATATTGGAACGATCGATATGTTGGTGCCAAGCGTGTTTTAAAAGAGTAACAACATTAGGAAAGAGCTGTCCAAGGGGCAGCTCTTTCTGCTATAAGGAATAAATCGTGTTTAAATTGACATAATTGGATAAAAAAGGATAAAAACAGATAACTACTATGAATAACAAAGTAGTTGTTTTTTCATGAACTACCCTGCTTTACAAAATAGCTGTGCAACTTTTAATAAGAAAGGAAGCTATACAATGTCCTTAAGAAGTCAATTATTAAAAGGACATATTGGCCGGTTGTGTGTTATCAGAAATTGAAAAGCAACCAGTGTTTGGCTATGAATCATCGAAGAAACTCCAAGAAGTGGGGTTAGGTGATGTGAGCGAAGGTACAATTTACAATAAAAGGCTGCCAACTGAAAGCTCTATTCCATAACTATTGACATCTATTTAACATGAATAATCAATATATGTATGTTAATTAGTTAGTTCCTGAAGAGACAGGGGATTGTTGTTTTTCCCAATCAGTAGGCCCCTCATTAGGTTCAATGTACTTGCGCCAATAATCCCCACTTTGCTTATCAAATAAAATGATGTTGCTCTCATTTGGTGTGATTAACTCATATCTGAATGGGTCATCCTGTTTTACTTTGTCCTCATTATTCTGGAACGATTTTAAGGATTGTGAAATAAACCAAGAACTTAAAACGATACAAAGTCCTAAAAAGATAATGGAAAAAGATATTAGATTTTTATTCATGATTCCCTCCCAATATTTCCCTTTCTAGATCAAATTCTACAACCCATATATTAAAACCTTCTTCAATTAAACTTCTTTACTAATGGAAGGGAAATCGTCCATTTACTCGGGTTTTCTACATATTTTACCGCCTTGAAATTTGAATCATTTGTATATGATATATCCTTCATTTATATTTCCCACTATAATGCCATCTTCCCTCCTCAATCCCTGATTTTATTCCTCTTATGTATTCCTTAAGGTCTTCCGGCAAGTCATCTTTTTCTAGTTCATCCAGTGTAAAGTAAATGATCTGAGGAGTGGCTGCATCCATTACTTGAACTTGGATCTGTAAATGACCTTTGATGTCTGAAATTTTCCTTGTCAGCATGATATGATAAGACATCTAATCACCTCATTACCATTATAACAGAACTAATGTTCTTACATTTAATAAATTGCTTAAACTCCTGTCTCGATTTCGTATATCTTATCAATTGCTAGTAAAATTTTTTTCGTGCACGATTTCTGTGGGACTGCATCACCAAAGGACAGCTGCACCCTTTTATTTTCATACAAGATATAATCGTTTTATGCTCTATAATCAACTTACTAAGGACTGGACGCTGATTTTATCTCTTTTTCCTATT
This sequence comes from Neobacillus cucumis, assembly GCF_023715505.1. The sequence goes on along the minus strand of NZ_JAMBOH010000009.1, from coordinate 170,741 downwards.
CTACCATCATCGATTACTCACCTGGACAGACTGTAGTCTTTCGTTATTTGAATCTACTTTAACCCTATTCAACCATAAACCTACATGTTAGAATCATAAGGTTGAGAATTTATAAATGATTAAGGAATACGCGTGTAGGTGATATTACTGTGAAAGAAACTGTACTGATTCAACAAAAAAATAAACTTGAGATTACATTTGCTCTACTAAAAAAAGACTTGGTCTTTACCTTTTCCCTTGTACTAGCAGCCCTAAGCTGTTTTATTCAGCCGCCAAAACTGGAGTATATTAATTTTCATGTGCTGGTTTGTTTATTTAATCTGATGCTGGCCATCAAGGCTTTTGAAGAGCTTAAGGTATTAGATAAATTGGCTATAAGTCTTTTAAATAAAAGTAAAAATAGTAAATCCTTTTCTGCGATCCTTATTTTGTTGTGCTTCTTTAGCTCCATGATCGTTACCAACGATGTAGCCCTACTAACGTTTGTACCTTTGACTCTAGTAATTAGCAAAAAAACGAATATTCCCATGATGGTGACGGTCATTCTTCAAACCATTGCTGCCAATATTGGCAGCAGTTTAACTCCAATGGGAAACCCGCAAAATTTGTTTATCTATTCTTATTTTGGAATTAAACAAGTGCCCTTTTTTACATCCATTGTCTTTATGGCTATTCTTGGGATCAGTTCTCTGTATTTTCTCATTCGAAAACTTAAGAGTACTGAACTAAAGGTGGATCTTACTCCGGTTATGATTGTTGATGGAAAGAAAGCTACCGTTTGGGGAATTGTATTTATCATCATTATTGCTTCTATTTTTGGAATCTTACATGATCAAATGGCCTTCATTATCACTTTGATGATTTCGCTTTTATTAAATAAAAAGATATTAGTAAAGATTGATTATTTATTGCTTTTAACCTTTATCTGCTTTTTCATTTTTATCGGGAATATATCTCATGCTGAGGCCGTACAGGCCCTTGCAAGAACTAGCCTAAAAAATTCAGCTTCTGTCTATTTTAGTTCTATCTTTTTCAGCCAGCTGATTAGTAATGTACCGGCCTCCATCCTTTTGTCACATTTTACAACGGATTGGAAACCTTTGTTATTGGGAGTAAATATCGGGGGACTTGGGACCATCATTGCTTCACTAGCCAGTGTCATCTCTTATAAATTGTTTATCCAATCCAATCCGAGTGAAGGTAAACAATATTTAACCAAATTTACGATTTATAATTTTGCTTTTTTACTATTTTTTGCCCTAGTACAGTTTGCAATCTTAAAATTTTTAAAGATGATGTAAAAATGGAAGGTTCCTCTGATCAGCGAAATTCCTTGCTTGATCCTTTTTGAATAGCTATAAGCAGTTGTTCCTCAAAGATACCTATATTACTTTAAACAACCAGGTAAACAGGAATATAATACGATGCTCTATCAAAAATAATCCAACCAAAGCAGGATGGATTATTTTTTGTGGTAAATGATATATTGGCCAAGGTAAAGGCTGAAATACAGAAATGATTATTGTCTTATTAGTTTTTCAATTTCTGTTTCAACATGAAAAAGCCGTTTGTTTAAGGCAGATGTTCTATTATCCGTGTATTGAATGATTTTTTCTGTGTAATCACCCATACTTTGTATTAAATTCTTTTGTAGTTTTTCTTGTCCATTTTTTACTTCAATCACATCTAAATGCAATTTATTTTGACCTTCTTCTAACTGTTTTTGACTAGCTACTAAATGTATTTGGCCCGTTTCCAACTGTTTTTGGCCTGTTTCTAACTGTTTTTGGCCTGTTTCTAAATTTTCCAGACGAGTGTTGATTTTTTTTAATTCATCGAGGATTAGTTTAAATTTCTCTTCCATTTGAACTCCCCCAGTTTTATTAAAGTTAGATTATTGATATCAACCTATTTACCGAACATATTTTCTTATTTCTATTATAACAAATTGGCCAATTTCTGTCACTTTAAATAAAAAATTGGTTACTAGTACAATTGGTGATAGTGATGTTTTTCAATTACTAAGACTAAAGAAATTGTTGTTTTTCGTTCAAGTTATTTATTAAATCACGTAAACCCAGATGCTTTATTGCAAAAAGCCAAAATAGACGGAATAAACAGCAAAGATCCTCTCCATTCCTTATTTGTTGCGTTTACAGCAAGCGGTACCATATTCCCCGTTTGGACAGTAGCAAATACTCCATCTCGGCTGATAAACGTTTAAGCATCTAAAAACCACCAACGATAGCTAACAAAACACCCAAATAAATGGAGTTGAACGATAACGAAGGATTTTATCTTTCATTTTACTCTCCTTGTTTCGATTTATAGACGTGATTAGTATTTCCAAGAAGGAACAACAAAACGTCAACTTAGTTGACAATGGTGCAAAAAAAGAATTAAAATAAATTTAGTCAACTTGGTTGACGTTAGATTTAGATTTAAAAGGAGTGAGCACTATGTTTAGTATTGGTGATTTAATCGTCTATTCAGGACATGGTATATGCCGGATAGATGAAATCTGTGATAAGACCTATTCTGGGATTACTAGAGCTTACTACGTCTTACATCCAATTGATAATAGTCATAATTTAACGATAAGTACCCCAGTTGATAATGACAAGACCGTTATACTAAAGTTAATGAATAAAGAAGAAGCAGTAAAGATAGTAGATTCATTCCATTCGGCAGGAATAAATTGGATAGAAAGACCGCAATTGCGTGGTCAAGTTTATACCGATACTATTAAAACCGGAAATAGGATGGATATTGCTAACGTAGCCAATACACTTATGCGGAAAAAGTATGAATATAAAATGGCTGGAAAAAAATTTTATGAACACGATAACAAAATTTTAAGCACCATTCAAGCTATTTTGTTTAAAGAGTTGTCAATTGCCCTCAATACCTCACCAGAAGTTATTTTTGAAAAAATTAATAGCTTGATAGAAACAACAGATCAAACACCTATTCAATTCAATTAAAAAAGGTGTTTTCTTTTTTATTGGATTATAGGAAGCTTGTAGGAGATGTTTTAAATGGATACGAATAAGAAAGAAAAAGTCTACCCAGATCATTTTATTCACAATGGTGAAATAAATAGTAAGGTAGGCGAAAAGGTAAGAATTATTAAGATAAACAAGGAATCTATGGAACAGGAAGATTACTTTTACCTTAAAAAATTTGAAAATAGGATTGGTACAATAATAGAACAAAATCACTGTAATTCAGGTTTTGATACATACCGAGTTGAATTTGATCAAAATAAATATGGTTATTTCTATGACAAGGATTTTGTTTTAACCGCTGGAGACGAATTAACTAATACTTGAATAATAGGTGTATACTAAGTAGGCTACTACATCAATTTATTCGACCAGAAGGGAAGAAATAAGATGGAAAAGAATCAAGATTGCATGTACTGTATGGAAGATGAAAAACGGGATAACCTGATGATAGAAATTGGTAAACTAGGTGTATCCACTGTCTTTCTTTTTAAAGAGCAAACCTATAGAGGCAGATGTAACGTGGTTTATAAGGGTCACGTGAAAGAGCTGTTTCATCTAAGTGAACAGGAATCTGCTGCGTTTATTCATGATGTGAACCGTGTTGCCGAAGCATTGGATAAGATCTTCGAACCGAATAAAATTAATTATGGCGCATACGGTGATACGTTACACCACCTACATATGCATATTGTACCCAAGTACGAAGGGAAAGAAAATTGGGGCTCTACGTTCGAAATGAACCTTGGTAAAACGTATTTAACCGATGACGAATATAACGAAATGATCGAAAAAATAAAAACTCAATTACAAATCAACTAATCATTATTCTGGGACGGTTCGCCTGCTTAAGTAGTTAATTTGAGAGAAATTAACTTGGAGAACCCTCCCACTTTTTTTACTAAGCTACTAAATTTTGACCTTTCAAAATTTAGTACAAAAAAACACTTGGGCTGCCCCAAGTATTTTTTCGATTAGAGAATATCTTTTTTCAGAGCGCTTTTGATCAGCTTTATCTCTCCATTTTTCGGAATTAATTCACTAATGTTTTCATATTTTTCTGTTTGGTTTTGGTCCCCCAATACATATTCCTTAAAGGAGCAGCAAAAGAGTTTGCGGGCTACTTTCCCTTTTTCACCAATAAGGTTGAACCAGCCTTGCCCTACATAAAAAGGATTCGTTAGGATATGATCAATGATATAAGCTATACGTTCCTTATCCTCCTCTGGATTAAATTTATTTTTCGAAGAAAGGGCCAAGATAAAATAGTTTTTAAACTTATCTAATTCAAGTAATTGAAGATGGTACTTTTCACGCTGTTTATGATTGAAATCCTTCAGGACTGTTTTGATACTTTTTTCAACGTCTATTTCAAATTTACTTGCATCTTTCCATGTCGATAAACGGGAATCAAAAATAGACAATGTTAGAATATAAAAGGCAGCATAATTCTTTGGATCATATACATCAGCAACTCGCTTTTCATCTTCCGGTTCCACAATAAACTTTTTATAATCAGCAAAGAAATTTTCAATCATATCGTATACCTTCTTTCGTACGTTGATAGAATAATTGAATAAGGCGCTTTATATTTGTTCTATCTGCAATTCTTTTTGTTATAAAAAAACATCCAGGTTCTATTTACTCATTCTTATTTATATCGTAAGTTCTTCTCGTAATCTGTCAAAATCATGTATTTATATATTCATTTATCAAAGTCAAAAATCCTGCTTATTGCACCAAAATTCTGCAATTCTCACGATTTTTAATTAAAAAGTCCTATTATAGGCCTATTAATTTGTCGTTACAGGTCTTTTTGCTGAGCGAGAAATCAATCACTGGCCTACATACCAAATCAATTGGCAAATAATTGTTAGAAGGTATTTTAAAGACTAAATAAGAAAATCACGAAACAAGGAAAAATGGCTTTGGTGTTATCCCAAAGCCATTTCCTAACCTTTTATTATTTATTATACCCATTTGTTTGTGGCATATGAATTTTGATACTTTTATTTAGAACTAACAATTCTTTAAACATATTGAAACAAACACACCCAAAACCAATGTAATTCATACACTCAATCAGTCCATTTAAAATCTTGATTATTAAGTCCGTCTTTTCAGCCATAAAAAAAGTGCCGCTCCTCAGAAACGGCACTTTTTTACGTAAGTGATTGTACACTTTTAAAGTCAATTCGATCGGGTCTTGTATAGATGTTTAATGAATGATTGCGTAAAAAACCCACGGTCGTAATATTAAGCTCGTCTGCCAGTCTGAGGGCCAACTCAGTCGGAGCTGATTTTGATAAAACAATACCACATCCAATTTTAGCTACTTTTAATAATACCTCTGAGGATATCCGACCACTAAAAACAATAACTTTGTCTGAAAGAGTTATAGAATGCTGTAAGCAATGACCATAAATTTTATCCAGAGCATTGTGTCGTCCGATGTCCGTTCTATCTACGACCATGCCATTACTGTCACAAAGAGCCGCATTGTGCACTCCGCCTGTATCCTGGAAGATAACCGACGCCTCTTGCATGAGTTGCATCAAATGAAAGCATTGGTCAATCGGAATCGTCACATTCACGTTTTCAAGTGGTTTAACGGTTCTAGCATCATTATAAAAATAAAAGCTCTGACGGCTTTTTCCACAGCAAGATGTTATATATCGTTTCGAGTGAAACATCTCGTTGAGTTTGTTTACCTTATACGTATTCACAATCGCACGGCCTGTTGCTTCGATAATCGTAAGTTCTTTAATTTCTTTATAACTTTTAATGATACCTTCAGATGCCAAAAAGCCAACAACTAATTCTTCAATATTATCAGGGCTGCAAACGAGTGTAGCGAATTCTTGCTCATTTAGCACAATGGTAATGGGATATTCCGTTACAATGGTATCCGTTACTTTGTGTATGACGCCGTTCTCATACCGCCATACCTGACTTTCCATTTTCATTGGCTGGTCCATACTTTTTCACTCCTAGTTACTTTCCCTCGATAGATTGGTCAAAGACGAATACGGTCATCGCTATATCTTCTTCGATATTAATATCGGAAAACAGCCGCAAAATCTTTGCCCCCATCAAGGTTTCAAATCTTAACAGGACCTCTGGCTTTTTATAGATTTCCTTGACGAATCTTGTTCTCGTCTCATGTACCATCTGTGCGCCCTGTTCTGAATGGATCATAAACTTTTCTACATTTGTAAGATTCCCTATCATTTCGCTGATCGCCCAGGAACCAATAAATTTCGTGGTGATTTCCTTCGGCCCATTTCCAACATATTCTTTTCTAATTTCGCGAACAAGCATACTAAATTGATGCTCCATATTCTTTGTCATTAACCGCCCTCCTCATCTTTACAGTTTCGAATTCTTGTTACTCTTTTAACCCTTCTCCTATACCCTTTAACAGGTTAAATCCAAATCCTACCGCTCGATTGATATCAGGATCCTTCATGGCTTTCATTAAGTCAAAGAACCCAAACTTGGTATCTGCTTTTAATCCTTGCTCGGCCTTTTTCAATCCAGCCGTCAAGCTTTTGGCAAGCTTACTGGTTGTATCAGGATCCAGGTCAGTCAAAATGCCGCCAGCAGCCATCGCATTATTGATCATGTTTGTTACCGGTTTTCGTGTCAGTTGTCCGACCGCAATTTTTGCTGCGCTCTCTTTTGCTTTTAAGAGACTTCCTAAAGCTTCCATCATTCCGCTATCATGCAATTCCTGCAATAGATTCAACGTCTCGAGTAATGAATCCTTATTTTGTGCGACCCCGGAAAGAAGATTCTCCAGGGATTGTATTTTCTTTTCTTCTTGTGTCAGTTCTGCTTTTTGAATAGTCTGTATTGGCCTGGCCATTACGCATTCCTCCTGTCATAGAAACCCGGCTTAACATATTCGTTTACACTGGCAATCGGAACGTAATCTCCGCGTTCCCACTTGCGGTAAATCTCAAGGCCCATTTGCGGTGTTCGCGTCGCATTACGTGGATTGTACTTTGGAAGCGGATTTTCACCGTCAAATTCAAGAACCTCCATCCGAACTTTGGCTTGTTTGTATGCTGGTGTATGTGTCACCACATCTACTGCCCCTCCAGTAAGCAGGTTAACCGCACTCTCGTGGCTGGAGGAATGCATTGGCACATACACCGTTTTTCCTGTCACACGATCTGTTACTAGAACTGGCAGGCGAATCGCCCCATATGGAGATACAAGACGGACAAGTGAACCATCCTTTACGCCGCGCTCTTCTGCAAGTTCGGGGGATACCTCAACGAAAACTTTCGGGAATTTGTAGTTAAGTCCTTTTGATTTCTGTGTTAAGTTTCCTTCATGGAAGTGCTCCAACAGACGACCGTTATCTAATGAAAGATCGAATTCTTGCGGGAACTCCACTGGCGGCACATAATCAAACAGACCGAACCGAGCTTTTTTATCTGGGAAATGAAAACCGTCTTGGTAAAGCAGCGGTGTGTCTGTTCCATCAGGAGAACCCCAGTGGAAGCTGTTCCACCCTTCAAGAACATCGTAGCTGCACTGGCTGAAGAAAGGCGTTAGGCTTGCCATTTCCGCAAAAATTTCACTTGGATGAGTATAATTCCATTCAAAGCCCATCTGTTTCGCCAGCTGTGTAAGAATCCACCAGTCCGGTTTACTATTCCCAAGAGGCTCTAATGCTTGATACAAACGCTGTACGCGACGTTCGGTATTTGTAAAAGTTCCATCCTTTTCAAGAGAAGGAGCTCCTGGCAAAATAACATCTGCGAATTGGGCTGTTGTGGATAAAAAGATTTCTTGTACGACAAGGAAATCTAATTTAGTGAGCATTTCCTGTGTATGATTGGAATCAGCATCAACCCAGGCCATATCCTCCCCAGCGATGAACATCGCCTTCATCTCGCCTTTATCAATAGCTTCCAGCATCTGAATATTGTCGAGACCAGAAGCTGCAGGGATGTCGACACCATAAACCTTTTCAAACTTTGCACGAACTTGGTCATCTGATACTGACTGATAGCCAGGGAAGATATTTGGCATCGTTCCCATGTCCGCTGCACCTTGTACGTTATTATGTCCCCGTAACGGGTAGGCACCAGCATTTGGCCGCAACATGTTTCCTGTTGCTAGGAGCAGGTTTGCAATCGCAACAGAAGTATGTGAACCCGCGATGTTTTGTGTTACACCCATCCCCCAACAAATCGCTGTTCCATCCGCATCACGAATCATTTCCGCTATTTGAATTAATGTTTCTTTAGCAATACCTGTTATATTTTCTGCCTCTTCAAGAGTATATGGCTCCATCATTTTCCGGAACTCATGAAATTGATTGACATGTTTTTGAATAAATGGCTCATCATGCCATCCTTGGTCCACCATATACTTCGTAACAGCTGATAGCCAAACGTAATCCGTTCCTTGTTTCGGACGGACGAACAAGTCGGCACGATCTCCCATTTCATGCCGGCGCACATCAACGGTAATTATTTTTTGTCCGTGAAGTTTTTGTGCACGTTTGATACGTGTCGCAAGTACTGGATGTCCTTCTGCGGGGGCACATCCTACCAGTATGACAAGACCCGCACCCGCTATATCCTTAATAGTTCCGGTGTCACCGCCAATGCCTCCCGTTTGTTGTAACCCCCATGAAGCTGGTGACTGACAATAACGAGAGCAGTTATCCACATTATTGGTTCCAAAGACTTGGCGGGCCAATTTTTGGATCAGGTAGTTTTCTTCGTTCGTCATCTTAGAGGATGAAATAAAACCGATGGAATCACTTCCGTAGGTTTCTTTAATCCCACCCAGTTTCTTTGCAACGAGAGAAAGGGCCTCGTCCCAAGTTGCTTCAACAAACACATCACCTTGACGGATTAAAGGTGTCGTAATCCGCTCATTTGAATTCACATAGTCCCAGCCAAATTTACCTTTTACACAGGTGGAAACACTATTTACAGGAGCGTTTTCAGATGGTTCGATTTTGAGAATTTCACGATCTTTTGTCCAAACTTCAAAGGAACAGCCTACGCCGCAGAACGTACAAACGGTTTTTGTTTTCTTTATACGTGTTTCACGCATCGCTGCTTCTACTTCTGAAACGGCAAAAATCGTTTGATAATCAGGCTCTACCGCTTTGACAATGTCAATCATCGGTGTAAGCAAGTCATCTGAGATGCTTGTCATAAATCCAGCATTTCCAAGCATCGATTTTTCCATCAAGGCATTACACGGGCAAACGGACACACACTGACCACAGGATACGCATGAGGATTCGTTAATACTTTTTCCTCCGTCCCATAAAACACGAGGCTGACCGCTTTCCCAGTTAATTGTTAGCGTTTCATTCACCTGAAGATCCTGACAGGTCTCCACACAACGTCCGCATAAGATACATTGATCAGGATCGTACCGATAAAACGGATGTGACATATCTACCTCATAGCCTTTAGAACGATGAGGGCGTGTTTGGTGTTCAACGCCCATCATTTCTGCTGTATTATGTACACGACAATTGCCATTGTTATTATCACATACGGTACAGTATAATAGATGATTTTCTAAAATACGGTCCATTGCTTCCTCCTGTGCTTCCTTCGCAAGCTCGGACGAGGTCAAAATGTCCATGCCCTCTTCCATAACAGTCGAACAGGCACGCATAATGTTACCGTTTATTTCACACATACAGGTATCACAGCTCTGCACCGGACCTAAGACTTCCGAATAGCAGATATGCGGATGGTCCACTTCCTGTTGCAGTAAATAATCTAAAATACGCGTTCCTTTTTCTACCTCATGTGCTGTTCCATTAATAAGCACACTGATTTTTTCTTTCAATGTAAGTCCTCCTTCGTTCAAAGCAGAGAAATCTATTTATCTACTAATAAGATCACTATTATGACCAATATATCCTGTATTCTTCCTTACCTGTAACTAGTCCTTCTTTTTTCTTTTTCTATAAAACTATTAATATGTTTAACGTACAAATACTAGTCGTTAACCAGCTTTTTTGATACTTGGCTTTGCTATTGCTAGTGTTTGAAGAGATTCTTTATGAATCATCCAATAGATGAAGGCAACAAAAACCGTGCCGCCAATAGCATTTCCCAATACTACTGGGACGAAATTAGTGAAATAATTTCCCCATGTAAAGTGCCCTGAGAAGATAGCTGCCGGGATTACGAACATGTTAGCTACAACTTGCTGAAAGCCGATCGCTACAAATCCCATAATCGGAAACCAAATGGCAACCATTTTTCCAACAATATCATTTGAACCATAAGCCATCCAAACGGCTAAGCATACGAGCCAGTTGCAACCAACAGCGGAAATTAAGCTTTGAATAAAGGTTTCGTCTATTTTCTCTTCTGCGATTGCAACCGTTTGGTTTAGGAAAGGACCTGTTTCCGTCAACCCTACTATGTGACCAAAGAAGTAGGCAACGAAGATCGCTCCCATAAAATTACTTACTAATACTAAGAGCCAATTTTTCACTAATTGTCCTAGCGTAGCACGCTTTGCTAGAACGGCAATCGGAAGTGCCATCATATTTCCTGTTACCAATTCTCCACCAGCAATTACGATTAATATTAGTCCTATAGGGAAAACCGCAGCTCCGATTAGTGAACTGAAGGAGCCCCATTCCTGAGGTAAATTTGCCGTTACTCGAATATCTAATAGGAATCCGAGTGCAATAAAGGCACCACCTAAAAATCCTAATAATATTGCATGTCTAGGCTTCATTGATGCCTTTCTGGCACCAGCCTCAACTGCCAATTCCACAATACGCTTGGAACTATGAAACGCCATAAACCTTTCCTCCCATTAGTTGATGTAAGCATGAGGGCGGTTCTGGAAGCATGGGGACGGTTCTCCTGCTCCTTTAGAAGCAGGAGAACCGTCCCTGTGCTTCCCCATGCTTCGCGCCTGCTTCAAAAACGCAAAAAAGCCCACCATAAATCGGTTCTCATGCCAATGCATGTACCGTTTTATAGTGGGCTGACAGCTGAGCATATCTCATACTAGCAATCTTTCCCGCCATATACACTACGTCAAGAACAGGATGCTGCAGTCAATCTTTATTAACTGGCATCAATGAACTTTTCATACTCTATAAACCTCTCTAATAGTATCATGTAAATACAGATTTGTGAACAATTTACGAACTTTTTTCTTTTTCAAAAAAAAATAATCTGATTTCCCACTTTGTCAATAGCTCCGTCGTGGATGAGTTTTTCGGTTTACATCATTATTTAATGTAAATTCAATGATATTTCCTTTATTTCAAGAGCTTTTTAGAAGGTTTTTAGAATGGCTCTAAAGCGAAACATGGATCATTAAAATAGACAATTTCTGAAAGAATTTTGCAACCCGTAATATGATTGAAGACTTCTCTTGCTTCTTTTTCCGTATTAAACTCGTACATGATTATACTATTTTCATTTGAATATACCGTGATATTCCACATTGGAATCTCCTCTTTTTTATAATCGACATGAAGTTAATTAGACTACTCTTTACTCTAAAAATGGGGCAGCAAATTTAATAATAGAACCATAACTAATCCAACTAGTCCAATAATCGATTGAATAATGGTGATCGTTTTAAAGGTTTCCCCCATCGACATACCAAAGGATTCCTTTACTAACCAGAAGCCTGCATGATTTGCGTAGTTAAAGAACAATGAACCCGAGCCAATGGCCACTACCAGTAACTCCTTATTAATACTTGGATCGGATCCGACAAGTGGAGCTAACAAGCCCGTTGCCCCGACAATTCCCACAGTCGCAGACCCTGTAGTTACAGATAATAAAGCGGCAATCAGCCAACCGATGGCAATAGCAGAAAGTTTGAACCCAGAAGAAAGATGAATGATGGCATCCCCAACGTGGGAATTAACCAGCACCTTTGCAAAGGCACCACCGCCTGCAATAATTAATAAGATTCCCGCAATCGGTTTAAGACTGGCACCAAGCGAGTCGCGAAGTTTTTTCGCATCTGTTCCGCGGACATACCCTAATAAAATGATCCCAACTAGTAGACCGATTAACAGGGCAATGGCGGGCTCTCCTACGAATTCTGTTATTTTATTAATCATGGCTGAATTCTTAAACACTGTTTCAGCTAATGCACGGCTTAACATCATTAACATTGGCAGCAAAATCACGACAAAGGAAGTAACAGTTGAGACCCGTGGTTTTTCTATGGCTGCCGCCGTATAAGGCGCTGCGTCAGACTCCGGAAGGTTCTTTCCATTATCCACACCTGCTGCTGTATATTGGTCCAATAGTTGTTGATCTGGACGAACAGTCATTCGTGGGCTAATAAATTTACCATATACGGGTCCTGCTAGAATAGCAGAAGGGATGGCACAGATAATTCCATAAACCATGGTAATACCTAGATTTGCTTTAAATTCTGCAATTGCAACTAGTGGACCGGGATGTGGCGGTACCATCCCGTGCATCGTGGCCAGGGCAGCGATAACTGGTACTCCAATCAGAACGAACGCTGATCCTTTTATATTCCCCTGTTTTTCAATTTTTGACGCTACAGAGAAAATGAGTGGCAGAAGCATGATGAGTCCTATTTCAAAGAACATGGGAATCCCGATAATAAAGGCTGCCGCACCCATAAACCATGGTAACGTTCGTTTATTGGAACGTCTCAAAATAGCCGAAGCAATTTGGTCACTTGCACCTGAGTCAGCCAATAGTTTTCCAAGCATTGCCCCAAGAGCTACTTGCAATCCGACCCCGCCTAGTGTTTTTCCGGCACCTTCTTCAATGGAATCTACAATGGTCGTTGTGTCTAGTCCGGAAGCAGCCCCTACACATATGGACACTACTAATAACGCTAGCAAAGGATGCATTCGCAATTTTGAAACTATGAGAAGGATCAACAACAACACGCTGCATACTGCTACAATGAGTAGTGTAATATCATGACTTGTCATAAAAACACCCCTTATGAATCGTGAATTAATTTTTTGAGCAAGAGAGCGCTCTCCATTCTCCCTAAAAGCAATTATAGATAACGCTTTCAAACCGTCGTTTGAGAGCTGTTAAAACTAAATTTACAGTTTAAATAGAAAAATTAGAATATTATCCTAATAATAAGAATTAAAATAATAAACTAATTATTTACATTTTTTGTAAAAACGAATGGTTGATAGCAAAAAAAAGAGACTGGCTGTCACCAATCCCAACATCTTCACTTCTTTTTCCATTTGTATTTGCGTTCAGGCCGGCCAACAGATCCATACTGGATATCAACTTCCATTTCATCAAGCGAAGTAAGATATTCTAAATATTTTCGTGCAGTCGAATCCGTGATTCCAAGGAGGATCGCTAACTCTTCAGCGCTTACACTCTCTTTTTCAAAACGGAGTTTGTCCCGAACTCTCATTAACGTAAATTTATCGATCCCTTTAGGAGGTTGTTTTTGATCAGCTGGTTCCCGCTTTGAACGATCTGCTAATGAGAAATAGGTATCTATCTCCTTTTGGTCCATTGTTTTCTTTATCTGAAGCTGACTCATCGTTCGTTTATACCTAGTCAATTCATCAGTGAATTTTTTTACATCAATCGGTTTAATTAAATAACTAAAAACTCCTCCACGAATTGCTTCTGTCACTGTTTCTGCATCATTGGCTGCGGTGATTGGAATAATATCGATGCCACGGTATTTCATTCTGATCACTCTTAATAAGTCAATGCCATTCATATCTGGCAGATAAATATCTAACAGTATTAATTGGGGCTTAAAGGTTTCTAGATAGGCTATTGCTTCATTTCCCGAACTCGCAATCACAGAAACATCAAACCCATCTATCTTTTCAGTAAATTGCTTATAAATTTTAGCGGCTACAGGATCATCTTCAACAATCATGACTTGAATAGAATAGCCCGTCATATACATTCTCCTTCGTTAGCTTTTAGGAATCACAAGAGTGAATTTTGAACCACCCAAATAGCTGTTTGTAATATAAACTTGTCCGTTTAATTGCTCAAGTGAGTTCGTCACAATACTTAGACCAATTCCTCGATTTTTTCCAGGTTTGGTTGTATACCCTTCTATAAAAATGGCATTCTGTTTTTCCTCCGGAATACCCGGTCCATTGTCTTGTATATCAAATATAAGATCCCTGCCAATGTCTGTGAAGGAAACAGTTACTATTGCCCCAGCTATATGTTTTTCCTTTGCAGCCTCCATCGCATTATCTATTATATTGCCTAAAATGGTTACAAGCAGCTTTGTATCAATAGAATCAGGTATCTCAGCTAAGCAGCTCTCTTGATCAATTTTTAAATCTACCTTTAACTCTTTTGAACGATTTATCTTGCCCAACAAACAAGCTACAAGGAAAGGATCTTTAACAGCTGTCATGAGAAAGACGATCGTGCTTTGCCGTTCTTCCACTTCACTTGAGATCAGTTTTCTTGCTTGATCGTATTCCCCAATGCTTAACAATCCATAAATCGTGTTTAATTTGTTTAAAAACTCATGGTTGAGCGCTCTTATGTTTTCGGAATAAGACTTAATTTTAGTTACTTCATCAAATAATTGTTCAATTTCAAATTCTGTCCGGATGGTTAAGACAACCCCAGCGATATCGTCCCTTTGGGTAACAATTGAAAAATCTATCACATACACTTGATCCCCTATCAATACTTTTTCATTGGTTTTTCCTGTCTTTGATTCCATAACATATTGAACCAAATCCCTTAAGCGAGTGTTTTGGATCATTGAATTATTCAGAGGCTGGTTCTCCTTCAATAATTCGCGGGAGCGTTTATTCATGGATAGCACCCGGAAATCTTTATCCACAGCAATAATCCCATCGCGAATAGATTCTAGGATTGCTTCCTTTTCTTTGAAAACATAGGAAATCTCCTCGGGTTCGAGACCTAACATTTTCCGTTTTATTCTCCTTGCAATAAAAAAGGCGGCGGAAATCCCAATCAATAAAAGCAATGAAGCAAGCCCGATGATTTCTTCTTTATAGGTAAGGATTCTCTTTTTTACATCCACCATTAAAAATCCGACAGAGGAAACGCCAATTATATTCCCTTTTGTATCTACAATCGGGGTTTTGGCTTTAATAGCTGGGCCCGAAATCCCTTCACCAAAATAAACAATGGATATGTGCTGCTTAAAAACAGGCTCATTGCTTGTACCCATGTACTTACCTATATATTTCGGATTCGGGTGGGAATAACGGATCCCTTGTTTATTTCCAATCACGATATAACTTGCACCGGTCAGTTTCCTCATTTTTTCCGTAATCGGTTGTATTTCCTTTGCAGGTTTTTCGTTAGTAAAAGCACGGATAATCCTTGCGTCACGAGCAGCCATCTTAGCTACTGACATTGCTTCATGACCTAGATATTGTGCAGAAAGATCGTCCATTATTTTAGTAAAAAAAAGTGCTGCAAGGATCGATGTTGCACAAATGACAATGGATATATGGATAACCATCTGGGTAAATAATTTCAACTTTATGTAGGGTAATTTCATAGTTTATCTCCAACATTGAAAACGTTATATAGTACTCTCATTATAACAAATTGTAGTAAGCATGGGGACGGTTCTTTTGCTTCTTAGGAAGCAGGAGAACCGTCCCCATGCTTCTATCACATTGTCACGAAATTAGTAAACTTTTGAAACAGAATTGCAATACTACTCTGGTATTATTTTATTATAGTAGAACAAAGGAGTTTTAAATGTGAAAAAATCCCTGATAACGATTTCAACATCTCTTATGCTGTTATTTGGAATTAGCAGCGGTGCTTCTGCGGCATCTAATACATATACCGTAAAAAAAGGCGATTCTCTTTCAAAAATTGCCAAGACCTATCATATTACTGTCAATCAATTAAAGCAATGGAACCATCTTTCATCCGATCTTATTAAAATAAATCAAGTATTAAAAACAGCAAATCCTGGTAACCCTGCAAATCCAGCTAAGCCTGTGAAGGCAATAAAAGAAATCACAGTCAATGCCTCTGCTTACACGTTAAACTTTAAAAATTGTACTGGTATTACAGCTACTGGCATTAATTTGAAGAAAAACCCAAATCAAAAGGTGATTTCCGTTGACCCGAAAGTAATTAAATTAGGCTCAAAGGTCTATGTTCCCGGTTACGGATATGCGATCGCGGGTGATACTGGCGGCGCCATAAAAGGATATAAAATTGATGTTTTTATACCTTCTCAAAAAGCTGCTGTGCAATGGGGAAGAAAAAACGTAAAAATACAAATTCTGAACTAATCCACTTATCGAATCATCTAAAAAGCCGCAACCAAATGGTGCGGCTTTTTAATCGTATCTGTTTTATTTCCTAATTTCGATCAAATTCAAGTTACATAAGAATCTAAAAAAGAAACCTTGAATTAAGCCAGTAGTTATTACTAATATGGAATAAAGAGGTTATGAGCTTTTTTAAAATTTTTTAGGAGGAGTCAATATGATTGTATTAGTAGCGAAATATTATTGTATACCAGGTAATGGTGACCAGGTTCAAGCTTATCTCCAAGAGATGAAACCCTTGGTATATGAACATGAGAAAGGGTGTATTGTCTACACCGCTAATCGCTCAACAGAAAATAAGGATCTTTTCTTACTTTATGAACAATATGTAGATGAAGCTGCCCTTGAGGCACATCGACACACACCACACTTTAAAGATATCATTGAAGGAAAAATAATCCCAATCTTAGAAAAGCGTGAAAGAGAAATATTTACTCCGATTGAATAACCATTAACCTTTATAAAATGGATAAGAAAATGAACAACCCAAACTATAGGTATTAACCTATGATTTTGGGTTGTTTTTTAATGATGTGATGTGAGGTAATTTTCACTATTATCTGAGGATTTTTATTTAATTTGTCCATTGTTTTTCAACTTGTTCTTTTGCAATTCGATAAACTTCTTCTTCTGTTTGGTTTTTAGGAGCTATTACATTGGTTTGATAAACTTTACCTTTATGAGTTACATAGATTGTGTACTTGTACATTTGTTCTATCCCCTTTTTTAACTTTTTTATATTTTACAAATAAAATCAAAGTGATTAAAGCTAAAAAAAAGGTCAAGATTTGACAAATTCTCAACTTAATATATAAGAAATATTCCCCTATCAACGGTATTGGCTGGCAAAGTCAATAAAATCAACTAACTTTTTATGATTCTATTCCTTGTTGTAAGTTGCTGCAATAATGATATTGCAGAAAAATGTCGAAATATATTGAGTATTGGTAACTTTGGAAGTAACCTCCTAAAGATTTAACCTTTTAATCCTGATATAGTATGTAGTGTCGCTTCTGAACGAATTAAATATGAAATGGTGAGTAGTCGCGGTTCCTTTTTAAGGAGCTGAGGAAAGTCCAGGCTCGCACAGTGCTGAGATGCCTGTAGTGTTCGTGCCATCTGCAAGGGTGGGCGGTCGATTTAAGGTCGGCTGACGGCGGTGAAATCATGCTAAGTCTTCGAGATATGCTGAGAGTAACCTGAAAGTGCCACAGTGACGATGCTTTTCTGGAAACGGAAAAGGTGGAACGGGTAAACCCCACGAGCGAGCAACCCAAATTAGGTAGGGGCATCATCCTGCGGGAAATGAACCAAACGGATGAATTGACCATTGGTCGATAGTTATATGACTACTACTTCCTGTACAAGGCTAGCTGCCGTTTACAGTACGGAAGTACAGAACCTGGCTTACAGCCATTTCATATGCTGATAAAATTGTTTATAGAAGCAACTATATGGCGGGATAACTCATTAGTCAGCTACTTAATCCCTGCCCCTTACATACATATTCCTCTGTGAAACCATATTATAACGGTTCATGGAAGTCGTCCTTCCCGTTTGTTAAAAGATTTGCCAGGATAGCAGAGTTTTCCTGGTCAGCATCATATTGTAAAACATCGTCATATTCAAAAAGTTGGAATGAATCAGGAAAGTTTTCACTCATGTACTTAACAAAGGCTTCTGTGTTCTCTTCTCCATTTTGCCGAAATTCCGACATGATTAAACGAAATTTATGAGGCGGAATCTCGCATTTAATATGAAAAGATTTTGTAAATCCAAATTCTTTTGAGCTGTAGAGATTGTATATAAATGACATTGGAATCACCCATTCTTCTTGATTTATCTTTATTATTTTCCCCTACTTTTTAAAAAAAAATGTGAAAAATAATGTAGCTAATTAATTCCCCTGCAACCCATTTTTAATATGATTGTAAAACTATTAGCTTTTATATATGTTACATTGTATGTAGTTCTGTTATATAATAAAAAAATCAAATGATATGGTAACAAAGCATTACTTAGCGGTTAGCAGTATCAGTCTATTTATTTAGAGAGGGATTTAAATTATGTTGACACGTTACAAAAAAATGTTTAACAAAATTGCCATGGGACTATTGTCTTTTATGCCGAATGAAAAAGATCTCCAAAAGCTTCAGATGACCATAACACAATATGAAACAGAACAAGACCGGCAGCTTTTTTTGTGGAAGGAAGAGGACGGTATTATTGGTCTAGTCGGTGTATTATTTGTTGAAGAGGACTTGATGCAAATATTACATATTTCCGTAAACCCTTCCCATCGTGGAAAAGGAATCGGTAAAAAAATGATTAAGACCCTAAAAGAACTTTATCCAGATCCTCATTTTGTTCCCGATGAACATACAAAAGCCTTTTTTGTAAAATGTGACATACATGATTCTTTCCCAAGCAGACTGTCAGAAATACTTGCATAAACCTCTTGCACTAAACATAAAAAAGTACATATGCAATAAGAAACGGTGAGAGAAATTCCTCTCACCGTTTTCCTTATACAACCAGCCTGATTAATTCATCTTTTGCCTGGACATTTCCCTCACTGGTTGGAACAACATCAATATATTGATTGGTATTAGTAATAACGACAGGTGTTTTTACATCGTAGCCTGCGGCTTTAATGTTTTCAATGTCAAATTCAATCAGTAAGTCACCCTTCTTCACTGTATCCCATTGTTTTACATGAGAAGTGAAAAATTGCCCTTTCAGCTTGATGGTGTTAACCCCAACTATAATTAAGATTTCAGCTCCATCTTCCGAAGTAATGCCAACCGCATGCTCGGTTGGAAATAATGTAGTCACAACTCCATCTACAGGTGATACCACTTCCCCCTTTGTTGGATCAATTGCGATTCCTTTTCCTACCGTTTCAGTTGAAAAAAGAGGGTCTGAAACTTTGCTCAATGGTACAATTTCTCCACTTAAGGGGCTTGAAATGGTTTCTCTATTTACATCTTTGATTGTTTTTTCAGGTACTACGTCGCTTTTACCCTCATATCCCAAAACAATTGTAAGAACCATTGCTATAACTAAAGCCGATAAAGTACCAATTAAATATAGTCCAATTGGTGTAAATACAGGAATAGACAAGAAACTCGGGAGAGCAAATGCAGTCCCTTTTACCCCAAACATACCATTAATTGCCCCGCCAATAGCTCCAGCAATTGCCACAATCAACATCGTTCGTTTGTAACGGACGAGGATACCATAGGTGATAATTTCAGTTGTTCCCGCTAATGCACCTGGAACTAGCCCAGAAGCAGCGAGTGTTTTCAAGTCTTTATCTTTGGTTTTAAAGAAAACCCCAAGGCCCAACCCAATTTGAGCAAAAGGAGCTGCGGCGATCATCGGGCTAAGCGGATCACCGCCAGCCGCTAGATTTGCAATGAATATTGGTATGACGGCCCAGTGGAGACCTAATATCGTCAGGAATGACCATGCGGCTCCCATGACCGCTCCTGTCAACATTCCACTTGTTGAACTTAATAATTTAATAACGACTGCTAAGCCCCCTCCAACATAGGTGCCAAACGGACCAAAAATAAGTACGGTTAAAGGAACGATAACAAGTAATGAAATAAGTGGATTAACAAACATTTGCAAGTCTTTATATATCACTTTTTTCAAAAACTTATCTAATACCGAATAAATGGAAACCGCAATTAATATAGGAAAAACCGTTGAAGAATAACTC
Organism: Neobacillus cucumis; assembly: GCF_023715505.1. The sequence continues at coordinate 150,694 of NZ_JAMBOH010000009.1, read as the reverse complement.
GCTAATATAACTGGAATCCCTAAGAAATGGACATTTTGAGCATGTGAGGCAACTAAATTGGTAAAATGAGGTTCCAAAAGCGCAGCACCAATTGCGCCGCCAACATAGCCATTGGCTCCGAGTTTTAAGGCTAATGTAATCCCGAGAAACACGGGGAAGAAGTAAAAAATAGCATGCCCTGCTGCACCAAGGATCGCATAGGTACCGCTTTTTGGAGATAACCATCCTAATGTCGTTAAAATGGATATTAATGCAGAAATTAAGCCGGATCCCGCAAGTACCCCAAGAATTGGCGCGAAACTTCCGCTGATGGCTCCTAAAATTTTATTCATTACGGTTTCTTTTTTTTCTGTCGTAGAATCACTCGTATTAATAGCATTCATTTTTATGTACTCCCTTGGTTGAAGTTTGCTGTCAGTCCATCAAATTTAATAAGCGGATCTTTTTGTACAGACTTCAAGTTATGATGTCTATCTTATTTTTACTTTTTCTCCTTAAAATCATTCAGCAAATAGATTACTTGTTTGGGTCTAATTTGAAATAAAAAAAAGGTGAAGGAAATTGACTTTCCATCACCTGCAGCTTGATTCATCTTTTTCAATAAATAACTTTCTCACCATAACCTTATTTAGATGCTTCAATCCAACCATGCATAGATTCATCCAAATCCAGCTATAAAACAGACCAAAAAGGAAAATGGCTAATCCCACTGTACCACTTACCTTGCTTGAGACTAAAGGACCTAATACAGGAAATTGAAACAGGTAAAGTAATATCAGGATTCCGGCCGTGAGGGAGGTTCCTCCCATTAACGAAACCACAGTTCCCGTTTTAAAGAGTTTAAATCCAATTCCAAGCGATATACCGAGAAAGCCGGTGGTAAACAGGAAAACCAAGACTTCACTAGGCTGCAGAATGATTAATAACAGGGTTGTGACCGCATATGTTAACAGCCCGATTCGGATTGAAATGACCGTCGAGAGGACAATCGGACCTGTTGCCATAATGCTAAACGCATAGCCAATCCCGCCTATCAATCCTGCTGATTGAAGTACAGCCGCAATTGTACAGAGCAGGCTTCCTACGACTAACTTCATATTTTTTGAATACGGTCCGACTGTAATCTCATGTTTCTTTTTGAATACTTTCAGCGTCCACTTTATAAATCGCATAAGTATCCCCTTCCATCTGGTAAATAACGAACTGATTCTACTTATTGATAACATTAAACGTAATCACCCTATAAAATGAAAAATGGAGCTATCATTTACATGTATTCCTGGATTAGCAATTGATGTATGGTTTTTTCATAAAAAAAATCGGCTAGGGGATAGCAATAGTTTCTTTCATATCCATTCAATTTTATAGCGGGAGTTCCTTATTTATAGCAATTAAGGTCAAAATTAAAAACTCATCCTTTTTGGGTGAGTTTTTCCAATTTTTATGTTAAACTACATTTCCTTTTATTTGCTTCGGCATATTTTTCTTGATAATTTGGTTGTTTCCAATTAGAGTGATTTCACTGAAAGGATTTTTATCTCCCACATGCACATTAGAATAAATGAACGTATCACTGCCAACGATGGATCGATTAATCACAACATTTTCCCCAATAAACGTATTCGGCAAAATGACTGAATTTTTGATTACTGCCCCCTTACTCACTGTCACCCCGTTATAAAGAACGGAATTATCTACTTTACCAAACACCTTACAGCCCTCTGAGACTAATGATTGGGAAAGGTCAGCTTTACCATCCAAATAAAAAGGCTGATGGAAGGTTTCGCGAGTATATATCCCCCACTCTTCATTTTGTAAAATAGGATTGGTTTCATAAGAAAGTAAATCCATATTTGCTTCCCAAAGGCTTTGAATGGTTCCAACATCCTTCCAATAACCGTTAAAGCGAAAAGCATACACCTGATGGTTATCATTAATGATTGCAGGGATTACATCTTTTCCAAAATCCTTAGATGAAAATGGTCTTTTCTCCTCTATTTCTAAATATCTTTTTAGCATTTCCCATTTAAAAATGTAGATCCCCATGGAAGCAAGATTAGATTTAGGCCGTTTTGGCTTTTCTACAAAATCTAGTACTCTCATGGAATCTGCATCTATGTTCATTATGCCAAAACGATTAGCATCTCTCCAAGGAACATGAATGACGGAAATCGTGACATCAGCGTTTGTTTCTATGTGCTGATCAAGCATTTTATTATAGTCCATTTTATAAATATGATCACCGGATAAAACAAGAACATACTCTGGATTATAATTTTCAATATAGGAGAGGTTTTCATAAATAGCATGAGCCGTTCCTTCATACCATCGATCCCCTGTCTGACTTTGATCCGGAGGAAGGATTGTGATGCCGCCATTTTGCCGAGCTAAGTTCCAGTACTTTCCGTCACCAATGTAATTTTGAAGAGTGTGTGGTTGATACTGTGTCAAAACACCCACTGTTTCAATACCAGAATTGCTGCAGTTACTTAATGTAAAATCGATAATTCGATATTTTCCACCGAACGGAACAGCAGGTTTTGCGGTATATGTGGTTAGGTCTTTTAATCTAGACCCTTTGCCGCCGGCTAAAAGCATCGCAATACATTTATTTTTTGTCATGGTCTCCTCCTTGTTGTTTTTTTATTTTATTTGAGTAAACAGGGTATTTACCAAGTCTGTCATCCTTATAATTAAATTTTAATCCAATCATGCAGAATAACAAGTTTTCCGTTAGTATTTCTTACAGTTATTTTTCCAATATAATACAGAAAAGGCTTTCAAAAATTTGTTATTTTTATAAGTCATTTTTCTACACCATTGTCCAAGTTCAGCTACATTTTAGCCCTGAATTACTATGTATTTACTCCATCATAGTTTGATTGTATTCATTGAGGATATTTTTCATGTTTAGTAAACTTTACCAACAATGTTAGTTTGCTATTTATTGATTTTTTTATGTAACAAAAAAGGATACCCCAAACATAGGGCACCCTCTCCGGTTTAATTTTCTGCAAGTTTGTTAACCACTTTTTGTTGTGCAGCCTTTGATTCTTCTGGATCTTCTGCTTGTTTCGCCCGTTTAATAAAGAATGCAAGAACTAAAGCAATAAGGGCAATCCCAACAGAAACTAGGAATGCATCGTTAATCCCTTCTAACATTGCCTTCATGGCAATTTCTTGCTTCATTTGTGCGATCATTTCGGCAGTCGGTTTTCCTGTTACATGCTTCATCGCAGAATTCGCAAGTTCAGTGGCATGTGTTTTCGTTCGGTTTGACATAATGGTTATTAAAAGAGCCGAACCAATCGCACCCGATACCTGCTGTAACGTGTTGTTCATCGCCGTACCATGCGGGTAGTATCTTGCTGGAAGCTGATTCAATCCGTTTGTCATGACTGGCATCATAACCATTGACATCCCAAACATACGTGCTGAATATATAAGCATTAATTCCGTATAGCTCGTATCTAATGTTAATGTACTAAACATATAGCTTGTAAAAATCGTAATCGATAAACCAATGATAGCAAGTACTCTGCCACCGAATTTATCAAATAATTTCCCAGTGATTGGGCTCATAATCCCCATTAAGATTGAACCAGGAAGCATTAATAAACCTGATTTTAATGGTGTGATGCCGAGAATCGTTTGCACATAAATCGGTAAAAGCAACATCGCTGAAAACATCGCCATGGCAATAACGATCGAAATGACAGAGGATAAAGCAAACATCGGATATCGATAAACTTTGAAATTCAACATCGGCTTCTCAAGTTTGTTTTGACGAAGTACAAACCACACCAAGCTGATCGCACCTGCAATAATGGTTACGTACACCTGAGGACTATCCCAGCCTTTATCACCGGCAGAACTAAATCCATATAGCAATCCGCCAAATCCGATACTTGATAACACCAATGACAATAGGTCTAGACTGATATCTACTTTGCCTTTTTTATCTTTTAATAAGAAAATGGAAACCAATAGAACAACAGCCGCGATTGGTGATACGAGGTGGAATAAAATTCTCCAGCTATTATGTTCGATTAAATAACCTGATAGAGTTGGTCCAACGGCTGGGGCAAAAATGAATACCAATCCAAAAAGACCCATCGCACCTCCCCTTTTTTCAGGCGGAAAGCTTGTTAACATAACATTCATTAATAGTGGCATCATAATGGCGGAACCTGATGCTTGAATCATCCTGGCTACTAATAATAATGGAAAAACATGAGCAAAACCGGCAATAATCGTACCTGCCGTAAATAATCCCATCGCTGTCAAAAATAATCCTCTTACTGAATATTTTTGTATTAAAAACGCAGTTGCTGGGATCATAACCCCATTTACCAGCATATACGCGGTTGCCAGCCATTGAACGGTCGATGCATTTACATCTAAATCCTTCATAATGGAGGGCAGTGCGACGTTTAATAGTGTTTCATTTAACATGGAAATAAACGCACCGATCATCAAAATGGCAATAATGCCATATGGCGGGCGATTATTTGTTATCGTTGATTCCATTTGTATTCCCCCTTGTGTATACTGATGGTACATTTTTTTGTACTATTATTCTGCATAAACAATATCATAAACCGTTAGTTCATTTTTTGCAACTAAAAAATATCAGTAATTTAATGATATTTGTCTTGGATTCAAAAATGAGGTACAATAATTTTGTACTATCAGTCTAATCAGAAAATATAGGTGAATGAAATGAACGATAGAAAACAGCAAGTAATTACGAAAGCCCATCAATTGTTTGTCGAAAAAGGTTTTCAAGCCACTTCCATTATCGATATTTTAGAGTACAGCGGTATCTCAAAGGGTACCTTCTATAATTATTTTTCCTCCAAAAATGAATTGCTAATTGCCATTTTTACTTCATTGGGGAAGAAAATCGATCAGGAGCGCAATCATCTCTTAATTGGACAAGATCCAGCTGATATTGAGGTATTTATAGGGCAGCTTGAGTTACACATGGCTTTTAATAAGAGGAATAAACTGTTAACCCTTTTCGAAGAAGTCTTTGTTTCCAATGACCCCGCCTTAAAACAATTTTTAAAAAGGATGCAAATTATGCATCTTAGTTGGATTTATCACCGCTTTTTAGACATTTTTGAAAAAAGCAAACATCCATACCTGCTAGATTGTGCAGTCATGTTCACTGGTATGCTCCATCATAATATTCATTATCATTTTTTGGCTCATGAGACGGATAGCAGTTTGAAGCATGTCATCCGTTTTACCGTGGAACGAGTGGTAAAGATGGTGAATGAAGTGGCAAGCAGCGGGGATCAATTATTGGATCCAGAAATTCTTTCTAAATGGCTCCCTGAATGCAATAAAACTGGACTAGTGTTTGAGAAAAAAATATATCATATCGTATCCGCATTAAAAAAGCATATGAAGGACGGCGCAGAGCAACTTGAACATTTTGAGTTACTGGACTTTATTCAGGAGGAAGTCATCCATTCCAAGACGCCGCGAAAATTCCTTATTAAAAGTGCTCTTAGCACATTAAGAGAAATTTCAGGTGATGTCTGGCAGACGGATTTACAAAAGCTTGAGGAAATTATTGAAGATTTTCTTACGGACAAATCATATACCTAAAAGTGCGAAATGGTTTCGCACTTTTTTCATTGCTCCAATTCATCTATTGGCATGACGTCGGCTATATAGGGGGCATTTTCTGAAAAAATACAATACAAATCTGTAATCTTGTCATGTAGCGTTGTGTTTCGGATTACCAAACCTTCGTATCCCTGTTTGATTAAATTTTTTCGAAGATTGGCATTGGCTTCTTCTTTATTTAATAGTATGACTTGATCTTTCCAGCTAGGGTTTCTTTTTTTGGTTTCTAGATAATCGCAATAGATGTCACGTTCACTCATAAATAAATCATAGGATTCGTATTCCTTTAGAGTAGGTTCATCAATAAAAACTCGATAGATAAATCCACGGACAGGCTTCTCTATTTGCACGATTTTTGGTTCACCATCATCCCAAAACTCCGTTTCTGATTTTTCGATAACGGTTTCCGTTCCGATGGCAAATGGTTTTGCCGAATGGATATCAGAAGTAAACCAAAATCCAATTGTATCGATATCATTACTCCATTTTTGGACCACTGCTTCTTTATTAAAGTGTTCAAATTTTTTTATTGATCCGTGATAGACGATCATAAGCAGCACCTACCTGTATTTTAGGGAATCATTATCGGGGAAAAATTAAAAAGACCGCTTTATGACGTTGGTAAAATTAAGGGACAGGTATACTGTCCCAACGGGCTTACTGATTATGATTTTGTTGAGCCTTTATCGCCATTTTTTCAAGGCCATTTTCTCCTGCAAATTCTACATCAGCCTCTGGAGCACCTTTTTTATTCTTTGAAAATTTGCTTTTTTTATTTTTCGCCATCTCTTTAGTCACCGTCCTAGTCTTTTGATTTATAGGAGTAAGGGTACGAAATCCGCCCCCCATGATTTTAGTTTGCTTTCTTTTTAGTTGGCTATGCTTTTAAGATTTTGTTGATATATCTGACTTCTCTAGTTTTACCGAGTAAGGTATAAATGGCATAAGGTTACTTGTATATATTTTTTGCGGTCTCTACTGTGTCATAAAAAGAGACTCCTCTATGGCCAAAAATCTCTCTCTAAATTAATCTGATCAAAAATATACCCCACCGATATATGAGAAAATTATTGATCCTTTTCATCCAAAATTTACAAAGTATGCTGTCGTTCATTTAAGGAACATTAGTATTAATTGGAGGTGATTTAATATGTCAAACAATAATAACCAACTTTTAGTAAATGGTGCACAACAAGCTATTGATCAAATGAAGTTTGAAATTGCCCAGGAATTTGGTGTGCAATTAGGTGCAGACACTGTATCTCGTGCCAATGGTTCTGTTGGTGGAGAGATTACAAAACGTCTTGTTGCAACTGCACAATCTCAATTGGCAGGACAATTCGGCGGTACTTCACGCTAAAAACTTCATAAAATGGCTATAGGTTACTTGTCTATGACAGGTAACCTTTTTGTCTTTAGAGATGAAAATCTTATTTATAAAAATGTTCTAATTATAAAGTGTAATCACGTAAACATAAAAACAAAAATAAACAAAAAAGTCAACCTCATCCATTAAAACGTCCAATGTTTATTTTAAAAACTAATGAATAGTAACAAGGGGAGAAATCCAATAATAGATATGTTGTCATGTGATATCACTAGGGATTATGAATCCTTACTTAATCCCCTCCCCGTTTCATTGAATCATTTAGATTCTTTTCGGGTGCTAAAGCTTAATAACATAAAAATGACATATCCCTGGATAGGTCATTTTTTTGTGTTCCAAAAACATGAAGACGGAATTTATGATCCGGGGAAGCATAAACCGCCCCCATACTTCTTTTGTATACTATCGAACATGCATCTCGTTTGGCTGTGGACCTTTACGTCGATTGCGATTGATTTCATTAATTGCGTTCATTTCATCAGTAGTAAGTTCGAAATCAAATACTTCAAAGTTTTCTTTTATTCTAGATGGTGTTACGGATTTCGGAATGACAATTGTGTTATTTTGCAAATGCCAGCGCAACACGGTTTGTGCCGGAGTCTTGCCATGGGACGCCGCAATTTTTTGAACCACTTGATCTTGCAGTACTTCTCCACCTTGGTCTAGAGGGCTCCACGCTTCCACAAAGATATTATGCTTGGCACAAAACTCTTTTAATTCATTTTGTGCAAGGTACGGATGACACTCAACTTGGTTTAAAACAGGAACCACTTCACATTCTCTTAGAAGACGCTCTAAATGCTCTATTTCAAAATTACACACACCAATTGCTTTGACGCGACCATCATGATAAAGCTTCTCTAATGCTTTATAGGTATCTACATATTGATCAAATTGAGGTGTTGGCCAGTGAATCAAATATAGGTCGAGATAATCAAGGCCTAATCTTTCTAAGCTTTCATCAAAGGCACGCAGGGTATTTTCATAACCTTGGTCGCTGTTCCAGACTTTTGTGGTAATAAATAACTCTTCCCGAGAAACAGACGTTTCTTTAAGTGCTTTTCCAACGCCTTTTTCATTTTTATAAATCATGGCTGTATCGATTGAACGATAGCCAACTTCAATTGCAGTTGCAACTACTGCAGTCGCTTGCTCATCTTCAACCTGCCAAACGCCAAAACCGAGCTGCGGCATTTTTAAACCGTTGTTTAGCGTAACATAATTCATGTTTTTTGCTCCCATCATGGTTATTTTTTAGCGACGTGGAAATCCTCTATCATATTGTCTTGGAATTTCAATTTCTTTGTGAAGTATTGTTGCAGCTTCCAATGCCCAATAAGGATTTCTTAGCATGGCTCTTCCAACGGCAACAAGGTCTGCATCCTGATTTCCGATTACAAAGTTGGCCAGTCCTGGTTCATCCAATCTGCCAACTGCAATGACAGGGACATTAAGTGCTTGCTTAATCGCTCTTGCTAATGGCACTTGGTAGGCTACATGTGTGCCCGGTCTTCCCTCTGCAGCGATTGGGCCTTCTCCACCTGCGCTTACATGGAACATATCGACTCCTGCTTTTTGAAATTCTCTTGAAAATTCGATGGCTTCGTCAATTCCATAACCGCCTTCTACGTACTCTCTTCCCGAAATACGAATAATTAATGGCATATCTTCAGGCATTTCACCTTTTACGGCCTGTATGACTTCTTTCCCAAATTTCGTTAATTCACGTCCATACTCATCTGTCCTTTTATTCGTATAAGCGGATGTGAATTGGTGAATTAAATATCCGTGTGCTCCATGAAGCTCAATTACATCCACTCCTGCTTTGATGGCTCGTTGTGCAGCCAGACGGAATTTCTCTACGATTTCTTTTACTTCATTGGTAGAAAGAGCTCTTGGTGTTTTGGATTTTTCATCAAATGGTATCGCTGATGGTGCAACGGGCTCTTTTGCATCTTGTGCTTTGCGTCCGGCATGGGCAATTTGAATGCCCACTTTTGCTCCATGTTGATGACAAGCGTCAACAATGCGTTTCAATGCAGGGACGTGCTCGTCTGACCACAAGCCTAGATCATAATCTGTGATGCGTCCATCTGGTTCCACATCGGTCATTTCAATGATGATTAAGCTTGCACCGCCAATCGCACGGCTGACATAATGTACATAATGCCAATCGGTAGCAATTCCATCTTTATTGGTTACAGAGTATTGACACATTGGCGGCATAACCACGCGGTTCTTCAACTGTAGACCTTTAATTTGAAATGGTGTAAATAAATGTTCCATCTGTACACTCCCTTTATGCAATAACATGATTTGATACAAGGTTGAGTGGTTTTACTTTCGTTAGCGTCTACCTTTTCCGCCAATTTTACCACGTTATTTTCCCCATCCAAATCTACTTATTTGCTGAGCTTTTAAAATGTATGTGCATGCATACAAATTAGCATACGGTTATTTAGTCCGTCAAGCAACTTGATTCAACATAAAAAAATGGGACCTAGTAACCCATACCTAGCGGATTCTAATCGGTCCCATCCTTTTTTAATTGATTCAGCAGCTGTTGCAGCTCGCCAAGAACCGGTTCGTTCGAAAACGTCTTTTCAAGGGTTTCTTGAAAGGTAACCATTGCCTGTTTAAGCTTTTCCTCCCCTTCTACTGTTAATGAAGTAAAAATAGCTCGACGGTCGTCTGTACAAATATGCCTTTTTAAGGCTCCACAGTCCCTCGCTTCAAAGCGGCTTACCAGTCTAGACATGGCACTCTGACTTAACCCCACCATATTCTGCAGCTGTTGCAATTTTAACTTTTTCTCAGGAGATTCTGCTAAAAATAAGAGAACGTAGAATTCATTCAACGATAATTGATGTTTCTGTTGAAGGCTGTCTTCTAATTCATTTGTAATTTTTAGTTGCAGATGGGAGAATGATAACCAATTGGTTATTAGTTGTTTTTGTGGAAACGATTCCATCTATACCACCCTACTCTTGTCCAAAAGGCCCTAGAGCCTGTATTTTATTTACCTTTATACTACCAATTAATTAATTTACTAGTCAATTATACCTCTTGCGATAGCTTTTAAAAACAAACTTTTCAACATATCCCACTTATAAAACAAAATGAGGACTATAGGCATGTTAATGTCCAGTTTTTTGGGATTGGAGGAGAAAAAGGTGGCGAATTCTCTCGCCACCTTTTTCCGTTTTATAGAATTATCGTTTCTTATTCATCGTATTGTTAACTAAGGTTTGCGTGGCGTCATCTGTTGATTCTTCCGGGTTTTCAATTGCAGACTGTACGTAGTTTAATGCGGACTGATTGATGTTTTTAAATATTTTCATATTCTTTTCCGGATCTTTGTGAGCTCGATTGCGTACCATGTCTATTCCTCCACTATTTTCTTTTATCTTTTATTTTCTGTTTGATGATTGAAGAATATACATTTCCTTCAATTATAGTTAAAAAGTCCCCTGTCTTATTTCTTATATTGTGATTTTTTTAAAAATTACCTATCTTTTCTATTTTTATTTTTGTATACTTAAGCAAGTTAAATAAACATAACTAGGGGAGTCCAATAGTTTGGGCTGAGAGAGAAACGCGTTTAAGTTTCTTGACCCTTCGGACCTGATCTGGATCATACCAGCGTGGGGAAGTTGAACTAGCATCTTTTTTAAGATTAACTTCTACATACAAAAGCCGGGTCCATCCTTTTATAGGACCCGGCTTTTTTTATGTGCTTCTTTTTCCCCATCAATGTTCTAGAACTCGTCCTTTACATTTTATAAAAAGGGAGAGATTTACTAATGGCAACAACCTCATTAAATGAGAAAAACATTTCCATCATGTCAAGCTTTTCAGGCAGTAAAAAAGTTTATGTAGAGGGTTCAAGACCCGATATTAAAGTTCCTATGCGGGAAATTGAACTAAGTCCGACAACAAGTACCTTTGGAGAGGAAGCGAATCCCCCAGTACGGGTGTATGATACAAGCGGCCCCTATACAGATTCAAATTATTCCGTAGACATCACAAAAGGTCTGCCTGCGCTCCGAAGTACTTGGATCCGAGAACGTTCTGATGTTGAAGAATATGAAGGCCGTGAAATCAAACCAGAAGATAATGGGTATCAAGATCTAAACGACCCAAGGGCTAATCATAAAGTTTTTCCTAGATTAAAGCGTAAGCCATTACGAGCAAAAAAAGGAAAAAATGTGACACAGCTTCATTATGCAAAAAAAGGAATCATTACACCTGAAATGGAATTCATCGCAATCAGGGAAAATATGAAGCCTGAATTTGTCCGTGATGAAGTGGCAAGAGGCAGGGCGATTATCCCTTCGAATATCAACCATCCAGAGACAGAACCGATGATCATCGGACGCCATTTTCATGTAAAAATAAATGCCAACATTGGGAATTCGGCGGTTTCTTCATCGATTGAAGAAGAAGTGGAAAAAATGACGTGGGCCACACGCTGGGGCGCCGACACGATTATGGATCTTTCTACAGGGAAAAATATCCACACAACCCGTGAGTGGATTATTCGAAACTCAGCCGTTCCTGTTGGTACCGTTCCGATTTATCAAGCACTCGAAAAAGTAAATGGAATTGCTGAAGACCTGACCTGGGAAGTTTACCGTGATACCTTAATTGAGCAGGCTGAACAAGGTGTCGATTACTTTACCATCCATGCTGGTGTCCTATTACGATATGTTCCGTTAACAGCGAAACGGTTAACCGGAATTGTCTCACGTGGCGGATCAATTATGGCCCAATGGTGTTTACACCATCATAAAGAAAACTTTTTATATACTCACTTTGAAGAGATCTGTGAAATTATGAAATCATACGATGTGGCCTTCTCATTAGGAGATGGTTTACGACCAGGTTCTATTGCCGATGCAAATGATGAAGCACAATTTGCAGAATTAGAAACTCTAGGCGAATTAACGCAGATTGCTTGGGAACATGACGTACAGGTAATGGTAGAAGGTCCTGGACATGTGCCGATGCACCTCATTAAAGAGAACATGGATAAACAACTAGAAATTTGTAAGGAAGCGCCCTTCTATACACTGGGACCTCTTACAACGGATATTGCTCCCGGATATGATCATATAACCTCCGCAATTGGAGCTGCAATGATTGGCTGGTTTGGTACTGCCATGCTATGTTATGTAACTCCAAAAGAACATTTGGGACTACCTAATAGAGATGACGTGCGTGAAGGTGTGATAACCTACAAAATTGCTGCACATGCAGCTGACTTGGCCAAAGGACATCCCGGAGCACAAATAAGAGATGATGCATTATCAAAGGCTCGTTTTGAGTTCCGTTGGAGAGATCAATTTAATTTATCATTGGATCCTGAGCGTGCACTGGAGTACCATGATGAAACCCTGCCTGCTGAAGGGGCCAAAACAGCCCATTTCTGCTCCATGTGCGGACCAAAGTTTTGCAGCATGAGAATCTCTCACGATATTCGAAACTCTGCAAGAGAAAACAAACTTGAAACAGAAGAAGCGATTGAAAAAGGAATGAAGGATAAAGCAGAAGAGTTTAAACAATCTGGCGGTAAACTGTATCAGTAAATCGATTAAGATTCTATTGACCTATTTATTTGTCCCTCAGTAGATTTAAAAGAATAATCGCCAAAAGAATAATAGATAATCCTGTACCAATACTATCTGAGTGTCCATCCAAGAAAATTGTCTCAACAAATTGATTTATTATGGCAATAATTATGGAAATGGTAACTAAGAAAATATTGGTTTTTTTCAAAAGAAAACCTCCCATTTTCTTTCATGTTTAAAAAATATATATTAAAAGAAAATTGACGTATGCTAACGCGCATACGTCAATTTTCTTTTAACTTTATAAAAATGATTTACTGCATCTGCGGTGCTTTTTTAATGGCTTTCTTTTGGATGGGTGCTTCTTCCTTTTTACCACGTGTGCGGATAAAGAAAGCCAAGATAAATGCGGCAATCGATAAATAGGTAGCGATCATAAAGGCATCATCAATCCCCATTACCGTTCCCTGTTTAATCGCCATCGCCATGTGGACCTTATCCCCAGGGGAAATCTCTTCCTGGCTCATAATCGTTTTCATATGTTCTTCCCCTTGATTGGTCATGATTGAGACAAAAAAGGCCATGCCTACAGCCCCCGCAACCATCCTTAATGTATTCACCATTGCGGTACCATATCTATTTAAGCTGAGGCCCAAATCATTTAATCCTGCTGTAAAGATTGGCATCATGAGGATGGACATTCCAAACATCCTTGCGGTATATACCCATAAAACATAAGTATAGGACGTATCCGTATGCAGTTTTGTCAGTGCATAAGTGGTCACAATCGTTATCGCTAAACCAATAATTGCTAACCATCTGGCTCCATATTTATCAAATAGCTTTCCAGTAATCGGAGACATAACCCCCATCACTATGCCGCCTGGGAGTAGCATGAATCCTGCTTCAAGTGGTGTAAAGCCATGGATATTCTGCATATAAATTGGCATTAAAATCATTCCGGAGAACATGGCCATCGTGACAATGACGTTAATGATGGTGGTTAACGTAAACATGCGATACTTGAAGATCCTGAATTCAAGAATAGGATGGCCTACAGTTAGTTGACGCCATACGAAAAGAATCAGGCTTATTCCTCCGATGACAAACAAGGTAACGACCTCCGGATCAGTCCACCCCTTTGTTCCACCTGTAGAAAATCCATAAAGTAAACCGCCAAATCCAATTGTGGATAAAATAACCCCGAGCACATCCAATCTTGGACGTCTGGTTTCTGTTACATTTTTCACAAAAAAGATCGCTAATAAAAAGTCCATTAAAGCAACTGGGGCAATGATATAAAACATTGTATGCCAGGAATAGGTTTCAATAATCCACCCTGCCCATGTTGGACCAATCGCTGGTGCAAAATTCATCGCAACACCAAAAATCCCCATTGCAAACCCGCGCCGCTCGATCGGGAAAATCGTAAAAATAACATTTGTGATTAAAGGAAATAGGACCCCAGCTCCAATTGCCTGTACAACACGACCCATCAGGATGATGTAAAAGGCAGGTGCAATAGCACAAATAAAGGTACCAACCGCAAATACCCCCATGGAGAATAAAAATAATTGCCTGGTGGTATATCTTTCCATTAAAAACGCTGTAACTGGAATGACAATTCCATTTGTTAACATGAAGATGGTACTTAACCAGTTTGCAGTTGAAGCGGAAATATCAAAAGTCTCCATAATTTTGGGCAATGCTACATTAATCACCGTTTGATTCAAGAATGCAACAAAAGCCCCTGCCAGCAATACCGCAAATATCGGTGTTGTTCGAATAGTCTTCTTCGTTGTTTCTGCAGTACCCAAGAAATAAGTCCTCCTGTAGATGTATTTATATAATATAAACTTAATTAGTATAGTACTTGTTAGTATGTGAATACAAGGAAAACACTAATCATCTGGGAGAACGGGGACGGTTCTCGCGCTTCTTTTTAAGCATGAGAACCGTCCCCAGGCTTCCCTAAAATTCCTCGTATGTAGCTGGATCTTGGTTGTTGATTCTTCCCTCTGGGCGGGTTAATCCTGAAATTAGGCTCATTTCGGTTTCATTTAATGAAAAATCAAAAATAGAGATATTTTCTAGCTGCCGTTCAGGAGATGATGATTTAGGGATTGAAATAGCTCCCAGTTGGTAATGCCATCGTAGTATCACTTGTGATATTGATTTTTGATGTTGATCGGCAATCTGTTGAAGGATATCGTTTTGCAGCACTTCATTTGCCCGGGCTAGCGGGCTCCAAGATTCCGTCACGATGTTGTTCTCTTGGTGCCATTTTCTTTGTGTTGCTTGATTGAAAAAAGGGTGTAATTCTATTTGGTTCATGCTCGGTTTCACGCCTGTTTCCTTTTCTAAACGCTCGATATGTTCAGGCAAGAAATTACAAACACCTATCGAACGAATCAGTCCCCATTTTTTAGCGTCAATTAACGCCTGCCACGCTTCCACATATGTATCCTGATTCGGGTTAGGCCAATGAATCAGATAAACATCATAATAATCTAAATTAGCCCGATATAACGACTCTTGAATGGTCGTAACGGCTTTGTCATAGTTTTGATAGCGGCCTGGCAGTTTAGAGGTAATCTTTAATTCTTCTCTTGGAACTGAACTGCGTCTAACAGCCTCCCCTACCGTTCCTTCATTTTCATAATTATAAGCTGAATCTATCAGTCTATAGCCGATATCAATCGCACTTATGATAGAATTGACCCCTTCACTTCCTTTTAGTCTATAGGTTCCCAAACCTATAACTGGCATAGTAAGCCCATCATTTAGTGTTATCTCTGGAATTGTCTTCTCCAAAACTTTTCACTCCTTTCAGTCCTATTTATAAATTACCATATTTATCAATAAATTTCATAGTAATAGATTGGAGTTGGAATATATAGCAAATACTAATTGATATACTTTTTTGATTTATGGGTATCATACATAACAAACCACTATTTCAAGAAAGTAGGGATTATGATGATTTGGACGATTGTTGGATTATTACTATTATTTTGGGTCCTTGGGCTTGTATTCCATATTGCAGGAGGACTTATACATCTTCTACTAGTAATTGCTGCCGTGGTAATCATCTTTAAATTTATTTCGGGCAGGACAAAAAATAGAGCCTAAAACATGGTAAAACACGGGGACGGTTCTAGTGCTTCTTTTCAAGCATCGGAACCGTCCCCGCGCTTCCTATAGATCTTTTTGATCCACATTTAATTCAATCAAGTTACCATCAGGGTCGGCACAGAAAATTTGTGCAAATCCACTTTTTCCGTGTGGTTTTTCAAGAATTTCCACTTTATTCTGTTTTAACCAGTTAAGAGTATCAAAGTAGTTTTCTACTCTAAGAGCAAAGTGACCTTCTCTCGTGGATAAGCTTTTATCCTGGCGAATCGTCTGTGAAGAGGGATCGACAATCAAGTGAAGCTGCTGCCCCTCTATCCCATACCAGGCACCTGGAAAATCAAAATCAGGACGGCTTATTTCTTTTAAACCTAAAGTTTTCCCATAGAAATCTTTTGCCCTTTCCAAATCTGTTACAGAAAGGCTCACATGATGGAGGGATAGATATTTAATCAAAAATTTTCACTTCTTTCAATTAAATTTTTTTAATAGTTCAGTTTCTATTTGATTTCCTCTTCTATTTTTTCAATAATGGTTTCATAATATCCAGCTGGGTGTGGCACAAATTGATCTCGTCCAACTAGTTTATCAACCACAGGCTTACTGCCATCAGCTTTTATTTCATAACCTGCCACTCGTATTGTGTCTTTGATTCCGGTCCACAAGTCGCGAAAGTCTTTAAAATCAACTTTTACAATCCCTTCCACTTCTTCCTTTTGCAAGATTAATTCATTTATCTCCACATGCCCTTTATATAAGAATACATGGGCGATTTCATTATCAATATAATCTCCTTGGATTGAGCAATAATTGATGATTCCAAGTGGCAGTAACTCTTCAAAAGTAAGATCGACACCCAGTTCCTCTTTCACTTCACGCACTCCATCTTCTACCGTTTCAGCTGCTAATAGGTGACCTGCAGCGGTGATATCGAAGAGTAAAGGATTTTCTTTTTTCTTTTCACTGCGAAGCTGCAAAATGAGATTATCCCCACTAACAAACCAACAATGGAAAACTTCATGCCAATATCCCTTTTTATGTACCTCTTCACGCGTAGCCACACCCATTTCATTTCTCGCTTGGTCGAAAATTTTTAATTGTTCTGTATCCATCTTGCTCCCTCCAATCACATGTTAATGGAGATAATCATACGTATTTTTTGCTAGTAGTAAAAAGGTCACGACGATAAACAAGGCCCGTACGTAACCACTTCCTCGCGCAATCGCAAATTTTGAACCGCAAATGGCCCCAACTAGTTGGGCAATTCCCATTGTAATACCATAGGCATAATTGACATGTCCCAAAAACATGAACATAAGCAATGCCGAAATATTACTGCCAAAATTTAAAAACTTAGAGTTCCCCGCTGCCTTTAAAAAATCAAAGCCAACCATTAAAAAGGCAAAGATTAAAAATGAGCCGGTTCCCGGACCAATAAATCCATCATAAAATCCAATGGCAAAAATGAGGGTCATAAATATCGTTAAGTGCCGTTTTGATAATTTTTTGTTGGTTGCTACACTTCCCCAATCCTTTTTGAAAATCGTATAAATTGCTACGGCCGCGAGCATGACCAGCATCAATGGTTTTAATACTTCAGGATTCATCAAATCGACCGTCCAAGCGCCAATCATTGAACCAATAAACGTTAACGGAAATAACTTATATACCGACTTGATATCGAGCTTACCTGAGCGGTAGAACATGATAGTGCTGGTTAAAGAGCCGATGGTTCCGGCTAATTTATTGGTAGCAACAGCTGCCGCTGGTGATATTCCTGTAAATAACAATACCGGCAATGCAATCAGACCGCCGCCGCCAACAACCGAATCGATAAATGCGGCTAAAAAACCAAATACAATTAAAATAACTAATAACGATGGATCTAAATCAAATGGCATCTATACAACCTTCTCTCTTATAACTATTGAAATAGTAGCTAAAGTTTTAACTATTGTAAATAGGATTCGCTGGTTTTATTTATGAATGAGTGTACTAAAAGGGTACAAAGGGATTTTGACCGTTTTGGCGAAATTAATCCGATATCATTTTGGAGGTAGTTTATGAAAGAAAAGGAAGTTGCATTAACAACAGGTCTACAACATAACCATTGGTTTAATTTCAAAGATCCTGATGGAACCCATTTAATGGTTTGCCGGTGTTAAACTTTTCTATTATATTGGTTTGTATGATTTTCCAACTATCATTTCAAAATTTGAAAAAGGTAACATGGGATTTTCAGTTACCTTTTTGTTTCGATATCTTCCGTTATTTTTCAAAAGAATACGCTCGTTCCACCTTACAAACTCTGACTTTATAGTTTTTATACCATTCCTCTTTGCCCCTTTGTTGAGCGATTATATGCACTGCATGGTTCTTCCATTTCTCGATGGCTTCTAATGAATTCCAATAGGAAACCGTAATTCCTAATTGTGTGTCCCTCACGCTTTCGATTCCCAAAAAACCTGGCTGTGTCGAGGCCAGTTCCTCCATTGTTTCTGCCATTTTCCCATAACCTTTATCCCCTTCTGTCCGTTGTGAAGTAAAGATCACCGCATAATACGGCGGTTGTAGTGTTTCACTCATTTTTTATTCCCCCTTTTTGTCACCATAATTTATTTTATAATAAATTTAAAACATGGAGTCTTTTTATGATTTTTTTTAGGTTCATGGTCTCTAATACAACTATAATCATATATTTAGATGAGGATTTATTTCTAATACATTTTATATGAAATTAGGTGAGACCAAATGTTTGCCGTTCATTTTTTTGAAAACAAAAACCTTTTGTTAAGCCAGCTCCTTCAACGGGTCCCTTCCGTCGGGGAAGAACTAAAGATAAAAGGCCGTAAAGGAAAGGTTTCAAGTGTTACCAATGTGGAACAAAATAAGTTTCATGTCCAAGTAGTCATAGAAAAAGTCACTAAAGGTAAAACAGCAGTGGTGGACCAATCCAAAAAGAGAAAACGTTAAAATCTTGCAGGAGTCAGTCCACCGTCTCTTTTTAAGTAAGAATGTCATTTACAAAAAGGAAAGATTCCCAATGATTGATGACAAAACACCTTTAAATCATGATTCGATGGAAGATCGAATAGAGGAAATTATCAAAAACGAAAAGATAAAGCTGGATGCCCTCGAAAAGAAATTAAAAGATTTAATGTATAAATTGGAAAAATATGAAAAAAGGATGAATAAAAATGATAAAAGTCGTTTCCTGTTGACCTGTAATCGTTACCATGGTAAAAATACAGGTGGAAACATATTCCTTTTATCAACTTAGTAGTTATATAGTATCGAAGAAATGGGGAAACAGATGGAGCAATTACCATGTCAGGACTGCAAAGGGTTGTGCTGTGGTCCAGTTGCTATATCAGAAGTGGAATTAAAGAAGATAAAAAAGAAGATTAAAACTATGCCGAGGAAGACACGTGACGAATTAGAAAATCAACTCCGCTTTCATGGGACTTGTATTTTTTATGATACCGAAAAAGACAGGTGCGGCATTTATTCTGCCCGTCCTAAAGCGTGCAGTATGTTCGGGTTTTATAAGGGGATGACTTGCTTTCGTAAGCCTGAGTTAGCAACGAAAAATCATGATTTAATTGAGGAACCGGCTGGGATTCTTTCGATTGATTTTACATGGAAGGATTTTAAATAGAAGATACCAGAGTTTACTCCATGGAGTGCTCTGGTATTTTTTGATTCCATACCAACCAGGAAGACGCTTTTTCTTTCAATTGTCCAAATGAGTCCCGCATTCAGACACACTCCTGTTATTTCATTCCGCATCGTCCAAGCCAAATCTTAGAAGCTTACAGCCACCTTTTCAATTCCTCAATAAACCCCACAACCTCGTCCTCTTTCGTTGCCCACGAAGTAACCAAACGAATGGCTGAATGCTCCGCGTCGACCTTCTCCCAAACATGAAAGGCATAGGTCTTTTCCAATTCAGTAATCAATGTATTAGGGAAAATTGGAAATATTTGATTAGACGGTGAATGCGTCAGAAACTTCACATTAGCATGCGTCAACGCAACTTGAAGCAACCCTGCCATCCGATTGGCGTGCTCCGCCAAATCAAAAAACAAATTGTCTCTAAACAATTCTAGGAACTGAATGCCTAATAATCTTCCCTTCGCCAGCAGCGCCCCTTTTTGCTTAATATGATAACGAAAATCCTCCTTAAGAGAATCCCGAC
This sequence comes from Neobacillus cucumis, assembly GCF_023715505.1. Next base: position 130,767 of record NZ_JAMBOH010000009.1, on the reverse strand, counting down.
AAATTACTAAAGCCTCTCCCAACAACGCCCCATTCTTCGTTCCGCCAATATAAAACGCATCAACAAGGTCAGGCAAATCACTTAATTGAAGATCATTTTCCTTCGAACAAAGAGCCGACCCTAATCTTGCCCCGTCCATATATAAAAGAAGCTGATTTGCACGACAAAAATCACTTAAATGCTGCAGCTCTTCCTTTTTATAGATCGAGCCGATTTCCGTAGAATTTGATATGTATACAAGCCTTGGTTTTACCATATGTTCATCCGGATGGCCATCAAGTACGGCTTTTATACCCGCAGGAGTTAGTTTTCCATCTTTACTTTCAACAGAGAGAACCTTGTGGCCTGTAGCTTCAATGGCTCCCGTTTCGTGACCAAGAATGTGGCCAGTGCTCGCGGATATTGCTGCCTCATGTGGTCTTAAAAATGCAGAAATCGCTGTAAGGTTTGTTTGTGTCCCGCCAGTTAACAGATGAACATCCACGTTACCCCGGCCTAATTTCTCCTTTATTCTCCCAATTGCCTTCAAAGAATAGTCGTCTTCTCCATATCCTTCTTCTTGAACTAAATTGGTCTCCATCAATGCCTTCAGGATTTGTGGATGTGCTCCTTCACTGTAATCATTCTTAAAGCTGTACATTTGCGGTTCCTCCGTTATTAATTTTCCATTTTTCATTCACCCTTAATCGTACCATAATTCGTCAATTTAAGTGAATACGAATACACAAGGATAGGTTAGTTATATCAATATTTACCTCATCAAAGCTTCGAATACTTCCACACAAATGGGTGACGATATATATGTAACACAATTATTTATAGGGAGTGAAGTTCTTGAAAAAAGGTTTAGTGACTTTCGTGTTAGCTTCTACCCTTGTTGGTTTAACGGGCTGTGCTGATAATGCGACCAAAAACAACCTAAGAAATGACGTAAACAATGGTATGGATGTCCGCAACGTCAGAAACAACAATGATAACCGCTTAAGTGTTCAAAATGTAAATGATCATAACCTACGATATTCAAACCGTGCCGGAAGGGCGGTTGAAAAACTGCAAGAAGTGGATTTAGCGCATGTCATCATCCGAAATAACAATGCCTATGTCGCAGTTCGCTTAAAAAACAATCGGTTCCAGACGGGAACTGGTACTACAAACAATCGTAATAACACGGGTACCACAGGTACAACAACTAATCGTAACAACACAACAGGCATCACCGGTACAAATAATAACTTAGGTACTACAGGTACCAATGGTCGTGACAATCACCTTACTGCACGCGGGGCAGGAACTGGTCTGAATGGAAACTATCCTAGTACTACTGGTGTAAATCCTCTTGACAATACAGCTGATGGTTTAACCCCTGGTGCTGGCGGAACATCAAATACTCGTGGTACGATCGGTATTCGTGGCACTGGCACCAATAATGGCACAACAGGTAACATGAATAATACTTTTACCGGTACAAATGACGGTACAACTGGAACAAATGACGGCACGACTGGTACTAATTTCCATCATGTGTCTTCACCATTAGATCAAAGGATTGCGGATCAAGTACGTACAGCTGACAGGGCGGTTCACCGTGTCTATGTTTCTTACGACCGTGACTTCTTCCGTCAAATGACCGACTACTCAAATGATTTAAACACAAAAGGCCGTAACCGAAATAACAACATTTGGAACGACTTTAACAATACTGTCAACAACATCTTCCGTTAAATTTAAAAAGGAAGCATTGTCTTTCCTCCATAGGAAAAACAATGCTTCTTTCTTTGCCCATTTGCCTGTTTTAACTATCCATTAATTGATCCTTGTCATCAGCTTGAGGCGGTTCCTCCATCCAGCCATTTTTAATCATAATATTAGCACCATCCTCCGCATACAATGCTATTTCCGGAATTAAAGATGCATACTGAAATCCTAAATCTTTCCTTGGACTTGCTGCCATTCCCATACCATAGTTTCCAACTCCAGCAGCAATCATCGCTGATGTCAGAAACATAATTAATTTATCTGAAAATATAGATGACGTGGAATCCATGACAGCAGCATCCCAGCTCATTGGTGCGGGAAGATCTTCTTTTATAAGTAAACCACCAAAGATATCCATATGTTTTTGGGCGATTTGTTTCCCTCTTTTCAGGTATTGTTTGACCTCTTCGCTCTTAGCAATTTGTCCAAACCCTGTGATTAAGGCTTTTCCTATTGCATTTGTTTGTATATTCATAAACAGATGAGTAATCTCCACAACGGTCAAAGCTCTTTTTTTACCAAAAAATCCATTTAAAAATTGCTGTTTCTCAACAAAGTCTACTTTATCTGGTGTCGATATAAACGGCGGTCTAATATAGGTCCCTTGTTTTAACATCAAGCGGCGCGTGAGGTCCTGTAATTTAACGGCTGCTTGTAATACTTTTTTATGAAAAGCGACCACATCTTCACGGGTAGCTAATCCCAGAGCTGCGCTGCTGGCAGCCATGGCAAGAATGGACATTTGTCTTAAATACATCAGAACAAACGTATCAGAAAACAGTTTTGGCGCTTCCGGCAATACGTCTTTTTCGGTAAATCCGAACGGAATGGGAAAATCCTCATTTTTAAAAAAACCTTGAAGAAACTCGATATTACTTTTTGCGGTAGATAAAGTAAATTCAACAATCGAACGTACTTCCGGGTCCGTTGTTTTTTCCAAAAAATGGCTATTCGCACATATTACTGATGTATCATTTATGTATTGTGACCACAATACCGCCATTTCAGCAGCCGTTAAGCGGATTTCTGATTGATCCTCCAAATCGGACACTCCCCTCGCAATGAATTACCTACTAATAAGGGTCTTGCATTCGTTAATATGGGGTTATCTTTTCCTATCGGTGGTAAAGTTATGAATGATTCCCAAAAAGATAATAAGAGCGATTGATCAACCGCTCCTTCATCTGTTTCGTCTTTTAAGTTCATAAATACGCCGCTTGATTTCCTTTTCAAGTATTTGAAAAAAGTTTTCTAATCCTTTGTTGGCACTAGAATCTAAAATTCGCTTGCCTGCTAAACCTAGCGCTCCTGTAACTTGACCATTTGCCTTACAGGATAACATGGTAGTCCCTTGGTTTTCTTTAAGCATAAGTAAAGCTTGCCCATTCAGCTGTCCCATATTGCCATTCCCTTTAATATGGAGTTCTATAAGGCTTGGGGCTTGATCTTCATCTAATCGAATTTCAAGTGTGAACAAGTCTTGGATTGGCCCTATATGGATATCCATTTCCGCTTTATATATATTATTTGACACCATGGAAAAAGACCTGCATCCTGGTAGTGCATTTTTAAGGACCCTTTCATTTTTGATATACTTCCAGACCACGCTTCTTGGTAAACTGAAGTGGTATTGGTACTCGATTTCCACAGTTTCTCCTCCCGTTGTCAGTAGATTATGATTTATTCATATTCATGGTTGGGCGGAGATGTTAAAAAAGGATAATAAAAATGCTGACTCGATCAATCGTATATGACGATTGTTCGATGTCAGCTTTTTTTACGTTTTCGGCTCAATTGTCCTTATTTTTTTCCTTATCTAGAGTTATTTCTTCCGAGAATTCCGTTAACAAACCTGGTTTGGATTGTATTCCTCCCCTAACTGTCGTCTTGTTCTGTGTGCTAATCCTATATCTCATTACAAAATAAATAGCTGTAAACAAAACCAGCATGACCATTCCGGCCACAAGCCCTGTACCTTGACCGGGAATTAACGGCATACTTAAAAGAACAATAATTAAGCTAATTAACGCAATATATGAAGTATACGGAAAGCCCTTAACTTGACAGATGCCTTCCGGAGGGCAGCCCTCCCGTTTGCGAAAGCGGATATGACTGGCCATAATCACCGCATAAGTAAAAATCAATGTGAAACCGCTCGTACTGATCAATACCAAATAAACTCTAGGGAACAGCAGACCAAACCCTAAGCCTAAGAGCATAGCAAGACCGGAAAAAAGAATACCGCGGTAGGGCACATCTTTATTATCTTTTAGCAACTGTGGGGCATGTCCCTCATCGACTAATGACCGAACCATTCTGCCCAGCCCAAAAATGGCTGCAAGCATCGCTGATAAACTCGCCGAAATTAACACCCCATTAAGGGCGGAGCCAGCCCAGCCAATCCCCCATCGATCCAAAGATGCCACCATCGGACTAACGGTTTCATTTAATGCAGCCGTCGGGATGAGTGGAAGTAGGACTGCTGCATACAGGATATATAATCCAACAAGAGAAAAGACTGTATAACGAATTGCCTTAGGAATGGTATCACGGGGATTCCTCGCTTCCGAAGCTGCTAAACCAATGATTTCAAAACCTGCATAGGCAAAAACCACGAGTAACATACTTCCGGCTATCCCCTTAATACCCCCTGGCATGATTGCCTCTCGCGTTAACTCCCCTGCCCCTATCGCACTTTTGTGAGGGAGTAAACCCGTGATTAACACAATAGCGGTAATAATAAAGAAGATAATCGCAAATATTTTCACTCCGGAAAGCCCGCTTACGATTTTCCCAAACTTGTCTGCTCCTAATAAGTTCACCAGTGTTACCCCAACAATAAGAAAACTTCCAAAAATGGCAATTGATAAATGTGGAAACCATTCTCGGAGCAGGATCGAAATGGCGGTAGCTTCACTCGACATCGATAAAACCGTCCCTGTCCAGTACAGCCAGCCCACTACAAAGCCAAATCCAGGGCCAAGTTCTCGTGCCGCAAAATTACTAAACGATCCAACAGTAGGAGTGGCTACTGTCATTTCTGACAATGCATAGAGGATTAAATAAACCAGGACGCCTGCTAAAATGTAGGACAATAAAATAGACGGTCCAGCTGCATGAATGGCAACGGATGAACCTAGAAAAAAGGAACCTCCAATGACGCTTCCTAAGGCCATCATCGTTAACTGCCACGCGGACAGTCCTTTACTTTTTGTCTCCATTAAACGTTTTCTCCCATACTTTAAATTTTTGCATGAAACATGACAAGGATATTATTAGCTCCCGTTTATAAATTGATTCTAGGAAGAGACAATTTGGACCATATGACAAAAACTGGATTCACACAAAGAAAGCCGCTCAAAAATCTGAGCAGCTCCCTCATTTCCTATGTTTAACTGAATTTAGGTTTACATATAAGTATGTTGTTTCGGCGGCTCTGCCGAACCAATGTTTAAGTATTCCGTCTCTAATTCGCTCAGGGACATCTCATACAGATGCTTATTTTTAATCTTATATACCCCTGATTGGATTAATTGATCAATCAAAATTTGTCTTTTATCGTGGACAGCTTCCTGAAGTAATTCGCTCACCTGAGAAAACCTCCATTCATAGACTTTTATTTTTGACCTTCTGCCCTTTATTATAAATAGTCCTATTTTAAAATATTGTCGAAATCTCGCATCATCGTAAACTTTAACCTTATTTTAATGAACGCAACCATTTTTGAATGTGGACAAATGTTTTTTCAAAATATTTAATCGGATTGTTACATTGGTTCATTTTTGATGGTTGAAAAAATAATTGCTATACTCATTGTAGATTCAAACTCCCGAGAGCTCGAGGTGATATCGATAATGAGATATGCTAATTTAGATGGTGTTGAAAATAAAAAAACGTTTAAAGATATGCATAAATGGCAAAAAGAAAGAAAATCCAAGATAAAAGATTTAACAAAAAACATTGAACAATCGCCTGTGAAAATCATACAAGAATTGAATGAAAACAGGAGCAAGACCACCTATACCTGGATAGGCCATTCCACCTTTTTGCTCCAGCTAAATGGCATAAATATTTTAACTGACCCCGTCTGGGCCAAGCGGATGGGTTTTCAAAAAAGATTAACAGCACCTGGTATTGCCTTGGAGGACATGCCAGAGATTGATATGGTAATGATTTCACATGGCCATTATGACCATTTAGATTTTCCAACGTTAAAAAAATTAACAGGCAGCCCTCATTATTATGTACCAGCTGGATTAAAATCACTCTTTTTAAAAAAAGGTTATCAAAATGTAACGGAGCTAAACTGGTGGGAAAGTGCCGAGCATCAAGGTATTTCCATTCATTTCGTCCCTGCCCAGCACTGGACTAGACGTTCATTGAATGATATGAATACGTCCCACTGGGGTGGATGGGTCTTTCAAACCGGGCAAGAAACCTTTTATTTTGTTGGTGATACCGGCTATTTCACCGGTTTTAAGAAAATTGCCGAGCGTTTTGACATCGATACCGTATTTATGCCAATTGGGGCATATGAACCAGAATGGTTTATGGCTGTATCTCATATTAACCCTGAGGACAGCGTCAAAGCCTTCCTGGAGTTAAAGGCGAAAACATTTGTTCCAATGCATTACGGCGCCTATCGCTTAGCGGACGATACCGGACCGGAAGCATTAGAACGTTTATATCGTGCATGGGATAATCTCAAGCTTCCAAAGGAACAATTAAAAGTACTTTTATTGGGCGAAACAGTCATGTAGTTTTAAGAAGGATGTTTCCCGCGCAGCTAACATCCTTCTTTTATATACCCTCTTATGGCTAATACGAAACTTTATTACTTAAAGGACGGATCATCCTTTAGTGCCCTTCTCTTTACAATGGAAATCAACTCCTACATATTTCTGTTGTTTTCCTTGCTATAATGGAATATCAGGGAGTGAATGATATGAAGCTTTTAAAATATTTGATTTGTTTGGTACTGTTTATTGGAGTTGGAACCTCCATATGGATTTATTATCCTCATTATCAACTTTACCAAATGAAAAAACACACCGTTAAAGCAAGTCAAACGGACAATCAAATCTCTTATTTAACCTATTTTAAAAACACAAAAGATGACACCTTGCATCATTTAGCCTTAGGTGATTCGGTTATCCGCGGTGTTGGTGCCGGACAGAGCAAAAATATGGTGACGCAATTTTCTAATTTGCTAAGTGAACAGACCCATAAAAAGATAGTGTCCGACAACCAAGGGATTAACGGGATTACAAGCAGTGAATTAAATCAGCTCGTACAGAGCGGGCAATTTGATAATTTCATTAAGCAGGCGGACATTATCACCATAAATGTGGGCGGAAATGATATCATCCATGCTGCCAAGGGACTCGACCTCCAGTCTGTGTTCCAGACCTACGACGAGCTCCAAGCCACTTTTACGAAAAATTTAACTGATATTACGTCCAGAGTAACCAAACTAAATCCTAATGCCACAGTTGTGTTATTAGAATTATATAATCCGTTATCTCCTGACAATCAAATGTACGCACTTGCTGATAAACTGCTGCCAAAATGGAATGTCCATATTTACGAAACAGCAAACCGGCTTCCCTCTTCCATTGTGGTCGAAACCACAAAGGTGATTAACGGGGAACACCTACAAAATTTATCAGCCGATGGTGTTCATCCAAATTTTGCGGGCTATACGGCCATCTCCGAGCAAATGATATACCAATTTAAACATCAATACCGAAAAACGGCAGCATAAAAAAACGAAGGAGCATACTCCTTCGTTTTTTTTAAAATTTAATGCGAACGTTTACACCCGTCAAATAAAATTTTTATTTACTCTTTTGATTCGAATTTCACTTTTAGTACGTCTTCTTTTCAGACGATTTACCCGTTCTTTTTCATAAAAATAATGAACAATAAAGTAGGAAATTACACTTAGAATAATACCAAAAATAGTCATTCCTATAAGCGCGTGAAACCCGCCGTGAATTAGGCTTACCAAGCTATGGAAATCACCATGGATGAGCTTTTGAAATGAAAATGTTCCATTATGCCCTAGTTTCACCTTCATTGGAAAGATTAGTTTCCCTAATTTTCTGGCAAATGGTAATAAAATAACTGGCAGCAAGGTCAGCTTTCCGATCACATTCCCAATTATTGACGCTGGCAGTGACCCTTTTGCTAACCGGACAATCGGTACAAATAATATATAGATAAGGGAGGCAGACGAAATCACTAACATCTCTAGCCCGAATCCAATTGCAAATCCCAATGATACCTTTTTTGCCCCTCCTGGAGAACGGAGAAGTTTTAAAATGTTTAACTTAAAAGCACGTCCTAGACGTTGAAAAAAATTATGCTTTTTATGTTTTATGCTCATAAGTTAACCCCCCAACCGAATACAATAAATGATTATAAGTTAATTATATTCCAAATAAGCTAAATAAACCAGAAGTACTATACAGGATATTGCTGGTTTTTTGAATATTAATTAAAAATTAATCTAATAAGGGAATGTTTTCCTAAATAAAGTGGAAGCGATACCTTTAAAGGTACTTTAATTTTACATAGAATATTCATGTTATCAAATCACGTTCCGTTTCCGGGACTATTAACTCATCAAGAACGGAGCTCCACGATAAGGGTTCCCTTTTATTATCCTTTAAAATTTCACAAATAGCCTGTGTCCTAAAAAGGTAAAGTGCTACTATTTATTGTATGATGAAATTAACTTATATTTTTAAAAAAACAAAGGAGTAAAAACTATGACAGAAACGTTTAATGCCCTGATTGTGGATAAGCAGGATGAAAATTTTTCGGTTGAAGTACAAAATCTTTCTTTAACTGACCTGCCTGAAGGCGATGTCCTTGTTCGTGTTCACTACTCAAGCGTCAATTATAAGGATAGCTTAGCCAGCATCCCGGATGGCAACATTGTGACACGCTATCCATTTGTACCGGGAATTGATTTAGCAGGGGTGGTTGTTTCATCCAGTGACGATCGATTTCAAGCAGGAGATGAGGTAATCGCTACAAGTTATGAAATTGGAGTTTCCCATTTTGGCGGCTACAGCGAGTACGCGCGGATTCCTGCTAATTGGATCGTTCCGCTCCCTAGCGGTTTATCTATGAAAGAAGCAATGGTCATTGGTACAGCCGGCTTCACGGCTGCACTCTCTGTCCAACGATTAAAAGAAAATAACGTTACCCCAGATTTAGGCAAGGTTCTCGTAACTGGTGCAACAGGCGGAGTCGGCAGCTTTGCTGTTTCCATTCTTTCAAAACTTGGCTACCAGGTCGAGGCAAGTACAGGGAAAGTTTCGGAGCATGACTACTTGAAAAAGCTTGGTGCTACAGAAGTCATTTCGCGTGAAGAAGTCTATGACGGAAAAATTAGAGCTTTAGGCAAGCAAAAATGGTTCGCCGCAGTCGATCCGGTCGGTGGTGAGCCGCTTGCGTCGTTATTAACTCAAATACAATATGGCGGTTCCGTGGCGGCAAGTGGCTTAACAGCAGGGACAAAGCTGCCAACAACCGTGTTCCCGTTCATTCTAAGAGGGGTTAATTTACTAGGCATTGACTCTGTCAACTGTCCAATGGAGACGCGATTAAAAATCTGGGATGGTCTCGCTTCAGATTTTAAACCAGGAAACCTAGAAGAACTCATCCAGGCAGAGGTCACACTTGAGCAGCTTCCTGAAGTCCTTCCCACTCTCTTAAAGGGCCAGGCACGGGGTAGAATCATTGTGAGTTTAATTTAGTATTGTGAATTTCCAAAAACGAAACATAAAGAAAGACTGCTCTTTTACGAAAAGAAGCAGTCTTTCTTTCATTATTTAACGATACTTAGCCAGAATATGATTTTCTATAGGTAGATGTAATTCCTCAATCCCCTCAATCACCAATTTAGCAATATGCTCTGCCCCATATTCCTGAAAATGGGTTGGATCCTTAACTCCTTGAGGGTAATTCGGATATTGGCCGGCTTTTAGCCATAAAAATAATTTCTTTGTATCATTGGTCCCTAGCTGTTGGTATAATCTTCTACTTTTTGCCGCTAAATCAATAACAGGGACATTTTCCGCTTTTGCAAGTGCCTTCATGGCTTCCGGATAACGGCCGTGAGTATCCAATGCCCTGCCATCGTTTGAAAAACTCATCCGTTGAACGGGTGTGACGAGAACGGGAATGGCCCCCTTTTTCCGTGCTCCATCGATATACATTTTTAAATAACTCTTATAGGTTGTGTTTGGATTTGTGTATAGATTTGGATAGTTAACTTTTTCATCATTGTGGCCAAACTGAATAAACAGATAATCACCCTTTTGAATACTGTTCAAAATCCAGTCTAATCTACCCTCATGGATGAAGCTTTTCGAACTTCTTCCCCGTTTTGCGAAATTCCGGACCGTTACCTGTTGGTCAAGCATGGTTGGAAGCACCTGACCCCAGCCTGTACGCGGAAATAGTGAACTTGGATAATCGGATACCGTTGAATCTCCAGCAAGATAGATGGTGACAGGTGTTGGTGCTTGCTCTGCCATCGCAGGCTTTGGTGCCGCTTCTGATCTATTATTAACCATGTAAGCGGCAAAACCCGCTAGGATGACGAGAACTGAGATAAACGTAAGCTTCATGCCAAACCTTTTTTTCAACTTCTTTCCCCCTATAAAAAAAACCACTCATGTAAAAATATTGTTCTTGTAACATTCCCAATCAATCCATTTTTACACCTTTTTCAGGGTTCTGTACAGCATTTTAATTCTTTTTACATATGTTTTTTAGTTCTGAAATAAAAAAGAGAGGCAGAATTCCTGCCCCTCGATTAATATTATTCGTGGAAATTAGTACCATCGGTTGTTGCTTTCACGATACCCACACGAATGACAAAGTCACCGAAGTGCTCGTCTTCCTGTCTTTCTTTCGCGTAGCGTGGAAGAATTACACGTAATTCCTTAAGAATTTCTTCTTCGCCAATATTTTCACGGTACATTTTGCTTAGACGTGAACCGTCATGTGCTGCACCTAGATACATATTGTATTTTCCAACCGCTTTACCGATAAAACCGATCTCTCCAAGGGCGTGTCTTGCACAACCGTTTGGACAGCCAGTCATCCGGATGGTAATTTCTTTATCACGTAAGCCGCTCTCATCAACAATCTCTTCAATTTTTGAAATAAGTGAAGGTAAATAACGCTCTGCTTCTGCCATCGCTAATCCGCATGTAGGAAGAGCGACACAAGCCATTGAACTGCGGCGGAGAGCTGAATAATGATTGCCGTCTGTTAATCCATATTTTTCAATTAACTCACTAATTTTCTTCTTTTTCTGGCTTGAAACATTGGCAATAATTACGTTTTGGTTACCGGTCAAGTGGAAATCACCAGTATGGACCTTGGCAATTTCGCGTAAGCCAGTCTTTAATTTATAATCTGGGTAGTCCGCCACACGGCCGTTTTCAATAAATAGAGTAAAGTTCCATTTTCCTTGAACGCCTTTCACCCAGCCATAACGGTCGCCGTTAGAATCAAACTTAAATGGTTTCGCTGCTTCCAGGCTCCAGCCAAGACGGTTTTCAAGTTCAGCCTTCACGTTTTCCAGACCAAGTCTATCAACTGTGTACTTAAAGCGGGCATTTTTACGAACGGAACGGTTTCCGTAATCACGTTGAATCGTAATCGTCTTTTCAGCCACTTCATAAAGTTGATGCGGTTTAACGAAACCGATCACTTTTGCCAGCTGCGGATATGTTGCGGTATCACCGTGTGACATACCCATGCCTCCGCCAATGCCTACGTTAAAGCCGATTAGTTTGCCATCTTCGACAATCGCAATGAAAGCAAGGTCTTGTGAAAAGACATCGATGTCATTGGACGGCGGAACAGCGATACCAATTTTGAATTTACGAGGCAGGTAAGTTGGGCCATACATTGGTTCCACTTCTTCAAATTCAGGAGTGCCGGCAACTTTTTCTTCATCTAGCCAAACTTCATAATAGGCTCTTGTTTTTGGAAGAAGATCATCACTTAATTTTTTAGACCATTCATACACTTCAGCATGAATCTCTGATTGATATGGATTCGAAGCACACATTACGTTACGGTTTACATCACCGCAGGCTGCGATGGTATCCATAAGTGCCGAATTAATTTCCTGAATGGTACTTTTCATATTCCATTTTAGAATTCCATGCATTTGCCATGTCTCACGTGTGGTCAGCTTTAAGGTTCCGTTCCCATACTTGTCAGCTAGTTCATCCATAACAAGCCACTGGTTTGGTGCTGCTACCCCCCCAGGAAGGCGGACGCGAAGCATGAATTGATAAGCTGGTTCAAGCTTTTGCTTGGCACGCTCGTTGCGAAGATCGCGGTCGTCCTGCAAGTAGCTGCCATGGTGTTTCATTAGACGGTTATCGTCGTCTGGAATACCGGCGCTGATTCGATCCTGCATAACTTCTTTCAACGTACCGCGAAGATAGTTGCTTCGTACTTTTATATCCTCAACATCACTTGGTGGTCCATCTGGTGCTTTTAAAATTTGATTAACCATGTTGAATTAAAACTCCTTCCCCTTAAAATCAATATACATCCCGCTGGTAACGTTTTTGCTGCTGCATGTCGGCTAAATAAGCCTCTGCATCCTCACGGCTCATGCTGCCTTCTTTTTCAATAATGTCGATAAGAGTTTGATGAACATCATGTGCCATGTGTTTCTCATCACCACAAATGTATACGACTGCACCGTCTTGAAGCCACTGGAATAATTCCTTGCTTTGTTCTTGCATACTGTGCTGTACATAAACCTTTTGGTCAGTGTCTCTTGAAAAGGCTACATCTAGTTTCGTTAATGTACCGTTTTGCAGCCACTTTTGCCATTCAACTTGGTAAAGGAAGTCCGTCACGAAATGCTGATCACCGAAGAAAAGCCATGATTTTCCTTCTGCCCCAGTTTCTTCTCGTTCCTGCATGAAGGAGCGGAACGGCGCAACACCTGTACCAGGTCCAATCATAATGATCGGTGTTTCAGGGTTTTGCGGCAGTTTATAGTTTTCATTTTGCTGGACGTATACATTGAGGATATCCCCAGGATTAATACGGTCAGCTACTAATGTCGAACAAACGCCATTCCGGAGACGTCCATGTGCATCGTAGCGAACAGCACCGATGGTTAAATGAACTTCATCAGGGTTCGCCGCTAAGCTTGATGCAATCGAATAAAGTCGGCCTGGTATTTTTCGTAATATCGAGACAAACTCTTGTGCCGTTACATTCCAAGGCGTATAGTCACGAACTAAATCAATTAAGTCACGTCCATGAATATAGGCTTTTACCTCTTCTTCTTTTCCAGGTGCAAGAAAATCCTGTAACTCTTTATTTCCTGTCAGGTCTGCTGCTTTTTGAAGAAGTGGCTTTGTTAGAACGCTTATTTCATAATAAGAAACGAGCGCATCACGTAAGGTACGAACGTCTCCCTGTTTCACTGTTACTTTTTCATCAGGATTCATATTTAATTCCTTGATTAATAGATCCACTAACTCTGGATCATTGTCTGGATAAATTCCAAGAGCGTCTCCCGGCTCGTATGTTAGGCCAGAACCTTCAAGTGAAATCTCAAGGTGATGTGTTTCTTTATTTGAGCCTCTGCCGTTCAGGTTGATATTTTCAAGAACTTCTGCTTTAAATGGGTTCGTTCTTGAGTAAACCGATTCGACTGCTCGGTTTACTGCCGTTTGCGTTTGCGCTTTGGTTCCTCCTGCAGACTCACCTAAACTTGCAAGAACCCCTTCAAGCCATTCTGCAGCAGGTTCATCAAAGTCAACATCACAGTCAAATCTTGGGTATAGACGTGTACCGCCAAGTTCTTCAAGACGAACGTCGAAATCTTTGCCTGTTTGGCAGAAAAACTCATAAGAACTGTCTCCAAGGGCTAAAACGGAATAATGTAAATCTTCTAGTTTTGGTGCCCTTTTACTATATAAGAACTCATGGAAGCTAATCGCATTATCAGGCGGATCCCCTTCACCGTGAGTACTCGCAATGATAAGAAGGTTTTGAAGCTTCTTAAGATTGTTTGGTTTAAAATCACTCATGGCGCTGACGGTTACTTGATATCCATTTGCTTCAAGAGTTTGTGCTGATTTTTTTGCTAAACCTCGTGCGTTCCCCGTTTGAGAACCGTAAAGAATGGTTACCTCTTTAGAGATTTTTTGACTTTCAGCTGGAAGTTGTGCTAATTGGGCTGATGCGGTTCCCAGTTGGGAGCCGGCAAGATAGCCGCTTAGCCAAACCTTTTGTGTTTCTGACAAGGTTGGCAGGAGTCTGTTTAGAAGCTCCACCTGCTCCTCTGTAAACGGGCTGTTCAATACCTGAAGTTGCAACTATACCACCTCACATGGAATAAAAAATTATTATTTTAGGAAATTATTGAGAATAGTCTCTCTAATAATCTAGCATGCCATTTTTTTATGATTCAGACAACTATTAATCTAAAAAATACACTGAATTTTTATTATTAATTATCGTTCACTCGATTTTTTCGAGGCTATAGGCACAAAAACGGTTAACCAACTAGCTTTCCGTTGCCCGCTCAACCACAATATCCTCAATTACCCGATGGCTGCTCAAAATACCTGTATGATAAATTTCACGGCCAAGCTTCGACCACTTGCGGATCTCTGCCGTTACCTCCGCAATCAGGAGCCCAGAGAATAATAAATAAGGAATCACAATCACCTTACACTCAACATCATCCAGCACCGCCGCTAACCCCTCTTGCAGGCGAGGTTCCGCTGCCGCCAAATAACATACCGAAACGCCTGTAATACCAAGCCGCTCCTTCACGCCATCCGCAATCATGCTGAAATCTGCCAGTGTAGCAGGATCACTGCTCCCTCTTCCGACAATCAATACTCGATCCTGAAACCCGACTGGACCTGCGGTCACTCGAACTAGTTCAGCCACTGCATCCAAAATCTTACTTTGAACACCGAAAGGATCCTTTACATTGATCGAAATATCCGGGTAATCCGAGCTTAACACCTTAAGCACATTTGGGATATCCTGCTTTATATGCCCTGCAGCCAATAGAAACAGGGGAACAACCGTTACTTCTGTTGCGCCTTTCTCTACACACCGCCTAAAACCTTCTTCAATCGACGGCTCTGTTAACTCTAGAAAACTAATTTCTTGCAGCGGCACATCGACTCGCTCACTCACTCTTGTAAAAAAGGCCCTTGCCTCGCCTGCTCCTTTTTTCGAGCGTGTACCATGACCAATGTATAAAATGGCTTTCATCTTCATCCCCTCCAAACACTACCCATGGACAACCGGCAGTTTAGGAACAATTTCCTCTTGAAACCAGTTTAACCGATTATGAAGCTTTACAACCTCTCCAATCACCATCATGCTTGGATTTGAGATTGAAGCTTCCTTCACAAGATCCTCGATGGTTTCAAGCGTTCCAACCACCGTTTGCTGATCACTTAGCGTCCCCCAATGTACAAGCGCAATTGGAGTATCAGGTGATTTGCCGGCCGAGATTAACTGCTCCGTTATGGTCGGAAGATGGGATACACCCATATAAATACAAAGCGTATCGACCCCATTCGCCAAGTGATACCATTGATGTTCCGCTGCAACATTACCAGCGGCCTGGTGGCCCGTGATAAAAGCAAAACTTTTACTCAAACTTCGATGGGTGACGGGAATCCCGGCATAAGCGGATGCGGCGATCCCGGAAGTAATCCCGGGAACCACTTCAAACGGAACATCGTGCTTTACACATTCTTCCGCCTCCTCGCCGCCGCGTCCAAATACAAAGGGATCGCCGCCTTTTAACCTCACAACCTGATAGCCTTTTTTAGCGTATTTAACTAAAAAATGGTTAATGGTTTCTTGCTTCATTGTATGATAGTTTGGGAGCTTACCGCAGTAAACCAGCTGTGCCCCTTCTTTTGCAAAATCAAGTAGTTCAGGATTTACGAGCCGATCATAGAGGATGACATCGGCTTCCTGCAGGCATCGTAATCCTTTGACCGTTATTAAATCTGGATCTCCTGGACCCGCACCTACTAAATAAACCTTGCCAGCCATGGCTCTCTTCCTTTCCCTAACTAGATAATGTTCTTACTTTGCAAGTATTGAAAAATCTGCTGTACTGCTTCACCCACTGAAAATTTGTCAGAGCGAATCGTGATTTCAGGACGCTCCGGTGCTTCATAGGGAGAATCAATTCCTGTAAAATCTTTAATTTCGCCGCGGCGAGCTTTTTCATATAGCTTCTTTGGATCACGGGCTTCACATTGTTCTATCGGGCAGTCAATGTATACTTCAATAAACTCGCCCTCTTCAAACAATGCACGAACCTGATCACGGTCGGAACGGAATGGAGAAATAAACGCGGTTGTTACAACTGCACCGCTGTCGACAAATAATTTTGCCACTTCTCCAATGCGGCGGATATTTTCTGTTCTGTCATAATCTGAAAACCCTAGATCCTTGTTTAAACCATGGCGGATATTATCACCATCTAGAACATATTCATTAATTCCCTGACGATATAATTCACTTGAAACGGCATTAGCAATCGTTGATTTACCAGAACCGGAAAGACCAGTAAACCAAAGAACACAGCTTCCATGACCATTTTGAGCGCGGCGGTCTGCTTTCGAGACTGTTGCAGAGTGCCATGTAATATTCGTTGCTTTAGTCATTGTTGTTTATCCTCCTTAGACCGTTGCGGCTTCTTCTTTCATACCTTCGATTAATACTTCCACTACTTCTTTACGGCTGAATGTAGCAGGAGGAAGGACACCGGCGCGAAGCATTTCTCTAACTTTTGTTCCAGAAAGGATCACGCGGTCTTCTTTGCTGTGCGGGCAAGTTTTATCAGATGCCATACCCTCACACTTTGTGCAATAAAAGCTATGTTCAAAGAACATTGGTTTAATGCCAAGCTCGCCTTCAGCGAAATTACTGAAAATGTGCTGTGCATCATATGTTCCGTAATAGTTGCCTACACCAGCATGGTCGCGGCCAACGATGAAGTGTGTGCAGCCAAAGTTTTTACGGGCAATCGCATGGAAAATCGCTTCTCTCGGTCCGGCATAACGCATTGCTGCTGGATATACACCAAGTTGCACACGTTCAGCAGGATAGTAATTATCTAGTAGTACACGGTAGCTTTTTAAACGAACTTCAGCTGAAATATCATCTGATTTTGTTTCCCCTACAAGCGGGCTTACGAAAAGTCCATCAACTGTTTCTAGGGCAGCTTTTTGGATGTACTCATGAGCGCGGTGGATTGGATTTCTAGTTTGGAAACCAACGATTGTTTTCCAGCCTTTTTCTTCAAACATCGCACGTGTTTCTTTTGGCTCATACCAAACATCTGCGAATACGCCCTTGTCTGATTTCTTAACGAGTACAATTTCCCCTGCTACATAAACTGGGCCTCTTTCATATAAACGTTTCACTCCTGGGTGGGCAACTTCGTCGGTTTTGTAAACTTCAATTGCTTCTTTATCTAAATCTGGCTCATACCATTCAGATACCCTGATTACACCATAAACCTCGTTTTGAAAAACTAACTTGATTTCTTCTCCTACTTTGAGTGTTGCAGCCGTTTCGTAGGAAACAGGCAATGTAACTGGAATGGACCAGATGGTATTGTCTGACAAACGCATGTTTGAAACAACATTTTCGTAGTCGGCTTTTCCAAGGAACCCTGTTAGCGGGCTGAATAGTCCTACACCAATCAACTCTAGATCACTCAATGCAATGGCATCAATCTCAAGTTCTTTCTCGATGTTTGTTAAATCATAAGTTGGGTCGAATGCTTGAATTAGTTTTCCTCCGTGAGGTGCTGGTAAAAATGACACTTTCAATCAAGTCCTTTCTTTTTTGGGAAATTATATATCAATAAAAATATGAAACTAGCAGAATTAATCTTTCGCAATCTCCTGGTGCACCGTAATACTTGGTTTTTGTCTTTTCATTAAGGACATCACACCAAAGACGGATATTAACACCCCGGCCATTGCGATGATAGGGTAAAGATTATGTTCAATCATCATTTGGATTAATGTATATGATAATACCATGGATAAAACCGGTGATACAATCCAAACTGTAAGAAGTTGTACGACAATATCTTTTTTCAAAACAGATTTGCCATTTTTAGCAAATCCAATCCCGATAATCGAGGATGTGGTAATTTGTGTCAACGGAACTGGAATTCCAAAAACAGAGGCAATCGTTACAATCGTTGCACCTGTTCCTGAGATCACACAGCCCTCTTCTAACCGCAGTGCCGTAATTTTCTTCCCATTCGTCTCAAGGACGCGATGACCGAGGATAAATGCCCCGGCGGCTACGAATAAACCGCCCCACAAAATCCCATTTTCGGTAGAAATTATTTGGGCCCCGACCAGAGGACCTACGGCATTGGCCACATTGTTCATTCCAGCTGAAAAGGCTTCGAACAATCCCATAAAAACGACTAATACAGAAAGAAAAGGGACTGCCTTCGGTGCTTCCATCCATTTTTTTAACTGTTTATTTTTTAATAGATACGTAACCGAGATCGCAATGATAAAGGCAACAAATGGCGTCAGCAGCCAGAATAGCAAAATCCAAACTAGTTTGCTGACAAACACGGATTGATAGACAATCCCTGCACCAATCACAGCACCTACCGCTACTTCACTCGTTGAAAGCGGAATTCCGAAGATATTCGCTAGGAACAATGACAGTGCCGCAGAAGTTAAAACAATTAAGGCAACCGGGACCGTAAACGTGCTGCTTGGGACAATCCCGCTTCCCAGCGTTTTCACAACTTCTCCGCCGCCAAGCCATGCTCCAAAGAAAACGGTGATACTGCATAACAGCAAGGCCAGCCTTTTTTTTACGACACCTGCTCCGTAGGCAATCCCCATCGAAGCTGCTGCCCCGCTGGCACCTATATTAATGGCAAAAAACAAACCAATCATCATGGCAATAATTGTGAGCAAATAAAATACCCTCCTTTAATCCCGCATTACGGACTTTTAACCCCCGCCTTTAAAATAATGATGGATTAAGAGCCCGAAGAGGTGGGCACTGCCCATCAATACCGGAATGGTTCAAAATCCACAGTGGGGATTTCCACGGTGGTGTAGCTCTGGCTTAACGGGTATGTAAGCCACATTCTGTCTTGCCGCTGCCCGACCAGCGTCCTGCGCGTGAATCCCCGCCATCACCTACCGGCTTTGTGCAAGGGAAACAGCCAATACTAGGGTAATTTTGGTCATGTAAGGTGTTGTATGGAAGATCCTTACTCTTGATGTAATCCCAAACCTCATCCCAAGTCCAATGAATTAATGGGCAAACTTTAATATTTTCGAATTTTTCATCCTTATTAAGGAATTCAGTGTTGGCTCTTGTTGGTGACTGTTCCCGGCGCAGTCCTGAGATCCACGCTTGTTTAGCAGTCAATGTCTCCCTTAATGGGATTACCTTACGAATGTTGCAGCACTGATTGGCATCTCTAAGCCATAAAGCTGAGCCATATTGTGCTGCTTGTTCATCAAGACTTACTTTCGGTTGTTTTCGCTCAATCCGCAATGTTGGGAAGCGGGCTTCGATTTTGTCGATTACCTCGTAAGTTTCAGGGAAATGGAGCCCTGTGTCTAAAAATACGATATGGGCATCAGGCTTTACCTGATGAATGAGGTCAATCAACACAATCGCTTCTGCACCAAAACTTGATGCATATACGATTTCTTCATCGGGATAGTTGTTATAAGCCCACTCTAATACCGCACGTGCCCCTTTTGTTTCATCATCGAATGAAAATGTGTCTGAAATTTGTTGCCAATTTTGATACGTTATTGCAGCCGTCATTCTACATGCCTCCTTTTTTCATAAAAAAAACGTCTTCCTGGATGGTTGACGTGTGGTCAGCCTCCAGCGTTCTGGTCAGCGGATTTTATTTTGTTTAAGACGAACCTTTTCATTTTTTTCTATTTGTACAATCTTGCCATCCTGAACTACTAGTGTAATTGAGCCAAATTTTAAAGAAACCAACATGCTCTCTAAATGAGTAATTAGTTCTTCCCTTTCCGCAGCGTTCAGATGATTCGCCTCCTTTTTACAAAAAACGCCTTCCCCATTTTAGGAAAGGCGTTACTTAATCCAGTAAACACCTTATCTACCAAAATGAAAAACATTTTGCTGGAATTGGCACCTTGCTTGGCAGGTTGCCGGGCTTCATCGGGCCAGTCCCTAAGCCTCTCTAGATAAGAATTTTATTTGATGGAATTAATCCTACCATACCAATAGGATTTATGTAAATAAAAAAATACAAAATTTAAAAAATTATTAGCCTCCCCTCTCTATCGCTGTGAACTTTTAGCAAAATTTTTTTTGAAACCGATGCCCTTTTTTGAATTTTTGCATTTACTGTAATGTGAAGGAGGATGATAGATGTGACGGAATTGAATTTTCATCAGATTGCCCATGAACTGTTAAAAAAAGAAGTAGAAGTGGTGACCCTTCAAGGGAACTTTGTTGGCAGACTTCTCGATGTTGGCCGTGATGTCATTGTATTGGAATCGAGAGGCAGGGTTCGCCCGCGGGTTTTAGCGATCAGAATTGAAACCATCGTGGCGATTTTTCGCGTAGAAAATATTGGACCTAGAGGACCATTTGGATTTGGTCCAGGGGAAGTTGAGGAATCACCAGGACACGAGGAAAGCAGCAGTAGCAGTCATTAAGGTAAAATAAGGGAAAGCAATTTTTTTGCTTTCTCTTTTTAATTTAATCGCAGGTATTTTGGTACTTCTGAATCTATCAACATATATAAATTGGATTCTATCCGTAAACCAATGATAATGTCTGTCATTACCCTTTTACATATTATCGTGTTAAAATAGTAAATTGAAAATGAACTAAAGGATATTATGAGTTCTGATTTACATACGTATCGTTTTTCGTTAATGGAAGGGCAGATAGAAATTTTTATAGACAGAAGGGTTTTACTTGAAAAAATCAATAATGAATTTAGATCATAAACTACTTCGTTTTTCGGTCACTTTGATTACTGCTTTCATTGGCGGACTATTGTTCACTGTCTTGCATACACCGATTCCCTGGCTGCTTGGTCCAATGGCAGCTGTATTGATTGGCGCCAGGTTTGGAAAAATTTCCTTTTACTGGCCGGTTAGAATTCGTGATGCAGGCTTAATTATCGTTGGTTATTCAATTGGCTTATCGTTTTCAAAAGACGCGCTCTTGCAAATTATCGCGAAACTTCCTTCGATGCTGCTCATGACGACTTTACTAGTCTGCTTTTGCGCTGGGATAGCTTGGGTTGTTTCTAAACTCACTGGTGTCGATTATCCAACCGTTCTGACCGGGAGTATTCCTGGGGGGCTTTCGCAGATGATTGTTTTTGCAGAAGAAATGAAAGGAATCGACATTACCACGGTTACTTTCCTGCAAGTGGCGCGATTAATGATGATTATCTTTGTCGTCCCCTTTCTGATATTGGGTCCGTTGTTTCGTCATTCGGGCAGTGGTACCGCGGCGGATGTCGTCGATAAGACCTTGCAAACCTCAGGGCCAGTTTTTCCTAATTTGGTTGTGTTAGCGATGAACTGTGTCTTGTGTGCTTTCCTTGCACGGAAGCTTAAGTTTCCTACTCCCAACTTATTAGGACCTATCCTTGGAACAGCGATTGCCGGTATTTCTGGGCTGCATGGACCTGTTTTGCCGCCATCTGTATTGGATCTTTCGCAGTTTATGATTGGCTCCTATATTGGATTGTTGTTGAAACCGGAGAAACTCGAGCATAAAGCAAAAGTCATTAGTCTTGCGTTTTTAAGTGGTCTGTTCATGATTGTCGGGGCTGTCGGCTTAGGAATGCTGCTTATTTATTTTTACCATATTACACCGTCCACTAGTTTATTAAGCCTGGCACCAGGAGGAATGGATCAGATGGCCATTCTTGCCCATGAAGTAAATGCCGATTTATCCATGGTTACAGGCTATCAATTATTTCGGCTCTTTTTCATTTATTTTGTCGTACCACCCATGCTGCGGCTGTTTTTTAAGGTTGGATCTGGAAAGATAAAAAAGAAGCCTGCATAGTTTCAATGTTTAAATATTTTTTTGCAAACTTTCATCTATAAGCACTATTGATTACCTTTTCCTGCTTTTATCCATAAAAAAGCAATGCGGCAATTCACCTCCGCATTGCTTATTACCCTATGATTTGGGATAAAGGATTTCATCGATAATCCCGTACGCTTTTGCTTCCTCAGCACTCATAAAATAATCACGATCCGTATCTTTGGCCACTTTTTCAACCGGTTGTCCTGTTCGCTCTGCAATAATTTGATTAATATGTTCTCTAAGTTTTAGGATACGCCGGGCCGAGATTTCAATCTCTGTTGCCTGCCCCCTAGCCCCGCCCAATGGCTGATGGATCATGATTTCACTATTCGGTAGTGCACACCTCTTCCCTTTTGTTCCGGCAAGGAGTAACATGGCGCCGAAAGAAGCGGCCATACCGGTACAAATTGTACGAACGTCAGGTTTAATAATTTGCATGGTATCGTAAATCGCAAATCCGGCTGTGGTCGAGCCGCCTGGGCTGTTTATATAGAGAGAAATTTCTTTATCTGGGTTATCCGCTGCTAAAAATAATAATTGTGCCACAACGCTATTGGCGGTATGATCATTGATTTCCTCCCCAATGATGATAATTCTGTCCTTTAACAAACGGGAATAAATATCATAAGAACGCTCACCGCGATTGGATTGTTCAATTACATATGGAATTGTACTCATTTTTTCCTCCTTGAAGTGATTTATTAGGCTATGCAGCCATACAGAGAGTGCTAGAAGGAGATTGATTTTTATAAGATGATTTTGCATTTGCATAGAAACTTGTTACATTGCTTATGGCCGTGATTGAAGGAATGGCTTTAATCAGCACAGATGGGTCCTGTTCTTTCAAGGCCTCATAAAAAATTTCTGTGAGCTCCTCTTTTTCTTCTTCATCCCAAAATGATTCAACTGAAAAAGCTTCCTCTTCTTCCAATGTTTTTTCCAGCCGTTTTTTCCCACGATGAAGACTTGCCTTTACGGCCATTTCGGTTGTGCCTAATATCTCAGCAATTTCCTTTAGCTGATACTGAAAAGCCTCTTTTAGCAAAAAGATGACGGCCTGCTTAGGGGTAAATTTGCAAATCAGCATTTCAACTGAATTACGGACTTCATCGAGTTGTTTCGTTGATTCTTGACTAGAAAAGTCTAGTTCAGCCTCTAACGTTTCATGTTTTCTTTTTCGAAGCTGATCAATCCAATGATGATACGCAATTTTGTTTAATAAAGCCGGACTTATCTTGTGCTGATGATACCTTAAAGCCTTTAGATAGGTCTCCTGGGCGATGTCATCTCCATCCCATTCATTCTGGGCTAGAAAACGGCAATAGCGCTGTAGCTTTGGATAATATTCAGTCCAGTGATTCTCTTCCTCTTTTGAACCCATGGTCCTGACTGGGTTAAGCTTAACTGACATGTTTTTCACTCCTTATGCACTCTCTGCTATATAAACGTTTCAAGAAGGATGATAAGATACGGGTCAGATTCATTTTTTTATTTTATTATATGTTCGTTTTCGAAGGATCACATAAATCGATGGTTGGAGATCTGCTTTTCTTTCATTTGCTGATACATTTTTTCCACGTACTCTTCTCTGGCTGCTTCTTCTTGAGTGATTTTACGTTTTTTGAAGGACACGGTAAAGAATAAGAGATTAATGGTCATTTTATTCCCCTCTTTCTCTCTGAGCTCATTTTTCTTTATAACGTTTGTTTGAGCTATATAAGATACGGGGTAATGGCCCAAATTTAAATAGGGCTGATTTTTAAGTTTACATAATATAATTATGTTATATGTAAAAAATATGTAAATAAAAAACTATTAAGTAAATTAGGCTTGTAATAGACGGCAAGACATCCTACAATGGTTGTAGCATCAGTTGCTAAAAAATGTGATGGGTTTGATGAAAAATAACCATGGATTATTTTTATCAGCCTGATATAATGCAAATTATACAATACATGTTAAAGGTGGGCATTATGGAGAACACAAGTCGATATGTTGTCAACGCACTTGGAAAAGGTGGGGAAACATATTATACTCTTTGTAAAGATAAACAAGAATTACAGACATGGATCCACAACAATCGTGAAAAATTAGTTATGGATGAACTCATCATTAAGGATAAAAAACAAAGTTTATTCTCCAAATGGTTCGGCCTAAAAAAACTATATTAACGACAGACGCCATTCTCTTTCATGAATGGCGTTTTACTTTTGATAATTTAATAATTTAACAGTAAAATAACTGCATATAAATAAATATGGTATTATTTTCTAAAAGGGAGGTGTTCGTTTTGACGAGTGAAATGGTGGAGAAAGAAGGACAAGCGAAGACCGTGAACAATACGAATAATATCAGGGTCCATAATCGCTTCAGTTTAACGGTTCATTTGGGTGATTCCTTGAACTTATTAGCTTTGCTAGCAGGTGTATACATAATAAGAAGTGTTTCGAAGAAAAGAAAGCAAAAAAAGAAAGCGGAGAAAATGTAATCGCGGTTGTCTCGCCATTGCATTTTTTTGCTTTTAGTCTTCCAATTCCCTGATCCTCTTACGCAGCTCAATCATGACCGCTTTTGGGTTTTCCAGTTCAAATATGACATATTTATATTTTCCAGCTCCCTCGATTTCCAAGTGTAATAAGGGTACATTGTGTTCGAATGAAAGGAAATACCACTCGTTACAAAATTTAAAGCTACCTTCGTAAATATGGAGTGGTGCAACCCGAGGTGCTTGGCATCCTGAGCATCCACATTGGCGGTTCAAATTCATCTAAATACACCTTTTTGATAGCCTTATAGGGAATTTTCAACTGCCATTTCAGCGCAAAAAAACTTTCAAAACCATTTAATCTAAGTACGAACTCTTCCTCATCAAAGCGGACTTTCCTTGTCATAAAGGTCCCCTCACTTACGGTTTTGATTCATACCTTCTTCCTTTATTTTAACACTTACAGAATTAGGAAACTAGGTAAATTAAGAAAAGTGCAAGCGCCTTGGTCAGCCCCGACAAGCATAAGACGAGCCGGCCGAAAGGTTGCTTTTTAACCTTTTGGACGGATTGGCTTGTGACCTCGAGGGGCTAGGCGCTGGAGCTAGACAATTCTCAAAGATAAAACTTTTATACTTTCTTATCTCATAAAAAAATGGTGTCAGGCACCATTTGACATGTTCCCATCATAAGAACAATACAAAATTAGTTAATGGTGCCTGACACCAAGGTGTTGAATCTTTTCTTTTGGATGTGGATGAGTCTGATGGAGAGGGCAATTCCTGCAGCGAGCAGCCCTATGGTAAGTCCAATCCAGTACCCTCTTGCTCCCAGGTTTGTGAAATTGGCGAGGAGATAGCCTGTTGGCAGGCAGATGAGCCAATAAGCGACAAGTGTCATGATAAAGGCAATATTTACGTCTTTATAGCCCCTTAATGCAGCTTGCGCGGTTGCCTGGATGGCATCGGAAATCTGGAAAAACAGGGCAAAGATTAAGAAGTTCGCCGTTAAGTTAATAACTGCCGCTTCAGTAGAATAAAGCCCGGCAACCTGATAACGAAATGCGACAACAACCAACCCCGTCCCGATGGCAATGAACACCGCTATCCCAATCCCTAACCAACTGTACTGTTTGGCATCCTTATATCTTCGCGCCCCTACTTCAAAACCGACAAGTACCGTTAGCGCTGTTGAAATACTAATCGGGATCATATAAATGAAGGAGACGACATTGAGAGCCGACTGATAGGCTGCAATAGTCGTTACATTAAACTTACTCAATAAGATGGTTACGATGGCAAACACGGTGGTCTCAAAGAAAACGGACAGTCCCATCGGCACACCTATTTTTAAGATTTCCTTACACTGTTCCCATGAAAACTCTTTTAAATTTGAAAAGATTTGGAAAGAAGAAAAAGGGTCTTTACTTTTCACAATATATATCGTCATCCCGAGAAATATCCAATCGGTAATAGCTGTCGCATAGCCTGCCCCAGCACCGCCAAGCTCTGGGAATCCAAACTCCCCAAAGATAAAAACATAATTCAGTACTAAATTGATCGGTAATGATAACAGCATGATGACCATAATAACACGTGTTTTACCTAGAGCGTAAATAAACGATCTTAGTACATTAAAAAGAAAAAGTGGCAGCATTCCAAAACTAAGTCCTACTAAATAATCAAAGGCTGTATCATGTACTTTTGGTGCAAGATCCATAAAATTTAAAATGGGAATTAACAAAAAAATTCCAAGAAGGATGACAACGACTGTAATTAATACTGATAAATACATCCCATGTTTGACTACAGTAGCTACTTCTTCCTTCTTTTTTTGTCCAAATCTCTGGGCAGCAATCGGCGACACAGCAAGAAAAATCCCACTAATTCCAGTAAAGATTGGACTCCATATGGACGTGCCGATGGCCACACCTGCTAAATCAGAACTACTATATCTTCCTGACATGATCGTATTAAAAAATACCATTGAAAACATGCCAAGTTGGGTAATTAAAATCGGCACAAGCAAAACAAAAATTTGCTTTGTCTTTTCTTTAAGTGTAAAAGTTTGATTCATAATGTACTCCTATAAAAAAATAAAAACTCGAAATTTCATTATACCCTACTATAGACTAATTTTCCTCAAAAAGTATGTTTAGGATATAAAAAATAGAACTTCATTTGAAGTCCTATTTCTTCACGATTTTGGATGGGTTATTGATTTTATATAACACCGCTGTATCCACCACAAATTCCTCTGGGGCATCTTTGCCTTTCCCCATTTTCTTAGCGGCCACTTTTCCATCGAATTCAAGTATATCCCCCGCTGTCAATTCAAACTTTTTCAATGTCTTACTATGACTGCACCAGGCTAGTCCAAGGTCAATTGGATTATCCAAAACAATTTGGACATTTTCCAATACAACCACTTCGTCATTTTCTTCATTAAAAGGATTATAGACAAGCGCGAACTGTTTAACTTTAGCGGTAAAATGTACTTTATCGGCAGGGAGTTCAATTTTTGGAGCTTTTTCTTTCTTTGGTTTAGGTTCCTTGGCTGGTTTCGCTACCTTTTCCTTCTTTGGAGCTTCTACAAGTGAGACTGTTTCGGTTTGCTGTGTGGCCTCTGCTGAATTAGGCACTTTTTCTTCATCCGAATTATCCTTCTCTTCAAGGTTAATTAAACTCTCCTTGCCGAAGCTCGACGACTGCATTTCTTTTAAAAAAGCGGGATGGATACAAGTCAAATTGCCATCTTGAAATTCAATTACAAGTGTGTTAAATTCTCCGGTATTCCCATAGGTCTCATAGCCTTTAATTGTGACAAGACGCTGATAGTTGCCTTCTTTGTACCAAAACTCCTTTTTCGCCGTTGGCAGGCCCCATTCCTTGAGCTTTTCCTTATAGTGATCGTCATCCCGGAATGGTTCATAATCCCCTTTGGGCGGAATATATTTAGTTAAATCCGACTGTTCTAATTGTGAACGCAGAATGGCCATAATGACAATTCCCTCCATTATTTATGTATGTTCTTTGATTATACCATTTATTTACGAAAAGAATAATTTGACCACGCTAGACCTTGATCGATTGACGGCATAAAAAAAAGACTCTGCAAGGAGAGTCTTTTTTCATATGGCTAAAAATTATATTTTACGAACGTTAGAAGCTTGTGGTCCACGTTGACCTTGTTCAACGTCGAAAGAAACTGCTTGACCTTCGTCTAAAGATTTGAAGCCTTCGCCTTGGATTGCGGAGAAGTGAACGAATACGTCGTCTCCAGCTTCGCGCTCGATAAATCCAAAGCCTTTTTCTGCGTTAAACCATTTAACTTTACCTTGTTCCATGTGTGGTTCCTCCTGCTGTGTGCATTGCACACAATTTGTTACTATCCTTGCTCAAATCTTCAAGACAAAAAGCAGTATTCACTTTAACGTTCTTTCCGACTCACAAAAATAATTCTACTTAACTATAGCAGAATGGTATCTACAAAGCAAACTGATTTGGTCATTTAATTTTATTTTAGTAGAAAAGTCGGCCATTTATACCAAAATTTGTAATACTTTTTTGTTGATATTTAGTGTATCGAAATTTTTTAAAAAACTTCTAAAATTCTTCTATTAGATTGTGGTTTTTGATTGTATAATTACAATGGAATTTAAATAGAAATCGGTGAAGACACATGCGCACATATAACGAAAAGATCAGTATTTACCATGGCATGGTGTCTACCATCGCTGTGAATCTTGCAAGCAATTATTTTCCTATCTTCGCTATCTCAATTCTAGGTGCCACCAATTACCAGGTGGGTTTAATCAGCTCTCTTCCGCCTTTGGTCGCATTAATTATGACGATTCCTGCAGCTATCTTACTAAACCGGTTGGAACTGCAAAAGAAAACGGTCGCCATGTCTGTTTTCTGGGCGAGAATAATGTTTTTACTGTTGGCAGGCGTCGTTTTCATTCATACCTCTTACCAAGCGTGGGCATTTCTAATTATCGTAGCGCTCATGAATGTTCCTGGAACCATTTCGAATATAGGCTGGCAGACGTTGATTAGCGGGATGATAAAAGAAAAACGGCGCGGGGCCTTTTTTAGTGACCGCAATCGGCTCTTGACGGTCGTGGGAATGATCACTACTTTAATTATCGGGGTTGTGATGAAAAGTCAAACCCATCATGCCTGGGCCTATCAAATTTTGTTTGGGATTGCTTTCCTATTTGGTTTACTAGAAGTAGTTTTTCTTATGAAGCATCGAGAAAAACCACTAGTAAAACAGGAGCAAAAAAAATCATCGATGGATTGGTCGATTTTTCAGGATCGAGGCTACAAATGGTTTCTGATCACGGCTCTATGCTTTAATTTCACTTGGCAGATGGCTTGGGGGTTATTTAATATTTACAATGTTAAATATGTGCATGCCACCATCCTTTGGATAAGTATTTTTTCGGTTGCCAATCAGCTAGTCCAGATCTTCTCGTTTCCCTTGTGGAAGAAATGGGCGGAGCAAAGGTCTAATACTTTAATGCTGGTCTGGGTAGCAGTGGGAATGGCTACAGCCCCTGTGTTAAACATTTTGTCAACAAATGTATTTTATATAACCTTTGTTTCGATGACCTCAGGATTTTTTGTTTCTGGTACAACGCTGTTATTGTTTAATCTATTGTTGGAGCAATCACCAGAAGAAAAGCGAACCTATTGTATAACTACCTATAATGTCCTCTTATCTTTCGTCGCTTTTATTGCTCCACAAATAGGCATTTGGTTTTTAGAAAGCTCCAACATGCGGATATCGATGGAGATCTGTACGATCTTGCGAGTTATCAGCGCTTTTGTCTTTTTCTTGATGTATGTTAAATTTATGAGAAACAAAAGATCAAACAAAATTATGTCATCCAAAAAAGCGTCCCCATCATCTAAATTTTGATGGGGCGTTTTTTTTATATGGAACTCTGTTTACCACCTTATGTCCCTTATCAGCTGAATTGTTTCATATCAGTTCGTTTCATTGCTGAGTATTTAATTATCAGTTGGATAAAGTATGAATTGCAAGTAGAAAATATACATAAAAAACAACTTTGAGGAATCTTTATGGGGTGAAAATGAAGACGGTCTTGGGAAAGCTTAATAAAGTTGCTTATTATTATTTAATGATTATCCTGTTACTCGGTTTGTTATTTTTTAATGAACTAGAAAAGAGATCAGTGTATATTTTATTTGGATTCGTGTTAATTCTTTTTTCGTTTACGATTTGGCTTTTATTCCAACGATTAAAACAAATTCCTAGATCAACAGAACATTTGGTAATCATCTTTTTTTGTATTGGTCTGCTGATTTTTTGCATTATCCTTTCGTATGCGAATTTCTATCACCTCATATATGAGCTAAGAGGAAAGCTTGCCTTTAGGGGTTCCTCCCTCCATGCTAATGATTTCATTTATTATAGCATTACTACTTTTACGACTACAGGGTACGGTGATATAACATCTGTCGGATTGATATCCAACATGATTGCCGCCTCCGAGATGCTGATGGGCTATACCATCAGTACGGTCATAATGGGTGTTATCGCCACAAAAGTCTATCAAACAAATGAGAGCAAGTAACAATGTGGGTGTCAGGCACCGTTCGTGGACACTGTCCTTTTGAAGTGGACAGTGTCCTATTCTTGTTTTAAAACGATCAGTAAATTTTTTCAACAGACAAATATATTTAAAAAAGTTTCATATTTTTAGAAGGAGTTGATTTCTGAAAACGGGAGGGGCCAATGATTAAAATCAATCATCAGGTTGTTGAGCCGGGAGACCTAAAGGGAATTACCAAACCAGGTGAAAGAAATATTATTAAACTTATGGCGGGTTATCATTCGACGTTTGAATATGGATCCATAAATCAGTTGGAATTTGAACTTTTGTTTCGTATCAACACCATGAAAGCAGCTCAAGAACTTAACAAAAGCAGGGCAAAGTTTACGACATTCACGTATGCATTTTGCAATAAAACGTACTGGGACAGATTAGGAAATGGTGGTTTTTTGTTAAAACCAAATGTTAGCCCGTCTGTTGCGATCCTGGACATTCTGAAAAACGGGAAACTTTATGCGTTTGAATGTTCCACTGCCATTGCGATCGTTTTATATATTGCCACCCTTTATTCCATTGGTCGTCAGAGATTTGATTTGTTATTTACCCGGATTTACTTGATGGGTTGGCAATTCGATGAGGATCTGCCGGTTTATAATATGTATTCGGATGATTTCCTGCCTGGTGATATCTTACATTTTAACAATCCAGATTTTGACCCAAAACAGCCACATTGGCGCGCCGAAAATGTGGTCTATTTTGGCGATGACAAGTATTACGGTCATGGCGTAGGCATCCAGCCAGCCAGTACGATCATCAACTTCCTAAACAAAAAAAGAATGCCGAATCCAAAGAATTCAGCATACCTCATGAACATGATTACACGACCCTACTATCTATCATTGTCAAACTGATGAATGTAAAAATAGTGAAATTGGTGACAGGCACCGCTCGTGGACATTGTCCACGGGCGGTGCCTGTCACCTTTTTTACTCTATTTATATACTAAAAGTTAATCAATGCGTCTTCTGCTTTTATGTTGTTCTTAATTACTTTGTTTTCTTTTAACCACGCTGCGACTTGGTCCCATGTTTGTGGGTCTTGGTAGCCGAATGATTTGTCTTTTGCGTCCATGAGCGGCAAGAGGATTTGTAAGCTCTTTGTCTCAATGTCCTTTTCTAGTGGAGATGATTTATCTTCATGCTTCATTAAAACGGACAAGCCTTCTTCAGGGTGGTCCTGAACATATTTTTGTCCCTTCCCAATCGCAGTCATAAACTTCTTAAATACTTCCGGTTTTGCTTTTAGTTCCTTTTCACTTCCGACCAATACTAATTCATAGTAATCTGGTACCCCGAAGTCAGCAGGATTTAAAGTGCGCATTGGATGACCTTCTTTGTCCAGCAATAACTTCTCGTGATTAATATAACCGCCAATTAGAGCGTTTGTTTTCTTCGTTGCCATCGCCGGAATTAAGTCCCAGCCAACGTCAACCATTTTAATCTTAGAAGCATCTCCACCGTCAGACTTAACCATGGATTGGACGATTGCTTCATCCAAAGGAATCGATGGATAGCCGATTGTTTTCCCTGCTAAGTCCTTAGGGGATTTGATTGAACTATCTGCTGGCACCATTAATTGATTAAGCGGATGACGTACAATCGCTCCAAACGATTGGACAGGGATATCTTCTCCACGTGCCACCAATACCTGCGGCTGATAGCTGAGCGCCATATCGATTTGATCGGCAGCGACAAGTTTTAACGGATCATTTGTATCAGCAGGCATTTGAATCTCTACATCCAAGCCTTGCTCTTTAAAGTAGCCCTTTTCCTGTGCTGTATAAAGGAAAGAGTGAACGGCGTTTGGATACCAGTCTAACATTAAGGTTACTTTCTCAAGCTTCTTGTCCCCACTTGTTGTGTTCTTTTCGGTTGCCTTTTCGTCGTTTTTTCCGCATGCACTTAATATTAGCAGCAAAAGGCTAAACAGGATTAAAAGAGTTTTCTTCATTGATTTCTACTTCCCCTCTTAGATGTGGTATTTATTTTTCAATAATTGTTTTTCGATGAAACTAATCAATAAAAACAGAATAATTCCAAGTAATGATAATAAAAATATCGCAGCAAACACGGCATCTGCCTTTAAACTCCCCGACATCCGGCGGCTAAAGTAGCCCAGACCTTCACTGGCTCCAAGCCATTCCCCTATCGTCGCCCCAACGACACAATAAACGACCGACATTTTCAATCCTGACATAAACGTCGGCAGGGCCATTGGCACCTGTATTTTCCTAAAAATCATCCAGCGGTTTGCTCCCATCGTTAACAATAATTCACGATATTCCCGACCACCCGACTTCAACCCATCATAAGTACTAACGACAATCGGAAAGAACGCCGTTAAAATCGTGACGGCAATTTTGCTCCAAATCGAATAGCCAAACCACATAATAAAAATTGGAGAAATCGCAATCAGCGGGATTGTTTGTGAAATCACTAAGAACGGATAAAGTACTTTCTCTAATGGGCGAGAAAAGTGCATGCCAACTCCGAGTAGGGTACCGGCAGTAATGGAAATCGCAAACCCAATCAGCACCTCATTCAGAGTGGCTGGCAAATGCTCTTCAAACAGAAGCTCACGGTTGTCTATTAATGAGCTCCAGATAGCTGAAGGTGACGGCAAGATAAAGGCCGGGATGATTCCACGCTT
This sequence comes from Neobacillus cucumis, assembly GCF_023715505.1. The sequence goes on along the minus strand of NZ_JAMBOH010000009.1, from coordinate 98,074 downwards.
TACAACCATTTCCCATACGCTGACCAGAAGAATGACGACGAGAATAAATAAACCGTAATCACTCGTCCATTTTTTTAATCTAGTTGTTGTTTTCATGTTGAATCAGCCACTCCAGTTCTTTTCTCATCCTAATAAAATCAGCTTCATAGATTAGTTCTGAACTTCTCGGTCTCGGCAGGCTAACCTTCCATTCTTCTATTCCATTCGCTTTTAGCACATAAATCCTGTCGCTAAGCAATATCGCTTCCTCTAGATCATGGGTGATAAACAATACCGTCTTTTGTAAATCGCCCCACAAGCCCAATAACCAGCTATGCATATTCCGTTTCGTCATTGAATCAAGGGCACCAAAGGGTTCATCTAACAATAATAGGTCTTTCCCAGTCATAAGAGTTCGTAAAAAGGCAACCCGCTGCCGCATTCCTCCCGACAGTTCATTGGGATAAGCATTTTCATAAGCGGCGAGCCCAAATCGGGCCAGCCACTCCCGCACTTCAGGCAATCTCACTTTCTTATTTTCCTTTGATACCTCGAGCGGAAGTAGAACATTGTCTAAAACCGTTCTCCAGGGTAAAAGCAAGTCCTTTTGCGGCATATAGCCCACACTTCCTAGTCCCTTGCTGGCCCCCTGCTCACCATTAATGAGAATTTCTCCTTGTTGAGGTTTGAGTAACCCCGTTACCAACTTAAAGAGAGTGCTTTTACCTGAACCACTCGCCCCGATAACGGAAACAAATTCCCCCGCTTTTACGTCGAGTGAAATTTTTTCAAAAATCGGTTTTTCAGCACCAAAGCTATAAGATAGTTCGTTGATGTGTAACATTGATGAATTAGACAGGCCACTCGCCCCCCTGATAGACCATGTCCCAGAACATATATTCAAAACGGGATGTCGTCAGGAAGTGTTCTTCTAGAATATTTAACTCCCATTCTGGCTTTCCTTCAGTCAATTGATTCAATAAATCGATCAGCCACTGGGCTAGGGCACCAAATTCCTCAGAAGAGTACATTTTGACCCACTCACCATAAAGATAGTGATTGCTAGCACCTTGATATTCTTTTGCTAACATCTTGCCAATCTCCCAATAGCTCCACATACAAGGTAATAATGCTGAAATTAATTCTTCTAATGAACCATTTTGTGCGACATTTAACATGTAACGGGTATAGGCTAAATTCATCGGAGTTGGTTTTGTCTCCTCAAGCTGTTCATTCGTTATCCCAAATCTTGCAGCATATTGGCGATGCAAATCCATTTCCCCGTGCAATGTCTCATGAAGGAGCTTGGCAAAGGCGGCCATTGTTTCGATGTCCCTTGCTTTCACAGTGCCAAAAGCAAACAGCTTCGAATAATCAATTAAAAACACGTAATCTTGTTTCATGTAGCGAATAAAGGATTCAACCGGAAGATCCCCTTTCCCCATCCCGACAACGAATGGATGCTGATGGGTTTTCTCCCAAATATCACTTACCTTCTGAAAAAGGCGCTCAGAAAATGTCATGCTGTTTTTCCTCCTTCTTGGTGTTACAACACTCCGCAATAAAAATAGCTATTACCTTGGTAAAATCCAGCAGCTGCTGGATCTCCAGCTTTTCATTCACTGCATGTGCATCCTCTAATTTTCCAGGTCCAAAAATAGCAGTCGGAATACCGGCGCGACCTAGCCAGCCTGCATCCGTCACCGTTGTTGACATGCCTACGTTCGCTTGTTGGTGTAACAACTTTTCAAAGGAGTTCGTTAACAGTTTCGTACCAGGATGCTCCGGGTCTATTTTTAATGAAGGAAAAATTTCACCGCGGTCGACGATCATAGACTTTCCTCCCCAGACAAACTCAGGTGGGTTGTCCCTGAGCCACGGATCAGCAGCAGCAATGGCATTGATATGCTGTTCAATTTCTTGGATTACTTCTTCGTAATCTTCATTCGGGTAAAAATGAACCGTTACCCATAATGCACAGCGATCCGCAACAAACGCCGCATGCCGGCCACCTTCGATTACCGCAGGATTAATAGTATTAGTGCCTGGAGGAAAACCATCATAGCTTTTCGTTACAGCCCAGTAGCGTTCAAGTTCTTGGAGGCCAGCGATAACCTTCATCATTTTCTCAATCGCACTTGCCCCTTCAACACCACCGCCGGCATGAATCATTTTCCGGCGAATGCCATCGTGATAGGTTTCCTTGCTTTGAATGGTGATCCAGCCGGTAATGACGCCGCCTTGTCCTTGAATGTGTAAGTCGCTTGTATCCACCACTACGGCATAGTCTGCACTATATCCCCGCTCGACACAGTCTTGGGTTCCGGCTTCCCCGACCTCTTCGCCAATGACGGATTGGAATTGAAGATCGCCTTGTAAGGTGACACCTAATTCTTTTAATAGTTTTATGGCGAAGAGTGATGCGGCAATTCCGCCTTTCATATCCGCGACACCCCGTCCAAATATATAGCCATCCTTTTGGTAAGCCTCAAATGGGGAGGAGCTCCATTCTTTTGTGTCTCCAACCTCGGCCACATCGACATGGCCGTTTATGATTAAACTATTAAACTGACCAGAAGATTTACCTTGTAAAATCCCGACCACGTTTGGGTCACCAGGATAGACATCCCATTTATCCGTGATGAAACCTAACTCTTGAAGATATCCTTTAATAAATTCCTGAACCTCATTCGTATTACGGGCGGGAGGGCTGACTGTTGGAAAGGCAACAAGGTCTGATAAAAGGTCTAACAATTCCCCTTTTCTCGCCTCGATTTCACTTGTAATTTTTGCAATCAATTCCTCGTTCAATATTCACACACCCTAGTTCTTTATAGCTGGAGATTTACTATCATCCATAACTAATACTTTCTTTCTTAAAAATACAACTAAGACCAAAAATCCAAGCAGTGCACCTGCAAATGAGCTGAAGATAAATAACGGAATAAATCCAAATAGGGTTGCTTTTTGTCCAAGGATTAACGTGGCGATTGGATAGGATAAAAGCGCACCAAGGATCCCTGTTCCGATTACTTCACCGGCAAATGCAAGGAATATCTTTTTTGTTTTTAAAAATAAAAGCGATGCGAGTAGGGCACCGACCATACTGCCAGGAAAGGCAAAAATAGAACCTGTTCCCATTAAATTACGGATCAATGAGACCAAAAAGGCCTGGGCGACGGCGTAGTAGGGCCCTAGTAAGACAGCAGATAAGACATTTAAAAAATGCTGCATGGGGAATACCTTTGTAAACCCAATTGGTATGGCTACGAGATTACTAGTAATCGTGCCTATCGCGACCATCATCGCCGTTAGTGTCAGCTTATACGTTTTATTCATGTTATCAGCCCTCCACACTATTTTTTAATGCCTTTGCTGCTTCGAGTGGTGAATCTGCATGGCTGATGGCCGTAATAACGGAAACCCCATCTGCTCCGGCCTTGACGACTGCCGCTGCATTTTCACTAGTAATACCGCCTATTCCGACCATTGGAATGGTGTAGCCTTGTTTGCGGAGAATTTCGATTACCTCTGTTCCCCTGACAGGCTTTGCGTCATCCTTGGAGCTAGTAGGGTAAATGGGTCCAATACCGAAATAATCAGCACCATCGTTGAGTGCCGTCTCGGCTTCTTCTGGAGTATGGACAGAAACACCAAGAATTTTACTGTCGCCAATCCTTTCACGTACCACCTTTACTGGCTCATCCTCTTGCCCGATATGTACACCGTCCGCATCCAGCTCGATTGCCAACTCAATGTCATCATTAACGATGAAGGGGATTTGATGTTCTTTGCAGATACTTTGTAACTGGCTAGCGAGTTCGTGTTTTTCTGCCCCAGTTAAAGCTCCCTTTCCTTTTTCACGGAATTGAAAAATCGTGACTCCGCCAGCGATTGCTTCTTTTAAAACATCGGCAGGGTCTTTGAGGCAGTTAGGACTGCCCATGATAAAATATACCTTTAAAGCCTCATGCAGGTTTTTCATCGATTTCCAAGCTCCCTTTTCTTCCGAAACGCCCCATGGTTTGTCGGCCCATGTCCATGACCGACTTCAATGCCATCCTCAATTGCCGCTTGAATAAACTCCTTTGCTGTTAAGACTGCATCATAAACTGACGCACCTTTCGCAAGTTCAGCCGTTAGCGCTGCTGAGAACGTACATCCGGTTCCATGTGTATTTTTTGTCGGAATTCGTTTATTGGTAAAGGTATGAAACTCTTTACCATCATATAGTAAATCCGTTGACTCAGATTCATCTTCATCATGACCGCCTTTGATGACGACCGTTTGAACACCCAGCTCAACCAATCTTAAGGCAGCTTCCTTTTTATCTTCGACGCTTCTTATGGTCAAACCCGTTAGAACCTCCGCCTCCGGAATATTCGGTGTAATCACATTGGCGAGCGGTAATAAATAGGTTTTCATCGCAAAAATCGCTTCCTGCTGCAGTAAAGATGCACCGCCTTTAGCAATCATCACAGGATCAACGACGAGATTCTCCCATCTATATTTCCGCACTTGCTCAGAAACAGCTTCAATAATATCTGAGCTAAACAGCATCCCCGTTTTCACCGCATCCGTACCGATATCTTCCCCAATCGCTTGAATTTGTTGAATGATCGCTTCCGGTGTCATCGGATAAACCCCATGAACGCCCAAGGTGTTTTGCGCGGTGACTGCCGTTATGGCGGACATACCGAAGACCTCTAATTCTTGAAAGGTCTTTAAATCAGCTTGAATTCCGGCACCGCCTCCGCTGTCTGAGCCGGCAATTGTTAATGCTTTATTCATCTTACAAACCTCCGTTAAATCTTCTTAATAGATGCATTTGCCTTAATATCCTCTTCTGTGACTAATGCTAATTGGTTTAAAAATTCAATTTGAAAGCTGCCTGGTCCCGCTTCAGCTGTTTTCTTAGCCGCCTTTTCCGCAGCAATTCCATAATAAGCTAAAGCAGCAACCGCTGCTTGAAGTACATCCTTTTCCACTCCAGCAAAGGCACCGATTACGGAAGTTAATAGGCAGCCCGTACCAGTCACTTTTGTTAAAATTGGATGTCCGCCTGATACGACATAATTGGTTTCACCGTTTGATACAATATCCTCTTTTCCGGTTATGACAACAACACATCCACTTATCTTCGCTGCCTTGATTGCAAGTTCGACTGTGTCTCCATTTCCCGCACCGGCATCAACACCTTTTATTTGCCATTTTTCACCAATTACATTGGCAATCTCAGCGGCATTTCCTCGGACCACTGAAACTTTAACTTCGCTCATGATTTTGTGGGCCGTATCGGTTCGATATGTGGTTGCCCCGGCTCCCACTGGGTCAAAAATGACAGGAACGCCCTGCTCATTAGCTGCTTTCCCCGCGATCACCATGCTATTAACATTCTGGGCATTTAACGTACCGATATTTAAAACCAGTGAACTGGCAATCCTCGCCATGTCCGCTACCTCTTCACTGGCATAAGCCATGACAGGCGATGCACCCAAGGCAAGCAGACCATTTGCAGTAAAATTTGTCACAACGACATTTGTAATATTATGTACTAGCGGGCTAACCTCTCTTACTTTTTGTAATGTTTCATATACGAAATTTGGTTCCAATATAAACTCCCCTTTTCTTTTTTTAAAATAAAAAAACCAGACCCCTAAATTGGATCTGGTTAGTGTTTTGAAAGAAAAACGCAAAAAAATATCTCGTTTAGCTACTTTCCTCCGCTGGTATTACCCAGATCAGGTCCAAAGGGTTAAAAACTTTATTGTTTTCTCTCAGCCTGATACACAGGGCACCCCTAGTAGATCTTTGGTTATTAAATTACACTCATATTAACGCTAATTTTCTACAATGTAAAGAATTTTTATTTGACACCTTAACATTTCGCTAAGTCAATAATTTCCTTTAACTCATTTGTAAATCCCTTTATTGCACGATCATTTAGTACGGTCACTGGAACCCCTAGGAAACCGTATTGTTCGACTTCTTTTTGGAAGGAAGCATTTTTTGAGATGTCCCTGACCTCAAACGGTATACCTTCCTCCGTTAGTACCTTTTTAACAATTGTACATTCAATACAATCGTTGGTGGTATAGACAATCACTGTTTTATTCATTGGTTTCTCCCTTATTTGAAAAAAATATGCTGTGCTTCTATGGTATCACCAATATAAAAAATCCCAAAGGAATACATCTTCTGACGCCGTTTATCTGTGGGTGAACCAGGGTTAAAAAGAAGCACACCGTCTTCATAACGTTTTAGCGGGATATGAGAGTGACCAAAAATGATACAATCTACTGCTTCCTCTTTAAACGCCAGTGTGGCCCGCTTTTCAGTCGTTTTTCCTTTTCCATGCCCGTGGGTAATACCTATCTTAAACCTGCCTAGCTTTAAAATCCTTTTTTCGGGGAAATGTTCCTGAATATAATCATCGTCGACATTCCCAAAGACCCCTTCAACCTTCGCATAGGATTGAAGCTCTTGTAAAACGTCTATGGTCTGCCAGTCGCCGGCATGAATGATCAAATCCGTGTCCGATAATTCCTCCTTCAATCTTGCTGGTAGCCCCTTGGCTCGTCTAGGCATATGGGTGTCGGAAATAATCACAAGTTTCAAATCTTATCCCTCGTTCTTTATGATGTCTAGTATTTCTATTATATAACAACGAGAGCTGCATGTTGAATGATAGTGTTTACTGCGTTTTATTCCTCGGGAAAGCGCACAAACAGACATTTTTCGCATAATGATGTCGGAAATTAACTGTTGTACAACAAAATATCCATAAATAAAAAACCTTGAGAATAACTCAAGGTTTCATGCAACTTTTTAACCAATGATACTGACCCACCATCCTTGTTTATTTGTCAGTTAGTTAACGTGTTTATCCTTTTTCGGTGCCTGTCACTTTTCGTAACATTACCCCTGTTAGAAAGGTTAAAAAGACGTGGGTGCCAAGTTTTACGGTTGTATGAACTTGGGTGTCTCTTAGTGGGTCGAGGCAGACGATGTCGAGGGCTTTGACTTTTGGATGCTTAGCAGCAGTGAGTACTGCTTTCAAGAGTTCTGCTGTTGTCATTCCGCCTGGTGTTCCAACCGGGACCCCAGGGGCATAGACAATATCGAGAACATCCATGTCTACGGTCAAATAAATAGTATCGACCTTTTCAGCAAGCTCTTTAAGACATTGACTAACCGTTTCTTCGATCCCCCTTTTTCTAGACTGGTGAAGTGTAAAATAATTAACGCCCTTTTCATCCGCATACTGCTTCAAATCTTTGGTGTTATAAAAACCATGCAAACCAATGTTGTATAAATTCGAGCCTTCTATCACACCACTTTCAATCAAATTCCGCATCGGTGTTCCATTAGATGGTCCATTATCGGCCAGACTCCTTAAATCGAAGTGAGTATCAAATTGAAGAATGCCGATTTTCTCGCGCGGTTTGGCCCAGTGTAATCCTTTAACCATCATGGCCGTAATCGAATGATCTCCGCCAATTGCCGCCACTATCGAAGTAGTAAAATTCCGATGGATAGTAGCCGATGCCTCGACGATATTGTCATGACAGCGGCGGATATCGGTTACATGCATTGGTACATCCCCCACGTCCAGAGCCGTCATATCTGCTAAATCCACATCTTCATCTATGTTATAAGTAGTAAATCCCTTCCAGGCACGCCTGAAGGCATCAGGAAATTCTGATGCCCCAGAGGGACTAATCGATGAACGAGAGAGCGGGACACCTACCACCACAACGTCCGTGTTCCTGGTCTGTTCTGGATTGGACTTGGTTGAGAGCGGCTGAATCCATTCATGAACCTTTGTTATTTGGGTGTTCCCTTCAGGCCTGATCCAAACAAAACTCGGTGGAATTAATTTAGGATAGAGAAAACTTTTCAATCAGCCGACCTCCCTTTACCACGACTCTGTCATTTTTGATTACGGTATCGATATGATTTATCCCATATAAGTATTGGAGTTTCATATAATTCTCTATATTAAATATCGTAACATCCCCTTTTTTCCCTTCCTCTAAACTGCCGATTTGGCTGGCACGCCCAATAGCATGAGCTGAAATTAATAGTTGCTGCAGTGATTACCTCTCCTGGTGTCAGCCCTATTTTTAAACATGCTAAATTCATGATCAATGGCAGCGAAACAGTTGGAGATGAGCCAGGATTACAATCGGTCGATAGAGCTACCGGTACCCCTAAATCGATCATGTGACGACCATTTGCCGACTCCGCCATTAAAAAATAAGCGGTTCCCTGGATAAGGACTCCGACGACTCCTTTATCCGCCATTGCCCGTAGTCCTTTTTCAGAGGCTTTTAATAAATGATCCTGGAAATCGCCCCCACTTCAGCGGCCAGTTCCGCCCCTTCAAAAGGTTCGATTTCATCTGCATGGATTTTCGCTGTTAAGCCATAAACCTTTCCCGTCTCGAGAATCGTTCGTGCTTGTTCGGGAGTAAACACACCCTTTTCACAGAAAACATCATTGAACTCAGCGAGTCTGAGTTCAGACACCTTTGGAATCATTTCTTTCACCAAAAGTTTCACAAAATCATCGAGATTGTCCTTATATTATTTAGGTACCGCATGTGCCCCCCATAAACGTCGACACAACATCTATTGGATTAAGCTCGTTCAGCTGTTTTGCCACTTCGAGCTGTTTGCGTTCGGTTTCCCATTCCATTCCGTAGCCGCTCTTCGCTTCAACCGTTGTGACGCCATGGAGTAAGAATTGATTTAACCGCTCGAAGCTTTCTTGGAAAAGTTCCTCATGGGTAGCCTGCTTTGTCCGCTTTGTTGTTGCATGGATGCCTCGGCCGGTATTCATAATCTCCATATAAGTTGCACCCTCGAGGCGCATGTTAAATTCAGTTTCCCTGCTTCCAGCAAAAACTAAATGTGTGTGCGGGTCTATGAGGCCTGGTGTGACAAGTTTGCCTGTTGCATCAACCACTTTTTGTTTGTTCGATACGTGCGGCAAATTTTTCAAAAAGCACTTCATCCTTGCCAACTGCTTGAATAATACCGTCCTCAATCCATACACTGCCGTTTTCAATGATACCTAGCTCAGACATTCTCTCTTTAACAAGGAGAGCAGCGGAACTCCCCCTTAGTGTTACAAGCTGAGCTGCATTCCTTATAAAAATTGCCTTGCCCATCTGCTTCACCCACTTTCTTTCGTTAGTCCTGGTCGAGCATGGGCATTTTGATACCCTTTTCTTTTGCCGTTTTGATGGCTAATTCGTAACCGGCATCTGCATGACGGACGACACCCATCCCTGGATCCGTGGTTAAAACCCGTTGCAGGCGGACTTCTGCCTCCTTGGTGCCGTCAGCTACAATAACCATCCCTGCATGCTGTGAATAGCCCATGCCAACCCCGCCGCCGTGGTGAACCGAAACCCAGCTGGCACCGCCAACAGCATTTATCAGGGCATTTAAAATCGGCCAGTCCGACACAGCGTCACTTCCATCCTTCATACCCTCCGTTTCCCGGTTTGGCGACGCGACAGAACCTGCATCTAAATGATCGCGTCCAATCACGATGGGTGCGGAAACTTCTCCCGATGCGACCATATCATTGATGATCTTTCCAAATTTGGCACGATCGCCGTAGCCTAACCAGCAAATCCGGGCGGGAAGTCCCTGGAAGCTGATTTTTTCTCGTGCCATCGTAATCCATTTGCATAAATGTTGATCCTCTTTAAATTCACGTAAGAGAACTTCATCAATTTTTCGAATATCTTCGGGATCGCCGGATAGTGCGGCCCAGCGGAAAGGTCCTTTCCCTTCACAAAAAAGTGGGCGAATATAGGCTGGCACGAAGCCAGGAAAATCAAAGGCATTTTCAACCCCTTCATCTTTGGCCACCTGGCGGATGTTGTTTCCATAATCGAATGTAACGGCGCCTTTTTCCTGCAATTTTATCATCGCCTTCACATGTGTCGCCATACTTTGCTTGGCAAGCTTCACATATTTGGCAGGTTCTTGGACTCGTAAAGTTGCAGCGGTTTCAAGTGTCAAGCCTGCAGGGATATATCCGTTTAATGGGTCGTGTGCTGAGGTTTGGTCGGTTAATACATCGGGAGTGAATCCCTTTTCAATGATTAGAGGCAAGATTTCAGCAGCGTTACCAAGTAGCCCGACGGAGAACGCCTTTCCTGCTATTTTGGCTTCTTGTGCTAATTTCAAGGCCTCATCAAGGTCTTTAGACTTTATGTCAAGGTAAGCGGTTTCGATTCGCCGGTCGATTCTGGACTCATCGACATCAATCGCTATACAGACCCCTTCATTCATCGTGACCGCGAGCGGTTGTGCGCCACCCATCCCCCCAAGACCGGCCGTTAGTGTAATCGTATGTTTTAATGAACCGCCAAATGACTGCCGCGCTAATTCTGCGAAAGTTTCATAGGTTCCCTGGACGATGCCTTGGCTGCCGATGTAAATCCAGCTTCCTGCAGTCATCTGGCCGTACATCATTAACCCCTTTTGATCGAGTTCATGAAAATGCTCCCATGTCGCCCATGCAGGTACAAGATTGGAATTAGCAAGTAAAACACGTGGTGCATCCCTGTGGGATTTCCATACAGCTACAGGTTTACCAGATTGAATGAGCAATGTTTCATCATTTTCTAATTCTAATAGTGTTTTAACGATCGCGTCATAGGATTTCCAGTTTCGCGCCGCCTTGCCAATCCCTCCGTAAACCACCAAATCCAGCGGCCGCTCCGCTACCTCCGGATTAAGATTGTTCATCAGCATGCGAAGGGCTGCTTCTTGAATCCAGCCCTTCGCATGCAACTGCGTTCCCGTAAAGTTCTGAATCACCCGATGTTTCCCCGTATTTGTCTCCATTCCCCTCACTCCCTCTACATATCAATCAATCTATCTTCATTATAAAAATAAAACGATCTGAAAAATACGGATAAATTTCTACAATTTTTGGTGCCTGACACCAAACGTGGACACTGTCCATTCCATGTGTACATTAGAAACAAAAGAAGGGAAGCCCTCAAATCCAAAAAAAATAGGATAAATGCCCGTTAAGTGATCGGGTATTTATCCTTTTGCTGTTTTAGTTTTTAAGCTGCGGCCTGGAAAAGAGAATACCAGTACCGACTCCAATAATGATGGCGAGTAAATGAACTGTTCCAGTAGATGTTGATAGAAATTTGATGATACTTCCATAACTATCACCGGTTATTCTTAACAAAATTCCCTGAAATATTGGCTTGTATAGAAGTAAATAAGAGATTAGGACTAAAAGAAGTGCAGACCAGTTTCTCCCCAGCATATACCTGGTTAAAACAAAATATATTACGGCTAAAAGAATAGCCAATCCAAACACAAATGAATTTATGTATCGAAGGGCACGGTCGGGCTGGTCTAGGAAGGCTAAAACAACCAAGTAAATACTCCAAGATAATGTTAATAATATTGCAAATATTTGTGTCTTAAGCAAATACTTCATCAAACAGTCACCTCTTACAGCTGATTCACTAACCTATTTACCATACCACAATATGACATGAAATGACTAATAACTATAAAGTGCCATTATATCCGATACACCAATTGTGACGATCATAAGAGGCCTCTATATCCTTGGCAATACCTTAACCACCAAACCATTAGACGCGGTCCAATCCATAGCAGACACCCTAATCTGCATTCCCGTTTACCTAAACCAAATGCCAACATTCATAAACAGAACCAATCTAAACGAGCAAGTAAGAATGGTGCCTGTCACCATTTATACTATATAACAAGTGAAAACAAACATTAAAAAGGACAAGAAGAAATTTTTCTTCTCGTCCTTTTTTATGAGATAAGATAAAAGGTTTTGACTTCGAGAATGGTTCAGCTCCAGGCGCCATCGGCTCGAGGTCAGAAGCTTATCCAGTTGCTGCTCCTTGGGACTGAAGTCATAAGCCCCCACTGAAGAAGGCAAAAAACGCCTTCTTACAGTGGGCGTCTTATGCATTCCCCAGAACAGTCGCCTCCACATTTAGATCAATTCGTCTAAAAGGTTAAAGAACAACCTTTTGGCCGTCTCGTCTTGTGCTTGTCGCCGATAGGCGGGCGCCCTCCACTTTTCTTGTAAAGTTTTAGCCTACGTTGAGGCCAAAGTCGGTAGCGATCCGGGCGAGTCCGCCCTGGTAGCCCGATCCGACTGCAGAGAACTTCCATTCACCGTTGTGACGGTATAGTTCACCTACGATAATGGCTGTTTCGATGGAGAAATCCTCGCCTAAATCATAACGAATAATTTCTTGATTTGTTTCTTCATTTACAACGCGGCAGAAGGCATTAGAAACCTGTCCAAAATTTTGACCTCTTGCTTCCGCATCATGAATCGTAATAACAAACGAAATCCGTTCCACTTGAGCCGGCACAGCAGACAAATCTACTTTCACCTGCTCATCGTCCCCGTCTCCTGCTCCAGTACGATTATCACCTGTATGTACTACGGAGCCATTTCCGCCTTCAAGCTGATTATAGAAAACAAAATCCTTTTCAGATGCACACTTACCATTAGCATTTAAAAGAAAGATGCTGCAATCCAAATCGAAATCGTTCCCACCGTCATAACGGTTCGTATCCCAGCCCAGACCCACAATAACCTTGGACAAACCAGGATTCGTTTTCGTTAAATCGACCTTTTGACCTTTAGACAATGAAATTGCCATACTAACACCCTTTCCACTATTTATTATGTAACTCCACAAAACAAAACAAAACGACTGGAACGATAGAAAGTTCCAATACCTTCCTTTATTCTACAAAAATTTAATTTATTTTACTACTTTTAACTCATATACAACAGCAGCAAAAAAATCGGTTTCAAATTGAGAAAAATGGTTAAATTAAGAAAGTCCAACCTAAACTGGCAGGATATGCTATAATGAACTCTTGGCTAAACTGGTTTAGCCGTTATATTTAAGCAGGGAGCGAATCATTTTATGATAAAAATTGAAATACCAAATCCAGATCTCGTCATTACAAAAAGCAGACAAGTCGGCGAAAAAGTCGAAGCCCCTTTAAGCAGTATCTATGGTTTTACTGATTATAATAAAATCCCCCGTGACAAGGGTGGGATTATCTTATTTTTTAACGCAAATGACGATTTGCTTTATGTAGGAAAAGCAAGAAAGCTGCGGCCTCGGGTAAAGCGTCACTTTGAGGATACCGTTTCACCGATCAAGGAGCATCGCGACGAAGTTTATAAGATTGCCGTATTAGTGGTTGAAGAACCAATGGACCGAGAAATATATGAAACCTACATCATTAATACACTTCACGCTAAATACAATATCGAGAAAGTTTTCTATAAATAAACAGATAGAGCAGGTTCACGCTTTTTAAGCAGGACCTGCTCTTTGTTTTAACTAATATCGTCCAATTTTAAAATCATTTCTTTTTCAAGATGACTTGCCCGGATACCAAACCGCGGCCTTAATGGACGAATTTTCTCCCCTAATAAGATCTTAATAGCCAAGTACGGAAAATTAATCCCAGAAAGACAGCTGAAATGCAAGCCTCCGCTCATACGCGGATTAATCTCAAGCAGCTTCGGCACCCCCTTGCTGTATTTCACCTGAATATTAAATACAAATGGTAATCGGTACTCGTGGTGAAACTTGTGCGCCAACTCAATCAGCTCGACACTTTCTACAAGTTCCCGGACACGTCCATCCCCTTTCATCCTCGGAATGGCTGCGTACAATTGGTCCTGTGATGCCACGCAATCAATACTGTATTCTCTGCCTTCTAAATACTCCAACAGCATTAAATCAGGAAAAGTCTCCTGCTGACCAAGGATCTCGCAGGCATGATCATACGAGATTCGATAACCGCCACCGCTGTGGAAAAGATGATGGATGGATTCCGTTTCTTCCTTGATGACCCGAAACCCCATTGCTCCTTCCCCAATTGCTGGTTTAAAGCAAGCCGTGTGCCCCTTTTCCTTAAGCGATGTGTAAGCCAGCTTAAAATCATTAATATTATTAACGACATAATAATCCGGGATCGAAAAAATGGGAGCTCCGTTTGTTAAGGTTTGATAGGCAGCTGCCTTGTTATCCATGGTTTCCATTAAGGCTGCATCAGGACAAACTAGGACCTTCACTCCTAACTCCGCAAATTCCGGCAATCGCTTCGAAATCAAAACATTTTCTTTGCGGGGTATAAAAATATCAATTCCGTGTTTTTGACAAAAATCGAGACAGAATTCAATATATTCATCCCCTGAAATGTCAGGTTCAACAAAGGCATAATCACAATTTTGTAAATATAGGGCATCTTTATTCGGGCTTGTTCCATAAATCGTAAATTTCCGATGGTCTTCATTATCGCGTATCATATCCATATAATGCGTAACTGTTGTAAACCATCGATTAAACCAAATCTTCATTGTAAACCTCTCTTACATTAAAATTGACCTTTCCATTATGGACAAAGAAAAAACATTTTATAATCAATTTCTGCAAAAAAAAATGTTCCCGCCATTTGCAAGAACATTTTTATACCAAGAATCGGCTTTAAAAGCCTATACCATCATCTTCAAATCATTAAACCGTGTCGCAAATTCCCTTATGGCTTCCAAATCCAATTTGTACTGATCAGTTGTAATCCCATCCACCTTTTTCACCACTTGTCGTTCAAAAAAATTCATTTTTGATACAAGGAATTCGCCGCCAAAAAGACCGAGTGCAACCGAATTCTTCCGCAAATCTTGCGGATAGGCATTGTTAAATTGCTCCACGGCAAAATCCCCCTCACGCATGCAAACTAGAAATAGACCAAGTTCCTTATCTACTAGTTCATCATGGTGGGTTTGAATAAACTTTTTAATTCTTCGTTGTATCATACCGGCATGAATCGAACCGCCTATGATAACCGCATCATAATTTTTTAAATCAATGATATTGTTATCCTTCTTTAAATCTACCGATACCACTTCTCCTGCAAGATAATCGCTTAATATTCCAACCACTTTTTCAGTAGTCCCATGGGACGAGCAATAAACAATTAAACTTTTCATGCGTATTAGCCCTCCTTTAATTAACAAGAAAACAGCCGTAATGACATGCTGGAACCAAGATGCGAGTATACTGATTTCATTATAATTCCTATAAGGCCAAATGCTCGGAAAAATAGTGGCAATATTATTACAGAAATGGTGCCTGTCACCAATTACAATCTGAGGAGGTGATTTAAGGTGGATTTGATACAGTTTCCGTTTGTTTTGGCGGGACCGATTGTACGGCGGTGGAGCGTGGTCAGGTTTTTATTTGGATGGGACAAGCAGGAGGACTAAAATTGAAGCCAGCCTTTATGAAGGTGAAACTTTAAGTAATCAACCCCCATTCGATTACCATCTGATGAAAACCGAATCAGAAACGACGACGATAAGAGCTGGAAAACAGTTTCACCTTCATTTAGTCAAAGTTACGCACACTTTCTGCCACTTTCCGACAGACACCCTAATTGGCTATAACCTACAATTATTCGTGACAGCGCCTCCCTCCCTATCACACGATTTATAAAGCCTTCACTACCTATAAAAGTAATATCCTATACGTTTCCTGCTACGCTATCATTCCATTGAAAAAAGCTCTATTATCGAAACAACCAATAATCTTGGCCTTGTTTCCTTCTCACAAGGTACAATTCCAAACAAGCTGTTAAATAAATAACGTGAAAGTCAGCATTGACCTTCACGTTTGGATAATCCGCTTTATAAATTGGCCGATTTCCTTAGTTGCCCTTCTAGCTTCCGGCAAGTGATCCCCACTAATTTGCCAAACATGCCACATGCCATCCCATGCCTTAAATGATACCTTCACACCTGCTGCCTTTGCTTTAATGGAGAGCGAAATGGCATCACTTTGCAAAATTTCATGCGTCCCCGATTGAATCATGAGAGGCGGCAATCCGGTAAGGTCAGCAAACACAGGTGAAATCAGCGGATGGTCAAGAGATTCCTTTCCAGCATACATTTGGGCAGCTTCCTTTACAGCCCTCAGACTTAAATAAGGATCCACTTCTTCATTTTTTTGATAACTTTCCCCGCTGCTGGTTAAATCCACCCATGGAGATAGACAAACGATCCCAGCCGGAAGCGGATCATTTTGATCCCTTAAGACTAGTGCCGTTGCCAGACACAAGCCGCCTCCCGCCGAATCGCCTGCGAAAATAATGTCCTTACCTGTATACCCCTGCTTCAACAGCCATTGATATACATTAACAGCATCTTCTATCGCAGCAGGAAAAGGATGTTCGGGTGCCAACCGGTACTCAGGGAACAGCACCTTCAAACCAGCTTGTTTCCCAATTCTAGCAGATAGCGGCCGATGCGTGTTCGCAGAGCAAAGCGCATAACCACCACCATGAAGATAAAGAATCACCTTATCCGGCAAAGGAATGCCAGTGGTTAACCATTCGGCATATAACCCTTCTATTTCCAACGGGACTACCTGACAGTTTTTCGGGAGTCTGCCGATTTTACTGGCAGCGGTATCCAGCATCTCCCGTTGTTCTACTATACCTTTTGGGCGAACGCCTTTTTTGACGGCCCGTTTCACTGAAAGCTTAATTGCTTTTTCAAAAAAATAACTTTGAAAACTTGGCATGATTACACTCCACCTTCCCATCCAATATCTGCTAATTTCATTATACTAAAAAAAGAATAATCCTGAGGTATACATTCAGTAAATCTATCTAATTTTCGAATATTTTGTAAATAAACTGTAGCAATTGATCCTGCCTATAGTACAATTAAGTTAACAGGAGGTGTCCAATGAACCGTCTCACCGAGCATTTCCTTTGGCTGTCTTTCGGCTTTACACCTTCCCATCCTAAAAGAACTGCCACACTTTCAACCATTCTTACCAACGGGGCACTCGTGGAACGTGTCGAATCTATTTATCGTTCCATCGCCTATCCTTGTCATGCGACGATCGTTACCGGAAACTGCCGAAACCGGCACGAGGTCATCAACCTAACCTATTATTAGTCCACTTTACCGATTTAGATACCCACCGCCATTAACATGGATTTTCTTCAGAAGAAGCGATACAAGCGCTTCATCGTCATAATGATCGTCTTGGGAGAATACTAGCTAGCTGCTTTAAAAGAAGCTCAGATTTTGAACAATCCCACCATCATCGCTCTAGGTGATCATAGTGCACTTGATGAACAAAAGGCGATTATCCTCAATGTGGTATTAGATAAACAAAACTTAATCATCATAAACGCAAATGAGAATCTAATAAATTGGCAGGCCTACTGTAAAAGTTGTGATGGCTCAGCATATATTTATCTTAAAGATCCCGAAGAGGTGGACACTTTTAAAGCTGTTCGCAATCTCTTAAATTTATTAGTGAGGAACCGGACTTCGGAATTGAGACATTCATTACCGGAGAAGAAGCAGCAGCAAGAGGAGCAGCCCCTGCCTGTGCCTTTATAATTCAAGCTAATTGTGGATTTTTCTTTTTAGAAGATTACGAGAGCGATTTGATCAAAACCATTACACCGATGAAGAAGTAATTGAAGAGTTGTTAACTTTAAAGGAGGATGTTACATGAGTCGGATGACGAAGCAAGAAAAGAGTTGGGTTTTTTATGATTGGGCAAACTCTGCTTATTCCATCCTGATTACGACTGCCATCTTTCCGTTATATTTCAAGGCAGCAGCAAAGGAAGCCGGAATTGCCGCTTCTACCTCTACGGCCTACTGGGGTTATGCCAACTCGTTAGCCACACTGTTAATCTCTCTTTGCGCCCCTATTTTAGGCAGCATCGCCGATTTCAAGGGCTTCAAAAAACGATTCTTTACCTTTTTCTTTGCACTCGGAATTATCTTCACTCTGTTACTTGCCGTTGTTCCTAGTAACCAGTGGCTGATTCTCTTAATCTGTTATATGGTGACTGTCATCGGTTTTGGCGGAACCAATATTTTCTACGATGCCTTTCTTGTCGATGTCACGAGTGAAGACCGAATGAATCAAGTTTCCTCTAAAGGCTATGCAATGGGCTATATCGGCAGTACCGTCCCGTTTATATTGGGAATAGCGCTTATCATTTTATCGCAGCAAGGTATCCTTCCAATCTCTGTTACGGTCGCAAGTCAAGCAGCATTTGCTATCACAGCCCTATGGTGGGGGTTGTTTACAATTCCCATGTTGAAAAACGTCAAGCAGATTTATTATAAGGAACGCGTCCCGAATCCAGTTACCAATGGGTTTCGACAGCTTTTTTTGACCTTTAAAAAAATAAGACTTTTCCGTCCGCTCTTTTTATTTTTAGTTGCGTATTTCTTCTACATTGATGGGGTTAATACCATTATTACGATGTCTACAGCCTATGGCTCTGATCTTGGTATCTCCTCAACCAATCTCTTAATGATCTTGTTTGCGACGCAAGTGGTGGCCGCACCGTTTTCGGTTCTATATGGAAAGTTGGCTGACCGCTACAAGGGAAAAACGATGCTGTTAGTGGGAATCGTTGTTTATGTCGTAATATGTATCTATGCATATTTTTTAAAAACCACACTGGATTTCTGGATTCTCGCCATGCTAGTCGCTTCCTCACAGGGAGGTATTCAGGCACTAAGCCGTGCCTATTTTGCTAAACTGGTCCCAAAGGAAAGTGCCAACGAATTCTTTGGGTTCTATAGTATATTTTATAAGTTTGCCGCGATCTTAGGTCCATTTTTAGTCGGATTCACGGCCCAAATGACCGGGAATACCAATAGCGGTGTTTTTAGCCTGATCGTATTGTTTATAATCGGCGGCCTGCTTCTGATCAGGGTTCCGGAGAATGAGGCGATTATCAAATCTAATTCCATTTCACAATAGGATTTATATTTGAAAAAACAGTGCGATTTGCAGGTGAAATCGTACTGTTTTTTATTTTGCTAACTAAGTGTTTACTATAATAATTCCCTAAGCTCATTGGACATATGTTCTACTAGCTCAGGCCTTCCATGAAACTGGGCCGGAGTATTCTGAAACAGTTTAATCCGCCAATCTCCATCAATTTTAATAGTAACAAGCGTGTGATGCGTGTTTACATTTGGATTAATATCTGATTGTCCTGGAGGGAGCATACCAGCAATTGCGCGCAATATAGTTATATCAGGACTCAAAAAATGCAGATTTTTTACTTTGCTTATGAAGCGAGCTGTTGGATGGTGTTCAAAGATTGGTTTAAGATGCGAAAATATTTCCTCGCTGCCAACTGAAAGACTCCCATCGAATCCAATCATCTCACCATCATCTGTAAATAAATCGGCCATTCCACGAGCACTGCGAATATTCCAAGCCTCCAATAGCTGTCTATAAATTCCTTCTACTTCTATGATTCGTTCCATGAGAATTCACCCCTCTTTTACTCTATTATTAATCGTAAAACAATTAGAGACCTTCTTCAAATAAATTAAAATGTTTTTATTGTATATAGAACTAACGTTCGGTTATAATAAAAACATAACATCTTTGTTCTAGGAAAATACATAAAACAAGGAAAAATAAAGGAGTCGATTTTATGATTACACCGTATTTAATGTTTAACAGAGAATGTGATGAGGCGTTTAAAATGTATCAAAAGGCCTTTGATGGAGAAGTCGTATCCATGCAGAAGTATGGGGACTTGCCTCCAAATCCTGAATTTCCTGTGTCTGACAGCGAAAAAGACCTTGTTTTACATGCTCAATTGAAATTAACAGAATCAGGATTTATTTATGGTTCAGATTCGAATCGAGACTTACCAGAAGGTGCAAAAGTGTCCATAAGCGTGGAGCTTGACTCTGAAGATCGTGCTTTGAAAGCATGGGAAGTTCTTAAAGAAGGCGGATCGGTTTATATGGACCTGCAACCAACATTTTTTGCTAAGCTGCACGGTTCTGTACAGGATAAATATGGAGTGACTTGGATGTTTACCGTCAGCTAGAAAAAAATCGCAAGGCGCCCGCCTATCGGCGACAAGCACAAGACGAGCCGGCCGAAAGATTGTTCTTTACCTTTTGGACGGATTGATCTAAATGTGGAGGCGACTGTTCTGGGACGTATGAATAAGACGCACACTGTAAGAAGGTGTTTTTTGCCTTCTTCAGGGAGTGGCTTAGACTTGCGTCCCAAGGAGTGCAACTGGATAAGCTTGTGACCTCGAGCCGATGTCGCCTGGAGCTGGACGTGGCTAAACCTGTAAAAAGTGGTCCACAAGTAGTAAATCTATACTTTTCTTGCCCATGAAAAACACCCAGGCGTTTAAACCTGGGTGTTTTCTCTTATTTCACATCGTATCCTTGGTCATCAATTGTTTCTTTAATCTTATCAAGTGAAACCATGTTGGTATCAAACTCTACATCCACTTTACCTTTTGCCAGGTTTACCGACACCTTTTTTACACCTTGCAGTTCGCCGACACTGCCTTCCACTGCTTTGACACAATGTTCACAAGACATTCCACTTACATTTATAGTAACATGTTCCATTATAGTTTCCTCACTTTTTCATCAACTTTTGGATCGTCACAAGAACCTCATCCAAGACTTCGAAATCGCCTTCTTGGATTCTTTCAACGACACAGCTCTTGAGATGACCTTCAAGCAATATTTTCGCTACACTGTTTAACGCCGATTGTGTTGCAGCAATCTGGTTAATGACATCATCACAATACGTATCTTTTTCAATCAAGCCTTTAATCCCACGGATTTGCCCTTCAATTCGGTTTAACCTCGTGACAAGATTATTTTTTACTTTATCTGGATGATGACTTTTCCGTTGGCTTCCCCCATCTTCACAGCAGGAATCTTCGGTTAACTCCTGTTCTAATTCATGAGACATTAACACGCCTCCCTTTTTAGGAATATTATATCATACCCCCGTATAGTAAAGCGAAGGGCGAAACTAGAGATACTACTAGCACAGTTTACCCTTTCTAAAAACAAAAAAATAGGCAGATGATTATTAAAAAATCAACAGCCCATTCTTTCCTTCTCTAAAGAAGTTACATATTTTCAACTATCGTTTGCTGGATATTGCGAATCACATCGCCACGGCTGATGACACCTACTACACGATTCACTCCATTGACGACAGGCAGTTTTTTAAAGTGATGTTTTGATAACAGATCGACCACTTTTTCCATATCATCTTCAGGATGGACCGTTACGAGACCATGTGTTTTCGCAATTTTAATAATCTCCCTATTAATGACTTCACTTAAGTGGACATCCCGTTCCTCCACTGCTATATAAGTAATGAAACTAAAATAATCATGTATCCGCTTATCTAATGGCTTTATAGCCCGAATAATATCCCCATCTGTTACCATGCCGTATAATGTACCATCTTTTTTTGTAATGGGAACCCCGCCAATTTTCTTTTCTACAAATACAGACATGACCTCTCTAACTGAATTTTCTGGACTAACAGATATAACGTCTCTCACCATAAAATCTCTTACTTTCATCATGGTCACCGCTTTCTTTGAATCAATTCCAAAATAAATCATGCTCATTTCCTTTATTTTTTGTACTATTTTCATGTTATCTTGAATATAAATAAATTCCATCTTTCAAGATATTATTTTCAAATTGCTAATGATTAATGATAAATTTTTAATTATTTGCTTCCACATCATTTTTAGATAACTGCTCTAAAACTCTAGGAGGGAACACCATCCGGCAAATGAGCTTGGCAATGTCCTGATACGGAGAAGGTTTCTCAGACTGGCTTGTTTTATCAAGTCCGTTCTCGACAATCATCATAATCGCCCATGAAAGGGTATCTAAATCCAAATCATCCCAAATTAACCCTTTTTCTCCTGCTTTTTTTAATCCGTTAAAAATCCTAGCATGAATTCTTTTTTTAGCCTTGTCCAGAACGGCTGCAAGCTCGGAATCCTTCGATAACAGCTCAGGCAGAACATGACGGAGTCCGAACTCATGGATCCGGTTATAATGAATTTCTAAAGAAGACGCCAATGTTGCCACTGGATCGCTAGATAACCAGCTTATTTCCGGTGGAAGAAAAGTATCAATTTTATCCTCAAGCAGCGACATCAACAGCTGCCGTTTATCGGAAAAATATCGATAAAAAGTTCCTGTTGCAACCCCTGCATGAGCAGCGATTTCCTTTGCCGTTGTCTGCTCATAACCCTTATCATGAAACAAAGCATATCCACTTTCAATTAACGCATTTCTTTTAGCTTGAGCGCGTTCCTGTTTTGGCAAAAATGGAAATTCACCTACTAGGTTCTCATCATCTGACATGCTTTCACCTCGCATCTATCATACCACTAACTAAAAATTTGAACCATAGTTCAATTTTAAATTGACAGAAAAGATACTTTGTGTAATACTTGAACCAGAGTTCATGTTATCATTTTATCACTACTACTATAAAAATAAAAGTTATTTTGTTAAGCAGGAATTTGCCATTTTTATGCGAATAATTTAAAGTATCAATTTTTTGATTTTCTAAAAAACCATACAGTTTTACAAACAATTGGAAGGTGTTGATTAATTTGGCAAACCAATCTGAATCTAAGAATATATCTGTAAATTCAACTATTTCATTAAAAGGAATTGTCAAAGCCATTTTCAACGATACCGTTCATGTCCAAATCGGTGGTAAAATTATTCCCATTCCAGCCTCTGATTTTATGATGGAGAAACCAACCAAATAAGCTTTATTTAAAAAGGCCCGTCACAAATTGTGATGGGCTTTTTTTCATTAATTATCCTCAGAGTTCAAGCTTTTATAACACATACATGTAGTAATATGATCATTTACCATCCCCACTGCCTGCATAAAGGCATAACAAATAGTCGAACCCACAAATTTAAAGCCTCGTTTCTTTAAATCTTTACTGAGCCGATCACTGATTTCCGTCGTTGCAGGGACCTCACTCATTTCACGGAAATGATTTTGTATTGGCTTTCCGTCCACAAAAGACCAAATATAAGATTGAAATGATCCGAATTCCTCTACTACGCTAAAAAAAGCTTTTGCATTTGTAATAACCGCATTTATTTTCAGCTTATTTCTAACAATTCCTTTATTCTGTAACAGTTCAGCAATTTTGTTCTCATCATAGCGAATAATTTTAGCGGGCTCAAAATGATCGAAAGCTTGACTATAGTTCTCACGCTTTTTTAAAATCGTATACCAGCTGAGTCCGGCTTGAGCGCCTTCAAGATTTAAATATTCAAACAGCTGGCGGTCATCATAAACCGGTACCCCCCATTCATGGTCATGGTAATCGATATAGAGTGGATCCTGATTCACCCATCCGCATCTTATTTCTTTATCATTCATTGCAAGTGCTCCTAAATAGTTGTCATCATTATCCTTTAAGTATCACATATTCTTTCAAAAAAAGGTATCCTTACAAGAACAAAAGCGCTGGAGCTGGACATCGATAGTCCATTTATTAAGAGTTATCCACAAGCGAAAATTTTATAATTTCTTTAACGATCAAAAAACCGGACCTCCAGCAGCAGGTTTCCGGCTCTGAAAAAAATTATTTGGCAAATTCATTCTCAGCAATTAAATTTGCGGCTGGTACTGTGACTTTTTGGAAGGTAATCAGCACGTTCCAGCTGCCTGAAGACTGCCCATCTGCATAGAAAGTTGGTTTACATTCTTCGTCAAGCATACTTAAAAGCATGGCAAGATGGCGGCCGCCTGATTCGACTCTAGCCAGCCTTGCATACTCCGGAAGCATATCATAGGCGGATTGATAGTCCTTTTTCATTACAAATTCGAGAAATTGCTTATCCATGGCATGTTCAGTAATGGTTGGTTTATTATGTCTGCCCCTCACTAAATTATGTGACAAGGCACCACTTGAAATAAAGACAACTCTTTTACTTGTTTCTTGTAAAACTTTTGCGATTTGCTGACCCCATTTATAGGTCTCTTCGATACTGGCTGCCAATGTAACCGATAAATTAATAACCGGTATTTCTTCATCTGGATTTAGGTACCGCAATGGAACCACACTTCCATAATCCCACAGGTAATATGGATCATTTACCCCCTGGACCTGTAGGCCAGCCTCTTCTCCTGCCTTTACGAGCTTGTTCGCTAATTCTTCATCACCTGGGTAGTTGTACGGGAGGTCTTTAATTAGGTCTGGGGCT
Source organism: Neobacillus cucumis (assembly GCF_023715505.1). Next base: position 73,925 of record NZ_JAMBOH010000009.1, on the reverse strand, counting down.
TCGAAGGCAGTTAATATCCCTTTATGGACAGGTGTACAATCAACATAATGGAAAAACGTCGATGGCCAGTGACAAGAAACTAAAACAATTACGTCTGGGTTTATTTCCTTTATTTGTTTGGCTACTACTTTCATGGATGAAGCCATATCCATCTGAAAATCCGGCACTTGATCTTCATGGCACATACTAGGGACATGGGGAGCTATCATACTAAATTCAATGGTCATAATATCCTCCTATAAAATTAATAAACAGGTTAACGCTTACAAAAATAGAAAAAATGTGGGAGCATTGATATTCCCCATGCTCCCGTTTATGAATTCCTACCGTTCCGAAGCAGGTATACCTGCAATCCCCCAATGGGTCTTTGGAATTTCTGTCACGATAACTCTGATGCTTTCTTTCGGTGCGTTTAAGGTTTCCTCAACCGTATTAGTAAGATTTTTGATTAGTTCGGTTACTTTCTCGGGAGGTCTACCTTCCATTATTTGTACATTAATTAATGGCATGCTTATCATCCTTTGTTTTAAAAGTATTTCTCTAATCCGTTACCGTAAAAGTGACTTCACCAAGCCCATCAAATTTTCCGCTGACGACGTCGCCGTATTTCAACATAACGGCACTGGTAATCCCACCTGTTAAAATGACATCACCCTTACGAACTTTTTCTCCCTTTCTCGCAAGCATATTCGCCAGCATGGCAACGGAATGTGCTGGGTGCCCCAATACTGCGGCACCTGCCCCCAGTTCCTTGATTTCTCCATTAATAGACAAAGTTGACCCAAGTAAATCCAATTCAAATTGCTCCGGTTTCTTTAACGTTGTTCCAAATACAACCCTTGAAGTTGAAGCATTATCCGCAATGACATCCGGTAAGGTAAAATTGAAGTTTTCATAGCGGCTGTCGATGATTTCTAATGCCGGCAGAACATATTCCGTTTTTGCAAGGACCTGAGCACCGGTCACACCCGGACCTTCGATATCTTCACCAATCACAAATGCAATTTCCGCTTCCACTTTCGGATGGATCATCTCATGTAAAGGCAGTTTTCCGCCATTTTCAATCAACATATAATCAAACACATATCCATAGATCGGATCCTCAATTCCCATTTGTTTCATTTTGGCAAAACTAGTTAAGCCCATCTTGGGACCAACGATTTTTCTGCCTTCTTGTAATTTCATTTGGACGATTTCTTCTTGAACCTGATATGATTCCTCTACGGTTAAATCAGGCTTTAGGTTGGCAGTTACCTTTACAACCTCACGTTTTTCAAGCTCGGCGGCAACAAGATAATTAGCTATTTCCTTGATTTGATTCACACTGTTCCCCTCTTTTTCTTCAAATTAAAAGTGCACACTGACCTGACCGAGATGAGCAAACCTTGCAGTGAAGGAATCTCCTTTATTGGCCACTTCTGCTGCGGACAACGCACCAGATAAAATCACTTCTCCGGCCCGAAGCGGGATATCAAATTCTGATAGTTTATTGGCTAACCATGCCACACACGTAGCTGGATTTCCTAACGCTGCTGCGCCGACGCCAGTATTCACGAGTTCACCATTTTTTGTTAAGACCATGCCGATTAATTCAAGATCAATATCTTCTATTTTAGTAGGTTTTCCACCTAACACGTAAGACTGAGAGGAGCCATTGTCAGCAACCGTGTCCTGCAGTTTGATTTTCCAATCTTGAACTCTGCTGTCGACGATTTCAAGTGCTGGAACGACATAGTCTGTTGCTTGAAGAACATCAAGAGTGGTCACATTTGGTCCACGTAAATCCTTTTTTAAAATAAAAGCAATCTCGGCTTCTACCTTTGGCTGTAGGACCGATTCTATTGAAATGGTTCCGCCATTTTCCACTACCATACTATCGAGTAAATGCCCGTAATCCGGCTCATCAACTCCGAGCAGGTTTTGCATCGCTAAAGATGTTAAGCCTATCTTCTTTCCAACGATTTTTTGACCTTGTGCTATTTTTTTATTAATATTTTCAAGCTGGATATAATAAGCTTCTTCCACTGTAAGTTCTGGATCAACCGATGTTAAAGGAGCAATCCCGACTTTCGTCGTTTCTGCTTCGGATAATTGTTCTGCAAATTGTGTTACTTTACTAGTCAAAGTATTTACTTCCCTTCTTATAGTTTGATCGTGACATTGGAAAGTTCGGAGTAAAAATCGATACTATGCATGCCGCCTGTCCTTCCGATTCCACTATGTTTCATACCGCCAAATGGTGTTCTTAAATCGCGTAAGAACCAAGTATTTACCCAAATAATTCCTGCCTCTAACTGGTGTGCAACCCGATGCGCTCTTTTAAGATTATTTGTCCAAATCGTTGCACTCAAGCCATAATGGGTATCATTTGCCTGCATGACGACTTCTTCTTCCATATCAAACGGCATAACTGTAACCACAGGTCCAAAGATCTCTTCACGAACACAGCGAGAATTTCGATCAAGCCCAACTAAAATAGTAGGTTCTAAGTAGTACCCTTTTTTATATCCATCTGGACGTTTGCCGCCCGTCAAGATGGTGGCACCTTCTTCTCGGGCGATATCGATATAGCTGTTTACCCTGTCATAATGTTCTTTGCTTACTAATGCACCAACATTCGTGTCCGCTTCAAGCGGGTGGCCGACCTTTAATGTTCTAACCCGTTCCGCAAATCTTGTTAAAAATTCTTCGTAAACCGGACGTTCCACATAAATCCGTGAACCGCACAAACAAACTTCCCCTTGGTTCACAAAGCTGGATTTAATTGTTGTTTCAATCACTTCATCTAAATCAGAGTCAGCAAAGATAATGTTTGGATTTTTCCCGCCTAGTTCAAAGGAAAGTTTTTTCAAGGAATCGGCCGCCGATTTCATTATTGCAGTACCTGTTTTTGGCTCACCAATAAATGAAATCGCATCCACATCTGGATGTTCCGAAATCGCAGCACCGGCGGAATTAGGACCAAAACCATGGACAAGGTTTACTACACCATCAGGCACCCCTGCTTCTTTACAAATCTCCATTAATACAGTTGCGGTCATTGGCGTCCACTCGGCCGGTTTAATAACAGCTGTATTACCCATTGCTAAACATGGTGCTAACTTCCAAGTCAACAATAGTAACGGCAGGTTCCAAGGTTTAATAATCCCAACCACACCGACTGGGCGGCGATATGAATAATGAAGGGCGATATCATCCTGCATATTCGAATCAGTATTAACAGAAATCATATAATCAGCGAAAAAGTGAAAGTTAAAGGCTGCACGCGGAATATCTACACTATTTGCTAATGTAAATGGCTTACCAGTATCCATGGATTCAAGATGTGCCAACTCTTCCTGTCTTTCAAGAATTAAATCGCCAATCCTGCGGATAATTTTTGAACGCTCTACAATAGGCATTGTCTTCCATTTTCCATTTAATGCTCTACGGGCAGCAGCTACCGCAAAATTAACTTCTTCCTTCCCCCCTTCGGCCACGGTTCCTAACACTTCTTCTGTTGCTGGGTTGATATTTTCAAAGGTCTTTTGATTTTGTGATTCGACAAATTGGCCGTTGATAAAGTGCAAACAATTAATCGCTCTTACTCTAGTTTCTACTTGCATATCGATATTCCTCCTAATAAATAAATGATAATTTAATATTTTTCTTAACTACATGGTAACGCTTCCGAATTTCACATACAACGCCATCGTTGCTCTATATGCAACAAAAGGCGACTTTTTTAAATAATTCATAATATTTAAAAATACTGTTTTCATTTTTAGTTTTTTCTGGTATATTGCCGACTATAGAGCAACTTTGTTTTACATAATGAAACACTTCAAAAGGAGGGATTTCAATTGAGCGTAAATGTCGAGAATGATAGTCATCTTTCTTCGGTAAAAAATGCACTTCGGATTTTACAATGTTTTACGATGGATGAACCGGAAAAAAAGATTAGTGAACTATCCGCTGCGCTCGGACTTAACAAGAGTACGGTCAGCCGAACAATGACAACGCTTGCAAGCGAAGGGTTTGTCTATAAGGATCCGGAAACAAAAAAATATCGGTTAGGCCTATCCATTCTTTCTTTAAGCGGAATTGTCAGCAGTCAGATGGATATCTACCGAGAATCACAGCCTGTCTTAAATCGGTTAGTAGAAAATATTGGGGAAACAGCACATATTTCCGTTTTGGATCATTTAGACGTAATCTATCTTCAAAAGGTCGAATGTAACCATCCGGTTCGTTTCCTAACCCATATAGGTAAGAGAAATCCTCCATACTGCACGAGTTCCGGCAAGGTCCTGCTTGCTCATGCAGCAGAAGATGTCGTTAATCAGGTAATTGAAAAGGGGCTGGAAAAATTAGCCCAAAACACTATCACAAATCCGCAAAAACTTCGGATTCATTTAAATCAAGTGAAAAAAAACGGTTACGCAAGTAGTACAGAAGAAATCTTAGAAGGGGTAACCTCCATCGCTGCCCCTATTTTTGATTACAGAGGAAAGGTTACTGCAGCGCTTTCTGTCGTGGGGCCAAACCAAAGAATACAGCAGCATAAAATTCAGGGGCTAGCAAAAAAGGTAATGAGTGCAGCAAAAGAGGTCTCATCCAGAATGGGTTATCGAGGTTACTAAACTAGTATTTCAAAATAGTAAAAAGGGGCTGTTTCGCTTGTATGATTTTCACACTCATTTTATCCCATCGGACGTTTTAACATGGTTGAAGGATCACCAAAAAACAGTAAATGCTAAATGGATAAAAAAAGATGAAGATAAAGATGAATTTTTAGTGGTTAACGAAAGCTGGGGCTTCGAATTGAAGAAGTCGTTTACAGATGGCGGATTATACCTAGACGAGCAGGCAAAAGCAGGTGTTACTCATTCAGTTGTATCACCGATTCCCCAGCTTTTTATGTATGATTTTCCCGAAGAAATTACAGTAAATATCTCCACTGTTTACAACCGTTCATTAGCAGAGTGGACCCACACGTCCCCAAATAGACTCTCAGCGTTAGGAACAGTTCCACTTACCAATCCTATTCAAGCAGCCCAGGTTTTACAAGATGCTATGAAAATGGGACTTAAAGGGGTCATTATCGGACCTGGCCTTGAAAATCAAATGTTATCAGACGAATTTTTCACGCCATTTTTTGAAGAAGCTAATCGTCTAAAAGCTATCGTGTTTATTCATCCTTTATTATGTGAAGACCCACGCTTAAAGAGAAGAATGATGCCTAATTTAATTGGTGTTCCTTGGGAAACTACAGTTTGTGCTACGGACCTCTTGTTAAGTGGTTTGATTGATCAGTTTCCTAATGTAAAAATATTATTTGCACATGGCGGCGGTTTCCTACCCTATCAGATTGGCAGGCTGGACAAGGGTTTTGACCACTGGCCACTAGTTTCTTCAAAATTAAAGGCCAAACCATCGGAGTACTTGAAACGCTTTTGGTATGATACGGTGTTATGGAACCAAGATAGCCTGGATTTCCTAATCAAAACGGTTGGTGAGGATCGAGTTGTCCCGGGTTCTGATTATCCATTTGACCTATCTGTTTGGCCGCCCACAGGAAAGCAAGAAATGGCCGTTCGGTCATTATTATTCGATTAAAAGTTATTTAGATAAAAATGGATGCAGGGAACTCCCTGCTTCATTCCTTACTGGGAATTAAATCGGTATAACAGAACCTCATTTGCCCAGTATAGATGTCGTTTGTCAACTTTTTCTCGCCTGTTTTAAACTGTATAGCCTCTAAATATAGGGCCATCAAAAACAAAGGAATGATATTCCCGTTTTCCCCACAAGGGTCTACCTCAACAGGCAGGTCCTCCAAAAATTGTTGAGTGATTTCCCTGCCTGAAAAACCCTCGGGCAATTGAGTCATATCTACACAGGTCGTAATCGTTCGATATCCAAGAGAAAGAAAGCGGTAAATCAGTTCTGATGTGTTTATACCCCATAAAGGAAAAATCGGTGTGATTCCTACAGGCTTTAACATTTCTTCCCTATATCTTCGCACATCCTCAAGAAATAAGTCTCCAAATGCGATATGGTCAACGCCTAACTCCTTCATAGCATTGATTTCTTTTATCATAATTTCACCATATTTTTCATTAGAGCACTGTTCGGGAATTCTAATTTTTTTTATGGAAGACCAATTGACTTAGCTTGAGCCTCTAGCAATTCCTCTCTCACACCGAGAATACTAGTCCGATTAAATCCATCAGTAACGGTTGAAAATAATATTTTGACCTCATATTCATTTGAGTTTAATAGATCATGTAAAGCTAAGGTTGAATCCTTCCCACTAAAGGAAACTGCTGCTTTTTTCATTTCCTCGCCCCCTAATTTTCATGTTAAACAGAAGACCGTTGATTCTTAAAACAATAAATATGCTTAATTGGATTGATTTGTAATAGTATTTCTTCCTAGACTTATAGTAAGATGGGATAAGAAGCTAACTAGAGAAAGGAACAGAAAAATGTCATATAAAATGATTGTACTAGATTTAGATGATACCTTGCTCCAAGACGACCACACAATTTCCCCTCGTACGAAACAGTCATTAATGGATGCTCAAAAGACAGGTGTAAAGGTTGTACTAGCATCTGGGCGACCAACGTCAGCGATGTATGAAATTGCCGATGAGCTAGAATTAAAGAAATATGGAAGCTTTATTCTTTCTTTTAATGGGGCAAAAATTACGAACTGCCAAACAGGTGAAGAACTTTTTAGCAGCACGTTATCACCCGAAACCGCGCACCGCCTATATCATTTAAGCCGTCGCGAAGATGTGTTTATTCACACCTATGTAGGTGAGTTGATTGTTACCGAGGCAGGAAATCAATATACCACTATTGAAGCAGAAATTACAGGTTTAGATGTATTTGAGGTTGATAGTTTTGTTGAGTCAGTCAATGAACCGGTTGTTAAAGTATTAATGGTCGACTCTCCGGAAAAACTTGTCGAAGTAGAGCGTAAACTGCAGCAAGAACTAGCTGAAGAACTAAGCGTCATGCGTTCTAAACCATTCTTTTTAGAGTTTACTGAAAAAGGGGTAACAAAAGGAACCAGCCTAAATCAACTAATTGGACAACTTGGTATTACACGCGAAGAAGTGATCGCTATCGGTGATAGCTACAACGATTTAGCGATGATCGAGTTCGCTGGACTCGGTGTTGCCATGGGTAATGCGCCGCAAGATATTAAGGAAAAAGCGAATTATGTAACAGACACAAACATGAATGATGGCGTAGCAAAGGTAGTCGAAAAATTCGTTTTAAATACGACAGTTTTAGTTTAAGTTCAAACGCTTGGATATTCCAAGCGTTTTTTTGTTTTATCATGTTCCCTAGCCCAATCATGTCCCCGGTTCCAATTTCTTTGCATAAACTATCCCAAATCAAACAAATAAAAGGCGGAGAGAGGTATGGGACTATTTATCAATAAGCTGGCGCATCCGAATTTATATAAAAATAACAGCCAATTGGCTGCACCGAATCAAGTGGAATCCAGGCAGGATTTCCTCACTGAACTAATGAAGGAGCAGCAAAAAGCAAATATGGCTCTGAACCAGGCATTAGCAGAACTGCAAACGCGTTATCAGCAGCAAACAGATGCCCAGAACACCCACTGGAAACAGGTAGATTATCAGTTGAGTGACTTAAAGAATAGTACGTTTAGACAGCAGAAATTTGAAAATGAAATGGTCACCAATTTACATTCCCTCCATGAAAAGAATGTCCAATTAGAGGCTATGGTTGAAAAAGAAACACAGGCAAAGGAAACCCTAACTGCACAAATCAATCAAATTAGTAAGACCTGTGACAGTATTGCGGATCGTTTAGATAAGAATGAAGAAACACAACAACAACTTGCCATGCAAATGAAAGAACAACTTGAAATGCAAAAACAGGCAGCTGAAAAATTAACTAAACAAGAAGAAATCCACGGCGGGATGTTAAAACGGCTCGATAATCAAGAGGCATTATTAGATAAATTTGCCAGACAGCTAAACCATATCCGTTCCATCCTATTTGAACGGACCAATTACCTGGCAGGAAAAATAGATGACGGCTATAAGCTCACGTCTTCCTATGTGTACAAATTAATGACCGGCTCCGAACAGCCGCTTACATTTTTCTTAATGAATCAAAAGAAAGAAGAAAATCAGGAAGTTGAATAAGTTATGTAACCTTTGGTTCACAACCTTAAAACCGTCCATGCAAAGCATGAACGGTTTTAGTGTTGCACTCTATTAGATACCTTGATTAAAGATATCAGTTAATACAGGTACGATTTGTTTTTTACGTGATACAACACCTTTTAAAGTCGCTGTATTATTTTCTAGTGAAACATTGTAGGCTTTTTCAACTGCAGCCGTTTTGCTTCCGATTGCTAAACCAACAGAATCATTTGTTAAGATATCTGTAACAACAAACAAGAATAAATCTAAGTTCTTTTCTGCCACGATGTTGGCAATTGCCGCTTCTAATTCAGTTTGACGTTCTAGAACATCAGCTGTGTCCACTACGTTCACTTGCGCAATTTCAACTTTGCTTGAACCCATTTCGAATTCTTTCGCATCTAAGCTTAAAAGGTCGGCAATCGATTTATCACGAACGTCCGCACCTGCTTTTAACATTTCCAAACCATAAGTTTCAGCATCTACACCAGCAATGGCTGCTAATTCTTTAGCAGCTGCAACATCTTCAGGTGTGCAGGTTGGGGATTTAAACAATAAAGAATCGGAAATGATCGCAGATAACATAAGACCAGCGATTTCTTTCTTAATTTCTTTGCCGTTTTCTTTGTACATCTTGTTTAAAATCGTTGCTGTACAGCCAACAGGCTCGCAACGGTAGTATAAAGGATCGCTTGTTTCAAAGTTTGCGATACGGTGGTGGTCGATAACCTCTAATACACGAACATCTGCAATATCATTTGCACTTTGCTGGCGCTCGTTGTGGTCAACTAAGATAACAGAATTTACTTCAGACGCAACTGCTTCCACTAAACGTGGAACTTCAGCATTGAAAGTTGTAAGAGCAAATTGTGTTTCGCCATTGATTTGACCAAGACGAACTGGTTCAACATCATAGCCTAATTGTTTTTTCAAATCTGCATAAGCGATCGCAGAACAGATTGTATCGGTGTCTGGATTTTTATGACCGAAAATAAGTACTTTTTCCATTTTTACTACTCCTACTCATCAAAAATTTTATGTAGATCAATCCAAAACTAAAATGACCCTATTTGAAATTATATATCAAGATGTTTATGGATACAAAGCAAAAAATACAAAAAGAAACAAAGGCATTCTCTCTGAGTACCTTTGTTTCTAATTATTACTTACTTTACAGTGACAGGAACAACCCTCTGTCCGATCGCCGCAATTAATTCTTGAGGCATTGGGAAACTGAGCGCTGCAGGGTCCTTCATAACCGCCGGAATCGTTGCCGCTAATGCCTCTTCACTTATATTAAATTGCTTGAAGTCGGCAGGTAGGCCGACTCTTTGCTGTAACAATCTGATTTTTTCAATTACTTTAGCAAGTGCATTTTCAGGTGTATCATCCTTCACATCGACAGCCAATGCCTGAGCCAGTTCAGCAGCCTTTGGCAAATACAATTGAGGAACAAGCTCCATCACCACCGGTAAAAAAACGGCATTCGCTAATCCATGTGGGATTCGGAACAAGGCACCGTAGGCATGGGCCATATTATGAACCGGAATCGCATTTAGAGCAAAGCTAAACGCGGTAATTCCCATTAGACTTGCCTGCAATAAATCCATTCGGGCATCTAAATTGCCGCCATCATCTACAGCCACCGGAAGATTTTTTTCAATCAATCTGATCGCATGTAGAGCATAAGCATCCGTTAGACCAGTCGCTGTTGGTGATGCTAGTGCTTCAATCGCATGTGTTAAAGCATCAAAACCTGTAAAGGCGGTAATCACAGGTGGCAGGCCAACGGTTAAATCAGGATCCAATATCGCCATATCGGCATTGATAAATGGATTAATGATGTTCGTCTTCATTTGAATGTCTTCATTAAAAATAACGGCAATCGGCGAAACTTCGGATCCAGTTCCCGCAGTTGTCGGGATGGCAATATGCGGGATGGGGATATAGTTTGCTTTTGGAAATTGCTCATATAATAAGCCGCCAGGGATAGCATCTTTTATATCCGATAAGCCTTTATAAAGAGCATACTTAACCCCTTTTACAGTATCTAATACACTACCGCCGCCTACAGCTAATAAACTATCAGCTCCCACTTCCTTCGCATAACGGACCGCATCATTAATGCAGCGGCTTTCCGCATCCTGAGCAATGTCCAAATAGGTTCCGACAAGCTGCGGTCCAGACCCGTGACCAGTCAATTCAAAAATCGACGCTACTTTTTCAACAATCCCCGCTTTTTCTAAACCGCGGTCACTTAAGAGCAGGACCCGTTTTGCGCCAAGGCCGGCAAATAAACTTGGCACCATTGCCCGAGAATTTGATCCGCTGTAAATACCAGTACGTAACATAAACTGTGATAGAGTTGTTTTCATAATCTTCTTCACCTCTTCTTTAGTTTTGACCAAACAGAATTCCGTACCAGCTGCGTCTTTCCAATTCAGGGGACATGGAGGTATGAACATGCTTTACTTGTGTATAGGCATCAAGTGAATGCTTGCCCATCTCCCGGCCGATTCCGCTTTGCTTGTATCCGCCAAACGGTGCATCACTGCGGAGCATATGCCAGTCGTTAATCCAGACCACACCCGCTTGAAGTTTCCTAGCAACCTCATAGGCTTTATTCACATCCTGAGTCCAGACACCTGCTGCTAATCCATAAATCGTATCATTGGCCATTTGAATGGCTTCATCTAGGTCCGAATAACGAATCACACATAAGACAGGTCCAAAGATTTCCTCTTGGGCAATTTTCATATCGTTGGTCACATTTGTAAAAATCGTTGGCTCGATAAAATGACCTTGCTCACATCCTGGGACGGTGACTGCTTTCCCACCGCAGACAAGTGTTGCCCCTTCTTGCTTACCGGACTCAATATAAGAAAGGATCGTTTCCTTTTGTTTTTTCGATATTACTGGTCCGACATCTGTTGTTGGGTCAAGCGGATTGCCTAGTTTTAGTTTACTGGCAAGCGCAACGAGACCAGTAACCACTTGATCATAAAGTTTATCTGGTACAAACAGCCTTGTTCCTGATTCGCACAGCTGGCCGGAATGAAGGAATACGCCGAAAAGGCTTCCCGGTAAAGCAATATTTAAGTCTGCATCTTCTAGCAGGATATTTGGTGACTTTCCGCCAAGTTCTAAGGTTGTATTTTTAATCGTGCCGGCGGCAAGACCCATAATTCTTCGGCCAACCTCTGTTGAACCGGTAAAGGCAACCTTATCAACCTGTGGATGATTCACTAATGCTTCCCCTACTTCTGCACCTGCTCCGGTTACCACATTAATGACACCAGGCGGGACCACCTCTGAAATAATTTCTGCTAATTTCAGTGTCGATAGCGGGGTGTAGCTGGCCGGTTTAATCACAATCGTGTTCCCCATTGCGAGCGCTGGCGCAATTTTCCAAGTCGCAATCACCATTGGCAAGTTCCAAGGGGTAATCGCCGCACAAACGCCAATAGGTTCACGCCAAATGAAGTTGTGAGCAGGCCCCGGGAATGGCGGGACTGGGAGCGTTTCTGAGAATGGGTACTCTAAAGTAAAGTTCGCTAGTGTCTGGAATAAGTCGACCATTTGTAAAATATCACTATTGCCAATGCGCCGGACGGTTCCGCCCGAACTAATCGCTTCTAAATAGGCTAGTTCTTGGGCGTGCTCGGCAATTTTATAAGAAATCGCAAATAGTACCTTTGCCCGGTCCTTCGGCTTCATGTTTTTCCAGTCGCTCTTGTCAAAGGCGTCACGTGCTGCTTTGACGGCACGATCGACATCCTCCTGGGTTCCTTTTGCTACTTTTGCAACAAGCTCTCCGGTTGCAGGATTGAACACGTCAAAAGTATTCCCGCTGCCTGCTTGCTCCCACTTTCCATTGATAAAGTGTGGAAATGTTTGTGCGTCTACATTTACTGTCATGATTTCTTCCTCCTCTGCTAAATGGTATTTTTATAAGTTTCTTCGAGCATATTGGGAGTTTTATTTGGACCATTTTACCTGCCAACTAGACCTGTAAGGGCATCATTACTCTTTTTTGTGACCCAAGCACCTCTATACCAGGCAGCCATGGGCACAATAAAATTTTTTTCTAACCGGTAATGAACTTTCATCACTAAAACGGTCAGAATTACCCTCACTTTTACAACACACCTAACTCACTATCTGTATATCTATAAATCTCTTCGATTTTTTTGCCCTTCGCTCTCGCTAAAATTTCCATTCGGACAGATAATTGTTTGAGCGTAAAATTCATAATGTCATCTGGATTTCCTCCGAATGCACTTACCTCCCTTCCTGCGATGCCTTCTTGATTGAGTCTAATGGCTAATGGGGTCAGCTCCCCCATTTTAACGGCTACAAAATCAAACAGATGCGGATGTTCACAAATTAACCGCTGCAAAAGAAATGTCCCGTAACCAATATGGCGCGACTCATCTCTTTTTAAATTACCTATTCCCTCCAACAAACCAGGCATGATTCCTGCTGTTTCAAGAGTGTTATAGAAGGAAAAATATCCAGTCTCGGCTAACACCCCTTCAACAAACATGTTATATACCACCGATGCTTCAGCAATCGCCTCAGGAGATTGGTCGGTTACAAGCCGGCCCATCGTCGTTGGCAGGATTTCATAAAAAATCTTTTGATAGGTTTCCGTATGAAAATGAGACAAATCTCCTTTCTCGCCGATCGTATTCAATACCAATTGGAAGAACTCCGTGTGTTTCGCTTCCTCATACAAAAAGGTCGTTAAAAACATCTCCTCTTCTAACCGGCCTTCTTTGGCAATCGCCATGATAAGCGGAAGCAAATCTAAGGTTACCGCCTCCTCACCAGCTTGGAATTGCGAAATTAAGCGGAGAATATCCTCCTGCTGCTCAGCCGTCATCGCCTTCCAATCCTTTTGGTCCTGGGTAAAATCGATATCAGCCGGATTCCAATTTCCTACCCGTTTTGCTTTTTGATAAAGCCGATATGGAAAAGAATCCTCGAGCAATCCCCTAGTGCTTGTTGTTAAAATCGTCCTTTTTTCCATCCTAAAATCTCCCCCTCAAATGTTTAACTGATTACTATATCAGAAGCTGTTTGACGCAAATGGGTTTTTAAAATCTTACCGACCCCGTTTCGCGGCAATGCCTCAAGAAAAATGACTTTTCTCGGTGTTTTATTTTTCGCCAAATGATCCTGACAAAATTGGATTAACTCCTTCTCTGTCACATGAGAACCTGGTTTCTTCACAACACAGGCGACCAATTCTTCCCCCATTCGTTCATCCGGGATACCGACCACAGCGGCTTCAAACACTTCTTCATGACCATTTAAGATTTCTTCCACATCGCGCGGGTAAACATTAAAACCGCCGCGAATAATTAAATCCTTTTTACGGTCGACAATATACACGTAGCCTTCGTCATCCACCCGCGCCATGTCTCCGGTATATAACCAAGAATCTTTTAACACACGGTTTGTTTCTTGCTGATTTTGATAGTATCCAGGCGTAACATTATCACCGCGGACGACTAGTTCACCTACTTCACCGGCTGGAACTTCTAAGCCGTTTCCATCCACAATTTTGATTTCGACCCCTGGGATGGGTACACCGACAGATCCCGGTTTCATTTCGATTCGTTTGCTATGTGCCGTCACAACCGGGGCGGCTTCCGATAATCCGTAGCCCTCAAGCACCTTCGCCCCAAACTTTTGCTCAAAGGCATTTAACAGGGCAACTGGAAGCGGTGCAGAACCCGATCCTACTGATTCCAGACTCGAAGTATCATAGGTATCGGTATTGGGATAGGAAACCATAGCATGAATCATCGCTGGTACCGCAGAAAATGTCCTTACCTGATAGGTGTCTATCGCTTTAAAAACCTCTTGGATATCAAAACTTGAAAAAACAACAATTGTACTGCCTGTGAGGTAGCATACATTGGAAACTGTTAAGCCATAGACATGGGCAAGCGGCAGGACCCCCAATGTGGTGCCCCGCTCTGTGTCATTGTGCTTTGCTGAATTTTGCGCATTGGAAAATAGGTTTTTATGGGTTAACAGCACTCCTTTTGGATTTCCGGTTGTCCCTGAAGTGTACAAGATAACCGCTGTATCTTCGGCTTTTCCGTCGTCTAAAAATTCTTTTTCAACAGGGACTAACAAATCGTAAAAGTTGGTTAAATGCTCATTTGATGGGAGATCGGATAAAATGACGGCCGGTCGTTCCGGCAGAGCTTCCATTGATTTTTCGACATTTTGAAGGACATACGATGAGGTTATGACTGCTTTAGCACCAGAGTTTCGGGCAATATAATGAAGTTCTTTTGGATGGAGTGTGAACATGACTGGCACGATGATGGCCCCTGCTCTCGTTATCCCTTGATAAGCAAAGAGGACTTCCGGGCAGTTTGGCATACAAACGATGACCCGGTCACCCTTTTCTATCCCGATTCTTCGCAATCCTGCTGCCAATTGGTCTGCATATCGCTTTGTTTCCACGTTTGTGTAGGTTTTTTCCTTAAAATATAGAAATGGATATTCACCAAAATGCGTGATATTTCTTTCCAGTAGATCTCTTAGCTTCACGAAATCCGCTCCCTTATAGAAGAATTTATAAAGAAAAATACTCTACCAGCGAACCATTACGGTTAAAGCTGACTTTTTGTCTTGTTTCCAGTAAGTCTAAATGACCTTGGATCTGCGATAACCCTAAAAAGACGGTTTTTCCCTTTAAACGAGGATACATTGCCTGGCAAATCTCAAAAATACTTTTTCGATCATTAGCAAGGATGGCTAATATCTGCTCACAGCGTTTTTCTTGCTCTTGCAATCTTGTCTGAATTAACTCTTTATGGTTCGTAAAGTGATCTCCATGACCAGGATATATGGTGTTGAGCGGAAGACGGCTAACTTTTTCTAAAGAGTTGCGATATTGTAATAAGGGCTTAGGCCGACCCTCTCCTTCTATAAGCGGTGGTTCAATAAAGGCATTAACAGAAAATGCCTTTATTAAATGATCACCTGCAAACGAATCACCCGTTTCATGGTTCCACATTAATATGTCAGATTGGCTGTGCCCCGGAACATGAATCACTTCAAACCGTTTGCCCCCAATTAAAACTGTATCACCTTCCTTTACATATCTAACATTTCTCCATTTTTCTTCTTTAAATTGTCGCTGAACAATATGTTTAGATGGATCTGCCCCACATGACTGGAGAAAATCCTGAAAAAACTGCTGGTCTTTTTCAAACTTATCGATATCTGAATTGACCCATCCCTTCGCTTGTTCGTGAACTAAGATAGGAAGTTGAAGATCTGTTTCAACTTGAATATACGGAATACCTCCCGCATGATCGATATGGATGTGGGTCAGCACGATTTTGTCTAAGTCACGAAAGGTTACGCCATGTTTATGTAGTTTTGTCTTTAGTTGTTGAAAGGACTCTTTGCCTGGATTCCCTGCATCGATTAAGGTGATGGTATCGCCAATAGCTAAAAAAGTATTAACCGTTCCTTCGGCGAAATCGGTTTTCAATACAAGGGGTATAATTTTTAACAAAAAACAGACCCTCCCTTCTTCAAACATGTGCAGCTAATTCTATGTCGAAAAGAGCCTAATTATGAGGAGCATATCAAAAGGAGGCTGCTCCTCATGTATCATCTTAGTTCTGCGCATTCACTTTCTCCTCTTCTTGAAGGGTGCGCCAGAGGATTTTTCCGCTTGAGGTCATCGGGAATTGCTTTCTGAATTCAATTTGCCTTGGGTATTTATAAGCGGCCATATGCTGTTTGGCCCATTCCATAATTTCATCCTCACTGATTTTCCCTTCGAAGCCTTCATTTAAAATGACAAAGGCTTTGACGGTTTCACCCCTTCTTGGATCAGGGACACCAACTACACAGGCCTGCTGTACGGCCGGATGTTTATAAAGGTAAGATTCTACTTCGGTTGGCCAAACTTTAAAGCCGGAAGCATTAATCATTCGTTTGACCCGGTCGATAATGAAGAAATATCCTTCTTCGTCATATCGGCCAATATCACCTGTTCTAAAAAACGTTTTTCCATCGATCTCAATAAATGAATTTTTATTTTCATCTTCCCGATTATAATAGCCGACCATTACTTGAGGGCCGTTGACAATAATTTCACCGATTTCGCCAACACTCAGTTCTTTTCCTGTAACTGGTTCAATCACTCTAGCATCCACGTCAAAGGATGGGATGCCAAGGCATTGCATTTTTGGACGATCTGGCGGGTTGAAATGGGTTTGAGCGATTGTTTCGGAAAGTCCATATCCTTCTACAAAACGTAATCCTGACAGTTTAAATAATCTATCGCCAACTGCCTCCGGTAAAGCCGCTCCCCCTCCTGAAATTGAGGTTAAAGTAGCAATGTCTTCCTTCTTCAAATTTGGATTCGCGAGGAAATCAACAATCATGGTCGCAATCGTAACCCAGTGGGTACAGCCTAGATTTTTAATCAACTCTATTGCAGCATCACGGTTCCATCTCGTCAAAATGACCATTGTACTTCCGCTGAAAATTGGCATGTGCATACTATGAACCATGCCCGTTACATGGAAAAGCGGCAGTGTCATGAGATGAACCGCATTTGATGTAGAGGAAGACCAGTGGTAGGCCCCAACTGTGTTGGCATTGACCGTCCGGTTCGTATGCATGCATCCCTTTGGCAGACCGGTTGTTCCGGATGTATACGGGAGACAAGCAAGATCGTCCCCTTTGGCTGTATGTTCTGAAGGGGTTAAATCTGCAGCAATAGCCTGATTCCATAAACAGTGTCCGGTCTGAGTGAAATTAACCCTTGGCGCTTCCACTTCCTTTGGCAGTAATCCTTCAAACCCTGTACCGGTATAGTCAGAATAGGCGGCGATGACTAAATTTTTTAAAGAGGTTTTACCTAGAAGTGGGGCGATCCGGTCATATAATTCCTGGCCTGTGAGCGCAGTCTTAATTTCGCAATCTCGCACATAAAATTCGAGCTCATCTGTTACCAGCATTGGATTAATCGGAACCACGACAGCGTTGGCTCTAAGGATAGCGTAAAAACCAATCACAAATTGCGGTGAGTTTTGCATAAAAAGCAATACTTTATCCCCTGCCTGGACGCCTAGCTTATATTCTAGGTATCCTGCGAGGGCATTGACCTCTTTATCCAACTGCTCATAGGTGATTTTATTGCCATAGTAAAAACACGCATCCTGACCCGGATAACGATTGGCACTAACTTTGAGGTTATCGTATAGTGAAGTAGAGGGTACATTTAAGGATTTACTGATTTTCGGCCAAAATGGATAATGAAGAGTTACCATGAACACCGCTCCTTGTTATTAGCTGTAAATGCTGTCATTATTAGAAATGCCAATAAGAATCTTATTGACGGTAATCGAAAAATTTATCTTCGGACACCTAGGAAAACCCACATGTCCTGCTGCGGAGTGCTTATGATGATTATTTCTAAATGATTAGACTGTCTTTTCTCGTTCAATTATGGTAGCGATACCCTGCCCTCCGCCGATACAAGCGGTAATTAAAGCAAATCGTCCTCCGGTTCGCTGCAACTCGTAGACCGCTTTTGTAACAAGGATGGCACCTGTAGCCCCGAGAGGGTGTCCGTGGGCAATAGCACCACCGTTCACATTGACCTTTTCTAGATCCATTTCTAGTTCTCGGTTGCAGGCCAAGACCTGAGCGGCGAAGGCTTCATTGATTTCGATTAGATCCATCTCAGCTAAAGTGAGACCGGATTTTTTCATGACTTTTTTCACGGCAGGTACCGGACCAATCCCCATAATGTTTGGGTTTACACCTGCTACTGCGTAGTCACGGACCAGGGCCAGTGGTGTAAGCTTTAATTTTTCCGCTTTTTCCCTAGACATGATTACAAGCGCAGAGGCTGCATCGTTTAAGCCTGAGCTATTGCCCGCTGTCACGGTTCCATCTTTTATAAATGCGGGCGCAATTTCGCTAAGGCATCTATGGTTGTGTGCGGTCTAGGGTGTTCATCTGTTTTAAAAACAATCTGCTCACCCTTTTTGACAGGAATGGTGATCGGAACAATCTGTTCATCGAAGCGCCCCTCGGCCATGGCCCGCGCCATCCGTTGTTGGCTTTGGCAGGCGAAGTCATCTTGTTCTTTTCTGGTAATTCCATATTTTTGGACGAGGTTTTCGGCAGTGATTCCCATTGGCGGGTCGCCTATTTCTTTTGGTGACAGCTGCGATTTACGAAAGCTTGGCGGCAGCGGACTATATGGTTTTTCCGGGCGGTCCATTAAATACGGCGCCCTGCTCATGCTCTCAGTTCCACCAGCAATGTATACATCCCCGTCCCCGGCACGAATTGCTTGGACAGCAAGATTGATGGCATTGATTCCAGAACCACACTGCCTATCAACCGTAAACCCCGGTAAATCGATTGATAGTCCTGTTTGTAAAGCTGTTAATCTAGCAATATTTCCTCCTCCGGAGAGGACGTTGCCCAAAATGACATCATCAACAATTTCTGGGTTTATATTTGCTCTTTTAACGGCTTCCTTGATTGCTCCCGCTCCTAACACATGGGCAGGCACACCAGCTAAGGCGCCTCCCTGTCTGCCAATTGCGGTCCGGACAGCCGAAACGATGACTGCGTCTCTTTTCATTTAGTTGATCTCCCCCTCTAAATACGTTGTTTTTGAACTCCGCCCAGAAGTTTTAGTAAACCTGTATCTAAGCGACCTCCTAATACCGTTTTTCTCTATATTCCGCTCAATTTTGTCTCTCTTTTTTTTATTGAATCATCTCATACAAGTTGAGTTAAGCCGTACGCAAATTTCCTCTACCTATCCGTAAATTACATCGCATGCGCTCCGCCATCCACTACAAGAACATCACCGGTCACAAAATCGGATGCTGGCGATGCTAAAAATAATGCTACCCCCTTTATATCTGTATCCGAGCCAAACTTTCGCAGCGGCGTCCCTTCAAGAATCGCTTCCCCGCCAATATCCAGGAGCCCCTTCGACATCTTTGTCGGGAAAAATCCGGGCGCAATAGCATTTACGTAAATTCCTTTTGGTCCCCACTTTACCGCCAAATCCTTCGTAAAAGTAATAACGGCCCCTTTACTAGAATTATAGCCAATCGCATTCATCACTTTAGGGTTGCTTCCCTTTAAACCGGCCACTGAGGCAATATTAATAATTTTTCCAGACTGCTGCTTTAGCATCACTTTCCCTGCCGCCTGTGACATCAAGAACGTGCCTGTCACATTCACATTTATCACCTTTTGCCAGGCCTCGAGCGGCATCTCCTCAACTGGTGCCCCCCAGGATGCTCCGCTGTTGTTGACAAGAATATCGATCCTGCCAAATTTTTCAACGGTCCTGTCCACCACATTTCTAACATCTTCTGGATTAGAAACGTCACATTTTAACGCGAGACTTTCAACACCAAGCTTTTTTAGCTCTTTACTAACTTCCTCACAAGCTTCCACCTTACGCGAACAGACCACGACATTGGCCCCTGCCTCTGCAAACCCCTCGGCAATTTGCTGGCCAAGCCCCCTGCCGCCGCCTGTTACAATCGCCACCTTACCACTTAAATCGAAAAGTTGTTTTACATGCACTAGCTATTCCACCTTTATCGATATTTTTTCAGCTCGTATCTGGCAATTGCCCGCTTGTGAACCTCATCGGGACCATCCGCTAGTCTTAGTGTACGAATATTCGCCCAGCTGGCGGCAAGCGGTGTATCCTCACTTACTCCGGCTGCTCCAAAGGCTTGAATCGCACGGTCAATTATTTTCAATGCCATATTTGGAGCTACCACTTTTATCATGGCAATCTCTGCTTTTGCTTTCTTATTTCCAACTGTATCCATCATGTAGGCTGCTTTCAGCGTGAGCAAGCGGGCCTGTTCAATATCAATCCTGGCCTCAGCAATCCATTCTTGGATCACCCCTTGATCGGAAAGTCTTTTTCCAAAAGCCACTCGACTTTGAATACGCTTACACAATTCTTCAAGAGCACGCTCCGCTGCACCAATCGTTCTCATACAGTGATGGATCCTTCCCGGTCCTAACCTTCCCTGTGCGATCGCAAAGCCCTTGCCTTCTCCCCAAAGCATATTAGAAGCTGGAACACGAACATTTTTATATTCAATTTCTGCATGACCGTGTGGGGCGTGATCATAGCCAAACACTGGTAAAATTCTTTTTATTGTTACTCCTGGCGTATCTAAAGGTACTAGAATCATAGATTGCTGTTCATGGGTCTGGGCAGATGGATCATTTTTCCCCATAACAATTGCAATCTTACAGCGGGGATCCCCGGCACCGGATGACCACCATTTCGTTCCGTTAATGACGTATTCATCTCCATCGCGAACAATACTTGCTTGAATGTTGGTTGCATCTGATGATGCGACGTCTGGTTCTGTCATCGAAAAACAGGAACGGATTTCTCCGTCTAGAAGCGGCTTAAGCCATTGTTCTTTATGGGTTTGAGTCCCATATCGGACAAGAACCTCCATATTTCCCGTGTCAGGGGCTGCACAATTGAAGACTTCCGGAGCAATCGCGGAACGTCCCATAATTTCACAGAGCGGCGCGTATTCCAAGTTTGTCAAACCTGCCCCATATTCACTTTCTGGTAAAAATAAATTCCATAATCCATTCTGTTTCGCCTTTTCTTTAAGCTCCGCCATAATCGGAGGTATTTTGGAAAAAGGGTCACTTTTATCAATTTGTTCATTATAGAGCTCTTCATTGGGATAAATATATGCATCCATAAAGCCTGCAAGCTTTTCCTGAAGCTCTTGGACCTTATCAGAATAACTAAAGTTCATGGTTTTCCCTCCTCAACATACCTACTAGTCAGTATGTAGTTACTCACATCATAATGGAAGTTTTTCGAATACTCAACAGCCAACCTTCCGAAAATTTTCTCCTTTATCTGGCTTATCACCATGATGATTGGAAGGATATGTACTCATCCTTTAAGTGATAGAAACAAACCCAGCATGAAAAAAGGAGATTCTGCATGCCGGGTTTTATTTCACCTGAGGCTATTAATAGTGGTGATAGACTACTTCACCTTTTAAAACTTCATTCCCCTGCTGGTTCACCGCTTGAACGTCAAAACGGAGATTTTGGTCCTGCTTCTCTTTCAGAGTCGCCCTTAATGTCACCACATCGTTTAAAAATACCATCCCTTTAAACCGAATTGAGTAATCTTGGACAAATCCTTCTTCATAGTAAGCAGTAAACAGCTTTGCCAAGTTGCCCATTGTCCACATGCCGTGGGCAATAATCCCTGGCAGTCCTGCTTTTTTCGCCTCATCATCAATGGTATGAATCGGGTTAAAATCACCAGATGCTCCCGAATATTTAATTAGGTCCATCCGTGAGACTGGTTCCAGCTGTACCTCAGGAAGCGACTCACCCACTTGTAATTGTGTCAGCGCACTCATTTTACCAACACCTTCCTAACTGCTTCGGTAATCACTATAGTTGTGGTAGAACTGAAAATGACATTCCCTGCTTCATCTTCCCCAAAGCCTTCCAACACCAAGAATCCCATTTGCCCAAAGTTCCCTTTTTTCTCAAAATAATTTTTTACTTTTGAATAGCAATACACTTCTTCGCCCACTACTAATGGACGATTATAATGAAAGGTCTGTTCCCCGTGAATTAAACCTTTGTTTGGCAGGTTCAATCCTTCAATCGTGCCATAATCAAATACCCGTGGGAAAGTTGGCGGTGCAATATTGTTTTTGTATCGAGAAAGCCGGCCTGTATCCTCATCAAAATAAATCGGATGAAGATCTCCAATCGCTTCGGCAAATTTCTTTACAGCGCCTCTTTCCACGGGATTTTTTACTTTGTTTGATTGTTTCCCGATTTGATCGTTAAACAATTGTCTTCACCTCACCTTTTTTAGCATTTCGGTCCGCCGGCAACATAGATTACCTGGCCATTGACAAACGAAGATTTCTCATCTGCAAAGAAGGCCACAGCATTGGCAATATCGGCAGGTTTTCCACTTCTCCCCACCGGAATCTGGGCGACACTCGCTTGAATTAATTGATCAAATGTAATCCCAATTCTTGCGGCTGTTTCTTTCGTCATTTCTGTCTCAATAAAGCCTGGTGCTACGGAATTAGCGGTGATGCCGTATCTTCCTAACTCAATGGCCAGTGTTTTGGTAAACCCTTGCAATCCGGCCTTGGCAGCAGCATAATTGGCCTGGCCGCGATTGCCGAGGGCTGAAGTCGACGAAATATTGATAATCCGCCCATATTTTTGCTCAACCATGTATTTTTGCGCGGCACGTGCGGCATTAAACGACCCTTTTAAATGGACATCCATGACAGTTTGCCAATCGGAATCTGTCATTTTAAATAACAAATTATCTCGGATAACCCCGGCATTATTAACTAAAATATCCACCGATCCAAACGTTTCATAAACCTCTTTAAAAGCATTCTCTACTTGTTCAGCATCCACCACATTGGCAACTTTTGAATACACTTCATACCCTTTTTCTCTTAATTCACTGGTTGTTTCATTTAATGCTTCTTCATTTAAATCAATTAATGCAACTTTTGCTCCCTCTTCAGCAAAAAGTTCGACAATTCCTTTGCCAATCCCCCTGCTTCCACCTGTTACAAATGCGACTCGTCCTGAAAATCTTCCTGCCATCCCTCTTCCTCCTATTTTTATAAAGTTGGCTGTGTTAACTAGAGTGTTGATTTCCGCTCTAGGCGCGAGCGGTTCGGGGGCGGTCCGGGGAGCCTCCTCGGCGCTATGCGCCTGTAGGGTCTCCCCAGCCCCGTACTCCCGCAGGAGTCTACGCGTCTTACGCTCCAATCAACACTTGCTAAAAATCACAAGAACCTTTTACACAGCAGATTTTTAGATAACGCTTACATTTTTTCTATACGTATTGACCCACTTTGACATGACCTTTGATTAAATTTCGGGCAATGATCATGCGCTGTATTTCATCGGTTCCGTCGTAAATTCTCCATAATCTTGCTTCACGGTACCAGCGTTCAATTGGCAATTCCTTTGTATACCCCATCCCGCCATGAATTTGCAAAACACGGTCGACCACTCGATTGCCCATATTAGAACCATATAATTTAGCCATGGATGCAAGATGCCGGTTATCTTCGCCTTCATCGAGAGTAAACGCAGCATTCAAGACAAGCCATCTGGCAGCCTCAATTTCAACCGCAGAATCGGCAATTTGCCATTGAATGGCTTGCCGTTCGGCAATCGGTTTACCAAAGGTAATTCGTTCCTTGGAATAATCAATCGCCATTTGTAATAAGCGTTCGGCAGACCCAACTGCTCTGGCCCCGACGATCCATCTGGCAAAGCCAATCCATTCCAACCCAAGATTATATCCTTTGTGTAATTCACCTAAAATATTTTCCTCAGGGACACGAACATTATCGAATACTAAGCCGGCTGGTCCCCATTCACCCATCGTATGTATATACTCGGATTTCCAGCCCATATCTCGGTCAGCAATGAAACAAGTCACACCTTCACGGCCTTGTGTGGCTTGATGCCTCTCCTTATCGGTAATCGCGATCACCATCACAAAATCGGCTTCGTTTCCACCGGTTATAAAGGTTTTCTCTCCATTTAGCACCCAGTCATTTCCGTCTTTTACCGCCGTCATTTTGATATTTCTCGTATCAGAGCCAGCCCCTGGCTCTGTCATCGCAAAGCAGGATTTCTTTTCGCCATTTATTGTTGGAATTAAATACTTTTGTTTTTGTTCTTCATTGCCATAATAGAGAATATTATCTGCTGAACCTCCAAATGAAAATGGCACAAAGGTCTTAGACACTTCCATCAGGACAATGGCCATCATCATCTGCCCAAGATCGGCACCGCCATATTCTTCCGGTGTATTGATTCCCCAAAATCCTGCTTCCTTTGCTTTTAATTGCAGCTCTTTTAATTTGCCTGGAGGGAGACTTTGCCTTCCTTCACGCTCGTTTCTTAATACTTCGTTTTCAAGTGGAATGAGTTCTTTTTCTACAAATCTTCTAATTGTTTTTTGCACCATTTTTTGTTCATCGGTTAGGCGTAAATGCATGTTTTTCACTCCATTCTTAATCTTGAAATCTAGTTTTTTCCTCCATAAAAGAGTATGCATGAATCATCCAACACATACCTACCGGTTAGTATGTGCACTTTAATTTTATTCGGAAATTTCAGATAATACAAGCATTTACTTCCTTTTTTCGTAAAAAATCCTCAGCTCCAATACAACCGAGGATTTATTAAGCTTGATGAACTCAACATAACGCCTGAAAACATTCCAAAGAATAATCTTGTGAACACTTAATTACTGTTTTCGAAGTGGTTTCACACTCGTTCTTCACCCTCAAATTCACGTATTCCAATTTTTTAACTGCGAAAGCTGGGGTTATTTTTTAAAAAGTTCTTCCATGCCCCTTTAATGCCGTGCATAATTTCTTCTCTTGTCGCTTGAAGCCGTTCCTTTGTGCCGCCATAGCCGATTTCAACCTCTCCTTTTTCAAGCTCGGCAAAAATCGTGTCGGCAAAATCGGTTAACGGAGCACCAAAGGTATGTAAACCAGCTCCACCTAAATCCGTATTGACTGCAGGAGGAAGGATTTCGATGACCTCAATGTTTGTCTCTTCCAGCTGATGACGTAGTGATGTGGTAAAAGAATGAAGCGCTGCTTTTGTTGCACTATAAACAGGGACCCACACACCGGTCATCACCGCTAATCCGGACGTGACATTTAGTATCGCCGCCTTCGCTTGTTTTTCAAGATGAGGTGTAAAAAGCATGGTCAAATGAATTGGACCGTCTACATTAATCGAAATTTCATTGCGGTAGTAATCCCAATCTTCTTTTGCATTTAAGAGATTAACTCGCTGTTGGATACCGGCATTATTAACAAGTACATTTAATTGAGGAAATTCTTTCGTTGTCCATTCAAATAAACTGATTCTCTCGTCCTGTTTGGAAACATCACAAACCTTTGTATGTATGGCCGGAAATCTTTCCTTTACTTCACGCAATTTATCTTCACGGCGGCCGACAATGATCACCTCATTGCCGCTCTCTAAAAATCGCTCAGCAAACGCAAACCCAATGCCTGATGCCCCACCCGTAATTAAAATGGTATTTCCTGTCATCTTCATTTTAAAATCCCCTTTTTAATCGTCATCAACTGCTTTATTTAGGTTAAACGATCAGCACTTTTTTGATTCATTTAAGATTATTGACTATTTCCTCCCTTTTTTACAAATGATAAGGATGATATTCTTCTGAATATCCGTTTCAAATCCTATGATGAGGTGATTGTTGATGAGCTACAGAGACCAGTTAGATTCACAGTCGGAGCTTTTTCACTACACTTTTACGAGACCAAAGCACACGAAAGCACAGGTGAATGGTCAGACAAGAGTGTCGCAAAACCAAATCATCTTAAGGAGCAATGCTAAGGCCCACCGCTGGTAATAAAGTGCTTGGCATCGAAACGAATTTGGTCTGTACAATGAATCGTGCAGCCAAATGGAGAAAGGCCCTTTTCACTTTTGAATAAGGGTCTTTCTTTTTGTAGGAATTATTATTCTAAATGGCTTGAAAAGATAGTGTTTCAACGATATCATAAAATCTAATTACATCTTAACCAACGGAGTGACAATACCCATGTATGAAGATTTCACAATAAGAGATGCAAAAAAAGAGGATATGCCAATCATTATTGACATTTACAACTCCACTATTCCTGGCCGGATGGTTACAGCTGATTTAGAACCTGTTTCAGTTGAAAGCAGACTGCAGTGGTTCTATGATCACTCACCTGTGTTTCGTCCCTTATGGGTTGTAGAAACAAACGGGGAAATCTGCGCCTGGGTCAGCTTTCAATCGTTTTATGGCAGACCTGCCTATAACGCGACCGCAGAGGTAAGTATTTATATTCATCACCATTTTCGCGGTAAAAAACTAGGCAAGTTCTTGATCCAAAAGGCAATCGATACCTGCCCTGAACTCGGGATCAAAACATTACTTGGGTTTATTTTTGGCCATAATGAACCAAGTATCAAACTGTTTACTAGCTTTGGGTTTGAAAAATGGGCTCATCTGCCAAATGTAGCAGAGTTAGATGGAGTAGAAAGGGATCTACTCATCCTTGGAAAAAGAGTCTACTAAATTAATGACAACAAAGGGGCAGAAAAAATGAGTGTACATAAGGCAATTACAGAACACGTTAACAAACAAAATAAGAAAATTAACGATTTCCTTTCGCTTGACCAATTAAGAGAAATGTATATAGAAGAAGCAGTGACATTATGCAGAGAAGGAAAACCATTTACAACCGAAAAAATAAATATGGTTACAAATCAGATTAATGAGCTTGCAAAACAAGGAATCATTCCTACTCGGAAATTAGTCTCAGTAGACATGGTCAGAGAATATGCGCTGAAAAACGAATAATCTTCCATTTTATAGTACATAGCTTTTTATTATTCCAAAAAAGAACATTTTCTAGTACTATATAGTAGAAATGTTTTCTATTATGCTAGGAAATTATCTTCCTAGAAAGAATATGGAGAAATGTATGGATAAAAAAAAGCTAGTTATCCTATATATAATTAGTAGTATTATTTGGATTTATGGAACAAATTATCTCGTTGAAGAATTTGTTCCTTCACCCTTTATCTGGGCTGTAGAGAGAACAAAGGAAATTCTTTATATTATGGTTACAGGTTTATTTATTTATTTTTCCTACAGTAAACAACAGGAATTAACAGATTCCCTTGAAGATCAAAATCGGCTGTCCACCCTAATTAATGCCATGGTTGATTTTGTCAACTTTAAGGATGGAGATGGCCGATGGATTGAGGCCAATGAGTTTGGATTGAAATTGTTCGGGCTTGAGGATGTGGATTATCGCGGGAAAACGGATTCCGAGTTAGCCGAGTATTCGGAATTTCATGGGGATGCCCTTCGGTATTGTGAAATATCTGATGAAGAAACTTGGAGAAATCGACTCATAACTCGAATGGAAGAGGTACTCGAGATGCCTGATAAGACATTCAGGATATTTGATACAATTAAAGTTCCCCTCTTTAACCCCGACCAAAGCCGTCAAGGGCTCGTTGTGATTGGACGTGATGTTACTGAAAGAAGGGAAATGGCAAAACAGCTCGCAGAAAGTCAGCAGCAATACAAATCTCTATTTGAGTATAGTCCAGATATTGTCTATATGCTTAATTTAGAAGGAACCATAACCAATTTAAATCCCCAGTTTGACGTGATTACTGGATTTAAACGAGGGGATATGATTGGACACAACGTTAGTCAGTTATTACCAAAAAAGTATAAAAAATTTCTGCCAAATTTTATCCAATCAGTGGCAGATGAAGTGAAGCCGGTTATGTATGAAATTAAGATTCCTCACCGGAATGGAAATGACATTACCCTTCAATGTACCTCTGTGCCTATTATTGTTAATGGGATTATCTCCGGAATTATTGGCTACGGACGAGATGTAACAGCCCTAAGAAAAGCCGAGGAACGGCTAAGGAGAACCGAAAAGCTGTCTGTTGTTGGGGAACTTTCCGCAAGTGTGGCACACGAGATTCGTAATCCGCTGACCTCTTTAAAAGGGTTTGTTCAGCTTTTACAAATGGAAGATGAAAAACATCAATTTTACTATCGGATTATGATGGATGAATTAGACCGGATTAATCACATTGTGGGGGAACTGCTGCTTTTAGCCAAACCGCAGCATCTTAAATTTTCCAGATCAGATATACAAAAGCTTTTAAGTGATGTTATTTCGCTATTAAGTTCTGAAGCCATTTACTATAATGTTCAAATTGTCTCTACTTTTCCAGAAGAGGAAGTTTACATTGAATGCGAACCTAATCAATTGAAGCAAGTATTTATTAATATTATTAAAAATGCGATTGAAGCTTCTATTAAAGGCGGAACAGTTGAAATTGTCATTCATCCCCCTCAAGGTGAACACGTGATCATTACGGCAAAAGATCATGGCTGTGGGATTTCGAAGGAACGCTTAGACAAGCTTGGTGAACCATTCTACTCTTCTAAAGAAAAAGGAACGGGTCTCGGATTAACTGTCAGCTTTAAAATTGTTCAAGCTCACAATGGTATGATTCATTTTAACAGTCAAAAGAATCAAGGAACTTCTGTTGACATCTCCTTGCCGATTAAGCAGGAAATCACGAAGAAGGCCATTACAAATAAATAAATCAAAAAAACTGCCATTTCAGTGTACATTTGAATGGCAGTTTTTTTATGTTTGTTCCTTTTTTTTTCCTTTGTTTTTGAAAATAGCAATGATTAATAAAAATGAGGGGATCAAAATTTGAAATGGCCAGTGTAAATAGACTGGGACAACTTCTAGTCCCTCTTTTATATGCTCCGAATAATTGGATGCAATCGTGATGGATGAAAATAATACAAGTGCCCCCATAGGAAAGCTCAGTTTACTATGAGTTTTAAATCCAAAAATATCTGCGGTTCCTACAACTGCCGCGTAAAAAAAAATCGATATTTTAAAGAAACCGCCAATGACAAGATAGAGCATAAATAGAACATCTAGCCGTTCAATAAAATTGGCTAATTGAATTTTGCTGATTGTTGATAATAACGGAAAATTGGCCCTAGTAAATAAATCAGGCCCCAATGCAGCTACATTAATAACAGCTGTGATCGTGATATTAATGCCGCTGAGGACCATGCCACCCAGGCAAACCCATTTTGCCTTTTTGGCATCATTTAAATAAGGGAGTACCATTGTAAAGACAATCATCTCTCCAAATGGAAAGTTAATGGTTTCCGTTAGAAAGGTTTTCAGCACAGGCATAAAGCCATTCTCTAGCACAGGGCGAAGATTTTCCGGGTGAATTAATCCTGAAAACATAATTAATCCGAAGCCTACGAAAGCCATCATATAAATCACAATAAAAAACAGTTCGCCTACCCGTGCAATCACTTCAAAACCTTTATGTATACCATACATAATCGTGAAGATCATTAGGCAATTAATCACAATTAAAGGGGTTGTCGTATAGATGGTAGAAGTTAATAATTCACCAAAGTCACGCAGTACCCTAGCAGCACAATAGAGGAAATAAATAATATACGAAACCCCAATAATACGGCCAATCCATTTACCTGTGATTTTTTGAACGTAACTGGTTAGCGGGATGTCCTGATAATATTTATATAATTGATAGTAAATGAGAAAGACCGCTAACCCGCCTCCTAGTCCTAATAGAATAGACAGCCAGGCATCCTGCTTGGCCTGCGCTCCCAGGCCAACGAGGATCGCGCTCCCCATCTCAAAAAGAACAACCAGCACAAATAGCTGGTAGGCCTTAATTTTTGCGTTTTCCATACACGCCTCCCCTTGCCAGTTCTTATTTTCCCATTGAAGACCAAAAAGGCAGTGTCCGAATTCCTTCACGGCGAACATAAAAGTCTGTGGTCACATTGACCTTTAATGAGGCAAATTCCTCATCCCAATTTCCTTGGAATTTCTTCCATAAGACAGGGTTAGTAATATGCACCTTATCTCCAAATCCAAAAATATCACTTTTTAATTTTTGTGCTGCTTGAACCGAGTCTAAAATTTGCCTGCTGATTTCCTTTTCGACCAGTTTATCAATTTTTCCGATAATCACAGGATTGTTTAAATCAATGACAGTATTGGCTTCACTAATCCATCCTTCACTATTAATAGCAATATTTATTACCGGCTTTTGATTGACAAAGTGAACAGAAATATTTGTTTTGGAGCGGATGGGTGCCACAACAAGAGCCCTTTTCTCTTCTTTCCACGGAATCACAATATCAGTACTTTTGAGTTTATTTTGAATCCAGACGATCCCCCGGGCTTTGTTATTATCGACCCAGCCCAGTAATTTTCCATCATGAAAGATGGCTAACCCATCAGAAGAAAGAAAGGCATCCGTTGTGGTTTTTTGGAGATTCTCGGCTTTTTTTGCTTTTGATTTAATACCAATTAAGCTATAACCATTTAAAAAAGGCTGTTTGCCCTTGCTTACTAAGGCACTAAGATAGTCGTCAATAGTTACCGACATATT
This sequence comes from Neobacillus cucumis, assembly GCF_023715505.1. The sequence continues at coordinate 43,621 of NZ_JAMBOH010000009.1, read as the reverse complement.
TTCACCCAGCATCGCTTGTGAAGCTTTTAACTGTTTCGTAATTTTGTTAACGGGAAGCCTATCGAGAATTGTAAGGGTTGTTACAATTTCCTCTGCAGTACAGCCCCTGGCAATCACCATTTCTGTCGTTGTTCGAAATTCAGGATCCCGGTCTAATGCATCCAAAATATATAGCAAATCTGTTTTTGCGATTTTTTCACTAATGACAACCACATTAGTGTGAGCGTAATAAAGGCGCCGTGATACCTTTTTGGTTGCGTTTCTAGCAGCCTCTGTTATTGTGTCACCAGTACTTCGATAAACAGCTATTGGAAGGCCCTGACCTCCACCGCTGCCTTGTCCTGTAGATACGTTACCCGGATTCACCAGTTGGAAGGAAAGCTTAAACTTTTTATCCTTTCCTTTATCGATTCCTAACGCCATTACAAAGGCCAAATCCGTTAATTCCTTTTGATTCCAGCAGGCACTAAGCAAAGGTGTAAGCATAAATAATATCGTTACTATGATCAAACCCTTTTTCATGACTTATCACCTTGATTACTTGTTTGCTCATCAGGCCTTGGGGGACTAGGCTTTTGATTATCTCCAGTCCTCATCATATTCCCTTTACTAATAAAGGGAGGTCTATTTTTAAATGACCAAATTGGAAATCGCACAAAGGCATCTTGTTGATTAGTAATGTTAAATGGTGCTAATGGCATCATGTATGGGATACCGAACGAGCGAAGTGAGCATAAATGAATCGCCATAAACATAAGACCAAGCATCATACCATAAAAGCCCAAAATCGTTGCTAACCCCATCAAGACAAAGCGAATTAATCTCGCTGCGATTGCCATCGCAAAAATCGGTGTAGAGAAGTTAGCAATTGCTGTAACCGAAACAACGATTACCATTACAGGTGAAACAAAACCCGCTTGTACGGCCGCCTGCCCAATTACAAGAGCACCAACAATTGAAACGGCCTGGCCAACTGCACGTGGAAGTCTTAAGCCCGCCTCCCTTAAAATTTCAAAGGTAATTTCCATAATGAGCGCTTCGACAAACGCTGGAAACGGAACATTTTCTCGTTGTGCTGCAATCGCAATGGCCATTGTTGTCGGAATCATTTCTTGGTGAAACGTTGTAGCTGCAATATAGGTGGCCGGACCTATTAGGGCAATTAAAAATGCAATAATCCTAAGAAGCCTAATTCCTGTTGAGATATCAAAACGGGAATAGTAGTCATCTGGTGCCTGGAAAAATTGTACAAATATAGCCGGTGCTGTTAGGACGAATGGCGTTCCATCCACAACAATCGCTATTCTTCCTTCAAGCAGCTGTGATGAGACGACATCTGGCCGCTCTGTATGAAAGGTGGTTGGAAATGTTGTCCATGTTTGATCTTCAATTAATTGTTCAATATACCCTGATGCGATAATGCCATCTATATCAATTCGCTGTAATCTTTTTTTGATTTCTTCAACAATTTTATCGTTGGCAATTCCTTTTATATACATAATTGCAATATCTGTTTGGGTAACCGTCCCTATTTTCATTGCTTCTACCCATAAATTAGGGCTTTTAAGCCGCCTTCTAATTAATGCCGTATTTGTTCTAAGTGTTTCCGTAAAGGAATCCTTAGGCCCCCTGATTGATAGCTGTGTAGTCGGTTCTGTTATGGAACGCTTTTCCCATCCTTTTGTTTCAGCACTAATCGCTTTATTGCAGCCTTCGATAAAAATGACTGTGTTTCCTGATAGAAGTAAATCATATACTTGATTCCAATTATTAATCGACTGGACACTTCCTAAGGCGACAGCCTTATCGAGGAGGTATTGAAAGATATCTTTTTGTTCAGGAATTACATCCTTCTCCATAAAAGGTTCTAAAAGAAAATCACTAATGCTTACGGTATCGACTAGTCCATCTATATAGACGAACGCAGTCTTATAACTGCCTGCTTGTATTTCTCGAATAGCAACATCGGTACTATTACCTAATTCAGCTTTGATCCTTTCTAGATTTTCTTTATAGTCCCGAAGGATTGGCAATTCCTCTGGCTTAAGTGGATCTTGCTTTTGCTGATAATTATCATTCTGTCTCTTCTGCTGTTTCTTTTTCAAAATTTGTGACAGGATTGACACAAGACTCCACCCATTTCCTAGAAATTGATTATGGGTATTTTCCCCAAAAAACACACCAATATCCATCTAAACAAAAAACTTCGGAGTTCAGAGTATAAGGACTTTTAAAACTCTGAATACTAATCCTAACGTGGAATGAGGGTGAACAAATTGAAAGCAATAATGGTTGTTTTTATATTAGCCGGAGGGATGTTCGGTTTAATTATTCTCTTAGATTTCATCATGGGAACCGCACCAAACTTGCTTATCTGGAAGGCCTTAGACCCATTCCGAGTAATGGAACCGGCTGAATATGTGATTGTGTTTTTATTTGCCCTCTTCTTTTGCATTCGATTGCTTAGGTCTTACTTTAAAAAGAAGAAAAAACAGAATGAGTCACAAACCAACTGACTTGTGTTTCATCTTTTACATTGACAAAAAAAGAAAAGAACTCCAGCTTTAGCTTGAGCTCTTTTCTTGATGATTGGTTTCGATATCGATTGACTTCTTTTTTTGCTTAAAGAATTCTAATACAACAAACAAGCGGTTTTTCCTTTTACTTCTCATCTGGTTGTTTTTACCATATACATACCGATTCCAACCATAGTAAATAGATTCCTCTAAAAGGACAATCAGCAAGAAAGCCCCTGAAATCATAAACCAGATTGACATTTTAATACCCCTTTTCAGCTTGTATCATTCAACCTATTCAAAAACTTCCTTCCTGTCATTTTTTTCCTATTAATCTATCTTACCAAATTTTTTCCAAATTTGTAGATAATTTGCTAAAAATTATATTTCCTTTTAGCTTACTTTGGCTCGTTATATTTTAGCGCTTGGTCGCTGTCTTTATATCCTTTGGTTGTAGGATCTTGGATAATCCCTAACATGGATAACAACACAAACACTGCATTAACTACTGTTAAAATCGAATTTTGAATTGAATCCGTTAGTTGAAAATGAACCAGCCCCATTGAATGTAAACCAGATAAAACCAGTTCGGCAACGATCATAATCTGTGAAAGAAAGGCAAGCACCCAATTTCGGTTTTTAAAGCGGACCTTCCAGTTAATCAATCCCCCCACCCTTTCCTTATACTATTTCAATTAATATATGCTTACGATATGGAAAGGTTGTCCACGTATGCCATAGATACCCATCCTTTAGCTAATTATTGGTCTTTTTCGTCAAGAAATTCTATAATAAAGAAATCGAAAATTTCTTTTGAAAGTTAGGAGATAGCATGGAAAAATTACCGCCCATTTGGGGAATGCTCGTCCGGTTCTGGAAAAGAAGACATCTAACCCAAATTTTATTATTATTACTTCTAGTCGTAGTATTAGTAACGATTGCTTATTTTGGCTGGCTGGCATCAAGGGCAAACGTTGACCAATTAAAACAAGGCTTAAGTCAGCCAACGGTTATTTACGATAAAGATGGAGAGGTCGCCAGCAATGTAGCTACCAATCGAACGAAGGGCATATCAATTAACGAAGTACCTAAGTATGTCCCTAACGCAGTCGTGGCGATAGAGGATGAACGTTTCTATGAGCATGGCGGATTTGATATAAAAGGAATCGCCCGTGCCCTTTTCGGGAACATATTTGCTGGAAGAGTTACGGCCGGTGGCAGTACCTTAACACAACAGCTAGCCAAAAATGCCTTGCTTTCCCCTGAAAGGACCTATAAACGGAAAGCAGAAGAACTATTTTTAGCTGTAAAAATCGAAAAGGTTTATACAAAAGATGAGATTCTGCAAATGTATTTAAATCAAGTTTATTTTGGCGGCGGGGCTTGGGGGATCAGCAATGCCTCAAAAAAATATTTTAATAAGGATATTAAAGATGTAACCATCAGCGAAGCAGCCATGATGGCCGGCCTCTTACACGCGCCAAACTATCTTAATCCTTATAATAACTATGATTTAGCCATGAAGCGCCGAAATGTTGTCTTAGCTAAGATGAAGGAACAAGGTATGATTACTGCAGCACAATACAATACAGCGAAAAATGAAAAGATTCGACTTAAAGATGGCGGTGGAAGCAATATTGAGCGTAATTACCCCTATTATGTCGATGCTGTTTTAAATGAAGCCATTTCTAAATACGGGTTAACACAAGATGAGATTTTAACTAGAGGCTACAGGATTTATACAGAAATGGATCAAAATTTACAAGCTGGGCTTGAAAAGGTCTATAGCAAAAATTATCTGTTCCCTAGCGGAATGGGAGGAAAAATCGTCCAAAGCGGATCGGTTTTAATGGACCCCGCATCAGGCGGTGTTCGAGCCCTCGTCGGCGGCCGCGGTGAGCACGTTTTCCGCGGCTTTAACAGGGCCACCCAATTACAGGCCCAGCCGGGATCCTCCATTAAGCCTTTAGCAGTCTATACTCCTGCCTTAGAAAATGGCTATAAATATTCTTCTGTGCTTGAAGACAAGCCAACCACCATTGGGAACTACACACCGGAAAATTTTTCAAAAACATTCCAAGGGGAAGTACCACTGTATAAAGCCCTTGAAGAATCGTTAAATGTTCCGGCTGTCTGGCTGTTACATGAGATTGGCCTAAATAAGGGTTTAGATTCATTAAAGCGGTTCGGTATTCCGGTTGAAAAAGAAGACGAAAACCTTGCAATTGCGCTTGGCGGGATGAGTAAAGGGGTTTCACCATTACAGATGGCTAATGCCTTTTCTGCCTTTGCTAATGATGGGGTCCGAGAGGATAGTCATTTGATAACCAAAATCGTGGGTCCGACTGGGAATGTAATTGCCGAGCGGGAAGAAAAAACAACTAAGGTAACTTCCAAAACAGTTGCGAATCAAATGACCTCGATGTTATTGAATGTGGTTGAGACAGGTACTGGAAAAAAAGCTCATATCCAAGGTGTTCAAATAGCAGGTAAAACAGGCTCTACCCAGCTGCCATTCAGCGGGGTTAACGGAACAAAGGATCAGTGGATGGTAGGTTATACACCTAACCTTGTCGGTGCAATATGGCTTGGCTATGACCAGACTGACAGGCAGCACTACTTACCAAGTGCGAGTTCTTCCAATGTGGTTCCTATTTTTAAAGAGATTATGCGGGAATCTATCCGCCATCTCCCTAATGAAAGTTTTGAAGTCACGTCCATTAACGCCCAGCTTGCAGGTGAAGCGGCAACTAATAAGAGCATCAATGATCAGGCAAAGGCCATTGGGCAAGAGCTGAATAATAATGCAAAGAAAATTGGCTCAACGATTAAAGAGCATGCCCCTGAGTTGAAAAGTGGACTTGAAAAAGCCTTATATACGATTGGGGAAGGGATTAATGCATTAATCGATAAAGCAAAGGTCCTTAGACAATAACCACTAAAAAACTCCAGCTAAAACTGGAGTTTTTTATTCTAGTAATCCATATTTTCTCTTAAACCTGAATAAAATCTTAATCCAAATCCCGCCAAAAACTACTAAGAAGAAAACATTGGAAATGGCATGAAAGGTATCAAAAGTGGCACTTCCTATCATATAAACGATAAACGCCTTCCAAGTTTGCGAGCCGCCCGACTGAATCAGCGCAATAAATCCCCATAGGTTCATAATCCAGCCAAACAGGTAACCCCAAATAACCCCAAACACGATCTGACCCCATCTTTTTTTCATAAAGAGGGTATTTCTTAATAGTCCAGCAGTCAATCCAACCAAGCCCCATGCCACCATTTGCCAAGGTGTCCATGGCCCCTGCCCCATAATCATATTGGAAGCTAGAGCCGCAACTGCTCCGATCACAAAGCCGCTCTCAGCTCCAAACACATAACCGGACATCATAATCACAAAGGTCGTCGGCTGGACACTCGGAAGACTGGCAAATGGAATCCTGCCCACGGCTGCAATCGAAGCTAGGACGGCTAAAAGCACCAATTCACGAGGTTCTACCTTTCTAGTTTCAAACCGGAACAAAAAGAGAGACAGTGCTAAAAGGACTAGACCAAAGCTAAAGCCTAAATAGGAATCTTCCCAAATATAATTCAGCCCTAGTAAAACTAGCATCAGAATGAAAAGAAAACCGGTTACTAAGGCCTTGTGTTTGCGCATTACCGAGTGGCCTCCTCAAGCGTCATTGGGATTTCGCTATCCGATAACCCTCGAAATACCCTTTGAATCATCGTCGTATAAAAGAAGTTCCCTTTGAAAAACTTCTCCGGTACGTCCTCAGATGTAATCTTGCCTTGAAACATCATTCCGCATTTGCTTGCATATTGTGCCGCAAACTCGACATCGTGTGTGGACATCAGAATCGTCATCCCAGCTGAATGGCATGATAAGAGAATCTTAGCTAAGTTCTCTTTTGAAATTGGGTCCAAGCCTTTGGTCGGTTCATCCAATAAAAGCACTTCAGGCTTTCTTATTAGGATACAAGCTAAAGCCGCCTTCTGCAGTTCCCCGCCACTAAGGTCATACGGATGACTTAACAATAAATGGGCAATTCCTAATTTATCCAACAGTAGCTTTACTTCATGACCATCCTTTAACTTCCACTGCTCCATCGTGATTTGAAGTTCTTTTTGAACGGTATCCTGCAGAAAAAAAAGCTTCGGATTTTGTGGTAAATAACCAATTTTACCAGCTAACTCATTCTGTTTATACTTCCTTAAGGGCAAATCATCAAAAGAGACTTTCCCGCTATCAGGCTTTAACAAACCTGCCATAATCTTTAGCAAAGTAGATTTCCCCGAACCATTTCCTCCTAACAAGGCATAAAACTCTCCTTGCTTTAAGCTCAGTTCAAGTTCATCTAAAATATAACCACTTTTCTTATCATAATGAAAAGAGAGATTATTTACTTTTACCCGTTCTCCTGTTTTCGGAGAGACTCTCTTGGCTCCTGAAAAAACAGGCTCAACCTTCTGCTTTTGCACCCAGTCCCTTCCCTCTTTCACCGTTAAAGGAACACTGCCATGACCTTCCATACTTAAAAATAACGCAGGAATCTTCGGAACGTAGGCCTTATTAGAGGTATCCCATAGCTCACGAAGCACTTCTTTGGGTTCACCAGAAACTTTTACCTGACCATTTTCCATCATGATAATTTGATCAGCCAAGGTAAAGACTTCTTCAAGCCGGTGTTCCGCCATGATGATTGTCATTCCAAATTCTTCGTTCAATCTCTTTAACATATCCATAAACTCCCGTGCACTAACGGGATCAAGCTGCGCGGTCGGTTCGTCCAACAATAAAATGTTCGGCTGCATCAATAAAACAGATGCCAGGTTAATTTGCTGCTTTTTCCCGCCTGAAAGCTCCTCGGCTTTTCGGTTCAGAATCGATTCTGCGCCAAAAAAGTGGACCATTTCTGCCACTCTGTTTCTCATTTCATTTGTATTCAGACCGATATTCTCTAATCCAAACACGATTTCATGTAAGACATCATCTGCGACAATCTGATTTTCCGGATCTTGAAATACGAAGCCAACATCCCTAGTAAGCCCTGGTGTCTCTTGAACAAGCTGGCCATTTATTGAAATTCCTCCTGATAACGTCCCATGCGGCTGGATTTCTTTTTTTAGTAATCGTAAAAGTGTGCTTTTTCCGGACCCTGAAGCACCAAAGAGAACAACAAATTGTCCTTTATAGATGTTTAGAGAAAGATTCCGAATGGCAGGCTCTGTACAGTCCGGATAGGTAAAGGTAACATGATTTAATTCGATAAGCGCCATCGGAACATTCCACCTGCTTCAACTAGTAATGGGAAACTTAAAAACATGATATAACACATTAAAACCGCTCTATCTATCAATGATAGATGCCATGATTCCATAATGGGGTAAATCGTTAATACACCAAACCCTGAAAAACGCTCTATTATGGTAAAACCGAAAAGACTTAATAAATAAAGGATTGCGATGATATCTGCTTTGTTTATTTTAAAATATTCGTAGGATGAACGCGGACCTTGTCCGTATCCCCTAGCTTTCATAGAATCAGCCGTTTGAATGGCCTCCTCTAAAGAAAAGGTTAGCAATGTTTGAACATAAAGCATTCCTGTCTTAGCTCTTACCCTCCAGCTGCCATGACTAACCGAGAGTCCTTTACTCTTTTGTACGACCGAAATTTCTTCAAGCCTTCTTCGCATTAAAGGAATAAACCGGAGCGTCAACATGAGAAGGACCGCAAATTGAGGTAACACTTTTGCAAAAATAAATAAAAGCTTGTTCGGTGTCATGATGATGTTGTAAGAAACAAATAAAGCAATAACCCCAATAATCGAAAGAGCATTCATTCCGCCATAAACAACTGCCTCCAATGTGACACGATGTTGGTTTATTTCAACTAACAAATGCCTCCCTCTCTCATTGAATAGCGGGTTTAAGATCACCATTAGCAGGAATGTAGTAATAATGAAAAACCACCATCGCCGCAATCCGTTTAAACGATCATGGCGTATATTAATCAAAATAACAACTGCGATAGAGCTGATTAAAAAAAGGGGATGCAGCATTAAAATAAGCAATGAAACAGCCCCGGCATAAAATAGAAAAGTAACAAGCGGATGAAAGCGGTCAAACCGCAGCCTCATCTCCTGTACCTCCAAATATTATTCAGTATAGTAGCATGCAATCTGATCACCAGCTTTAACCTTTATGACTCCGATGCTCTTGGTAATACTAGCACCATTGTGTTTAAATACCCAGCCGCTTTTTGCACCATAATCAAATTCATAGATATTGTCAATTCCTTCGATATAGGCTGTTGCACCGCTGCCTGTGGAATCCACTACAATCCCTTTTGCTTTCGCTGCTTGTTTCACCACATCAAAAATAGTATACCCATCTTCTATTATTATCTTTGAAGCTGAAAGGATTGTCCCGCGGTCTTTAGGACCTGTAATGGATATTGTTACGGCAGCAACAGGCTTTGGTGCAGTTGCCGCCGGCTTAGGAGCTGGAGTTGAATTGGTCGTAGTGCTTGGTGCCGTGCTAGTCGTTTTACTTGTTGTCGTTCCGGTAGTTTTTTGGGTTGTCGTCCCTGTAGTTTTTGTTGTTGTCGTTCCGGTACTTTTTGTTGTTGTTGCACCTGTGGTTTTTGTTGTTGTTGCCGTATTTTTACTCGCTGTGGAAGACGTGTTGGCTGTTGTCTTACTTTCAGCGGGATTTTGCTGAGCAGGCTGTGAGCTTTGTTCGCTCTCCGTTTTCACTTCAGCCGGCTGTTCCTCCTTTGTTTCAGGTGAAGCAGCTGTCGTTTTCGTTTGTTCTGCAGAAGTTTGTTGTTTTGTAACTTGCTCTTTATTATTCTCTGCTTTCGCCGTTACCTCAACGGTTTTTGTTTCTTGTTTGGATTCCTTCTCTGCACCGTCAGTTGAACTACAGCCAACTAAGTTAAAGATTATAAATAGAATCGATATAAAGGAAGTAATCTTAAAAATTTTATCCATGTCTGCCTCCAATCAATCCCCTCTTGGAAGCCAAGAGGGGATAATGGTTTTTTATACGTTCTGTTTTCTTTGTCTCAAATAAATGAAACTACCTGCAATCATAAGCAATAGTCCAAGAGCTGCAAGATTGTAGATATTTGTGGCTGTATTTGGCAGTGCATGCCCAGTCTGATTGGTTGTCTTCAAAACAGTAGCTGTAGGAGCAGCTTGTTCTGTTGGTGCAACTTGTTCTGTCTGAGGCGTTTTAACAGCAGGTGTCTCGGCTGCAGGAGTTTCCGCTGTTAGAGTGAAATGGTATAAAGAGCCTTTACCTGCTGTAAATAACTGATAGGCAACTAATCCTTGAATCGCTTGAGAGGTCGTGAATGGATCACTCTCATCTCCGCCCTGCCAGTCAAAACCGCCATCTTTATTTTGAAATGATAGTAAATACTGAACAAGGCCGCTATTATCTTTTGAAAAATCACCGCTGTTTGCATCGATTCCAAGAGCTGATAATGCGATCATCACTTGGGCTGCAGTTGAGCTATTATCGATTTTGGAAGCCTTGTACTGAGTAGAAAGATACTCGACGGCTGCCTCAACCTTTTCCTTTACACCGTCTTGATCCTTAAATGGTGCAAGTGCGGTTAAAATCATGGCTGTCGTATCAATATCACTTGTGGTGCTTTGATCCCATGCCCAGCCGCCATCACTGTTTTGTCGCTCTGTCAAATAGCTGATGAGTTTGGCTTTTGTCCATTGGGCCGTAGTTGGTACTGTGAAATTGGCACTGTCTAGAGCTACAAGTGCATATGCAACCCCATTTAAACCTTGTTTTGTCACATTGCCATTATAAATTGCTTCTATTAAATTATAGCCTTCTACATTTGTCGGATTGCCGCCTGCGGCTAAAATCCCTAATGAATATCGTTCTGTATCTGTAATTCTTGAAAACTTTCCTTGTTTCTCTTTTACAATGGCTTTTACATCGGATAGGTAGTTTTTAGGAATTTCTTTTCCTGCTTGTTTTAAGGCAATTACCTGCCATTCTCCAACTTCATTTTTTAGTACATATGCACTTGAAGTGTTCACAGCTGTTTGCAAATCTTGAGCTGTAACTGTTCCAGTAGTTGGTGTTGTTGGAGTTGACGGTGTTGTTGGTGTTGTTTCTCCATTACCGCCATCTCCTGGTGCTGGTTCAAAGGATTCAAGTTGAAAACTTATTTGGTTACCATTTTGCAGCTCATAGCCCTCTGCGCCAACTGTAGCCATTTTCCCATCCACATAGAATGCCCAGTAGTTTGACCCTTCCGCTTTAATTCCTTTAAGAGCGGTAATCATCTTTCCATATTGTGTTTCTTCAAACCCAACCTGATCTGTACCTAAGGCTGTTTGTAAGAGCTGAAAGGCATTTGGACTTCCGATTACCTCAATGGATGAAAGGTCCACAACTGTTTTGTTTTTGTCATCAACAACTTTCAGAGAAACAGTTGATTGTGCAGGATTCTTAGTATCAGTTAACCGGAATGTTATTTTATCACCATTCTGAACAATATAAGTATCAGGGCCAACCGGTGCAGAGATTCCATTGATAAAATAGGCCCAATATTGCTTATCCCCTGCTTTTACTCCATTAATTCCTGTAAGCATCGGTCCGTAAGTTGTATCCGTATATTCGAGATTATTTTTACCAACCGCATCGATCAATGCCTCGGTAGCCGTCTCTTTTTCAGTCAGTTGGAGTGTCTTTTCTGCAACTACCGGTGTAGAGTCTAGTCCAAGGACTGTAACAGTACCTTGTTTTGCCTCGGCCGCCATTACTGATGTTTGCAAGCCGTTTGTCAGTACCATCAAAACTAACAGCATAGACATCCAGAGATTCTTTCTTTTTAGCATTCTACTTGCATTCCTTTCATTATAAAAATAGACATAAAAAAATCCCCCTATTAAGGAGGAGGAGTGTATGTACGTTAAGCAGAAACAAAGAAAAATGTTCCTATTCTTAACACTCTCCTATCCGCGTAGACTGTATGTGTTTAAAACAGGCAGGTTTCCTGGCTCATGGTCATTGCTCCCTATGCCTTCCCATCTATCGACAGTGGCCTCTATAGGTTGCTCCCATTTACAGTGGCGGGACCGCGTTGGCATTCAACCAACTTCCCTATTAAGCTTAGAGTCTAGTAAAGACTTAAGCACCTGTTTACCGTGCTATTTTTTTATGATATGACCATTATATAGATAATTGGTTCGGTTTGTATATACCTTATATGAAAAACAATGATATTTCAGAATAAAAACAGGCGTTAGATTTACCTGTTTTTACTCTGTTCCTGCAGTTAAACGTTTTATTGTTCGATATTTCGGATCAAGTTCGCCATTTCAATCGCAGACGTTGCTGAATCCCAGCCCTTATTACCTGCCTTTGTTCCAGCACGCTCAATGGCCTGCTCGATTGAATCTGTTGTAAGAACTCCAAAAATGACTGGAATTCCACTCGCTAATGCAGTGGCATTAATTCCTTTAGCCGCTTCGTTACATACATAATCAAAGTGTGGTGTTGCACCGCGGATAACGGTTCCTAGTGTAATTACAGCATCATATTTTTTACTGAATGCCATTTTTTGGGCAATTAGCGGCAGTTCAAACGCACCTGGAACCCAGGCAATATCCACGTCAGATTCACTTACACCATGACGTTTTAAGGCATCTTTTGCACCGTCTAATAATTTACCTGTAATAAACTCATTAAATCTTCCTACAACAATCCCTACTTTTAACCCACTACCAACTAAATTACCTTCGAAAATATTTGACATGATGATTCCTCCAATATAATGTTTTAATCCACCTTGGTTTTTAAAGGACTTTCTTTTTTGCTTATATACTCAATCAATGCTTTGATGGTAATCATTTTTATGTTCAAATGATCAGCTATTTCTCTAAGCTGTGGTACGCGGGCCATAGTGCCATCTTCATTCATAATTTCACAAATAACCCCGGCCGGTTTAGCACCGCATAATTTGGCAAGATCTACTGCAGCTTCTGTGTGCCCGTTTCTCTGTAATACGCCGCCTTTTTTCGCGATAAGTGGGAACATATGCCCCGGACGTTTAAAATCTTCCGGTTTTGCTTCTGGGTCCAGTAAACTTAATACAGTTGCAGACCGTTCATAAGCAGAAATTCCTGTCGTCGAAAACTTATGGTCAATACTTACTGTAAAAGCCGTCCCATGATAATCTGTGTTGACAGCGACCATTGGCGTTAAGTCTAGTTTCTTAGCTAATTCTTCCACGATTGGAACACAAACTAGTCCTCTGCCATGCGTAACCATTAAGTTAATGACCTCAGGTGTTGCTTTTTCCGCTAAGGCGATAAAATCCCCTTCATTTTCCCTGTCTTCATCATCACAGGCTATAATAACCTTGCCAGCTTTTAAATCCTGAAGGGCTTCCTCAATTGAATCAAACATGTGATCACTCCTTTTTTCATTATTTATTGCTTAATAAAAGCCGTTTTCTTCTAAAAAACTTTGGCTGATTCCCGATTTTTTCTTTTGAGGAGTATCATTCCCACTATTTTTTATAAAATGGCTGACATATTTGCCAATCATATCGCATTCCAGATTGACGATATCACCTGGCTCCTTTAAACCTATTACTGTTTCTGACAGGGTATGAGGGATAAGTGAGAGTGTAAAACTACTGTCCGAAACATCAAAAACAGTTAAACTTGTCCCGTCGACAGCAATAGAGCCTCTAACAATAACAAATCTTAAAACTTCAGGATCTGCCTCAATTTCGTAATAAACTGCATTTTCTAAGGCTTGTTTTCTTTTAATAACCCCGGTACCATCAGCATGACCGGAGACAAAATGCCCGCCAAATCTGCCGCCTGCAGCCATTGCACGTTCCAAATTAATCTTTGTCCCACTCTTAATGTTATTTAAGCTGGTCGCTTTAACTGTTTCCGGCATGACGTCGACTGTAAACTGCTTTCCTAAAATAGAAGTAACGGTCAGGCAGACCCCGTTTACAGCAATGCTGTCACCAAGATGTATATCTTGTAGTATTTTTTCAGCCTCTATTGTTAATACATACGAATTGGCCGTCCGCTGAATCTTTGCTACTTTACCTATTTCCTCAATGATTCCGGTAAACATAATCCTTCTTCTCCTTACTTTGGCTCGAGCAAGATTCTAACCCTATTTTTACTAGATCTCAAAATTCCTTGAGGCTATAAAAAAGACCCTAAAGAATAGAATTTCTTCAGGGTCTTAAAAATGACAATAGGAAATAAAGGGTATAAATGGGTATATTTCTCCCCAAATCATAACCCACTATTTTTCCTTCTCCCATCCAGACTTTAACTGTCGGCTCTGGAGTTTCACCAGATCCACCGCTTAACAATTATGTTAACCGGGTCACGGACTAAGAAGCATTGGCTTCATCACCGCCGGTTAGGAATTTCACCTGACCCCGAAGGAAATATTTAGCTTTGAATATAATGTTATTATACTAAAAAGAAATAGTAAAGGGAAATGCTTGAAGACAAAAAAGGTTCATTTTTGCACATATATTTTGATAAGGAGTATAAAACACTCCTTTTTAACTATTCCTTATAGGTTCTAACCGGTAAATAAATGTCAAAATACAAGTCTCCAGACATATTTTGCTGCTTATGCTCCTCTTTAAAAATTTCTAATCCTAAGGCGTGGTAATCCTGTTCATAACCATATTCTTTCATCCAATTGAACATTTGTTGATATGTATTTTCTACTTCTTCCAGACTTCCTTTATGAGTCGTACAGACATAGTTCTTTCTCGGAATTGAGAAACCAACCATTCCCTCTGGTACATTCTCGATTTTCCGAACAGGTTTTGTAACATAATAAGTAAACTCCGTTTCACGGCTATGAAATGGTGCAATCACAACAGGCTCGTTAGTCAGGCATGAAACTTCCTCCAAACGATCCTCCATTTTGTTAAAAAGATTTGGGATTGTTTTCACTTCAGAGTATGTACCTGTCCAAGCTATTCCAACCACTTTTATTTCTTCTTTCTCTATCACCCTAATCCCCAATTTTACGCCCCCTTTTTTACTACATACTATTCTTATTATTCGGATAATATCATTAAAATCCTTCTGAAAAAATTCGACGTTACACAAAAATTTTTCTGAAAAAGTTTTTTATAACCATTTTATTGATTCCATTCTGCTGCGATTGTATTTTTGTTAAAAATAATAATAAACAGGCTATTCCATAAAAAATAGCCTGCATCCGGTTTATTTCACTTCTTGTGGAATCGCTAATCCTAAACCTTTGGCCACTCTCTCGCCATATTCTGGGTCAGCTTTATAGAAGTGCTGAATTTGACGTAATTTAATATCTTCTCTCTCTACGGGTTTCATAGCCCCTACTACGGTATCAACTAATCTAGTTCGTTCATCTTCCGACATTAAACGATATAGGTCACCAGCCTGTGTATAATGATCATCATGGTCATAAGCAACCTGAGCTGCGGCACCAGTAACTTCAAAAGGTGTTTGGCGTTGTTCAGGTACTTCCTTTGGACCGCCAAAGCTGTTTGGCTCATAGTAAACGGAACCGCCGCCGTTATGATCAAAGCGCATCGCACCATCACGCTGATAGTTATTCACTTCTACCTTCGGACGGTTGATTGGAAGTAAGTTATGGTTTGGCCCCACACGATAACGGTGAGCATCCGAGTAGGCAAATATACGTCCTTGAAGCATTTTATCAGGTGATGCTTCGATTCCTGGTACCATTGTACCTGGTGAGAAGGTGGCCTGTTCAACCTCCGCAAAATAGTTTTCAGGGTTGCGGTTTAAGACCATTCTGCCAACCTCGATTAAAGGATAATCTTTATGTGACCACACTTTTGTGACATCAAATGGATCGAACCGATACGTATTGGCATCTTCCAATGGCATGATTTGAACATGCAGCCTCCATGCCGGGAAGTCTCCGTTTTCAATCGCATTATATAAATCCTCTATATGATAATCTGGATTTTCACCAGCTAATTTCGCCGCCACATCTGCAGACATATTTTTAACGCCTTGTTCACTCTTGAAATGATATTTAACCCAGACTGCTTCTCCGTTCGCATTTACCCATTTAAAGGTATGGCTCCCATAACCATTCATATGGCGCAATGTGGCTGGTAGACCACGGTCACCCATTAAATAGGTAACTTGGTGTAAGGATTCAGGTGATAAGGACCAGAAATCCCAGACCGCATTTGGGTTTTTCAAATGGGTTTTAGGGTCTCTTTTTTGTGTATGGATGAAGTCCGGAAACTTAATCGCATCACGAATGAAGAAGATTGGTGTATTATTACCCACCAAATCATAGTTTCCTTCTTCTGAATAAAACTTAACCGCAAAACCCCTAGGATCCCGGACTGTATCAGCGGAACCCAACTCACCGGCGACGGTGGAGAAGCGAATGAACATCGGCGTACGTTTACCAGCCCCATTAAATAATTTTGCTTTTGTATATTTAGACATATCATTTGTTACTTCAAAATATCCATGTGCACCGGCACCCTTTGCATGAACCACACGCTCTGGTACGCGTTCACGATTAAAATGTGCTAATTTTTCCAGTAAGTGGACGTCTTGTATTAAGGTTGGTCCGCGCAAACCAGCCGTCATAGAATTTTGATTATCGCCGACAGGCGCACCTGTTCCAGTTGTTAAATGTTTGTTCGTATTACTCATTTAATCACCTCGTAATCTATTTTTTATTACTTAACTAGATTATAATATATTTTTAGTGAAAAACAATACTAAATAATAATAATTATAATCTAATAAAAAATTTAAACAATAACCTGTACTCACTATTACATTCGTATTAAAAAAAGAAGGACGTTATTCCTAAATTAAGAAATAACGTCCAAAAATTTTACTTATTAAAGGATATATAAAAAATGAAAGGAAGAAATCAAAAAACAGACCCCTTAATAAGGGTCTGTTTTATTGGTAGGTCTATTGTTTTTGAACGTTGACCGCTTGCGGTCCACGTTGGCCATTTTCGATTTCAAATGTAACCTCTTGACCTTCATCCAAAGACTTGTACCCTTCGCCTTGAATAGCTGAGAAATGAACGAATACATCCTCTCCGCCTTCGCGCTCAATGAATCCAAATCCTTTTTCGCTGTTAAACCATTTTACTTTACCATGTTCCATTTCTTTGTAGCCTCCTAGCACGTAGCCATTGCATAATTTTGCAAAATTTATTTGCACATCTAGTTTGACCAATGTGATAAACCTTTATACCATACTTTTTAATTTAATCGGGAAGAACCCATTTATGAATGGCTTTAGCTACCCCATCCTCTTCATTTGTAGACGTAATCCAGTCTGCTGCTTCTTTGACCACATCTTGGGCATTTCCCATTGCAACTCCCAGTCCAGCCTCTTTGATCATCATTAAGTCGTTTCGACTGTCACCAACTGCCATAACATTCTTCATTTCGATTCCTAACCTGGAGCAGACAAGCGCTAGCCCGCGCGCCTTATTAATTCCAGCTGCATTAACTTCAATGTTTTTTAACGTAGAATTCGTTAATTCGAATTCACCTCTTGCGGTCAGTTCGTTAAAAACCAGTTCTCTAGTTGCATCATCATCAATTGTAAAGCCAAATTTCAACCAGTCCAGTTTATGAAAATCTTCTGGCATTTCATTATGCCAGGTCCTCTCTGTGTTAATCGCCCAAAATCTAGTTTTATGTAGTTTTGACAGTTCCAACATCCACTCGATATGCGCTGTATCGACAAGGTTTCTTTCGACCAGATTCCTTTTTTCATCATAAATCTCACTTCCATTTACTGTTACTAAGTAGGAGGTGAGCTCTAAATCATCCGCATGTTCTCGAACAGTAAGTATAGAACGCCCCGTACTGAGAACAACGATTATACCTTTATCTTTTGCAGCTTTAATCGCTTTACGATTTTCCTCTGAAACTTGGCCTTTATTATTTAATAAAGTCCCATCCATATCCAGGGCAACTAACTTGATTTCAACATCATTCTTGAAGTTTTCCATTCCTGTCATAAACTCCCTTCTCCCAAGTTCCTTTATAAGATAACATTTTTATTAGTAACTTTTCAAAAATACGGATATTAGTTTACATAATATATTTATGGTTAAATTAAAAATCCTGTTTTAACAACAGGATCATAAAAGGTTATTAATGATGGTGATGGTGACCGCCTTTTGATGGGTTGGTAATGAGCCATTCCTCTTTTGGGACATGGAAAAATTGAATCCAAACACCATCCAGGTACTCATCACTTTTATCAAGGATAAAATCAATCCCCTTATCCGTTTTGACAACCTCATCATTTTCAGTTGGTGTGTCAAGCATCAAGTCATAATGGGCATGATCTCCGTGCATGCTTGTCACATATACACGAAATAATTTGCCTTCTGCCTCTTCACTTTCCAACATCTTTTTCAATTCTTTTGCAGCATGGCGATTAATTTTTACCTTCATTTTGCGCTCTCCTCTATTATGTATTCTATTTTATTATCCCACGATAAGACTAAAATAGACAGTTTCAAACGCTAAATCCCTTTTCAATAAAGGTAAGTTGGAAAATACACTTAACAACTTCCAGCTAATTACCATTTTAGCATTTTAAATCCTTAACAAATTTGTCACAACTTTTTCAAAAAACCTATATAAACATCATGGCGTAATTGTTAATATTGTGATAGCGAAATTGAGTTGCTAATGAATATCAGTTAATAATTAATTTAAAATCAATTGCTTGTAATTTTGAGGTAAATGTATTATTCTATTGAAGTTTGTGAATACATTCACGTTAAAATTGTGAACAAATGAACAAATATTTTGGAGGGAAATGTGAAAATGTCTAGAAAGAACTTTTTTGTTCCACTTTTGGCTTTAGTGCCTGTGCTGCTTTTGAGTGGGTGTGATTCAAAATTGCTTGTTTTTGATCCAAAAGGTCCTGCAGCACGAGAAATTCTCGACTTAATTAACTGGTCGCTCGTCTTTATGGCCATTGTGGTTATTGCAGTCGTATGGTTATTTGTCCATATCGTTTGGAAATACCGTGCCACACCTGAGAATAAAGATTACGAGCCGCCGGAGGAACATGGCAGTACCAAATTAGAGTTAATTTGGACTTTTATACCAATTCTAATTGTCATTGCACTCACGATTCCTACGGTATCTACTATTTACAAGCTTGAAAAAGTTCCTGCAGGTTATGAAAATAAAAAGCCGATTACCATCAACGTTACATCTGCTGATTGGAAATGGATCTTTAGCTATCCTGAACAAGGGATTGAAACAGTCAATTATGTAAACATTCCTGTTGGCACACCAGTCAAATTTAAATTGACCTCTGCCGGTACCATGCAGTCTTTCTGGGTTCCACAATTAGGCGGTCAGAAGTACACCATGAATAAAATGGAAACAGAATTGTATCTTACTGCAGATGAAGCAGGAGAATTTTTAGGAAGAAATACGAACTTTAACGGAAAAGGCTATGCGGATATGGAATTTACCGTAGAAGCGAAGAACACAAAAGACTTTGAAAAATGGGTAAAAGATGTAAAGTCAAAGGCTCCTAAATTGACTGAGAAGAAGTACAATGAATTACTTAAACCAACGCATTTAGGACGTGAAACCTTCGTAGGAACACATCTGCAATGGGTTGATCATGGAAAAATGAATTCAGGGACTTATACAAATCCTAAATTATATGAAGTTCATGGCGTAAAAGGCCAAATCTTCAAAGATGAAGAACCATCTACAGAAACTTCAAAAGACTCAACGAATACGACTGATAAATCAAATGGAGGTGAACATTGATGGGCATTAATTGGCATGATTTCTTTATCGTCGGCAACCCGCTCATCCTAGGTTCCCAGATTGCTATATTACTAACAATGATTGGTATTGTAGCTGGTGTTACTTATTTAAAAAAATGGAAGTGGTTATGGCGCGAATGGCTGACCACTGTTGACCATAAACGCATTGGGATTATGTATATCCTATCTGGTGTTTTAATGTTTTTCCGCGGTGGTGTGGACGGACTTTTAATGAAAGCCCAAACGTCACAGCCTGATTTGAAATTTTTAGATGCACAGCACTATAATGAAATTTTTACAACTCACGGCGTTATTATGATTCTCTTTGCCGCGATGCCATTATTAATTGGAGTCATGAACGTAGTTATTCCATTGCAAATTGGTGCACGAGATGTCGCATTCCCACAATTGAATGCTCTAAGTTTTTGGTTATTCTTTGCAGGTGCGATGTTATTTAACATCTCGTTTGTTATCGGCGGTTCGCCAGATGCAGGCTGGACTGCTTACTTCCCTCTTGCCGGAAAAGAATTTACTCCAGGTATCGGGAATAACTATTATGCGGTTGCCTTACAGATTGCCGGTATTGGTACCTTGGCTACCGGGATTAACTTTATTGTTACAGTTTTAAAAATGAGAACTAAAGGCATGGGTCTTATGAAAATGCCAATGTTCACATGGACATCTTTTGTAGCTTCTATTATTATTGTTGCATCCTTCCCTATCTTAACGGTTGCTCTTGCGTTGATGACATTTGACCGTATTTTCGGTACACACTTCTTCACGCTTAGCGCCGGCGGTATGGATATGATGTGGGCGAACTTGTTCTGGTTATGGGGACACCCAGAGGTATACATCGTTGTACTTCCAGCATTCGGTATGTTCTCAGAGATTATTTCAACATTCTCCCGTAAGATGCTATTTGGCTATAAATCAATGGTATTTTCAGTTGTCGGAATTGCTTTCTTAAGTATGTTAGTTTGGGTTCACCACTTCTTTACAATGGGCTCAGGCCCTGCGGTTAACTCAGTATTCTCAATCACAACCATGATGATTGCTATCCCGACAGGGGTAAAAATGTTTAACTGGCTATTCACGATGCGAAAAGGCCGAATCCAATTTACGACCGCAATGCTTTGGGCACTTGCGTTTGTCCCTTGCTTTTTGATTGGCGGTATAACAGGTGTCATGCTGGCAATGGGTGCAGCGGATTATCAGTATCATAACACCCTCTTCCTAGTGGCACACTTCCACTATGTATTAATCCCTGGCGTTGTATTTGCGGTATTCGGGGCTCTTTATTACTGGTGGCCAAAAATGTTCGGTTTCATGTTAAATGAAAAGCTTGGTAAAATTCATTTCTGGTTATTCACCATTGGTTTTAACGTAACCTTTATGCCAATGTTCTTCCTTGGTCTAGACGGTGCGGTACGTCGTTCTTACACTTACTCTGCTGAATCAGGATTTGCTCCATTGTTTATGGTATCAGCGATTGGTGCGGTTATTTTAGCAGCTGGTTTTGCAGTCCTTTGCTATAATATTTACTGGAGTGCTAGATACGCAGATCGCAATATCTCTAACGATCCATGGGATGCTAGAACACTTGAGTGGGCTACTTCATCACCTGCCCCATTCTATAACTTTGCTAAACTACCAGAAGTAAAATCAATTGATGCTTTCTGGTATATGAAAAAGCATAATGAAGGCCTTACCTTGAAGGATGAAGAAATTGAAGAAATTCATATGCCAAGCAATTCTGGTTTACCATTCTATATGGGTGTTGTGTTCGGTGTTGCCGGTTTCTTCCTTGTTTTCGAATGGAAGATTGCTGCCCTTGTAGCAACAGTCGGAATTCTTGCAGGTTTAATTATTCGTTCCTTTGATTATAATGATGGCTTCCATGTGAAAGTCGATGAAATTAAACAAATTGAGAAGGCATGGCGCGGTAAAGATAAAGGGGTGAACAACCATGTCAGCTAATGTAAATACTGCTTTACCACTTGAGTATCAAACAGAACAAAACCGAATGAACATTCTTGGCTTCTGGATCTTCCTAGGAGCCGAGATTATCCTTTTCGGTACACTTTTTGCAACGTTCTCTGTTCTTAATGCAAGATATGCAGGCGGTCCAACACCACATGATTTATTTGAAATTAAAGATGTCATGATTGAGACCATTTTGCTATTAACAAGTAGTTTTACAATGGGTCTTGCGATTTATGAAATGCGCCGCAGCAATCGCAATGGTTTATTACTATGGTTCGTGATTACCCTCTTGCTTGGTGCAGGCTTCGTATTCATGGAAATAACGGAATTTATTCATTATGTTCATGAGGGTGCAACTATGCAAACAAGTGCTTTCCTATCAAGCTTCTTTGTTTTGCTAGGTACGCACGGACTTCACGTCAGTATGGGTATTGGCTGGGCAACAATGGTTATTATCCAAATCTTTAAAAGAGGTTTAACACCTGTAACGGCTCGTAAAGCTTTTATTATCGGTTTATACTGGCACTTCCTGGATGTTGTTTGGATCTTTATCTTCACATTTGTGTATTTAGCAAGGATGGTGGCGTAAGTTGGCTAAAAATACAAAAGGATTTCCTGTAACTCATGTCTTGGGCTTTATCGCTTCATTGGTACTTACCTTTGCAGCCCTTGGCGTAGCCTTAAAAACATCCCTTCCCTTCAAAACGATTATTTGGGTAATCGGAAGCTTAGCCGTCATCCAGGCGGCCCTGCAGCTCTTCATGTTCATGCACATGAACGAAGGAGAAGACGGCAAATCGAATGTCATTAACATCGCCTACGGCGTATTCATCGCATTCGTAACCGTTGCCGGATCCATTTGGGTAATGTCTTTCGGGATGTAAGTTTAAATAGTGTAAACAGTAATAAAGGTGCCTGTCACCATGTGAAGAAATCACATGGTGACAGGCACCTTTTCTTTATTTTGTAGTGTGTTTTCTTTTTGTTCGGACTAATTGGTATCCGATGAAGGCAATATACAGCGGTATTGCCACATAGATGAAGTACGGGAATCGATGCTGTTCTTTTTTAAACACTATATAGAGTGCATAACCCAAGAAAAGAGTTATGATAATTCCGTATTTCGGCAGAGGTATTTCCTTCAAGCTAGGGATTTTAATGGTACTCACCATCAAAATGCATAATACGAAAAAGGCAATTACAAAAATGAAACCTGGCATTTTTAATTGAAATAACGTTAAAAGTGTTAACAGCCCGCCTGCTGCTGTAATCGGAACACCTGTAAAATGTTTTAGCGAAGATTTAACAGCGTTGATATTAAACCGAGCTAACCGATAGGCGCCAAATAACGGAAATAGTCCGGCAACTGCCATCCCAAGAATACCAAAGGAGGAAAAGTACGAATAATAGGCCATCATTGCAGGTGCAACTCCAAAGGTGACTATGTCAGCCAAGGAGTCCAGTTCCTTGCCTAATTCACTATCAGCCCGTAACATTCTTGCAATTCGCCCATCCATGCTGTCAAGCATCATGCCAATCAAGATTAAAATGGCAGCATTCTTGTAATCCCCTTCTGCAGAGTTCATTACAGATAAAAAACCAAAAAATAAATTTGCAAGCGTAAATAAGTTAGGAATACTGTTTCTGATAATATGTATCACTCCAAAAAAATTAAAAAATTAGGCAGCTTTGCCTTTAATACTTCTTATTATAACGCTTTTCTTTGTAAAAGTGGATAAACAAAATGGTAGTCCTTACCTATCGCCACTGACAAGATAAATGTTAATCCTATCTATAATATCTCTTTTACTTTGAATAGTATGTGAAACAGAAATTAACCATTGCTTAGAGAATAAAGGAAAAACCCGCCAATTGGCGAGTTCTCTTTTATCAAACATTTACTTTTTTTGTTTCCCGCTGCTCTTTTGACAAGAACCATCCTGCAGCTGCAATTCCAACTAAAACTAGATAGAAGCTTACTTTCCATTCGGTTGAGTGAGCAAAGTCTTCATTTAATATTGCCAATGATGGATGTGAAAGTGTGTAAACCGCAAGCTTCACTCCTACCCAGCCAACAATCGTAAAAGCAGCGATTTCAAGACCAGGTCTCTTTGCCAAAAGTTTTACAAATTGATTTGCAGCAAAACGCATGATCACTAAGCCAATAATTCCTCCTGCAAATATGACAAGGAATTTACCACCATCGAGCCCACCGATATTTGGCAGCGGCGTGTCTGGAAGAACAACCGCCATCGCTACAGCGGCCAAGATTGAATCAACAGCAAACGCAATATCCGCCAATTCCACTTTCAAAACGGTTGTCCAAAATCCACTGCTCTTCTTAAGATCCATTTCATTCTTATCTTCTGCTTTTCCTTTTATAACTTTCCGGAGAATATGGTTAGCAGCCATAAAGATTAAATACAGTGCTCCAATGGCTTGAACCTGCCACACGTCTACAAGGAACGATATCACAAATAAAGATGCAAAACGAAACACTAACGCCCCGGCCAAACCATAGAATAAGGCTTTTTTTCGGTCTTCTTCCGGCAGATGTTTCACCATAATCGCGAGGACGAGGGCATTGTCTGCTGCTAATAGTCCTTCTAAAGCCACCAAAATGAGTAAAACCCAACCATATTCCAGTAATAAAGTAAAATCCAAAATAATTCCTCCTAAGTAGTAGAATTTTTTCAAATACTCCCTCACGCCATAAAAATAGGCCTCTACTGTAACAGTAAAGGCCTAAAAAAACACAGAAAAGACCTTTACAGTAAAGTAAAGGTCTTGCTAACAACGTTCATGTTGCCAATAAAGCCGGAGAAATACATTCTCGAAATGACGACTTTATTGTAGCAGCTACTCCCCTTTAAAAGGAAATATTTAATTACTACTAATATACTAAACTGTAATAAAAATGTCAACGTTTTTTATAGGCAATATACCTCTGTATATTTTTTCTCCAGATAATCGATCAGGTAATCTGCATTTAATTCCTCACCTGTTACCTTAACGATTAACTCATTTGGTGTATAGAGTTTTCCATACTGATGGATATTCTCCTTCAACCAGTCTTGGATATTCTGAAACCTGCCCTTTTCAATATTTCTGTAAAGATCCGGAATGTCCTTTTGAATTGTGCGAAGAATTTGAGCTGCATATAAATTTCCTAATGAATATGAAGGGAAATAGCCAATTCCACCGAATGACCAATGCACATCCTGTAAGACTCCTTCAGTATCAGTCCTAGGCGATATCCCTAGGTATTCCATCATTTTCTGATTCCAAATTGCCGGTAAATCCTTTGCTTCAATCTCTCCGCCGATTAAGGCTTTTTCAATTTCATAGCGCAGCATGATATGCAAGTTATAGGTTAATTCATCTGCCTCCACACGAATCATGGATGGCTGAACGGTATTAACCGCACGATAAAATTCCTCAACAGTCACATCTTTCAATTGCTCTGGAAAATACTCATTAAGCTTTGGAAAAAAGAAATGCCAAAATTCCCGGCTGCGCCCTATCATATTTTCTAAAAACCTTGATTGTGATTCGTGAATTCCAAAGGATGCCCCGCTTTGCAGCACGGTTTCTTCATAAATAGGATTGACTTGCTGTTCATATATACCATGTCCTGCTTCATGGATCGTCCCAAACAATGCCGAACGGACATTTTTTTCTAAGTATCGTGTTGTTAATCGGACATCCCCAATATTTACGGTCTGCGCAAACGGGTGGACGGTTTCATCAAGACGGCCTGCCTGCATATCAAAACCAATCAGTGGTAAAATAAACCGATTAAAGGCTTTTTGTTTTTCAATATCAAATGATTGATCGAACACTTTCACTTTTGTAGGCTGGCCATTTTTTCTGATTCGTTCTAATAATTGCACACTAGATTCCCGTAATTTTGCAAATAACGGATCCAATCTTTTCACCGTTAATCCTGGCTCAAACTCATCGAGCAGAGCATCATATGGGTGTTCATTATAACCATATATTTTCGAAAATTGGCGTTTGTAGTCAATTATTTTTTCTAAAAAGGGCAGATAGCCGGCAAAATCATTGTTTTCTCTTGCATCCTCCCAAGCATCATTTGCCTGAGCAGTTAAAATACTATATTCCTTGAAAAGATCAGCGGGTATGGCTTTAGATTTTTGATAATACGTCTTATATTCCCGCACCTTTGCCCGAGTCACTTGATCCAATTTAGAATAATGTTTTTCTAAAGTCAGCGTTTTTAACAAATGGCCCATTTCAGGTGAAACCGACAGTTGAAAGATTTCGGTTCGTAATGTTCCAGTCGCTTTGGCAAAAACGTTCCGGCCTTTTTTCGGTGCCATCACCTTTTGATCCCAATCTGCTAAACCTAAGATACTTGAGTAATGCGTTATTTTCTCATCTAGAAGTTTAAATTGTTCCATTGCCTTTTGCAATGATGATGGTTGAATCACTTTCTCCGCCATTTTTAGACCCCCTTACCTGATAACTAAAGCATCTCATTTATTATAAAGTAAAAATTCAAATAATGGTAAAGTTTTGAAATTCTTACTTTCTTTACTTTTGGTTTTACCTATTATTTCTAATAGGCATAATAAGGAAAAGAAACTATTTGGAAAAAAGGATGTGCTGCCAACTTGGAAAATCAGAAAAAGAAAAAATCTCATTTTCCTTTTCGTTTAAATATGCTTTTTTTTAGTGTGTTTTTTCTATTTTCCATCTTGATACTAAGACTTGGTTTTGTCCAAATTGTTTACGGAGAAAACTTCAAAAGAGATTTGGAGAGAAAGGAAGACATAACTGTAAGTAATCCTGTCCCAAGGGGGAAAATTTATGACCGGGATTACCGGGTCGTTGTTGATAATATTCCAAAAAGTGCGATTACCTTTACTAATATAGGTTTTAGTCAGTTAGAAATGATGCAAACAGCTAAAAAATTAGCGCATCTCATCGAGAAAAAAACAGATATGGTTACCGAAAGAGATAAACGGGACTATTGGATGATGAAATACCCCGACCAGGTTAACGCAAAAATTACCGAGCAAGAAAAAGCTTTGTATCGTGCCAAGAAACTTACAGATAGTGACCTCTATCAATTAAAACTAGACAGGATCACTGCGGCAGAATTAAATCGACTAACAGAAAAAGATCTGGAGATGTTAGCGATTTATAGGGAATTCAGCAAAGGCGTTAAATTTATACCAGTAATAGTTAAAAACGAAGGCGTCTCTGAGAAGGAATTTGCCGTTGTAAGTGAGAATCTCCAATCCCTCCCAGGTGTTGAAACTACAACTGATTGGGACCGTTCCTATGCCTTTGAAAATACGTTAAGGTCTGTTTTAGGTAACGTGACCAAATCAGGGGATGGACTCCCCGCTGACCAATTAGATTATTTTCTTGCTAGAGGTTATAGCCGTAATGACAGGGTTGGGAAAAGCCAGTTAGAGGCGCAATATGAGGATGTCCTGCAAGGTAATAAATCAAAGGTGAAAAACATTACCGATAAAGAGGGCAATGTGATTGAAACCGAAACAGTGTTACCGGGTAATAAAGGAAAAGACCTTGTTTTGTCCATCGATATGGATTTGCAGATAGCCGTTAATAAAATTATTGACGAAGAGCTTTGGGCAGCGAAAAGATGGCCTGGTACACGTTTAACCGACCGAGCTTATGTGGTATTAATGGATCCTAAAACTGGTGATGTACTGGCAATGTCAGGAAGGAAAATCGTAAAAGACTCAAAAACTGGAAGAACCGAAATGATGGATGATGCCCTGGGAACCTTTACGACAACCTATAGCGTAGGGTCAGCTGTAAAAGGAGCTACCATATTAACCGGCTATAAGACAGGAGCCATTTCACCTAATACTTATTTTGATGATAGAGGGATCAAAATCAAAGGTACGCCTATTAAAAAATCCTATACTTATTTAGGTCGGTTAAATGAAATTAATGCCTTAAAAAAGTCGTCTAACGTATATATGTTCCATACCGCTATAAGGATTGGCAAAGGGCATTATGAATATGACAAACCCCTGAATTTTACCAATAAAAGGGCTTTTGAAACGATAAGGAGTTCTTTTGCCTCATTCGGTTTAGGAACAAGGACTGGAATTGATTTACCGAATGAGCAGACAGGTTTTAAGGGTGAAAGTAAGCTGCCGGGATATTTACTTGACCTCGTAATTGGACAATATGATACCTATTCAGCCATGCAGCTAGCCCAATATGTTTCAACGATTGCCAATGGGGGCTGCCGAATGCAGCCGCATATCGTTAAACAAATCAGAGAACCTGCGCGTGATGGAGAGACGCTGGGGCCTGTATGGAAAGATATTAACCCTACCGTCCTTAATACGATTGATGTAAAAAAAGAATGGCTTAGACGCGTGCAAATAGGCTTTAAAAAAGTAATGCAAGAACCTGGCGGAACTGCTTACAAGTTTTTCGAAGGTGCCCGATACTCTCCTGCCGGAAAAACAGGAACCGCTCAGGCCTTTTATGATGGGCCAATGCGTAGTCGTTTTGGCAAAGAACCACCGCCTGTTATGAATTTAAGCCTTGTGAGTTATGCTCCAAGTTCTAATCCAGAGGTGGCGATGGCCGTTTTAGTTCCATGGGCATATGACGGCAAAGAGGATAATCGAGCAAATCTTAAAATAGGCCGTCGTGTATTGGATACGTATTTTCGAATGAAAGGCAAATAGGGTGCATTCATCGCACCCTATTTTGGAAAAGCACCAATCGGTTAGACAAACTAACCAATGCTTACCTCTTCCGCAACACTGTTTTGACAGCTTTTTCTATCTCAGCGTAGCTTGTGCATCGGCAAATATTTGATTCCAGCCATTCCTTTATCGTTTCATCATCAGCATCGGGATGCTGCTCGATTAACGAGTGACAATTCATTATAAAGCCTGGCGTACAATAGCCGCATTGAAACGCAAAATTTTCAATAAACGCTTTTTGTATTGCTGTTTCATGAAGCCCTTCAATTGTCGTCACTTTTTTCCCAGCCGCTTCGACAGCCAGCATCAAGCAGGACTTCATCGGCCATCCGTCAATATTAATTGTACAGGCACCGCAGTCCCCATTTAAACAGCCTGGCTTTGCACCAGTCAGGCCGAGATAGCTTCGTAGGGCATACAAAAGAGTATCAGCTGGACTCACCAACAAAGTATGACTTTCACCATTCACATCTAATGTTATGGAATAGGATCTCAGGGCCCTCTCCTCCCTATTATTACTGTTCCCTATCTAGGTTTGCTAACGCATCCAACAGCAAATTCCGCAGGACAAATAAACGATATTCACTGGAACCCTCTATATCATCTAAAATAGGCTGAGGCAATGCATTAAGGGCTCCTTCTACCCTTGTTTCAATCGAATTCCCCCGTGCATTGATCGATTCCTCCACAGCGGGCGACCGGAACGGAAATGGGCATAAACCGCTGACCGCTACCCGAATTTTTTGATTGATTTTTAAGGCTGCTAGCGTAATCAACGGGTAACCAGTTTCCCATTGCTGCCTTCGTTTAACCGTAAAGTACGGGGCCTGTATATAACGATTTTCCGTAGCCGTTTGAACTAAAATTTCTCCCTTATTCAAACGTAAATGACCTTGAAACACATCATTAATTGGCACCATTTTTTTTCCCTCAGTTCCAATTATCAAGACCATGCTTTCGGCTAATAAAAAGGGTAGAACCGCTTCCCGGTAAAAAATCCGCGCGCAAATATTGCCGCCCAAAGTAATTTTCCCGCGAGCTGAATGATCTGCGATTTCACTGGATGTCTTTGTTAATAGCGGGAAGAGACCTGCTTCTTCTAAACCCGTTAAAGTGAGTGAACTGCCGAGCAATAAATGGTCTCCAGAAACCTGCATAATATTACATTCAGGAATTCCTTTGATATCAATAACAGCCTCCGTGTATGCTAAGTCAATTCTTCCAAGTGTTATTAATTCAGTCCCTCCAGAAAAATAAAACGGCTGCTTCCCCTGTTGATCTAATTTTTGATATAAATCAACAGCCTCCTTTAATGTTTCTGGACGATAATATTCAAAATCAAAGGGGAGCATGATGGGATGCCTCCTTTGCCCTCCAGATTAATTCCGGAAGGAGCGGAAGATTCCGAAGCGATACACCTGCAGCGAGTGATAATGCGTTCCCCAGCGCCCCTGGCATCCCCAGTAGTCCATGCTCTCCGACACCGCGGGCTCCATATGGGCCGTCTAGCTGTGGAGTTTCAACAAAACCGACAAGGTATTCAGGATGCTCTCCGTATCTTAGCGGCCTATAGGTTCTGAGCTGAGGATTCAAGACCCTTCCTAACTCATCAAAATAAAAGGTTTCACGGCCGGCAAAGGCCAATCCCATGCTCATCGCCCCCATTACCTGACCAAGGGCGGCTTTTTCGTTCATTACTCTGCCAAGATCCACCACGGTACATGCTTTCAACAGCCGGTACGTATAGTCCCTTTTATCTAATTCAATTTCAACCCCATATGCCGCAACAGTCCATTCTGGACCGGGCTTTCCTTCTCCTGTTTCGGGGTCCAAATGTGTCAGGTGTCGTAAAATAAATTTTCCTCTGCCAATGATCTGCCCTCCGATAGCATTTCCGTTTGGATATTGATAACCGTAGCCGACATCTTTAAAATCGAGACCGATGGTAGGGTCATCCCGCAAAAAGACACGGCTGTTAGCAACTTCAATATCCTCTTTTGGGGCTCGAAGGACACAAGAGGCGACCTCTTTTAACTGATTAATCACATCCTCCGCTGCATTTAGGACCGCTCTTCCACCCATGTAAGTCCCGCGGCTGGCAACGGTCTTCCAGTGTTCTGGTGTGGTTTGCGTATCTACCTCCATTCGGACATGGATTTTATCTATGTCCATTTTTAGCCTTTCGGCGAGGATTTGAGCAAGGATAGTCTTTGTCCCTGTCCCTATCTCAATAACGCCAGACATTAAATTTAAACTTCCATCGCG
This sequence comes from Neobacillus cucumis, assembly GCF_023715505.1. The sequence continues at coordinate 13,278 of NZ_JAMBOH010000009.1, read as the reverse complement.
GTTGAAGGTAATGATTGCCCCTGATGGAGCGTTAGGATCTATGGTTGTGGTTTTCCAGCTGCAGCTTACTCCCTTTACTCGAACAAATCGTTCATCTATTTCCTTTATGGCTCCTTCATCCCATTTAATTAACTCTCGGGCCTTCTGAATGCATTTTTGCAGGTTACCAACATTGCTTTTATTCAGCTTAACCCTAGTGGGGGTGGTATGGCCTGGCATGATCGCATTGATATATCTAAGATCATACGGGTCCATATTTAATCTTTGAGCAAGGATATCCATTGTCCGTTCAATGCAAAATGACAACTCCGAATGGCTGAATCCCCGAAATGGAGAGGCATACGGATGATTGGTATACATGCAGTAGGAATTACACCACACATTTTCAATATTATAAGGCCCTGTGCAATCCGCGGCTCCTGACCGCGTTACATCGATTGCCTTATCTGAATAAGCACCGCCATCCCATAAATATTGAATTTCAGCTGCTGTTATTTTCCCCTTCCTGTCTGCCCCTAGTTTAATAGTGGCATCTAGTCCGATATGACACGGAGAAGTGATGATATCTTGTTCCCGATCATTTAATATTTTGACTGGCTTTCCTCCGACCGCCTTAGAAGCAAGGTATGCAAGGACCTCAAGCTGTACAGCCGCTTTCCCCCCATAGGCTCCGCCAACCAATGGTGTATGGACTACAATCTTGCCAATATCCTCCTTAAAGTAATTGGCGATAAGCTGTTTGACCATAAATGGAGCCTGTGATGAGGTCATAATCATGATTGTTCCATCCGGCTTGATTTCGGCGGTTGCACATCTTGTTTCCATGGCGGCATGATCGGAAGGTGCAAAGGAAAAGCTTTCTTGGACTACGATTTCACTCGCTGCCCATCCGGCTTCGATATTCCCTTTACGTATTTTAATAAGGGTGGCGATATTTGTCCCCGGAACAGGGTGGGAATCTTCATCCTTCTCATAGTTTCCAAGCCCTTCATGGACCAGCGGTGCCCCTTCTTTAAATGCCTGGGTTGGCGAATTGACGACCGGAAGTAGTTCATATTGAACCTTTATCAAGTCTGCGGCCTTTTTTGCCTGGGCAGGGGTATCTGCGACAACAAGTGCCACAGGTTCACCATGGTACCGAACCTTATCAACGGCTATTGGCGGTCGATCCCTGATAGCCTCACCTGTTAATGGGAAATGCTGGCCAGCAAGGATCGCTCTGACACCGGGGACTTGGGATGCCTCTTTTGTGTTAATATCGACGATTTTTGCATGACCATAGGGACTGATGACCATTTTTCCGGACAGCATTGGATTTGTATAATAATCGTTCGTATACTTTGCTCGACCCGTCACCTTTTCAAGTGCATCTTTGCGGATGACACTTTTCCCAATAACCTCCACAGTTCAACCTCCTAACACTTTGCTAATCTGGAATGGTCCAAAGCAATTCTATTCGTTCGTGCAACGGTTTTCTCCACACTTCAATCATTTGAGCCATGACACTGACCGCTATTTCAGCAGGACCCTTAGCCCCTATTGCCACACCCATTGGTGAAAATATTCCACTCGGAATTCCCTCGTTATTTAGCAATCTCCTTGTTCGTTCTTTTGGTCCCAAAACACCTAAGTATCGAATATTTTTATTGAGAATATTCGTCAACAATTCTTGGTCTCTTTTGAATTGATGGGTCATTATGACCACAAAATCATAGGGTGAAAAAGAAATCTGTTGAAGCAGATCGATCGGAAACCCTTGCAGAATTTTGTCTGCCGAAGGAAAATGTTCTTTCTGACAAAATGTTTCCCGCCAATCACAAACCACTACTGAAAAACCGGTTTCAGCCGCTAATGAGGCAAGTGGTCTTGCATCTGGTCCTGCACCGAAGATAATTAAGCGCGGCTTAGGATAAAACGTTTGTTGAAAGACTGGCGAGCCATCCCGTGTGATGCTGCCGCTTTTAGAAGTAAACTCGATTGTCGGGAGCGGACCCGACCAGTTTCCAAATGGCTCCCCATCCTCCTCGATAAATACATATTCCCCGAGGTCATCCAGCTTTTTTAAAGCAATAACAGGCTTATGCTGGCTTAGAAGTTCTTTAACCATAAGAAGATCCTCTGTTAATTGCTCGGTGACCGGTTCGATTAATATATCAATCGTGCCATTGCAGCCAGCTCCTTGCCCCCAATCCAAATCATCCTCCATATACATATCGTATTGGAGAATGATCGCCTCTTGTTTCTTAAAAACCTCCCTCACTTTTAAGGCTAGGTCCTCTTCCAAGCAGCCGGCTGTTAACATTCCTAATTGTGTTCCATCTGAAAAAAATAGCATTGAGGAGCCTTCCTTTTTGTATGCAGAACCTTCGACACCGATGATTGTTGCTATGACTTTTTCCTTAGGGTAATCAAGAACATCTAAAATTTGATAAAAGTCGTCCACACGTTCCCCCCACTTTTAGATTTATAAATTCCCTATTGTAATTTATATTAAGCAGTGAGCTATTCCTAGAATGAAATCTTTATTTATTAATGAGGAAATACTCCGGAATAGGCCTTTAAATTTTCTATTAATAACCTTCTTAAACTATTAATTAATCCTTCATAATTTGTTCATATTTATCTATTAAGATATAAATAGGTTCTCTTAATGAACCTTATAACCTCCGCCCCCCTTAATATAGATTAGGTGTTAACCTGCCCGGCATTTGCCGGGTTATTTTTTTTCCGTAGAAAAAGCGTGCACATATGTGCACGCTTTTGACATCTAGCTGCAGCGCTTTATAAGCACTTTTAGCCTTCGTTGTAATTATCGGAACGATTGGGGCTGGTATTGTTGGAACGATTGGGTTTGGAAAGCAGGATTTACATTTGTACCGGATTGATATCCAAACGTCCCCACTTGTCCCGCTAATTCTCTCTCCAATTGATTACACTGTGCAATAACTTCATGGCAGCGTTGAATCGCCATCTCATGCCCTTGTAAGCTTTGTTGGATCGTTTGAACCGCCATTCTTTCTTTTTGCAGCATTTGCTCGAGCATACGAACATTTTGCTGCTCATTTTGCAGCATTTGCTGGTATTGCTGATTACTTAACTGCGTTTGCTGGATAAGCTGCTGAGAGAGTTGACGGCATTGATTAACGTGTGTAATCGTATGTTGAGTGTTCATGTATTTACCTCCAATTTTTTGGATATCAGATGCAATACAAACCCTTTCGAATCAACGGGTTGAACCTTCAACCCAAGATTATATTTCGCACTTTTAGAGATTTTCATTCTTAACGAAACTGCCAATAAATGTGTAGAGTTAGCATGATATTTTGGTGAAAAAATAAGAAAAATAGCTGTACCCCACATTAATGATGGCGGACACCTTATTTAACATAAGAAGGAATTGCCCAGAGGAGTCAAGCTTACCGATCATTATACCTCCTAATGCCAAACTAAAAAACCAAACCACAATACAAGAATATAGGAAAGCATAATGATTATTTTCGCAGTACCAGTATAAGATTACGAACTTGCTCCAATCATACCAATCGTATCCATGACGCATGTGGATTTAATAATGACACGGATGCAGCAAATGCAATCTGCTTCCTAGGCGTAAATGAAACCGCAGATGCTCATTTCGATTAGGCTTGCTTTGCCATGTGGCATACCCCATATAAACTAAAAGAAGCACCCCTGCCACAAGGAGTGCTGACCTGATCCAAGTCACTTAAACACAATAGCAGAAACACCGAACAGCTAAGGAAATCAACAGGGTATATCACAAATAGACGCCGTTAGGACCGGTGGAAGTGCCCGGACCCAGGCTAGTTTGTTAATGCTCCCTTATTAAATACAAACACATTTTGGACGACTAAGGGAGTCCTGCAGCACTTATCCTGATCTCCTCAATGATTTTCTATCTATTACGTATACTTCTATCTATCCCTGTCAATAACAATACCAATGAATTTTGAGAGGGTGGCTAGTATGAATGGTATTTATTTTATAAATGATCGCATAAGCATCGATGGTCGAACCAGGGAAGAAAGCATTAGTTTACAAGAACAATCCATAAAAAAATATCTTTCGGATCAAAATATCCAGGCGGTTACTCTCAACCCTTATCAGTTAAAGGAGTATTACTCCGTTCCCCATGCCCTGCTGTACGATTTGCGCAAAGAGAATATTTCGTTCGACTATTTTATCTATTATTCCTTGCAGGCTGTTGAAGATTTTATTTATACCTATCCAGCAAAATGGCTTATATTAAAAAGCTATTTTAACGAATTCATCATGATTGATAAACAAAATGACTTGAATCGGCAACAAGCGATTTAATCAAGAGAAGATTTTTTGGCAGACCGGAGATAAAAAATCGCAAAATTTATAAAAAATATGATTAATACATAACAGCCATAAATGCCAAAGGAATAAAGCTTGTTATTGTTAAAAAGCGCGCCGGCATAGGACAATATCAGAATATTTGGAATTTTTCCCACTAGTGAAGCTGTAAAGAAAATAATCGTTTTTACTCTACTTAATCCGCAGATTATATTTACTATTGGTGCGGGAATAACAGGGATAAGACGACAGGTAAGAATCGCTATAAACGAATTTCGGTTTAGCAACTCTTCATATTCTTTTATTTTTGAATGATAAGCCAGCTTTCTTTCAGCCCAATCTCTGAAACCATAACGGCTCAAATAAAAGAAACCCATTGTGCCGGCCATAGCCCCTGTTAAAGATATAAATACACCTTGCGTAATCCCAAATACTGCACCAATAATACCTGCCAAAACAGGAAAAGGGACAATAGGAAAGAAAACACAAATAGCAACTAATATCATGCTGACGATAATCGACCAGCTGCCACCATGCTTAACAACTTCTAATAACACATCTTTCTGAAAGAAACCAATCGCGATAATTACGAGCAAAATACAAATGCTGATAATTCTTTTTTGCAAGGATTCCCCTCCAAGTTCACATTATTACCCATCATTTAATCTCAATAATCGCACCCCTAAGAGGGATTTCACAAACAAGTGGGGTTATTCACTTTTTCCGTCTTATAAGGAAGCCATATGGTCACAGTTGTCCCATCCCCTTCTTCACTATCAATATCGATTCGTCCTTGATGGGCTTCTATAATCCTATAGCAGGTCATTAAACCAAGGCCAGTCCCTCTCTCCTTTGTCGAGTAAAACGGCTCCCCCAGCTTCGATAATCGATCTTTGGGGATGCCACAGCCGTTGTCTTCAATTTCCACTGTTACACCCGTGCTGTCAGCTGAGACCCTTATTTGAACCTGTCCCCATTTAGAAAGTGACTCAAGGGCATTTTGGATGATATTAAGGAAAACCTGTGTTAAGGAATTCGAATCACCCATGATCGAAAGGATGGGTTGGTCAACTACTAAATACAAGCCTTTTTGCTCGAGTTTTGCTTCTGGCTGTAATAGTTGTATAACTTGTTTAACTAACTGGTCAACAAAAACAATTCTTAATTTTTTTGTATGTGGTTTAGCCATTGTTAAAAATTCAGAAATAATTGCCTCCACTCGCTGTAATTCATCCAAAACAATTTTTAAATAAACTGGATTCATTTCTTGTTCCGTATTTAAGAGCTGCATAAATCCCTTAATCGGTGTAAGCGGATTACGAATCTCATGGGCAACAGCGGCGGCCATCTGTCCAACCACTGCTAATTTTTCGGACTTTCGCAATCGATTCTGCGTTGCCATCCGCTGTTCAATATCCCGTGAAACCGTAACAATCTCCTTCACTTCTCCTGTTTCTGTACACACTAGCGCCTTTACCGTTGATTCAATCCAAATAAAAGAACCGTCCTTCTTGCGGCAACGGTACGTAATAAGTTTCGTTTCTTCAATATGGTCACAAATTTGCTGTTTTCTTAATTCGATTAGGTCATCAGGATGGATCAATTCTAGAGGACTTTTTTCAATCATTTCTTCTGGTTGATAACCCAGTACGGTTTTAACTGAAGGAGAAATATAAAGGCAGGAAAAATCAACTTTATGTAACATGATGATATCAGAAGAATGCTCGGCAAGGAGTCGGTATTTCTTCTCTCTATATTTTAATGCGTTCTCCATATGCTTTTTTTCTGTAATGTCGAGAACTTGACCAAGTAAATATTCTTCACCCGTCAATTGTTCATGTATTTTCGATACTGTTAATACTCCTGTTTTAATTTCACCGGACTTGTGGATATACCTCTTTTCCAGCTGATATTCATCCCTTTTTCGCTCTAATAATTCTTTAAATAATTGTGCGTCGGCTGCCATATCATCAGGGTGAGAAATCGCCTCCATTGACAATTTTTCCAGCTCATCGGGCGAATAACCAACAAACTCGCAAAAAGCTGGATTAAATTGAACCATGGTTAAATCTATTGAACTTATTAATTGCGGAATCCGGGATTGATAAAAAACCGCTCGAAACAATGTTAAATTAAACATCTAAACCTCCAACCATTCCATTCCATTTTTTTCAATATTTTGAGGTATCTGTCATTTAGAAAAAAAAGACACTTTATAAGTATATAGCGAAACGGGAAATTCATAAAGTACTAATTTTTTAATTTTTAGAAAACTAAAAAGGATGTCGCCGGCGGTAATAACGCTTTAAGACATCCTTTTTTAAATTATTAATTTATAACCGTTCTAGCACCCAAATATCTAGGTTTCCAGTAAATGTTAGTCAAATCTGCAATCGAAACGCCAGAAGATCCAGCTTGTATAAATTTATTATTGCCTAAATAAATACCTACATGTGTAGGACCTGGGGCGTAGGTTTCAAAAAAAACAAGATCTCCTGGATTTGGGTTACTTACCGGTGTTAATCCAGACCATTGTGTTGCTGCTGTCCTTGGAATGGTAATTCCTACTTTAGCAAATACATAGCTCGTATAGCCGCTGCAATCAAATCCTGCAGGCGTGTTTCCTCCCCATAAGTATGGAGTGCCAATATATTTATTTGCCTCATTAATGACCATTTGCACCTTTGAAACCGTGGTTTCAGGTGCTGTTGTACTAGAAGTAGTGGCAGATACCATCAAGACTTGTCCTACTTGAATTGTATCTGTTGCTAAGTTATTCATAGTTTTAAGCTGCGTAACGGAAATGTTAAAGCGAGAACTAATTTTCCAAAGTGTGTCACCGCTTTGAACAGTATAGGTGGTATCATGGCTATGCGGTGCTAATAATGATAGTTTTTGATTTACATAGAGGGTATCGCTTATTAGGTTATTCCAAGTTTTTAAATCCGCTATTGATATTTTGTTAGCCTGGGAGATTTTCCAGAGGGTGTCTCCTGATTGTACAGTGTAAATAAGTTCATGGGCACTTGCGGTACCAGTAAATGATGCAAATAAAATGCCTGCAGTTGCGGCAGCTGTCAAAAGCTGTTTTTTCATAGATGTTAGCTCTCCTTTATTTCGTTTATTGTTACTTTTATACTAAGCGAGAGCTGGATATGGTTAAAATACCAAAGATATGGTTTTCAATGGATATATTCCCAGAAATGAAAAAAACTGCACATTATGTGACAGCCACTATTATAGCCAAATCCTAATATAGTAAGGATTATAACCTCAATCTCTTAAAATCTATTATTTTTTCTTCATCAAAATGTAACATTCTTGTAACATTTTTGCGGTCATTATATGAATGTAGAAATATTGTAACAAATCCTTCATCCATGTCAGAATCGCTTATTTATAATTAACCTATAGAAACACCATTAATGGTAAAAAAATAAATGAATTTTGGTGATGAAGATGCAAGGCATTGGTAAAGGACATCCTCATACAATAGGACATCCACATGGAGCAGGAAAGAAATTAGATTATGATCTTAACCCATTTATTGTCATTTGGGAAGTAACAAGAGCTTGTGAACTTAAATGTGTTCACTGTCGGGCCGATGCTCTGCTAACTAAAGATCCTCGAGAACTTTCACATGAAGAAGGAATCAATTTAATTGATCAAATCTACGAAATGGATAATCCTATGCTGGTTTTCACGGGCGGGGATTGCATGTTAAGAGAAGATCTATATGAGATTGCTGATTATGCAATCAAAAAAGGAATGCGTGTCTCAATGACACCTAGTGCGACAAGTAATGTCACAAAGAAAAAAATGAAACAGTTTAAGGAGGTTGGTCTATCACGGTGGGGATTTAGCTTAGACGGACCTACACCGAAAATCCATGACCATTTTCGTGGAACACCTGGATCATTTGATTTAACCGTTGAGAAAATTAAATACTTAAATGAACTCGGGATGCCGTTACAAATAAACACGGTCATCTCTCGCTATAATTATGATTCTCTTGAAGAAATGTCAAAATTAGTGGCCGAGCTAGGGGCAGTAATGTGGTATATTTTCCTGCTTGTTCCTACAGGAAGAGGCCAAATAGAAGCATGTATCTCTCCAGCTGAACATGAAAAAGTATTCCGTTGGCTTTATGAATTAAGCAAAACAGCACCATACGATATTAAAACTACGGCGGCACAGCATTACCGCCGTGTTGTACTGCAGCAAAAAACTCGAGATCACCTAATTGAAAAAGGTGAAATCCACTACGAAGATTCAATTACAACAGACTTTGCTTCCATGCATGATGGCTTAAAGCGTGCACCAAAAGGCGTTAATGATGGCAATGGCTTTGCATTTGTAACACATATTGGTGATGTTGTACCTAGTGGCTTGCTGCCAATTGTTGCAGGTAATATACGTGAGACTCCACTTGCTGAGATTTATCGTGAATCAAAAGTATTTAAGGAACTTCGTCAGCCAGATAACTACAAGGGAAAATGCGGCGTTTGTGAATACAACAAAATTTGCGGCGGCTCCCGCTCAAGGACCTATGCGGTAACTGGTAATTATTTAGAAAGCGAACCATTCTGCGTTTACATTCCGGAAGCATTACGAAATAAAGAAACAGCACCTACTGTCTAATTTGAATAGAAAAGGCATTCCGGCATTGCGGAATGCCTTTTCTATTCAATTAGTCCCGTATCCTCAATTTTTACTTTTGATTTAACCTTAAATACAACGTTTGGATATAAGCCTTTCCATTGTTCCCAATCATTATCATTAAAATGCCGTGAACGATAGCGCAGCCCGAATCCAATCGGATCGATATTAGACTTTTGCATCTAGACAAGAAGATTTTCAATCCGCTTATTTATAAACTTTTGTGCGGCTTTTTCAAAGTCTGATAAATTCCCAATAGGTACCCGATTTGATGCTTCTTCCAAATTGCCCTCCATCGACACATTTATTTTCACATAGGGAGTTCTATCTTTTGGTGTTAAGAGCTTATAGTTTGTTTTCACTTTATGTGTATCGATAACAATGGTTGTATCCCCCTTCTTGACTTTAATGGCACTCTTTTGTTCACGATTCCTTAGAAAATTAAACATTTTGGTTTCCTCTGGTTTAAGGGTCAGTTTCAATGTGCTTTTATTAAATAGCCCAACACTATTTATTTGGAAGAAGTCATTTTTCGCCTTCACAATTGGCATGATGGGGTCTATTCCTCTTTCAATTAACCTGAACTTAAAATCAAATAAATATTCTGAGGCTATATAGGGAGTCTCAGACCCCTCCTTCCCTAATGCTAGAAATAGGGCATTGGAAGGGATATGCTCTGATTTTGGTTTTACTTTTCATACATCCAATGCTGTAGGCTTAGCAATAGTAACCCAAGCAATTTTTTGTATGTCCCTGCGCCGCGTAAACCAATAATACATGCCAGCATTTTCTCTCTTTTTTACTATTTCCTCACTGAACACGATCACTTAGGCATGGCTGAAATCAATTTCTTTATCCACCTTTGTTTTAATAATTCGTACTGCTTCAGACTTGGAATTAGCATTTTGCTAAACAATTTGATATTGACTTGGACTCTCTTTTGAGGCACCAGGAACGGCAAACTTTAAGCTGACTAAATACTTTTTCGAACTAGCCTTTGCTGCATCCACCCCAATACTAACAACAAAAAATCGCTTATCAATGTCCTTGAACCCACAACCACCTAAAACGAAGCTCATCAGCAGAAAAAGGATTGCGTTTCTCCATTTGGTTTGGGTTTTCACGCTATTCTCCTCCTAGCCCAAATAAAGAAAGTAATTACGACCAGTATTTCTAAGATAGAATCTTCTATTTCATAAAATGGGATTATTAACTTTTGCTGAAAGACTTTTTCATCACAAATGGTTTTAATATATAGTACTTCAATCCTTTTTTTCTTTGAATGAAGTTCTTTTTGAATTACATCCTCTGAAAATAACAAGCTTTGCTTAAGGCTTTCTTTGATGGATTTACTAGATGGCATTTTTCTACCTCACCGGGCTTCTTTCTTCATAATTCCCCACCGTTATTGCTATTTTATTCCAAAAAACAACCCCCTCATCATTTGGCAGCTATAATCCCATAATCCTTGGTTAAGTTTCCTCGATTTGGGGAATGTTGTTTTTAGAAATATTATAGGAAGGGAAATTTACTAGATGCAGCCCATCAATTTGAAAGAAAAACATGTTTCTAAAGGTCTTTTTCAATTTATTTTCCCTTTTTCTTTGAAAGCCAACGCTTCCCGCCCAGTAATAGATTATTTACAGGAATTAAATTTTACCCCTTTTCGCTTAGATGATCTGGACTCGGAAAATGCCTATTATGGAGGATTCCGTTTGAACCATAAAGAAATTGAGAATTATTTTCTCCCTTTAACAGCTAATATTCTCTTTCCCATTACACAACTGGAGAAGGGCTTTCAACGATATTCTAAAAAATTTAATGTTGATGGTCAGTTAAATACTGAACACTCCACTATTCCTTTTAAAATCCATTCAATCGACATCATTACTTGCCCATTTGGCCTGGGTTTTTTAACTTTACGTATGGAAATACAAACTAATTCTTTCACACAATCAATTGAATTCGCCGAATGTCTGAGAAAAATTAAGGATGAGACTAATAATTTTGAGATTGATATTGATGGATGTACATATCCGACTATCATCAATTTCATAGTTAGTCGTTTATGCCCACAGCTTCCTAACTTTATTAACAATGACGATGTCCTTTTCTTGGAAAAAGAAAAAATGTTTGTTCAATCCTTGTTGAAAATTGAAAGCACAGCATCAATTGACCTAGTTGATCTTTATCGATTTGGCACATTTTGCAGCTATGATTCAACTGGGAAACCTTATGTAAATGCCAATAACTTAGAGTTTATCTCCCACTGTCTTCACGGATATACGTACGACCGATTTGCACCAACATCAAATTATCTTTTTCAACAAAACTGTCTAATTGGTTTGACAACATCAGAAATAACGGCTCATTCATGTTTTCAGACCCAACGTTTTCACGGATTTTATTATTATGCGTTGCTGCTTAGCCTTTTTCATAAATTGGTGTTATTAAAAATAGCAAATAGCTATTCCGCCATCCATATTGAGCAGGATAAACAAAAGATAGAGAGCCTGCTTTATCAATTAAACTCCTTTACGTCTAATTACATTTATACGGTTTACCCGCTTACTTCCGAAGGACAAGAAATTTTTAAACTAATAAGAAAAAGCTTTCGTATTGATCAATTGTATGCAAATACCAAGGACATTTTATTTAGCTTGGTTAAGTATGAAGATAATAATGTCGCGAAAAATGACAGTATGTTATTGTTAGTGTTAACTTTATATACGGTTATTTGCGGAATTTTTAGTATGAATCTGTTCACCCATGATTTACAAGGAAATTTAAAGTGGGATCATTTTAAAACCTATAATCCCTTCGAATATTTTGCGGTTTTTATCGTCTTTAGCGGAATAGTCGTGGTAGGTACACTAGCCATTAAAGGAATCATTCAATGGTATCAAAACATTACGAATCGAAAAAAATGGGTCCGGAATACGGTTTGGTCCTCGAAAAAGAAGAATTAGGAAAAAATGGCCTTTTCTTTTTTTGGCAATCCTATATAGTGAAGGTATTGATGTTTAAAAGGAGATACACTGATCTTATGTTAAGAACAATGGCGATTGATCAGCAAAACCAACTGATCAAAGATATAGAAATTGAAAAACTAGTAAACGGAGAGTATCGCTGGTACTGGGTTGATTTTCACCAGCCTACCGAAGAAGAGAGCAATTATTTGCGAACTCCCTTTTCTTTTCATCCTTTAGCAATTGAGGATTGTATGCATCACCTGCAGCGTCCCAAACTCGACTACTATGACGGCTATACTTTTTTCGTCACCCAGACCTTGAATTCCATACCAACAAGGAAAGAAGAAGTAGACTTTTTTCTAGGTAAGAACTTTATCATTACCTTTCACCATCAGCCTAGTTCGGAAATTGATGAAGTATGGAAGCGATTAGTTCTTAGTGAAAACTTCGAGAAATGGGATGCATCCCATGTATTTTACTCTGTCTTGGATAATATGGTTGATAATTATTTTCCGCTTGTTTACCAAATTGAGGATATGCTAAATGAAATTGATGATAATTCGAAAAGAAGATCAATGGAAGAATTGCTTGAGGACTTATTTGAAACGCGGCACAGTCTTTTGTCCTTAAGGCATACCGTTACACCGATGCGAGATCTTTTATATAGGATTCTTAACTCTCAAAGAGAAACATACATAAAAGGAAAAACAGAATACTTTTCAGACATTCATGACCATTTACTTAAATTAACAGAAATGATTGAAGCTAATCGGGAATTAACCACCGATATACGTGACAGCTATATTTCATTAAATTCCCATCAAACCAATCACGTGATGAAGGTGTTAACCGTCATCACCACGATTTTCATGCCAATCACCTTTATCGCAGGCTTATATGGGATGAATTTCCGCTATATGCCGGAGCTGACTTGGAAATACGGTTATCCCTGGGCGCTAATTATCATGGCACTTATTACAATTGGGATGTCATTATGGTTTAAAAAGAAAGGCTGGTTCAAATAAAATAGAGCGCAAGTGTCCTTAAACACTTGCGCTCTTGTTATTCAACTTACTTCCAATCTTCATATGAAACCTTCCCACCCGTTAAATCAATGGTATTCCGTTCCCCTTTATAATAAGTCTTTCCATCCTTTTGAACGACAAAATTATCATATGTGTACGGATTAACCCCCGAATTTTGGACAATTACTCTCTTAATCTATCATTTTCGTAGTTTTTTATTTTTTGATTTCTTTCGTTGTTTTTTCAGAAGGCCAAGTTGCTTGACATGGAGCCTCTGCGGGCAT
>NZ_JAMBOH010000089.1 GCF_023715505.1 Neobacillus cucumis | reverse complement strand
TTGTAATCAGTAGGTTGGGGGTTCAAGTCCTCTCGCCGGCACCTTTAGTACGAGCCATTAGCTCAGTTGGTAGAGCATCTGACTTTTAATCAGAGGGTCGAAGGTTCGAGTCCTTCATGGCTCACCAGATTTTTTTGCTAAAGCAAAATAACTTATCATATATGCGGGTGTGGCGGAATTGGCAGACGCACCAGACTTAGGATCTGGCGCCGCAAGGCGTGGGGGTTCGACTCCCTTCACCCGCATTATTTCTAAGGTATTCTTGTTTTTTTTAGGAACTTTATTATTTGGCTCAGTAGCTCAGTCGGTAGAGCAAAGGACTGAAAATCCTTGTGTCGGCGGTTCGATTCCGTCCTGAGCCACCATTATTCCGCAGTAGCTCAGTGGTAGAGCTATCGGCTGTTAACCGATCGGTCGTAGGTTCGAGTCCTACCTGCGGAGCCATTTCAACTTGATAAAGCTATACATATCATGCGCCTTTAGCTCAGCTGGATAGAGCATACGCCTTCTAAGCGTACGGTCAGAGGTTCGAATCCTCTAAGGCGCGTAAAAATTTCAATGATCAAAAACGCTTGAGTACTAATTATACTCAGGCGTTTTTTGTTTTTAACTAATTTATTAATATGTTTAGTTTAAATGTAAATTATTTTTAATGTTAAAGGAAGAGAAATACTTATTTAAAATAATAATTACGCTTGACGTACGGAGAAGATGGTGGTATTATATAAAAGTTGTCAGTGAAACAATTAAACTATTAATAAATATTTAGGAAGTTGTTGACAATAAAGAGATTAACTGATAAAATATAAAAGTTGTATTATTTAATTGTTCTTTGAAAACTAAACAAACAAAAACGTCAACAAACAATAATATTAGTTTCTATTATAGAGACTAAGCCAACGTAACAAAATGAGCTAATCAACTTTCATGGAGAGTTTGATCCTGGCTCAGGACGAACGCTGGCGGCGTGCCTAATACATGCAAGTCGAGCGAATCTTTCGGAACTTGTTCCGGAAG
>NZ_JAMBOH010000088.1 GCF_023715505.1 Neobacillus cucumis | reverse complement strand
TCTTAGTATTAGATGATTCTTCTTATGATCGAAATCGTAGTAAATCCGTCGAATTACTAGCTCGTTGTTTTGATCATGCCTCTCAAAAAATGCGCTTTTATAAAGGCTTCCGTATGCTTACCCTTGGATGGTCAGATGGTGCAACATTCATGCCTGTTGACTTTTCTTTATTGAGCTCCAAAACAAGCCAAATAAACGGAATATCAAGTAAAATCGACAAGCGAAGCAGTGGCTATAAACGCCGTCTTGAAGCCTTACAATCTGCACCAGAACAAATTCCAGATATGATTCAACGTGCATTGAACGCTGGGATTGATGCTTCATATTTGTTGATGGATACTTGGTTTACCCATCAACCACTCATTAAGAACATCAAAGAGCAAGGACTTGATGTAATTGGCATGGTTAAGAATTTAAAGCAACGTTACCTTGTGGGTGATAAGCGTGTCAGCTTAAAGGAACTTTATCGTTTGGCAGCACCTATTCAAGGAAAAAAAGGGATTCTTCGCTCCATCCTTACTACCCAAGCCAATGGAGTTCCGATCAAAATGGTATTCGTTCAAAACCGTAATAAAAAGAGCGAATGGCTTGCTATTCTGAGTACAGACTGTACGCTAAGTGATCAAGAAATCATCAGAATTTATGGTATGAGATGGGACATTGAAGTCTTTTTCAAAACAACGAAATCCCTATTAAAACTCCAAAAGGAGTTTCAAGGTCGTTCTTATGACTCCTTAATAAGTCATACAACGATTGTTTTTGCACGTTATATTGTTCTGTCCTGGCAAAACAGATGTAGCACGGACCAAAGAACACTAGGCGGTATGTTTTATGAACTTTGTGATGAAATCAGTGACCTCGATTGGGCAATTGCGCTTCAGCAATTAATCGAGCTTCTTGAAGATACCCTTAAAGAGAGTAACAAAAAGATTCAAAAGTTAATTAAAAGTCAACTACAGCAATGGATCGCGGGCTTGCCTAACTATATCAAGGCATACCTGCCTATTTCAGTCTGCGAAAGTTGAGT
>NZ_JAMBOH010000086.1 GCF_023715505.1 Neobacillus cucumis | reverse complement strand
CTGCCCTTAAAAAACGACTAATTTGTAAGGTTTTTCGCTTGCTTCTAGTTTCGATTTGCACAAGAACATGTAGGCAAAAAACAATAAGTGCGATAAACACTTGATTTTGAATCGCCCATTCGCTTTGTCCGTAGAACTTTTTGATGCTGAGATGCTGTTTGATCCATTTGAAAAACAACTCAATTGCCCATCGTGATTTATACATTTCCGAAATTTCCTCAGCACTTAAATCAAAGCGATTGGTAATTAGATGGAGTTCGTTTCCTTTTGAATCAATCACTTTAAGAAGGCGAAAGTAATTTTCAGCACGGTTTTGAGTCGTACCAATCAACACCATTTGATCTGACAAAACAGCTGTATCATTGGGTAGTTTAAAATCGTAAACTTCCCGTATGACTGCGTTTTTACGTAGCCTAGAAAGAAAAAAATAGCCATCATCCGTCATTCGATCAAAGCGCTCATAGTCCAAATAGCCTCGGTCAAACACATACATGCATTCCTTGTCGTCTACCATGACTTCCAGTTGACCACGGTCATGTTCATTAGCCGATGTTATAACCGCCTTTTCAGGGTAGGATATCCCCTTTTCCATGAACACAAGGCGCAAATGCAACTTTACCCCCGCTTTTGTTTTGCGGAATTTAGCCCATTTATGATTGGTTAAATTGAGTGGCAATGTACTGGAATCTATGATTTTTAATGGCATCACAAGTTTTGTATCGTGCGTTTTGGCATGAATTTGCGCCACTAAATCAAGGAAAAGCCTTTGGAATAAATCTGGATTCATACCATTTAATCGGCGTGAAAGCTGGGAAATACTGATTGAATCAAGGTTGATTCCATTTTGAAGCTGGTCATTGAATAGACAATCGCCTAGCGCGTGCAGACTTTCAATTTCTTCTAGCTGAGCAAAAAGAAGTAATTTTAGGAAAGACTCAGTCGTTAATTTTTTCGTATAGTAATCTAATTTCATTGTTTTCACCTGATCTTCAAATAATTGAAGATTTATTGGTAAAAACCATTGTCCAAATGAGGTTTTTCGTGTAATCTTGTCCATGAGATGTGTCCTTTTTAGTGGATTTGGACGGGTTACCACCTGACTTATTCATTATAAAGGACTTTTTCTTTGCACAAAATAAAATTAGTGAA
>NZ_JAMBOH010000084.1 GCF_023715505.1 Neobacillus cucumis | reverse complement strand
TCTCCGCTACCCACACCTCATCCCCGCACTTTTCAACGTGCGTGGGTTCGGGCCTCCATCCAGTGTTACCTGGACTTCACCCTGGACATGGGTAGATCACCTGGTTTCGGGTCTACGACCACATACTTATTCGCCCTATTCAGACTCGCTTTCGCTGCGGCTCCGTCTCTTCAACTTAACCTTGCATGTAATCGTAACTCGCCGGTTCATTCTACAAAAGGCACGCTATCACCCATTAACGGGCTCTAACTACTTGTAGGCACACGGTTTCAGGAACTATTTCACTCCCCTTCCGGGGTGCTTTTCACCTTTCCCTCACGGTACTGGTTCACTATCGGTCACTAGGGAGTATTTAGCCTTGGGAGATGGTCCTCCCTGCTTCCGACCGGATTTCTCGTGTCCGGCCGTACTCAGGATCCACTCAGGAGGGAACGAAGTTTCAACTACAGGGCTTTTACCTTCTATGACGGACCTTTCCAGGTCGCTTCATCTACCCCGTTCCTTTGTAACTCCATGTTGAGTGTCCTACAACCCCAAGAGGCAAGCCTCTTGGTTTGGGCTAATCCCGTTTCGCTCGCCGCTACTTAGGGAATCGCGTTTGCTTTCTCTTCCTCCGGGTACTTAGATGTTTCAGTTCCCCGGGTCTGCCATCAATACCCTATGTATTCAGGTAAAGATACTGCTCCATTACGAGCAGTGGGTTTCCCCATTCGGAAATCTCCGGATCAAAGCTTACTTACAGCTCCCCGAAGCATATCGGTGTTAGTCCCGTCCTTCATCGGCTCCTAGTGCCAAGGCATTCACCGTGCGCCCTTTCTAACTTAACCTAAAAGGTTTTACTCTATATTAATAGAGAATATTCTAAAATGGCGATTTTACTCGGTTTTTACTTGGTTTCTTCTATACGATTATCTAGTTTTCAAAGAACGAATTTACCTTGAGAGAATTGCTCCCTCAAAACTAAACAAACAAAAAGCGGTCAACTTCTTATCAGTCCATGAGGACTGCATTATCCTTAGAAAGGAGGTGATCCAGCCGCACCTTCCGATACGGCTACCTTGTTACGACTTCACCCCAATCATCTGTCCCACCTTAGGCGGCTGGCTCGCAATTGCGTTACCCCACCGACTTCGGGTGTTACAAACTCTCGTGGTGTGACGGGCGGTGTGTACAAGGCCCGGGAACGTATTCACCGCGGCATGCTGATCCGCGATTACTAGCGATTCCGGCTTCATGTAGGCG
>NZ_JAMBOH010000083.1 GCF_023715505.1 Neobacillus cucumis | reverse complement strand
TCGTTTTTTGCCTTTTCGTGATGCTGTTCGTCGATACAGTGCTCCGAGATAGTTCTTCGAACCTTTTACTGAATGAGCTGCTTCAGTTAATGCTGATCTCAAATACTTATTTCCTTTTTTGGTTTTAGCTGATTTTCTTTTTCCGGCACTCTCGTTTTGTCCAGGAACCAAACCTGCCCAGGAACACATATGGGCTGCACTTGGGAATTGTTTCTTAATATCAGTTCCGATTTCAGCTAAAATTTGCTCAGCCATCCTGGTAGCTATACCAGGAATAGAATCTAATCGTTCCACATCTTCTTGGTTGGTACGTACTCTTTTCGCTACTTCTTGATCGAGCATCTCAATCTCTTCAGTCAAAAAGTCAATATGTCTTAAAATTGTTTTTAACATAAGACGTTGATGGGAGTGAATATAACCTTTAAGTGCGAGTTCCAGCTCATCTTTCTTCTTTTTCATCGAGCGACGTGCAAAGTTTGCTAGTTTTTCAGGATCCTCTTCGCCTTCGGCAATAGCGTTAAGCATATCTCGGGCTGAAACACCTAAAACGTCTGAAACAACTGAACCCAATTTAATGTTCGCTCCTTCTAAAACCTTTTGGATTCGATTGATTTGCCTTGCACGTTCCTCAATGATACTCCGACGATATCGAACGAGTTCGCGTAGTTCCCGTTGATTACGATCAGGAATGTAACTAGCTTTCAACAGTCCATGACGAAGAAGTTTGGCAATCCATTCTGCATCCTTAACATCTGTTTTACGTCCGGGGACAGCCTTCATGTGTTGTGCATTTACAACTAAAAACTCAATATCTTCAGCTTCTAGTAAATTAACAATTGGCTTCCAATATACACTCGTACTCTCCATAGCAACATGGGTACATTGATGTTGTTTGATCCAATCGAGCAGTTTTAATAGAAAAACTGTTTTGGTAGAAAACGTTTGAACCTCCTTTCCTTGTGGAGTAATAATACATGCAGTAATGTTGTCTTTATGAACATCCATACCACAAGCTCTTTCAATGACTACTTCCATTGAAAACATCCTTTCTACGGCACTGAATATCATTGGAGGCTGGTGCAGCAACCAGAATAGGATTAATCTACCATGTGTGCTTCCCGTAAGGGAGCGACAGTCAGTGGTGCACCGTGGTCGTTGGAGTCAGACTAACGGATGGGCTCTAACGCACCATAGTTCATCGACCTTCCTCTCCAGCCGTAGAATCAGTATTGACGGTTTAAAACCATTTTCATT
>NZ_JAMBOH010000082.1 GCF_023715505.1 Neobacillus cucumis | reverse complement strand
CTTATTAGCCCCAAAATGAACTTGGACAGTAAGAGTAAAATTTATTATACTGCTTAATGTACCAAGGAGGTTGACATCATGAAACGCACAAAACATTCCAAAGAGTTTAAATTACAAGTCATCAAAGAGGCCCAAGAAACAGGGAACAATACCCTTGTGGCACGCCGGTATGAACTGAATCCAAATATGGTTGGTCGTTGGATTCGTGAATATAAAGACGGAAAATATGGAGACGTGGATGTGGCTGTTCTACCAGATCTTGATTCCAAAGAATTATCCAAGGAAAACGAAAAACTAAAAACGCTATTGGGTGAAAAAGACCTGGAAATAGCAATTCTAAGGGATTTAATAAAAAAGAAAAACCCTCACTTACTGAAAAACTTGAAGTAGCTGATAAATGGATTAAAAAAGGCTATTCCATTTCAAAGGTGCTCAAAATTATCGGTATTCCTCGTTCCACCTATTATTATCAAAAGAACTACCGGGTGGAAGAGAAAAAAGTGAGTGAGGGACGTCCAGCACCTGGTTATTCCTTCAAAGAGGACGGAAGAAAAGTATCAGATGAACAGATCAAAGAGTTTCTATTAGAAGAAATTGCAGGAGATGGCTTTAACTATGGCTACCGCAAGTTAACCAAAGTACTTCGAAGAAAATACAGTCTGATAATCAACAAGAAAAAAGTCTATCGCTTATGCAAGGAACTTGGGGTCTTACGACCACAACGACAAAAGAAAGTCTCTTATCCTAGGAAACTAGCAAGAAACCACATAATAAAAGGCTCCAATCAACTCTGGGAAGCTGATATTAAATACGGCTATATTGAAGGAGAAGATCGTTTTTTCTTTGTCATGTCGATTATCGATGTATACGACAGAGGCATCATAGCCTATCACATGGGATTAAGCTGCACTGGAGAAGATGTAAAACATACATTGAAAAGAGCATTACTAAAACGCCAACAATTCGATAAAATGGAAAAACCTGTGATTCGAACAGACAATGGACCACAGTTTATTTCCCATACATTCGAGGAGTTTTGTGAAAATTCTAAAATAGAACATGAAAGAATTCCACCAAGAACACCAAATATGAATGCCCATATTGAATCATTCCATCGCATATTTGAGGATGATTGCCTGTCCAGATGGCAGTTTGAAACTTATGCAGAAGCGTATCGGGAAGTTACTGATTTTATGGTCTACTATAACGAGAGACGCATGCACTCAAGCCTTTTAGACTTATCACCAAAAGAATTCTATCAAAAGCAGAACTCATTGGTGATCAAGGAGGTTCGGGTATAGTGGGCTCTATCCTTTTAAAGCATCAGCTTGATTTGGAGTGGCGGGCATGATAGCCTCGTTTGGCGATGCCAATGTTTGAAACAGCTGGCTTCTTGGCTGGAGAATTATGCCCGCAGAGGCTCCATGTCAAGCAACTTGGCCTTCTGAAAAAACAACGAAAGAAATCAAAAAATAAAAAACTACGAAAATGATAGATTAAGAGAGTAATTGTCCAAAATTCGGGGGTTAATCCG
>NZ_JAMBOH010000081.1 GCF_023715505.1 Neobacillus cucumis | reverse complement strand
CTTACACGGCACAACTAACACAATGAATTAGTTGTGCCGATTCCATTTGCTTTCAATATTGATTAAATATGCATCTGGATCCTTTTTAAATCTTCTCTGTTTTGTGTGTTCATGTATTCGACTGTCCCACTTACTGACTTCCTCTTTGTAGCCAGAATAAATGGCATTCTGAATCTTCTGCAGCCCATCTTGTTCATTTTTAACATTTTCAACGAATACAATGTTTTCGCCGTGACGAACAATGTATCGATTCCAAGTTCGGCTACCTGTAATCCTACGATGCCTTACTTTTGTTCTTCTAAAGAAAAGTTCCAGATCATTATTTGTTCTAGGTAAGAGAGGAAAATCGTAAAAGGTAAAGAGGCCTTTCCAAAACCCTTTACTATATCTCATCAGATTGTCCACAAAGGCTAAATCATCTTCACGGTTCAGGTCCTTTTCTATTTGGATCAAATATCGTCTTAACCTGGACTCAACCCATGAACTTGTTTTATTTTCGGAAGGCTCCATGATCGTGGCAATCCTTTTAAAACGCAGATCCCACCGTTTTACGAGCTGATAATCTGTTTTGTAGTTATCCACATTTCTGACTATTCTGAACAGCTTTTCAAGTAAAGGAGTCCCCTTTTTTATCCAGGCATTTTTCAATCGAGCCCTTAATCGATTTTGTTCGTTCAAAGACACGTGTACCTGGTAATTCAAATGGAGGCTTTCCATCCTCCAGAAGCACGGAACGAATCGCTGCGACATAATCACTTGCGATTTCCTCTTCTAAGCTTTCTGACGCCGATTCTTCTATTTTTCTTTCGATTTCCCGGATCCCTCTTAACTTCTTCTTGATATTTGTCTTTAACTTTCGATCCTTTTCTACCAATGGTTTTGCGATATCTTTGAAGTAATGGAACTGACAGTATTGATAAGGAATATCCGGTGCTATTTTTTCGATTGCTAGACGGATCGACTGTTGACCATCACTGATAAATCCTTGAATAGGGTAGCCCCAATCAATGATAGGTTGAATGATTCCAATCAGTTCTTGAGATGCGCTACTCTTTAAATTGTGTGCTGCCAAAACGGTGCCACTTAGAACCTCCCGGATGACATACAATGTTTCATTTCCTTTTTCAGGTTGAACGCCATCAATGGATAAGATTAAACCACCGTTCTGTTTGACAACTTCCTCTAAGGGTTCTTTCATATTTTCTTTAATCGCTGACCGAAGGAGTAATGCATATCGCTCGTACATTTTTTGAACTTGTCTTTCAGAGATTTTGACCTGCTTTTCATTTAAAATGGAGGCAATTTCTGACCGAGTTTTATGCTCTTTGAAGCGCAAATGCCCAATGTGGGCAATGACATCCATGCCATAGGTAATGTGCTTCATACTCAGCTGCTCAGCCTCTGCAGAACGATAAACAGTATTGTTCTCACAAGCATTATTTTCACAGCGATAGCCTAGGTTAATAACTTTGAATTCCCCTTTTAGGGTAGAAATGGTTTTTCTCCATACAGGATGGCAATATGTTAGTTTCCCTCCACAGACAGGGCAATTTATAATTTCAGGACTATAATAGATAGACTCAATTGGATTTAATCGGTTTTTAGTACGCATAAATAAACACCAACTTTAATGATTTATAAGTCTATTATAACTCATTATTACCGTTGGTGTTATTTATTCCGTGTAAG
>NZ_JAMBOH010000080.1 GCF_023715505.1 Neobacillus cucumis | reverse complement strand
AAAATAAAGTTACCACACCAAATCTTGAAAGAAGGGTCCTTATGTTTAAAAATTATATCATGAATCAATTAGTTTTGCCTTTAGATTTAGAAGTGAAATTACAAACTAATGATATTGCCTTCCATGTCCATCATTTAGTTGAAAGTATCCCTCAGGAAGCATTCGAACCATTTCTTCGAAATGAGGGCTGTCCAGCCTATCATCCACGCATGATGCTTAAAATTATCTTATGTGCCTATACGCAATCTGTCTTCTCAGGGCGTAAAATTGAAGCCTTATTAAAAGATAGTATCCGTATGATGTGGCTAGCTCAAGGGTATGAACCAACCTATCGCACAATCAACCGATTCCGTGTTCAATCAGAAGTGAAAGATTTAATTCGCCAATGTTTCGTCCAATTTCGTTGCCAATTAATCGAAGAAAAACTTATCGATCAAGAAGCGATTTTTATCGATGGTACAAAGATTGAAGCAGATGCGAATAAATTTACATTCGTGTGGAAGAAATCGATTGAGAAATATCATCAAAGTTTAATTGAAAAGTCAAACCAGCTATATAACGAGCTACTTGAGAACGAAATCATACCTGAAATTGAACGTGAAAACGATGAACAGTTATCAATGGAAGAGCTTACTCAATTGGTTCAAAAAGTGAACGATGTCGTTACCGAGTATGATAAACAAATTGAAGCTGCATCAGACGTTCCAGAACGAAAAGACTTAAGAAGTGAACGTAAATATCCGAAACAAGTGCGGAAGCAGTTGATTGATCTTGTCATGCGAAAACAGAAATATCAACGAGACTTTGAAATCTTTGGCACACGTAATAGCTATTCGAAAACAGACCCAGATGCGACATTTATGCGCATGAAAGATGATTATATGAAAAACGGGCAATTGAAAGCTGGTTATAATGTACAAATCGCCACGGAAGGTCAATACGCGCTTGCCTATAGCTTGTTTCCTAACCCAACAGATACACGTACGTTAATTCCATTTCTAGATGAGATTGAGCAGCATTATTTCGAGTTACCGAAACACATTGTCGCAGATGCAGGTTATGGTAGTGAACAAAACTATGATGATATCCTTTCGAACAGAAAACGAGAAGCACTAATTACGTACAACCTGTATTTGAAGGAACAAAAGAAAAAGCACAAGCAAAACATATTCCATCCCGACAACTGGCAGTATGATGAAGAAACAGATACATATACATGCCCTAATCAGAAACGTCTTGAATTTCAATACCATTCTGTCCGTACTGATCAGACAGGCTTCCAACGGAAGTTCAAAATCTACGAGTGCGAAGACTGTTCGGGATGCCCATTCCGTTCCTCATGTACAAAAGCAAAAGAAGGCAACAATCGAAAACTCATGGTGAATGAAAAATGGGAACAGCAAAAAGAATATGTAAGGTCGAAGCTTTCAGAAGAAGAAACGAGTGCCATCTATCGAAAACGCAAAATCGATGTGGAACCAGTTTTTGGATTCTTGAAGGCTAATTTGCGTTTCACTCGATTTTCTGTACGAGGAAAATCGAAGGTAGAAAACGAAATGGGCTTCGCATTAATGGCAGTGAATTTAAGAAAATTCACTGCCAACAACTAAGATAATAAAAGAATTAAAGCCCAAAAATAGAGAAAGGTGAATTTGAGGACGTTCAAATTCACCTTTCTTACTATTTGAAGCTAGTTATGTCCCAGCCTCTT
>NZ_JAMBOH010000008.1 GCF_023715505.1 Neobacillus cucumis | reverse complement strand
GTCCCAGTGTGGCCGATCACCCTCTCAGGTCGGCTACGCATCGTCGCCTTGGTGAGCCGTTACCTCACCAACTAGCTAATGCGCCGCGGGCCCATCTGTAAGTGTCAGCCGAAACCGACTTTCAGCTTTTCCTCATGAGAGGAAAAGGATTATCCGGTATTAGCACCGGTTTCCCGGTGTTATCCCAGTCTTACAGGCAGGTTGCCCACGTGTTACTCACCCGTCCGCCGCTAATCAACAGGAGCAAGCTCCTATTGATTCGCTCGACTTGCATGTATTAGGCACGCCGCCAGCGTTCGTCCTGAGCCAGGATCAAACTCTCCATGAAAGTTGATTAGCTCAATTTGTTACGTTGGCTTAGTTTCTATAATAGAAACTAATATTATGTTTGTTGACGTTTTTGTTTGTTTAGTTTTCAAAGAACAATCCGTCGCCCCGAAGCGACTTAATTAATATACCACCTATATCAAATTGAGTCAACACTATTTTAAAATTTCTTAGAAGATAATATATTTTTATTTACTTTTAGTCATAATAAAAGGAGCACATGTAAGTGCTCCTCTTTATCTATATTACTCTTCACCTTCAGGAGGACTGTCATCTTGACCTTCATCGAGGATTGTTTCATTGCTATCATCTGAACTATTTTCAACTGTTTGCTCATCTTCTTCATCTTCTTCTTTTTCAACCTTTGCAACGGTTGCAACAAACTCGTTTTCACTTTCCTTCAGACTAATCAATTTAACACCTTGTGTATTTCGTCCCATCTGAGAAATACCTGCAACATCGGTTCGGATCAATACACCACCTGTGGTAATCAGCATAAGATCCTCTTCACCAGTTACTGCCCTCATTGATACCAAATTACCGTTTTTATCAGTTACATGGCAGGTCTTGATCCCTTTACCACCACGGCCTTGAATGCGGTATTCAGAAGCAGGTGTACGTTTTCCATAACCGTTTTTGGTTACAATTAGTACGTCATTATCTTCTTCAATCACTTCCATTCCCACAACTTCGTCATCGGAATCAAGGGTAATTCCTTTAACACCTGTTGCAGTACGGCCCATTGACCGAACATCCGTCTCAGGGAAATGGATTAGCATCCCTTTCTTAGTTCCAATAATAATATGTTTGGTCCCATCAGTCAGGCGCACAGAGATTAATTCATCCCCTTCGCGCAGACTTAAGGCGATTAAACCATTGTTGCGGATATGAGCGAAGGAGGACAGTGGTGAACGTTTTGAGATCCCTTCTCTTGTTGTGAAGAACAAGAACCAATCGTCCACAAATTCCTCAACAGGGATAATTGCATTGATCCATTCACCTTTTTCGATACCAAGCAGATTTATAATTGGAATCCCTTTAGCTGTCCTGCTATACTCTGGTATCTCATAGCCCTTGGAACGATATACCTTACCTTTATTGGTAAAGAATAGGATGGTATCATGGGAAGAGGTAGTAATTAAATGTTCAACAAAATCATCTTCATTTGTACCCATTCCTTGTATACCGCGGCCGCCACGTCTCTGTGCACGATAAGTAGACACTGGGAGACGTTTAATATAGCCATTATGGGTCAACGAAATAACAACATTTTCCCGAGGGATTAAATCCTCATCTTCGATATTCTCGATGCCGCCCATAACAATTTCTGTCCGGCGTTTATCATTAAAACGTTCTTTAATTTCTAATAATTCTTCACGAATAATATCAAGAATCTTCTCTTCGTCAGCTAAAATTGCTTTTAGTTCAGCAATAAGCTTCATCAAATTTTGGAATTCTTCCTCAATTTTTTCTCTTTCTAATCCTGTTAACCGCTGCAAACGCATATCTAGAATGGCCTGAGCTTGTTTTTCAGAAAGATTAAACTGGGTCATTAAACCTTCACGGGCAATATCAGTTGTACGGGAGTTTCGGATCAAGGTAATGACAGCATCTAAATTATCTAGTGCAATTCTTAATCCTTCTAAAATATGTGCCCGGGCCTCTGCCTTGTTTAATTCAAACAATGTTCTTCGGCGAATAACCACTTTTTGGTGCTCTAAATAATAGACTAAACATTGCTTTAGGTTTAACACCTTCGGCTGCCCATCGACTAGTGCCAATGTGTTTATACCAAAACTGGTTTGCAAGGCTGTTTGTTTATATAAGTTATTTAAAAGTACATTGGAATTCGCATCTTTACGGACCTCAATAACAATGCGCATTCCCCGGCGGTCAGATTCATCTCTGAGGTCGGTGATGCCTTCAATCTTTTTATCACGGGCTAACTCAGCGATTTTTTCAATTAGTTTCGCTTTATTTACTTGATATGGAATCTCATTAACGATAATTACTTCTTTTCCGTTGGATTTCTGTTCAATCTCAACTTTAGCACGGATGATGATCGAACCGCGGCCTGTTTCATATGCTTTTCTAATTCCACTCCGGCCAATAATGATACCGCCTGTTGGGAAATCCGGACCTGGGATAATTTCCATCAATTCTTGTATAGTGATTTCTGGGTCGCGGCTTACCGCCAATACACCATCAATGACTTCACCTAATTGATGCGGCGGAATATTTGTTGCCATCCCCACCGCAATCCCGGTAGTCCCATTTACTAAAAGGTTGGGGAATCGCGCCGGCAGAACAACTGGCTCTCTTTCCTCACCATCATAGTTGTCTTGATAATCAATAGTATCTTTGTTTAAATCTCTTAATAGTTCCATGGAGATCTTGGACATTCTTGATTCTGTATAACGCATTGCAGCTGCTGAGTCCCCATCAACAGACCCAAAGTTCCCATGACCATCAACCAGCATATAACGATAGTTAAAATCCTGTGCCATCCGGACCATGGTTTCATAAACAGCAGAATCACCATGTGGATGATATTTACCGATAACATCCCCGACGATACGGGCAGACTTTTTATATGGTTTGTCTGCATGGATGCCAAGGTCATGCATGGCATATAAAATACGGCGATGAACCGGTTTTAACCCATCTCTAACATCTGGAAGGGCACGAGAAACAATAACACTCATCGCATAGTCAAGAAAAGATGATTTCATTTCCTGACTAATATTAATTTCGCTTACTTTTGAATTGGGTGTTTCAGTCATATTACCTACCTCCCTCCGCCTTTTATATATCTAAATTCTTTACGTATTGAGCGTTTTCTTCAATGAAGTTACGACGTGGTTCTACCTTCTCACCCATTAACATATCAAATGTTTCATCTGCTTCAATTGCATCTTCAAGACTTACTTGGAGCATACTTCTATTAGCTGGATCCATGGTTGTATCCCATAATTGTTCCGGATTCATCTCACCCAAACCTTTATACCGTTGGATATTGGGTCTTGGTGCAGCTGGCAGCTCTGCAAATATCCGTTCAAGTTCTTTATCATTATAAGCGTACTCAATTCGTTTACCTTGCTGTACCTTATAAAGCGGCGGCTGAGCAATATAAACATAACCTGCTTCTAAAATTTTTCTCATAAAACGGTAAAAGAATGTTAAAAGAAGGGTACGTATGTGAGCTCCATCAACGTCAGCATCCGTCATAATGACCACTTTATGATAACGTGCTTTGGAGATATCAAAATCCTCCCCAATTCCTGTTCCAATCGCTGTAATCATTGCTCGCACTTCATTGTTAGAAAGAATTCTATCTAACCGTGCCTTTTCCACATTAAGAATTTTTCCTCGAAGCGGTAAAATCGCTTGGAAGTGACGATCACGTCCTTGTTTTGCTGATCCTCCAGCGGAATCACCCTCAACGATGTACAATTCACTCTCAGATGGATCTTTGGAAGAACAATCCGCTAATTTACCTGGCAAACTGGAAACCTCTAACGCACTTTTGCGGCGAGTTAATTCTCTGGCCTTCTTGGCAGCAAGCCTCGCCCTTGACGCCATCAAACCTTTATCCACGATTTTCCGTGCAACTGTTGGATTTTCTAATAAAAATTTATCAAAGGTACTCGCAAACACAGTATCAGTAATCGCTCTGACTTCTGAATTTCCAAGTTTTGTTTTTGTTTGTCCTTCAAATTGAGGATCAGGATGTTTGATCGAAACAATCGCTGTGATTCCCTCACGAACATCCTCACCTGAAAGGTTTGGATCACTTTCCTTGAAAATGCCATTTTTCCTGGCATAATCATTTATCACTCTTGTTAAAGCTGTTTTAAAACCCGATTCATGCGTCCCACCCTCATAGGTGTGAATATTATTAGCAAAGGAGTAAATATTCTCTGTATAACCCTCGTTATATTGGAGCGCGACTTCAACACTTATGCCGTCCTTTTCTCCTTCCATGTAGATCGGTTCGTCATGGACAACTTCTTTTGTGCGATTTAAATGCTCAACATATGATTTGATACCGCCATCATAGTGGTACTCATTCCGTTTATTTTCAACACGCTTATCTTCAATCGTGATTTTAATCCCGCGATTAAGAAAAGCAAGTTCACGCAATCGAGTCGCAAGTATGTCATATTCGTAGACCAATGTCTCAGTGAAAATCTCATTATCTGGTTTAAAATGAGTAATCGTACCAGTTTTGTCAGTAGTTCCAATTACTTTTAATTCAGAAGCTACAGCACCACGTTCAAATTTAATCTCATAAATTTTACCGTCACGATGGACATTGACAACAAGTTCTGTAGATAGAGCATTAACAACAGATGCACCAACACCATGTAATCCTCCGGAAACCTTATATCCTCCGCCGCCAAATTTCCCACCGGCGTGAAGGACTGTCATGATAACTTCGACTGCTGGTCTGCCCATTTTTTCTTGAATATCAACTGGTATTCCACGGCCATTATCCTTGACCGTAATACTATTATCTTCTTCAATGATGACATTAATTTCATCACAATAGCCTGCTAAGGCCTCATCAATACTATTATCAACAATTTCCCAAACAAGATGATGTAGACCCTTTCCGCTTGTTGAACCAATATACATACCAGGTCTTTTCCGTACTGCTTCAAGTCCCTCTAGGACCTGAATTTGATCCGCGCCGTATGCTCCCTCTACTGCTTTCTGTTCCAAAGTCATACTTGTTCACCTGCACCTTCTTACAAAAATATCTCTAAAAAAACTAAAGCCATAAAAATTTATATTAAAATTCATGTATACTCATTTGATTTGATCGTTTCTTTAATGTTCCTGAAGCAATGGGGGATAAATAAACCTTGTCATATGTAATAATGACTGATTTATAGGGGTTTTTAGACAAGTTAATGACTCGTTCACTTTGCTGTTTTAAAAATTCTTTCACCAATGTTGATTGATTAGCACTTTCTTTATCTAATATTGAGATAATATCCTTTGCCCTAATATTTAAGTCTTCCCCGATGTGAATATACATTGGCCCACCTCAATTAACCTTCTTTATGGTGCCTGCCTGCACGATATAGGTTGAAGCATCTTTCAAAGTCTGATGATCAATTCCTTCGACACTTGTTGTGGTTACAAATGTCTGAACTCTCCCTTGAATGGTATTGAGCAAATGGGATTGCCTGTAATCATCTAATTCGGATAAAACATCATCAAGCAAAAGAATCGGATACTCCCCAATTTCATTATGAATCAATTCAATTTCAGCAAGTTTAACAGAGAGGGCCGTTGTTCGTTGCTGCCCTTGGGAACCAAAGGTTTGAACATCCCTTCCATTAACGAAAAACAATAAGTCATCACGATGGGGACCAAACAGGGTCGTACCTCGCTCCATTTCCCTTGTTCTTACCTTAGAAAATTTTTCCTGAAAGCTTTCTATCATTTTCGACAAATCTTGGCCTTCTAATACCTCTACTGAAGGTTTATACATAATTTCAAGTGTTTCTAAGCCTCTTGAAATTCCTTGATGAATAGGTTTCGCCCAATTTTCAAGTAATCTCAGGAATTCAAATCTCTTTTTAACCACTTTCACAGCCATGTCAATAAATTGCTCGGTTAAGACCTCGAGCATAGTTGGATCGTTTTGTTTTTTGATTTGCATCATTTTTAAATAATGGTTGCGTTGTTGAAGTATTTTTTGATATTGACTCATATCATGTAGATAAATTGGCGATACCTGGCCAATTTCCATATCAATAAATCGTCTCCGTACTTGTGGGCTGCCTTTAACAATATTTAAATCCTCGGGTGCAAACATGACCACATTCATGTTTCCAACGTATTGACTTAATTTTTGCTGTTCAATATGATTGCACCTGGCTTTTTTTCCCTTTTTAGAAATAACCAGCTCGAGGGGCAGAGAGCTGTGTTGTTTTTGAATCCTTCCCTCTATTTTAGCATACTCCTGGTCCCAGCGAATAAGTTCTTTATCGTTCGATGTGCGGTGAGACTTGGCCATTGCTAACACATAGATGGATTCCATCACATTCGTTTTTCCTTGGGCATTTTCACCCAAAATAACATTTACTTTATTTTCAAACTCTACGAATAATTCGTCATAGTTCCGATAATTTTTAAGTGCTAATTTCTCTATAAACATGGTAACAACATCCTTTAGCTACTCGCTAATCACAAATTCTCCAAAGCCGGCTATCTGGACTGTGTCACCAACGCGGAGCTTTCTTCCTCTTCTTTGGTCTTGCTCACCATTGATAAATATTTCATGCTCACTCAAAAACCATTTGGCCATACCGCCTGTCTGGATTACATCAGCCAGCTTTAAAAATTGCCCTAATGTAATATATTCGGTATCCAATTTAATTTTTTCAGGCATCTTTTCATCCTCATTTCTAAAAATGGTCCCAATACTTTATTTTACTAAAAAAATGAGTCGGACACAAAGGAAACTCGAAAAAAATAATAGCAAACGATTAGGACTGCATCGAAAAAAACCTTCTGTTACATAAAGATAGCCACCAAAAAGATGGTGGCGTATAGGTTGTAAGCTTCGTTGATTAGTATGTCCTTACTGGTAAAATAAGCTGCAAAATAGTTTCATCATGAAGTGGACGAATAACAAACGGACGCATCGCACCAGTAAAGCTTACTTTAATATCCGTTCCTTCAAATGCCTTAAGGGCATCCATCATATATTTTGCACTAAAAGAAATTTTCAACTCTTCACCATCAATGGACTGGCTTTGAATTTCCTCTACTACTTTCCCGATTTCCGGTGTATTCGAAGATATTTCAATGGTTCCTTCATCAAACGTGGACAACTTAACCACATTATTTCTTCCTTCGCGTGCTAAGAGGGAAGCACGGTCAATAGCCTGTAAGAATTCCTTGGTATTTACGGTTACCTCGGTTTTACTTTCATTTGGAATTAATCTAGAAGTATCAGGATAGTTTCCTTCTAATAATCTTGAGAAAAATAATAAATGCTTTGCTTTAAATAAAATTTGATTTTCTGTAATAACAATATCAATTAATTCATGCGAGTCATCAATAATTTTACTTAATTCATTTAAACTTTTTCCAGGAATAACCACATTATAGTTTTCATGATTTTCTGTTTCAATTTTAGCTTTTCTTAATGCAAGACGATGGCTGTCTGTTGCAATACAGGTTAATTCCTCATTTTCGATCTGCCAGTTTACACCTGTCAAGATGGGGCGTGTTTCTGAGGTGGACACTGCAAAATGTGTTTGACGGATCATCGCTTTTAAAAGATCGGTTGCAATATGAAATTTGTTGTTCTCTTCAATTTGCGGAAGATGTGGATATTCTTCTGCATCAAGACCGTTTAGGTTAAATTCTGACTTACCAGAGCGAATCACGGTTTGTAACGAGCCTAAGACTTCGATTTCAACTGTATCGGTAGGTAGCTTCTTAACGATTTCACTAAAAAATTTAGCTTGGAGGACAATCGCACCAGTTTGTCTGATTTCAACAATTTCATCTCCAGCAACCTCTTTTGGAATAAACGATTCAATTGATATATCTGAGTCACTTCCGGTTAGAGTAACTCCCTCAGCTGTTGCTGTAATTTTAATCCCCGTTAAGATTGGTATCGTCGTTCTGGATGTGACAGCCTTCATTACCTCTTGAACACTTTGAACTAATCGGTCCCGCTGGATGATAAATTTCATGGCATTTAATCCTCCGTTTTATGCATATTTTTTTTGCTGTAACATATAATAATATTTTTTAAAAAATTAGTAGAAGTACTAGTAGGCCCTGTTAGTATGTGGATAACTCTAATTTATCAATAGAAACACAGCCTATCCACATGTGGACAGACTGTGTATAGATTCTAAGAAGTTATTCACAGTTTGAACAAAAAAATTTATCTATATTTTTAAAATTTCATGAAGTTCCTTCATTTGTTTTTGCAAGGTTGAATCTGTTTGAAGGAGCTTCGAAATTTTTTCATGTGCATGAATGACGGTTGTGTGGTCACGACCGCCGAACTCTTCTCCTATTTTTGGCAAGGAGTAATCGGTTAATTCACGTGATAAATACATCGCAATTTGCCGTGGGAATGCTACAGACTTAGTCCGTTTTTTTGCTTTGAAGTCCTCTAATTTAATACTAAAATGCTCCCCAACAGTCTTTTGAATTTCATGGATGGTTATGACCTTGGGCTTAGAGCTTGGGATAATATCTTTTAATGCTTCAGCAGCCAGATCGGCATTTATATCTTTATTGATTAAAGAGGAGTAGGCCACCACACGAATGAGTGCACCTTCAAGTTCCCTAATATTCGAATCAATTTGATTAGCAATATAAAGCATGACTTCATTAGGAATATCTAAACCTTCTGCCTTCGCCTTTTTCCTGAGAATCGCTATTCTCGTCTCCAAATCAGGAGGAGTGATATCGGTGATCAGCCCCCATTCAAATCGTGAACGCAGGCGGTCCTCAAGCGTTGGAATCTCCCTTGGCGGGCGGTCACTTGAGATAATAATTTGTTTGCTCTCCTCATGCAGGGCATTAAAGGTATGGAAAAATTCTTCCTGGGTTGATTCTTTTCCGGCCAAAAACTGAATATCATCAATAAGTAAGATATCAACATTTCGATACTTATTGCGGAAACTCTCTGCTTTATTGTCACGAATCGAGTTAATGAATTCATTCGTGAACTTTTCAGATGATAGATAAACTACCTTTGCAGCTGGATTATGATCCAAAACATAATGGCCTATCGCGTGCATTAAGTGTGTTTTTCCTAATCCCACGCCCCCATAGATAAATAAGGGATTATATGCTTTAGCTGGTGCCTCTGCTACCGCAAGGGAGGCTGCGTGGGCAAAGCGGTTGCCTGAGCCGATAACAAAAGTATCAAAGGTATATTTCTGATTTAAGATGCCCTGCGGGAATTCGGCATGGTCATCATCCTTTTTCACCTTTTTAGGCGGCAGCTGGACGTCATTATCTGCATCATTTTGGTTTTGCGGAATGATAAATTTTACAGATAGCTCTTCACCAGTTATTTCATAAAGGATTCCTGAGATTAACTGGGAGTATCGCTCCTCAAGCCAGTCGCGTGCAAATTCATTTGGAGCGGTAATCACTAGAAGATTACCTTGAAGGGAATGGGCCTTTGTAGATTTTAGCCAAGTATCAAAGCTAGGCTTGCTTATTTTCTTCTCGATATTTGCCAGCGCTGCATTCCAAAGATCCGCAATATTTTCCAACTAGTATCCCTCCTTCATATTTTTTATAAAAACCATTTATCTTAACTGACACTCTCTCTATTACTGTCTAACTCCCAAATAATATTTTTCAATCGGCTGATGCCCCAGAAAAATAGATTGTACCGGCAGTACAACCTATTAATTTATAAATATACAAAATAGTGATTGTGGAAAAACTTATAATAAGGAAATAAAGTGGAGTTTCGACAATATCCACCGCTTGTGGACAAGTTTTTACAGAACGCTTGGATAAACTATCCACATGTTATCCACAATTTGTGGATAACTTATTATCTGTGATGAAGTTATTCAGAGTGAAAACACAAATATAATAACAAATAATTGCCTTGGGTGCAATGCTTTTTCGTAGTTTATCCACAAGTGTCACAATCTGTGTGCAAAAATTGTCCACAACCTGAAGGTTTGTGTAAAACCTGTCAATATCATGTGTGGATAATAAAAATAATGTCGAAAAATTATCCACAACACAGAAAAGCGGAGGCGACCGTTTAGCGACGTATGGATTGGTACCGCTTCGTATGAGATAAAGGAAACACGAAGAGCGCTAGCGATTCGATGTTGACTTATCGTAAGGAGGAGCGGGCCAATACACTAGTCGCTGGTCGCCGGAGCTAGACAATCCAGAAAAGCGGAAGCGCCTTGATCAGGGGCGACAGGCATAAGACGGGCCGGCGAGAAGGCTGCACTTTAGCCTTCTTGACGGAATGGCTTATGACCCCGAGCCCCTAGGCGCTGAAGCTGGACAACATAGAAAAGCGGAGGCACCGTTTAGCGACGTATGGATTGGAACTGCTCCGAATGAGATAAAGGAAACACGCTGGACAATTTTTAAAGCAGTATGTAGTATGTGGAAGTGTTCAGGTCTCTGTTAAAGGATCGACATCTTATCGATATAATTTCTAGTATCGGTAGAACTCATACCGAAAAATATTGGAAATTAGGAATAATCTTTAGAGGGTTGTTGACAATTGCAAGTAGACGTCTTTATAATAAGTAAGACTGTCAATTAAGTTTTAACTTGATAGCTATTCCTCAGGGAGGTGTCATATATGAAAAGAACGTATCAACCAAATAAACGTAAACATAGTAAAGTTCACGGATTCCGCAGTCGTATGAGCTCAGCAAACGGACGTAAGGTTCTTGCTCGCCGTCGTCAAAAAGGAAGAAAAGTATTATCAGCTTAGGCCACTGAACGTCTCAGTGGTCTTTTTTTCAATTATAGTGGAAGCGCTGTAACATAGCCTTGACCATTATTTTATGAAAATTGAAAGAATACATCATAAGATAAAGGAGTTTTTTTTATGAAAAAAGAATTCCGAATAAAGAAGAATAATGACTTTCAGGCTGCATTTAAGAAGGGCCGATCGTTTGCGAACCGGCAATTTGTAGTCTATTCATTAGAAAAAGAGGAACAAGATTATTTTCGCATCGGCTTGTCTGTAAGTAAAAAGATTGGAAATGCTGTTACCAGAAATAGAATTAAACGCTATGTGAGACAAGCTGTCTTTGAACTTCAGGAGCAACTAGCGATGGGGAACGACTATGTGATTATTGCTAGAAAACCTGTTGCTGAGATGGACTTTTTTGAAGTGAAAAAAAGTCTTACCCATGTAATGAAGGTTGGTAAAGTATTGAAGAAAAACTAAATTACTAAGAAAAAAGTTAAAATAAACCAGAAGAGTGAAGACATTCTCTTAAAAAAAATGCTAAAATAAAACCTGAAGTGCTAAGTTTTCAAAAAAATGCCTTGATTAGTAATAAGAAGAAGTGATTACATATCAAATAATAGTTACTACATAGAGGTAAGGAGGAAATTTTGGTTGAAAAAACGAATATTACTTTCGTTCGGCGTTCTAACTGTATTCTTATTTTTAACTGGCTGCAGTGAAATTAAAAGGCCAATTACATCAGAAAGTACAGGCTTTTGGAATGAATATATTGTCTATCCCTTGTCATGGTTACTAAAAGAAGGTGCACATTTGCTGGGGGGAAGCTATGGTTTATCGCTAATTGTGGTAACCCTTGTCATTCGTCTAGCGATCCTGCCGCTTATGATCAAGCAAACGAGAAGCTCTAAGGCGATGCAGGCTTTGCAGCCGGAGATGAAAGCACTACGTGAAAAGTATAGCTCTAAAGACCAAAAGACACAGCAAAAGCTTCAGCAGGAAACAATGGCACTTTTTCAAAAGCATGGTGTGAATCCGATGGCCGGCTGTTTCCCGTTAATCGTGCAAATGCCGATTTTAATTGGTTTCTATCATGCTATCTCAAGGACAAGAGAAATTGCCTCAGACAGTTTCCTTTGGTTTGATCTCGGAGAAAAGGACCCTTATTATATCCTGCCAATCATTGCAGGAATTACGACCTTTATCCAGCAAAAAATGATGATGGCAGGACAAGAGAAAAATCCGCAAATGGCCATGATGCTCTGGATGATGCCAATTATGATTGTTTTCTTTGCATTTAGTTTCCCTGCAGCCCTTTCATTGTATTGGGTTGTCGGAAATATATTTATGATTGTACAAACCTACTTTATCAAAGGACCGGACCTAAAGGCGCAGGCCGCCGGTAATGCGGGAGGAGCAAAAAAGTGAAACAGGTAACTGCTACAGGACAAACTGTCGAAGAAGCAGTAGGATCAGCTTTAGCTCAATTAAATATCACCAAAGACCGCGCAGATGTGGATATAATCGATGAAGGCAAAAAAGGAATCTTCGGTATTTTCGGATCAAGGCCAGCTGTTGTTAAAGTGACCGTGATTTTTGATCCGATTGAAGAGGCAAAGAAGTTTTTAACACAAGTTAGCGAACAAATGGGTGCACCGGCGGAAATTGAAATTAAGCGGGACGGTAAACAAGTGACCTTTGTAATGACGGGTGAAAAAATTGCTCTTTTAATTGGAAAAAGAGGTCAAACGCTAAATTCACTTCAATATTTAACACAGCTAGTCATTAACCGCTTTTCAAATCAGTATTTAACTGTGATTTTAGATGCCGAAGATTACCGGAATCGCCGAAGTGAAACACTCATTCAGCTGGCCTACCGGCTTGCTGGTAAAGCAATAAAGACGGGAAAAGATGTAGCATTGGAACCAATGCCGTCGTATGAGCGTAAAGTTATTCACTCTGCTTTATCTGAAAACAGACGCGTTAAAACACTTTCAGACGGAACTGAACCTCATCGATTTATCGTTATTACTCCAGTGAAAAGATAAGAATTAAAAATTATTGAAGACATTCTACCAGTAGAGTGTCTTTTTTTTGTGCTGTTTTTTTAAAATTGTTAGCTGTTGATAACTTTTATTATTTCATCAAAAGAAATGTGCTGACCTCATCTTATTGTTATTCACATGTTGATAAGTTAAAATAATAAAAGGACAAATGGAGATTGTGGATAAGTGGTTAGACCAAGTTTGTTTACTTTTTTAACAGATACTGATGTGGTATTCTATTTTTTTGGATATAAAACTTGAATCAATACAATAGATTTAACTTTTAAAATGTGAGGTGAAATAAATGGAATTTGATACAATTGCGGCGATTTCAACTCCGATGGGAGAGGGTGCAATTGCGATTGTGCGCTTGAGTGGTGATGATGCAATTCGAATAGCGGACAAGCTGTTTAAAGGAATTGGCGGGAAAAAGCTTATCAATGTTCCCTCTCACACCATTCACTACGGGCACTTACTCGATCCGAAAAGTGGTGAAGTGATCGAAGAGATTATGATTTCGGTTATGAAGGGACCAAAAACGTTCACGAAAGAGGATGTAGTCGAAATTAATTGCCATGGAGGAATAGTTTCTGTCAATCGAGTGCTCCAGCAGGTGTTAAAATATGGAGCAAGATTGGCTGAGCCGGGAGAGTTTACGAAACGTGCCTTTTTAAATGGACGGATTGATTTATCGCAGGCAGAGGCCGTAATGGATTTAATCCGGGCAAAAACAGATCGGGCAATGAATGTAGCCCTTGGCCAAATGGAAGGCCGACTCTCAAAATTAATTCGAACATTACGCCAGGAAATATTAGAAGTTTTAGCGCATGTGGAAGTAAATATTGATTATCCGGAATATGACGATGTCGAGGAAATGACACATAAGCTGCTTTTAGAAAAAGCCCATTTTGTGCGGGAGGAAATCCAAAAACTATTACAAACATCCGAACAAGGAAAAATATTACGAGAAGGCTTATCGACCGTTATTGTTGGCCGGCCAAATGTCGGAAAATCTTCTTTATTAAATAGTCTTGTTCATGAAAATAAAGCAATTGTTACGGATATCCCAGGGACGACCCGGGACGTCATTGAAGAATATGTGAATGTCCGTGGTGTTCCACTTCGATTATTAGATACGGCCGGAATTCGGGAAACTGAGGATATTGTTGAACGAATTGGCGTCGAGCGTTCCCGTCAAGTTTTAAAAGAAGCGGATCTGATTTTACTTGTGTTAAATTATTCAGACCAACTCACCGAGGAAGATGAGAATCTGTTTGAAGTGGTCAATGGAATGGATGTTATCGTGATTGTAAATAAGACAGACCTGCCGCAACAAATTGATATGGAACGGGTTCGTGAGCTTGCTAGAGAGCATAAATTGGTGACCACTTCTTTATTGGAAGAGCTTGGTGTCGATGCTCTTGAGGAAGCCATTTCTTCTTTATTTTTCTCAGGGTCTATTGAATCAGGAGATATGACATATGTTTCAAACACCCGCCATATTGCAGTATTGAATCAAAGTCTTCAAACCATAGAAGATGCAATTGAGGGTGTTGAAATGGGTGTTCCCATTGATATCGTTCAAATTG
The DNA here is from genome assembly GCF_023715505.1 of Neobacillus cucumis. The sequence continues at coordinate 221,919 of NZ_JAMBOH010000008.1, read as the reverse complement.
ATATGACTCGGACATGGGAGCTGCTTGGTGAAATTATTGGTGATAGTGTTCATGAAAGCCTGATTGACCAGCTGTTCTCACAATTTTGCTTAGGAAAGTAGAAATCCAGACGGGCGTTCGTTTTACTATCGCCTGTTCTGGACAGGATAATTAAAAAAAGCGTTCGTTTTCATTCTTGGTAAGAATGGAGCCTAGGAGAAGCAACGTTTCCGTAATGGTACGGAAAAGGAGGAAACACATGCAATACGAAGCAGGAAAATTTGACGTTATTGTCGTTGGTGCTGGGCATGCCGGATGTGAATCAGGATTGGCTGCAGCAAGACTTGGCGCAAATACATTAATGATTACAATCAACTTAGATATGGTGGCATTTATGCCATGCAATCCGTCTGTAGGCGGACCGGCAAAGGGAATTGTGGTCCGTGAGATTGACGCTCTCGGCGGGGAAATGGGGAAAAATATTGATAAAACCTATATCCAGATGAGGATGTTAAATACAGGCAAGGGACCAGCTGTTAGAGCCTTAAGGGCGCAGGCAGATAAATATGCTTATCAACATGAAATGAAAAAGACACTCGAAGAGGAACCTAATTTAACCCTGCTCCAAGGTATGGTTGAACAATTAATCGTTGAGGATGGAATTGTTCAAGGGGTTATCACAAAAACAGGTGCAATCTACCGCTCCAAAACGGTGGTTATTACAACAGGAACCTATTTACGCGGAGAAATTATCCTAGGTGAATTAAAATATTCAAGCGGTCCCAATAACCAGCAGCCGTCTATTAGATTGTCTGAGCACTTGGAAGAGCTTGGATTTGAATTAGTCCGCTTTAAAACTGGAACACCGCCAAGGGTAAATAGCAATACCATTGATTATAGCAAGACGGAAATACAACCGGGTGACGAGGTTCCAAGAGCCTTTTCCTATGAAACGACTAAATATATTACCGACCAGCTGCCATGCTGGTTAACTTATACAAATGATCAAACACATCAAATTATTGATAACAATCTGCATCGTTCGCCAATGTTTTCCGGCATGATTAAAGGAACAGGCCCAAGGTACTGTCCATCTATCGAAGATAAAGTGGTTCGTTTTAATGACAAGCCGCGTCATCAAATCTTCCTTGAACCGGAAGGAAGACATACACAAGAGGTCTATGTGCAGGGAATGTCCACAAGCCTTCCTGAAGATGTGCAGATACAGATACTTAAAACCGTTCCTGGCCTGGAAAATGCTCAAATGATGAGGGCTGGGTATGCCATTGAATATGATGCAATTGTTCCAACACAGTTATGGCCTACATTAGAAACAAAGGTTGTCAAAAACCTATACACAGCCGGCCAAATTAATGGAACGAGCGGTTATGAAGAAGCCGCGGGTCAGGGTATTATGGCTGGTATAAATGCAGGGTTAAATGCTTTAGGCAAAGAGCAATTAATTTTAAGTCGTTCAGATGCTTATATTGGTGTATTAATTGATGATTTAATCACAAAAGGAACCAATGAACCTTATCGTTTGTTGACCTCACGTGCAGAATATCGCCTGTTACTGCGTCATGATAATGCCGATCTGCGTTTGACGGAGATTGGGCATAAGATTGGCCTAATCCGTAATGAACGGTATGAAGCATTTTTAGTTAAGAAAAAGGCGATCGAGGCAGAAAGGGAACGTCTACAGTCGATTATTTTAAAACCATCTGCTGAAGTCCAAGAGTTGATTCGCAGCATCGGCGGCAGTGAGCTTAAAGACGGGATCCGTGCTTCCGACTTATTAAAGCGGCCAGAGATGACGTATGAGTTATTAGAAAAATTAACTAAGAGCGAACTGCCTTTGGATGATGACATCAAAGAACAAGTAGAAATTCAAATTAAATACGAGGGCTATATTGATAAATCAATACAGCAAGTTGAACGGCTTAAGAAAATGGAGAACAAACGAATACCTGAAAATATCGATTACGATGCGATTAACGGACTGGCGACAGAAGCAAAACAAAAACTTAAGAAAATTAAACCTGTTTCCATTGCTCAGGCATCCCGTATTTCCGGCGTTAATCCAGCAGATATTTCCATCCTGCTTGTATACCTCGAACAAGGCCGAATTGCCAGGGTATCAAACGAATAAGAAAAGCAAAGGAAGAAGAGCTCTAATATAATGGGCTCTTCCCAGTGAGGAAGATTTGTTAATGAATATTGAACAATTTACAGCGAACCTTCAGGAGAAGGGGATCTCCCTTTCTGAAAAACAGCTTAACCAGTTTGAAGTCTATTTTACAACCTTGGTTGAGTGGAACGAAAAAATGAACCTTACCGCCATCACAGAAAAGAAGGATGTATATTTAAAGCATTTTTATGACTCAATTACCGCTTCCTTCTATTTTGATTTTTCAAAGCCTTTTCATTTATGCGATGTAGGTGCCGGGGCTGGTTTTCCAAGCATCCCGTTAAAAATTGTTTATCCACAGATTGAAGTGACGATTGTAGACTCGTTAAACAAGCGGATTTCCTTCTTAAACCATCTGGCAGATGTTTTAAATTTGGAAAATATTCATTTTGTTCATGACCGCGCGGAAACTTTTGGTGTCAATCCTGCTTACCGGGAAACCTTTGATGTCGTGACGGCACGAGCGGTGGCCAGAATGTCTGTATTAAGTGAGTTTTGTTTACCATTAGCAAAAGTAGGCGGACATTTTCTTGCAATGAAAGCTTTACACGCTAAGGATGAATTAGACGCCGCGCAAAAGGCAATTTCGACTCTCGGAGGCAAGGTTGAAAAGGTCCATACATTTACGCTGCCAATGGAAGATAGTGAACGAACCATATTGATTATAAAAAAAGAAAAACAGACGCCAAAGAAGTATCCGCGCAAGCCAGGTACACCTGGCAAATCGCCAATTGAATAACCCCAGCTGCTGCAGGTTTTGGCTGGTTTACGTTTAATAGCACATAACAATTTTTACAAAAATAGTATCCCAGGCAGGAAGAAATTATTTGCATATAGAATAAGTAATAGGGAGTTTCTTAAAGGTGGTGTTGGGGATGAAGAGTTCATTTACACGCTTTTTTGGCCTCGGCGAAAAGGGAGAGCAAGAGGTTGAGCAGGAGCTGAATATAGAACGAAGCGAAGAGATCAAGAAAATACCGATTAACCAAATTATTCCGAACCGATTCCAGCCACGGACGGTATTTGATGAAGAGAAAATTGAAGAATTATCTCGTACGATTCATATACATGGTATTATCCAGCCGATTGTCGTCCGAGAGTTTGCTGACAATAAATATGAAATTATAGCCGGAGAGCGCCGTTGGCGGGCAATGAAAAAGCTTGGCTGGACAGAAGCCCCGGCAATTGTTAAAAACCTTTCCGATACGGAAACAGCATCTGTAGCCCTCATTGAAAATTTACAACGTGAGGAACTATCTCCGATTGAGGAAGCAATTGCGTACGGTAAACTGCTTGAACTGCACAACTTAACGCAGGAAGCATTAGCACAGCGCCTAGGAAAAGGTCAGTCTACCGTCGCTAATAAGCTGCGTCTTCTTAAATTGCCTCAGCCTGTTCAGGATGCCTTGTTAAGCAAGGTCATTACTGAGCGCCATGCACGTGCCCTCATTCCGCTTAAGGATCCAGAAAAACAAGTGACCTTATTAGCAGAAGTGATGGAGAGAAATTTAAATGTAAAGCAAACGGAGGAACGAGTTGTCCGCCTGCTTGAACAAAAAAATCAACAGCCAAAGCCGAAGCGTAAAGCTTTTAGTAAAGATATGAGAATTGCCGTTAATACCATCCGGCAATCACTTTCCATGGTATCGGACAGTGGGATTAATTTAGACTCTGAAGAAGAAGAGTTTGATGAATTTTACCAATTTACCATCCGCATTCCTAAGAAAAAGTAAATCAATAAAAAAGAAGAACCAGACAGAGTGATGTTTGGTTCTTCTTTTTTATTGATTCTGTGTGACTGTTAATTTCTACTAGGCACGGGCGGTTGGCGGGATTGAGAAAAAATAAGTATAATTTCCTAATGGAATTTTTTTAGGAAAAAAACCAACTACTATTAAAATCATGGTAAAATAAAGGAATGGAAATTTTACTTCCTTTTCTGTTATTGAGATAATTATTACATTTGATAGAACGAAAGATTACTATTTTTTAATTTTAGGGTAGGTGACAACGTGGGGAAAATCCTTTCAATTGCAAACCAAAAAGGTGGAGTCGGGAAAACGACAACCTCTGTCAACCTAGGTGCCTGCTTAGCATACATAGGGAAACGGGTCTTACTGGTAGATATTGACCCGCAGGGAAATGCAACAAGCGGAGTTGGTATTGAAAAGGCTGAAGTAGAACAGTGTATATATGATGTTTTAGTAGATGATGTGGAGGCAAAGGATGTCATTAAAGCAACCTCTGTTGAAAATTTGTATGCGATTCCGGCTACTATTCAACTGGCAGGAGCCGAAATTGAGTTGGTCCCAACTATTTCAAGAGAAGTTCGTTTAAAACGTGCTCTTGGGGAAGTGAAGGATCAGTTTGATTATATTATAATCGATTGTCCGCCGTCATTAGGGCTATTAACATTAAATGCATTAACTGCATCGGATGCGGTTTTAATCCCGGTTCAATGTGAGTACTATGCATTAGAAGGACTTAGTCAATTATTAAATACGGTCAGACTCGTCCAAAAACATTTAAATCAAGATTTGAAAATTGAGGGCGTGCTATTAACCATGCTCGATGCAAGGACCAATCTTGGGCTTCAAGTCATTGAAGAGGTAAAAAAATATTTCCAAGATAAAGTCTATAAAACCATTATTCCAAGAAATGTACGTCTAAGTGAAGCGCCAAGTCATGGAGAGCCAATTATTACCTATGATGCGAAATCCCGTGGAGCTGAAGTTTATTTAGATTTAGCGAAGGAAGTGGTCACAAATGGCTAAAGGCTTAGGAAAAGGGCTGAATGCTTTTTTTAATGAAGCAAGTAAAGAAGAAACAGTCCAAGAAATTAAGCTTAAGGAACTTCGTCCAAACCCATATCAGCCACGGAAGACCTTCCAGCAAGAAACAATTGATGAATTAAGAGATTCTATTATTGAGCATGGAATTCTGCAGCCAATTGTGGTCCGCAAAAGTATTAGAGGCTATGAAATTGTCGTAGGTGAACGTCGCTTTCGCGCTGCCAAGGAAGCAAAGCTCGAAACAATCCCTGCTGTTGTCCGTGAGCTAACGGAGCAGCAAATGATGGAATTAGCTGTCCTTGAAAACTTGCAAAGAGAAGATTTAAATCCAATCGAAGAGGGACAAGCATATCAAACCTTAATTGAAAAGTTAAAGCTGACACAGGAGGAAGTAGCCAAGCGCTTAGGCAAAAGCCGGCCGCATGTAGCCAATCATATCCGCCTGCTCTCCCTCCCTCCAAAAATTCAGGAACTTATTTCAAGCGGGAAAATTTCAATGGGGCACGGCCGTGCGTTACTAGGACTCAGACAGAAAGCAAAGCTTCCAGTTCTAGTAGAAAAGGTAGTCAATGAAGGGCTTAATGTTCGTCAATTAGAAAAACTAATCCAGCAAATAAACGAAAATGTTTCACGTGAAACAAAAAAGCCGGAAAAGAAAAAGGATGTATTTGTACAGCAGCATGAGCATTCTCTTCGTGAACGGTTTGGAACAACCGTAAATATCGTACAAAAGAAAAATAAAGGAAAAATTGAAATTGAATTTTTCTCACAAGCTGATTTAGAGCGGATATTAGAAATGCTTGATCAGGAAGACTCTAATATATAAATAGACTCGCCACTCGGCGGGTTTTTCTTTGTTAAAAAATCTTCCAATTCATTCATGGACATGATAGGTTATAACTATTATTATTTCGAGAGGCGAAGAAGGAGAAAGCGTATGTTTTTATTAGGAACACTTGTTAACGGTTTGTTAATTATTATTGGGACTCTTCTCGGTAAATGGTTAAATCGGATACCGGAGGGCATGAAAACGACGGTCATGTATGCGATCGGACTTTCTGTTATGGTTTTAGGATTACAAATGGGCTTGAAGAGTGAAAACTTTCTGATCGTTATTATTAGCTTGGTAGTAGGTGCAGTTGCAGGTGAGCTATTAAAATTAGAGGAAAAATTAAATGATTTAGGCGGTTGGCTTGAGCGCAGGGTTGGATCTAATGGGAAAGGAAGCATTTCTGAGGGATTTGTTACCGCAACTTTAATCTTTGTGATTGGGGCAATGGCGATTATAGGTGCACTTGATAGCGGTATTCGCGGCGACCATGACGTATTGTACACAAAATCAATTATCGATGGCTTTACGGCCTTAATCTTAACGACTACGCTTGGAATTGGCGTTATTTTTTCAGCAGTCCCTGTTGTTCTCTATGAGGGGTTGATTGCCCTATTTGCTACGCAAATAAATCAATTTGTTCCAAAGGAATTAATGGATCAATTTATTACGGAAATGACCGCAACGGGCGGTGTAATGATTTTTGCGATCGGCTTAAATTTAACTGGCATAGTAAAGATTAAGGTGGCCAATCTGCTTCCAGGTATCGTGGTGACAGGGATTATTGTCACAATCCTCTATAACTATCATCATATTTTATAATAAGAAAAGCGCAAGGCGCTTAGACTTCGGCGACAAGCACAAGTCGAGCCGGCTGAAAGGTTGTTCTTTAACCTTTTGGACGGATTGATCTAAATGTGGAGGCGATTGTTCTGGGACGAAGGAATAAGACGCACCATGTAAGAAGGCGTTTTTTGCCTTCGTCAGGGAGTGGCTTATGACTTGAGTCCCAAGGAGCCGCAACTGGATAAGCTTGTGACCTCGAGCCGATGGCGCCTGAAGCTGGACAATTCTCGAAGTCAAGAACTTTTATACTTTCTTATCTCATGGAAAAAGAGCAATCGACTTGATTGCTCTTTTAATTTGTTTTTTCTTCTTCGATCCAATTTAATTCAGCCCAGTTTTGCTTTGGGTAAAGTTGGCTTGCTTGAACTATTCCAGACGCAATGGTTTTGGCCATTCTCATCACAAGATTTAACCTGGTATTTTGTAAAACAAAGAACTCCATAAAGCCGCTGACGTTGACAATACCGGTGATATGGATGTCTCCTACAGCAGGTAATTCCTTATTTACCCCTGCTCCTGGTTTGACAGGCCCATTTCCTATTTGGATGACACCGACATTTTTTATCCTCCCTAAGCAGGCATCAATCCCAATTATGTATGGATTGGCATGAGTGGCGCTGATTTCTCGCAGCTTATCAGCAAGATTCACAGCATGGATAGGCTCATCTAAAGTTCCGTAAACGTAAAACGATTGGAGCTGTTTCTCCTCAAGGAGACTCCCAACTAGCGGTCCTAATGAGTCTCCTGTGGAGCGGTCGGTTCCAATACATACAAATACAATGGGACGTCGAGTTACACTAGGGATGTTCAGAAGTAATTCACGAGCAAGCTGTTCAGCCGCGTTAGACTCATCATGAACGATGCTTACCTTGCTCCTCCTGTCAAAAAAGCCAGTCTTTAAATTCATTCCTTCCACTCCCTAGCACATAATTAGTCCTTTACTTATACAGGTGCTACCATAGTTGTTTCTACTTTTTATTCAGTATACGGAAAATTTTGAAAATCTATACATCGTAGTGGTAAAAAATGAAAATTCATAATGCTATTATCTAAATCGAATTATTGTTAAAATAAAATGGGTGAAAAGGGTTTAGGAAGGTGACTTATGAGTATTACACAAAGAGGAATACAAAAGCTTATTGATAAATATCAAAATGAAGATACATGGTTAAATATAGGCGAAGGCTTGCTTAAAATAATTGTAATCATGCTGATTGCTAATATACTAATCCGAATTGGCAAGTTGACGATCCATAATATTTTTAAAATCAGAAACCTCTCCCCATTGAACACATCAGAACGCAGGGAGGCTACACTATCTAAGCTGCTTGATAACATTCTGACATATGTCGTTTATTTTATTGCCTTTATGATGATCCTCTCGGTGCTAGGATTCGATGTGAAGGCGCTAATTGCTGGAGCTGGAGTAGTTGGCTTAGCTGTCGGATTTGGTGCACAGAGTTTGGTGAAGGATGTGATCTCCGGCTTCTTTATTATTTTTGAAGATCAATTTTCGGTTGGCGACCACGTCCGAATCGGGCAGTTTGAAGGCAATGTCCAAGCGATTGGATTAAGAACGACGAAATTAAAAAGCTGGACCGGAGAAGTTCATATTTTACCTAATGGAAACATTATGGAAGTAACAAACTTTTCAATTAATAATAGTTTAGCGATAATAGATGTTGGAATCGCTTATGAAGAGGATCTAGATAAGGCTGAAATGGTTATTAGGGAACTACTTCAAAAAATGCCGGAAAGATATGAAGAATTGGTTAGAGAACCTGATTTTCTAGGTATCCAAAACTTCAGTCCTTCTGAAGTGACATTAAGAATTGTTGCAGAAACACTGCCAATGCAGCATGCTGCTGTAGCAAGGAAAATGCGTAAAGATATTAAACTCTCTTTAGATGAGCATGGAATTGAAATCCCATATCCACGAATGGTTATGTATTCGAAGGATAATGGTAACATAAAAGAACCTAGTGTATAAGGGGGATAAACTGATGGAGGAAAAAGAATTTGCCCTGAATGATGTTGTTGAAATGAAGAAACAACATCCATGCGGAACCAATCGCTGGAAGATTATTCGGATGGGAATGGATGTCCGAATTAAATGTGAGGGCTGCGGTCATAGTGTTTTGATCCCAAGAAGAGAGTTTTCAAGGAAAATGAAAAAGATTTTAGTCAAGCATGAAGGATAATTTTTCATGCTTCTTTTTTTATTCAGCTCTATGTAGGTAGTTAATAAATAGAAGTGCGTAAGACGGGGGTGGAATTGATGGCAGAAATACGAAAAGCTGCGTGTCCATTAAATTGTTGGGATAACTGCGGTTTTCATGTAACAATCGACGATGGCAAAGTTGTTAAAGTGGAGGGTGACGAGACACATCCGATCACTAGAGGTAAAATTTGCGGGCGCGGCCGGATGCTGGAGAAAAGGACCAATTCTGAGCAGCGTCTGTTATACCCGTTAAAAAAGATGAATGGGGAATTTGTACAAATTTCTTGGGATCAGGCACTTGATGAAGTAGCAGTGAAGTTACGCGAAATAAAACAAACAGTTGGGACGACTGCTGTACTGCATAGCCATGACTACGCCAATAATGGAATCTTAAAAAACCTAGACCAGCGTTTTTTTAATTGTTATGGCGGGGTAACGCAAGTTTATGGATCTCTCTGCTGGGGAGCAGGAATTGAAGCCCAAAAGTGGGATTTTGGCAATGCCTACAGCCATGGACCCGATGATATTGTTAATAGCAAAAACATAATTATTTGGGGACGAAATGTTGCCAGAACCAATATGCATTTATATGAAAGATTGCTAGAGGCAAAGAAACAAGGGATTAAGGTTTTTGTAATTGACCCGCTCTATAATGCCACTGCCAAACTGGCAGATCAATTTATTACCGTAAAGCCGGGGATGGATGGATTATTGGCGGCAGGAATGATGAAGGAAATTCTCCGGCTTGGCATAGAGGACCGGGATTTTATTGAGCAATTCACACATGGATTTGCAGACTTAGTGAGGCTTCTTGATAGTATTACCCTAGAAAAGATCGGTGAAATGACGGAAGTTTCATCGGAGGTTATCACCCAATTAGCTCTTGTGTATTGTGATAGACCAACCGCCACTTTTATGGGCTTAGGAATGCAGCGGTATAAAAATGGCGGAAATACCATTCGTTTGATTGATGCCCTTGCGGCTATAAGTGGAAATATTGGCATTCCGGGAGGGGGAGCCAATTATGCTAATCTCCAGGTTGGTCAAAGTTTTGCTTTTAATGAGTTAACCCTCCCTCATCGTAAACAAGACAGTCGGCAATTTTCTATTATGAAACAGGCCGAAGAGACCTTAAAGGCTGCCGACCCGGCTATCGAAATGATTGTGGTGACATGTGGAAATCCACTCACACAGGTCCCGGATAGCGGTGTAGTTGAAAAAGCATTCTCTTCCGTGCCAACTGTTGTAGTGTTAGATCAATTTATGACGGATACGGCTTTATTAGCTGATTACGTTTTGCCGACAACAACTGCTTTTGAAGAAGAAGACTTTTATTATTCTTCTATGTATCATCATTATATAAATTATGGGCCAAAACTTGTTTCGGCCCCTGGAGAAGCGAAATCTGACTTGTGGATTTGGACACAGCTGGCAGCAAGACTTGGATTTGGTGCCGATTTTGCTTATACGCGAGATGAATGGTTAAGGATGACCTTAAAGCCACTGGAAGATTCAGGAATTACTCTTGAGAAATTAAAAGAGCAGCACACGATGGAACTGCCAGTTGAAAAGGTGCCATGGCATAATCGTAAATTCCAAACCCCAACAGAAAAGTTTGAATTCACTTCACTTTTGGGTCAGTCAAAGGGCAAGAATGGATTGTTAGCGTTAGCCGTTCCTGATGAATCAAAATGGAACAATCCTTTGCTAGCCGAAACCTATCCTTATCAACTGCTTACTATCCATCCGCTGCGTTCGAACCATTCGCAGAATTATCATCTTTTAGGTGACAGCCTCAAGCTTAAAGTAGAGATTGCCTCTAATATTGCCGAAGATCGGGGACTTTTAGATGGTGATTATGTAAGGGTGTGGAATGACCGCGGTGAAGTGAGGGGATATATTTCAATATTGGTGAAGGCACATCCTAACACGATTAATATTGATGAAGGTATTTGGAAGAGGTTTGGCGGCTCAGTTAATCAACTGACCTCAAGCCGGGAATCAGATAATGGCCTTGGCAGTACACTTTATGATTGTCTTGTAAACCTTGAAAGAATTGAAACAAACTAACTGACGCACAAAAGCGGCAGTTGTATTTTTTATGACAGTTGCCTTATAATTGTGAGAGGCTTTTTAATATAAAAGAACTTATTTTTATATAGATGATTATTAGGAGTGAACGTGAATGGCTTTAACAGCTGGTATTGTAGGTTTGCCGAACGTTGGTAAGTCGACATTATTTAACGCAATAACACAAGCAGGAGCGGAATCAGCGAATTACCCCTTCTGTACGATAGACCCGAACGTAGGGATTGTAGAAGTACCTGACCATCGACTGCAAAAACTAACTGAACTTGTACAGCCGAAAAAGACAGTTCCAACGGCATTTGAATTTACCGATATTGCCGGGATTGTTAAGGGTGCTAGTAAAGGTGAAGGACTAGGAAACAAGTTCCTTTCACATATTCGTCAAGTAGATGCGATTTGTCAGGTAGTCCGTTGTTTTGCCGATGAAAACATTACCCATGTATCAGGGAAGGTCGACCCAATTGATGATATCGAAACCATCAACCTTGAGTTGATTCTTGCTGATATGGAATCAGTGGAAAAGCGAATTAGCCGTGTAGAAAAATTGGCCAAGCAAAAAGATAAAGATGCAGCTGCTGAATTTGAGGTTCTTTCAATGTTGCGCGATGCTTTTGAAGCAGAGAAACCGGCTCGTACAGTGGATTTCACAGACGAACAAATGAAATTAGCAAAAGGACTCCATCTTTTAACCATTAAGCCTGTTCTGTATGTGGCTAATGTGAGTGAAGATGATATTGTAGATCCATCTGGTAATGAATATGTTCAAAAGGTTCGCGAATTTGCTGCTGCTGATAATGCGGAAGTTATTGTGATTTGTGCGAAAATTGAAGAGGAAATTGCTGAACTTGAAGGCGAAGAAAAGGCAATGTTCCTTTCAGAGCTAGGCATTGAGGAATCTGGTTTAGACCAATTAATTCGTGCTGCCTACAGCCTGCTTGGATTAGCTACTTACTTCACAGCAGGTGTACAAGAAGTCCGTGCCTGGACTTTCAAAAAAGGGATGAAGGCTCCGCAATGTGCCGGAATCATCCACTCTGATTTTGAACGCGGATTTATCCGAGCGGAAATTGTTTCTTATGATGACTTATTAGCTGCTGGCAGCCATAATGCGGCAAAGGAAGCAGGAAAGGTCCGTTTAGAAGGTAAGGATTATGAAGTTAAAGACGGCGATGTGATTCATTTCCGTTTTAACGTATAGTATGACACGGCTCTGCTTGATTGCGGAGCCTCTTTTATAACGCTTTTCTATGAATAAAATGTGGCAGTAACGTGAAGGACATTGCATTTTAATTTCTTCTGTGCTATAATTTCAACTTGTGAGTAATTAAATAATTGCTCCTTGCCCATTATTGGGCCGTTTAGACCAAAAGGAGGTGACTGTGATGAATAAGTACGAAATCATGTACATCATCCGCCCAAATATTGAAGATGAAGCAAAGAAGGCTCTTGTTGAGCGTTTTAACACAATTCTTCTTGAAAACGGTGCGGAAACTGCTGAAACAAAAGATTGGGGTAAGCGCCGTCTAGCATACGAAATCAACGATTTCCGTGACGGATACTACGAAATTGCTAAAACTACATCTTCAGCTGCTGCAGTACAAGAATTTTCTCGTCTTGCAAAGATCAGCGAAGATATCATTCGCCATATCGTAATTAAAGAAGAAGCATAAGAATTATATATATCTTGGTAAAATGTTTCATATGGAATGTTTTGCCAAAAGAAAAGGAGTTGATTCTGATGATGAATCGTGTCGTTCTTGTCGGCCGTTTAACAAAAGATCCTGATTTGCGTTATACACCAAATGGGGTTCCTGTTGCTACTTTTACTTTAGCTGTTAATCGCCCATTTTCTAGTCAGTCAGGTGAGCGTGAAGCAGACTTTATTAACTGTGTTGTTTGGCGTAAACCTGCTGAGAATGTGGCAAATTTCCTAAAAAAAGGCAGCCTTGCAGGTGTTGATGGCCGTATTCAAACGCGCAACTATGAAGGACAAGATGGTAAACGTGTTTACGTTACAGAGGTTCAAGCGGAAAGTGTTCAATTTCTGGAGCCTAAGTCGTCTTCTGGTGGTGGCGGTAGAAGCAACAACGATTATTATGGTGCTCCTCCTATGGAACCTCAACAAGGTAATTCATATGGCAGCGGCAATCAGAATCAACGTCCAAATCAAAACCAAAACAAAGGGTTTACCCGCATGGATGAAGATCCATTTGCAGGAACTGGTCAGATTGACATCTCTGATGACGATCTACCATTCTAAAATTAACCTTTTGAACGTTACCATATAAAAAAATAAAGGAGGGAATTTTCATGGCAGGAGGACGTAAAGGCGGTCGCGCAAAGCGTCGTAAAGTGTGCTATTTCACATCAAATGGTATCACTCGCATCGATTACAAAGATGTAGATTTACTTAAAAAATTCATCTCTGAGCGTGGAAAAATTTTACCACGTCGTGTAACTGGTACTAGCGCTAAATACCAACGTAAACTAACAGTTGCAATCAAACGTGCACGTCAAATGGCATTACTACCATTCGTAGCTGGTGAATAAATAAAAGCATAAGCGCCTTGAATTGGGCGATATAGGGAGACTTGGGCAGTGGCGAGCAAAGCGAGCCAATGTCCTAGTCTCCTTTAATGCGTACATAAAGTGTTAACTTTCTGTAGCCAAGCATAGGTCGAGCTGGTGAGAAGGTGGCTTTTTAACCTTCTTGCCGGCTTGGCTGTGCGATCTTATTGCATCTCGAATAAAGACAGTAAGGACATCCTTACTGTCTTTTTCTTTTATCAAAAGTTGTATCAAAACGAGTTAGTGGCTAAAATAAAGAAATAGATGTAATTATTTATGAGGTGTTGAAGTGAAAAATGTCCGTAATTTAACGGAAGGTGCTATTCTTTTAGCAGCCTTTACCGTCTTTTTATTAATAACAATCTACATACCACCCTTAAGTATAATCAGTGTTTTTATCCTGCCGCTGCCATTTATCATGTTTTCAGCGAAAAATAACCTGAAATATATTGCTGTCTTTTTTATTGCGGCTATTATTATCTCGTTTATCTCTAGTTCCTTACAAGGTCTGGGGTTAATGGCCCTATTTGGTGCTGCTGGTGTTGTCATGGGCTATATAACTCAAAAAACAAAAAGCAGGTCAGCGGTATTAATAGGAGGTACACTTACCTTTATTATTGGTTTGGTCATTTTTTATGCCGTACTTGTTACATTTATGAACATTAATTTTCTCCATGAGCTAAATACAATGTTAGAACAATCCATGAAACAATCACAAGCAATGCTGCAGGCATTAGGAAAAGAAGACCAAGTCAAGCTTTTGCAGGAGCAAAATGCCAATTTAATTAAAAACATCAAGACATTGGCGCCAGGTTACTTAATAACGGTGGCGATTGTGTATGCTTTTATTACACAGTGGATTTGTTTCCCAATTGCCAAAAGGTTTGGTGTTACAGCTCCGTCGTGGGGGAAATTTAGGAATCTTATGCTGCCTAAAAGTCTTCTTTGGTATTACTTAGCAGCATTAGGAGGCTTTTTATTATTTCACCCTCAAGAGGGTACATATTTATATCTAGTTATCATTAATGCCAGATTTATTTTAGAATGGTTTATATTTTTACAGGGTTTAGCTTGTTTATTTTTTATTTTTTATCAGCGTTCGTTTGGAAAAGGCTTTGCGATCTTCATCGTAATTCTATCTTTCATCATACCGATTGTTCATTATATAATAATGATATTAGGGATTACTGATTTAGGTTTTGATTTTAGAAAACGATTTGCCAAAAAAGAGTAAAACGTCAAGGAGCTGAAGACTTTGCCTGCATTTTTTGAAAAGCGGTCAATTCGTTACCCTTTTTATGGGCTTATTGGCGTTACTGTGGTTCTGCTTATCATCCTGCTTTTATATAATTGGATTTTGAGCGTAGCTGGGTTTTTATTAATGTTAGTGCCCCTCTACTATATGTTAGTCATTGACCGCAAAGAGCGAAAAGAGATGGAAAAATATATTTCCACTCTGTCCTATCGAGTGAAAAAGGTTGGCGAAGAAGCCCTGATGGAAATGCCAATCGGGATTATGCTTATCAATGAGGAATATTATATCGAGTGGACAAATCCGTATCTCTCCTCCTGCTTTGATGAGGTTACATTAGTAGGCAGATCACTTTACGATGTTGCAGATGCATTGATTCCTTTAATTAAACAAGAGGTAGAAACAGAAGTTTTTACCCTTCATGAACGAAAATTCCGGGTTGTCCATAAACGGCAAGAACGGCTGTTATATTTCTTTGATGTAACGGAGCAAACGGAGATCGAGAAAAGGTATCAGGATGATCGGACGGTTATTGCCACGATTTTTCTTGATAATTATGATGATCTTACACAGGGCATGGATGATCAAATGCGTGGCAGCATTAATAATTTAGTTACGTCGATTTTAAATAAATGGGCCCAGGATAATGGTATTTATTTAAAAAGGGTTTCATCTGAACGTTTTATTGCCGTTTTTAGTGAAAGAATTCTTCGTATTCTTGAAAAGGGCAAGTTCACGATCCTCGATGAAGTGAGAGAAATGACCTCTAAGCAAAATGTCACCTTTACATTAAGTATCGGTGTCGGCACAGGTGTATCTTCCCTTCCCGAATTAGGTGCTATGGCTCAATCCAGTCTTGACTTAGCCCTAGGCAGAGGCGGCGATCAAGTGGCCATTAAACTGCCAAGCGGCAAGGTGAAATTTTATGGGGGCAAAACGAACCCTGTTGAGAAACGGACAAGAGTGAGAGCAAGAGTGATCTCCCATGCCATTAGGGATTTAATTATCGCTAGTGATAAAGTCATCATCATGGGGCATAAGAATCCTGATATGGACTCAATTGGTTCAAGTATTGGTATTTATAAGGTAGCTCAAATGAACCAGAAGGAAGCTTATATCGTTGTAAACATGCAGGAAATGGAAAGTGGAGTAAAAAGATTAATGGCCGAAATCCGCCACCAAGAAGAATTATATTCTTACTTCATTGATTCTGAACTTGCATTAGAAATTGCTACAGAAAAAACATTGCTTGTCATAGTCGATACTCATAAGCCCTCTATGGTGATAGAGGAACGGTTATTAAATAAAATTGATCATAAGGTGGTCATTGACCATCACCGACGCGGAGAAGAATTTATAGCGAACCCTCTACTTGTATATATGGAACCATATGCCTCCTCAACAGCAGAGCTTGTGACAGAATTTTTGGAATATCAGCCAAAACGAGGTAAAATTGAAATGATAGAGGCGACCGCCCTCTTAGCAGGAATTATTGTCGATACAAAAAGCTTCACGTTAAGAACCGGCTCACGGACGTTCGATGCCGCTTCTTATCTACGGGCACATGGAGCTGATACGATTCTGGTTCAAAAGCTTTTGAAGGAAGACGTCGACACCTATATACGTCGATCGAAGTTAATTGAATCAGTGGCCTTTTACCGTGATGGAATTGCCATTGCTAAAGGTACAGAACAAGACCTGTATGACCAGGTCATCATTGCACAGGCTGCAGACACCTTATTAGCTATGGATGGGGTGCTCGGGTCCTTTGTGATAGCGAAAAGGGACGAAGGCGTGATTGCTATTAGTGCTAGGTCACTTGGAAATATCAATGTGCAGGTGATCATGGAGAGCCTCAAGGGCGGAGGCCATTTAACGAATGCAGCTACCCAGCTGACTGGACTGACGATTGAAGAAACAGAGGCCCAATTAAAGCTGGCGATTGATGATTATTTTGAAGGAGTGAAAAAAGAATGAAAGTCATATTTTTAAAGGATGTTAAAGGTAAAGGTAAAAAAGGAGAAGTTAAGAATGTCGCGGATGGCTATGCACATAACTTTTTAATTAAACAAGGCCTGGCGGTTGAGGCAAGTAATGCTAATATTAGTTCTCTTGATGCTCAAAAGAAAAAGGAAGAAAAGGCTGCAGCCCAAGAGCTTGCGGAAGCTAAAAAGCTGAAGGAAGTTTTAGATAAGACCACTGTTGAACTGACAGCCAAGGCTGGTGAAGGCGGCAGACTGTTTGGTTCCATAACCACTAAGCAAGTTGCAGAAGAATTACAAAAGAAACATGGCATTAAAATTGATAAACGTAAAATGGAATTAGATGACGCGATTCGGACATTAGGACATACAAAAGTGCCAGTAAAGCTTCACCATGAAGTAACAGCGACGTTAACGGTTTCAGTATTAGAAATAAAATAAGGTGAAAATTTGCCAGTGCGAAAGTACCAATAAACATGTTAAGATAAGAAGTAGCAATTCTCTTGTGATCGGTTATGACTGGTCACTTTTTTCTTTTAGAAATATGATAATTTTAATATAGCTTTTAATTATCCTTCTAAGCTAGGAGGTTTTTGATAGATGAATGATGTATTAGCAGATCGTATGCCGCCGCAAAATATCGAGGCGGAGCAAGCTGTTCTAGGGGCAATCTTTTTAGAGCCTTCTGCACTGACACTGGCTTCAGAAATATTAATACCTGAGGACTTTTACCGTGCCTCCCACCAAAAAATCTTTAATGTTATGCTAGATTTAAATGATCAAGGGAAAGCCGTTGACCTTGTGACGGTTACAGAGGAACTTGCCGCTGCCAAATTGATTGAGGATATAGGCGGTGTTAGTTACTTAAGTGATTTGTCCGGTTCTGTACCGACGGCTGCTAACATAGAGTATTATGCTAGAATTGTAGAAGAAAAGTCGCTGCTTAGAAGACTCATCCGGACAGCAACCAATATTGCATCTGATGGATATTCCCGTGAAGACGAGGTAGAAGCTCTTTTAAGTGAAGCAGAGAAAAGCATTATGGAAGTGGCTCAGAGAAAGAATGCAGGGGCATTCCATAATATTAAAGATGTTCTTGTCCGAACATATGATAATATCGAAGAAATGCATAACCGTGTTGGGGATATTACAGGGATTTCAACGGGTTTTGCTGAGCTTGACAGAATGACAGCGGGATTCCAACGTAATGATTTAATTATTGTGGGTGCCCGTCCTTCCGTAGGTAAAACGGCCTTTGCCTTGAATATTGCCGCAAATGTGGCTACAAAGACAGCTGAAAATGTAGCTATCTTCAGTCTTGAGATGGGTGCAGAACAGCTGGTTATGCGTATGCTTTGTTCAGAAGGAAATATTGATGCGCAGAGACTTCGTACCGGTTCCTTAACAGATGATGACTGGGGCAAGTTAACAATGGCAATGGGCAGTCTCTCCAACTCTGGTATATTTATCGATGATACACCTGGAGTTAGAATTAGTGATATTCGTTCAAAATGCCGCCGGCTTCAGCAGGAACACGGCCTCGGGATGATATTAATTGACTACTTGCAGCTGATTTTAGGAAGCGGCAGATCGGGTGAAAACCGGCAGCAGGAAGTTTCTGAGATTTCCCGTTCGCTTAAGCAATTAGCCCGTGAACTTAAAGTCCCTGTTATTGCCCTTTCACAGCTTTCACGTGGCGTTGAGCAGCGTCAGGATAAGCGTCCAATGATGTCCGATATCCGTGAATCTGGTAGTATTGAGCAGGACGCTGATATCGTGGCGTTCTTATATCGCGATGACTACTATGATAAGGAATCCGAGAATAAAAATATCATTGAAATCATTATTGCCAAACAGCGTAATGGTCCAACCGGAACCGTTGCATTGGCTTTTGTGAAGGAATATAATAAATTCGTAAACCTAGAGACACGTTATGAGCCTCCAGGTGCGTAGTTTTATTATAAAGGATTAGCCTATTTGGCTGATCCTTTTTTAATTTTCATATATTAATATATTTACGAACGTATTTTTCTAGTGTTATAGGAAATGTTCGTGTTTTGTTGACTTTACTCTGCTAAAATTGATAAACTATGTGTAGGTTTAAATAAGAAACAGAAATTTCGGAGGTGCCATTCATGTCATCAGTAGTGGTTGTTGGAACACAATGGGGAGACGAAGGAAAAGGGAAAATTACCGATTTCCTTTCTGAGAATGCAGAAGTAATCGCACGTTATCAAGGTGGAAACAATGCTGGACACACCATCAAATTTAACGGTGAAACCTATAAGTTACATTTAATACCATCTGGGATTTTTAATAAAGAAAAAATTAGTGTAATCGGAAATGGAATGGTTGTTGATCCAAAGGCACTTGTAGCAGAACTTGCGTATTTACATGAAAAGGGCGTGACAACGGATAATCTCCGGATTAGTAACCGTGCCCATGTCATTCTTCCTTATCACTTAAAATTAGATGAAGTAGAAGAATTACGTAAAGGTGCAAATAAAATCGGTACAACCAAAAAGGGTATTGGCCCAGCCTATATGGATAAGGCTGCCCGTGTTGGGATTCGGATTGCGGATTTGCTCGATCGTGAAATCTTTGAAGAAAAGTTAGAACAAAACCTTGAAGAGAAAAATCGTTTATTTGAACGAATTTATGAGACAGAAGGTTTTAAAAAGGAAGATATTCTAGATGAATACTATGAATATGGACAGCAAGTTAAAAAGTATGTATGTGATACATCTGTTGTCTTAAATGATGCTCTAGATGAAGGCAAACGTGTTCTGTTCGAAGGTGCCCAAGGGGTTATGCTTGATATTGACCAAGGTACATATCCATTCGTTACTTCTTCAAATCCTGTTGCAGGTGGAGTAACGATTGGGTCTGGTGTAGGTCCATCTAAAATCACACATGTTGTTGGTGTTTGTAAGGCCTATACATCACGTGTAGGTGATGGCCCATTCCCAACTGAATTAAATAATGAAATTGGAAATCGGATTCGTGAAGTAGGCCGTGAGTATGGTACAACAACAGGCCGTCCGCGCCGTGTCGGCTGGTTCGATAGTGTTGTCGTGCGCCATGCCCGTCGTGTCAGCGGCTTAACTGATCTTTCCCTAAATTCTATTGATGTGTTAACAGGGATTGAGACGTTAAGGATTTGTACGGCTTATCGCTATAAGGATGAAGTTATTACTGAATATCCAGCAAACTTAAGAATTCTTTCACAATGTGAACCAATTTATGAGGAGCTTCCTGGCTGGACCGAGGATATTACTGGTGTTAAATCACTGGATGAGCTTCCTCTTAACGCCCGTCATTATGTAGAACGTGTAACCCAGTTGACAGGTGTGCCATTGACCACCTTCTCTGTCGGCCCAGATCGCACGCAAACAAATGTAGTCCGCAGCCCTTGGAGACAAATATAAAAGCGAAAGGGTCTTGCACAGGGGCGACAGGCATAAGGGCCGACGAGAAGGTTGCTCTATAGCCTTCTTGGCGGATTTGGCTGTAGATCTTTGAGCCCCTAGGCGCTGTAGCTAGATAGTTATCAAAGATAAAAACATTCCATTCTTCTTTAATGAGGAGCCCTCTTCTATGAGGGCTTTAAACTTTTTTTAAAAACTTTTAAAAAAGGTATTGCACTAGTTATAACATCCATGCTATTATAAAAAGCGTCGTCACGATACGATGTTAAAAAGTACGAGCCATTAGCTCAGTTGGTAGAGAACGATCGAATAAGCTCCATTGAAACAGCATCAGGGCACACACCGAGCTGCTGCTTGAATAAGCTTACTGAGGCGTGGGCATCCGGCGAAAATTAAAGTTTAGGAACAACATATTAATACGAGCCATTAGCTCAGTTGGTAGAGCATCTGACTTTTAATCAGAGGGTCGAAGGTTCGAGTCCTTCATGGCTCACCAAAGTTTTTTTGCATAGCAAAATAACTTTCAATATATGGCCCCTTGGTCAAGCGGTTAAGACACCTCCCTTTCACGGAGGTAACACGGGTTCGAGTCCCGTAGGGGTCATGGCTTTTGATTGTCAGCAAAAGGCTGGCAAGGACGGTTTCCTTGCTGACAATCAATTAATTTGGTCTGGTAGTTCAGTTGGTTAGAATGCCTGCCTGTCACGCAGGAGGTCGCGGGTTCGAGTCCCGTCCAGACCGCCATTGTTGGCTCAGTAGCTCAGTCGGTAGAGCAAAGGACTGAAAATCCTTGTGTCGGCGGTTCGATTCCGTCCTGAGCCATTAAAAAGAAGCTGCATATGCAAGCTTCTTTTTTGTTTTTCGATTAGGAAATTATAAAATTTTCGCTTGTGGATAACTGTTAATAAAAGGACTGTCGACGTCCAGCTCCAGCGCCTAGCTCCTCGATGGTCTACAGACGCACAGGGAAAGAAGGCAAAGACCGCCTTCCTTCCCTGTGCGTCTTATGCTTGTCGGAGCTGTTCAAGGCGCTTGCACTTTTGTTTTTATGCAATTATTCTGTAATAATCTTCCCTCCTTTTTGCCATGATGCTTCATCCCAACTCCTCCATATAGAAAATCCCAACCTTGTTAGTCTTGTCCTATTAGAAGTTTGCACAATAAGGGTTTTTCTCCTATTACTGGATGAAATTCGACAAATACATTATGAAAATAGGACTAGTAATATGTCGGTAAAATGTGAAAAATGTCAGCGGTTATACATTTATGTTACATAATGAAGACTATTTATCTACCTAAATAAAACTATGTTAAAGTAGTAATGGTCAAAAATATGGGAAAATTCTTTACTAGACATACATATACGACTGATAAGGGTTTTACCGTGGTTTAGGAGGAGAAAATGTTATTTTCTAATAAAGGAACTAAAACAAATAAATTTTTACTGTTAAAAACAACGGTCATTACGGCTATGGCTGCTTCAGTTATTGCTTTTAGTAATGGTCCTATTGCATTTGCTTTATCATCAAACTCTACTAAAATCTATCATGTATATCTAAATGGGACCTATGTAGGTAATGTTACCGATAAGAATGTAGTGAATAAACTAATCGCCGAGAAAGTAGACACCGCGAGGAAAATGTTTACAAATGTTGACTTGAAGATTGAGCCGCAAGTCCAATACATACCGGAACAGGTCTTCAACTCAACAGCTAATAATCAGCAAACCGTTAATCATTTTAATCATATCTTCCGGCTGGAGGCTGAATCTTCAGCGATTATAATGGATGGGACACCGGTGGTTTACCTGGATAATAAAGATTCTGCTGAGGAAGTAATAAGAAAACTGAAGCTGCAATATGTATCAGAATCTCAACTGAATGAACTTGAGGCAAGGAACAAACAAAAAGATGTAGTTCTGCCCCCTCTTGAAGAAAATGAAACTCGTTTATTAGACGTCCGTTTATCAAAGGATGTATCAATTGAAGAAAAAAATATTACACCAGAAAAAATTATGACCGCTGATGATGCCGTAACCTTTTTACAAAAGGGCACTTTAGAAGAAAAGAAATATGAGGTTGCAGCGGGCGACGCTCTCGAAACCATTGCACATAAGCATGGCTTAAAAGTAGGAGATTTAATCGCATTAAATCCTGGTTTAACAGCGGGCAGCCTTTTAAAGGTTGGTCAGGAATTAAATGTGACAGAGCTTAAACCGTTTATTGAAGTGATTGTTGATAAAGAAGTCAGCCAAAAGGAAGTCATTCCATTTTCTAACCAAGTTGTTGAGGATCCCTCTTTACCAAAGGGGGAAACTAAGGAAAAGCAACCCGGGCAGAATGGATCTCGTTTGGTTACCTATCAAATTTCCGAACAAAACGGTGTAGCTGTTAAAAAAGAGCAGTCCAATGAGCAGAATGTTGTACAGCCTGTTAATCATATTGTGGTAAAAGGAACGAAAGTAATCCCTTCGCGCGGTGAGGGCAGCCTTGCATGGCCGGCTGTCGGTGGTTATATATCCAGCAAGCAGGGAATGCGCTGGGGCAAAATGCATAAGGGCATCGATATCGCTAGACCTAGTAATAAGACGATAAAGGCTGCTGATAATGGTGTGGTGGTTTTTGCCGGCTGGGGTAATGGTTATGGGAATAAAATTATTATTGACCATCACAACGGTTTCCAAACTCTTTACGGACACATGTCTTCCTTAAATGTCAAAGCAGGCCAAACGGTGTCAAAAGGCACTGCTATCGGGATTATGGGAGCAACTGGTGACGCCACCGGTGTTCATCTTCATTTTGAAGTATATAAAAACGGGAGTCTGGTCAACCCGCTATCTTATTTACATTAATGGTAAGAGTCTCTAGTGCATAACTAGAGGCTCTTCTATGTTGGACATGATTGTAAAATTTGTTAATGAATGTTATACCAAACTTACCAATTGCTACTTATAGATGAATTTCTACGTATAAAATGGTAAAGTAAAATAGAATAGGTATGACTTCTAGAAACTCATTGGTAAAGGAACGGAGCGTCGCGAAAGCAAATTGTTTTACCAATCTGAGTAAAAAATACATTTTTCACTTTTCACTGATTAAGCTTGAGCTTGCTCACACCGCCTTATTCAATTGAATAAAAAGGAGTAATTATATGGAAAAGAAAATACTTGTTGTGGATGATGAAAAACCGATTGCAGATATTTTACAATTTAACTTAAAAAAAGAAGGCTATGCCGTATATTGTGCTTATGATGGCAATGAAGCCATTCAGTTAGTCGAAGAAGTTCAGCCTGATTTGATTCTCTTAGATATTATGCTTCCATTACGTGACGGAATGGAAGTGTGTCGTGAAGTCCGTAAAAAATATGAAATGCCCATTATCATGCTGACAGCTAAGGATTCAGAAATTGATAAGGTCCTTGGTCTAGAACTGGGCGCAGATGATTATGTTACAAAGCCTTTTAGTACCAGGGAGTTAATTGCCCGTGTAAAAGCAAATTTACGCCGTCATAATCAAATTTTATCGCAGCCAGATGCTGAAAATGAGACAAATGAAATCGAGATTGGTTCACTTATCATTCATCCGGATGCCTATGTGGTTTCCAAACGAGGCGAGACCATTGAGCTGACACATCGCGAATTTGAATTGCTATATTACCTAGCCCAGCATATTGGTCAAGTTATGACTAGAGAGCATTTACTGCAAACGGTATGGGGATATGACTATTATGGTGATGTACGAACTGTCGATGTAACAGTAAGGCGCTTACGTGAAAAAATTGAGGATAGCCCAAGCCATCCAACATGGATTGTCACACGCCGCGGGGTTGGCTACTATTTGCGCAATCCTGAACAGGAGTAATTAATTAATGAAAAAGGTTGGTTTCTTTCGTTCTATACATGTAAAGTTTGTTCTCATTTATGTCCTTCTCATCTTAGTAGCGATGCAAATTATCGGTGTTTACTTTGTCAAACAACTTGAACAAACATTGCGGACAAACTTTCAAACTTCCATTAAACAGCGGGTGGATTTACTAGCTTATAATGTCGTCGAGGAAATGGAAAAAGAAAGAAAGGCAGAAGACCCAACACTTGAGGAAGATTTGAAGAAAATTCTTAAGGACTTTGATGTTGGTGATAACGATATCACAGAGGTCCAAGTGATTGAGAATCGGTCCTTAAAGATACTTGGTACCTCTCAATCCAGTAACCAGGGACTTGTTGGTCAAAGGACAACCGTACTTCAGGTAAAGCAATCAATGGTTTTGGAAGAAGATCAAAGTTCCATCAAGATTGAACAGAAAACCGGACATCGAATCTGGGTCCTCTCAACGCCTATTAAATCTGGTAAAAAGGTAATTGGTGCCATTTACCTTGTAGCAAAAATTGAAAATGTGTTTGAGCAAATGAAAACTATTAATAATATTTTTGCTACAGGTACCGCCATTGCCTTATCAATAACGGCTTTATTGGGGATTTTATTAGCCCAAACCATTACACGGCCAATAGCAGATATGAAAAAACAAGCACTTGCAATGGCCAAAGGGAACTTCTCCCGAAAGGTAAAAGTGTATGGTCAAGATGAGATAGGTACGCTCGCCATTACCTTTAACCACTTGACGAAAAAATTGCAGGAAGCCCAGGCGGGGACAGAAGGGGAACGAAGAAAGCTGTCATCCGTTCTGTCTTATATGACAGATGGGGTTATTGCGACTGATAGAAAAGGCCGTGTCATTTTAATTAATGATCCCGCAGCAGAAATGCTGAATGTTTCACGTGAAACAGTTTTATCACAGCCAATTGTTGAGTTATTGGACTTGGATGATACAAATACTTTTGAAGACCTTCTTGAAGAAAAAGATTCGTTAATTTTAGACTATAGTACAAAAGCAGAGCGCTATATACTAAGAGCAAATTTTTCCGTTATTCAAAAGGAGACGGGTTTTGTTAATGGTTTGATTGCCGTATTGCATGATATCACGGAGCAAGAAAAGATTGACGCAGAAAGAAGAGAATTCGTGGCCAATGTATCACATGAATTAAGGACACCTCTCACCACAATGCGCAGTTATTTAGAGGCACTTGCAGATGGCGCATGGCAAGATTCCGAAATAGCCCCTAACTTCTTAGAGGTAACACGGACCGAAACGGAAAGAATGATCCGTCTTGTCAATGACCTGCTCCAATTATCAAAAATGGATAGCACTGATTACAAGCTGACAAAGGAATGGGTAAACTTTGTTGACTTCTACAATAACATTATTGATCGGCTTGAAATGTCCAAGGAGCAGAACGTAACCTTTAAACGTAAGCTTCCGAACCAGGCGATCTTTGTGGAAGTAGATGAGGATAAAATGACCCAGGTCTTATACAATATTATCTCTAACGCCTTAAAGTATTCTCCTGAGGGTGGACAGGTTACTTTTTCGATAAAAGAAAAAGAAGATAAGATTATTGTCAGCGTATCGGACCAAGGGGTAGGAATTCCGAAAGAGAATATTGGGAAAATCTTTGATCGTTTTTACCGGGTCGATAAGGCAAGAACCCGTAAATTGGGCGGTACAGGTCTGGGACTTGCGATTGCTCAGGAAATGGTTAAGGCTCATGGCGGATCGATTTGGGCAACAAGTGAAGAAGGAAAAGGGACGAAGATATCCTTTTCCCTGCCGTATGAACGTTCTGAAGAGGATGAATGGTCATGAGATACGAAAATATAAAATCAGGAATTTTAACAATTTTAGTCTTGGTGAGTCTTCTGCTAACTTGGAATCTTTGGACCTACCAGCCAAACTATGACAAATTGGAAAAAAGCAAAACTTTGGAAGAGGTAACAGTCGATAAAAAACAAGAAGTGACAAAAATAGTTAGACCAGATCAGGTATTATTTCATGTGAAAGGACAGCACTATGGAACTAGTAATCCTGATGAATTGGATAAGTTAATTAAAGAAATAAGCAGCTGGACCATCTCTGATGTGAAAAACTATACCGAAAAGGCTGGAAATGTGGACAGTTTTATCCATGGCAGCGGCAATGCTGAACTAGTCTTCCCTAGTGATGTTCCGATTGAGTTATATCTTAGTGTTTTAAATATTGAAGGGAAGAAAATCCCGCCCTTCAATTTTAATCGTATTATTATTAATGTTAATAATTTGGAAAAGGGTAATAGCAGTGTTTACTTTGCCTCCACTGAAACGGGACAGGTCTATATCGGTCATATTTCATCTGCCAATTTAAATGAGTTTAATCGGGATTACTATAAAAATGCTGCAAAATATCCAAAGTTTTTTGCTTATAAAGTATCTGATAAACGCACATTTTATCTGCCAGAGGATAAAACAAAAATGACAACCTATAAGTATTTACCTGTAACGCTTAATTCCGATGAATTTAAAGATGCACTTTTTGACGATCCAAGTTTTGTTCAAAGAAGTTCTATTCCCCATGGGGAGGAATTTACGAACGATTCTAGTAAAATGACGGTCAACTATGACAGTAATATTTTGCAATATATCAATCCGACAACAGAAGACAGCTTTGTGGATAGTTCATACGATTTGGTCAAAAGAAGTATTGATTTTGTCAATGAACATGGAGGCTGGACAGATTCATTTCGTTATGTTTCTAAAAGTGAGTCCAAACGATCGGTTATTTTCCGCTTATACAGTAGGGATGGTTATCCTATTTTTAACGATAATGGATTATCCGAAATTACGGAGGAATGGGGACATGACGAGATTAATAAATATGTCCGCCCGAATATTACCTTAGATCTTCCATTAATAACAGAAATGCAAACTGTTACGCCTCCATCAGGACATGAAATCTTGGCGGTTTTACAAAGTAATAAGAACTTTAAACCGGAGCTTCTCGAAGAACTTGTCCTTGGCTATCAAATGGTAAGGAGTTCGGATGAGAATAAACTGATTCTCTTAGAACCTGCCTGGTTTTATCGGTATAACAAATCTTGGGGTCAAATTATGCTGAGTGACCTGGGAGGAGGTTCTGCGGATGGATTGGAGTAAAATAAAAACCATTTTTATCATTACCTTTTTAATTTTAGATGTGTATCTCTTATTTCAATTTATGAAAATGCGGGATGCTAATAACTACGAAGTGATAACGCCGACTTCCTTTGAAGATAAATTGAAGGCGGATGAGATTACGTATGTTGAGCTTCCAAAGGCCCCAATTAAAGATCAATACCTTAGTGCGAAGCCTAGGACATTTACAAAAGGGGATATGGCAAAATTGAAAGGACAGAAGGCCGTGTCAATGGAGCCTACCTCTACTCTCGTTGTCATGCTGGATAAACCAATTCAGTTAAGTTCTAAGTTTGAACCTGCAGATCTTGCTTCTTTTATTAAAGCAGGAATACTTTATGGTGAGCATTATCAATTCTGGGAGAAGAATGATAAGAAGCATACGATCACCTATTTTCAGCAATACGAAAGTTATCCATTATACGAAAATATCAATGGTATGATTACGTTTAATGTCAATGAGGATAACCAGATTACCTCCTATCAGCAAACCTATTTAGAGGAAGTTGAAAAGTTGACGGCTAAGGAAGAGATCCTTCCACCGTTAAAGGCAATTGAAACATTGCATCAAAAAGGCTTCTTAAAACCAAATAGTAAAATTACGAAGATTGAACTTGGCTATTCAACGCTTATCCAACTGGCTGCATCCCAAGTACTAGCTCCAACATGGCGCTTTGTGGTGAATGATAAGGACAGCCTGTTTGTCAATGCGTTTGAAGGGCAGATTATTGAGTTTAATAGCGAGGAAAATAGTAAAGTGGAGTGAAAAAGTATGTCGTTACGATATAGCATCCTAGCAAGCGGAAGTACGGGGAACGCCTTGTATGTAGAGTCTGAAGAACATTCCTTTCTAGTAGATGCCGGCTTCAGCGGAAAACAGATGGAGTCTCTTTTTGGACAGATTGACCGCGATATCAGCAAGCTTTCCGGCATCTTTGTCACTCATGAGCACAGTGACCATATCAAGGGAATTGGCGTCCTCGCCCGGAAATATCATTTGCCAGTCTATGCAAATGAAAAAACATGGCGTGCCATGGAAAGCTCAGTAGGCGTGATTCCTACAGAGCAAAAATTTGTTTTTAATATGGAAACCGTAAAGAGCTTTGGTTCGACCGATATTGAATCGTTTGGTGTGTCCCATGATGCAGCAGAACCAATGTTTTATGTGTTCCATCATGCAGGGAAAAAACTGGTGCTGATCACGGATACTGGCTATGTAAGTGACCGGATGAAGGGCACAATCTCAAATGCAGATGTCTACATCTTCGAATCAAATCATGATGTACAGATGCTGCGGATGGGCAGATATCCATGGAATATTAAGCGCAGAATCTTAAGTGATGTCGGGCATGTTTCAAATGAAGATGCGGCACTTGCGATGAGTGATGTGGTGGGAGATCAGACAAAGCGGGTCTATCTCGCCCATTTAAGCCTTGATAATAATATGAAGGATTTAGCTAAAATGGCAGTTGCACAAACATTAGAAAGCCGGGGGTTAATTGTTGGGGAACAGTTTGACCTTTATGATACAGATCCAAAAATCCCAACAATTTTAACAGCTGTATAATTTATCAGATGGAGGTCATTTAGACCTCCATTTTTTTTATAGGATAAGAAGGTATAAAGCTTTTTAACTTTGAATTGTCTAACTCCAGCGCCTATCCCCTCGATGGCCCTACAGCCAATCCGTCCAAAAGGTTAAAAAGCAACCTTTCGGCCAGCTTGTCTTATGCTTGCCGGGGCTCATCAAGGTGCTTGCGCTTTTCTTAATTGTGGGAAACGTTAGCTTTAGTAATTTCGGGAAGATTGATTATAATGGATGGTAGGAGCTAAAATAGTAAATAACACTTTTCGAAGAAGGGAATGGTGTAAATGGGTTATTATGACGATCATACACAGGGACGCTACCAGGAGCAAAGAGCTAAAAGAGGCAGTGTATTTCTCGCCAGCCTGGCCGGTGCAATAATAGGCGCAATTATTGTGATCCTTGCCATCCCAACTCTATCAAAGCAAGGAATATTGCCTTATAAACTAGCAACAGATCAAAATCAAGCAGTTGAAATGAATAATAATGATAAGCAGCAGAATGTAGTCCAGAAGGTTTCATTTGATGTTAATACAAATACAACAAAAGCGGTTGAAAAAACAGGTGCTGCAGTCGTTGGCATTAATAATATTCAATCATCAAGCTTTTGGTCTGATAATGGTGATTCGTCAGAAGAAGCTGCTGGGACCGGATCAGGAGTTATATATAAAAAGACAGGCAATAATGCCTATGTGGTCACGAACCATCATGTTGTAGAGGGTGCAACAAAACTTGAGGTAAGCTTGGATGATGGAACAAAGATTCCTGCTAAGCTGCTAGGCAGTGACGTTTGGACAGACTTAGCCGTGCTTGAGATTGATGCGAGCAAAATAAAAAACGTGGCGGAATTCGGCAATTCTGACAGTCTGAAGATGGGAGAACCAGTTATTGCAATTGGAAATCCACTTGGGGCAACCTTTTCTGGTTCTGTAACCCAAGGAATAATTTCAGGTCTAAAACGGACCATCCCTGTTGATATCAACCAGGATGGTGTGGTTGATTGGCAGTCTGAGGTATTACAAACGGATGCTGCAATTAACCCTGGTAACAGTGGCGGAGCGTTAATCAACATGGCGGGACAGGTCATCGGGATTAATTCAATGAAAATTTCTCAGGAGGCCGTTGAGGGGATTGGTCTCTCCATTCCGATTAATTCCGCTAAACCTATCATTGATGACCTTGAACAGTTTGGCGTTGTTAAACGTCCATATATGGGTGTGGATTTAAAGTCAGTGAGTGAAATTCCAGCGTATTATCAAGAGGAATCACTAAAATTACCTCGTAATATCAATTATGGCGTCGCCCTTCGTCAGGTAATGTCAAATTCACCAGCCTCCCAAGCAGGCTTACAAGAGCTGGATGTCATTGTCGAAATGGATGGAGAAAAAATAAACGATGTGATCGACCTTCGAAAACATTTATATCAGAAAAAGAAAATTGGCGAGAAATTAAAGGTTAAGTTTTATCGTCAAGGAAAGTTAAAGGAAACTACTTTAACGCTCTCAGGCGAAAAACTTGAATAAGCATTGATTTGGGAGAGTGAGTCATTCACTTTCCCATTTTTATTTGTATGTTATGATGAATGAGGTCAAAAGTATGATAAACATTGAAAAGGTAAATATAATCATAACGATATTGTTTGAAAGTGAGGAGTAAGAATGATTTATAGCTGTGAAGAGCATGTTGAAATTGCATTAGATGATATTGTGGATAAGTATCAAACATATCCAGTTTTATCACAAATATCTGTGGATAACCCAACTGCTAGTTGTGAATATTGTGAAAAACAGGCTGTATATATGGTGGCGAACAAATGATTCCATACAAGATGTGGATAAAAAATGTGAATATGTGGATAACTTCTGTGGATATCTTGTTTGTAAGCTGTTTGTAATTAAGTTGAAAAGGGTTGTGGATTGTGAATATCTCGATCATAACGGTTGGTAAGTTAAAAGAGAAATATTTACGGCAGGGAATCGAGGAGTATTTAAAGAGATTAACTGCTTATGCAAAAGTTGAAATGGTAGAGGTTGCTGATGAAAAGGCTCCTGAGGAATTAAGTGAGCTTGAAATGCTGCAGGTGAAGCAAAAAGAAGGCGAACGGATTTTATCAAAGATCAGCCAGGATACATATGTCATTGCGTTAGCGATCCAAGGAAAACTTCAGTCATCTGAGGAGTTGGCTAAAAACTTAGATCAGTTAGCTACTTATGGGAAAAGTAAGATTGCATTTGTCATTGGAGGATCGCTGGGTTTGAGTGATGAGGTAATCAAACGCTCAAATGAACAGCTGTCTTTTTCACGAATGACCTTCCCTCATCAATTAATGAGGCTGATTTTAGTCGAACAGATTTATCGGGCGTTTAGGATTAATAGGAATGAACCGTATCATAAATAGAGGCGCTTTAGTAATATTAACATTAATCAGGTAGAACCGTGTGATAAGTAGGTGAGTTTTACCAACTGGATGAACTCATGGCTTGGGATGCTTTCCAAGCCATTTTTTTATGCTTTGTACAAAGTAAGCAGCACATTCAATAGCCTTGCTATACTGTAATTTTAAGTAAAAACGTAGAGAAATGGAAGGAAACTAATTAGTGAATCACTATAAGTTTGTATGCTGTCTTGTATGATATTTTACATGAATACTGAATTACCTTACTTGTAAATTTACTATCCATAACAAATCCATACTATTTTGAATAATAACGTTTTAAATGTTAACCATATTTAATGTTAAGTTGACATTTAATTTGAGATTCATTATTATCATAGTTGTAAATAGTACATATTATTATTAGGAGAGATAATAATGAAAATTAAAGAAATTACCTTTGTAGCAGTGTTTGCCGCTGTCATGGGTGCTCTAGGGGTAGTTCCGCCTATTATGCTTTCTTTTACACCAGTTCCCATTACATTACAAACTCTAGGTGTCCTTCTTGCGGGAGGGGTATTGGGAGCAAGATTAGGGGCGATGAGCCAAACAATCTTTTTATTACTTCTCGCTGCAGGAATGCCTCTTCTATCTGGAGGAAGAGGTGGACTAAGTGTATTTGTCGGACCAAGTGTTGGTTATATAATTTCATGGCCTATTACGGCTTTCTGTATTGGTTATCTACTATCACGTTTTCAAACTTTAAAAATACAACATATTTTATTTATTAATCTGACGGTTGGAATTCTATTAATCTATTTAATTGGAATTCCTGTCCAAGCATTTATGATGGGCATTCCTCTTTTAAAAGCTGTTCAGTTAAGTTTAATTTATATCCCAGGGGATGTCTTAAAAGCCATACTAGCTTCTATTTTAGTTTACAGACTAAGAAAACACCCAGTTTTTTCACGCTCATTAGCAACAAGTTATTCCAATAACTTATCTAAAAATATCTAAATCTTAAGAGGCACCAGAATGTGTCTCTTTTTTATAGAGGAGATATATCATGGGAAATATTACAGAATCATATAAGACTTTTGCAAAATTATCCCCAGACAAAATCGCAATCCATACGAATCATCAACAAATCAGTTATCAAG
The DNA here is from genome assembly GCF_023715505.1 of Neobacillus cucumis. The sequence continues at coordinate 189,586 of NZ_JAMBOH010000008.1, read as the reverse complement.
AATGGTATGAATTAATCAATCAAACAGCGAACTGGCTTCATTCTCTTCATTCAGAAAATAAAACAATAGGAATCCTTTTGCCGAACGGTATCCCTTTCTTACAGCTCTTTGCAGGAGCCTCCAAGGCAGGTTGGATTGCTGTTCCATATGATTTGAAATGGAAGATAACCGAATTGGAAAAAAGGGTGAAACTTTCACATCCTTCTATCATTGTCACAACTAGAGAAATTTACTCTCAAATCGAACAAAGTATTCCTAATATAATGACTTTGGATGATAGTTTACAGGAAATCTCTCAGTTCGATCCTACAACTGTATTGAAAACGGAAGGAAATCAGCCTTTTTACATTGGATTTACATCTGGTACGACTGGAAAACCAAAAGCATTTGTTCGCTCCCAAGATTCGTGGGTGGCTAGCTTTGATTGCAATCGTTTTGATTTTGGGTTAGATGAATCCGATCAAGTTCTTATTTCTGGTGCCTTAACCCATTCTCATTTTCTGTACGGAGCCATTAGCGTTTTGTATTTAGGCGGAACCGTCTTTCTTTTAGATAAGTTCTCTCCTATTGAAGGACTATCATGGATACAGTCCTTTCCAATTACAACAATTTATGTAGTTCCGACAATGGTAGAAGCATTCTTGAAAGAAGGAATTCAAGTCGATAAGTCTATAAAAATGATTTCATCTGGTGCAAAATGGTCGGATAGATCGAAATTAGAAATCCGTAACATGATTCCTAACATGACTATGTACGAGTTTTATGGGGCTAGTGAATTGAGTTTCATTACTGTACTTCCTGATAGAGAAGGTATTCAGAAGGCTACAACTGTCGGAAAGCCTTGTTATGGTGTAGAGGTACAAATACGGCGTCCAGATCAAGAATTAGCAAAGCCAACTGAGACCGGAAAAATATATGTAAGAAGTAAATTGATGATAAATGGGTACTTTGATGATGAGGGCAGAACTATACATTCTATTCAAGATGAAGAGGGGTGGGCCACAGTCCATGATATGGGATATTTGGACGAAGATGGCTTTTTATATATTGTAGGTCGTGAACAAAATATGATTTTATATGGAGGAATAAATATTTTTCCTGAAGAAATAGAAAAAGTGCTTTCCTTACATCCAGATGTCGAAGAAGTTGCTGTAATAGGCCTATCAGATTCGTATTGGGGCCAGGTTGTTGCTGCAGTAGTGAAAGGAAAAAGCAGCCAATTAGAGTTAAAAAGATTTTGTAGGGCTCATTTATCTTCTTATAAAATTCCACGTAAGTGGTTTTTTCTATCTGAAATGCCATATACAACGAGTGGCAAGATAGCTCGTGCTGAGCTAATAAAACGAATGGAAAAAAAGGTGGTCAATGATTAAAAGAGCAGTAATTGTCCAAGCGAAACGAACACCGATTGGAAAAATGGGTGGAATCTTACGAGATATTCAGCCACATGAGCTTGCAGCTCCTATCCTCCAACATTTAGCGAATGGATTGGAAGAAAAAATAGAAGACATCATTTTGGGAAATGTAGTTGGACCAGGTGGAAATGTAGCTCGAGTTGCTGCATTAGAAGCAGGACTTCCTCTTTCTGTACCGGGAATCACAATTGACCGTCAATGTAGTGCAGGATTAGAAGCGATTCGAATGGCATGTTACTTTGTCCAAGGCGGAGCTGGCCGTTGTTATATTGCTGGTGGTGTAGAAAGTACGAGTACCTCTCCGTTTCCAGCCAGAGCAAGATTTTCTCCTGAAAAAATTGGCGATCCAGATATGGGGGTTGCAGCCGAATATGTGGCTGAAAAATATGCTATTTCAAAGGAAATACAGGATGAGTATGCACTATTAAGTTATAAACGCAGCTGGGAAGCTTATGAAAAAGGATATTTTAATCAAGAGATCATTCGAATTGGAAATTTCTACCGAGATGAAGAATTTTTTAGGAAAAGAAAGATGGAAGTACTTTTAAACAGGATGAAGCCTATATTTAAAAAGAACGGTACAGTTACTGCAGCGAACAGCTGTGGGATACATGACGGGGCTTCAGCTGTACTTGTCATGGAAGAAAACATGGCATTAAATAATGGATTCCAGCCTATTTTACGATTTTTGGATAGTGAAGTCTCAGGTGTACTTCCGAATTATCCAGGAGAATCCCCTATTCCGGCTATTCAAGCCTTAATAAAAAGGAACCAGTTAACCATTGAGGACATTGACCTAATTGAAATAAACGAAGCTTTCTCCTCTAAGATTGTTGCCTGTACAAAAGAACTTTCTATTTCTTATAGCAAGTTAAATGTTAGCGGAGGAGCTTTAACACTAGGACATCCTTATGGAGCTTCGGGAAGTATCATGATCACGAGGCTTTTCTATGAAGTACAAAGAAGAAAGGATATCAAATATGTACTAGCGGCGATTGGGAGTGGTGGAGGAATCGGAGTAGCAGTTCTATTCGAGGTGGTAACATGATAACTAATGAACATGAGATTATTTTTAATAAAGAAGATGTGCAACAATGTGTCCAATTGATTGGTGATCGAAATCCTATTTATCAGAGTTCGGAGAGGGCAAAAGACTATGGTTTCGAAACGATCCCTCTTCATCCAACCATGCCAATGATGGCTTATAAATGGCTTGCCTCCCCATGGGAGCTGCAACATCCTATTATTCATCGAAAACAGAAATGTATCCAGCATAAGAGAATGTACATTGATGAGGTCTATAGAGCGATAGTTGAAGTTACAGATCAATTCCAACGTCAAAATCTTACTGTTATTAAACAAACTCTATATTTATATAATAGGGATGGAAAACTTTGTTTTGAAGGAATATCTGATTTGATTTTGGGTGGTTTGGCATGAATATGGTTACTTTTCAAATTACCGAAAAGGACGTTGAACATTATGCTGTCATTTCTGGTGATTACAATCCAATTCATTTAGATATGGAGGCGGCAAAGCAACAAGGATTCACTAATAAAATTGCCCATGGAATGTTAACAGTGGCCAAAGTGTTAAGTGTACTTTCGAATGAATCTCTCATTCCTCAAGAGTTGTTAAGCCAGTATGAATTTACCTTTATCTCCCCTATTTATGTGGGAAATCTGGTAACACTGACTATCAAACGAGTGGAGAATAAAATAAGAGTAGAAGGAAAATGTGGAGGAAAGATAGTCGTAAAAGGATGTTTGATAGTAGTTAGAGAAAATCCCTGAGGATTTATACTACTGGAAAGATGTACAAGTTCAAGAGGAATTTCCTCATTTCATGGAGGAATAAAAATTCCAGTAATACTTCCAATAAAATTCTAGCAAAGTATTAAAAAATAAGAGCCTAAGTTAGGCTCTTATTTCAATATAAACAAAGGCACTTGACAGCCCCCTTAAGGGAATCACCTAGTAACCGGAAACTTTGGATTTCAATCTTCAATTCTACCTTAGAAATGAAAATATTTTAAGCTACTTGAAAACAAGGATCATTAAAATATACAACTTCAGAGAGAATGTTACAGCCCTTCATGTTTTTGAGAGCCTCTCTTGCTTCTTCTTCAGTTTCGAATTCAAACAGGGAGATGTTTGAATCTAAATAACGAGTTATAATCCACATAAAATTTCCTCCTATTTTTATACGTTTTTTCTGTCCTGCAAACAGGATATCAATAATTATGGCTAAAGATGACATATGCTGTGTTTAACCTTAAAGATGATTTAGCTTTAATGAAGTTGCAATCCAGGGATTGAAGAAGTAATTATTAATTGCTACGGATTAATGATAATGCAATAGTGGAAATATATAAAATGCTAAAAAATTATAATGACATATAAAAAATTTTTATATGGAAGAATTTGGGTGAAGATGATGGATTACCGTGATTGGGAAATACTGAAGGTCCTCTATAGTCAGAAGAACCTAACAAAAGCAGCACGGCTTTTGTTTATTACCCAACCTGCATTAACGAACCGTTTAAAGCACATGCAGGAAGAATTAGGTGTCAAAATAGTAACGCGTGAAAGTAGAGGAGTGCATTTTACCCCACAGGGAGAATATCTTGTTCAGTGTGCCGACGATATCCTTACTCAATATAACAAAATAAAAGAACATGTTAGAAATATGAACTATAACGCAGGTAATGAAGTTGTAGGAACATTGAAATTGGGTGTATCCAACTTTTTTGCGAATTATGAACTGCCCAATATTTTGAAATTATTTAAAAGCCAGTATCCTTATGTGGAATTTAAAGTGATTACAGGTTGGAGTAAAGATGTAACGAAACTTATACATAATAAGGATGTTCATATCGGCTTTGTGCGCGGCGACTATAGCTGTAGAGGTCTGAAGAAACATTTATTATTTGAAGAAACAGTTTCTGTTACGTCGAGGGATGAGTTTGATATCATTGATTTGCCCAATCTGCCTAGAATCGACTATAACGGAGATTATTTATTAAAATCGTTAATTGATAATTGGTGGGCCGAAAACTTTTCACAGCCGCCTTTTATCAGTATAGAAGTGGACCAGGTTGATACTTGTAAGGAAATGGTTATAAAAGGATTAGGCCATGGCTTCTTGTCCAGCCGTATTCTTAATAATATAGATGATTTAAATAAAATAGTTTTAACGGACCAAAAAGGAGATCCTATATTACGTAGAACATGGATGTATTACCATAAGGAGTCCTTGGAATGGAATGTCGTGAAGGCTTTTGTGAATTTTGTTGAGACATTGGTTATAAATACTTTAAAGCAAAATTGATGGTTTTGAGCAATGAAATTAAAAGTGAATTTGTGAAAAGGTATAAATGGTGTAACTCAAAATGTCCCTTCAAAAAAACCCTGCAGCCCCTTGGTACATATAAGGAGGTGCAGGGTTTTTTACGTATTAGGACCTCATGATAGGACGGTCTTTTAGCACGCTAGTTTAATATTGTTACCTTTACTTGTTTTACTCCAAAATTGATTGCATCATGCTCAGAAGGGATAAAGATATCAATTCGATTTCCTTTAATGGCTCCACCAGTATCTCCAGCGATTGCTTCACCGTAGCCTTCTACATGAACTTTACTGCCAAGTGGTATAACAGATGGATCAACTGCGATGACCTTTTCATTTGGGTTTGCTTTAAGGTCAATTCCGGTAGCTGTAGTACCAGAACAGCCCTCACACGAAGCAGTATAGGCAGTTGCTTTCACTGTAATTTCTTTTGAACTCGTATTATTTGTTGATGTAGCTGATACTGCAGGTGCATTTTCCTTATGTGCTTGTGCGGCAGGCTTAGCCTGTTTTTCAGTTACAGTATTACTAGTATTATTTAAACCATCAAAGATAAGTAGATTTAAACCAGGATGGATGAGATCGGTATGTAATTCGTTCCACTCTTTAAGTTGCGAAACAGTTATCTGATTATCCATGGATATATCCCATAGTGTGTCACCTTGTTTAACAGTATATTGTTTTTCCGGTGAAATGGTTAGAGTATCTCCGGGATGTATAAGGTCCGTAGTAAGACGATTCCACTTTTGGATATTTTCTAAAGATGTATTATTCTCACGCGAGAGGTCCCAAAGGGTATCACCTTGTTGTACTGTAATGGTTGCAGCTTGTATATTAGCACTTACAGTTACTGAGAGTATAGCAACTGCTAAAATTGTTATCACTTTTTTAAGCATTCTTTTTCCCCCCATGTTCTATGGTTGCTAATTTTCCATAATAGTAACATAGATATTTCTGAGACAAAGAACAGGGAGATGTTAAATCGTTTACATCCGTGGCATTTATATTGCAATAATATTTCTGAAACAAATGAATAGTCTAAAAACAGGTTTATGAATAAACTATAATTACTCTACTATATGTCAAAATGAAGGACGTTTGGTTGATTATCCAAAAAGAATTTGTTCTTCATAGGGCGGATGAAAAGCATTTTGCTGGTTCTTCAAATGGAATTGTCGTTCATAAAGGGTGAAGGACAAATTAATAAGTCTGACAAGACGAAACAAACATCATTCACCCCAAGTTTCAATATTTTTACCCAATTCTAACAATTTCCCCATCTTCTGGTACTGAAATATTAATGTCTAATTGGTTCTCCCTTATATACTCCCTAACTTCCTCCCGTTTTAATAAGCAGTGATTCCATGATTCCATATGAGAAATGATTAGTTTCGTTTGCGGTGAAGTTTTTCTTATATTTTCAATATCGGCAATTCCCATTGTGATCGGCAGGCCTTCTAAGAAACGTGCTTCGCCCGCAAAAACGATTGCCGCATCAGGGGAAAAATGTTTAAACGTATGCTCTATATCTGCGTACCACACGCTATCTCCAATTATATATAAGGTTGGCTCATCCTTTGACTTTAGAATAAATCCCGAAACAGGTCCCATAGCTTCTGCAAGTCGACCATGGCCGTGCCTTCCTTCTGTTCGGATTAGTTTGACTCCCTGCCAGACAAATTCCTTACTTATTGCTATGACATGCTCAAAACCTTTATCTTTTATTAATTGCTCATCTTCAGGTTGACAAAATAGAGGTAAATTCTTAGGTAAACTTGAAATAGCCCGATCATCAAAATGATCACGGTGCGAGTGTGTAACAATAATAGCATCAATATCTACTAGTCTCTTAAGTTCGACCGGTAATGAAGACAAAGGATTATTTAAGTGCTGATTAGGGGCATTAGGAACCGGCGCAAGTGTTCCCTGCGCGCTAAACATAGGGTCTAAAAGGAATTTTAGCCCCTTATACGTTATAAGATGTGTTGCATGGCGTATTAATTGAATCTGCATAGATTTTTCTCCCCTCGTGAGTTTGCTCTCCACATTATTGTATTATTCCCACATTTTTACTAACAGTATCTTGCGAAAAAGATCTCTGCACTTTTGTTTCATCGTGAAAGAAATTTATAACTAATCCTGCTTTTACTCATATACAATAGAATTAAAAGTCATTTACTGTTTTTTGAGGGGAGAATCGGTATGGATGAAATAGACTTCAAAATTCTTAGTTTATTAAAAGAAAACTCCCGTAAACCTTGGAAGGAAATCGGAGAATTAATCCATATGACAGGCCAGGCAGTGGGCAATAGAATTCGCCGGATGGAAGATGAGGGGATTATTGAGCAATACACCATTGCTGTTAATGAATTAAAGTTAGGAAAAAGTATTCAAGCATTTATAACGGTTTTTTTAAAATCAAATCATCACCATGAATTTCAACAATACCTAAAAGGAAATCCAGATATAAAAGAAGTTCACCGTATAAGTGGTGAGGGCTGCTATATTATTAAAGCAAGTATTTCCGACCAATTAGCTTTAAATAGTACACTTGATGAAATACTCAAATATGCTAACTATAGAGTTAATATATCGATAGGGAAAATCAAATAAATGCTTAAATAAACTCTGAAAGGCAATTGAAAGAATTTTTTTTGCAATGTATGCTAAAAGCAGTAAATGTTTACGTTAACATTCATATATAAATAACAAATATTAGAAAAGCAGTTAAATGTAATGTGATCCTATTCTTAAAGACAAACAGTTGATGGTTATAATAGTATTCAATCGATGAACTCTTGGTAAAATTAGAAGAGGAAGGTTAAATAAAGGGTGAAGGAAAATGGTTACAATTAAAGATATAGCAAAACTGGCAAATGTTTCCCATACGACAGTCTCCCGTGCATTAAATGACAGTCCGCTTATAAAGCCAGGAACCAAAAAAAAGATACAGGCAATTGCCGCTCAGCTAAACTATATTCCTAACTTTAATGCAAAAAGCCTAGTCATGCAAAAGTCTTATACCATTGGTCTTTTCTTTACAAGTATCTCAAATGGTACATCACCCAGTTTTTTTGCCGACACCGTAAAAGGTGTTAATAGTGTGATTAGTGGGAATTATAATTTATTTGTCAGAGGTATAGATGATTATCATGACTTTTCATCGATTCATCAAAAAAGATTCGATGGGATTATCTTAATGAGCCAAAGCGAAGTGGATAATGCATTTATCTATCATGTGCTTAATCAAAAAATACCTATTGTGGTCATTAATAGAGAGGTCAACGATCAATCTATAATAAATATTTTATCTAACGATCGGGAAGGCTCGTGCCATGCAGTAAAGTATCTCATTGAAAAAGGCCACAAGGATATTGCAGTTATTGAAGGAATTAAGGGATTTAAATCCTCATTAGAGCGGAGAGAAGGATATTTAAAAGCATTGATTGATGAGCAGATTCCCATTTGCAATGAATACATTGTTAACGGAAATTATGATATGGAAAGTGGATATAAGGCGATGGAAAAATTGCTGGCCCTAGAGAATCCGCCTACTGCTGTCTTTTGTTCTAATGATGATATGGCAGTTGGGGCAATCAATGCAGCTTTTGCAAAAGGGTTAAATGTACCAAAAGATATATCGGTAATCGGCTTTGATGATATTCAAGTCGCGCGATATACAAACCCTTCATTGACAACCGTAAAAAAACCGATTGAAAAGATCAGCAGACACGGGGCAGAAAAGATCTTAGAGGCTATTGAAAATCAAGACATGAAGGGTGAAAAGATTTTTATTGAAACAGAGTTAGTCATAAGAAAATCCGTTTCGGAAAAGAAATAATTATCTTCCCGTTCAGCTGCGAACTCGTAAACATTATAAACAAATAAAAAAGCCAAAGTCGAGGATCCTAGTCTTGTCTTGGCTTTTTTTATTGTAGTTTTACCGTTTCATTTCAATCATAAATTTATAGCGGTCAGCGCGGTAGGATGACCGAACATATTCAACGGGAGTTCCGTCCTTTAAAAAGGTTTGTTGTTGAATCAGCATGATCGGAGAACCTTTTTTTATTTTTAAAAATTGGGCTTCCACTTGATTGGCAATCGACGATTCAATGACTTGTGAAGCGTGGTCAATTTGGAAATTCAATTGTTCTTCAATAAAGGCATAAACCGACTTTTTAACAATCTGCTCCGTTAGACCTTTAACAAGGTTTGCCGATATATAATTTGATTCTAAGGCCATAGGGACGTCATCAGCCAACCGAATACGTTTAATTTCATAAACGGGGCCATATTCTTGAATACCGAGCTGGCTGGCAATTTGACTAGTTGCAGGTATAATTTCAAAGGAAATTAATTGACTCCCTGGTTTTAGGCCTCTAGCAACCATGTCTTCGGTAAAGCTTCTTAATCGATGAAGTGGTTGTTCAATTTTTCGCTCCGAAACGAAAGTACCTTTTCCTTGGATTCGGTGTAGATATCCATCATTCACGAGCTGGGTTAAAGCTTGTCTCACCGTCATCCGGCTGATCTGATATTTTTCAGCATACTCTCGTTCAGGCGGAATGGAATCACCAGGTCTTAACTCACCCTTATCAATTAAATCCTTTATAAGCTCTTGAAGCTGATAATATATTGGGATGGGGGAATCCTTTTTAATCATTCTCCTCTTACCTGCATCCTTTCTATTTAAACTCGAGGAACCGGTCTGCTTTTCATTTGAAAGGATTCAGAGAGGAAGAACTCAACTGTGAACCTTTAAACCAGCAATGGCCGCCTTATCTGCAATAATTGTAACATATGGATGATTTTTCAGCACGGATGCTGGAAATCTTTCATCTATATTTCCTGTTAATAGTGTTTTCAATGCGTCTTTTTTTTGCTCTCCGGAAACGAGTAATAGGATTTCTCTGCTTTTCATAATAGTAGCGATACCCATTGTTATTGCTTGAGTAGGTACTTCCTCCAAGCGGTTAAAAAATCTAGCATTAGCTTGTCTTGTAGAAGGAGCTAGTTCGACCACATGGGTTTGAGATTGGAATGATGTTCCGGGTTCATTAAATCCGATGTGGCCATTTGCCCCAATGCCAAGAATCTGTAAATCAATGCCTTTATGTTTTGTAAGTAATTCCTCATAAGATTCGCATTCTTTTAATACATCATCAATCGTTCCACGTGGAACAAACGTGTTATTCATTTGAATGTCAATATGATTAAATAAGTTATGGTTCATATAATAGCGATAGCTGTTTGGATTATCTCCGGACAGTCCGACATATTCATCTAAATTGAAGGTCATAACCCCTCGATACGAAGTCCCATTCTTTTGATGGTCGGCAATTAAATTTGAATAGATCCCCATCGGAGTCCCGCCTGTTGCGAGACCAAGCTTGATTTTTGGAAATTGATTGACCTTTTCAATAATATAATCGGCAGCAATTTTACTCATATCTTGATAATCTGTTGCTTCAATAATCCTCATGTTGTTTTTCCTCCTTTAATATAGGCGACCTTTCCACGGCATAACGTCATATAGACATCCAAATTCTCGTCAAGAATAACAATATCAGCATCCTTTCCCACAGAAATGCTGCCCTTACGATTATAAATATTCAGCTGCTTTGCCGGATTTACAGATGCCATTTCAATCGCCTCTTCGATGTGACAGCCAGTGAAAGATAATATATTTTTTACCCCTTGACCTAATTTTAAAATACTTCCAGCAAGAGTTCCGTCACTTAAAATGGCTTTACCACCCTGTACGGTTACATCCTGCCCGCCCAAATCATAATGTCCGTTTTTTAGACATTTAGCCCGCATGGAATCAGTAATTAAAATGATTCCTTTTTTTCCCTTTTGCTTGTACGCGAGTTTCACCATTTCCGGATGGACATGTACCCCGTCCACAATCAGTTCTGCTTTTAACTCGTCTTTTAAAAAGGACGCCCCTACCACACCTGGCTCACGGTGATGCAATCCGCGCATTTGATTGTACAGATGTGTAACATGGTTTACTCCTGCATCGATGGCTTCTAGCACTTGTTCATATGTTGCATCGGTGTGGCCGATTGATGCTATCATTCCATTTGCTTTTAAATACCTTACAAGCTCCAGACCCCCTGGCTGCTCGGGTGCCAGTGTGACAATCTTAATCGTTTGATCAGAGAGCTCCTCCCATTTTTTAAACAACTCCAGATTTGGATTAATAATATGTTGAATGGGTTGAGCTCCTGCTTTATTTTTATTCACAAAGGGACCTTCAAGGTGGATTCCTAGTATTTCTGCCTTTCCTGGGGTCTGCTCCCCTTTAATGTATCTACCAGCATTTATTAAGGCATCTTCAATTTTTTCCTCTTCCTGGGTCATGGTTGTCGCTAAAAAGCTTGTAGTTCCTTCGCCCGGAAGTGCCTGCGCCATTGTATCCAAAGCTTCTTTCGTGGCATCCATGGTATCTGCTCCATTAGCTCCGTGGATATGAACGTCAATAAAGCCGGGAACAGCTTTAAATTGTAATGGGATGTGGACTTCCTCAAATTCTTCCTGAAAGGTAAGAGTTTCTGTCGGCCCTAATTCCACTATTTTTTGATCTTTTACTTTTATATAGCCATTTTCAACCCAGTGATCTTCAGAATATATTTGAATGCCCTTGAGCAAAATAGGCTTAAAATTTGTTGTCATTTTCATTACATCCTTCCTAGACTACCGTAATTTTAGCATTTCCGAATTATAGATGTCTATACCAATTTTGCGGTTATTAAGGAGAAACCTTATCCAATTGGGGATACATTTAATAATTTACCAATAAATTTATGTATTATTGGTATAGACAACTATAACAATTAAATGGTATTATCGTGACTGTGTTGAAAAACCGCTTACACGAAAAAGAGGAGAGATTTATTGATGTTAGGATTTTTACAGCGAATTGGAAAAGCATTGATGCTTCCGATAGCAGTTTTACCAGCAGCTGGATTGTTGTTACGTTTTGGCCAGCCGGATCTGCTGGATATTCCATTTATCGCAAATGCGGGTAATGCTGTTTTTGCAAACTTGGCTTTAATTTTCGCCATCGGTGTTGCAATGGGGTTTGCAAAGGATAATAATGGAGCAGCTGCTTTAGCTGGGGCTATCGGCTATTTGGTTTTAACACAAGGAACCCAGGCAATTGATAAAAATATCAATATGGGGGTTCTCGGCGGGATTCTTACAGGAATTATCGCTGGATTACTTTATAACCGTTTTCGTGAAATTAAATTGCCAGAATGGTTAGCTTTCTTTAGTGGAAGACGATTTGTTCCAATTATCACTTCCATTACAATGGTTATTATTGCTGGAATCGCAGGATTTGTATGGCCGCCCATTCAAGATGCTATAAATGGAGTGGGTAACTGGATCATTGGTTTAGGTGCAATTGGAGCAGGTATCTTCGGAATACTAAACCGTTTGTTAATCCCACTAGGTCTTCACCACGTCTTAAACAGTTTGTTTTGGTTTCAATTTGGGACATTTGAAGGTAAATCAGGGGATATTGCTCGTTTCTTTGCAGGCGACCCAACCGCTGGAACTTACATGACAGGATTCTTTCCAATCATGATGTTTGGCTTGCCGGGGGCAGCACTTGCGATTATTGCAGCGGCTAAGAAGGAAAAAAGAAAATCGATAGCCGGTATGTTTATTGGTGTAGCACTCACTTCGTTTCTTACAGGTATTACAGAGCCTATTGAATTTTCCTTCATGTTCATTGCTCCGCTGCTATATGGAATTCATGCAGTCTTAACAGGTCTTTCCTTTGTAATCGTCACCATGTTGGGGGTTAAAGATGGCTTTACCTTCTCAGCTGGGGCAATTGATTATATTTTAAACTTTAATATTGCTCAAAAACCGTTACTCTTATTATTAGTTGGTTTGATTTACGGAGTTATTTATTTCGTTATTTTTTATAGCGTCATTAAGGCGTTTAACATTAAAACACCTGGTCGTGAAGACGAGGAAGAAGTGACCGTGGAGAAAGAAACAATTGAAACGGTTGTAGGAACAGATAAATTCGAAACGATGGCATATCATTTTATGAATGATATTGGCGGTAAAGAAAATATAACTAACATTGATAATTGTGCAACCCGTCTTCGTTTAAATGTTAAAGATATGGATAAGGTTAGAGATTCATCTTTAAAATCACATGGTGCAAAGGGCGTCATGAAACTGAACAAAACAAACCTACAAATCATTGTAGGGACAGAGGTTGAGTTCGTAGCAGATGCTATGAAGCGATTGGATACTAAGTCAGTAAGTAATCCTGATACACAAGAAATAACAACTTCTGAATCACAAGAATATCTGCCGTTAAATGAGCAAGATTTTGTGATGCCGATTGAGGGAGAGATTATTCCGATCACGGAAGTAGAGGACCAGGTATTCTCACAAAAGATGATGGGAGACGGTTTTGCAATTATTCCTGCTAATGGTTCTGTTGTTTCACCTGTTGATGGAGAAATTATGAGTGTCTTCCCAACTAAACATGCAGTCGGGATAAAATCTAAACAGGGATATGAGATATTGATTCATATTGGTTTAGACACAGTTAATTTAAAAGGGGAAGGATTCACTGTCCTTGTAAAAGACGGAGATCCAGTCACAAAAGGACAGGAAATTCTAAGATTTGATTTAGAAAGGATTAGGAATTCAGCAACTTCTACCGCTTCTCCTATTGTTTTTACAAACTTAGCCAAATTAAATATTAAGAAACAAGGGAAAATTTCACAGGGTCAAAATGGAATTATTTCGATCGAGTAATTGTAGTACGTTTGAACTGTATTATAAATAGAGGTGTTTCTCCCGTTTTAAAACCTCGGGGATGGATATAGTATATACATCACATCGTTTAAGGAGGCTTTATTACATGGAGAAACTACTTCAAAATCAAGTTGCTTTTGTTACAGGGGCCGGATCAGGGATTGGCAGGGCGGCTGCAATAAAGCTTGCCCAAAATGGAGGAAAGATTGCTTTAGTAGATTTACACAAAGAAAATGTAGAAGAAGTTAAAAATCAAATCGAAGAAATGGGCAGTGAGGCACTTGTCTTGGAAGCTAACGTATCTCACCCAGAGGAGGTTGAGGATTGTTACAAAAAGACGGTTGATCAGTGGGGAAGACTGGATGTTGTCTTTGCTAATGCTGGCATTAATGGGGAAGTTACACCGATTGAGGATATGGACCCGAAAGATTGGGATCTGACTATTTCCAATAACTTAACAAGTACCTTTTTAACCGTTAAATACGCCATTCCTCATTTGAAGTCTAATGGGGGAAGTATCATTATTACTAGTTCCATAAATGGAAACAGGGTCTATAAAAACTTTGGTATGTCTGCGTATAGTACATCCAAAATTGGTCAGATGGGCTTTGGGAAAATGGCTGCGCTGGAGCTTGCAAATTATCATATTAGGGTCAATGTGGTCTGCCCAGGAGCTATTGAAACCAATATCAATGAAAATACATGGAAAAATAAAGAGAAATTAAAAGAAGTTGAAATCCCGGTTGAATATCCGCAAGGCAGCCAGCCGCTAGAACATGCTGCAGGGAAACCTGAACAAGTGGCGGATCTGGTACTTTTCCTTGCTTCAAGCCAATCCAATCACATTACCGGAAGCGAAATCTTTATTGATGGAGCAGAATCTCTTTTATAATAAAGTATTTAACTAAAACTGCATCGTAAAAGGCAATAATAAAAATGCTCACATATTGTGGGCATTTTTTATGAGTAGCTTATTCTGCCCATGGCTGACGTACAGTCCGTACTAATTCGGAAGAACGAATGGCCTTTTCCATCATAAGACCAAGATACTGATCTTGGGAGGCCTCAGGCAGGCTATAAAAACTTGGTCCTCCAGCTACATATTCTCCCATTTTTTTTAAGCATGAAGCAATGGCTATCTCATCATCATAAAGCCTTGCCGGGATAAAAGGATTTCGATATACCCATTGTTCTCCTGCCATAATTCCTTCAAGATAGTAGCCCTCCTGGTTCTCCTCCTCTCCTTTGTTAATACGCTTTAAATCCAAGTGAACAGGTGTAGAATAATCAGCCAATGCCGTCATGCGGTTATCGAATATTTCCCCACGGTCGCCACGAATAGACAAATGATTGGAGCGAATCCAAGAACGATGCTGGTCTTTTGTAAAATCATAGATTCCTAACTTATGATGATCAAATTCCAACCAGACTAAGTCACGTTCAGCCATAATGATTTTTTCCTCCTTTGGAGGGCCGCTACGGTCTGGACCTGCGACTATCGGCGCTTCAAATCGCATTCCTCTAATATTTGCATCCTCAAAGCTGATTCCGAGCATTTTTCGCATTAAGCTTACGCCATGATAAAAGTGGGAAATAGAAACGGTGGCTTGTGTGACATTTCCTAATCTTCCAGATTGAATTATAGAAAGTCTTGCCTGCTGGGCCGGATGTAGATGATATTGTTCGGCGACCTGGATTTTGGCTCCTTTACATGTAAGCTGCTCGTGGAGAGTAGTTAAGCCTCCTATGGTTGGAGCTGGTGGAGTTTCAGCCAATGCGGGAATCCCGAGCTCTCCTAAGTGCAGTAAATATTCAGGGCATGCCGAACCGCTAACGGATACTACTATAAAGTCAGGATGTTCATTTTTTAACAGTTGGGTTAAATTACGGTAAGTGGCTACATTCCACTTTTGTTCTACTAATTGCCCTTTAGCCTCATCCCTTACGACCATACCGCAAACACGAAATCGGTCTGGAAGTGCCTGGGCAATTCTTAAATAATATTGTGCTCGGAAACTAGCTCCACCAATAATACTGAATTTAATCACCGTTTAATACCTCCAAATCTCTCGCCTTTTATTTTTTCTAGAAAAAGAAGTGCCAGGGTAGTCAATAGGGTTTATTGTCGACCATAGCTAGTAAAATGAGCCAACCTTGGTAGCCAAGGGTTTAAATTAAAGGTGTATGAATTCGGAGAGGTACAACAGAGGGCAACCGAGTGAACCATTCGATTGCCATTATTCTATCTGTTTTGCTATTATTTATGATTATTTTAAGTCAATGAGAATAAAGGATTCATCATCGCTATTATGATAGACACTTTTTTCACTTTTTAAGGAATGTAAAATTTCCTCTTTCAGTTTACATAAAGGTAATGATACTGTTTCCCTCAATAAAGGAGCTAAATGGTTTGAAGCAAGGGGGTCAACACCATCAGTGTAAAGGAGCAGTCTGGCTCCCTTGCTGAAAGTAAAGGTTTTAGTTTTAAATTCTATACCTTCAAAGGTTCCAAGTGGTGGGGCGGTAGAAAATAATTCATATTGTTT
This sequence comes from Neobacillus cucumis, assembly GCF_023715505.1. The sequence continues at coordinate 173,485 of NZ_JAMBOH010000008.1, read as the reverse complement.
TCCGTCAGAGTCCTGCCATAAGGCAGGGGGATGACCTGCATTGACATACTCTATTATTTGTCTTTCTGTATCAATTAAAAGAAAGATACCGGTAGAATAATGCCTAGCTTCCTCGTTGTTCCGAAACAATTTGTGAAGGTGGCTATCCAATTCTTTCATCACCATATCAACTTTAAATCCTGCTGAAATTAATCTTCGAAACAGAGATTGAAGAGTCATCGTAATTAAAGCTGAAGAAATACCGTGGCCCATAACATCGAGCAGGATGATTCCATAGCGGTGCAGATCAATTCGATAAATCCCGTAGATGTCACCGGATAATTCACCAGATGCATTATAGAATACTTCCATTTGAACTTTTTCATTGTTAATCGGATCGGTTAGTGATGTTTCTTGAATAATTCTAGCAAGCTCCAACTCTTTCTTTGTTTCTATTTTATATTTATGATTTTGTTTGTAAAGTTCAAGTAGTTTTTCCTTTTGAATTTTGAGCTTTTTAAGGGTAGTCTCTAATTCCGCATTCACTTTATGCTTTGCTTTTAAGGCTTCTTCAGTTTCCTTTTTTGCAAAAAGCAATTCATTTTCATATTCGTTTCTTTTGCGCATCGGGATAAGAATACATTCAAATTTAGTGGTTTCATTTACTCTTCTAGAGAGAGCATTGACGAGTACGGGAATCTCTTCTCCCTTACTGGACTCTAGTGAAATATACATTTCCTCCACCCGATGTTCAAGTTTTAAAAGCGGAAAAAAATAGAATTGAAAGAACAGACGAGCAGGGACAGTAAGGACAGCATTGACATGCTGCCCTGTTAATGAATCTTGGGGGTAATCTAGTATCTTAAGCAATGTTTGATTAATGGATAATATCAGTCCATCTTCTGACAGTGTCAGAAATCCACATGGTGCATGATTCAATTGTTCATCCATTAAATATGATCTCCTCTGCCCGCTAAGCTGACATCTATTTTTGATGAGATACTTAGGTATTGGCGGATTAAGCGGACCGTCTCCTCGGGATGGCTCATATGCGGGCAATGTCCCGTTGCATCCATATATTTCAACATACTATTAGGAAGATGCTGGTGAATATACTCTCCCACCGCTAAAGGAGCAATAATATCATTTGAACATTGTAAAATAAGCGATGGTACCGTTACTTTTATTAAGTCACTGCGATTGTCTGCAAAAAAAGCAGCCTCGGCAAATTGACGTGCGATAATAGGGTCAGTGGAACAAAAACGTTCTTCCAATTGGTGTTTAACCTCTGGCCGCTCTGGATTATTTGTCACTGTTGAGGCAAAGACATTTGCCCAGCCTATGTAATTTTTGTCCATCATATCAATCAAACCTAAAAGCTCCTCTTTTTCAAAGCCTCCATAATAATGCGGAGGATCATTTAGGTAGCATGGAGAAGGACCGATCATAACAAGATGAGAGAAGTACTCAGGATGACTCAATGATGCTAGCATACCAATCATACTTCCAACAGAGTGTCCAACAAATACAATGTCTTTTAAATCTAAGGCTGAACAAACATCCAATACATCTTGTGCATAGCCAGTAAGACTGCTATATCTTTTCGAGTCATAAGCATGTATGTCTGAATTGCCCAAACCTACATAATCAAATAAAATGATTTGGTAATCTTTTTTCAATGCTTCGGCAACCGACTTCCAAACCGTTTGGTCACAACCAAAGCCGGGAGCAAAAATAATAGATTGTTTACCATGGCCTTTTACTTTTACATTATTCCGAAATAAAATATTCTGATCCATCCTGATGCTCCTCTCTAGCATTATCTTATATATATCATACCACTTACCTTCCTAAAAATGGGGTTTTCTCCTGTAGTACTAAGGGCCCCACTTTATTAGTTTGTTATTTGAACTATTGGTCCTATGTGGTATTTTTAGTTTAAACATTAAACAAAGTCACCGGTGTGCCAAATGCGAAAGGCCAACTCCAAGGAGTTGGCCTTTTTTTACTTACGCTTATGACAATGTTTAAAGGAATACCTGATCTATCATTTTGATCCCTTATAGGGGTCTATCGTTTGGATGGTACCATCCTCGTTATAATTTAATTGAGTATATTTAACGCAGCGCTTGTGGTCGACGCCATCGGATAAAGAGCAATCATGATAAAATAAATACCATTTATCCTTAAATTGAACAATCGAATGATGGGTGGTCCATCCTATTACAGGGGTAAGAATAGTTCCTTTGTAAACAAATGGTCCCTGAGGATTTTTACTCATGGCATATGCAATTGTATGCGTGGTACCAGTAGAATAAGAAAGATAGTAAATTCCCTTGTATTTATGGACCCATGGGCCTTCAAAGTATCTTCTTGACTCATCACCAGCTAGGATTGGATTTCCCTCTTCATCCACAATCAAAATTTCCTGAGGTTTGGATTTAAAGGTAAGCATATCTTCACTTAATTCCGCTGCCATTGGTCCTAAAGCAGGTTCTAAATCGGCCGGACCTTCCCCATCAGGAAGAAAAGCGCCTGTCCGCCATTTCTCTAATTGCCCTCCCCAAAGTCCGCCAAAATACATATAGGCCTTATCATCATCATCTACTAAAACGGCCGGGTCAATGCTAAAGCTACCGGGAATGTAATCTTTTTCTGGTGTGAAAGGACCGGCAGGTTTTGAACTTGTAGCGACCCCAATTCTGAAAATATCATTTGTATCCTTAGCAGGGAAAAATAAATAATATTTATTGTTTTTATATGCTGCATCTGGTGCCCACATCTGTTTCTTTGCCCATAGGACATCCTTAACATGAAGCGCCTCCCCGTGGTCCACACAAGGAGATTCAAAATCATCTATCGATAGGACATGGTAATCTTCCATTGAATAGTGTTCCCCTTCGTGAGTCGAAGGTTCATCATGATCAAGGTCATGAGAAGGATAAATATAAATTTTACCTTCAAATACATGGGCGGAAGGGTCGGCTGTATACATATGTTCCACTAATGGTGTATTGGGTTTTACGATTTTTTCCACTTGTTGATCTCCTTACTAGTTAAGATTTTAATATATTTTAGTAATGTATAAAAATAGGTAGCGTTTTATATAGAACAATAAAGTTAAGACATTTTACTTGAAAATCTCCTGTTATATACTATACTTAGTTTATGCGATAAACAAAGAATTGTCAATAACAGTATGCGAAGCCAATCATAACTGGAGGAGTAGACATGAAAAAAGTAGTCATAACAGGTGGAAGTGGACTTCTGGGAGCGGATGTCATAAAAGAATTCTTGAACCATGGGTATGATACTGTGAATGCAGATATAAAGTATCCCAAACAAGCACTTTGTCGGACAGTTATTACCGATTTGACCAATCTAGGTGAGGTATATGGGGTATTGGCTGGCGCTGATGCAGTTGTACATCTTGCAGCGATTCCTGTTGCTTACTCACACCCAAATGAAGTGACCTTTGAAAATAATGTCATGTCCACTTATAACATTTTAGAAGCGGCAGGGAATTTAGGAATCAAAAAGGCTGTCATTTCTTCAAGTGAATCGTCATATGGCATTTGTTTTTCTAAACAAAATTTACAGCCCCAATATGTACCAATCGATGAGGAGCATCCACAATTGCCGGAAGAAAGCTATGGGTTGTCCAAAATCGTTAATGAGAAGACCGCGGATATGATTCACCGAAGAACAGGTATGCAGGTAGTTTCGTTTCGATTAGGAAATGTTATTTCTCCAGAGATGTATAATAATTTCCCTGGTTTTATTCACGACCCGGAACAACGTAAAACCATTCTTTGGAGCTATATTGATACGAGAGACGCTGCGACCGCTTACCGGTTAGCTATCGAGACAGACGGACTTGGTTCTGTTGCTCTAAATATTGGCGCCGATGAAACAAGTATGGATATGGAAAGCACACAACTCATGGAAATTTGCTATCCGGATGTAAAGGATTTCCGCAAAGACTTATCAGGCTTCGCACCATTATTAAACAATGAAAAGGCAAAAAGGCTGTTGAATTGGCAGCCTGTCCATAAGTGGAGAGATTACGTAAAGCTTTAAATCTAAATTTCTTAAAAATTAATCGTTTATGAAGGAGAGGGAGTCTATGATTTCTAGTCTAAAAAGTACCACGACATTACATAATGGTGTGAAAATGCCATGGGTTGGCTTAGGTGTGTTTCTAGTAAAAGACGGAGAAGAAGTTGTAAATTCAGTTAAGACGGCTCTTGAAGCTGGCTATCGAAGCATCGATACTGCAGCTGTTTATAAAAATGAAGAAGGTGTAGGCAAGGCGATTGCTGAATCAAACATCCCCCGTGAAGAGCTATTTATCACCACGAAGCTTTGGAATGCCGATCAAGGATATGAAGAGACATTAAAAGCATTTGATGTAAGTATGGAAAAATTAGGTTTGGATTATTTAGACCTTTATCTCATTCACTGGCCTCTTCCATCTCATGGTAAATACGTAGAGACCTGGAGAGCACTTGAGAAACTCTATAAGGCTGGCCGTGTTCGAGCGATTGGAGTAAGTAATTTTAAGGTCCATCACCTTGAAGATATAATGGCAAACTGTGAAATCAAACCAATGGTCAATCAAGTAGAATATCATCCACGGTTTAATCAAAGGGAATTGCATGATTTTTGTAAAAAGAATCAAATCCAGCTTGAAGCCTGGTCTCCATTAATGCAAGGGGGTCTCCTAGATGAACCGGTATTAGTTGAGATTGCTAATAAGTACAATAAATCGACTGCTCAAGTGATTATCCGCTGGGATATTCAAACGGGGGTTGTGACGATCCCAAAGTCTGTTAAGCCTCACCGAATTGCTGAAAATGCGGATGTCTTTGATTTTGAGCTTTCACAAGAAGATATGGATAAAATTAATGCCCTTAATCAGGATAAGCGTATGTTCGCTGACCCAGATGAATTTAGTAGAGTGTAGAAATTTGTAGAAATCATCAAGAGGCTTGTCCATAGGGATAAGCCTCTTTTAGTTAGGCTATTTTCGTCTATGCCAGGGGATACTTGTTTTTCCTTGTCATCGATGGATTACAATGGTGGGATGTAAAATTACGGTACATAGGTAGGATAAAAGGTCCGGATGCTGCTGCCATCGGGGCTCATGTATAATTCAAGCTTATATTTTGTCCCATTAATGACAATGGCTTCAGGAACATCCACACCAGCTAGAGCCCGGACGGTACCTAATGCCAAAAGGCCCTCAGCACTGATCCCGACAAAAAATGCGGACCTTTTTTTAAGTATTTTAATAAATCGTTTTTTTCCATAATCGTAGGCCTTTAAATGATAACCTACAGTAATAACATGGGGTGTGGGAGACATTTCTGTTTGATTCATGCTGGTCAGATCAATTTGGTCCCGATGATGTTTGTTTAGTTTTGCATTGTCTTCAAGCCAGTATTTATACCAAAAATGATGGCCTGTAAGTCTCCTCCCTTTTTGCTCTCCAATAAAAACATGCTCGAAACCTGATAAATCGCGGCTACTTTCCCAATTAAATTGCCGGAACCATAAATTATATAAATAGGTATACCATTGGGACTCGTCATATTTTATGTTTAGCCTTTCCTCAATGAAGTTCTTAGCCATCTTGACAGGAAGAGAATTCATGGCCATTCCTAAAAATTCTTCGACCTCCTTTGACTCGTTCAGTGTGTTTTTTTCTTTATCTACTTGATTTAATGTATAGTTATCAAACAGATTTTCAATCAATTGATAACTGCTTCTTTTTCGGTCAGGTATATGTACTTCCTTAAAAATACGATGTCCAGGATTACAAATTTCCTTATCAACGGCAACGTACCCTTCTGACCGATCCCCATTTTCGGCCGTGAAAATGGGCTGAATTCCGCTGCCTTTCATATCTGCATCCCAAATCGCGTTATAAATATTCATATCAGCTCCTCCTAAGCGTGGAACATGATTTCCTTATATTTTAGTTTGTACAAAAGGCTCTTTTCGTAAAGTCTGTTTCGATCACTTTTTCATGCATTGATTTAGGCTGGGGAATGTCTGTCTAATAAAGTTTTCCCTAAATCCTAGTATTCTCTAGCAAACATTAACGTTTATAGTTTAAAGAAGAGGCAGGAAATCTTCATAACGATTTCCTGCCTCTTCTTTGTTTGGCACAAGGCTAAATTTACTTTTCGTACAAGTTTTTAAACCCGTAATCATGTTGTATCGGGGCATCTTTTCGTAAGTTCCTTTAAGTATATAGGGGGAAAATACTGATTCAGCAGCTTTTATTAGTATCAATAGCAACAATGCCTACGAAAAGTACCTTAATAAACGACAACTGGTTCATTTTTACTAAGATGGTTATATACCGTTTTCATCACACTTGATGGTGTGTTAACGCAACCGCCCGATCCTGCGGTGAGGTAGGCGGTACTTGTCCAGTTTGTCCGCCAGCTGGCATCATGGAACCCGCAGCCGCTAAGTGTAAATGGTGCCCAATATTGGACTTTAACTGAATAATTCCCATGACCTACACTAGTTCCCTCAAGTACAGAAGGAGTTTCTTTATACATGACATACCACACTCCCGGTGGTGTATCTTCGTTCGTGTTATGCCTGCCTGTAACTACATTGGTTGTAAAAACTAATTTCCCATTTTTATAAATCCAAATACGCTGGTCTTTAATGGACACCTCAGCATAGGTGCTCCCAATCCCATCGTTGGTTGTTGCATGATAGCCAGTACCATAAGTACTCCAGCCAGATCCGTAAATAGACCCTGCCTCAAGTGATTTTTCACCTTTTTCGAAGGCTTCCTTTACCCTATTTGATTCTTTAGTAACATTAATAGCCCAGCCGTAAGATTCACCTTTTACTGACACGACTGACCCTGAGTGGGTTTTAAATTTGAAATCTTTATTTAATGTGGATTGAGCTTCATTAATATCATTAATTTTGTTTTTAATTTCTTCTGAGTTAATTGTAACCTTCAGATCTTTGGTCACCGTTGCGTTTTGAATTAGATCACTGCCTTGTAAAGAATAAACCTTATCTTGAACTTTATAATCAACGGTACGTTGAACAAGTTCCTTCAGCTTATTCTCTTCTTTTTTTATAATGGGACTGTCCTCTTTGATCGGCTGTATGTATTCAGGCTTCAAAAAGATTTCACTTGTATATTCCTGTTTTTGATAATCCTTTAATAATTGAGTGATATCATATTGCTTTCCATCAACACTTTTAGAGACGGCAATTTTGCCCTGTTCTAAACGGACCTCTGCATCTTTAGGCGCCAATAAGCTTTTATTCATATAAAGGAGCTTTTCCTCTGCAAGTTTTTTCATCGTTTGACTTCGATACAGATCCACTTTTCCTGGCTGTAGGGAAAAGTTTTTTTCTTTTGAGGAAGGCCAAAAGGTCTGCTGGCTTTTTAACAATTTCTCCACACTAGCAAGGTCTTTACTTGTGAATTCCATCTTCGTATCCTTACCATTGAAAATAAGATCTTTTCCAATATAGACATCGTTTTTTAATACAGTTGATTTAAGTTTTTTTAATGCTTGTTCCGCAGTCAGGCCGCCCGCTTTTGTGTTATTGATCGTGATATGTGCATTGAAATGGTTTGACTGGTAATAGTAGACACCCGAAAATATTATCGCAATGATAATAATGAAACTGCTGACAATGATGAGTTTATTTTTACGCAAGACCTTCACCTCTAGAGGAGTTTAAGTATTTCCAATATTGAAACTATTTAAATTGAAAATCTAGTAAGCTATTAGAGCATTTATGACTATTTCGATTATACCAAGATAATACCAAAATTTCACTCTGTTGTTTCTCTTTATAGTTATAAAAGATAGATTAATAAAAGGAAAATGTATCGCAAATATGTATATCTGCTTGTTAAAAATATGAATTGGAGACTTCTGAATGGGTAAAAAGGACTTAGGGGGACCATGGTTATTATCATAGTGAAAATGCTTAGAAGGTAAAATTTATAATTTCTGTGGAATAAGGCAGCTGATCATTTGCTAACTAGGAGGAGTCAGTTTTCATCAGAAAAAGCAGAACCACCTACTGCCTATAGCAAAAAAAAATGCCATGCATATTTTATTAAAGATCGTTACTATTGTCCGATAGTAAATCGATTGAGGATGAGTATGGTCTATTTTTGTCTAAAGGGGTGGTTTCTTGACACGAACACTATTGGCAAGTACCTTGCAGAAATGTTTTGCAATAGCAAGTAATGAGCTGATAAATCAGAAAAGTTCTGGACAAGCATTACTGCAAGTAGTTAACCATGTAAAAGATTGTATGACTGCAGGAAAGGAAATCGGTCAAATAATTAACATCAACAGTTATAAGGAAAATCCTCACAGGATTGTTATTGTGGGAGCGGGCTTGGCGGGACTCACTTGTGCCTATCGTCTTAAGCAGGCAGGAATTGCATCTACAGTCTATGAAGCAGCGGGGCGGGTTGGTGGACGTTGTTGGACAAGGCGGGGTTTCTTCAAGGAGGAACAAATTGTCGAATGTGGTGGTGAGTTCATTGATACGAATCATAAGGAGATTCTCGAACTGGTAAAAGAACTAGGTTTGAAGCTTGATAATTTACCGATGGCAGAATCCGCAGGAACTGCCCCAGTTTATTTTTTCAATGGAAGTCCTTATTCCTTAGAAGATGTAACAAAGGATTTTATAAAGATTCTTCCTAAACTAAAAAGCGATTTAAAAGAAGCTGGTGAAATGACACTTTATAATAGTTACACAGAACGCGGATATGAATTGGATCATATGTCCGTTACTGATTATATTAATGAAATCGTTCCTGGGGGGATCGATTCTAAATTTGGCAAATTATTAGAAGTTGCCTATACGATTGAAAATGGAGCTGATGCCAATCAACAAAGTGCATTAAATCTACTTTATTTATTAGGATTTGCTCAGTCTGACCGCTTTCAAATTTACGGAGATTCAGATGAATGCTTTCATATAAGGGGAGGTAATGATCAACTCCCCAAACTATTAGCCCAAAATCTTAATGGACAAATTAGATTTAATTCTCAATTAATAAAGATAGAACAAAATGATCAAAATGAGATAAGACTGCATTTTCGGGAAGCTGATAAAGAATTTGAAGTTTTGGCAGATAAAGTAATTCTGACTGTACCCTTTAGGATTTTAAGGATGATAGATTGTGAGAATGCAAGATTTCGTCCATTAAAAAAAACAGCGATTGAGGAGCTGGGAATGGGAGTAAATACGAAACTTCATGTCCAATTTTCGAATCGATTCTGGAGGGGGCTTGGAAATAACGGAGAAACATTTTCCGATACAGGCTATCAGCAGACATTTGAGTCGTCTCGTGCACAGCCAGGTAGATCGGGAATCCTTGTCAACTTTACGGGTGCAGATACGGCGGAAGGTCAGATGGCCTTTACTGAGGAGGAATTAAAGGAAAGGACTAGGGATTTTTTGGACAAGTTAAAGTGTGTTTTGCCTGATAGCGAAATACACTGGAATGGCTTATCCACTGTTAATCACTGGTTGAGTAATCCATGGAGCAAAGGAGCGTATTCCTATTGGAAGGTTGGTCAATTTACAAAATTTGCTGGTATTCCGGGAGAACGGGAAGGTAATATCTTCTTTGCTGGTGAGCATACTTCGACTAAGTATCCAGGATATTTAAATGGAGCAGTTGAAACGGGAGAAAGGGCTGCAAATGAGGTAATTAGTGATTTGCTTAAATCATTCTAGTTTAGTAAAGGGACATTCTGTGTTTGAATGTCCCTTTACACTTTTAGATTAGTTGGTATAAAGAGAAAGAAAAGTTAGATTTGTCTAGAAGCTTCCTTCGATACCCAGCTTTTTTGCCAAGATAGCTTTGCGATGAGTACGACGATTAAACCAGCTAATCCAATTCCTGCATAAACCAAAAAGCCTAGTGCGTATGTTCCGGTCATTTGTTTAAGTGTACCGAGGATATTTGGTACAAAGAATCCGCCGATGCCGCCTGCTGCTCCAACAATCCCGGTGATCCTCCCTATTTCATCTTTAAATCTATGCGGGATTAACTGAAAGACGGCTCCATTTCCCATTCCTAAAAATAGCATCCCAAAGAACAATAAGGTGGTGACAAGCGCTAGGGACGGAAGCTGGCTGACACCGAACATGCATAGGGCGACCGCTATAAATAAAAAGGTCAAAAGACGAGTGCCGCCAATTTTATCGGCAATGGCACCGCCAACAGGACGGAAAAAGCTCCCAGCCGCCACACAAAGTGTTACAAAATCCCCCGCGCTAACCTTTGATAATTGATATTGGTCTACAAAAAAGATACTTAAAAAGCTTGATAACCCAACAAATCCTCCAAAGGTAACACTGTAAAGCAGGCAGAAATACAAGGTGTCCTTTTGTTTAAAAATAGTAAAATATTTCCCTGCCTTTTTTGCTGAAGGCTCTTCTGGTGCATCTTTAGCCATCAGGATATAAAGGATAAATACAATTGAGAGAGGAATAATTGCTAACCCAATTACATTATGCCAGCCAATATTTTCTGCAAGACGCGGGCCGAAAAGCGTGGCAAACAGGGTTCCACTGTTACCAGCACCTGCAATTCCCATCGCTAATCCTTGTAAATGAGGAGGATACCAGCGGCTTGCCATTGGAATGGCTGCTGCAAAGCTTGCCCCCGCTACCCCAAGAAGGATACCTATTAAATAAATTTCTGTTAATGTCTTGCCAAATAACCATCCCCAAACGAGTGGGACCAACGTGACAAGCATCCCAATAATGGCTGTTTTGCGCGGTCCAATTCGATCTGTTAAGACGCCAAGGATCAGACGGAAAAATGAACCACTAAGAATAGGAACCCCTACAATGAGTCCTTTTTGTGCGGGAGATAGACCAAAGTCCTTTGTAATAAAGACCCCAAGCGCACCTAATATCACCCAAATCATAAAACTAACATCAAAGTATAAAAATGACGCAACTAATGATGGTGCATGACCACTTTTTCTTAACTCTGCTAACTTCATACCAGTACTTTCACTCCTTTTGTGTACAGTAAATCGGTACCAACTGCTTTCGCTTTTAAATACGTATTACCAGCCGACATTTGGCTTTTTTGAAAAGATAACCTTCCCTAGTATCAGTAAGAATGAGAACAGATTCGCTTCATTTTTCATATTGGACCTCCACCTAAATTTTTTTTTTTTTTTGCATGTTGTAAGAATAGTCTGCCAAATTTTTTTTGTCATGAATGCTGTAAGGTCTTCTAACATGGAAATTTTTGTGTCAGGAAATATAACATGATTGATTTCTATTGCGTTAACTTATGAAATAATAAACGTTATTCATGGCTGTAGGATGTACTCTTACAATACTGGAGGTTTGTTATGAGGAAGCAAAAGCTAGTCTTAGTAGGCAACGGGATGGCAGGGGTACGTTGTATTGAGGAGATCGTAACTCTGAATCCTGAAGCTTTTGAAATTACTATTTTTGGCAGTGAGCCACATGTAAACTATAATCGGATTCTTTTGTCCACTGTACTGCAAGGCGATACATCGCTTGAGGATATTACCATAAATGATCGTAATTGGTATGAAGGAAAACAAATTAAACTATTTACCGGGGAAACAGTTGTAAAGATTGATACCGCAAAACAGGTTGTCATTACAGATAAAAAGCAAGAGATTTTTTATGATCGACTCATTATCGCGACTGGCTCCGTTCCCTTTCTCCCGCCGATTCCTGGTTCAGAAAAAAAAGGGGTGACGGCATTTCGAACAATTGAAGACTGCCGGGCAATCATGGAAACAGCGAGGCATTTTAAAAAAGCTGCTGTCATTGGCGGAGGGTTGTTAGGGCTCGAAGCGGCAAGGGGGCTCCTTAACCTTGGAATGGAAGTAAGTGTGGTCCATATTGGCCAATATTTATTAGATAGGCAACTAGATCAAACTGCAGCGAAAATGCTTCAAGCTGAGTTGGAGAACCAAGGAATGAAGTTTCTTTTTGAAAAACAAACACAAGAAGTGTTCGGAAGCAGCCGGGCAGAGGGGCTGATTTTTACCGACGGAACCAAGCTTGATGTAGATTTAGTGGTGATGGCAGCTGGGGTTAGGCCGAATGTTCAGTTAGCCAGGGAAAGTGGAATAGAAATAAATCGAGCCATCCTCGTGAATGATTTCTTACAAACGAACATCGAGAATATCTATGCCGTCGGTGAATGTGTTGAACATCGCGGAAGTGTTTATGGATTAGTTAAGCCGCTATATGAACAAGGACAGGTGTTAGCTAAGCATATCTGTGGCATTGAAGACCAGGGGTATAAGGGTTCCGTTCTGTCAACACAATTAAAAATTTCAGGTATAGAGCTGTTTTCTGCAGGACAGGTAGATGAGGACCCCTCGTCGAAGTCAATTAAACTATATGATGAGGTTAATCAAATCTACAAAAAGGTGATCTTTAAAGACCATAAGATCAACGGTGTGGTTCTTTTTGGAAATACCAGTGACCGAACGAAATTGCTAGATATGATGATCAAACAACAGGATGTACCGGACCTTGAAAAAGCAGCTTTACTGCAATCTTCACCCGAGGCAGGCAGATCAATGGCTTCAATGCCTCTTAGTGAAATAGTTTGTAACTGTAATGGGGTGTCAAAAGGTGCAATCTTGGAGGCTGTTCAAAAAGAAGGATTGACTACCGTCGACCAAGTAAAAAAATGCACGAAGGCATCAGGGTCCTGTGGCGGCTGTAAGCCGTTAGTCACGGAGCTGTTAGCCTATATAAAGAGCGATGCATGTAATGAGATCATTAAGAAGAAATCCATGTGCTCCTGTACCTCTCTGACAGAAGATGAAGTGGTACAAGAAATGCAGCTGCTCGGCTTAACTACCCCGCAAGAAGTAATAGAGCAGTTGAATTGGAATAGCAAGAATGGCTGCAGCACCTGTCGTCCGGCGCTTGAATATTACCTAGGAATGATCTATCCAGAGTACGAAAGCAAACTAGAGCCTCAATTCGAAGAAGAACGGTTGAATGTAATCGTCCAAGAGAATGGTTCGTACACGCTGATCCCCCAAATGTATGGCGGTGTAACCTCTGCAGAACAGTTACGTACCATTGCGAACGTTGCAGAGAAGTATGCCGTAAAAAACATTGCTATTACAAGTGAACAAAGAATTCATTTAATGGATGTAAAAAAGGATGTGCTAAGTGAGATATGTGCAGACTTAAACATGCCGTTAAGCAGCACATATGGAAATAGGGTGCAAAATGTCAAGACTTGCATTGGCGAACATGTTTGTCAGTGTAATAAACAACCATCTTTAAAGCTAGCTGTTACTCTTGAAAGGAAATTGGCATCCTTAAAAACCCCATATCGTGTAAAAATTGGTGTCTCTGCCTGTATGCATAATGGTGCAGGCTCCACAACTAAAGATATTGGAATCATTGGAACGGGATTAGGCTGGGAAATTTATGTAGGAGGCTCAAGCGGGAGAATGGTACGTGCAGGGCAATTACTGGCAGTTGTTCCCACGGAAGCTGAAGCTTGTGAAATCATTATGGGGCTGATTCAGTATTATCGTGAATCGGCAAATTACTTGGAACGAACTTGGCAATGGCTCGATCGATTAGGCTTAATTCATGTAAGAGAAGCATTGTTTGATCAAGAGCTTCGCCAGGAATTATTAGTGCGCTTGGACGAAGAACTGTCAGTAAGAAAAAGTATTTTAGTGAACAGCGATCACCAGTAAAAGTTAATGAATTACTTCGGTGAGGATAAAGGCGAATAATAAAAGTTACAGGACGAAGGTGAGGAATCTTGACGGAATTGATGCTAAAGTACTTCCGAAAAAAGCAAAAGGAAGTGCAAACGGAAAAGGTATATAATACCCAATGTCCTTATTGTAGTATGCAGTGTAAGATGCAATTAATCGAACAGGCTGTTGTTTCAAGAAAACAATATAAAACGGTTGGCAAGGATAATCCAACCACCCAGGGGCGTCTATGCGTCAAAGGCATGAATGCCTACCAGCATGCTTTTAACAAGGAACGATTAAAATATCCGATGTTAAAGGTAAATGGCGAATTTGTCCGGATCTCATGGGAACAGGCATTGGAGCGGATAAAAGCTCAATTTACTAGAATACAAGAGGAAGACGGACTTAATGCCTTAGCCGTGTATGGGAGTGCATCGATTACGAACGAAGAAGCGTATTTACTTGGTAAATTTGCGCGAGTTGCGTTAAAGACAAAGTATATCGATTATAATGGCCGGTTATGTATGTCGGCAGCTGCCTCAGCAGCGAGCCAAACCTTTGGAATGGATAGAGGATTCACAAACAGCCTGGCAGAAATTCCAAATACCCGGTGTATTATTTTAGCGGGAACCAATATCGCGGAATGTCAGCCGACGATCATGCCCTATTTTGAAAAAGCAAAGGAAAATGGTGCATTTATTATCGCCATTGATCCACGTGAAACAGCTACTACGAAACTTGCAGACTTACATTTAAAATTGAGGCCAGGGACAGATGCAGCATTAGCAAATGGGCTGTTAAAGGTCATTGTGGAAGAAAATTATAGTAATGAGGCATTTATACAGGAACGTGCTCATGGTTTTCATGAGGTTAAAGAATATTTAGCTTCAGTAGAGTTAAGGGAAATAGAAGCCATCACTGGGGTTTCCATAAACGAGATTCAAAAAGCGGCAATCAAGTTCGGTAAAGAAGAAACAGGCATGATTTTTACTGCGAGAGGAGTCGAGCAGCAAACAGATGGTTCAGCCGCTGTCCGTAACCTTCTTAACCTCCTTGTTGCTACTGGCAAGCTAGGAAAGCCGAATTGTGGCTTTGGGGCCATTACAGGGCAAGGAAACGGCCAAGGGGCAAGAGAGCATGGCCAAAAAGCTGACCAGCTTCCTGGGTATCGATCGATTGAAAACGAGGAGCATCGATCATATGTGGCAAAGGTATGGGGAGTCGAACCGGATGATTTGCCAGGAAAAGGGGTCTCCGCCTATGAAATAATGGAGAAGATTGATGAAGGAGAAATTACTGGACTATTTTTAATGTGCTCCAATCCAGTTGTCTCCAATCCAAATGCTGATTTTGTTAAGAAAGCCTTGAAAAAGTTAAAATTCCTTGTTGCGGTGGATTTATTTGTTTCGGAAACAGCTAAACTCGCAGATTTAATTTTACCAACCTCTTCTTATTTAGAGGATGAAGGAACCATGACGAATGTGGAGGGAAGGGTAACATTAAGAGAAGCGAGCTGCCCATGCCCGGGTGAGGTGAAGCATGATTGGCAAATCATAGTGGATATTGCTCGTGCTCTCGGAAAGGAGAAGTACTTTTCTTTTTCCTCTGCAGAAGAAATTTTTAATGAATTGCGATTGGCAAGCCGGGGTGGAATAGCCGATTATTATGGAATTACCTATGAGAGGCTGCGAAAGGAAGGCGGTATTCTATGGCCATGTCCTGACCTTGAACATAAAGGGACTATAAGGCTGTTCGAAACCTCTTTCGCTCACCCTGATGGCAAGGCCAAGATGGTTGTCGTTCCCAATAAACCTGTGGTTCCAAAGGAAGAAGTAGGCAGCGAGTTTCCCTTGTATCTGACGACTGGCAGAGTCATGTCACATTACTTAACGGGAGTACAGACCAGGAGAAGTCCTGCGTTGGCGGCTAGAAATATTGAATCCTATATGGAAATTCACCCTGCAACAGCGATGGATTATCAAATTGCAGACCATACCTTAGTTAAAATTGAATCACGAAGAGGAAGCATCACTGTCAGAAGCAAATACTCCGAGACGATCCGTCCAGATACCGTTTTTGTTCCATTTCATTGGGCAGATTCACAAAATGTGAATGTTCTTATCAGTGGAGAATTAGACCCTGTCTGCCGGATGCCTGGATTTAAATTAAGTGCCGTAAAGGTAAGCCCTGTAAATGATGTATTTACAAATTGATGGCAAAACAAGGGGACGGTTCCCATGCTTCTTTCGAAGCATGAGAACCGTCCCTGTGCTTATTTTTGAACTTTTGTTAACTCTTTGTTTAAGGTGTACATCATTTTTTCGGTAAATTGTTCTGGGGCCATGGAGGCGATGAAGTCGATTTGCATCCCTGCTGCCATTCCGTACATTGGATGTTCAGTAAAGTTGCCTAAGTATTTTTCTAGGATCGCCTTTGTTTCTTCATTCTCCATTAATGCCTTAAATGTATCACGTGTAGAATAGACGTCATCGGTGATTTCGATCTCTTCTACTTCGACATCTTCAATGTCTGGCATTTGGAACCAGTTTCCGACTACTCCGCCTTTATCCTCTTCCGGAGCTTCATAGCTTGGATTTGGCTCTGCTACTTTTATGAATCGAGCTGTATCCTCTAGAAGGATGCCATCTTGGTTGGAAGTGACCTTGATTTCAGTGATTCCTTCTTCTAACTCCACGTTTTCAAAAACAAACACACGATTGTCACTTGTTTTCGTTTCAATCCCTTTGCCATTTGCATAAAGAGTTAGTTCATCACAGTTAGAGTAAACTTTGATGGTGATTTGGTCATCCGCCCGTTCAATGTAGCGCTTGCTCGTGATGTGAACAAATTTCTCATCAGACCAGTTTGCTTTATACATGTAGAAGGCGTCTTTTTTAATTCTGCGGTCGTATGTGATCAACCCTTTGTTATTTCTGCCCTGTACGCCGCCTTCGTCGCGGATATTGGCTCCAAAATCAAACATATTCCAAACATACGTTGACCATAGGTATGGACGCTTTGAGAAAATTCCCCATACTTTTTCATGATAAAGAGCATGATATTCCTCTGAATAATCCTTTACCTGTGGATGATTGGTATGATATTGCAGGATTCCTTCTGCGCCATATTCGGAGATACCTAGAGACACTAACGGGTTGGTTTTATGGAAACCGTCCAGCCAATCAGCGAAATCTTCGGCTTTTCCTTGGTACCAGCCGTAATATTTATTATAGCCGACGACATCCGTCACATAATTGTATTCATCTTTATCAGGTACAAACATGACATTTGCCATGGTCGTTAACCGGGTTGGATCCTCTTTTTTCGTGAGCTCATTTAATTCATTTACAAGTCTTCTAAGCTCTGGACGTTCACCGCTGATTTGAATTTCATTTTGGATACCCCAGAACATAATTGATGGATGATTGAAATTTTGACGAATTAATTCTGTCATTTGCTGCTTGGCATTGATTCCTTCTAACTCATGTTTTGACATAACGGAGATAAATGGAATTTCGGCCCAAATGACCATTCCTTCCTGATCGCAAAGCTCATAGAAGAACTGGTCATGCTGATAGTGGGCTAAGCGGATCGATGTGGCGCCGACTTCTTTGATTAGCTCCATATCTTCTAGGTGTTCTTTTTTCGTAATTGCCCAGCCCATGTCTTTGCGGTCTTGGTGTCTAGATACACCATTCAATCGAAGCGGTTCTCCATTTAAAAAGAAACCATTTTCCGGGTCAACGTGGAAGTATCTCACTCCAAATGGGATAGTTATTTCATCGAGGGTATCGTTAAAGCTGACCAGTGAGATCTTCGTTTCATAAAGGTATGGGTTCTTTTTTCCGTTCCATAATGTAGGATTTTCAATCGTAACAGGAATCTCCACTTCTGTTGTCTCTCCTGCTGCTAGAAAAACATCCTTTGCCCCGTAAGCTACATTTTTACCATTAGCATCTAAGATATCTGCCCAGACTCTTACTTTCTTTTCTATATCCAGGTCATTTACTGCCTTAGATTTGACCGTTAAGACTGCACGCTCGTTTGAAACGTTTTCTTGAATAACATAGACACCTTTGGAACCATAATCCAGTAAATCAAAGTGAATCGAATTTGCAAAAACAAGATTTACATCACGATAAATTCCGCCGTAGAAAGTGAAATCGGCCATCTGTGGATACACATCATCGACAACGGTATTATCAACTTTGACTGAGAGTATATTCTTTTTACCAAAATCGACTACATCTGTAATGTCAAAACGGAAAATCGAGTAACCGCCACGGTGCTGTCCAAGATGGTGACCATTCACATACACATCCGTAATACTATTAGAGCCATTAAACTCAATATATACTCTATTTCCTTGTTCTAACGCATCTAATACAAATTCTCTTCGATACCAGCAGGCACCTTTATAATAATCAAATCCATTGGCACCATCAATTGCATTCCAGGTGTGAGGGACCTGAACCTCCTGCCAATTTTCTGTATTAAAGTTTACTGCTTGTGCATTCTCTTCATCTTGCCTAATAAATTTCCAATTAGAATTAATATTTAAGACTTTTCTCATTTGACTTCCTCCTAAATATCTTTTAAATCCAATTCATTATAGTATAGGTTTTGAATAGATAATCATACAAATTTGACTTTATTAGCATAAATATTGCATATTTTCTTCTGAACGGTTTTAATAGGGGAAATAGACTAGTGGAGATGAATTTAAGGTGGAAATCATTAAAAAAGGAAAGCTGCTGCATTCGATTACTTATTTGGATGTAAAGATTGTGGACCGCGAAGGGAATATCATATTTCAAAGATCACAAATTCAAACACCCCTGCTCCTTCAACCCTTCGCCAATGATGATCCAACAATGAATGAAAAATTAATGATGGCAGAGAACGATCAGTATTTTTATTACATAAATAGCATTGGGCTTGAATACTTAGCAGCAGGGATTTGGAGTAATAATCAATATAAGGGATTTGTTGTTTTGGGCCCATTTTTATCTAGTATTCCTTCCAATGAGATGATTAGTGACCTTATCTCAAAAAATAAGTTTCCAGTTAGTGAACGGAAACAGCTTCAAGATTATTATCAATCACTTTCGATTATTGGCAGTAACAAGTCTACCTATCTGGGGGATTTGCTGGTTAATATGTGTCATCATTCCTATATAGATGGTAAATTAGTGAGCACCGAAGTTCGTAAGTCAGCGGAAAAAGTTGAAAAAGTCCTTTACGAAGAAGATAAAAATTTGATTGAGGAGCGATATAAAGCGGAAAAGAAATTAATGAGGGCAATAGAAAAAGGTGATATGGAGGAAATTGGCAGGCTATCAAAGGAGGTTAAGGGGATTCTGGACTTTTTTGACCGTATTCCCGAGAGCCCCTTCCGTTCGGCAAAAAATCTACTTTTTGTCTTAAATACCTTATGCAGGATTTCGGCTGAAAAGGGCGGCCTTCAGCCCATCATTATCCACCATGTGTCGGAAAAATTTGCAATTCTTATTGAAAGAGCCCCAAATCTTCCCTACTTAAAAATATTAGCGTCCGATATGATAAATGAATATTGCGGTCTCGTTCAGAAACACTCAACCAGGGACTTCAGCATCATTGTTAGAAAGGCAGTCGATTATATCCATTCAAATCTTGAAAAAACATTAACCCTAAAAGAAATTGCAGCAAGCATTCATGTCCATCCTTCTCACTTATCTCGCAAGTTTAAACAGGATACGGGCAAAAGCATCATTGACTATGTAAATCAAAAAAGAGTCGAGGAAGCTATGCTCCATCTTCAAACCGGAACCGCTGCGGTCACAGATATCGCTTTAATCGTCGGATACAATGATTTGAATTATTTTACGAGGGTGTTTAAGAAATTCACTGGACAAACTCCTTCACAATATAAGAAAAAAGCAGAGGGACGGTTCTCTTGCTTCTAATGAAGCAAGGGAACCGTCCCTCTGCGTATACAATCTATTATGCTAATCTCATTTTAAAGTCTTGATAGCCAAATTCGCGTACAACTTCACAGTCGCCATCTGCTTTTTTAACAGCTATAGCTGGTAATGGCATGCCGTTAAATGTCGTGTTTTTAACCATTGTATAGATGGCCATATCACCAAAAACTAACCGGTCACCGCTCTTTAAAGGCTCGTTAAAGGAATAATCACCAATGATATCGCCTGTCAGGCATGTTTGTCCGCCAAGTCGATACGTATATGGCTTTTCACCTGCTTCTCCTGATCCAAAAAGAGGAGGGCGATATGGCATTTCTAAAACGTCCGGCATATGGCAGGAGGCAGATGTGTCAAGAATGGCAAGATCCATTTGGTTTTGATGTGTATCAAGCACAGTGGTAATTAGATAACCTGCGTTAAGAGCAACCGCTTCGCCCGGCTCCAGATAAACTTCTAAACCGTATTTCTCCTGCATTCTCTTAATACAAGCTTCTAATCTTGGAATGTCATAATCTTCTCTAGTAATATGATGTCCGCCGCCAAAATTAATCCATTCCATCTGCGGAAGCCATTCCCCGAACTTTTCTTCTACTGCATTTAAA
This sequence comes from Neobacillus cucumis, assembly GCF_023715505.1. The sequence goes on along the minus strand of NZ_JAMBOH010000008.1, from coordinate 153,169 downwards.
GTAGTTTCTAAGTCGTCAGAGTTTTGCTGGCAAAGGGTGTGGAAATGCAGCCCTGAAACACCGTCGAGCAATTCAGGACGAAAATGCTCCGTAATTACACCAAATCTAGACCCTGGTGAACATGGATCATAGATTGCATGTCCGATTTGGGTAGAGCATTCAGGATTAATACGCAAGCCCACTTTTTTACCGGCTTCTAGCGCTTTATTTTTAAACTTTCCCAACTGTGAGAACGAATTAAAGATAATGTGATCACAAATCGAAATAATTTCATCTATTTCATCATCACGGTAGGCAGGGGCAAAGACATGATTTTCTTTGCCCATTTCTTCGTAGCCTAAACGTGCTTCAAATAAACCACTTGCTGTGGTGCCACTTAAATATTTTCCAATGAGGGGATACATTGTTGTCATAGAAAATGCCTTTTGTGCCAAAACAATCTTTGCTCCTGTACGCTGCATAACACCGTTTAGGATTTTTAGATTTCGTTCGACGAGACCTTCATCGATGACATAGCACGGTGTTGGTAATTCTTCAAACCGCATCTTATTTAACTAGCTCCGTTGCTTTTTCCACTGCAGGCTCATCATCAACTAAAACTGGATTAAAGTCCTCTACCCATGGAAGTCCCCACTTGTTTAACTCTTCCATGAATGGATCTGGATCAAATTGTTCAATATTATATACGCCGGCTTTGTTCCATTTACCAGTTAGGATCATTGCTGCACCGATCATCGCAGGAACACCTGTAGTATATGAAATGGCTTGAGAGCCCACTTCTTTATAGCACTCTTGGTGGTCACAAACATTGTAAACATAATACGTTTTGTCTTTTCCATCCTTTTTCCCTTTAAAGATACAGCCGATATTTGTTTTACCAACTGTACGAGGTCCAAGGGAAGCTGGATCTGGTAATACAGCCTTTAAGAACTGTAGAGGAATAATTTGTTTACCTTCAAATTCAATTGGCTCAATAGAAGTCATACCTACATTTTCAAGTGCTTTTAGATGTGTAAGGTAGCTTTGGCCAAATGTCATGAAGAAACGGATACGCTTAAGTCCTGGGATGTTTTCCGCAAGAGATTCAAGCTCTTCGTGGTAAAGCAAATACATATCTTTTTCGCCAACTTCAGCGAAGTCATAAACGCGCTTGATTTCCATTGGCTCAGTTTCAATCCACTCGCCATTTTCCCAGTAACGTCCGTTAGCAGAAACTTCACGAATATTGATTTCAGGGTTGAAGTTTGTTGCGAAAGGATAGCCATGATCGCCGCCGTTACAATCAAGAATGTCGATATATTCAATTTCATCAAAATAATGTTTTAATGCATAAGCGGAGAATACGCCTGTCACACCTGGGTCAAAGCCGCTGCCTAAAAGGGCGGTGATGCCGGCTTTTTCAAAACGCTCACGGTATTCCCATTGCCATTTGTATTCAAATTTTGCCGTATCTTCTGGCTCATAGTTTGCTGTATCCATATAGTGTGTCTTTGTAGCAAGACAAGCATCCATGATGGTTAAATCTTGGTATGGTAATGCTAAGTTCATGACGATATCTGGTTTGACTTCATTAATTAATGCAATTAACTCATCTACATTATCTGCATTAACCTGTGCAGTTGTAATTTTTGTTTTGCCGCCTTCAAGTTTCGCTTTTAATTCGTCACACTTTGATTTAGTACGGCTCGCGATACAAATTTCTTCAAATACATCACTGTTTTGAACACATTTATGGACTGCAACAGACGCTACGCCGCCAGCCCCGATAATTAGTGCTTTTCCCATTTTCATTTCTCCTAACCTAATAAATTTTTAAAGGCACAACTAAATTCCGTAACAACAAAAAAAGCAAGTGCAAAACGCAGGAATTAATTGCGCACAACACTTGCTTTGATATATTCAATATTAAAAGTCACAGTATATCCATGACATAAAGTCATATCTATACTCTACCAAGTCATCAGACACTCTGGCAGAAAGCTTTTTAATATTCAAAATATATCATTTTAGGATCAGAGTCTATATAGCAAATAATCACTTTTACCACTCTTATTGACCGTTTCACAAGTTGTGTGCATGTGCACTGGTTGTAAAGTAACCAACTTATAAAATTTGAGCTTTTAACTCAATCAATAAGGCAACCAAAGTTGCCAATCGGCAGTTGACCCGGCTGTCCGTATGGCCTAAACTTCCAAGGAAGTGGTCAAGGTTATCTGCTTGGAAAGATCCAGATATATTGAATATTTGCTTTCCAAAAATCATGCTACTTCATAATAGCAGTACTTAAATATTATGGCAAGAGGAAAATAAAAAAAATAAATAAAAAAGCTGGACACCAAATAAGTTATCTTATTTTGCCCGATGAACCGTAAGTTTAACCTTGTTTGTTTCACACATAAAGGTAGAGAGGTGTACAGGTTCATCAGCTGAATTAAATGAAATTTTTAAAATTTTAAAGAGATTAGCGCCAATATCGCACTCCAGCCATTTAGCGTAGTCTTTTGTGGCACCAATGACATCGATGATTTTGTCATTACTGACAATTTCGGTTTGGTAATCGTTCAAAAGAATTTTATACGTTGATTCATTTCCAACAATTTTCTTTTCAAGATCTGGGAATCGAATTAACGAGAAATGGGCAATATCATAAAAAAGAGGACGATCATTTACATACATTAGCCGCTCAAGTTCCAAAATGGGGCTTCCTTCCTCGACTTTAAGATATTCTGCTATTTCCTCGGTTGCAGGTATGACCTCACTTTTTAAAATTCGAGAATTAGGGGTCATGCCCAGTTGATGACTGAACTCTGAGAACCCGCTTACAGATATCAACTCGTTATGAAACTTTTTTGAGGTAACATAAGTTCCTCTCCGTGGAATACGTGTTAATGTACCGTCTTTTACCAACTCCTCAATTGCCTTTCGGATGGTAATCCGACTTACGTTATAAATTTCACAAAGTTCAGCTTCGGTTGGTATTTGTTCATCTGGTTTATACTTACCTTGCTGGATATCATTTTTCAACATTTGCCTTATTTGCATATAGAGAGGCTGGGGGGTAGAAGGATTTAAATTCATTACTTGCTTCATCCTTATCCATCAATAAATTATAATATCTATTATACATCGAGAGCCCAGTCCTAGTCACCATGCACCGAAATATCGAATCGTTTTTGCAGCTGTTTCCGTACCTAACTTTAAACATTCGTTAATGGTACAGCCTTTCAATATTCCATAAATAAAACCTGAAATAAAAGAGTCCCCTGCCCCCATTGTATCAACTACATTTTCTTGGGATCTTACACCAAATCGGTGAAATTGTTGGCCATCAAAGGCAAGTGAACCATGTTCGCCTAATGTTGCCACAGCAAATTTAGAGCCAAGGTTTTTAATTTCTTTTAAATACTGACGTATATAGGCATCATCTTCTGTATAGGAAAAAAAGGCATAATCGACAAACGGTGGTAAGGTTTTTACCAGTGAATCATTTAATTGGTTTGAAAAATCAAATGAGGTAAGCAGCCCCATTTCTTTAAATACAGGATAATATTGTTCCACATGTCCCCAAATTCCAGCATGTACGCATTTGTGTGTTCCGATAAAAATAATTTCCTCCGGCGTCAAGGTAAAGTCAGCCATTACACCTTCATCGTATTCTCCAAATTTGCGATCATTTCCGACTAATTCAACATAGGTAATAGCCGTTTTTCCTTCCTTTTGAGAAAGATGAGTAGTATCTACGCCCTTGTTTTGAATAGCATGAATCATATCCTTACCGTATGAATCAGCCCCAACCCAGCCAATATAGGACGATTCAGCACCTAAACCTTTTAAATAGACAGCGACATTGACGGGATTTCCTCCAGGATAGGCCTTCCCGTTTGCTTGATAAACATCCATGCAGTTATCTCCGACAGCAGCTATTTTCATTACTAAATCCCCACTTTTCCTTTTTTAAGAAGAAACGAGCACTACGAATAGTGCTCATTATCATTTTTAATATTCCATTTGGCGATAGTATCTTCTAAGTTCTAATGAATGGTTCCGTTCACGCTCAAGGTAGACACTGATTCTGCTTAAGACGGACCAATTAATGCTAACAGCAAAGTGTTTTCTAAATTCCTCGCTGATCCCTTCCATCTCAAAATCCTTTGTATCAATAATCGTTACATTCTTTGTTATATTCTCAACAAATCTTTCTACACGATCCATAAGAGGCCTTGTTTCATCTTCTCCCTTTAGTAAAATCACACTTGTATCTTCGACGACAAGTTCAAGCGTACCGTGGAAAAACTCAGCAGCATGAATGGATTTTGCATGGATCCATTGCATTTCTTCTAAAACACACATCGCATAACAATAAGTATTCCCCCACAAATTACCGGAACCCACCATCATATGATAATCTGTATCTTTATGTTTGATCGCAAATTCCTCTGCTTGTTGATCAAAAGATTTAACAGCATTCAGAATGGCACGTGGGAGTAAATTAACTTCCTTCGTAAATTGCTCATATTGAGGAAATTCATCATGGTTATACATAAATCGGAAGATAACCATGTAGAGAAGCAGATAAAAAGTATCAAAAGAATGTTTTTCTGATCCTGTAGTTATACAATAGTCGACCATTTTTGTTAATGGTGTATTCGGCTCTGCTACTAATGCAATGGTTGTGGCTCCTTTTTCTTTACAATACTCGGCAGCTGCAAGGGTTTCTTTCGTTGTTCCGGAAACAGAGGTAAAGATACAAACTGAATCTTTACTAAAATGCTTATGGTTCATAACCATAAACTCCGCTGCAATTTCTGCATGAACGTCAATCGTAGAGTTTGATTTTAGAATATACTCATAGGGATACATCATGGCAATGGTTCCGCCTGCACCGATAAGGAAAATGTTCTTGTAGCCTTTTTGGCAGATTTCATCGACAAAACCTTCAATTTCCCCTCTAAATGCAAGGCCCTCTTTTTCAACAAGCGTAAGGAATAATTCTTCATCAAATTTTAACATGGACTTGGTCCTCCTTTTATATGGTGGAAAAATCTATTTGTTATGTCTTGTATTATAATTAAATATAACAAATAATGCAATGTGTATTTAAAAAAATAGGAAGTTAGTATAGTGGATTTAACTTCCTATTAATCAAGTCATGCCACTACATCATTGCCCTCTCTACTTGCGGACCCATACCTTTTATTCCAGTAAAAGTAAACAGGAAGTCCGGTTGAAATAACAATAAATGCTGCAATCATACCTTGCCAAGGGGCCCAAGTGAAGGTTCCCCAAGCAAGCCATGAGGCACCAAGGATGGCTAAAATAGTTGTTAATTTCCACATTGGCATCCGATAGATTGGGTTATAATCATCCCGTTTACGGCATTTGTAAACCGCTGCAAAGTCCAGAATATTAATGACAAGCTGAATGAGCGTGAAGTACCCAAGTAAGGCTGTTAAATTACTCATAAATACGAGAATACAAGCATATGTGACCTGAATAATAATAGAAAAACTAGGAGTTTCATATTTAGGATGAACCTGAGCGAAACGTTGGAAAAATAGACCATCTTTCGCCATCGCATATTCCAAACGAGGCTGAAACATAATACAAGAGCTTAATGATCCGAGAATAACAATAATGGCAGTAATTGCGACAAAGGAAGAAGCCATATGAGAAAGACCTGGAATATAGCTCACTGCCTCTGAAACAGCAGCATTTGAATGGATTAATTTATCAAACGGCATTAAGCCGATGACACAAATGGCAAGCAATGTGTACAAAGCTAGTACAATGAATACCGAGCTAATGAGTGCACGCGGGAGAATTTTACCGGGATTTTTAAATTCGCCAGCCATAAAACAAATCGCCGCCATACCTGTGTAAGCCCAAGTAGTTGCGGATACGCCTCCGATTAAACTTGTTTTTATAGCTCCATGCGCAGGCACATATGAAAAATGACCAGCTTTCATATACATCAAACCTAAAACAATTACAATAATAAAAGGAATGATCTTAACAGCAGTGATAATAACTTGGAATAGTCCACCCTCTTTTACACTTCGATAATGGATGGAGGTAATGACTAAGATGATCGCAACCCCTAACAACTTACCAGCTATACCAGAAAAGAAAGGAAAAAAGGTAGCAAGGTAAGAGACAATTGCTAAAGCCATAATAGAAATAGAAGGGGGGTCTAACGCCCAGAACGTCGCCCATCCATATAGAAAGGCAAGAGGTCGCCAACCGGCTTTATTTAGATATACGTAACCGCTTCCATTTTCAGGATAAGCAGTTGATAATTCTGCTAATACCATTACCTGCGGGATTGCGATAAGGCCGCCGATAATCCAGGCTAAAATTGAAATAGAAGGAGTTCCTGCTGCTTTCACAACATCACCGGATGAGACAAAGATACCGGATCCAACAGTAGTTCCAACTGCAATCGCTAGAGCAGACCAAAAACCTAGTTTTCGTGTAAGAGTGCCATTACTCATAAAGAGTTCCTCCAAATCCAAATTATAAGAATCCTAATTCCTTAATTTTTTCAAATGATTTAATGAATGCATCTTGTGGATTTTGATAATATCGTTTCTATAATCTCTAGGGTGCAAACTCCTTGGTAATCATATTTTTGAAGACTTGCCAGATAATCTCTCCATTCTAATACACCATTTTTCTCGTGATCGACATATATGCAAGGGCTCACCAGCCCATAATTCCATATTGTTAATCCTAATCTGCTCGATGGTATTCGAAAATAATTAAATGGGAAATGTCTAAAAGTGATGTTATCCCCGCAAATCTCATTTTATCACCGCCTTTTTATTTGAAAACGTTTTAATTGTAATGTCTTGTATTATAATTAAACAATACATAATTTACAATAGTATATTTAGATATTTTTAAATTAATAGATGAACAGATTTAGTATTTTTTCTACATTAAACAACATGCTTGGAGACAACGGGTAAGTGTGCTTTAATTTTAGATAATCTGAACGAAAAGGGTGTAAGATCGGATGGAGATTAAATTAGAGTTTTTTGAAAATTTGAGAGAGCCAGATCACCTGGAGGCTGTGTGGGAAATTCTGTGTGAGAGTGATAATGAATTTTTCCCTCCGCTATCAGCAAGGGGAAGCACCTTTCAAAGTGTTCTTCAACACGAGGTGAATCATGAGGATTTGCCACATTCTTACTACGAGGAAATCATTAACCAGCCGCTCATCTTAGCTTTAAGTAAAGAGAGTGGCAAGACTGTAGGCTTTATGACCTTTAAACATAATTATAGCTGCTCAGAATTAAAGGGATTTTCTCCAAGCAATTATATTACAACGATTTGTGTAACAAAGAGTGCTAGAAACCAAAGAATTACGCGGCAATTTTATAAGATGATTCAATCAGAACAGATTCCATCCCAATTTAGAATGCCTTTTCTTTCAACGAGAACATGGTCCACAAACAGTTCGCATCTGCATATTTTGGAGACACTAGGTTTTGAAGTAAGTACGAGACTAATTGATCATCGAGGCCAAGGTATTGATACGATTTACTTTGCCAAGAAAGTCCATTACACATAAAAAGGGAGGCACTAAAACTCTAGTCTCAGTTCCTCCCTTTTGTTTATTTACCATTCTCTAGGCTGATATTGAAGATCATGGAACAATTGCTCTTTTTCCTTTTTGGTTAAATCCCGCCACTGACCAATCGGCAGGTTTCCTAAATGGATATTCATAATTCTAGTGCGCTGCAGTCTGGCGACCTCATAGCCTAAGGCAGCACACATCCTGCGGATTTGGCGGTTGAGTCCCTGGGTTAGGATAATTTGAAAGACATACTTCGAAAGCTGTGTTACTTTGCAAGGAAGTGTCTTCGTATTTAATATCTCCACTCCAGCAGCCATTTTCTTTACAAATTCAGCTGTAATGGGCTTATTCACAGTAACAATATATTCTTTTTCATGCTTATTTTCTGCTCGGAGAATCTCATTTACAATGTCCCCGTCATTTGTCAACAGTATTAGTCCTTCTGAGTCCTTATCCAAGCGGCCTATATGGAAAATCCGCATAGGGTGATTCACAAAATCAACTATATTTCCCTTGATATGCCTCTCGGTTGTACTCGTAATCCCAACAGGCTTATTTAAGGCAAGATAAACGTATTCCTTCTTTACCTTAACCGGGTTTCCATCTATTCGAACCTGGTCTCCAGGCTCAACCTGGCTGCCCATTTGAGCCACCTTGCCATTAATCGTGACCCTGCCTTCGCTAATTAACTTATCAGCCCCACGCCTAGAGCTCTTACCCGACTCACTAATAAACTTATTAATCCTCATACTAACCACAACCTTCAGTGGAATTGTCTGATTAAGAATAACCCAATTCACTTCCTCATTTCAAGCTGTTGTGGTGCCTGACACAATTACTCTTAATTCGACAGTTTATACCTGTGAAATGGAGGCATAACTTATTACACCAATTCAATCGGTATCATGGATACTGACTTGGCTATTGCTGTTGACAATCAGGACGATTCTACCGATTCAAGCGAGTTGAATATTATCATAAACAGGTATCTACCTTTCCATCTCTTAGAAAAGATACGAGGACAATTGGTATTATCTTTTTGTAAGTAAAGAAATGGCCGAAAATTCTATTCTGGATAAACACACTGGTGCATCTTACTTCCTATATCGATTTTCAGCCTGCACAAATGCCAGGGAACTAAGGAATTATGTCGAGCGCCTCGTAGGGACTGAGCAGCAAAATTTCAAGCAGGGCGATGAAGCAGGCTTTTTTTTTAAAAAAATATCTTGTTTACAATGTGGTTCACAAGTACACGTTTTGTTTACAGTGAGTCTACAAAATCGTTTACGTGTATACAAAGTTGTTTACATGTTGATTTAAAGAGATGTAAACAAGATTTGTAATTATGTTTACATAATTGTGTACATTGTTGATAAAGTTTACAAATTGTTTACTATTATAAAAAATTAAATCTATTTAAAAATTACTTATGAAGAATGTAACAATCTCATACACTTACTTTCAATCAGGTGGATGTTAGCAAAACTGTCATTATTTAAGATAAGGAAGCAGCATTGATGCGTTTGCAAAGGCCAATGGTAATCAAGTCAGTGTATGTGTGAACGAGAGTGTTAGTAATGTGAGAAAACGGATATACAAAATGGCGGGCAAGTTCTAGCAGGCAAAATATTTCTTTGATAACTCTGGTGTTATGATAACAATCTAGCTGTCTAGAGATGGGAAAAAGTACTTTTTGATTCCAATTTTGTAATGAAAACAAGGTGAGTAACTGTTAACGGTAATCGAAATTATTTTAATCCAGCAGGCGTGATGAAAATAGGATGGTGGGATTTTGGCGGAAGTAAGTATTTTTTAATTAAGGACGAAGTCATGCAATCAGGCTATTCAGAAGAAAATGGAAGAAGATGTTGTTTTGATCAGACTGGAGTAATGAAAAAGACTTGATTGAGGATAATAGTAATGGGTATTCTCTAGATCAAACAGTATCATGAATACTGACTTGGCTATTCACTAGATAATCGGGACGAATCTGCCAATTCGAGTATGTTAAATACTAACATAAATAGGTTTCTACCCTTCTATACACTAGAAAGAATAACTAGCTAGATAATAAACGACGACAATTGGTATTATCTTTTTGATAGTTAAGAAATGGCCGGAAATTCAATTCCGGATAATCACAGTGGCGCATCTTACCTTTTCCTATATACTATCGATTATAGCCTGCATGATCAAAGGATAAAGCAGGCTTTTTTGGGCTAAAAAATATTTTGTTTACAAAACTGTTTGCATGTATATGAATAAGTTTACAAATTCGCAAACTTGTAAACAAATAAGTATACAAAGAAGTTTACAAGTTTACTTTTCGTTTACATCATGTGCACAAAGTGGTTTACATGTATACAAAGTGGTTTGCATGTTGATTTGAAGCGATGTAGACGACAATTGTAAATTTGTTTACATTATTGTGTACATAGTTGGTAAAGTTTACAAATTGTTTACTTTTTTACACTTTTATTTCTTTTTAAAAATTTGCATTGAAGAATCTATCAATCTCATATAGCCTTAGTAAGTAGAGATACTTATTACATAAACTACTTGAAAAATGAAAGGAAATGATATATTTATGACAAAGTCCAGAGTTGCAGCAATTGATGTAGGAAATGACTCAATTAAGGCCATTTTCGGGGAACTAGAGTATGAATTAAATATTCCTAACATTGTTGCCCGAGATACAGAGGATCGCCCTGTAATCGGTATAGAAGAACTTGATAATAAAAATCCTTTAGATGGGATTCATGTCAAGGTCCACTCCCCTGCCCTAAAAGATAACAATGTGATATATCGTGTCGGCAATTTAGCGACTAAAACAAATAATGCCACTGAATTAGATCCAGGCAGCAGCAAATCAGAAGAAGACCAAACATTGATCATGCTTTTTACCACATTGGCCTTGGATGCAGTAAAACAAGACGCTTTTCCACGTACTAAGAATGTAATTGATGCTTCTTATACATTAGGAACAGGTCTTCCCCTTCGTGAAGTAAAAGAAGGTAAGGATGCCGGATATCGCTCAAGATTGGTTGGAAATGTTCACCAAGTTGAATTTTTGGTGACACCGAAATACCAAGGATTGAAGGTTAATATTAAATTTAACGAAGTAAAGGTTTATCCGGAAGGGTTTGCCGCTTATATTAATCTAGTAATGGACAACAATTTAAAAATTATTAACAAGGATTTAATTGATAAACGCATTTTAATTCAAGATATTGGCGGGTTATCAACTGATATTGCTGTCATTAAAAATCGAAATGTAGATGATGATAAAGCGCAGGGCTTTAACCTTGGGGTTTCGGAATCATTAGAATCCATTCGCGAGGAAATTCGAATCAAGCACGGTGTTGAGCTCGATAGCCGCCGTGACGTAGTTGAAATCATTACAAGGAAAAATGACCGCAATCATATTATGGTTAAAGGAAGCCGGACAAGTGTTCACGATATTACCGACCGTATTTTGCTTGATTTAGCCAAGAAACAATACCGTTTATTACGAAATGTTTGGCAGAAAAACTCGCAGACAGAAATCTGCTATTTTGTCGGCGGCGGATCCCATGTCTTAAAAGATTATATAAAAACTTTAAATAATAATTTAGACGGTTATAATATTGAATTCTTTGAAGATGATAAGGAAAGCATTTGGATGATGGCTAATGCTTACTATAAGCTTATCATGGATTTTGTTAGAAAAACGGAGAAGCCTAAAGAACCAGTCAAAGCTAACTAGGTGAGAAAAGTATGCAGAAAACTTCTGAAATTAAGCGAGGCCAGGCGATTTCTTTTCGTATCCCATCTGATACGCCTGACCATATCGTTAAGCATTTACAAAGGTTAAAGGAGACAGAACGAAGGAATTTCTCCAGCACCATTGCCGAGTTTGTCATACAAGGGGTAAGTCATTCTTTTTCACGTGAGAAAGAAACAGTTACCATTCCCCTTCCTAAGAAGTTAACAAAGGTTCAGCGCGATTGGTTAAAACATGAGCATTCTGAAGCAATGCTTGGCAGTATTCTCTATCAATTGATTTCTGACCCGATCCGGGCAACTTCTTTACTAGCATCATTAAATAGTAATTCCATAGATATTGACGAAGCCTTATACCTTCAGGAGGAATTACAGTCTGTTCCCTTTCCGGCTCCAGCTAGTAAGGTGGATATTCCTATTGAGGAGGAGTCTTTTGAAGAGCTCGCGGCTGGATTAGAGGACCTTGATATGGAAGATGATTTAAGTGAGTTTGACTGGGATAGTGCTAAGAAGCCCGAAATGCAGCCTGAGAAGGACAATAAGGAAGAAGAACTTGATCCTGATGACCTGCTTGGTGGTTTTTTGGCTAATATGAATAAATAATTCTTCAAGAAGAAGCCCCGGCTTATGGTAGAGACGGGGCTTTTTCGTTTAATGCTGTTTATTAGGTAATTTTTGGCTTTGGGTTCCATTGCTTTGACGTTCTTTATTGTCCTTATCTTTTTCCTGTTTTTCATGCAGTTTTTCTACAAATTCATGTGTTGAATTGTCTTCCATCTGAGCATACCTCCTTTTAAAAATGAACCATAGTTATTCTGTCCTACTCGAAGAGAAATATGTAATTAGGATAAAAGGATATAAACCCACGCACCAGTCATACATATTAGATAGGGTCTTTTTAAAAAGAGGATTGAAAAGCAGTTAATATATGAATAGGTGGTGGGCCGATGGAGCTGCCTAGTAATATTGTCCTTGATAGCGGTTCTCTTAATGATGCAGTAATTTTAAAAAGGGAAATTCTTTACAAAGGGATGAATGGACGATTTGTCGAAAGGTTTTTTCTTTCTTCCTCTAAAAGCTTTATTTTTAAACCATTAACCAACAATGATCAGTTAGGGAAAGAAGTATGGATACATCAGCATATTCTCCCGCATTTTCCTGAAATATACCCCAAGATTATTTCCTATAAAATAAGTGAACAGCCAGAACTGAATTGGATGATTGTAGAGGACCTTGGGCCACTGACCCACGATTTTAACGTTACGAGTGTTTTAGAAGTGATTAAATGGGTTGCCTGGTGGCATTCATTACCTATTGAATCTATAGGTCCTGTACCGGCCTCGGGATTGAAGCCGCAAATCGGTGAGATTATAGCGGATATTGTCAACCGCAAGGAAGAATTCTTACTTGAGTTACCCGTTTTGAAGTTGGAAAGAGAGGCAATTGAACATATCTACTCACTGCTTGAAGGGAGTAATTTTTCCCATCGACTCGTTGTGTCCCACGGAGATTTACATTTAGGCAATTTCTCGATGGTTGATGGTCAGTTGAAGATCCTGGACTGGGAGCACACCCATTTAAGTTCCCCTTATTGGGATTTGTACCATTTAATTGATATGTCACACCCGCTTTTTCCTAAACAGGTAACATCTAAGCTCCGAAAGCAATTTCTGGAGGAGTACCTGGCTCAGTTGCATTTAGAATTAGATAGTGGGTCCTTTATATGGGAGTATTATTTGTTTTCAGCTGTTTTCTCGATTTGGATGATTAGTCTGATAAAGAAAGACATTGAAGCAAAAGAGCAGAGATGGCCTGAAGAACAATTGCACAGGCAGTTGAAGGAAACCGTATTAAGCCTGCAGCAATGTTTAGTGGTGCTTAGTGGGATAAAAAGCTAACCTTTTTGGGAGGTTAGCTTTTTACTGTTTTAAGCCTTTTGTTCAGTTAATTTAATGATTTCAACAATGGTTTGGGTGGCTTTAACCATATTTTCAACGGAGATAAATTCAAATTTCCCGTGGAAGTTTTCCCCTCCAGTGAAAATATTCGGTGTCGGCAAACCCATATAGGAAAGCTGTGAGCCGTCTGTACCGCCGCGGATTGGTTTGGTGATTGGCTTAATGCCTAAGTTGACCATCGCTTCATGGGCAATGTCGACGATCTCCTTGACCGGTTCAATTTTCTCTTTCATGTTGTAGTATTGGTCATTTAATTCTAACAGGATACGGTCGGTGCCGTATTTGGCTTGCAGCTCGCCGATGATTGCCTGTACGGTCGCCTTGCGGTCATTGAATTTTTCCCGGTCATGGTCACGGATAATATAGTGAAGGTTCGTTTGCTCGACATCCCCGTTGAAGGCTAGCAAGTGGTAGAATCCTTCATATCCCTCGGTGTGCTCAGGTGCTTCTTGTGCTGGTAGTTTGCTATGTAATTCCATGCCGATTTTGATCGAGTTAATCATTTTGTCTTTTGCTGAACCCGGATGAATATTGCTCCCTTTGATCGTAATTTTTGCTGCGGCAGCGTTAAAGCTTTCGAATTCTAGCTCACCAAGCGGACCGCCATCCACGGTGTAGGCATATTTCGCATTGAAGGCCGCAACGTCGAACTTATGTGGACCTCTGCCGATTTCTTCATCCGGTGTGAACGCAACGCGGACCTTACCGTGTTTGATTTCTGGGTGCTTGATAAGGTATGCCATTGCGGTCATGATTTCAGTGACGCCCGCTTTGTTGTCCGCACCAAGCAGTGTGGTGCCGTCTGTTGTGATTAAGGTGTGCCCTCTGTATTCTGGCAGGCTTGGGAAATCTTTTGGTGACATGATGACGTTAAGGGCTTTGTTTAGGATGAGCTCGCCGCCATCATAGTTTTCGACGATTTGCGGGTTGACGTTTTTACCAGTGAAGTCGGTGGCAGTGTCCACGTGAGCTAGGAAGCCGATGGTTGGGACGTCTTTGTCGGTGTTGGCTGTCAAGGTTGCCATCACGTAGCCATTTTCATCGATGGTTACTTCTTGCATGCCGATTTGTTTTAGTTCTTCGACCAACATACGGAGCAATGTCCATTGTCCTTCTGTTGATGGGCATGTTTCGCTGTTTTCATTGGATTGTGTGTCAACTTTTACATAGGAAGTAAATCTTTCAATTAGTTCGTTTTTCAACTTTGGCTGCACTCCCTTTTTTTGAGTATGTAATCATGAATATCATATCACTTTGGGGGTGGGGTTACACATACTTTGAAGTAAGTGTGCATGTCTTTGAAAAAGTTTACTGGCGGATGGCCATAAATAAGTGGCGGAAGAATCTAAGTTAATGGCGGATAAGACAAAATAACTGGCGCCGGCTAAATTTAGTGGCGGATGAAAGCAAGTAACTGGCGGATAGCGATAAATAAGTGGCGCAAGAAGGTAAGTTAGTGGCGAATAAGAGAAAATAACTGGCGTGCAGCTAAATTTAGTGGCGGTTAACACCGAGTTACTGGAGCCACTAACCGCTCTTCAAGTCAAATCCCACTTAAAATTTTTTTATTAAGATCCATGATATAAGATCGATTTCTAAATGTCCCTTCGTACTCCCATTTCATACTTTTTAAAATGCGTTTAGCAGTATGAATATCCTCAACCCCCAAAAACTCCCTACCCTCCCTATTCGTAATATTCCTCTTATAAATCAAAAACCACTCCCGTAATGCCCGCTCATGTGCTAGATTATCCATAGCCTTACAGAAAGGACAAACCCATGTGCGTGGCAATTTAACCATTCCTAACCGGCCGCACACAACGCACCTCACCCCACTTTGAAAATCACTAAAAGGAAGTTTATAAGACTCACAAATTGGTTTGGGAATAAAAGGCTGGTGACTCTTCAACAATTCATCGGATAGCCATTGAAATGCAGGAGCATCCAACTTCCTTTCTTGCCGTGGGATACTATTAATAAACGAGGAAATCATGTTGGGGAACAATAGTTTTGTGTTAGCAGGGGGAACAGCGACAATTTGCTTTGGATAAGCCAAAACAATGGCGCCATAAATGGGCAGCTTAAGGCCATGATAATTTAGCCAATCAACAATTAAATTACAATTACGTTTTAGTTGAACGACCGGACTCTCAAACCCGTCCTTATGCCCATCCTCACGGGTCCTAATTAACTGTGGAGGATTATCTTTAAACTCCAGACACCCGCCAATATTTTTAACCTCCAACACTACCCCAAACCAAGGGTTCAACGTAAACGTATCCATTTGAAAGCTTTCATAAGAAGAAGGGGACAAATCGTGGAAAATATGATGGTCAAATGAAAAGGAGACTTTACGGAGAACATCAGCAACCCGGTCTTCCCCGCCAATTCCTGCTTCAACCGAAGCCTGTTTACCTGCCAAAACAGGCAGAATGGAATGGCCTGCAGGAAGCCGGCCTTGAGCGGATACCAACCCTTCTAACTTCAATGACGGATCACGACTTTTAATACAAATAACAAACACCTCCCTAAAATCTACCTGCATCGTAACACATCCTAAAAACCTAAACTATATCCCACGACATTAATTTCATATTTTTGTAAAAAATATAGGTTGTCACCCCATAGACCAGAGTAGTCAACTTGATTATAATGACTCCATTGACTGATGTGGTCAACAAACTAAAAGGAGGGCTGCACCAGTGTTCGCAAAATTTCTCAACTTAGATACGGACAAACAAGATCGAATCATAAATGCTGCCATAAAGGAATTCGCCCAGAAAGGATATGATAAGGCCTCGACCAATGAAATCGTAAAAGAAGCCGAGATCTCAAAGGGAAAACTTTTCCATTATTTTAAAAACAAAAGGCAAATGTTCTTATTCTTATTTGACCATTGCATCCAAATCATTACCGCTGACTTCTACAAAAAGGTCGACCTTACCGAGACTGATTTTTTCAAACGAATACGAAAGGCAGTCTTAATTAAAATGGATCTCCTTGCGAAATACCCCGACATCTTTAAATTCATTGAGGAAGCCTATATGGATGATGCCGTGGAAATCAAAGCGGAAATAGAGAAAAAGGTGAAAGAACTAAATGAAATTAACATCGGGAGGATATACGAGGGTATCGATTTAAGCAAATTCAGAGACGATATCGATATTCAAAAAATCTTAAAAATTATCACCTGGACATTTGAAAAATTAAGTGAAGAACAGCTTAACAAAGCTAAGCTAACGCCGAATCACGAAATCGACTATCCAGCCATCCAGCTTGAAGCGGAAAAATATTTTGAGACGTTAACAGAGGTTTTTTATAAAGGGGGGATTGGATTATGAATATATTTTTAAAAGAATTAAAGTCTCATCGTAAATCGCTCATCTTTTGGAGCATTGGTGTGTTCCTGATGGTGTTATCGGGGATGAATAAATATGCAAATTTATATTCATCTGAACAATCAATGAATGATGTAATGAAAGATATGCCCAAATCGCTGCAGGTGATTATGGGGGTCGGAAGTTTGGACTTGTCAAAGGCAAGCGGTTATTATGGCATGCTGTTTGTCTACTTGCTGTTGATGGCGACGATTCACGCGGCGATGCTTGGGGCCGGAATTATTGCGAAGGAGGAGCGCGACAAAACATCAGAGTTTTTATTTGTTAAGCCCGTTTCGAGAACAGCAGTGATTACGGCCAAATTAGGGGCTTCTTTGTTTAACATTGTAGTGTTCAATTTAGTCACACTCCTTTCGTCGTTGGCTCTAGTGGCAAAATACAGCAAGGGTGAAGACGTTAATTGGGATATAACTATTTTGATGGCGGGAATGTTGATCTTGCAGGTGCTATTTATGGTGATGGGCAGTGCGATTTCGGCTTTAAAAAGGAAATCGAAGAAGGCTGCTTCCTTGTCAGCTGGCGTGATGCTATTGACTTTTATCTTGTCAGTTGCGATTGATTTGAATGAGGGTATTAAAAACTTGAAGTATTTGAGCCCGTTTAAATATTTTGAAGCAAAAAATGTGATGTATGGCGGCGGGGTTGAGCCAGTTCTTGTAGTTCTTTCCTTCTTCTTAATTGTCACGTTTACAAGTGTAACCTATATTTTTTATAAAATAAGAGATTTAAATATATAAAGACCGGGGATATCCTCCGGTCTTTTGCTTATTTCTCGCGGGCCATTTTAATCAGTGTATTTATATCGCCTGCAAGCTTTGTATAGTTGGTCTGACCAGCTTTAATATTAGCTTTTATTCCATCAATTAACGGCATGGCTTTTGCATCGGTAATCGTTAAGATTTGAACCTGGCCGTCAAAGGCCTTTGTCATTAGTTCTTTGGCTTTATCTAAGTTATCATCGGTATTCAGTTTTGACATGTCTATCCCATCGAGATTCCCTTTTCCAGAGGAACCTGAAGTGTTGGTTAACACTTTTTGCTGCATTTCATCGTACTTTGTTGAAGTGGTTTCAGCCTGGGCTCTTGCTAGGATAACAGTGTCGTCAAGGACAAATACTTTAATCCCCGGAATCCCTGCCCCGGAGAGTCTTGATTCTAGATGGGAAGAAATTCCCCCATCATGCAGGCTTGAGCTGCCAATTAAGCTGTAAACATTAGTTCCTAATCCGTTTGAGGTTTGCCTGTTGACATTGGTGGTTCTTTTTTTATCCCGATCCACACTTGGAATGACATTGGGATTATCGGTTGACCTATGGACATGCCCATTTCCTTTCGTATTAAGTGAATTGTCATGCCGGTTTGCGGCATCTACCTGATGTTCCCCTTGTTGCGCGGAGCATCCAGTTAGTACGAGAAACGCAATAATAATAGGTCCACAACAAATATTCCAGATTCTTTTCATTTTTGTGCCCTCCTTTTTAAAGGTAACTATTGTATAAATAGTCTTTGACAATTGTCTAGCTGCAGCGCCTAGGGGCTCGAAGGTCTACAGACAATCCGTCAAAAAGGCTCGTCTTATGCCTGTCACCCCTGACCAAGCCGCTTGTCGCTTTTCTTATCATTTTCTCCTTTCCTTTTATAAGTATGAATGGTTTATTTTGGAACATAATAATGGCAAAGCAAGGATATTCCTGTAATTTATGGTTGGCTGTCAAAACAAAAATCTGGAGGTGTACACCATGGTTGAAGAAAATAAAGAAAATCCAGAATCAGTCTCTAGAAGGAATTTTATTCGAAATGCAGGTTTTACAGTTGGTGGATTAGCTGTTGGTGGAATCATCGGCAGTCTTATTCCTCGAAAACAAAAGGAAACGACGGATACGAAAAATACTCAGACAAAAACAGAAGACTTTAATCAAGCGCTCATGTATTTTACACCTGAACAATTCAAAGTAATTGAGGCAGCAACAGAACGGATTTTTCCGGAGGATGATAATGGTCCAGGTGCGAAGGCACTAGGTGTTGCCTATTTTATTGACCATCAATTGGCAGGATATTGGGGCTTTAATGGCCGGGAATATATGCAGGCACCATTTTATCCAGGTGAGAAAGTGCAGGGGTATCAAGGCCGGCTAAAGCGCAGGGAAATTTTTGATATTGCGATCCGGGAAATGCAAAACCACAGTATGGCCGTCTATAAAAAGGATTTCACTGAACTAAATGGTGATGAACAAGATGCGATCCTCAAAGACTTTGAGGAGGATAAAGTGAATGTGACAACGATATCACCAAGCGGTTTCTTCCAAATGCTGCGAAGTGTCACATTAGAGGGTGCTTATAGCGATCCATTATATGGAGGAAATTTAAATATGGATGGCTGGAAGATGAAGAATTACCCAGGCAGCCAGATGGCTTATTCAGATATTATCGATAAGGATTTTAAGAAGATAGCACCGCAAAGTCTGAAGAGCCATATGAATCACTAAAAAGCTAAAATTGCCTAGGGGCTGCAGCTAGCCACTTGAACTGCTAAGAATTGATAATATTTTTATAAAAAAGAAGGTGGAAGTATGGCGAGAAAGCTGCCAAAAGTCGATGTTGTAATTGTAGGTGTTGGTTGGGCAGGAGGAATTATTGCCAAAGAACTGACCAAAAAAGGATTAAAGGTTGTAGGATTGGAAAGAGGTAAAGAGCGAAAAACGGAAGATTACTTTATGGTCCATGATGAATTGCGCTATGCCCTCCGCTATGAGCTCATGCAGGACCTATCAAGAGAAACAATAACGTTCAGAGGCAATGAAAAAATTCGCGCCCTGCCGATGCGGCAATATGGTTCGTTTTTACTTGGTGACGGATTGGGCGGATCCGGAGTCCACTGGAATGGGCAAACGTTTCGCTTTTTGCCTTATGACTTTGAAATCTATAGTAAAACGGTTGAACGGTATGGGAAAAAGAAAATACCCGCCGACATGAATCTTCAAGATTGGGGGATTACATACGATCAATTGGAGCCTTATTACGACCGATTTGAAAAAACTGCAGGCATTTCGGGAGAAGAAAATCCACTCGCAGGAAAACGATCGGATAAATATCCGACCCCGCCAATGAAAAAGACACCTGCCATTCAGTTGTTTGAAAAGGCAGCGAAAAATATGAAGCTCCATCCATATATGATGCCATCTGCGAACCTATCAGAGTCCTATAAAAATCCGGACGGGATCCAAAGAGCGGCTTGTCAATATTGCGGTTTTTGTGAGCGATTTGGATGTGAATATGGTGCAAAGGCAGATCCAGTTGTGACGGTCATCCCAGTTGCCAACAAGACAGGGAACTTTGAAATAAGAACTCATTCCAATGTGAGACGGATCTTAAAAACAGGTGACAAAGTAACCGGTGTTTTATACACAGATGTGACGACTGGTGAAGAAATTGAGCAGCCAGCTGATATTGTGGTGATGACTAGCTATGTATTTAATAACATTCGCCTCCTATTAATGTCTGGAATCGGGAAACCATATGACCCGAATACAGGAACGGGTGTGATTGGAAAAAATTATGCCTACCAAGTTATTAAAGGGAATGCCATAGGCTTTTTTGATAATAAAGAATTTAGTACCTTTGCAGGTGCAGGGTCACTAGGAATGGTTTGTGACGATTACAATGGTGACAATTTTGACCATAGTAATGTGAATTTCATCCATGGGGGGATGATTTCATTAGCTCAAACCGGTTTAAGACCGATTCAAAACAATCCTGTTCCAGGAGGAAAGCCAACCTGGGGTAAGGAATTCAAGGCCAATTCCGTTAAGTATGCCAACCGCTTTTTATCGGTTACTTCTCAAGGTTCTTCTATGCCATTTAAGCGTCACTTTCTCGACCTTGATCCAACTTATAAAGATGCCTTTGGCGATCCGCTTATTCGGATTACTTTTGACTTTGAGGAGCAGGACCGGCAAATGGCTAAATTCCTTGCCGATAAATGTACCGGTATCTTAAAGGAAATGGGTGCAGATCATATTGATTCAATGAAGGATTTAGGTCCATATGATATTACCACCTATCAATCCACGCACAATACTGGCGGAGTCATCATGGGGGCAGATCCGGCGACTTCAGCAGTAAATAATTACTTACAAATGTGGGATGTTGATAACCTATTTGTCATTGGTGCCTCTGCCTTCCCGCATAATTCCGGCTATAATCCAACAGATACTGTCGGGGCCTTAGCCTACCGTGCGGCAGAAGGAATCTTGAAATACCGTGATAAAGGCGGACAGGTAGTTTAACAGTGCTCTCAGTGGATTAAACTATAAAGAAAGTGTTAATATGGTAAATAAAACAAAGGGAGAGATTCTCAAATGACAAACCAAAATGAAAACGCTGCATTACCGCCAAAAACTTGTTCGGTTGACCGCTTAGTAACAATGGAAGCTGATGTAAAAAAGGTATTGGCTGGAGAAAAAACAGCAACACGCCGGAATGGCCGCTATGCCGACCCAGGCGAAATCATGACGCTGGAAGGCCGTCAGTTCGTAGTAGAAAAGGTATATTCACAGAGCCTTGGCGAATTGACTGATGATGATGCCCGCCGCGAGGGCTTCAACAATGTGGAAGAATATAAACAATCTATTCTTTCCTACCATCCAGGAATGCCATGGCTGCCGCAAATGCGCGTATGGGTACACGAATTCAGCCCTGTACAAGATTAATAAGAAAAACGCAAGCGTCTTGGTCAGCCCCGGCAAGCACAAGACAGCCGGCCGAAACGTTGCCTTTTAACCTTTTGGACCGATTGACTTGTGACCTCGAGGGGCGAGGCGCTGGAGCTAGACAATTCTCAAAGTCAAAAACTTTTATACTCTCTTATCTAATAAGAAAAACTAAAATGGTCCATTTTCTATAAATGGGCCATTTTAGTTTTTCTATGCTTAAAAATTGTTTTATTCCGGTAATCGAAATTATAATAGCCTTATTAATGTTGCTAAGGGTTAGGTGAGGGCATGAAGTTTTTATCTAAATATGTTCAGAAATATTGGAAGTCTTTTAGTATCGCAGTACTGTTTCTCACCTTTGAGGCAATTAGTGATTTGATGCAGCCAACCATTATGGCAAAAATCATCGATGAAGGCGTTGTAAACAGGGATATTCATTATGTCCTAAAAATGGGCGGTGTCATGCTCTTAATTACGGCCGTCGGTGCTATCAGTGCCTCTTCACGCAGCATAATCGCCAGCATTGTATCACAAAACTTTGGGACAGAGCTTCGCTCCGATTTATTTAAAAAAATTCAAACACTTTCGTTTAAAAATCTCGATAAGTTTAACCGCGCTTCCTTGATTACTCGTTTAACGAACGATGTGACACAAGTACAGGTATTTGTGAATGGTCTGATGCGGGTCTTTGTTAAGTCGCCTTTGCTTGCCATAGGCGGCCTGGTGATGGCGACTAGGCTTAACTTGCACTTATCTGTTGTTCTGGCAGTCGTCGTTCCTATTGTGGCCTTATTAATTGTCCTTAATCTGCGCCTTGGATTTCCTCTTTTTTCTAAGGTCCAACAGGCCCTAGACCGAGTGAACTCAGTAATGAGGGAATACCTATCAGGGGTCCGTGTTGTCAAGGCGTTTAACCGATTTGACGTGGAGATGGGCAAGTTTTCCAATGCAAATGAACATTTTAAGGATCAGTCCGTCGCCGCAGGGCGTCTAATGGCCACCTTCAGTCCTTTGATTATGCTGACCGTGAATCTTGGCATTGTCGTTGTTCTATGGATGGGCGGCCTAGGGGTAGAATCAGGTGACATTCGGGTGGGCCATATCATTGCCTTCACCAACTACATGACGCAAATTCTATTCTCACTCATGATCATTTCGATGGTCTTTAATATGTTTGTCAGGGCCAAAGCATCTGCCGGCAGGATTAATGAAGTTTTTTTACAAGAGGATGGTTTTATAAAAGAAACAAAGCCCGTACTGCCGCCGCACGTTCAAGAAACCGGAAGAATTGATTTTGAAGATGTCACTTTTTCCTATGAAGGAACAAGTGGCGAGTCCATCTTAAAACATATTGATTTAACCATCCTTCCGGGAGAAACGGTGGGCATTATCGGCTCAACCGGTTCTGGGAAAAGTACCCTCGTCGGGTTAATCCCCCGATTTTATGATGTGACAAGCGGAACGATTAAGGTAGATGGTCAAGATATCTCCAGTATGGATCCCAAAATGCTTAGGGATAAAATTGCGATTGTCCCGCAAAAGAATATTTTATTTACAGGCACAGTGGCGGGGAATATCCGTTGGGGAAAAGAAGATGCCACGGATGAGGAGGTAAAGACCGCTGCGATGATAGCTGGTGCAGATGACTTTATTGCCGCCTCACCGGAGGGGTATGAAACGACAATTGGCCAAGGCGGTGTTAATTTTTCCGGCGGGCAGAAACAGCGGATTTCGATTGCAAGAGCACTCGTCAAGAAACCAAGTATTTTAATTCTAGATGATAGCACCAGTGCAGTAGACGTTGCCACTGAAGCGAAAATTAAGGCGGCCTTGAAAAAATACGCCAAGGGCCTAACCTGTCTGCTAATTGCCCAGCGGATTACCTCAATTATTGATGCGGATAAAATTGTCGTTTTGGATCATGGGAAACTGGTTGGGGTTGGTACCCACCGTGAACTACTAGTGGATTGTCAGGTCTATCAAGAAATCTATCAATCACAGATGGGCAAGGAGGTTTTGTAATGTCAAAAGGAAATGAACAAACTCAAGCTGCCCCTCCTCCCCTAAGACCGGGCGGCGCCCAGCGTCTCCGCGGCCCTGTGGTCAAACCGAAAAATTTTAAGGGAACATTAAAACGCTTATGGCAATATTTCGGCAATGAGCGAAAAATGCTGAGCATAATCTTTTTCTTTATTATCGTGGATGCCGTTTTGATGCTCCTTGCACCGTATTTAATTGGAAAAGCTGTCGATGCGATGAGCCTAAGATCTGGTAAGGTCGATTTCAGTTTACTAGAGATTATGATTATTGTATTGACCTGTGCATACGTCGCTGATGCGGCTCTCACCTTTTTACAGGGCTGGCTGATGGCGGGTGTGGCGCAACGGGTAGTCAAGCGTCTTCGCGAGGCGATCTTTCGGAAGCTGCAAAAGCTGCCTGTCTCGTTTTTTGATGCAAGGACCCATGGTGAACTGATGAGCCGCCTCTCCAACGATGTGGATAATATCAGTAATACCATCTCGCAGTCGACTACGCAATTAATGTCCGGCCTGATTGTCATTGCTGGTTCGTTAATTATGATGATTATTCTTAGCCCGATCTTAACGATAGCAAGTTTGATTACCGTGCCGCTTGTTTTTTTGTTAACTAAGACGATTGCTAAACGGACAAGTGTTTTATTTAAGAATCAACAGGTACAGCTGGGGAAACTAAATGGTCATATTGAGGAAACCATTTCTGGCATCGAAGTCGTAAAGGCGTTTAATCATGAAGACCAGGTGATAGAAGAGTTTGAAACGGTGAATACCAAGCTTCGTGATGTCGGCCTTAAGGCGCAAGTCTGGTCGGGTTTTTTAATGCCGATTATGAATGTCATTAATAATCTTGGTTTTGCAATTGTCGCTGTTATTGGTGGAATTTTGGCAGTGAAAAGCCTTGTGACAGTTGGTGCGATTGCGAGTTTTATCACCTATTCACGGCAATTTGTCAGACCGCTGAACGACCTTGCTAACATTTTTAATATCCTTCAGTCAGGTGTAGCGGGGGCTGAACGGGTTTTTGAGGTTATTGATGAACCAGAAGAAGTAGTCGATTGCCCTCAAGCGGTTGAATTGAAAAATCCAAGAGGGCATGTGGTCTTTGAAAATGTCAGCTTCGGCTACCGTCCGGATGTCCCAATTATAAAGAACATCAGTTTTGAAGCTCAAATTGGCAGCAGTACGGCCCTAGTAGGTCCCACAGGTGCTGGGAAAACAACCGTCGTCAATTTGCTGACGAGATTTTATGATGTCACGGAAGGCAGAATTCTCTTAGATGGGCGTGATATTCGCGATTATACTAGGGATAGTCTGCGAAGATGCTTTGGGTTTGTCCTACAGGATACGTATTTATTTTCCGGAACGATTAAGGAAAATATAAAATATGGCAAGCCTGATGCCACGGATGAAGAAGTAGAGCAGGCAGCAAAAATGGCCAATGCTGACGTATTTATTAAACGCTTGCCAAACCAATATGAAACGGTTCTGTCGGAAAATGGCGGCAATCTTAGCCAGGGCCAGCGGCAGCTGTTGGCAATTGCCCGGGTGATATTAGCAAGACCGTCACTGCTTATTTTAGATGAGGCAACCAGCAGCATTGATACTAGAACAGAGCTTCATATCCAGGAGGCCTTGCTTAAATTAATGGAGGAGCGAACTAGCTTTATCATTGCCCACCGTCTAAATACGATTCGTGATGCCGATATGATTATGGTGATCGACAATGGACAAATTATCGAAAAGGGAAGTCATGTGGAGTTAATGGATGCCAAAGGCCGGTACTATCAGATGTTTTTTAATCAATTTAAAAATGTTGATGAGGCAATTGGTTAGGGTAAAGGTTTATATTCTTCTGCAAAATGAGGGACATCGTCCGCGATATATTAGTGTCATCATATTTTAGCGAAAGTCGTCAATAAGGTCTCTTGATGACTGAGGGGCATCATATTTTAGACGGAGGGTCGTTAATAAGGTCTCTTGATGACCGAGAGGCTCCATATTTTAGACGGAGGGTCGTTAATAAGGTCTCTTGACGACTGAGAGGCTCCATATTTTAGACGGAGAGTCGTCAATAAGGTCTCTTGACGACCGAAAGGCTCCATATTTTAGACGGAGGGTCGTTAATAAGGTCTCTTGACGACTGAGAGGCTCCATATTTTAGACGGAGGGTCGTTAATAAGGTCTCTTGACGACTGAGAGGCTCCATATTTTAGACGGAGGGTCGTTAATAAGGTCTCTTGACGACCGAAAGGCTCCATATTTTAGACGGAAAGTCATCAATAAGGTCTCTTGACGACCGAGAGGCAAGATATCTTAGGTTGAAGTATCGTCAATAAGCTTGCCACATGATAACGTGAGAATGGGCTGGAGTGCATTCTCTTTTTTTATGATTATTTAATGACAGATGTCAAGACAACTGATAAAATACCTTATGTTTAATAGTATTAAGATCCATACCTAAAAAAAGGGCTTTGGGGAATAATGTAAATACATGTTGTACATAGGGGGATCATCATGAAAAATAAGAAGGAAATATCCACCCGAAGACTGCTCGGAATTGCTGGAATGGGCTGGATGTTTGACGCCATGGATGTCGGGATGCTCAGCTTTATTATTGCAGCCCTGAAGGTAGAATGGGATTTAACACCAGGTCAGATGGGCTGGATAGGAAGTGTCAATTCCATCGGGATGGCTGTTGGGGCACTTATCTTTGGATTAATGGCTGATCGAATTGGCCGGAAAAATGTTTTTATCATTACGTTACTACTATTTTCAGTAGGGAGCGGCGCATCTGCACTTACTACATCATTAGCAGCGTTTTTAGTGTTTAGGTTCTTTATTGGAGCAGGCTTGGGCGGTGAGCTTCCGGTTGCCTCTACCCTTGTTTCGGAGAGTGTTTCTGCCGAAAGCCGAGGCAGGATTGTCGTCTTGCTCGAAAGTTTTTGGGCTGGCGGCTGGTTAGTAGCAGCGGTTATATCTTACTTTATTATCCCAAGATTTGGCTGGCAGATTGCCCTGATTATTAGTGCGATTCCTGCCCTGTATGCGTTATACCTAAGAATGGGGCTTCCCGACTCACCTCGTTTTATGGCAGTAAAAGAAAAGCAGAAGACCTCTTTGCTTGAAAATTTGAAGAAATTATTCTCAAAGGAATACGGACGTCAAACGGCCATGCTTTGGATTGTTTGGTTTTGTGTCGTCTTTTCCTACTATGGAATGTTTTTATGGCTCCCAAGTGTCATGGTCATGAAAGGATTTAGCCTAATCAAGAGCTTCCAATATGTACTTATTATGACAATCGCCCAGCTGCCAGGTTATTTTACAGCGGCGTGGTTTATTGAAAAATTGGGCCGGAAATTTGTCTTAGTTGTTTATCTCATTGGGACTGCGGTAAGTGCTTATTTATTTGGGACAGCGGACACTACGGCCATGTTAATGACCGCTGGAATTCTGTTATCATTCTTTAACCTCGGTGCCTGGGGAGGATTATATGCTTACTCACCGGAACAGTATCCAACCATTATACGCGGGACCGGCACAGGCTTTGCGGCCGCAGTAGGGCGTATTGGCGGTGTCCTGGGGCCATTGTTAGTTGGGAACCTGGTTGCCCAGAAGGTTTCAATCTCAACCATCTTTATGATTTTCTGTATCTCAATTTTAATTGGGGCATTTGCTGTCTTTATTTTAGGTAAAGAAACGAAAAATAAAGAATTAGTATAATAATTACTTCTTAAGGATTCTAAAAAAGGAATCCTTTTTTTCGTTGTACCGAACATTGGAATATATTTAGAAAAAATAATAAAAATAGATTGCTTTTGTGAGGAAAAAATATTTCATAGTTACTTTATTACAATAAAGCGTTTTATAAATGAAAACGTTCTAATTTTCTTATTCTTTAAATTATTTTAAAATAACTGTATAATAGGACTAGACGAACCCCTAAATATTATGTACAATGTTTTCAGAATATTATAAAAGTGTTTGGTGAAGGCTTTGGGTCATTTTTTTGAAAAAATAGGGGGTAGTTGGATGAGGAAGAGGAAATTGGCTGGAATCTTTATGTCTTTTATGGTGGCAGCAGGTGTGATGGCAGGATGTAATTCAAGTGCAAGCAGTGATGGGGAAAAAGGCGGTACTATCAAGATTGGTGCCAACTTGGAACTATCAGGCGGAGTAGCCTCGTATGGTCAATCAGCCAAGGAAGGTATTGAATTAGCGATTGAGGAAATTAACAAAAAAGGTATTGACGGCAAAAAACTAGAATTAGTAACGGTCGACAATAAATCAGATGCAGCAGAAGCTACCAGTGGTGCGCTAAAACTGGCTACCCAAGATAAAGTTGTAGCCATGATTGGTGCAGCAACAAGTACAAACACCCTTGCCCAAGTACAGATTGCCCAAGATAATAAAATTCCACTAATTACACCAACTGCAACCAACGCTACGATTACGTTTAAAGATGGAAAATTGAATGACTTTGTTTTCCGCACCTGTTTCATTGACCCATTCCAGGGCACAGTTGCAGCCAATTTTGCAACCAATGATTTAAAGGCTAAAAGTGCAGCTGTTTTAATTGACAGTTCAAGCGATTACTCAAAAGGTCTTGCAGCTTCCTTTAAAAAAGCATTTAAAGCCAATGGCGGTAAAATTGTAGCCGAAGAGGCATATGTGGCAAAAGATACAGATTTCCATTCTACCCTGACACGGATCAAAGCCGCAAATCCAGATTACGTCTTCCTGCCTGGTTTCTATGAAGAAGTGGGTCTCATTGTCAAACAGGCCCGCGAGATTGGTCTAACTGTACCATTTATGGGCGGCGATGGCTGGGATTCTCCTAAACTAGTAGATATAGCTGGTGCTGCGTCATTAGAGAACACATATATTACTAATCACTATTCCTCAGGTGATAGTGACAAAAAGGTTCAAGACTTTGTTTCAGCATTTAAAGCAAAGTATGATGGTAAATCACCGGATGCCTTCGGTGCATTAGGGTATGATACGGTATACTTCCTTGCAGATGCGATTAAGCGCGCAGGAAGCAGCGATCCTAAGAAAATCCAAAAGGCACTTGCAGAAACAGATGGTCTTGAACTTGTATCAGGTAAGGTGAAGCTAGATAAGAATCATGACCCAATTAAAGCCGCCGTTATTCTGGAATACGTAAACGGCCAACAACAGTATAAGACAAAAGTAAACCCGTAAATTAGAAAAGCGGAAGCGCCTTGACCAGGGGCGCAAGGCTACAGACGAGCCGGCGAGAAGGTTGTTCTTTAACCTTCTTGACGGATTGGCTTAGACCGTAGAGCCCCTAGGCGCTGGAGCTAGACAATTAGAAAAGCGGAAGCGCCTTGACCAGGGCTTCGAACCTGGACAATTAGACAACTAGAAAAAACAAAAGCACCTTGAACATGTGATTATTTGACAAATTTTATAGTTTGCCAAAGGGATAGGGAGCGTTGACGTTCCCTATTCCAATTTGTATGAGATTTATAAGTTAACTAACGAACAAAACTTGTAAACTGCAATTTAGAAAAAGAAAAACAGGAGTTCATCAGAAGGAGTGTAAACAGATGGAGTTAATACAGCAGCTTGTGAATGGGATATCCTTAGGCAGTATTTATGCTTTGATTGCTTTAGGATACACTATGGTCTACGGTATTGTTAAATTAATTAATTTTGCCCATGGAGATGTCTTCATGGTAGGTGCATTTATTGGTTTTTATTGTATTACCATTCTTCATTTAGGATTTTTTCCGTCATTACTTATATCAATGGCAGTATGTGCCCTCTTTGGTGTCATCATTGAGCGGATTGCCTATAAGCCATTACGGAATGCCACTAGAATTGCGGCGCTAATTACAGCCATTGGCGTATCGCTGTTTATTGAATATGGGACGATTTACCTTCGCGGTGCACAGCCGGAAGCTTATCCAAGCAATTTAGTACCATTAAAGGACCTTGATGTTTTAGGCGTAAAAATCAGCGGTCAGTCGATCTTGATTTTAGGGACTTCCATTGTCTTAATGATTCTCTTACAATTTATTGTTCACAAAACAAAAATCGGGAAAGCGATGCGTGCCGTATCACATGATATGGATGCTGCTAGATTAATGGGAATTAACGTTAATAACACCATCTCTGCTACCTTTGCGATTGGTTCTGCCTTGGCAGGTGCAGCTGGGGTAATTTTTGGAATGTACTATACAAAAATTGAACCGTTAATGGGAATTATTCCAGGCTTAAAAGCCTTCGTTGCAGCCGTTTTAGGCGGAATCGGAATTATCCCGGGGGCAATGACCGGCGGATTATTATTAGGTGTGATTGAAGCACTCGTCAGCGCCGCAGGTTACTCATTATGGCGGGATGGCGTTGCATTTGTTGTTCTTATTTTAATTTTAATTTTCCGCCCAGCAGGATTATTTGGTAAAAATATCAGGGAAAAGGTTTAAGGGGAGGCTTCTACGATGAAAATTTTAGGGCAAGCAAAGTTTTTCTGGACATCAGTCGTTTTAGCCGTTGTTTTTGCAGTGGTCATGCAATTTCTAATTGCTGGTGGTTCCATCAACCAGTTTTATGTAAATACATTATTTTTTATCGGAATTAATATTATTCTCGCAGTTAGTCTTCATTTGATTATTGGGATTACCGGCCAGTTTTCGATTGGACATGCCGGTTTCCTTGCAGTTGGTGCCTATGCTTCAGCGATTATGACGATGAAATTAAGCATGCCGTTTCCGGTCGCTTTAATTGTCGGTGGTATAGCTGCAGCAGTAGCAGGCCTTATTATTGGGATTCCAACACTTCGTTTAAGAGGTGACTATCTTGCGATTGCAACACTTGGTTTTGGTGAAATTGTGAGAATCGTGTTTCTAAACATTGACTATGTTGGCGGAGCAAGCGGTATGACGGTCTCTCATTTAACAACATGGCCATGGTTAATCGGCTGTGTATTATTAACGATTATCGTGATTGTTAACTTCACAAATTCAACGCACGGCAGAGCTTGTATTTCAATCCGTGAAAATGAAATAGCAGCCGATGCAATGGGTATTAATACAACTTATTATAAAGTTGCTGCCTTTGCACTTGGTGCCTTTTTTGCCGGTATTGCCGGTGCTTTGTACGCTCATAACTTTTATATTATCCAGCCGACCAACTTCGGATTTTTGAAATCATTCGATATTTTAATTTTTGTTGTTCTTGGCGGCTTAGGAAGTATGTCAGGTGCGGTTATTGCGGCTATTCTTTTAACAATTATTTCAACTTACCTTCAAAGCTATCCGGAACTGCGGATGGTTATCTATAGTTTAGTATTGATCGTAATGATGCTTTACCGCCCTCAAGGTTTAATGGGCACAAAAGAAATCACCTCATTCTTTAAGGTTGGTAAATCGGCTAAAGGGAGGAATGCAGCATGACACAGTTACTTAAAGTAGAAAATGCCGGAATCCGATTTGGCGGCTTAAAGGCTGTTTCTGATGTGAATTTGGAATTAAAACAAGGAGAACTTGTCGGCTTAATTGGGCCAAATGGTGCTGGAAAAACAACGTTCTTTAATCTGTTAACAGGTGTGTATGTTCCGACAGAAGGAAGTATATCCTTAGACGGTGAAAAACTAAATGGCCTCGCGCCATTTAAAATAACAAAAAAGGGTATCAGCCGGACATTCCAAAACATTCGTTTGTTTAGTGAACTGTCTGTTCTCGATAATGTTAAAGTGGCTTATCATGCGCTTGCGAAGCATTCGATTTTAAGTTCGATCTTCCGCCTCCCTGCTCACTTTTCTGGTGAAAAGGAAATGGAAGAAAAGGCAATCGAATTTTTGAAGATCTTTAAGCTGGATAATGTATTACATGAGAAGGCAAAGAACTTACCATACGGCCAGCAGCGCCGTTTGGAAATTGCCCGGGCCTTAGCTGCGAATCCAAAGCTCCTATTGCTTGATGAACCAGCAGCGGGGATGAACCCACAGGAAACGGAAGAACTGATGAATTTAATTGCCTTAATCCGCGAAAAATTCAATCTTACCATCCTCTTAATTGAACATGATATGCTTCTAGTCATGGGAGTATGTGAACGGATTTATGTGCTCGACCATGGTCAATTGATTGCCGAAGGTACACCGGAACAAATTAGAAGTAATCCAAAAGTCATCGAAGCGTATCTAGGCGAGGAGGTTTCTTAAATGCTTAAAATCAATGATATAAATGTATATTATGGCAACATCCACGCCTTAAAGGGAGTTTCCCTGGAAATCAATCAAGGGGAAATCGTTACATTGATTGGCGCAAACGGTGCTGGTAAAAGTACACTTCTGCAAACCATTTCCGGATTATTGAAACCAAAAACTGGCGAAATCATCTTTGAAAATGAACATGTAGCAGGAAAAGTAGCTCAATCGATTGTAAAACGAGGAATCTCACATGTTCCGGAAGGCCGTCGTGTCTTTGCAAACATGTCAGTAGAGGAAAACCTTGAGCTGGGTGCTTACTTACGTAAAGATAAAAAAGGAATCAAGGAAGATTTTGAAAAGGTCTATCAGTTATTTCCACGTTTGGAGGAGCGCCGTAAGCAGTTATCGGGTACTTTATCCGGAGGGGAGCAGCAAATGCTTGCTATGGGCCGTGCCTTAATGGCAAGACCTCGGCTTTTGCTGTTGGACGAGCCTTCCATGGGTCTTGCGCCGATATTAGTAAAAACAATCTTCCAAATTATTGAGGAAATCAATAAAACGGGAACAACCATCCTTCTTGTTGAGCAAAACGCTAATATGGCTCTGTCTATTGCTGATCGTGCCTATGTTATTGAAACAGGAAAAATTGTTGCTTCCGGATCAGCGGAAGAACTGAGCCAGAGCGATCAAATTAGAGCTGCTTACTTGGGCGGCCATTAATGTTGAAGCTATACCAAAAATGGTATCGGAATAGAATCCGATACCATTTTTAATTATTTTATTTTCAGGTATTCTGTATCAAGTTTAAATTGATGGCGGCGTTTTGGGCTTAAAAAATGCCTGATTTTGTTAACATAATCCTCATATAGCTGTTCGATACCGACCATTGCAAGAGAAAAAAAGTTAGCGTAATTCTTTTGTACCTCCCATTTCAATTCATTTTTTTCGCAGATACTATATTTATTCAACTCCTCGATATCTTCCTGAATTCTGGCTAATTCAAACGCTTGCTCATCAGCAGGAAGAGAAAGTACATAGTCAATCTTCTTAATATATTCCTTTGATTTTTCAATTTTCTCCCTGAGACCATAGTAGTCCTCTTTATTAATCAAGTCGTACTCTAATTTAAAGTCATTAAGACGTTCAGCTGCTTCGTAAGTGGAGTTGACAATATCATCACGTGTCATATCTTTCGTTTCATAGCTTAACATGTGCTTCCAGGATGGCTGGGTAATCGCCTTGCGGTGGTCCTCAATGGTGTGGCAATACTTCTTATAGCCATGAACTTCTGGATGCTCGAAGGCAGGACTGGCAGGGTCAAGGAACGGCGCCAGTGGCGCTACAAAGTAAAAGATTCTCGGGTCCTTATTACAGGCCAGATGAATCGTTTCACAGAAATCGATATTTTCGACAGCACTTGTGTAGGTCTGCCCTGGGATTCCAACCATGAAGAATAGGTCAATCTTTTTACAATTATGTTTTAAAGCAAAATTAAGGGTATCAATCACCTTTTGATTAGTGCAGCTAAATTTACCATTATAGCGCCTGATTTTTTCATCGTGTGTTTCAAGGGTGATCTCAATACTATATTTTGGAACGCTGTCATTCATCATTTTAAAATATTCTTCATCAGCATATTGGAATAATTCAAACACAATTTCATTTTTTAAATGGAGTTCTTTTAGCCGGCTGAAAAACTCTTGGACATATTCCCGCCCGCCTTGACGAAGGTCATGCAGGATAAAAATAGGGGCGCGGCTGAAACGTGAAATGAATTGAATATCACTGGTAAGCTTCTTCGGAGAACGTAGTGCCAGTGAATTCCGATTACAGTTTTGGTCGTATGCCTCTCTCGACCCACCGTAAATTAAGCAGTTTTGGGTACAGCCTCTAGCCGTTAACAAGGCCGTGTTAGGATAATGAAGCCAGCCGTTGTATGGCAGCGGATCAAGGAAGTTGCGATATTTAAACACAGATCGAATGGTATAGCGATAGCCTGGAATATCAATATCATCCAAGTCTTTTGGAACATATGTGATAGGATTGTAACCATATTCTTTCCCTTTTTTCCAAGTAAAATTAGGAATATCAGCGTAATGGGTATTGTGGGCTTCGATTTTATTCATGAGTAAAGCATCAGCTTTTTGGTTGAGTCACCCCGCATAACAAAATCAATAAATGGATATTCGATTAGCTCCTTATGATAATAAGTGGCTGATAAGCCGCCAAAGATAATGGGCGTTTCAGGATGAAGGGTTTTTACAATCTTTGCGAGTTCAATACTTCCGTGTGCATGCGGCAGCCAATGAAGGTCGATTCCGAATGCCTTTGTTTTTATTTTTCGGAGCTTTGCTTCGACATCAAATTTGTCACTCATCAGCATGCGGTTCGCAATATTAATAATTTTCACCTTTAGACCATACTGTTCTAAATAATCGGCAATACTTGTCAGCCCAATCGGGTACATCTCAAATACGGGTGAGGATGGGACCACATCACTGATGGGACCGGCTAGTAACGAGTTCTTTCTAAAGTCATATACACTAGGGGGATGTAATAATACTAAATCATATTTCATCGTTTTCACCTCAGTCAATTTATGGGGGAATACTTTTTTTAAATAAATAATTTGCGCGAGTTAAAGTAAAAATGTGATTGTATTCACTGTGATATATGGCTTGGTAGCGGCACTCTGCCCTATCTCAATGCAGTTAAGGTATGATCTTAATTTTAGTTTACTATAATAGTTGCTTGATAGAGTGACAAACGGGTGACAGATTTTGGATGATTTTGTGTATGTCAAGGTTTTTCAATCCAAAATGGCAAATGATATAATGCCATTATATAAATGGTTTAAAGGATGATGGTAATGGCACAGGCAAAAACAAATGCGATGCGGATACTTGACGCGAAAAAGGTCGAGTATGAAATGCTTACATACGATCATAAAGATGGAAAAATTGATGGAATATCGGTAGCCCAAAAAATTGGAAAGGATCTTAAGGAGGTCTATAAAACCCTTGTGGCCCAGGGTGCTAGTAAAAATATTTTTGTATTTGTCATACCCGTAGCGGAGGAACTCGATCTGAAAAGGGCCGCCAAAGCGGCGGGAGAAAAAAGCATGGAGATGCTGCCCATGAAGGACATTCAAAAGTGGACAGGCTATATCCGCGGCGGCTGCTCACCGATCGGCATGAAAAAAGAGTATAGAACCTTCCTTGATGAGAGCAGCAGAGGGCTGGAATCAATGGTCGTCAGTGCGGGGAAAATTGGTGTTCAGATCGTGCTTGCACCTAATAAATTACAAGAAATCACAAAGGCTGAATTTACCCCGGTGACTAAATAAAAGTTGGACTGACAATCTTACTCAAGCATTCATGTAAGATAAATTTTTCATAGGCACTCACCTAAAAAACAAAAAAGCATAAGATAATCTGAAAAGTGAGTCACCTCCAAAAGGGTTGACTTTTAAACTTTAGGTAACCTTTGCTTGTTAGAAAACTAGTCTAATACCTCTTAAGGTAAAGGCTTGTTAAAAGGGAGTGTTGATGGGTGGCAGGAAAAATCAAAAATTATTTTGCCGGCGGTAATACTGCCAGAGGATTTTATAGTCTTTATGACTCCAACCTACAAGGATTAGAGAGATTGTTTATTTTAAAAGGCGGACCGGGAACCGGTAAATCCTCACTTATGAAGAAAATTGGCCAGGAGTGGGTTGAAAAGGGCTACAATATTGAGTTGCTTCATTGTTCTTCTGATAATAACTCGATTGATGGTGTAATCATTCCAGCTTTAAAGGTGGGTATTGTGGACGGTACAGCGCCGCATGTAATTGAGCCTAAGGCGCCCGGAGCTGTCGAGGAGTATATAAACCTTGGCGAGGCCTGGAATTCCCGGGAGCTTAACCTAAAGAAGAATGTGATTCAAAAGCTGACAAATCAAATCGCTCATTCATTTCAGAAGGCCTATGCAACGTTTAATGAAGCATTGGAGATTCATGATGAGTGGGAAAAAGTTTATATTAGCAGTATGGATTTTATAAAAGCGGACCAATTGACGAAAAAATTAATTGATTCCTTCTTCGGAAAAATAAAGTTAAATAAGACCCCGGAAGTCCGCCATCGCTTTTTAGGGGCTGCTACGCCGCAGGGAGCCGTCGATTTTGTTCCAAATCTAACCGAGGAAATACCAAAACGCTATTTTATCAAAGGGCGTCCAGGCTCTGGGAAATCTACGATGCTGAAAAAGCTCGCAGCTGCAGGTGAGGAGCGCGGCATCGATGTAGAAGTTTATCATTGCGGTTTTGACCCGCACAGCCTTGATATGGTCATTTTCAGGGAGCTGGGTGTAGCCATTTTTGACAGTACCGCGCCGCATGAATATTTCCCAAGCAGAGACGGTGATGAGATCATTGATATGTATGAGCTTTTGATTGAGCCAGGTACCGATGAGCTTTATGCTGATTTTATAAGTAACATTGCTGAAAAATATAAAAATAAGATGACAGAAGCGACCAGTTATCTGTCTAAAGCTAAATCCCTGCATGATGAGCTGGAAGAGATTTATGTAGCCGCAATGGATTTCTCAGTTGTTGAAAAAATTAAAGCGAGAATTGCTGAGGAAATAAAGGATTTGTCTGCGAGTAAGGTTCAATGAATGGATAATGCCGGGGAAATCCCCGGCATATTATTTATGCGGATTGGTCTTACTTTGCTGCCCTTTATTGCGTTTATTTCCCTTACTGTTATCACCGCTGACGAACTCTGTGCCAAATTCAGCTTCTGAGTGCCCTGCTTGCGGTGAATTTTGATTACGGCTGCCTTTATTAAATTTCTTTGTCATCTATGTATCCCCCCTATCTGCTAATAGTGTGTGAAAAGTGTGATGGGTTTATCAGTATAAAGTAAAGGGAAAATTGGGAAAAAGTAGAACTAATAATGGTGGTACGATTCGGTGAGAGGATGAATGCTGTGGTAGCAAGAATCGCGTTATTAATAAGGCTGTTTGAGGAAAATCGTAATGCAGCCAACGCTAAACCCATGCAAAATTATATGAAAGGCCATTTTCCTTTCCTGGGAATTAAATCCCCATTACGTAAGAAATTAGAAAAACAATTTTTTAAGGAAACAGGAATCTTAAAAGAGCCTTTTAATAAAGAGCTAATAGAGGAACTTTGGAATAAGCAAGAACGAGAATATCAGTATACTGCCTTAACTTATATGGAAAAATCCTTGAATAAGCTGCAAAAAAGTGACCTGCCGTTCATGGAATGGCTGATTACGACCAAATCCTGGTGGGATACCGTAGATGCTGTTGCTCCCAAACCAGTTGGAAAAATAGCAGGCGATTTTCCAGAAGTCATTGAAGAAGCAATTAACGGCTGGGCTCTTCATGAAAATATGTGGCTGCGGAGGGCGGCGATTCTTTTTCAACTGAAATATAAAGAAAAAACGAATGAAGACCTACTTTTTCGTTACATATTGGAAAATGCTGATAGTAAGGAATTTTTTATTCAAAAAGCAATTGGCTGGGCGTTGAGGGAGTTTTCAAAAACAAATCCTGCAACTGTAAAGGAATTTATTGAAGGCCATAAGTTAGCTCCCCTTAGTGTTCGCGAAGGCAGTAAGTATTTGGAGTGAGCTTTCCATGCTTTAAAGGCTGCTAATCTATGTTAGAATGGCAATACTATAGCCAGAAAAAATGGAAAAGGTGGACAACATGATTAAATGTATTGCTTCAGACATGGATGGAACATTATTAAATTCAGTTCAACAAATCAGTGAGGAAAATAAACAAGCGATCCTAAAAGCGCAGGCTGAAGGAATCGAATTTGTCGTGGCAACAGGCCGGTCTTATCAGGAGGCTTCCTATGTGTTATCACAGGCTGGCTTAACATGTCCTGTTATTTGTGTGAATGGGGCTGAGGTCCGCTCAAAGGAAGGGGAAGTTTTATCTTCTACACCGATTAGTAAACCGCTGGCGAGAGCGATTGCAGCTAAACTAAGTGACCATGATGTCTATTTTGAGGTTTATACTGATAAAGGTGCCTACACACTGGATCCGGAGAAAGCTGTTTCCATCTTGGTGGACATTGTTGTCAGCGCTAATCCTGAGATGGATCCTGAAGAAATTAGACATGCAGCGGGGGCAAGGATCCGTGATGGCTTAATTCACCAAACAGAAGACTACGAGCTTCTTTTTGCGGATGAAAATTATCAAATCTATAAGGTGCTGGCATTTTGCTTTGATCGCGGTAAACTTAAAGCAGCAGGTGAAGACCTTCATGATTTGTCGGACTTGGATATTACCTCTTCCGGCCACGAGAATCTTGAAATCACCAATAAACAGGCTCAAAAAGGTCTTGCTCTAGAGGCTTTTGCAAAAGCTAAAGGAATTGACATGGATGAGACAATGGCGATTGGAGATAACTTGAATGATGTCTCCATGTTCGAGAGGGCAGGAAGATCGGTTGCAATGGGGAATGCCAGCTATGAAATTAAAGCACTCTGTGATGTGATTACCGATACGAATGATGAACATGGTGTAGCACAGGCGATTCTTGAGGTTTTATAAGCGAATGAACGGACATTAAGGATTGAACCGTCAAAAGGTGAAGGAAACATTTAAGGAAAAGAATATATTTATAAGCTATACTTAAACAAAAAGGCCCTTCAGGTAGGGCACTGCAAAAGTCAAAAGTAAATGAAAAAAGGGTGAGTACCTACCACTGGTAGTGTCTCACCCTGTTACTATTTCTCTACATATCGTGCTTCAGTAATTAAATCTTGTGTTTTGCAGTAGCCTCAGGTTGAAGGGCTTTTTTTGATTAAAATTTATAGGTCCAGAACCGTTCGTTGTTAAGCCAAACCATAAGCTGCGGATCCTGATTTTTAAGTTTTTCCATCGTATCTTTAAACGAATGCTCTGTTTGCGAGCGGTGTGCCTGAATCGCGGCCAATTTCTTATCAGCTACTGGCGTAATATTATGAATGATGTCGGCTTCGCCAAGTTCATCGATGCAATTTTTGGAGAAGGCTACACAGTGTAAGGTTGGCCGTGCGGCTGCAGGCATTTTTTCAACCGCCCGTACGACCGCCGCACCGGTGGCATCATGGTCAGGATGAACCGAGTAACCAGGGTAGAAGGTGATAATTAATGAAGGATTTACTTCATCAATAATGTCTGCAATTCGGTTTGTTAGTTTCTCGTCATCTTCAAACTCAATCGTTTTATCACGATATCCAAGCATCCGTAAGTCTTGGATTCCTAATGCTTCCGCAGCAGCCTTTAATTCTTCTTTTCTAATTTTCGGAAGTTCTTCACGATTCGTAAACGGGGGATTTCCCATATTGCGTCCCATTTCCCCTAAGGTTAAGCAGGCATAGGTGACGGGAGTTCCGTTCTCGACATGGGTGGCAATGGTGCCGGATACCCCAAACGCCTCGTCATCCGGATGAGGGAAAACGACTAAAACATGGCGTTGTTTTTCCATAAAATCATTCTCCTTTCGGGTCTATCAGGACAAATTTATTCAAATGGTACGGCGCTAATTTCTAATGCAACGGCAAGCTTTCCGTCATAGTCATGACCGGCAAGTAATAGATGGTTTTCTTCATCAATCTCAAAATGAGTGATTCCTTCTGCATAAATCCAGCCGAGGTTTATTTTTAAACCAACCCGATAAGGTCCGCTGCCCGTAATCTTCCCTAGTTCATATCGGACAAGGGCATTGCGAATGTAAGCTCCGGCAGAAAAGAAAGATTGGTCGTTATGGGATGCATAGGCACCGTTGGTTGTTTCAAGGTGAATATAGACATCCTTATTGGCAAAACGGTTAATCGTTTCTTGAACCTGTTTAACATCAATGACTTCCAAAAATATGCTTCCTCCTTTCGCTCTTGAAAAAAATGAATAATAACTAATCAGTATTGTTGTTAATAATGTATTTATCATACTAAAATCATTTGAAAAATGCGAAAAGCGTGCTTATAAGAAAAGCGGAAGCGCCTTGAACAGGGCGACAGGCATAGACGAGCGTTCTTGACGGAGTGGCTTAGACCTAAGAGCCCCTAGGCGCTGTAGCTAGACAATTCTTAAAGACATTATTTATAATTTCCTATCATTAAAGAAAAGGCCGAACATTTCGTTCGACCTTATAATCCTAGCAGTCCTCACAATACTCTGTGACTGCTTTCTTATTGCGGTAGGCACCGTGCCAGGTTGGACCTACATATTCGTTTAAAGGGAAACCTTGCTGGATACCCGCAGAAACAAATCTCTTCGCCACATCGACGGCTTCATAGACGGAATGGCCTTTAGCGACCTCCGCTGCGACTGCCGCAGAGTTCGTACAGCCTGCACCATGGGTATAGTTTGTTTCAATCTTCTCGGATTCGTAAATCTGAAATTCTTTCCCATCAAATAGAAGGTCGATGGACTTTTCTTCTGTTTGAAGCTTGCTGCCGCCTTTAATCAACACGAACTTAGCCCCTTGATCGTGAATTTTTGCAGCTGCTTCTTTCATTTCTTCGATTGTTTTTGGTGTCTTCATTCCTGCCAGCTGACCAGCCTCAAACAGGTTTGGTGTGACCACATAGGCGCGTGGAAGAAGCAGTTCCCTCATTGCGTCAGTGGTTTCCGGATTTAACACCTCATCTTCCCCTTTACAAACCATAACAGGGTCAATGACAACATTCTTTAATTGATGTTCATCAATCTTTCGTGCTACTAGCTCGATGATTTCAACGGTACCAAGCATACCTGTTTTCATCCCGTCAATCCCAACGGAAAGAATTGTATCCAGCTGCTTTTCCAGGATATTGACATCAATCGGGAATACGTTATGATGCCAGCCCTTTGGATCCATTGTCACGATACAGGTAATCCCTGTCATTCCATAAACGCCAAGCTCCTGGAATGTTTTTAAATCCGCTTGAAGCCCGGCGCCGCCGCTTGAATCGGAACCAGCTATTGTTAGTACTTTTTTAATAGTCATTATGTAAACCTCCTTTTGAAGAATAGCTCCTTCCTTATTATAAATCAAAATAAAAAATATAACAGGAATCGACAATGCACAAACCTTTTACAGTTAATAGTTACAAAAAAATGACAAATAGACCAATAGTACTATTAGAAACCGTCCAAAGTGATAAATATTACTTTCAAAATATTGGTGTAGGTGTACGATAAGTTCGGAAAGCAAGGTAGGCTAAAATGTAACCGTTTTCTGAGATAATAGCCATATCTAACGACAGGGGTTAATTTGTTGGAAATCTGACACAAATAATCACAGTGTGGAAATGCCAGGGTTTTTTACGGGAGTCTAAATACTTTTCTTACTAATATCTACTTTCTAATAGGCAGTTACCGCTTAATGCTGTGACATAAATCGCTGAGTGACGTTGTTCCTATTTTTACAATAATAAATACGGAAATATCCTTTAGTAGGAGGGAATGGTATGAATCGTAAAGGCTGTCCCGATGAATATCCAATATCCTTACATCTAAACGGCTGCGAAATAGCTGTTTTTCAATTAACGAAATATGACCTGGAAGATTGGGCATATGGATATTTGTTTTCTGAAGGATTTATTCAGGATGCAAGCGATATTGAAGCTGTCAACATAGATGAAAACAAGGGAGCTATCTACGTTACCCTTCACTCTCATTTTGATGAAACCCAATTTTTTTCGAAAAAGAAACACTATACGGCCGGGTGTGGCAGAGGTGTCACATTCTTCTCAATGACAGATGTTAAAGGCTTTGCCAAAGTGTCCTCAGACCAAATATATGACTTAAGTTATCTATTAAAAAAGAGAAGTGAATTTGCTGGAAGATCATCTCTTTATCTAGAAACTGGGGGAATGCATGGCGCTTGTATTGTGGAGGAGGATGGCACGACCACAATCCGCGAAGATATCGGCCGCCATAATGCAGTGGATAAAATTATTGGCCATGCACTAAGAAAGGGTTTACCTCCTGAACGGTTAATTTTACTTACAACCGGAAGGGTTTCATATGAAATGCTCTCAAAGGGTGCAAAATTTGGCTTTCCTGTAATCGGCTCCCGTACGGCCGCCACTAAACAGGCTGTGCAGCTGGCGAAATTTTTAAATATAGAGGTAATCGGCTATTTAAGAGGAAAAATGGCTGTCATTTATACCTCTTCAGGAAGAGTCAAAAATGATATTACCCAAGAAATAGACTGTGAGAGAACGGTTGAAGGGGGGAATTAACAAACAGAGAAAAACTAAAGGGAGTATATAGAGAGATAAAGCGGTAAGCTGCCAGCCTAAAGGGAGAGGCGCTTTAAGCTTATAGAGGGATGCCTAATCATTTTTGGGAAGGAGAATAGTGATGGTTGAAATGAACTTAAACCGCCGGCAATTCTTAAAACTATCTGGTGCAACGGCTGCTACCCTTGCAGTAGTTGAACTAGGTTTTAATGATAAAAAAGCCTATGCAAAAACAAAAGATTTCAAGATTGCCAAAGCTACTGTAACACCAACCATTTGCTGCTTTTGTGGTGTAGGATGCGGGATACTCGTCCACACCAAAAATAATACCGTGGTGTATACGGAAGGGGATCCGGATAACCCAATTAACGAAGGTAAGCTATGCAGTAAAGGAACGACATTACGCCAAATATATACATCTGAAAAACGGCTGACAAA
Source organism: Neobacillus cucumis (assembly GCF_023715505.1). The sequence goes on along the minus strand of NZ_JAMBOH010000008.1, from coordinate 110,879 downwards.
ACCATTATATCGTGCTCCTGGGAGCAATAAGTGGGAAGAAAAAGATTGGGAATGGATGCTTGACACCATTGCCAAACGTACGAAGGAAACACGTGATGCATCATTTGTTGAGAAAGAAGCAGGCATCATCGTAAATAAAACAGAAAAGATTGCCAGCCTTGGCGGTGCGGCACTTGATAACGAAGAAACGTATTTAGTTTCAAAATTAATGAGAGGGCTTGGTGTCACCTATTTAGAGCACCAGGCACGAATATGACATAGTTCTACGGTTGCCGGTCTGGCACCTACATTTGGTCGTGGAGCAATGACAAATCACTGGAATGACCTTCAGTGGACAGATTGTGCCCTCATTATGGGAGCAAATCCAGCTGAAAATCATCCAATCAGTTTTAGATGGCTGACAAAGGCGAAGGAAAAAGGCGGAAAAATTATCAGCGTGGATCCGCGTTATACACGTACATCTGCGGTATCTGATCTCTATGCCCCGCTTCGTTCTGGAACGGATATTCCGTTTGTCGGCGGTATGATTAAATATGCTATTGAAAACAATCTCATTCATAAAGAGTATGTTGTGAAATATACGAATGCTTCCTTTATTGTGAAAGAGGGCTACGATTTTAAAGATGGTCTTTTCTCCGGTTATGATGAAGCAAAACGAGTTTACGATAAAACAAAGTGGGTGATTGAAACCACTCCTGATGGAAAACCGGTGAAGGATGAAACGTTACAGCATCCCCGTTCGGTCTTCCAATTAATGAAACAACACTATTCCCGCTACGATGTGGATACCGTAACAGCCGTAACAGGAACACCAAAAGAAGATTACATGAAGGTTTGTAAAGCCTTTTGTGAAACAGGAAAAGTGGGTAGATCAGGTACGATTCTCTACGCGATGGGGACTACTCAGCATACTGTTGGTTCTCAAAACGTCCGAATCTTTGCCATCCTGCAGCTTCTCTTAGGTAATATTGGGCTGCCAGGCGGAGGAATCAATGCAATGCGCGGCGAATCCAACGTTCAAGGTTCTACTGATTTCGGTTTACTTTGGGATAACTTAACGGGCTACCTTGCTGCGCCAAAAGCAACGGTTCCTGAACATGCTACACTTGCCGGATACTTAAAAAAAGAAACTCCGCCATCAGGCTATTGGAGCAACAAACCTAAATTTGTTGTCAGCCTATTGAAATCTTGGTATGGCACCAATGCAACGAAGGATAATGAGTTTGGGTACCACTTCCTGCCGAAGGGGAATAAGAACTACTCACATATTAACTTATTTAAGGCCATGTACAACAATGAACTTGAGGGCGCGTTCCTTTGGGGTACCAATCCTGTTGTCGGCGGACCGAACGCCGGCAAGGAAAAGGAAGCTCTTGGTAACCTCAAATGGCTGGTAGCGGTTGACCTATGGGAAACTGAAACATCAGCCTTCTGGCAAAAGGAAGCGGGCAATGACCCAGCCAAGATCAATACAGAAGTCTTCCTGCTTCCAGCCTGTTCTTCTTTTGAAAAAGAAGGAAGTATTTCAAACAGCTCCCGCTGGATGCAATACCGCTGGAAAGCGATTGAGCCAAAAGGAGAGTCGCGCCCGGACCTTGATATCGTCCATGAATTGGCTGCGAAGCTAAAAAAGCTATATGCAAACAGTCCAAAATCTGCCGACAAGCCATTCTTAGCACTTGATTGGAATTATGGCACGGGTGAAGCGCCAGATTTAGATCAAATTGCCAAAGAAATCAATGGCTACGATCTGAAAACTGGTAAATTATTAAAAACCTTTGGTGATTTAAAAGATGATGGCACAACTTCAAGCGGTAACTGGATTTATTCTGGCTTCTATCCTGAAGAGGGGAAAAATCTTTCCCAGCGCCGTGATAATAAGGATACAGGCGGCGGGAACTTCTTAAACTGGTCCTTTGCATGGCCGGCAAACCGCCGAATTCTTTACAACCGTGCCTCGGCAGATCCAAGCGGTAAGCCATGGAGTCAGGAAAAGGCAGTGATTTGGTGGGATGCTGTTCAAAAGAAATGGGTCGGAAATGATGTCCCTGACTTTAAAGCAGTGACAGCCCCAACTGATCCAGGCGGAACAGGTGCCTTCATGATGAACAAGGACGGTGTTGCCTTATTATTTGCAGCTACCCTGAATGACGGGCCATTCCCAGAACACTATGAGCCATATGAAAGCCCAGTACCAAATGCATTCTCATCAGTAGAATATAACCCTGCGATTGTTATTAATGATGGAGATTTTAACAAACGTGGCTTTAAGGTGGACTACCCGATTGTTGCAACCACCTATAGGGTCGAAGCACACTGGCAGTCAGGTTCGATGACACGTAACCAAGAATGGCTGGCAGAGATTGCACGATATATGTATGTGGAAATAAGTGAAGAATTGGCTAAAGAGAAAGGCATCGCAAATAAGGACAAAGTCATTGTTACCTCTGCGCGCGGCAAAATTGAAGCCTATGCATTGGTCACAAAGCGCTATAAGCCGTTTACGGTTAAAGGCAAAAAGGTTCATCAAATTGGAATGCCATGGAATTTTGGATACAAAGGGTATGCAACAGGAGCTACAGCGAACCGCCTGACTCCACATATTGGGGATGCCAACACGATGATTCCGGAATATAAAGCATTCCTATGTGACATAAGGAGGGCTTAGGCGATGGCTGAATACGTAAAATACGTTGACGTTACCAGATGTGACGGCTGTAAAGCCTGTATGGTTGCCTGTAAAAACTGGAATGACCTTCCGGCAGAAGTCGCCGCATTTCAAGGAAGTGCTCAATCACATCCAAAGACTAGTGCCGATACATGGAATGTTCTCCAATATGTAGAGCATGAAAACGGAAAAGGCGATTTAGAATACCTCTTCCGCCACTCATCCTGCTTCCATTGTGATACGGCTGCCTGTGAAAAGGTATGTCCTGAGAAGGCCATCAGCTACTCAAAATTTGGGTCTGTTGTAATTGACCATGATAAGTGCGTAGGCTGCGGCTATTGCGTACAAAACTGTCCATTTGAAGTCATCTCATTAAAAACTTACAAAGATAAGAACGGTAAAGAATATAAAAAATCTCAAAAGTGTACCATGTGTACCGATCGTCTTGAAGAAGGTTTGCAACCTGCCTGTGTAACAACCTGCCATACAGACGCGATGCAGTTTGGCAAAAAAGATGACATGCTTGCCATAGCACAAAAACGCTTAAGTGAAGTAAAAGACCGTTTTCCAAATGCAAATATCTATAATCCGCAGGGTGTCGGCGGCACGCATACGATCTATTTATTAGCTGAAAAACCAAGTGTATATGGCCTTCCGGAAAACCCTAAGGTTCCAGCCTCTGCGGTTGTTTGGAAAGACTATGCACAGCCAGTCGGCAAGATGATGCTAGGTGCAACAACCATGGCGATTGTCGGTGCATTTATTACGAATACCATTATCAGTAAAAAAACACAAGGTCATGAAGACGGAGGTGAGGGCCATGAGTAATAATCAGAAGCATCCAAAAGCAAATGAACAAATTCGCCGCTTTCCAAAGGCATTTGTTTGGGCACATGCCATTAATGGAATTGCCTTCTTTGCCCTATACGTCACGGCCCTGCCAATGTATACCGAATTCTTTGACTGGCTGTATCCCGTTTTTGGCGGTCCAGCCATGGCACGGCTATTGCACCGAATTTTCGCTGTAGCGTTCATAACGCCTACCTTCATCTTGTTAATTTTTAGTCCGAAGTTCCTTTTTCTTTGGATGAAAGAATTAGCCACATGGAAAAAGCGGGATCTTGAATTTTTCGGTAATTTCGTTAAAGAGTTATTTGGCTTTAAGTTTGGGCATGTAAGACAAACATTCTTCAATGCAGGTGAAAAAATTAACTCGATTCTGCAAATTTTCTGTGCTATTTTAGTCATTGTTTCAGGCTTCACGATGTGGTTTCCGGAATATTTCCCGAGAGCACTTGTTCAATGGGGTTACGTCCTTCATAACATTGGCTTTGGATTAGGAATTGCGGTTATTGTCGGACATATTTACCTGTCTGTTGTTCACAAACACTCTAGACCAGGTTATTCGGGTGTTGTAACAGGTAAGGTTCCGGCTTGGTGGGCAAAAGGACATTATGAGGATTGGTATGATGAAGAAGTGAAAAAGGGCAACTTCCCAAACTTGGATGATCCTAAGCATAAACGGGGTGCTTAATAGCCAAAAAGCGGAAGCGCCTGGACTAGAGGCTGTAGGCTTCGAGCCTCTAGGCGCTGCAGCTAGAAAGTAAAACTAAGTATAAAAGTAAAAAAAGAATGGCTGTCGGATAAAAGGCAGGCATTTCTTAATAAGAGGTGTTGTTTATGGAGCAGTACCAAGTTGAAGAAGCATTTCCTTATTGAGTATTTTTATGAGGACATAGGCAAGCCGAATAGGGATGAAACGTGTCCACATGAAGGGCTCATGAGGACAAAAGTAAGCCGAAAAAGGCGCAGCATGTCCACATGGAGCGTTCATGAGGACAAAAGTAAGCCCATAAAGATAAAGCATGTCCCCATGAAACATTGATGAAACCAGATAAATGAATATAAGAGGTGTGCAAACGATGATTAAGTCCGTTGTTTCAAATGAATACCAGGAACTGCAAAAGGAAATTATCATACTTCAGGAGCAGTGGAAGCTTCAAATAGCATCGAAATCCTTCAAAATCAACTTTGATCAAGCGGAAATAGAAGCAGGGGCTCCTATTGTTGAATTAGCGGAACTTGAGTTGGATATGCCACGATACAAACGGTGGATAAGCGAATTAATAGATTTAATGATTAGCTTTAAACCTGAAATAGAGTCAGAATTATTAAAAATCCCCAGTCTGTTAACGGAGGAAACGTTAATTGATTGGTTTGGAGAGGCCTTTTTTGTGAACTATACTTATTTTAAGCGCTTCGCCGAAGAACATGAAATCTTAGAATCAATCCCTCAATTCCTTGCTGAGGTTGCTCTTCGTCCCTTTTTACAAGTAATCTCAGAAAAGGCTCAGCCAGAAGTTGAACAAATGAATTTAAGTGAATATTGTCCTGTATGTTTTGAACCAGTGAGGCTGGCGACACTTGATGAGGAAGGAAAGAAGGTTATTCAATGCCCGCGCTGCCATGCCCACTGGCATGCGAAAAGCTTAGAGTGCTCGCATTGCGGTAATGAAGATCATACAACCATTCACTTTTTATCAATAGAGGGCGAATCTGCTATGCAAATCCAGGTTTGCGAACAATGTAAATGCTATATTAAAATTATAGATACAAAACAATTTATAACAAAGCCTTCAGTTGCCTTATTAGATCTTTTATCGATTCACCTTGACTTTGTTGCTCAAGATAATGGATATTCTCCGGTGAGGGAGAAAAAAGTGATTCATTGAGAGGAGAATGTATGAAAGCTGCAGCCATTATTCTAGCAGGCGGGAAATCCAGCCGGATGGGCACCAACAAAGCCCTGCTGAAAATAAATGAAAAAACGAATATTGAAAGAATAGCAGATAGGCTAAAACTTCTTTTTGATGATATAATTCTAGTAACGAATGATTCTGAACAATATGAATTTTTAGGTGTACGAATGATCACGGATCAATACCCTGGCATGGGGCCGCTCGCCGGAGTACACGCAGGCCTTATGGCGTCAGACTACGATGTTAATTTTATTGTGGCTTGTGATATGCCGTTTGTGTCTGGAGAGCTGGCCGAAGCCCTGGTTAACAATGCCTTGCACTATGATGCGGTCATACCTGTGGTTAATGGCAAACAGCATCCGTTATTTGCTGTTTTTAAAAAGCAAGCAGCCGCAGTTGTGGAGGAACGGATTAAAGCAGGTCAGCTGCGGATGAAGCATTTACTTGACCATTTGAACGTTCTGTACCTAACCGAAAAGGAATTAGAAACTTATAGTCATATCGAGTTAACTAAAGTCTTTTTTAATATGAACGATCCAGAGGAATATATAGAGGCGAAAAAGTGGGCTGAGTCTGATTTTACAAACATGTAGGACTACTTAAGGGGGAGTAAGGGAACCATGCAATTTTTCAAAGTCAAAACAGTTGAAGAGACATTTAACTTGATAGATGAAAAAATTCCGGCAATTGAGCAAACAGAGATTAGAGAGCTCTCTCGTGCCCTTCATTATATTTTAGCGAGTCCGGTGACTGCCAAGGAAAATGTGCCGAGTTTTGACCGCTCGACTGTCGATGGCTACGCCGTCCGTGCGAAAGATACGTATGGTTCCTCAGAATCCATGCCCGGCTTTTTAACCGTTATGGGTGAGGTGAAAATGGGCGAGGTCCCAACTGTTGAAGTAACCCAAGGAACTGCCGTTTATGTGCCGACCGGAGGCATGCTCCCAAAGGGTTGTGACAGCGTTATCATGATTGAACACTGTGAGGATGTCGATACGCTCCTCAACACGTACAAGCAGATTGCACCTGGTGAAAACGTAATTCGGGCGGGTGAAGATATTCGAGAAGGGGAGATCCTTCTGGGCCGCGGTACAAAGCTTAGGCCGCAGGAATTGGGCGCTCTTGCCTCTTTAGGTATCACCCACGTGACGGTCTTTAGGAAACTAAAGGTCGGGTATCTGTCTTCCGGTGATGAAATTGTCCCTTACCAAACAGAAACATTGCGAGAGGGGCAAATTCGCGATATTAACTATCTAACGATCGCAGGGCTAGTCCAGGAGTGGAATGTAGAGGTTGTATACGGCGGGATTGTCCGTGACGATTTTGACGAGTTTCGAGAGCGTGCCCAATCCCTTTATGAGGAGGTCGATTGTTTAATCCTTTCGGGGGGCAGTTCGGTCGGAGCGAAGGATTATACAACAGATGTCATTCAATCGTTGGGTGATCCGGGAGTTTTCGTCCACGGAATCAGCATTAAGCCGGGAAAACCTACAATTCTGGCATTGGCAAATGGAAAGCCTGTCATTGGCCTGCCTGGACATCCAGCCAGCGCGATGATTATTTTTAAATTGTTCGGTGAACAGGTCCTCCGCAAGCTAAAAGGAGAAAAGTGCGATCGTAAACCGGAGCGGATTTTTGCAAAAATAACCAAGAATATCCCATCCTCCATGGGCCGGGCCGATTATATCCGCGCCCGTCTGTTTGAAAATGAGGGCGAATGGTGGGCTGAGCCGATTATCGGAAAATCCGGCTTGATTACCACATTGGTAAAAAGCGATGGTCTCGTCGAGATTAGTTCAGAAAAAGAAGGAGTTTCACAGGGTGAATGGGTTCCTGTGATTCCATCAAGGTAAGGGGATTTAGTCAATGGAACAAAAACAATATCAACGCAAAATTTATTTAGAAGATAAACCCCGCGCGGAAGCAAGAGAAGAGATTCTTGCAGCTTTTCTAGAGACCCCTGAAATGGAAATGATTCTAGCGGTTGATGCTCTAGGTCGTGTGACCGCCGAACCAATTTTTGCACATGTATCCATGCCGCACTACCATGCCTCCGCAATGGATGGGATTGCTGTTATCGCAGAAAGCACCTACCAGGCACACGAACAAAATCCTCAATACCTTAAGATAGGTGAACAATTTTGTTTTGTCGATACGGGCAACGCCATTCCTTCACCGTTTAATGCGGTGATTATGATTGAGCATGTTCATATCGTTGACGAAGAAACAATTGAAATTATTGAACCGGCCACCCCTTGGCAGCATATCCGCCCGATTGGCGAGGATATTGTGCAGGAAGAGATGCTATTTCCGCAAGGCCATTTGTTAAGACCCGCTGATTTAGGCGTGTTATTGGCGGCACAGCAGCTGACGGTACCGGTTGTTAAGAAACCGGTTGTCACGATTATTCCAACGGGGAATGAATTGGTTGAGGCCCATACTGAACTAGCAACTGGGAAAATTATCGAGTTTAACGGCACTGTTTTTTCCGGATTTGTGAAGGATTGGGGCGGTGAACCGCGCCTCCATAGCATCGTTAAGGACGAGCCTGAAAATATTAAGGAAGTCCTTTTGAAAGCTTCGGAAACCTCGGATATCATTGTCATTAATGCCGGATCTTCGGCAGGACGAAAGGATTTTACCGTCCACATCATTGCTGAAATTGGCGAAGTATTTACCCACGGGGTCGCCGCACGGCCTGGCAAACCCGTTATTTTAGGAAAAATAAACGGCAAAGTCGTTGTCGGTGTTCCGGGCTATCCGGTGTCAGCTTATTTGGCGCTCGAATGGTTTGTCCAGCCTTTAATCTGTAAGTATTTAGGTATTCCTGTTCCTAAGCGGCAAACGGTAATGGTCAAGCTTGGCCGCCGTATCGTTTCATCGATGGGGGCAGAGGATTTTGTCCGAATGAATATCGGCTATGTGAATGGACAATTTGTAGCCAACCCGCTCACCCGAGCAGCAGGGGTCACCATGTCCTATGTCAGAGCAGACGCCCTGTTAATTGTTCCGCCTAATATCAGCGGTTATGAACAGGGAGATACCGCTGAGGCCGAATTATTACGACCGCTTGAAGAAATCAAGAAGGCAATAGTGTTCAGCGGCAGCCATGACCTAACCATCGATCTGTTATCATCTCAGCTGAAGCGCGAACGGACAGAGATGAAAATTGTCTCCTCCCATGTCGGCAGTATGGCTGGCATCATGGCGATTCGAAAAGGTGAGGCCCACGTAGCGGGGATTCATTTGCTAGACCCAAGTACAAAACAGTACAATATATCTTATGTAAATAAATTTTTGGCAGGTCAAGATGTTGTTTTATATCCTTTTTTAAAAAGGAAGCAGGGCTGGATTCTGCCAAAGGGAAATCCGCTGGGAATTGAATCCGTCACAGACTTAGTTCGGGCTGACGCCAACTTTGTAAACCGGCAAAAAGGAGCTGGCACCCGCATCTTGTTTGATTTACTTTTAGATGAGGCAGGCCTTACGGCTGAGGAGATTACTGGCTATGAGCGCGAGATGTTTTCGCATTTAGCCGTGGCGGCGGAAGTGAAGGGTGATGTGTCTGTTGCAGGACTAGGAATTTATCCAGCAGCAAAGGCGATGGGGTTAGATTTTATACCTGTTGCCGATGAAGAATATGATTTAGTGATGAAACTCGAGTTTTTTGAAAGTGACAGCGGCCGGCAGCTTATTAAGATTATCCAATCACCTGCTTTTAAAGAACAGGTCGAGAAGATTGGCGGCTACCAAGTGGTGGAGAACGCCGTACCCAAGCGTTTAACAGAAGAGGTGAAAGAATGAAGCTGTATGAAATCTCAAAGGAACCGATTGATATTCAAACGGTGATTGATAAAGTAATCCAACGTGAAGCGGGTGCGATTACTACTTTTATTGGGACCGTCCGGGAACTAACGAAGGGCAAGAAAACCTTGTTTTTGATCTATGAGGCATATGAAGCGATGGCTGTTAAGAAGCTGGAGCAGATTGGCCGGGAAATAGAGGAACGCTGGGAAGGATGTAAGGTAGCGATTACGCACCGTGTCGGCCGTTTAGATATTACCGATGTGGCGGTCGTGATTGCCGTTTCAACGCCGCACCGCGCTGATGCTTATGAAGCTAACCGCTATGCAATTGAACGGATTAAAGAAATCGTCCCAATCTGGAAGAAGGAACATTGGGAAGATGGCGAAGAGTGGATGGGTAATCAACTTGAAACGGTTGCATATCCGAGCGGTAAACCGGAGGCGGGTGATTTAGATGAATAAGGTCTTGTTTTTTGCGCATTTGCGTGATGTTGTTGGTGAAGAGTTTTTGACCCTAGAGGCAGCTGGCAAAACGGTTGCTGAATTGAAGGCAGAATTAGCTGCTAAATATGATTTGCCGCGGATGGACACCGTGATGACTGCTATTAATGAGGAGTTTGCCTCAAATGATGAGGTGATTCGTGAAGGCGATGAGGTTGCTTTTATTCCACCGGTAAGCGGCGGTTGATGTAAAGCCAGCTCAACTAAAATGAAACTCGCCAAGTAGGCGAGTTTTTCTTAAGAGATAAGAAAGTATAAATTTTGACTTCGAGAATTGTCCAGCTCCAGGCGCCATCGGCTCGAGGACACAAGCCAATCCGTCCAAAAGGTTAAAGAACAACCTTTCGGCCGGCTCGTCTTGTGCTTGTCGCCGATAGGCGGGCGCCTTGCGCTTTTCTTATCGATTGGGGGGGGATTTTATGAACGAGCGCTATTCACGGCAAGTCCTTTTTTCTGGAATCGGAAAAGAAGGGCAAACAAAGATTAGTCAAAAGCATGTCCTCATCATTGGGGCAGGGGCCTTAGGCTCCGGGAGCGCCGAGGTGTTGACACGGGCTGGAGTCGGAAAAATAACCATCGTTGACAGAGATTATGTGGAAGAGAGCAACCTTCAGCGCCAGCAACTATATACCGAAGAGGATGTAGCGGAAAAACTACCAAAAGCGGCTGCAGCGGAGAAACGGCTCCGGGCAATTAACTCAGATGTAGAGATACAGGCAATAATCGGCGATGCTACCCCAGAGCTGCTGGAAGAATTGGTTGCTGGTATTAATTTAATGATTGATGCGACTGATAACTTTGAAACCCGGATGGTTATGAATGATGTTTCCCAGAAATACAATATTCCGTGGATTTATGGTGCCTGCGTCGGCAGCTTTGGGATGAGTTTTTCGATTATCCCCGGGAAAACTCCATGTTTGAATTGTTTACTGCGGACTATCCCGCTTCAGGGAATGACTTGCGATACGGGAGGAATTATTTCCCCCGCTGTGCAAATGGTCATCGCCCACCAAACCGCTGAGGCTTTGAAGATACTGGTGGAGGACTGGGAAGCAGTCAGGGCCACCTTTGTCAGCTTTGATTTGTGGCGCAATCAATACACAAGCCTAAAAATGTCTAAGGCTAAATTTCCCGGCTGCTTGTCGTGCGGCGAGGAGCGGTCCTATCCTTATTTGGACCAAGAAAACATGACAAAGACCTCCGTCCTGTGCGGCCGCGATACCGTCCAGATCCGGCCGTCTAGTTATGGAGATGTTTCGCTCGAGAAGCTTGCGGGACAGCTAAGTCAGTTAGGCTACCAAGTTAAAGGCAATCCATACTTGATATCGGTTGAAATGGGCGCAGAACGGATGGTTATTTTTCAAGATGGCCGCGCGCTCATCCATGGAACAAAGGATTTGCTCCACGCCAAGTCAATCTATCAAAGAATATTAGGTTAAATGGGTGCCCGGACCAGGAATGGTCCGGGTTTTAAAGTGATTTGACGGGGAATCCTACAAAAATAAGGTTGGATTCTACAAAAGTAAGCGTAATTCTACGAAAGGCGCTAGTGATTCTACGAAACCCTCAACTTATTCTACAAAATATGGTATTTGGTTTCCAATTGCTCTCTATGGGGGGATATTCAATCTAAAATATCGACATGTTTCACGTGAAACATGTCGAGTAATTGATGAGGTCTATTTTTTCGTAAAATAGCCGATAATCATGTAGAATAAAAATGAGATTGAACTTAGAGGTGTCCCACATGAATATATCTGTTGAGAAATTACTGGCCAAAATAGAAGAGGAATTAAGTTTAGCCAAAACTAGCGCAAAGGAAGAAAACTTGCGGGAAAAGATTTACTCTATTAAAATATTATGCGAACTCATACTAGATGAAAAACAGGTGAGTACGAAGCCTGCTGCAGTAACGGCACAGCCGGTAATCACACGGCAGGTTTATCAACAGCCATTAATGAATCAACAAGTGTTTCAGCAAGGCTCATCCTTACAGCAGCCTAAAAAGATCGAAATGGATGATGAGGCAAATGGAGATTCACTATTTGATTTTTAAGATGGGGGAATTTTGATATGAAAGCATTTATTATTGTTGGGGCCATTAACGCCTTTTTGGCGGTGGCGCTCGGAGCGTTCGGTGCACATGGTCTAAAGGATAGACTCGATGCCCATTATTTAGAAATTTGGAAAACGGGTGTAACCTATCAAATGTTTCATGCCACGGGGATTCTTATTATTGGTCTGCTTCTTGGAAAAGTGGCAACGAGCTCCCTTTTTAATTGGTCCGGGTGGTTAATGCTCGTGGGGATTATTTTCTTCAGCGGCAGCTTGTATCTTTTAAGCTTAACAAAGGTTGGCGTTTTAGGTGCGATTACACCAATTGGCGGGGTTTGCTTTTTGGCGGCATGGGTATTAATGATCGTTGGAGCAGTTAAAAACTTTTAATAAGAAAAGGCATTGGGGAAGGTCCCAATGCCTTTTCTTTTCTGATTGTCTAGCTCCAGCGCCTAAGGGCTTGGGGTCATAAGCCAATCCATCAAGAAGGCCAAAGAGCAGCCTTCTCGCCGGCTCGTCTGTAGCTTTGCGCCCCAGTTCAAGGTGCTTCTGCTTTTCTTTTTACCTTGGAGGATAAGTGCCTAATGATGGGCCGCCGCCAAATGGATACTCATACTCGATTTCTTCGGAGAAGGTAATATAATCTACCGCAACCATCGGTATGAGATAGCGCGTGCCGACTTGCGGATCGCTTAAGATTACGTGGTCACGACCGGCTGCTTCAATGATTCCTTTAAACTCTTTGGCATTCCATTGGTTGTTTCCTTCAAAAGTTGCAAATACACTAACTAATTTTCCTTTGTTCAAGCGGAGAATGTTTTCGATGTATGACTGCTCAATTGGCAGCATGCCAGGTGCAGTTGCAGCGCCTTGGGGCGGTGTTTGTGGCACACTTCCGGCCCCAGCCGGCGGAAATTGTGGAAAACCTTGTTGACCAGGCATAAAACCTTGCCCGCCCGCAATTGGCTGAGCGCCTTGCTGGCCGGCCGCCCCTGTATAAGGCTGGAATCCTTGTGGATTGTAATATTGGTTCATCTTTTTCCCTCCTATAAAACTCATTCAATAGTATTGTGGATAGACGAATGACCTAACAATTGTATTCATACTCCTTTGAACCCAAAATCGTGACAGTTTTTTTGGCTCTTTTCTCACCTCTTTTTGATGAGACTTTCGGAGCTTAAATCTTGAGACTCGCTGTTTAAATAGTATGAGAAAAAGGATTGAATTATGACTGATTGAATGGCTGTTTAAAACAGAAAAAAGTTCTCGGAGCCAAAGCCTCGAGAACTTTTTAAAATAGATATCATTGAACCTCGGGTACAGTCTAGCTTTAGCACCTAATCAAGGCACTGAAGCATTCTAATTTAAACGTGAAGGAATCTAGGTACACGCTCTTCCTCTAGCAGATTGCCAACGAAGAAGGCCCCAAATTCGCCATAACGGGCGCTGACTTCGTCAAAACGCATTTCGTAGACGAGCTTTTTAAATTGGAGCACGTCTTCTGCGAAGAGGGTAACGCCCCATTCGTAATCGTCGAAACCAACTGAACCGGTGATGATTTGTTTTACTTTGCCTGCATATGTACGTCCGATCATACCGTGGCTGCGCATCAAGCTGCGGCGCTCTTCCATCGGCAGCATGTACCAGTTATCATTGCCTTGACGGCGCTTGTCCATTGGGTAGAAGCAGACATGCTTGGCTTTTGGCAATGTTGGGTAAAGGCGTGCAAGGATTTGCGGGTTCTGGTATGGGTCCTCACCTGCTGGCAGATAATTACTGAGTTCAACAACGGATACATAGGAATGAGCAGGAATCGTAAACTCTGCTAATTTTGTTTTATTGAATTGGGTTTCAATTTCGTTTAGTTCCTCCATCGTTGGACGAAGAATCATCATCATAAAATCAGCCTTTTGGCCGACGATTGTATATAAAGCATGGCTGCCTTCTTTGCGTGCCTGTGTCTCGTTCCAGTTTTCAACAAGACTTAGAAACTCGTGAATGGCGGCCTCGCGCTCATCACTCGGAAGCATTTTCCATGTTGTCCAATCAACGGTGCGGAAATCATGAAGGCTATACCAGCCATCAAGCGTTTGTGCTGCTTCACTCATTATAATCACTCCTAAATAATCATTCTTCTTATTTCCAATCTTAACTATATCATAGTTTGACCAAGTGCCGCCTTAATAAAACCCTAAATGTAGAGAAGTGGATATTTTTATAAAAAAGGGTAAATAGTAAGAGCGAGAGTGCAATTTTTTGAAAACAAAAACTTTTTAATGAAACCGCTACCTGTGACGTACATTGCTTGAAATTTCACCTTGGTAAAGTATGCTAGAAGAGGTAGTTTTTCTAAGGGAGGATATTGTCGTGAGTGATTTATTTGAAGGTTTAAAACAAAAGATTTCTGGCCGCAATTTGCGGATTGTTTTTCCAGAGGGATTAGATGAGCGGATTATTCGCGCAGCCAGCCGTTTGGCTGAAGAAAATTTAATTACACCTATTTTGGTAGGCAACATTGAACAAGTGCAGGCAAAGGCAAACGAGGTTGGCGTTTCTTTGGAGTCTGCAGAAATTTATGACCCTTCTACATATGCAGGAATGGACGAGTTAGTAGCTGCATTCGTTGACCGCCGCAAAGGAAAGGCAACGGAAGAAGATGCCCGCAAAATTTTGCTGGACGAAAATTATTTTGGCACCATGCTTGTGTATTTAAATAAAGCACACGGTCTTGTCAGCGGTGCGGCTCATTCTACGGCTGATACGGTTCGCCCTGCGCTGCAAATTATTAAAACTAAAGCAGGCGTGAAGAAGACGTCTGGTGTGTTCATCATGGTTCGTGAAGATGAGAAATATGTATTTGCTGATTGTGCGATTAATATTGCTCCAGATAGCAATGATTTAGCCGAGATTGCGATTGAGAGTGCGAAAACAGCGGAAATGTTTGATATCGAGCCGCGGATTGCGATGTTAAGCTTTTCTACAAAGGGTTCTGCTAAATCGCCGGAAACTGAGCGTGTCGCGGAGGCTGTGGCAGAAGCAAAGCGCCGCGATGCATCACTTGTATTGGACGGAGAATTCCAGTTTGATGCCGCGTTTGTTCCTTCTGTTGCAAAAAGCAAGGCACCTGGTTCTGTGCTGCAGGGGGATGCCAATGTGTTTATTTTCCCAAGCCTTGAAGCAGGAAACATCGGTTATAAAATTGCACAGCGTTTAGGCGGATTTGAAGCGGTAGGTCCGATTTTACAAGGGTTAAATGAACCGGTAAACGATCTATCCCGCGGTTGTAACGAAGAAGATGTATACAAGCTTGCGTTAATTACAGCTGCACAAGGATTATAATAAAGAATGGGCTGGTCCAAGATAGGACTGGCTCTTTTTTCTAGGTTCAAAGAAGGAGTGGACTTGGCCAGGCTGTTTAAATTCCCTTTTTTTTGATAAAATAAGCCTATTAAACCATTAAGGAGTTACAAAAATGGAAGGTTTACTGCGCCAGCACGAATGGCGGATCATCGACCAGTCGGCGGTTGGGATTCATTTTCAAGCATTACAATCTTTTGGAACGGATGATACATTATGCGCGTCTGTGGGTGCAGGTGAGGCACCGGCAACGGCGCGAACGTGGGTGCACCATAATACGGTGGTATTAGGGATACAGGATACGAGATTGCCATTTTTACAGGAGGGCATTCAATTTTTGACTGCACAGGGCTATCAGCCGATTGTCCGGAATTCCGGGGGGTTAGCGGTTGTGCTTGATGAGGGGGTCCTCAATATCTCGTTAATTTTTCCAGAGGCTGCAAAAGGGATTGATATTAATCGCGGCTATGATGTCATGTGGCAGCTAATTCAGCAGATGTTTGCCGATTTTTCGGAGCCGATTGAGGCAAGGGAAATTGTTGGCTCTTATTGCCCGGGAAGTTATGACCTAAGTATCGGCGGGAAAAAGTTTGCCGGGATTTCACAGCGGCGTTTAAAACGTGGGGTAGCGGTGCAGATTTATTTGTGCGTCAATGGGAGCGGCTCAAAGCGGGCTGAAATGGTAAGGGGATTTTACGAGCTTGCCAAAAAAGAGGTGGAAACGAAATTTGATTATCCGGAAGTTGTTCCTGCGGTGATGGCCTCACTGTCGGAATTATTCGGTGTGGAATTGACGATCTCTGATGTGATGCTGCGGTTACTTAAGCAGTTAAAAACGAATAGTGATTATTTGTATGCTGGGCAGCTGAATGAGTTCGAGCTTAGTTTGTTTCCAGGGTACTATCAACGTGTCGTTGACCGAAATGAAAAAATTGCGGAGATGATGAATTTAAAGGGTTAATCTAGCGTTACTGAGGAATTTCCTTAATAAAAAGGCCGTAAATCTATTCGATAGATTTACGGCTTTCTATATTAAGTGCTGCTGCGCTTTGCCTCTTCTCCCAATAATTATCTGGAAAGATGCTTACTCGGCTACTTTTTCAAGGTTGCCATTCCGGTCCATTTTGAATTTAGTAGCGGGTCTTTCCTCTTCTTCAAATAATACAAGTTTACGGGCACGATTCATGATTTTCATCAGCGTCTCGTAATCTTCCTGAATGGTTTCGGTATTCTGCTCCAGCCCTTCGATTTTCGCGGCCATTTCCTCGTTTTGCTTTCTTAATTCAGCAATTTCTCTTTTCAATCTTTCATTCTCACTTTTTAGTGCTTCATTTTGCAGATTGGCATGATGAAAGTTTTGTAAATAAGAGATAACAGCATCAAGAGAAAGTCCTCCAGTTGGTGCAGCGGTTCGATAGCTCGGTACTGCAGAAGGAGTCGGTTTCACATAGGTTTCAGCAGCAATTTCTGTCTGCATATCTGGCATATCTGGCATATCTGACATTTCCGGCATTTCCGGCATGTTAATGGTTGTTTCCATCGGCATTTCCACATGCAGTGGTGCTAGTGTGTCTATTTCATCTGTAGCAGGAACTGGCGGATTGTAGAGCAGCTTTTTCTTGCCGCCTTGGTCTTTTCCTAACACTCTTTGTCTTTGTTTTCGCTGTTTTTTCGCTAATTGCAATGCTTTTTCATAGCGATGGCGGACGACGGCATTCCATCTGAAGCCGCAGGCGGCTGAAGTGCGGTTCAGTTTATCCCCAACCTCCTCGAACGCATTTAGCTGGGTGCTGCCTTCTCTTACATGACGAAGAACGGTTTCAGCTAAAAGTAAGTCATTTTCATCTGTCCATGCATCTTGACGAACTTTCATATTTTTCAACTCCCTAATTGAATTTACCAATTTGTCAGCTCCATTGACCGACGTTATTTTAAAGTTCTAGTCTTAGGATGGACAAGTTTTTCAGGGTTTATACCAAAATGAATACAAGGATAGTAGTTTTTTTAACTAAAAGATTCAAGGATGTTTGACAAGAGTTACTAATGATTTCAACTTGCATTGAAAAAAAAGAACCTGTAAAATGACCTATGGAGTTAGACGGTTTATAAGATAATTGTATTTAGCAAATTACTGTTGGTGTTAATTGGATAAAATAGTGAGTAGATAATAGATTGACGATAGAAAGGGGTGGATGAAATGTCCAATGAATTTCGCGTTTGCGATGATTGCCAGGCTGTGAATTTAAAGACATTAATCCCTCGTTTGAAAGAAATTGATCCGGATGCGGAAATCAAAATTGGCTGCCAATCCTATTGCGGTCCTGGCCGGAAAAAGACTTTTGCCTTCGTTAACAACCGCCCTGTTGCGGCATTAACGGAAGAGGAATTAATGGAGAAGGTAAATAAAAAGATTAAGTAAAGCTGCGGCTGAAGAATAGATCATGAATAAGATAATCACCTACGTCCCCCTAGACCACAGGTGATTTTTTCTTTTTAGTGCTAGTGCCTGACACCCTTTATCATCCGTTAATAGTAGAAATAGTGCCTGACACCATTGGTAATCTCTTTGTATTGTAAATAGTGACAGGCACCTATTGATGTCGAAAAATCCTGCGGAATTTTGTTGGTTTTTGGTATATAATAGGAATAATGATTTCACTGGCCGATTGGCGGTAAGAAAGTTAGCATTTGTTTTGAGGAAGAGGGTATTCCATGCAATATTCGGCAGAAAAGTTAATGGAAGAAAAAGTGTTTAAGGACCCCGTTCATCGCTATGTCCATGTCCGAGACCGAGTGATTTGGGATTTAATCGGAACAAAAGAATTTCAGCGTCTGCGCCGGATTAAGCAGCTCGGAACGACTTTTTTAACCTTTCACGGTGCAGAACACAGCAGATTTAACCATTCTCTCGGAGTTTATGAGATTGTCCGCCGTATGATAGATGATGTCTTTGCCGGCAGACCGGAATGGAACAATGATGAACGCTTGCTCACACTATGTGCGGCGCTTCTCCACGACCTTGGGCATGGCCCATTTTCCCACTCCTTTGAAAAAGTATTTGATTTTGACCATGAAGACCTAACCCGTGCCATCATTTTAGGAAATACAGAAGTCAATAAGGTTCTTCAAAGGGTTAGCCCTGATTTTCCGACGCAGGTTGCTGAGGTCATAGCCAAAACCTCTGCAAAAAAGCTGGTTGTCAGCATGATTTCCAGTCAGATTGATGCCGACCGGATGGATTACTTGCAGCGGGATGCCTATTTTACGGGTGTCAGCTACGGCCAATTTGATATGGAACGGATTTTACGGGTAATGCGCCCCAGAGAAGAGCAGGTTGTGATTAAAAAGAGCGGCATGCATGCGGTTGAGGACTATATTATGAGCCGCTATCAGATGTACTGGCAGGTCTACTTCCATCCTGTCTCTCGCAGTGCCGAAGTGATCTTAACGAAAATCCTACACCGCGCGAAGTTCCTATATGAGAATAACTACTCTTTTAAGCTTGAACCGATCCACTTCACATCTTTGTTCAAAGAGCAGGTTACATTGGAAGACTATTTAAAATTGGATGAATCTGTGTGTTTTTATTATTTTCAGATCTGGCAGGAAGAGCAGGATCCGATTATAAGTGATCTTTGCCACCGCTTTGTTAACCGCAATCTATTTAAGTATGCGGAATTTGACCCTGCTAAGGAATATAAAAAACTTACAGAATTAACCGTTTTATTTGAAAAAGCAGGGATTGATCCTGACTATTATTTGGTGGTTGATTCATCCTCGGACTTGCCTTATGACTTCTATCGTCCAGGCGAGGAGGAAGAACGGCTGCCGATTCATTTGTTAATGAAAAATGGGGAATTACGAGAGCTTTCCCGTGAATCAGAAATCGTCGATGCCATTTCCGGAAAGAGGAGAACGGACCATAAACTCTATTACCCGGCCGACTTCATAGAAGACGATTCCAACCAAAGTGAACTTAAAAAGCAAATACGTGCCCTATTGGAATAGAAATGGTGCCTGACACCATTAGAGATCTTAACATAGTATAAATATGAGAAATGGTGCCTGACACCGATAGAGATCTGTTTAAATGGAGTAGGAGATGACGAATGTTGTTAAAAGATCATGCGAAGCTGATGCAGGCGATTTTGGTTTCTGGTGAGATTACCGGGAGAAAAAAGCTGCAGAAGATGATATATATTGCGAAAAAGGTAGATTTCCCTTTTCATGAGCGGTTCCAGTTTCATTTTTATGGTCCCTATTCAGAGGAACTAACGACCAGAGTAGAAGAACTTTGTAATATGGGTTTTCTAAATGAGGTAAAAGAGAAGAAGGGCGGATACTATCAATATCGCTATACGCTGACAGACTCGGGGAAAGAGTTTTTAAGCTTAAATGAAGTGGAGATGCCGTGTTTAGAGGATTGTTTTAATGATATGAACGAGCAAAATGCTAGATTCCTCGAGTTAGTTTCAACGGTTTTGTATTTTGATAATCTCTCAAAAGAAGAAGTTGCCGATAAAGTGTTTACTTTAAAGGCGAGTCAGCGCTATACACTAGAAGAAATTGATGAGGCCTATCAATACATTGAAAAACTCAAAGGTAAAGTTCAATAAAATTCAAAAACCGCCGAGTTCAGGTCAAGATGAAGACCGAACCCAGGCGGTTTTTTTGGGTGGATAGAAGAAGCAATATTGTGAAAATTTCACATGGTGCCTGTCACCGCTGCTCCTATTTTTCCTAATTTCACTGTGTCTGCTTTATTTATCGCTAGCACGGACGCCGGCTACTGCGTAGTTGTTTTTGCTCATTTCTTCGATGAAGACGGTGATGTTTTCTTTTGGGGCACCGGTTGTTTCGCTGACAGCGTCAGTTACTTTTTCAACCAATGCCCGTTTTTGGTCTTCGCTGCGTCCTTCAAGCATCTTAACTGTTACATATGGCATTATTCTTTCCTCCTTTTAAATGAACTACTTGTAGTGTTCCACAAACCTACAAAAAGTGCAATATTGTGTGCACTTTTGATTTTCTTTTTACAAGCGGTATCAGTTATACTTAAAGAAATACAGAAGTAATGGTTCAAATGAAACATGGTTTAGCCATTCCTCGTAACGGTTTATAATTAGGAAGGAGAAATGAAATGGATGGATTCCACTTGGCCTACCCACTGCGGCTAATTCCCTATGTGGCGATTACCCTTATTTTTGCCTTCACGTTCCATGAATTTGCCCATGCCTATGTAGCCTATAAATTTGGCGACAATACGGCAAAAAAGCAAGGCCGCCTGACCCTAAATCCGCTTCAGCATCTAGATCCGATTGGAACAATCCTTATTTTCCTGGCGGGATTTGGCTGGGCACGTCCAGTACCGGTTAATCGTTTTTATTTTAAAAAGCCGCGTCTTGCCGGCATCCTAGTTTCAGCAGCTGGCCCACTTTCAAATCTTATCCTAGCCTCGCTCGGTTTTATGGTCGGATATAGCTTGATGCGTTTCAATGTAACGTCCTCTGCTCATTTTGATGAATTCCTAATGATTTTTATTAATTTAAACATCGTTCTGTTCATCTTCAATCTGATCCCACTTCCGCCGCTGGATGGCTACAGAATACTAGAGGACCTTGCACCTCATCATGTTCGTGCAAAAATGACACAATACGAACAGTACGGAATGCTGATTTTTTTAATTCTCGTGATTACCCCGCTCGACCAATTTACCATACAGCCTATTTTTAGCTTCGTCGTCCCAGGGGTAAGGGAAGGATTAAGCAACTTCTTCTATACACTGTTTTTTTAGGAGGTTTATTTTTCAATGGAAGAAAATAAGAAAAAACTTGGTTTTAATATTATCAAAAAAAGTGACCCGATGGATGGTCATAAAGGATTTGGAAAAGGGGCTTTGAGCCTTGATAATGTATCACCGGTGTTTATTGATATCGAGGCAGGCGAGGCCGAGATTGATATCGGCGCCATGCATGCCCGCAGTGCCGTGGAAAAAGGAATTAAATTTTTGTCCAATAAAGAAGATGTACCGAACGGCAAGCCTTATTGGCTGGTTTGGGTAACGATTGACCGCAATGAGGAAGGCCCTTATTATGCGGGTGTTACAGCTTGCTATATGACCGTTGACCGAGAAATCCGCCGCGGCTACAAATCCTTGCCGGAGCATGTCAACCGCATGGATAAATCTCTTAAGCGCCATATTATCGTCGATGTGATGGATGACCCTTCTAAAAAGGTATTGGCAGATTTCCTGCGTGCACACAATGAGGTATTATGGGAGAACTCTTCTGAGGAACTAAAGAAGGGACTCTTGGAAGAATAATTTTTTTAGAAAAATATGCAAGATTAATTCTTGAAGTTTTTTCTAAAAATAAGGTAAGATATAGTCAGTGTGAAAGCACTGTAAAACTAGGACAAGAAAAGCTCCGGAGCAATCCGGAGCTTTTCTATTTCCTCATATAAGTATAGTAAAAACTTGACTTCGAAAGACGTTAGCTCCAGTTAATTCACCGGGCCCTTCCGCTATTCTATTCCCAAGGCATTATTTTCTTATACCAAGGTACCTTTTTCTCCTCTGTATTCTTTTTGTTGCCGTGAGGAGCGTTCTTTAAGTGATCAGTGCAATATTCGGTGGGCTCGGTCCCTTTGACGAAGTACGTAAATCGGCGGACAGGGCAATCCTTTGTCGCCAGTTTTCCGTTATCCGGATCAACGTACAGCCCGATTACACCCTCTTTTGGTGCTTTAAATGCCTTAACCGGTTTCCCTTTTAGGGCATCCTCCATAAAATTGGCCCAAATTTTCTTGGCGTATGTTTTTTCGGCAACCATTTCAATGGGCTTTCCGACGTCATAGCCTGCCCAGACGGCTGTAACCAGCTGCGGAGAATAGCCAATCATCCAGCTGTCCGTTTCCGTTGAGCCGGATTTTCCTGCATACGGCCGAGTGATATTTTTGATCACCGTGCTTCCGGTTACTTTTGCATAGCCATTTAATTTCGAATCAAATATCCCCGTTAACATTTGCGTCATGACGTATGCTCTAGCCGCATTTAATACCCGCTCATGATGTTCATCTTTTTCAAAAATCACATTTCCGTTATAGTCTTCCACTTTTGTAATTAGCTCAGGATGAACTTGTTTTCCTCCGTTTGCAAGCATGCTATATGCATTGGCCATATCAATCATACGGACTCCGGAGGTACCTAAAGCAAGTGACGGCACCTCCGCCATTTTTGTAGACAAACCGAATTTTTTAGCTGTCTCAATTAGGGTGTCTTCGCCTAAAAATAAATGTGTTTTGACGGCAAATATATTGTCAGACACGGCCAGAGCTTGGGCAAGCGTGATTTCCCCATTTGCATATTTGTTATTAAAGTTATGTGGTGTGTAATCGGCCTGACCATCATCAAAATGAAACGTTGTATACTCGCTCCTCATCGTTGACGATGGGGTAAAGCCATGCTCAAGGGCAGCATAATACAACAAGGGCTTGATGGTTGAGCCGGGCTGCCTGATTGCTTGAACGGCACGGTTAAATGGACTTTTTTCATAATCCCGGCCGCCAACCATTGCTTTAATATCACCAGTTTTCGGATCCATTGCAACAAGGCCGACTTGAATTTCAGAGGAGCTGGCTACCTTTTCTTTGATTTGCCTTTCGGCTGCTTCCTGCTGCTTTATATTAAGCGTCGTGTAAACCTTTAACCCTCCTAGGGCGATCGTTCGGTCATCTAAATGAAGCTGGTTTTTGAGCGCATTCCGGACAGCATCCTGGAAATAAGGTGCCACCTTCACCTTTTGGGTAGTGTGAACACCTTCTAAATGAAGCGGTGCGGCCGCGGCAGCTTGTGCAGCCTTTTTAGAAATATAGCCGTTTTCAACCATTGTTTTTAAAATAATCGCCTGACGGGTTTTGGCTTTTCCGATGTTGGCCAGTGGTGAGTAGATCCCCGGTCCTTTCGGAATTCCTGCGAGCATGCTTGCTTCAGCAAGGGTTAATTGGGAGGCCTTTTTTCCATAATAATATTGGCTGGCTGCTTCCACCCCATAAGCGCCATTGCCGTAGTAAATGGTATTTAAATAACCTTCAAGAATATCCTTCTTGGAATAGTTCATCTCGAGGCGAATGGTATAAAACGCCTCGGTCAGCTTACGCTTCCAGGTTTTATCGTGCTCAAGAAACAGGTTCCGTGCATATTGCTGGGTGATGGTGCTCGCCCCTTGCACTTTGGCAAAGGCTCGAACATCGGCGACAACGGCTCCGGCAATTCGTTTAAAATCAAAGCCGTGATGGTGGTAAAAGTTTTTATCCTCAACGGAGACAGTGGCATTAACTAAATCCGGTGAAATATCTTTCATGTTGACCCAGTAGCGCTTTTGACCGCTGTTACTTTCACCGATCAAGGTGCCATTGTCAGCAAAAAATAACGTCGATTGCGGAACAGCAAGTGGCGGTGCCCCTAGTATTTTTGCATAGCCAAGCACGCCGGCAAAGAGGATGAGCATACAAATCATGCCTATCAAACTGATGATAATAAATGCCCGCAAATATTTGATTGTCTTTCGAAACCCTTGATCAGTCATGATTTCCATTATGTCCCTCACCTCTATTTCCATTTTTTAAAAAATTAGATAGTAATAGTATTGAAAAAATAGAGTCATTTTAAACATTCATGGAAAAATTCTTTAAATTTTACTAGACTTTTTCTTATGTTTGTAATTCAATAGTTTGGGTAGCATAAGAAAAAAGCGGAAGCGCCTTGACCAGGGGCGACAGGCATAAGACGAGCCGGCGAGAAGGCTGCTTTTTAGCCTTTTTGACGGATTGACCTAAATGTGGAGGCGACTGTTCTGGGACGAAGGTATAAGACGCACCCTGCAAGAAGGCGCTTTTTGCCTTCTTCAGGGGGTGGCTTATAACTCGAGTCCCAAGGAGCCGCAACTGGATAAGCTTATGACCCCGAGCCCCTAGGCGCTGGAGCTGGACAAAGAAAAGCAGAAGTGCCCGTTTAGCGACGTATGGATTGGACCGCGCCGACTGAGATAAAGGAAACACGAAGAGCGTAAGCGATTCGATGTTGACTTATCGTAGGGAGGTGAGGGCCAATACACTAGTCGCTGGGCGCTGGAGCTGGACAAAAAGAAAAGCAGAAGCGGCCGCTGGACTATATGCGAAATGGAAGGAAGTTGGTCATGTCAATTTGGTTTACAGAAAAGCAAACTGAAAACTTTGGGATCACCATGAAAATCAACAAAACCTTACATACAGAACAAACTGAATTTCAGAAGCTTGATATGATAGAAACCGAAGAGTGGGGCAACATGCTGTTGCTAGACGACATGGTGATGACATCAGTGCGGGACGAATTCGTTTACCATGAAATGGTTGCACACGTACCATTATTCACCCATCAAAACCCTGAGAACGTGCTCGTGGTCGGCGGCGGCGACGGGGGAGTGATCCGGGAAGTCCTAAAGCACCCAAGTGTAAAGAAAGCAACCCTAGTGGATATTGATGGAAAAGTAATCGAATACTCAAAGAAATTTCTTCCTGAAATTGCCGGCAAGCTCGATGATCCGCGTGTCGATGTTCTTGTCGATGATGGATTTATGCATATTGCAAAAAGCGACAATGAGTATGACGTGATTATGGTAGATTCAACCGAACCAGTAGGTCCTGCGGTGAACCTGTTTACAAAAGGATTCTACGCGGGGATTGCAAAGGCATTAAAGGAAGATGGTATCTTCGTGGCACAGTCGGATAATCCATGGTTTAAAGCGGATTTAATTCGAAATGTTCAACGCGATGTAAGAGAGATTTTCCCGATTACCCGTTTGTATGTGGCCAATATTCCAACGTACCCAAGTGGTCTATGGGCGTTTACGATCGGTTCAAAGAAATATGATCCGCTTGAGGTTAGCGAGGACCGCTTCTATGAAATTGAAACGAAATACTACACAAAAGAACTGCATAAGGCAGCATTTGTTTTACCAAAGTTTGTTGGGGATTTATTGAAGTAATAGAGCAGCAAACAGTCACAAAAGTCCTTTGCGATTTTTTGAAGTACATAAAAGAGAGGGATTTAGCATGCGTTTTGATGAGGCCTATTCAGGCAATGTGTTTATTAAAAGTCACCCAAATTTTGAAGATAGCCAGGTTGTATTATACGGGATGCCGATGGATTGGACGGTGAGTTACCGCCCAGGTTCACGATTTGGCCCTGCCCGTATTCGTGAAGTGTCCATTGGTCTTGAGGAATATAGTTTTTACCTTGACCGTGAGCTGGAAGAGGTAAAATATTTTGATGCAGGTGACATTCCACTTCCATTTGGTAATGCACAGCGCAGCCTTGATATGATTGAAGAATTTGTTGACCAGATTCTAGAGGCTGGCAAGTTCCCACTGGGCATGGGTGGGGAACACCTTGTATCTTGGCCAGTTATGAAGGCTGTGTATAAAAAGTATCCTGATTTAGCGATTATCCATTTTGATGCCCACACGGATCTGCGCGAGGAATACGAAGGCGAACCATTATCACATTCCACGCCAATCCGGAAAATTGCGGAACATATTGGGCCAAAAAATGTTTATTCTTTTGGAATCCGTTCCGGCATGAAGGAAGAGTTACAATGGGCGAAAGAAAATGGCATGCATATCTCTAAATTTGAAGTCCTTGAGCCACTAAAGGAAATTCTGCCTACACTAGCGGGCCGTCCGGTTTATGTGACCATCGACATCGATGTATTAGACCCTGCACACGCGCCAGGAACAGGAACCGTAGATGCAGGCGGTATCACCTCAAAAGAACTGTTGGCATCCATCCATGCAATTGCCCGTTCTGAGGTAAACGTTGTGGGCGGTGACCTAGTAGAGGTTGCACCAATCTATGATCCATCAGAACAAACAGCCAACACCGCCAGCAAACTGCTTCGCGAAATGATCCTTGGCTGGGTAAAATAAGTGGTAACAGTACAAACGGTGCCTGTCACTATTTATTGTATTTCCACAGTGTTTTGATAGTTTATGGTGCCTGACACCATTGATTTTGGTGCCTGTCCCTGTGCGGGGCGGGCATTTTTTGATTTGTTGGCTATCTAAGTTTATAATAGGAAAAGTATGCATTTATGTACTTAGGTCAATTATGATGATTAGGATAATGATTTAAAGAGGATGATAAATTCCTTTTTGATAAAGGAAGTGTTATATTTGTCAAGTTTGTCTAGTACAGAGATTCCAATGAAGATTAATGTGAAAACGACGATTCACCAGCAAGAAGGCTCGGAGACGATTGAGTTGAAGGTGTTTGGCCGCTATTTTGAGAAAGAAGGAGCTTCATTTCTTAAATATGAGGAAGTGCTAGAAGAAGGCACAGTCCGCACCATTGTCAAGGTGGCACCGGACGAAGCACTGATTTTAAGAGGCGGAGCGATCAAAATGCGTCTGCCATTCAGGTTACATAAAAAACTAAGAGGCAGCTATGAGATGCCGTTTGGGGTATTTGAAACGATGACAATGACAAGAAGACTTAGGTCTTCAAAGGGTCTGATTGATATTCTTTATGATTTCACGATGCAGGGCTCACCTGCCGGCACATACCATATGGAGATAACCTTTCAGGAGGATGAAATATGAATATAGTAGAACAGGTACAAACAAAACTAAAAGAAGAAATCAAAGCGGCAGTACTGAAGGCAGGACTAGCTTCAGAAGAACAGATCCCCGATGTGATTCTTGAGATTCCAAAGGAAAAGGCTCACGGTGATTATTCAACCAACATGGCGATGCAGCTTGCACGGGTCGCGAAAAAGGCACCTAGAATGATTGCCGAGGCATTAGTCGATAATTTTGACCGCACGAAGGCCTCGATTGAAAAAATTGAGCTGGCGGGTCCTGGATTTATTAATTTTTATATGAATAATGCTTATTTAACAGATTTAATTCCGACCGTTCTTCAAGCTGGAGACAACTACGGTGAAACGACGACTGGCAAAGGGCAAAAAGTTCAGGTTGAGTTTGTTTCAGCGAATCCAACCGGAGACCTGCACCTTGGACATGCCCGCGGTGCGGCCGTTGGCGACTCGCTTAGCAATATCCTAGCGAAGGCTGGCTACGATGTTTCCCGTGAATACTATATTAATGATGCCGGCAACCAGATTAATAATCTGGCAATATCCGTAGAAGCGCGCTATTTCCAAGCGCTTGGACTCGAGAAAGACATGCCGGAGGACGGCTATCACGGTGCTGATATTATCGGGATCGGTAAAACCTTGGCTGAAGAGTTTGGTGATAAGTATGTAAATGTTCCAGACGAGGAGCGATTCGAATTTTTCCGTGACTATGGCTTGAAGTATGAGATGGGCAAGCTGCAGAAGGATCTGGAAGATTTCCGTGTCAGCTTTGATGTGTGGTACTCTGAAACTTCCCTTTATAAAAATGGAAAAATTGATAAGGCACTTGAGGCGCTGCGTGAAAGCGGCTATATCTATGAGCAGGACGGGGCAACATGGCTTCGTTCAACTGATTTTGGCGATGATAAAGACCGTGTGCTTATTAAGCAAGACGGCTCTTATACCTATTTAACGCCTGATATTGCCTACCATAAGGACAAGCTTGAGCGCGGTTTTGAAAAATTAATCAATATTTGGGGTGCCGACCACCACGGGTATATTCCTCGGATGAAGGCGGCTATCCAGGCCTTAGGATATGACAGCGAGGCCCTTGAGGTTGAAATCATTCAATTAGTTCACCTTTATAAAAATGGTGAAAAAATGAAGATGAGTAAGCGTACCGGTAAAGCGGTAACGATGCGTGATTTGGTCGATGAGGTTGGCCTCGATGCGACACGTTATTTCTTTGCGATGCGCAGTTCGGATACCCATATGGATTTTGACTTGGATTTAGCTGTGTCCGAATCAAACGAAAATCCAGTATACTATGCTCAATATGCCCATGCACGGATATCCAGCATCCTTCGTACCGGCTTAGAGCAGGGAATCAGCGTTGATGAGGATGCTGATTTTTCGTTAATTGGTTCTGAAAAGGAAGTTGACCTATTAAAGAAAATTGGCGAGTTCCCGGCTGCTGTTGGTGAGGCCGCACTGAAGCGTGTGCCGCACCGGATTACAAATTATATCTTAGAATTAGCGTCGGCCTTCCACAGTTTCTATAATGCGGACAAGGTGCTTGATAGCGAAAATCCAGCCCGTACAAAAGCGCGCCTTGCATTGGTTAAATCGGTGCAAATAACGCTTAAAAATGCGCTTGCGCTAATTGGCGTGTCGGCTCCAGAGAAAATGTAGATTGCAAAAAGCCCCTAGTGTTAGGTAACTAATACTAGGGGCTTTTTATATGGAAAAAAATATAAATTTATGAGAATAGTGGAAGATGGTGGAGAGATACTATAACTGTTTGATTAAAACATTAATGGAGGGATTTATATGCCGCATAGAATTTATCAAGCAGTTCAGCAAGCCCATCAATCACTGCAGCAAATCCATGAAGGATTACAACAATTAACTGGTATGGGAATGCAGCAAGGCGGATCCATGCAATTTGGCGGCTTTACAGGAACAAATTCAATTATGCAGCCGGGCTTTGCCGGAACGGATGCCCAGCAGGTAAGACAAGACATTCAAAATAGCAGTAATAATGTTAGCATGGGCAATATGGGAATGGGTCAACAAGGAAGCGGCATGGGTATGATGGGTGTAGGCCAGCAAGGAGGCAGTATGCAATTTGGCGGCTTTGCCGGAGGTCCTCAATCCGTTATGCAGCCGGGCTTTGCTGGAACAGATGCTCAGCAGGTAAGGCAGGACATCCAACGTAGCAGTAATAATGTTAGCATGGGCAATGGCAATATGGGATTGGGCCAGCAAGGAGGCGGCATGCAATACGGCGGGTTGGCCGGAGGTCCCCAGTCTAATATGCAGTCAGGCTTTTTAGGAGGAGCACAATCGATTATGCAGCCAGGCTTTGCCGGAACGGATGCAGAGCAGGTAAGACAAGACATCCAAAATAGCTCTATGGGCGGAGTTGTGGGTCAACAAGGCGGTTCCCTTAATCAAGGTGGAATGAGCCAACAAGGTGGCACTATGCAAGTTGGCGGCTTCGGAGGAGGAGCACAATCGGTTATGCAGCCAGGCTTTGCTGGAACAGATGTACAGCAAGTAAGACAAGACATTCAAAATAGCAGCAATGGCCAGATCACTAGCCGCAATGCAGGCAGCATGGGGGCTAGTACGATGGGCCAACAAGGCGGTTCCTTTAATCAAGGTGGAATGAGCCAACAAGGTGGCACTATGCAAGTTGGCGGCTTCGAAGGAGGAGCACAATCGGTTATGCAGCCAGGCTTTGCTGGAACAGATGTACAGCAAGTAAGACAAGACATTCAAAATAGCAGCAATGGCCAGATCACTAGCCGCAATGCAGGCAGCATGGGGGCTAATACGATGGGCCAACAAGGTGGTTCCTTTAATCAAATGGGAATGAGCCAACAAGGAGGCAGCATGCAAGTTGGCGGCTTTGCAGGAGCCCAATCAATCATGCAGCCAGGCTTTGCTGGAACAGATGCTCAGCAGGTAAGACAGGATATTTCAAACAATTCTGGTCAGGGATATATGCAATAATCAGTAAGAAGCCCGGCTTATTTCTTCCCTAGTTGGGGGCATTAGCCGGGTTTTAATTTTTAGGCTCTGTTAAGCGACATTATAGCTTTTTATACTCTGTTGATTGGAGTGCGAAATCAACAGCCAAATTTACAGAGCCAATTTTTAAAAAGATGAATAGATTCCAAAAACCATGTAAATATTAAAGATGGAAATTGAGTAGGAGTGAACCTAGCAGATGAATGTTGGAAGAGCGAAGGAAATATTAGAATCAGCCGATATGATTAATGTCACCTATGATGGAACCCCAGTCATTATTCAACATGTCGACGAAAATACCAAAATGGCCCGTATTTATACCCGAAAAGATCCAGAGAATGAAAGAGATGTTCCCGTCCTCAATTTAATCGAAGAGTAAAAAAGAGTCTCCAAGAAAATCGGAGACTCTTTCACTTTATTTCAAGGCTTGCCCCGCTAATTCGCTTAAGGCCGCGCAATTTGCTTAAATCTTCGACTAATTTTAAGGCTGCCTGATCCTTTGCCTTAGCCTCAATCATAAAATCGATATCCCGGCCGAGTTCACGCAATAAATTCACAAACGGCATGATGAACTCCGGATCAACAAAATCAGCATGGGAGCGGAACTCCTTCTCATTTTTTGGCGAAGAAATATGGACCTTCGGAACAGCTTCGACAGTTGACCACGTCTCAAAAATCTGAGGCAGCAGCTCCTCAAGTGACACCTCACTAAGATTGGCCATATGATGATGATAATCAAACACCAACGGAATCCCCTCTTTCTTACATATCGTTAAGGTTTCTTCAGCTGTGTAAGTTTTATCATCATTTTCTAAAGTCATCACCTTTTTAATGTGTGCCGGCAAAGTGGTCAGGTTCTCATAAAACCGCGACACTGCGGCCGCCTTATCCCCATAAGCACCGCCAATATGAATATTGATGAGTGCCTGATCCACGATCCCCATCGCTTCAAACATCTGATAATGGTACGTCATATCAATTACGGCATTTTCGGTTATCGTCTTTTTGGGAGAAGTAAACAGGGTAAATTGATTCGGATGAAAGCTGACCCGCAAACGATTCTTTTTTACTAAGCCGCCAATTTCCTGCCATTCTTTTAAAAAGGGAGTAGTAAAATCCCAGCGTACCTCTGGATGTGTCGCCAAGGGGACAATCGAGCTTGAGAAACGGTACAATTCAATTTCGTGGGCTAGATTATAGTAAAGCATCCTTAATGTATGCTGAAGATTCCGCTTCGTCACCTCAAGCAATTTTTCTTTGCGCTCTGCGGCACTAAGCTGCTTGTATCTGGTAAAGGTAAGCGTATGCGCTGGGGAAGCGTCCCATAAACTAATTGCATGTGAAACATAGCCAAATCGAATTTTGAACATCGACACTCCCCCTTATAAAAAATAGCTGATAGCTCTTGCGAACGTTTCCTTCACAGACCGCCATAAATCTGGTTTATTAAGGTCCTCTAATGACAGTGGTTTAGAATCAAGGATGTCTTTTTTGACAACCTGCCTCATGCGTTTAATAAAGGCTGGATCATAAATATAGCAATTAATTTCTTTATTTAAAAATAAGCTTCTTTTATCAAAATTGGCCGTGCCAATATCACAAATCTTATCGTCAATCAGGATGGTTTTTGCATGATAAAAACCGTTTTGATATTGATAAACTAGTGCACCTTCCTTAAGGAGCTTCCGCAAAAAGCGGAAAGATGCCTCTTGGACAAGGATATGATCAGCCGTATAGGGGACAAGGAGCGTTATACCAACGCCGCGCCGCCGTGCGGCAAGTAATTCCCTGAAAATGGATGCACTTGGAATAAAGTAAGGGGTGCCGATGATAATCGATTTGTCGGCCTTTTTGATTAAATCAATAAAAATCCCTTCCAGCAGTCCGGCCTCGGTTGGGTTAAATTGATGGCGGATGCTGCCTTTAGGCAGTTTGGGATAATAACTGGAATCGGATGAAACCGTTTCGCCCGAATACTCATTCCAATCCAGCAAAAACTCACTCTGCAAAAAATTAACACTTTCACCGGTTATGATTAACTGATAATCCCGCCATGGACTAAGCTTCGGGTCTTCATCGATATATTCTTTGCCAATATTAAAGCCCCCCATAAAGCCCACTTTTCCATCAATAATCGAAATTTTCCGGTGGTTTCGGACTTGTGCGGAATAAAATAGGAAGGGCAGTTTGACTCGGTTGCTAAACGCTACAAGGACGCCTGCATCCTTTAGTTCCTTAATTTCTGTTTTCTTAATTGTAAAACTGCCAAGGCGGTCAATCAGCAAGCGGACCTCAACACCCGCCCGCGCCTTCTCTTTTAAAATAGTGAAAAACTCCCGTCCCAAGCTGTCATTCTTCACGATGTAGTATAAGATATGGATATGTTTTTGGGCCTTTTGAAGCTCGGAAAAATAACGGCGAAAAAATTCCTTTCCATGCGTAAAAATGTCTAACTCGCCATGGAGGATGCCGGTCTCGATTTTACTTGTGATCAAATGATGTTTCCTTCGTCCTAACCTAAAATCTAAGACAAGCCATATAATGATAAGAACAAGCAGTCCGCTCAAAATGAGTAAAAATTTCATCGTGAATCTTTCCCCCATTCGGTTTAGTTAGTGTCTCCATGTGCTGGAATTTCTATAAGTTGAGTAAACCTAAAAAAAACATTTGACTGAATGCTCATTCATTTTTATAATAGAGATAAGTACAATTCTGAATATTTACTATTTTCAACAAACAATTGGGGACAATCTAAGAAAGGGGCGTTTTACTTGAATGGTCTTTTATTGGTCAATCTCATTGCGTTTCTGTCTGTAACCGCTTACGCAATTAGTCTGTTTGTTTATGTAGTCAAAACGCGGATAGAATTTATTAAGCTGGGGAAGAAAGTCGAGTTTGATAACAATGTTAAAGAAAGACTGCAAAAAATCTGGATTAACGTGTTTGGCCAGAAGAAGCTATTAAAAGATAAAAAAAGTGGTGCCATCCACGTCATGTTCTTTTATGGCTTTATTTTAGTGCAATTCGGAGCGCTTGATTTTATTTGGAAAGGACTTGTGCCTGGCTCCCATCTGCCGCTTGGCCCATTATATGCTGGTTTCACCTTTTTCCAGGAAATTGTCACCTTAATGATTCTTGTTGCAGTGGTGTGGGCCTTTCACCGCCGTTATGTTGAAAAATTAGTCCGTCTAAAACGCAATTTTAAATCAGGCCTTGTTTTGTTATTTATTGGCGGGTTAATGGTGTCTGTTTTATTGGGGAATGGAATGGGCATTATTTGGCATGGAGATGATCCATCATGGACAGAACCTGTTGCGTCAATGATCTCGCTAATTTTTTCAGGAATTAATGAAACCGCCTCCATTGTTATTTTTTACATAGCATGGTGGGCGCATTTATTATTCTTGTTAACGTTCTTAGTCTATGTGCCGCAGTCCAAGCATGCACACTTAATTGCCGGTCCGGCCAACGTCTACTTTAACCGCCTTGATAAACCGGGGAAATTGAAAAAGGTTAATTTTGAGGATGAATCACAAGAAACGTTCGGTGTTGGAAAAATTGAGGACTTTACCCAGCACCAAATGATTGATTTTTATGCCTGCGTTGAATGTGGACGCTGTACCAATATGTGTCCCGCCACCGGTACAGGCAAGATGCTGTCACCAATGGATCTAATCGTCAAA
Source organism: Neobacillus cucumis (assembly GCF_023715505.1). The sequence continues at coordinate 77,405 of NZ_JAMBOH010000008.1, read as the reverse complement.
ATGCGTGACCACCTTACCTTTCATGGTGCGTCTGTGACCTCTAAGCAGCCATGGGTGCCGACGTTTGCCTTCGCGAATACAAAAGGAAACCAGATTGCACTTGCGGCACAAGGTCATGGTGCGCAGGAAACGGCCGCTGCCGCTCTTTACAGCCCTAGTTTGATTGGTGATGTGATTACCGAAGAGGAGATTTGGGCGTGTACAACCTGCCGCAACTGTGAGGACCAATGTCCAGTTATGAATGAACATGTTGATAAAATTATCGACCTGCGCCGTTACTTAGTTTTGACAGAAGGAAAAATGGATGCCGATGCCCAGCGTGCGATGACAAATATTGAGCGTCAAGGCAACCCATGGGGCTTAAACCGTAAAGAACGCGAAAACTGGCGGGAGGTCCGCGAAGATGTGCATATTCCAACCGTTAAGGAAATGAACAAGGCGGGCGAAGAATTTGAATACCTATTCTGGGTTGGCTCAATGGGTTCGTTTGATAACCGCAGCCAAAAGATTGCCCTATCTTTCGCTAAGCTCTTAAACGAAGCTGGCGTGAAATTTGCGATCCTCGGTAATAAAGAAAAGAATTCCGGCGATACACCGCGCCGTTTAGGAAATGAATTCTTATTCCAAGAGCTTGCGGCCAAAAATATTGAGGAGTTTCAGAAGGCTGAGGTCAAGAAAATCGTTACAATTGACCCGCATGCCTATAATATTTTTAAAAATGAATATCCTGATTTCGGCTTAGAAGCTGAGGTATTCCACCATACGGAAGTCCTTTATCAGCTTGTCCGTAATCAAAGACTCGTTCCAAAGCATGCGGTTAATGAAAAAATTACCTTCCATGATTCCTGTTACCTTGGACGTTACAACGATGTATACGATCCACCGCGGGAGATTTTAAAATCGATCCCTGGTGTGCAGCTGGTGGAAATGGAACGCAACCGTGAAAAAGGTATGTGCTGCGGTGCAGGCGGCGGTTTGATGTGGATGGAGGAAGAAACCGGCCACCGCATCAACGTCAGCCGGACGGAACAGGCCCTTGCCGTTAATCCGTCCGTGATCAGCTCGGGCTGTCCGTACTGCTTAACGATGCTGTCTGATGGAACAAAGGCAAAAGAAGTGGAAGAAAAAGTAGCAACTTATGATGTGGCTGAGTTACTTGAAAAGGCCGTTTGTGGTGAAGTCAAAGCAGCCTCTTAAAACTAACGCAGGAGTTGGGTTTTTTACAAATCAAAATTTTAAAAATTTTGTGTAAAATATTTCAACTTCTGCTCTTTTTTAGGTAAAATAGAGTTATCTTATTAAAACGCTTTCATTTTTTAAAGAAACGTAAGTGGGAACCCGTGGTTCCTTGCTTGCGTTATATTTTTCGTTCTTTACCTGAGCGAGCGTTCAGTCGAAGCAGGCTAAGGGGAATTTGGCTGTTTAGTACTAATAGGAATAAGGGGGAGATTGAAATGGGCAGAACGGTTATTTTAAGCGGTGTTCGAACACCTTTTGGAAAATTGGGGGGGAGTTTAAGCAGCTTTACGGCATCACAGCTTGGCGGCATTGCGGTGAAGGAAGCACTGCTTCGTGCAGGTGTGAAGCCGGAAGAGGTGGAGGAAGTGATTCTTGGAACGGTGTTACAAGGCGGGCAGGGTCAAATTCCGTCCCGGCAGGCAGCTGTTCACGCCGGACTGCCATGGGAAGTCAAGACGGAGACGATTAACAAGGTTTGTGCTTCCGGTATGCGCAGCGTGACGTTAGCCGATCAAATCATTCGCGCGGGCGATGAAGAGGTCATTGTTGCAGGCGGAATGGAATCGATGAGCAACGCTCCATATATTCTGCCAAAAGCAAGATGGGGCTTTCGAATGGGCGATTCAACCGTAAAAGACTTAATGGTTCATGACGGCTTGACCTGCAGCTTTACAGGCGTGCATATGGGCACTTATGGAAATGGAACGGCCGCTGAAATGGAGATTTCACGTCAGGCTCAGGATGAATGGGCGCTTCGAAGTCATCTTCGGGCGATTGCTGCGATTGAGAGCGGAAAATTAGCTGAGGAGATAGTGGCAGTTGAGGTGCCGCAGCGTAAAGGGGAGCCGGTTGTGGTTACAGTGGATGAGGGTCCGCGCAAGGATACTTCTTTGGAGCGGTTGTCCAAATTAGCACCGGTGTTCAATTCTACCGGCACGATTACAGCGGGAAATGCTCCAGGAGTGAATGACGGTGCAGCGGCTCTTGTGTTGATGAGTGAGGAGCGGGCTGCGCGAGAAGGGCGTCAGGTGGAGGCTGTTATCCTTGGCCATGCAGCGATTGCAGTCGAAGCAAAGGATTTCCCGCAGACACCGGGGTTGGTGATTAATGAGCTGTTAAGAAAAACCGGCCGGAGCTTGGATGAGATTGACTTGTTTGAAATCAATGAAGCCTTCTCGGCGGTAGCTTTAGCAAGTGCGAAGATTGCCGGCCTTGATTCGGAAAAGGTCAATGTGAATGGCGGTGCGGTCGCGCTGGGTCATCCGATTGGTGCGAGCGGGGCGCGGATTATGATTACCTTGATGCACGAATTGAAGCGCCGCGGCGGCGGTGTCGGGATTGCAGCGATTTGCTCAGGCGGCGGCCAAGGGGATGCGGTGATGATAGAGGTTCCTAAGGTATAAGGTTTTTCTAAAATGTGGGTACTGGCGGTAACTGGCGCTACGGGCTTCATTAGTGGCCGCTAAGGTTAAAATAATGGCGCTTGGCCAATTTACTGGCGGATAACATAGCATGACTGGTGAAGTAGATTTTATAGTGGCGGATAAGCTCAGGTTACTGGCGAAAACCGCCTCTTTTCTGCTGTTATTTTTAATATGGAGGCCGGGGCAAAGGTCCGGCCATAAATTGGAGGGAAAACAATGAACGTTTCAAAGGTGATGGTAATTGGCGCAGGGCAAATGGGCTCCGGTATCGCCCAGGTTTGTGCCCAGGCCGGATATAAAGTGGTATTGAATGACTTAAAAGCGGAATTCGTAGAACGAGGGCTAGGAATCATCCAGAAAAATCTCACCCGCAACGTCGACAAAGGCCGAATGACGGAAGAACAAAAGCAGGAAATAGTAGCAAGACTAACCACATCAACCGATCTCAACGACGCTAGCAGTGTTGACCTGGTCATCGAAGCGGCTGTTGAAAACATGGAAATCAAGACAAATATCTTTTCGCAGCTAGACAAAATCACTCCAGCACATACCATCCTTGCAAGCAACACCTCATCATTGCCGATCACAGAAATCGCTGCGGCCACCAACCGTCCGGAAAAGGTAATCGGCATGCACTTTATGAATCCAGTCCCAGTTATGAAACTAGTCGAAATTATCCGCGGCCTGGCAACAGCCGATGAAGTCTATCAGGTGATTGAAGATATGACCAAGACTTTGGGCAAAGTGCCGGTCGAAGTAAATGACTTCCCTGGCTTTGTTTCGAACCGCATCCTGATGCCGATGATTAACGAAGCCATTTACACGCTTTACGAGGGCGTTGCCACAAAAGAAGCCATTGATGAAGTGATGAAGCTTGGCATGAATCACCCAATGGGGCCGTTAACGTTAGCTGATTTTATCGGTTTAGATACATGTTTATACATTATGGAAACACTTCATGAAGGCTTTGGCGATGATAAATACCGTCCATGCCCGCTTTTGCGTAAATATGTGAAAGCTGGCTGGCTCGGTAAGAAATCAGGGCGCGGTTTTTACAGCTATGAATAAAATAGAAAAACGGAAGCGCCTTGAACAGGGGCGCTGGAGCTGGACAATTAAACAAAACCAGGTGGATTACGCCGCTATTACATAATCGAAGATTCCCCTGGCACAAAGCATCCGAAATATTCATCCTCAGGAAGGGGAAACATATTATGAATCTATCGTTTACAGAAGAGCAAGAAATGATGCGGAAAATGGTTCGTGATTTTGCTCAGAAGGAAATCACACCCTTTATCGAAAAAATGGAAAAAGGGGAATTTCCTCGTAAAATCCTTCGTAAGATGGGTGAACTTGGCCTGATGGGGATACCGGTTCCTGAAAAATACGGCGGAGCGGGGATGGATTTTACCTCTTACATTATTGCGATTCATGAGCTGTCAAAAGTAAGCGCTACAGTCGGAGTGATCCTGTCTGTGCATACCTCGGTATGCACAAACCCAATATTGTATTTCGGAACAGAGGAACAAAAGCAAAAGTATATACCCAAGCTAGCTTCGGGCGAATATTTGGGGGCCTTTTGTTTAACCGAGCCAAGCTCTGGGTCGGATGCGGCCAGTTTAAAAACGCGGGCGGTGAAAAAGGGTGACCATTACGTACTGAATGGCTCCAAGGTGTTTATCACAAACGGCGGTGAGGCCGATGTGTATATTGTCTTTGCCACCACGGATCTAGCCCTTGGTACAAAAGGGATTGCTGCCTTTATCGTAGAAAAAAACACCACTGGTTTTATCGTTGGTAAGGATGAGAAGAAAATGGGGCTGCACGGCTCAAAAACGGTCCAGCTAACCTTTGAGGACTTGCATGTCCCAGCGGAGAACATGCTTGGCCAAGAGGGTGAAGGTTTTAGAATAGCGATGGCAAACCTAGATGTCGGCCGGATTGGCATCGCCACCCAAGCTCTCGGAATTGCCGAAGCAGCAGTTGAAGCAGCCACCGCCTACGCGAAGGAACGCCGTCAATTTGGAAAGCCAATTGCGGTACAACAGGGGATTGCCTTTAAGCTGGCTGATATGGCGACAAGTGTGGAGGCGGCAAAGCTATTAGTCTATCGGGCGGCTGATTTGCGGAGCAGGGGTTTGAAGTGCACGTTAGAGGCGTCGATGGCGAAGTTGTTTACGACGCGGACAGCAGTAGAAGTGACAACAGAGGCCATTCAGGTCTTTGGCGGATACGGTTATACGGAGGACTATCCGGTCGAGCGCTACTTCCGCGATGCTAAGGTGACGGAGATTTATGAGGGCACGAGTGAGATTCAGCGGATTGTGATTAGTAAACATCTATGATTTAGGCGGAGAGACGCTACTATATCTAAAAATTTGTTTATATAGTCGTTTTATTTGTTAATAAATCAAAATTTGTTCATATGTCCGCACTTTTTGTTACTATATCGAAAAATTTGTTAATAAAGCCAAAGAATCAGCCCCAAATGGGGAGAGGAGGCATTAAAATGCAATTTAAGTTGTCTGAAGAGCATGAAATGATTCGTAAAATGGTTCGGGATTTTGCGCGCAACGAGGTGGCACCGACAGCAGCGGAGCGTGATGAAGAAGAACGCTTCGACCGGGAAATTTTTGACAAAATGGCGGAGCTGGGCTTAACAGGGATTCCTTGGCCAGAAGAGTATGGCGGGATTGGCAGCGATTTTCTTGCCTATTGTATCGCTGTTGAGGAGCTTTCCCGCGTTGATGCCTCAACAGGTGTGCTTTTATCCGCGCACACCTCACTTGCTGGCTGGCCAATCTATAAATTTGGCAGCGAGGAGCAAAAGCAAACCTATCTCCGTCCTATGGCAGAGGGTACAAAAATCGGTGCATACGGCCTAACAGAGCCTGGCAGTGGTTCAGATGCCGGGGGAATGAGAACAACCGCCCGACTAGAAGGCGACCACTACGTCTTAAATGGATCAAAAATTTTCATTACGAATGGCGGCGTGGCCGACATCTATGTCGTCTTTGCCTTAACCGACCCAGCCAACAAGCAAAAAGGAACGACCGCCTTCATTATCGAAAGCGATTTCCCAGGCTTTTCCGTTGGTAAAAAAGAAAAGAAATTGGGGATTCGTTCCTCACCGACAACAGAAATTATTTTTGAAGATTGTAAGGTTCCTATAAAAAACCGTCTGGGCCAAGAGGGTGAAGGCTTTAAAATCGCGATGATGACGCTTGACGGCGGCCGCAATGGCATCGCTGCCCAAGCCGTTGGTATTGCTCAAGGCGCTCTTGATGCAGCCGTTGACTATGCGCGCGAACGCCAGCAATTTGGCAAGCCGATTGTCGCTAACCAAGGTATTTCCTTTAAGCTGGCCGATATGGCTACAAATATTGAAGCGGCAAGACTATTAACCTATCAAGCGGCCTGGCTCGAGTCGAATGGCTTACCGTACGGGAAAGAGTCAGCGATGTCGAAACTCTTTGCCGGCGATACGGCGATGAAGGTGACAACCGAAGCGGTTCAAGTGTTTGGCGGTTATGGCTATACAAAAGACTATCCGGTTGAACGCTTCATGCGCGATGCGAAGATCACGCAGATTTACGAAGGTACACAGGAAATTCAACGTCTCGTGATTTCGAGAATGATAACAAAATAAAGGCGGTAACAGGGGATGGAAAAAAGAGAAGTTCAGGCCTCTGTCAAAGATGAGCGTCTTGTACAAAAAAGGCGCGATCAGATGATTAAAGGGGCGGTAGCACTTTTTAAACAAAAGGGGTTTCACCGGACAACAACGAGGGAAATCGCTAAAGCAGCCGGATTCAGCATCGGCACACTCTATGAATACATTCGGACAAAAGAGGACGTCCTTTACCTGGTTTGTGATAGCATCTATGATCATGTCAGTGAACGGCTTCAAGAAGATTTGGCTGTAGAAAAAGGGACATTGGAAAGCTTGAAGCTTGGAATCGCCGATTTTTTCCAGGTCATGGATGAAATGCAGGCAGAAGTGCTTGTCATGTATCAGGAAGTGAAGTCGCTTTCCAAGGATGCCCTGCCATATGTACTAAAAAAGGAAATGGAAATGGTCGCGATGTTTGAGGAGCTGTTGACCCGCTGTGTCGAGAACGGGGAATTGAAATTAACACAAAAACAGGTTGAACTCGTTGCCCATAATATTTTCGTTCAGGGGCAAATGTGGGGATTTCGCCGCTGGGCGTTAAGAAAGCTGTTTACGCTTGAGGAGTATATTACGATGCAGACAGAGGTCCTATTAGCAGGCATCCAGACCGGGGTCTCGGGGGCCGTAACAGTTCCGCAAAAGGGTTAATCAATGGCCAGTGCTAGTGTACGTTCATTTTTCCAAAAGGGGGAGCACAATGGGGAACTATCAGCCACGGCATCATATCCGCTTTGTGACGGCGTCGAGCCTATTTGACGGTCATGATGCTTCAATTAATATTATGAGACGGATTCTGCAGGCGAGCGGGGCGGAGGTGATTCACCTTGGCCACAATCGTTCGGTCGAGGAGGTTGTCAACGCTGCCATTCAGGAAGATGTCCAGGGGATTGCGATTTCGTCGTACCAAGGCGGGCATGTCGAGTACTTTAAATACATGTATGACTTGTTAAAGGAAAAGGGTGCGCCGCATATTCGGATTTATGGCGGCGGGGGCGGCGTCATTATCCCGCGGGAATTAGATGAGCTGCATGCCTACGGGATTGCCCGGCTGTTTTCGCCGGAGGACGGGCGGACGCTTGGACTGCAGGGGATGATTGACCTGATGATTCAGGAATGTGATTTTTCGACGCTGACTCCTGATGTCAGTGAGCAGATTGCCAAACTGCCGACAGGTGACGTTAATGTTATTGCCAAGCTGATCACCTTAGCAGAGCTTCATGTAGATAAAAGGAATGAGGCGGCGGCTACAGCTGAACAGGTGCTTGAACAGGTAAAGTCACTCGAGAAAGGGATTCCTGTTGTCGGGATCACGGGTACGGGCGGTGCAGGGAAAAGTTCGCTAACCGACGAGTTGATTCGCCGCTTTATTAATGAATTTCCTGGGAAAAAGGTGGCGATTCTTTCCGTCGACCCAACCAAACAAAAGACGGGCGGCGCGCTGTTGGGCGACCGAATCCGCATGAACGCCATTTTCTCACCGAATGTGTATATGCGCAGTCTTGCGACACGGTCTTCTAAAAGTGAATTATCGCTCGCAATTAAGGATGCGGTTGCGGTCACAAAGGCGGCGGGATTTGATCTTGTGATTGTTGAAACGAGCGGCATCGGGCAGGGGGATGCCGAAATCACTGAGGTTTGTGATGTGTCGATGTATGTGATGACGAGTGAGTTTGGCGCGCCATCACAGCTGGAAAAAATCGATATGCTCGACTTTGCTGATTTGATTGTTATCAATAAATTTGAGCGCAAGGGCTCGGAGGATGCGAAGCGTCAGGTGCAGAAGCAATACCAGCGCAACCATATGCTGTTTGAGAGAGAACTGGATGAAATGCCGGTATACGGCACCATTGCCAGTCAGTTTAATGACCCGGGGACGAATGCCTTGTTCGCGGCGCTAGTGGAAGTGATCAATGAAAAAGCAGGAACCGATTGGGTGACGTCGTTTAGCAAAGATACTGTAGTTGAAAAGCAAAATGTGATTATTCCGACGGACCGGCGTTATTATTTACGAGAGATCACCGAAACGGTACGCGGCTATCACCGCAAGGCCGAAGCTCAGGCCAATATTGCCCGGAAATTATTTCAGCTTGAGGGTGCAATGGAAGCGGTGAAGGACCAGCCGGAAGTTTTTGCTGCTTTAGAAGCAGTCAAGCAGGAAACGGAGTCGCAGTTGACGCCGGAATCCCGGAAAATTCTTGCGTCATGGGAACAGACTAAGGCAGCTTATTCGGGGGATAAATTTGTTACGCGCATTCGAGATAAAGAGATTATAACGGTGTTAAAGTCGAAAAGTTTATCAGGCCTTGATATTCCGAAGGTGGTTCTGCCTAAGTATAAAGATTACGGGGAGATTTTGCGCTGGGTGTACCGGGAGAATATCCCAGGTTCGTTCCCATATACGGCAGGGGTGTTTCCTTTTAAGCGTGAGGGAGAGGATCCAAAACGCCAGTTTGCCGGTGAAGGGACACCGGAACGGACGAACCGCCGCTTCCACTATCTATCAAAGGATGATGCGGCAAAGCGTTTAAGTACGGCATTTGATTCAGTGACACTGTACGGGGAAGATCCTGATTACCGTCCAGATATATTTGGAAAGGTCGGCGAGAGTGGGGTCAGTGTTTGTACGTTGGATGATATGAAAAAACTGTATGCCGGTTTTGATTTATGTCATCCGTCAACATCCGTTTCGATGACGATTAATGGACCGGCGCCGATTATTTTAGCAATGTTTATGAATACGGCAATTGATCAGCAGGTCCAGAAGAGGGAAGCAGAGCTTGGCAGGTGCTTGACGGTAGAGGAGTTTGCTGAGGTTCGCGCCTATACACTGCGGACGGTACGTGGGACGGTGCAGGCGGATATCTTAAAAGAAGATCAAGGACAGAATACGTGTATTTTTTCAACAGAGTTTGCGTTGCGGATGATGGGGGATATTCAGCAATATTTCATTGACCATCAAGTCCGCAATTATTATTCTGTGTCGATTAGCGGTTATCATATTGCTGAAGCGGGTGCTAATCCGATTTCACAGCTGGCGTTTACGCTTTCGAACGGCTTTACGTATGTGGAGTATTATTTGAGCCGCGGCATGAAGATTGATGATTTTGCGCCAAATCTGTCGTTCTTTTTCTCAAATGGCTTGGATCCGGAGTATACGGTGATCGGCCGGGTGGCACGGAGGATTTGGGCAACTGTGATGCGTGATAAGTATGGGGCAAATGAGCGCAGTCAAAAGCTGAAGTATCATGTTCAGACCTCAGGACGGTCGCTGCACGCCCAGGAAATCGACTTTAATGATATCCGGACGACACTGCAGGCGTTAATGGCGCTCCATGATAACTGTAATTCCCTTCATACAAATGCCTATGATGAGGCGATTACGACGCCGACTGAAGAATCCGTTCGACGGGCGATGGCGATTCAGATGATTATTACCAAGGAGCATGGGTTAACGAAAAATGAGAATCCGCTTCAAGGTTCGTTTATTGTCGAGGAGCTGACCGACTTAGTGGAAGAGGCGGTGCTTCAGGAGTTTGACCGCTTGAATGACCGCGGCGGTGTGCTCGGTTCAATGGAGACCCAGTATCAGCGCGGAAAGATTCAGGACGAATCGATGTATTATGAAATGAAGAAGCATACCGGGGAACTGCCGATTATTGGTGTCAATACGTATTTGAATCCGAATCCGCCGTCTGTGGAAGAGGTGAATAATATGGAAATAGCTAGGGCATCGAAAGAGGAGAAGGAATTGCAGATTCATAATTTGCGTGCTTTCCAAGAAGCCCATTCGAGCGAAACGGCGGCTGCTTTAAATCGTTTGAAGACTGCAGCCGTGAATCATGGTAATATTTTCGCAGAACTAATGGAAACCGTTAAAGTAGCAAGCCTCGGGCAGATCACAAGGGCGTTATACGAAGTCGGGGGACAGTATCGTCGGAATATGTAACAAGAAATGTGAAAGCGCCTTGACCTAGGCGCTGTAGCTAAATAATTTTCAAAGTTTCAACTTTGCTAGAGGTAGAAACGGTGAAGGCACCATGTGAACATGGTGCCTTTTAACTCTTGTCTACTTTTGTGGTAAAATATTTTTGCTTAATAATATTAAATTCTTCTCTTATCTTATATAATCATACTAGCATTCCAACTTTGAAGTTTTTTTACAGGCAGGTGTTCAGATGAAGAGTCGTCACATAATCGGTATTTTAATTATTTTCGCCTGGCCATTACACTATCTTTATGAACTTCAACTAGGTGCTGTATCGTTCCTGCTCCTAGCAATCTTCTTTTTATATATTTCCATTAAAGAGATGAAAAGGCTGAAGAATGAGAAATCTCAAAAGGGGGATTAATCCACCCCAGCAAAAAATCAACTGAAACTATCGGCTTGCACTAGCATAAACACCAAGAATTTGTTTATAATGAAGAATATGCAAAAATTTAGAAGTGTGGAAAGTGTAATTTCCACGCAGGAGCTTGACAGTTATCCGAATTCAACTATTTTTTTCATACATAGAATCCTAACTGTCCTGACCGACTCAAAAGCTATGAGCGTTAAATAGAGAAAGGAAGTGCCAATAGTGAGTTTAGCACAATACTCAAAAGAGGAATTGAAAGAGTTTTCCCTCATGGAAATGGCTTATGAATATTTAAAAAATAGCAAGCAGCCTATCTCCTTTCATGAATTAGTGAACGAGATTAAAGCAGCAGCTGATATATCGGATGAAGAAATTCGTTCTCGCCTGGCACAATTTTATACAGATATTAACATCGACGGCCGTTTTCTTTCATTAGGAGAAAACCGCTGGGGACTTCGCGTTTGGTATCCGGTTGATACGGCTGAAGAAGAGGTTATCACGGCTGTGAAACCGAAGAAGAAAAAGGCGAAGAAGGTTGTTGAAGAAGACGAACTTGAAGATTTCGATGAGGTTGATGATGAGGATTATGATGATCTTGACGACTTTGTCGATGATGAAGACGATCTTCTTGACGATGACGATGACGACGACGACTTAGATGATCTGGATGATGTCGATGAATTCGACGACGACGATGAAGTCCTTGCCGATGATGAGGATGAGGAATTTGAGCTTGATGAAGCCGAAGTTCTTGACGATGATCTAGATGAAGAGGACGAAGAAGAAGAACCATTTGACGAAGATGTAGATAAAGACTTGTAAGTTTGATTAAAGCAGAGACGTTTACCTTTTGGTTGGAGTAAGAAAACGGCTTGACTTTTTATTAAAGCAACGGTATTATCTTTTTTGGGCTCCTTTTAAAAGGACGAATCAATATAACTAATATGCGCTCCCCTCGCAAGCAGCGAGTAAGGAGCGCTTTTTATTTTTATGGGAAGCTTTACCGCCAGATTAAGGCGCTTGAAGCTATCTTAAAAAAACTCCCACACAAGGAGTTTTTTCGTTTTTGGAGCAATAAGGAAATAAATTTTAAAAAAATATCCTTAAACAACCTGAATAATGCACAAACTGTAATAGAGGAGGACTATTTTATGACAAAGTATATTTTTGTTACCGGTGGTGTGGTGTCATCACTTGGAAAAGGGATTACCGCAGCTTCTTTAGGGCGTTTATTGAAAAATCGAGGTTTAAATGTAACGATCCAGAAATTTGATCCGTACATTAACGTGGACCCAGGGACCATGAGCCCTTACCAGCATGGTGAAGTTTTCGTAACCGACGATGGTGCGGAAACGGATTTGGACCTTGGCCACTATGAGCGCTTTATCGACATTAATTTGAACAAGTACTCAAACGTAACAACAGGGAAAATCTATTCAACTGTCCTAAGAAAAGAGCGCCGCGGCGATTATTTAGGAGCAACCGTTCAGGTTATTCCACATATTACTAATGAGATCAAAGAGCGCTGCTTCCGGGCTGGCAAAGAAACCAATGCAGATGTCGTGATTACTGAAATTGGCGGAACGGTTGGGGATATCGAATCACTGCCATTCCTAGAGGCGATTCGTCAAATTAAAAGTGATATTGGCAGTAAAAATGTGATGTACATTCACTGTACGCTGATTCCGTACATAAAGGCAGCCGGTGAAATGAAGACGAAGCCAACCCAGCATAGCGTGAAGGAACTGCGCAGCCTTGGGATTCAGCCAAATATTATTGTCGTAAGAACAGAATACCCTGTTTCGCAGGATATGAAGGATAAACTTGCCTTGTTCTGTGATATTGATGCGAAAGCGGTCATCGAATGCCGCGATGCAGATACCCTTTATTCCATTCCACTTGCCTTACAAGATCAAAACATGGACCAAATTGTTTGCGATCACTTGGAGTTAGATACGCAGGCAGCGGAAATGACGGAGTGGACAGCACTTGTTGATCGGGTTCTAAACCTTTCGGGTAAAGTCCGTATCGGTCTTGTTGGTAAATATGTTGAACTTCAGGATGCCTACATTTCGGTTGTGGAAGCAATGAAGCATGCGGGTTACGCATTTGATACAGATGTAGACATTAAGTGGATTAATTCTGAAGATGTGACTCGTGAAAATGTGGCAGAACTTCTTAGTGATGTTGATGGTATCCTTGTGCCAGGCGGATTTGGCGACCGTGGGATTGAAGGGAAAATTGAAGCAACCCGCTATGCGCGTGAGCAGAAGAAGCCATTCCTTGGTATCTGTTTAGGTATGCAGCTGGCAACGATTGAGTATGCCCGCAATGTACTAGGGTATGCTGATGCACATTCAGCAGAATTCCTGCCTGAAACGAAACATCCGATTATTGACCTTCTTCCAGAGCAGAAGGATGTCGAAGATTTGGGCGGTACTTTACGTTTAGGCCTTTATCCTTGCCGACTTGTTGAAGGGACAAAAGCGTTTGAAGCTTATGAGGATGAAGTGGTATATGAGCGCCACCGTCACCGTTATGAGTTTAACAATTTCTATCGTCAAGAAATGGAAGCAGCCGGGTTTATCTTCTCAGGGACAAGTCCTGACGGCCGGTTAGTGGAAATTATTGAGTTGAAAGATCACCCATGGTTTGTGGCGTCACAGTTCCATCCGGAATTTGTGTCAAGACCAACGCGCCCACAGCCGTTGTTCCGTGACTTTATTAAAGCTTCTATTCAAAAATAATATTGTTTTATGGCCAGTTCCTTGTTTGCGGACTGGCTTTTATTTTGTAATAAATTGGAAAAATGGCCAATTCTGCTGGAAAATGAGCCAATGATCCGGCGAAATCAGCCATTGCTGCTCAAAAATTGGCCAATCACCTCCAAAAATCAGCCAATCCCACCAAAAAATCAGCCAATCAAAAAAATAGGACCCACCAAGGCCCTATTTTACTCTTCATATTCCGCTAAAATCTCATCAATCGTGAATTTTAGGCCGTGATAGACAAACAAAGCGGCCATCCCAGCTGGATAACCGTAGCGGTTGCCAGCCTCATCAGGAAGCAGCCCTTTTGTTAACCGCAAATCAATATGGACATCCGCTAATTGTGATACATCCTCATCAGAGGGCTCGGTCACAGTTGAAACCGCCACAAAGGGGATCATTTTTTCACGGAGCAAATGTGCAAGCACGAGCGCTGCGCGGTCATTTGAAAAACGGGAAAACAGCAGGACGCGGTCTGCATCGGTAAGGTTGTTTAAATCAGCATCCTGCTGCAACAATTTAGCACTCCGTAATGTCTCCGCACCGCTTAATGCCTCGTATTCCACCGCCTTCATTTCATGTGCACCCCAAATATAAATCGAACCGTCACCTGCTGGTGCTTGAGCAAGCAGGCGGGCACCATCCTCAAACGAAAACTCGTCTTTTTCTGCAATTTTTTTAAAAATACCCGTTAATTGGGTTGTAAACATTTTTAACATAGTAACCCTCCTTGTACGCTATCTATTATAAGCTTTTTCCCGCGTGTAACCAAAAACAACTGTAAAATAACAAATAAATGCAAAACTTTAGGCAGGATATTTATTTCCAGAGGTAGAAATATAACAAGTAAAAGAAGTCTAAATAGAAAGCTAAGGAAGAGGTGGAGTTTATGAAAGAGAAAATTTTAATTGTCGACGATCAATTTGGCATTCGCATCTTGCTAAATGAAGTGTTCCAAAAAGAAGGGTATCAAACATTTCAGGCTGCAAATGGAGTCCAAGCACTTGAGATCGTGACAAATCATCAACCCGATCTTGTCCTCTTGGATATGAAAATTCCGGGTATGGACGGTATCGAGATTTTAAAACGAATGAAAGTTATCGAGCCAGAGATTCGCGTCATCATCATGACCGCCTATGGTGAATTGGATATGATTCAAGAAGCCAAAGACCTTGGTGCTCTAACCCATTTTGCAAAACCATTTGATATTGACGATATTCGTGCGGCAGTTCGCAAACATATACCGCAAAAAACCAACTAAAAATCGAAAAAACGTAGAATTACCAATGGGTGCGCTTTCATTGTGACAGTTTCAAAAAACATGCTCGAATTATGGCATTTCCTCCTTTCTTTTGTTATGATACATATGACTTTAACAGGCTGTATATCATTTTTGATTTATACATAATCGGCAAATCGAAGGGAAAACCTTTTATGGAAGACCCTGTTTAAAATGATATTCAACCTAATATAAGGAGGAAGAGAAATGCCTTTAGTATCAATGAAAGACATGCTTAACAAGGCGAAAGCGGAAGGCTACGCTGTCGGTCAATTCAACATTAATAACTTAGAATTTACACAAGCCATTCTTCAAGCTGCTCAAGAAGAGAATTCACCTGTAATCCTTGGTGTCTCTGAAGGCGCTGGCCGTTACATCGGCGGGTTCAAAACTGTTGTGAAAATGGTAGAAGGCTTAATGGAAGATTATAAAATTACTGTACCAGTGGCAATTCACCTTGACCACGGTTCAAGCTTTGAAAAATGTAAAGAAGCCATCGACGCAGGTTTTACATCTGTCATGATTGACGCTTCACACCACCCATTTGAAGAAAACGTTGAAATTACTAAAAAGGTAGTAGAATACGCTCATTCAAAAGGTGTTTCAGTTGAAGCTGAACTAGGAACAGTTGGCGGACAAGAAGATGACGTTTCTGGAAGCATTATCTATGCTAACCCCGAAGAATGCGTTGAGCTTGTGAAACGCACAGGTATCGATTGTTTAGCTCCTGCATTAGGTTCAGTACATGGTCCTTACAAAGGTGAACCAAACCTTGGTTTCAAAGAAATGGAAGAAATCGGCAACCTTACTGGTATGCCACTAGTATTACACGGTGGTACTGGAATCCCAACAAAGGACATCCAGCGTTCAGTTTCACTTGGAACTGCAAAAATCAACGTTAACACTGAAAACCAAATTGCTTCTGCGAGAACAGTTCGTGAAGTATTAGCGGCAAAACCTAATGAATACGATCCACGTAAATACTTAGGCCCAGCTCGCGATGCTATCAAAGAAACGGTTATTGGCAAAATGCGCGAATTCGGTTCAGCAGGCAAAGCTTAAGTCCTTCTGACTTCCCTGAGCGAAACCTTTAAAAAAGAAAACCGTCCTTCCTAAGGGCGGTTTATATTTAAGGCGATTAATCAGAAAATTTAGTTAAAGTAAGAGAGGGCAAACCAACCCATGTAACAGAAGCTGCTTTTAGAGGAGCGCATATTGCAACTATTCCTTACAAATTATTAATCGCTTGTTCCACCATCCATTAACAGAAAAAGGAATCGAATGCTTCCTTAAAGACTGGAGTAACCGCACAAACGCTTAATTTTCCCATTGGAAAATTCCCTCTATTTTTCACAACAAAAACAATCACTCAAGGCTGCTGGACAAAGTCCCATAATTTTTTTTATTATAAATACATGAAAAAGGAATTTTCGTGTAAACTAATGATAGACAAGCTGTCGGAATTTGGCTTTTTGTGTTGGAAAAATATACCTACTGCCTCACTGGATACCAGTGGTCTTTTTAAATAAAGGATAAGCACGTTTGATATTTAGTCCTTAGTGCTCTTCAGAAGTGCTTGTGTTTAAAATAAAAGTCCTTTGCTGGGAGCCATTCACACATCTTTGTGGGCTTAGAAGGGAGTCAAGTAATGGAAAAACTTAAAATTGCGGGCGGTTATCCGTTAAAAGGAACAGTTCGCATAAGTGGAGCTAAAAACAGTGCCGTTGCCTTAATTCCGGCTACAATTTTAGCAGAATCACCCGTAACAATTGAAGGATTACCTCACATTTCCGATGTGGAAATCTTAAAGGATTTGCTCGAGGAAATCGGCGGAAATGTCTCGATGACTGATGAGGAAATGACGGTTGACCCTTCAACGATGATCTCGATGCCACTGCCAAACGGAAAAGTAAAAAAACTTCGTGCTTCCTATTATTTAATGGGGGCAATGCTGGGGCGGTTTAAGAAGGCGGTTATTGGCTTGCCTGGCGGCTGCTACCTCGGCCCAAGACCGATTGACCAACATATTAAAGGCTTTGAAGCACTCGGCGCTCAGATTACGAACGAACAAGGCGCGATTTATTTGCGTGCGGATGAACTGCGCGGGGCCCGGATCTATTTAGATGTAGTCAGTGTCGGGGCGACGATTAATATTATGCTGGCGGCGGTACGTGCTAAAGGACGGACCATTATCGAAAACGCGGCAAAAGAACCGGAAATTATTGACGTAGCCACATTGTTAACGAACATGGGCGCAAAAATAAAAGGAGCCGGTACGGACGTGATTCGAATTGATGGAGTAGAAACCTTGCATGGCTGCCGGCACACCATTATTCCGGACCGGATCGAAGCAGGAACCTATATGATTTTAGGAGCGGCTGCAGGTGAGGGTGTATTGGTAGATAACGTGATTCCGCAGCATCTGGAATCATTGATTGCCAAGCTCCGGGAAATGGGCGTGCGTGTCGAGACTAGCGATGATCAAGTGTATGTGGACGGCTCGGTGAATTTGAAAGCGGTTGATATCAAAACACTTGTTTACCCAGGGTTTCCTACTGATCTTCAGCAGCCAATTACGACTCTATTAACAAAAGCCTCAGGTTCTAGCGTGGTCACTGATACGATTTATGGTGCCCGTTTTAAACATATTGATGAACTTAGAAGAATGAACGCGAATATCAAGGTAGAAGGACGTTCTGCGATCATCAACGGCCCTATACAGCTGCAAGGAGCAAAAGTGAAGGCAAGCGACCTGCGAGCCGGAGCAGCCCTTGTGATTGCCGGTCTGTTAGCCGAAGGAATAACGGAAGTAACCGGTCTTGAACATATTGACCGCGGCTACAGTAATTTAGTTGAAAAACTTAATGGTCTCGGTGCCACTGTCTGGCGGGAAGCACTGACAAAAGAAGAGATGGAACACCTTAAAAACACGTAAAATAGGTTAATGGTGACAGGCACCATTAACACTATAAACACAGTGGAAGAGGCTAGATTGATTGCATCTAGTCTCTTCATTTGATTAAATAGGGTAAGAAATAATTACCAGTATTGGAATTAATAATTTTTAGTTGATTAATTTTTTGTACAGAGGGTAAAATAGTAATTGTTTTTATTATGCATATATTCTGCAATCCTATTCATTTCTTTTTCTACTTCTATTTCAATTCCTCTATTATCTAATTATTATCTAACCTAGACAATCTCTCGCTCATAAGGCGGATTTGCTGGAAAAATTTTAAAGAGTGGTGTACAAATGGATTTAACAATTTCAAGTTTAGAGAATATGAAGCTGAAGGAACTTTACGAGCTAGCACGCGAATATAAAGTAACCTACTACAGCAAATTAACGAAAAAAGAACTAATTTTTGCGATCTTAAAATCTCGCGCCGAACAACAAGGCTTTTTCTTTATGGAAGGCGTACTCGAGATCATTCAATCAGAGGGCTTTGGATTTTTACGGCCAATCAACTATTCGCCAAGCTCAGAGGATATCTACATTTCCGCTTCGCAAATCCGCCGTTTTGATCTTCGTAATGGGGACAAGGTGTCCGGTAAGGTTCGGCCTCCAAAAGAAAATGAACGTTATTATGGCTTGCTCCATGTGGAGGCGGTCAACGGGGAAGACCCGGAATCAGCGAAAGAGCGTGTTTATTTCCCCGCTTTAACACCGCTGTATCCAGATAGACAAATGAAGCTGGAAACAACGCCAAAACATCTGTCAACGAGGATTATGGATGTTGTGGCGCCGGTTGGTTTTGGACAGCGTGGTTTGATTGTGGCACCGCCAAAGGCCGGTAAAACGATGTTGATAAAGGAAATTGCTAATAGCATTACAACCAACCATCCCGATGTCGAGTTAATCGTTCTGCTAATTGACGAACGTCCGGAAGAGGTAACCGATATTGAACGTTCTGTCGCTGGGGATGTCGTCAGCTCGACGTTTGATGAGGTGCCTGAGAACCATATTAAAGTTGCTGAGCTTGTGCTTGACCGCGCGATGCGTTTAGTGGAACATAAGCGAGATGTCGTGATTCTGATGGATAGTATTACGCGTTTGGCCCGTGCCTATAACCTGGTCATCCCGCCAAGCGGCCGTACGCTTTCCGGTGGTATTGACCCGGCGGCGTTCCACCGTCCGAAGCGTTTCTTCGGGGCTGCCCGTAATATTGAAGAGGGCGGCAGCTTGACGATTCTTGCAACGGCGCTTGTCGATACCGGTTCACGGATGGATGATGTCATTTATGAAGAATTCAAAGGAACTGGTAACATGGAACTGCATCTTGACCGCGGGCTTGCGGAGCGCCGTATTTTCCCTGCGCTAGATATTCGCCGCTCTGGTACGCGTAAAGAAGAGTTGCTTATTCCGAAGGATCATTTGGATAAATTATGGGCGATTCGCAAATCGATGTCTGATTCACCAGATTTTGCCGAGCGCTTCTTGAAAAAATTACGCCAGACAAAGTCGAATGAAGAATTTTTCGCTCAATTAAGCGAGGAGTTAAAGAGTCGCCGTTCGTAGTAGATTGTGCTCGGACAAGCCGTTGTAAAGGGAAGCGTCAGGTTACTTTTTCAAAAAGAAACCAACAAATCCCAACTTGCAAAATTGGGTTACCCTTGTTATAATGGGTGCAGTGTCTTTTATGTAATTGGTGCTTGTTCGAAAAGACAAGTATTTATATAACTCTGTTTCGAATGATTCAGGGCGGAAGGAGCTGAAAAGAAATGAAAGCAGGAATTCATCCTAATTATAAAATGGTAAAGGTGACTTGTGCATGCGGTAATACGTTTGAAACTGGTTCAGTTAAAAATGAAATCCGTGTTGAAACTTGTTCTGAATGTCATCCATTCTATACTGGTCGTCAAAAATTCGCTGAAGCAGGCGGACGTGTTGATCGTTTCAACAAAAAATACGGCCTTAAGTCACAACAACAACAATAATTACTCGGGGAACAGGCAAGAGGACCTATGGCTTGCCTGTTTTTTATTGAAAAAAATTAGAGTATTCACATAGATATGCACGAAAAATACTTAAATATAGTTGAGAGTTCAGCTTAAAATAGACAATATAGTCGTAACAGGGTTCGTTATAGGAAGGAGACACCGTTTATGTACTTAATGAAACAAAGCGGATGGGTTGAGGTTATCTGTGGCAGTATGTTTTCCGGAAAATCAGAGGAATTGATTCGTCGGGTCAGGCGGGCTCAGTTTGCGAAACAAAATATAGCTGTGTTTAAGCCGAAAATTGATAATCGTTACAGTGAACAGTCTGTAGTATCCCATAATGGCTCTTCTTTTCATGCGAAGCCAATTTCCCATTCTATTGAGATTTTGCATCATGTAGAGGCAGATATTGATATTATTGCGATAGATGAAGTTCAGTTTTTTGATGAAGGGATTGTCCGGGTTGTTCAGCAATTGGCGGACAGCGGTCACCGCGTGATTTGCGCCGGCCTTGATATGGATTTCCGCGGCGAGCCCTTTGGCCAGATGCCGGCATTGATGGCGGTAGCAGAGGCGGTAACAAAGCTTCAAGCTGTGTGTACCGTCTGCGGTTCACCGTCCAGCAGAACACAGCGTTTGATTGACGGCCGTCCTGCTTCCTACCATGACCCCGTTATATTAGTCGGTGCTGCTGAAGCGTACGAGCCGCGGTGCCGCCACCACCACGAAGTCCCAAAAACATCACCAGTACCAGCCCGCTAATGGTGCCTGTCACCGTTAACGTGGTTAACGATGTGAAAAAATGATAATCGGTGCCTGACACTGTTAACACTGTCTGAGAGTTGATTTCTCAGGCAGTTTTTTGTGGCTGGATTTAGGTTAGGGTTATTAGTGTTGGTTAGCGAATCAACAGGAGTTTGCGCGGAATGTTGGCTGAATTCGGTGGAATTATAGCTAGAATCAACGGCATTACTTATAAAATTGATGGAATTATATTCAAAACAAGTGGAATCCACTTTAACCTCCCAATGAACAGAGCCTTGGAAATATTTCTCTCGCTCAAATTAAACAGGGCCGGGCATGATAATATTGGAGGTGTAAGAATGTTAAAAAAGTGGATGTATCTTGTAAGTATCATGTGTATGTTTCTATTAAGCGGCTGTCAGGGAGCTTACCTTGGTTCGGATGATAACGCCAATAACCTTCGCAAAAAGAATTCTGACCAAATGAACATCCGTGGTAATAATGTAGATTCCACAGCTGATCGCGGTAAAAACAAACAGCACTTGGTAGAAGACGATATCACCAATCAAAACCCGAACTTCCTTGATCTAAAGCGGACGGGCAGCGGTGGTGAAGCTGGTGCGACTAATCATGGCAACGATATCAACAAAGCCAAACAAGTGATTGCTGATACAGATGAGTTTAGGACCGACTCAGTATGGATTAACGGTGACCGCATGTGGGTAACCGTTTATAAAAAAGGAATGCTTTCTGATAAAGCTAGAAACGATGCGGAGGCTCGCCTTCACCGTAAGCTGGTTACAGCTCTCCCGCGTTATAATATCGAAGTACGTGTCCAGGAGGACCGCAGGTAACATGCTCTGATTTAGGGCATGTTTTTTTGTATGAAAAAAAAGGGTTTGGCCTCATAAAAAAATTTCTCCCTCAATTTGGTTTTGACGGGGGTTTTCACCTATACTATAATTAGAATGTTATGGACTAAAACTCGAGGTGAATAAACTGTGTTTGATCGTCTTCAATCTGTGGAAGATCGCTATGAAAAGTTGAACGAACTTTTAAGTGATCCAGAAATTATTAATGATTCAAAAAAACTTCGCGAATATTCAAAAGAACAATCTGATATACAAGAAACCGTACAGACCTACCGCCAATATAAAGAGGCTCGTGAACAGCTCCAAGAGGCAAAGGCAATGCTTGATGAGAAGCTTGACGCCGAAATGCGTGAAATGGTGAAGGAAGAAGTGAATGAGCTTGAGGCCCAAATTGAGGAGCTTGAAGCTAAAATGAAAATTCTTCTTGTTCCAAAGGATCCAAACGATGACAAAAACGTTATCTTTGAAATCCGTGGTGCGGCCGGTGGGGATGAGGCAGCATTGTTTGCAGGTACCCTTTACCGGATGTACAGCCGGTATGCAGAAGCCCAGGGTTGGAAAACAGACCTTATTGATGCTAGCCCAACAGGACTTGGCGGCTATAAGGAAATCAGTTTTATGATTAATGGTCAAGGTGCTTACTCCAAATTGAAGTTTGAGAGTGGTGCCCACCGTGTACAGCGTGTTCCGGAAACTGAATCTGGCGGACGGATTCACACTTCAACGGCAACGGTTGTTTGTTTACCGGAAGCTGAGGAATTTGAATATGAGATTCATGAAAAGGATATCCGGTTTGATACGTTTGCTTCAAGCGGCGCCGGCGGACAATCCGTTAACACGACGATGTCAGCCGTTCGTTTGACACACATTCCAACTGGAATTATGGTTTCAATCCAGGATGAAAAATCCCAGCATAAAAACCGGGATAAAGCGATGAAAGTATTGCGTGCTCGTGTTTATGATAAATTCCAGCAAGAGGCACAGGCTGAATATGACCAGGTTCGTAAATCGGCGGTTGGAACGGGTGACCGTTCTGAACGAATTCGCACCTACAACTTCCCGCAAAATCGGGTAACCGATCACCGTATTGGCTTAACACTTCAAAAATTAGATCAAATTGTTGAAGGTAAGCTTGATGAAATCATTGATGCGTTGATAATGGATGAACAAGCAAAAAGACTGGAAGCGGCATCTAATGAGTAAAAAAGTATTTGAGGCCCTAAAATGGGCTTCTTCTTTTTTAGTTGAGGCGGGTCTTGATGAGAACGCCGGCGAACTATTACTCCGGCATTTTACGGGGATGTCCCGGGCGCAGTTGTTTGCCAATATGCGAGAGGATTTAGAGCTGAGCGTCTTGGAAGCGTTTGAGAAGGCGGTGCGGGAGCATGTTGAAGTAGGCGTCCCGGTCCAATACCTGATTGGATCAGAAGAATTCTACGGCCGGACTTTCATCGTCAACGACGAGGTCCTCATCCCACGGCCGGAAACAGAAGAACTCGTCTATGGAACACTCCAGCGCATGAAGGATATCTTCAGCAGCCACCAAGAAATCCGCTTAGCTGATATCGGCACAGGCAGCGGCGCAATAGCCATCACGCTGAAACTGGAATACCAGCTGACGGCAATGCAAAAGGTGAAAATGGTGACAGGCACCAATAATAATCCGGAGACGTTACAAACGGTAACAGGCACCGTTAAGGTGACGGCTACTGATATTGCGGAGGGGTCGCTTGCGGTGGCGCGGGAAAATGCTGCGCGGCTTGGGGCGGATGTCAGGTTTATTCAGGGGGATTTGCTCCAGCCGTTTATGGAGAATGGCGAGAAACTGGATGTAGTGGTATCGAATCCGCCTTATATTCCACGCGCAGACATCGAAACAATGTCTAAGGTTGTAAAGGAGCATGAGCCGCATCGGGCCTTGTTTGCTGGTGATGATGGCTTGGATTTTTACCGCCGTTTTATGGCGGAACTTCCACAAGTCCTCGCTCCAACCGCACTCGTTTGTTTTGAAATCGGTATGGGGCAGGGAGAAGCGGTAGCAGAGCTGATTCGAAATACTTTTCCAAAGGTTAATGTCGAAATAGTTAATGATATTAATGGCAGGGATCGGATGGTTTTTGCCGAAATAAAAGAGTGTTAAATCGCATATCGATTTAATGCTCTTTTTTCTTTATATAACGGAAATTCCTTGCTCACCACTCCAGTCTCCAAAATCTATTTTTTCAAATTTACTAGTTTAAGATTCTTATTCTTTGTCCAAAATGAAACTATCGAAGGGCAAAGGAGATGTGCTAGAGATGAGAGGTAAACTAATAGTTTGGGGATACTTAGTCATTTTATCATTGGGAACAATGTTGAATTTATATATGCCAAAGACTGAAGCAGCATCAAAGGAGTCAATCGTCATTCCAGGGCAGGCGATTCGCCTCAGGATTTTGGCAAACAGTGACTTTGAAGAGGATCAAGCCATCAAACGCAAGGTGCGCGATGCCGTTAATGCCAAAATTACAGTTTGGGTACAAGATTTGACCTCCATGAACGAAGCAAAGAAAGTCATCAATGGCAAGCTTCCGGAGATTCAGGATATTGCAGAAAAAGTAGTCCATGAACAAGGATCCAACCAGTCCGTAAAGGTCGAGTTTGGAAAAGTAAGCTTTCCAACTAAATTATATGGCCAGTACTTATATCCGGCAGGGGAATACCAAGCGATCTTGATTACGTTAGGCAAAGGGGAAGGGGCGAACTGGTGGTGCGTCTTATACCCGCCGTTATGCTTCCTTGATTTTTCGAATGGTGTTGCCGTAAGTGACGGTTTTGAGGAAAAGCATGTGGCAAAAGCGGAAACCATTAGTAAAAAGAAACAGGAGGATGTAAACACAGATGAGGCTGTCGTCACTTCTGCCCCTGCAGCAGTGGAAGATGAACAATCTGAAACAGTAGAAGAAGTGGAACAACCTGCGAAAGAAGTAGCTCAAGTTCAGGAGACAACGGTAAAAGAAGTACAAGAGCCAAAGAAACCGGTAGAAGAAATACATGTAGAAAAAAAACGGATAGATGAAGTACAAGTAGAAAAGAAGCCTGAAGTAGAATTACAAGACGAGAAAAAACAAACAGAGGAAGTACAGACTACAAAGAGGACTGTAGAAGAAGTAAAGAAGATCAAGAAGGCAGCGAAGGCGAAGAAAGAAACACCTATATATACAGCTAAGGACGAAGAACCAGTAAAAGTAAAGTTCTTCGTAGTGGAAATGTGGGAGCAAATGTTTAACTAAACCAGTCCAGCGTCGGACTGGTTTTTTGTAAGCCGATAGGAAAGTATAACTTTCCAATCAGACATAATTGCAGCTTCGCCTTTGTCTTCGTTCTTAGGTCTAGCTAATCAGTGAGTTTTCTAATAAAAATTACGCATCTATCAGTTCTATTATCTCTGGTTTTTCATAGTAATAGGGTAGAATCTTTTAAACGAGGTGGATAGGATGCAGGCATTAATTCGCAGAGCTAATCAAGAAGATTTGGAAAATATACGAGAGTTCCTGACAAGAGCAAACCTAGGGACCGGTGGACTAACCGCAGAAGCGATCGACTATTTCCTCCTATTAGAAAATGAGGACGGCACGATCCGCGGTTCACTTGGTATGGAGGCATTCAATGAATACGGCATGCTGCGTTCACTGGTGGTTTCACCAGGACAAGCCGATAAAGAAATCTTTGTCCTTTTTGACCAAATGGTACAACTAGCAAAAGAAAAAGGGATGAAAAGCTTGTTTTTGGCAACAAATAAAAGTGTGGCCTTGCCATTTTTTGAATTAATGGGCTTTCAAAAAATCGAACGAGAAGCAATACCCACAGATTTTTATGAATCTGAGCATATTCGACACGTTTTAAATGTGGATAACTCGTTATTTTTAAAATTTTCTTTATAGTTGTGGATTAACCCGCAAAGTTATCCACTTTTTCAAAGAAGTTATACACAATTTGTGGATAAAGCTTGTATTTATACCCACCTTCTTTTATACTTTCAAACGTATAAGGTGAACAAATAGGAGTTTTTCCGTGTAAATTCGCCAAAATTCGATAAAAGTCTCGTCATCTATAAAGGTGGATAACTATGAACACAAATGTTTGGAAAGTGGATAAATATGTGGATAAACTTGAAAATAATCCACAGGTTGTGGATGCAGCCAATTTTTTAAGGGAAAATGAAGTCGTCGCCCTGCCCACAGAGACTGTTTACGGCCTTGGCGGTAATGCTGAAAATGATGAAGCAGTGGCTAAAATTTTTGCAGCGAAAGGACGGCCTGGGGATAATCCGTTAATAATTCACATCGCCGATCGCAGCCAGCTTAGTAGATTTGTAACCGAAGTCCCTGAAACGGCGGCAAAACTAATCGATGCCTTTTGGCCAGGACCGCTGACGATTATTTTTAAAAAGAAGGAAGGCGTTTTGTCTGAAAAGGCAACTGCCGGTCTTGACACCGTTGCGGTTAGGATGCCAGATCATCCGGTCGCACTGGCGCTGTTGAAAACTTGTGGATTGCCAATCGCTGCCCCTAGTGCCAACAGTTCTGGAAAACCGAGCCCGACTAAGGCTGAACATGTGTTGGATGATTTAAATGGAAAAATTGCTGGAGTGTTAGATGGAGGGGCAACAGGTGTAGGCGTTGAATCAACTGTTATCGATTGTACCGCTGGGACCCCCGTGATCTTAAGACCAGGCGGCATAACGAAAGAGCAGCTTGAGGCAGTCGTCGGCGAAGTTGAGGAGGATGCGGCCTTAAAGGACCAATCCGCACGTCCAAAGGCACCTGGAATGAAATATCAGCATTACGCGCCGAATGCCCCGCTTTATATGGTCGCAGGCCCGAAGGAATTTTTGCAAAAATTAGTAACAGAGAAGCAAGCGGAAGGGCTCCGGGTTGGTGTGTTGACGACGGAAGAAAATTGCGGCTTCTATGAGGCTGAACTGGTTCTATCGTGTGGTAGAAGGACCGATCTTGATACCGTTGCGGCCGCTCTCTATGATACGTTACGGAGCTTCAACCAGGGGCAAGTAGATATTATTTTTAGCGAAGTTTTTCCGGATGAAGGCGTGGGACATGCCATCATGAACCGTCTGGAAAAGGCAGCAGGCCATAGGCTTATCAACGAATAACACCGAAACTCCCTCGCAGGGGTTTCGGTGTTTTTTTAAAGATAAGAAAATCGAGAATCGTCCAGCTCCAGGCGCCATCGGATCGAGGACACAAGCTTATCCAGTTGCGTCCCAGAACAGTCGCCTCCACATTTAGATCAATCCGTCCAAAAGGTTAAAGAATAACCTTTGGGCCCGCTCGTCTTGTACTTGTCGCCGATAGGCGGTCGCCTTGCGCTTTTCTTGTACCTTGGATTCCTTTTTCCAATCTCACTTCTATTTCCGATTGGACGTGCATAGGCTAGGATAGTTAGTCCAAGGAGGCGTAGTTGAATGTCAGAAATGGTTGGCGAACTTTTAACACTAATAATAATGGCATTTGCACTTGGAATGGATGCCTTCTCGGTTGGTCTTGGCATGGGAATGTACAAACTGCGGCTGAGGAAGATTTTTAATATTGGCCTGACGATAGGCTTATTCCATGTATGGATGCCGCTCTTAGGCCTCATAGCAGGAAAATTTCTCTCAGAAAAATTTGGCGTCTTTGCAACAATAATCGGGGGCCTGCTCCTCATGGTCCTCGGTTTGCAAATGATTTGGTCGACCATGAAAAAAGAAGAAGCGAAGGTAATCACACCAGTAGGCTTCGGCTTACTGTTATTTGCATTAAGTGTGAGTCTTGATAGTTTTTCAGTTGGTTTGACCTTAGGGATCTATGGAGCCAAAACGATTATGGTTCTACTGTGTTTTGGAATCGCGGCAACTGTACAAACATGGGCAGGCCTTTTGCTCGGCAGAAAGGTTCAAGGCTGGCTTGGGACCTATAGCGAGGCTTTGGGAGGAACCATTCTACTTGGGTTTGGTTTAAAGCTGCTTGCACAAATTTGGTAATAGAAACTATGAATCATTTAAAACCTTTTTCTAAATATGCTAGACTATAGATGATGGGGGAAACAGTCTCGGTTAAGCCGGCGTCTACTTAGGTTTATTTTAAAAAACTGGTTCATTTAACCATTTCTGGGGTAAAATTCTAAGGGAAGGGAGCGACTCAGGTTGCGTCATATTTTATTTGTTTGTACAGGGAATACATGCAGGAGTCCAATGGCAGAAGCGATTTTAAAAAATAAAAAACTTGCTGATGTTGAGGTAAAGTCGGCTGGGATTTATGCGGCAAACGGCAGTGAGGCGTCCACCCATGTGAAACAGGTGCTGGATGACAATCAAATCCCGCATAATCATCGCTCACAAATGTTAACAGCGGAGGCTGCCCAGTGGGCCGATCTCATCTTAACGATGACGAGTTCTCACAAATTCGCAATTCAGCAGCAGTTTCCTCAGGCAACGATGAAGGTGTTTACGTTGAAGGAATATATCGGCGAAACCGGCAATCAGGATGTTGTTGACCCTTACGGCGGCAGTCTTGCGATCTACGAGGAAACATATCAAGAATTAGAGAAATTAATTGATAAGGCAATTGAAAAATTTAAATCACAGTGAATAGCGAATGGCGTAAAGCTTTTTTGAAAAAACTAAATGAGAATAGACATGGTAGAGCTCTCTTATGAAAAAGAGGGCTATTGTTTTTGGGTTTAAAAACCTAAGATGATGAAGGTTTCTGCTTTAAATTTTTGGGTCGGTGTGTCAAAATGAATACAGATTATCCTCGGACAAGCAGTGTGCTGATGGCAGCAAAGCTTGTTGTTGGGGAGGACAAAACCATTTGTTTTTTGAATTTTATGATAAGAGGAACAGGAGGATTTATATGAAAGTGGCATTAGCGTCAGATCATGGCGGTGTCAATATACGTAAGGAAATCGCTAATTTATTAGATGAATTAAAGATTGAATACGTGGATTTTGGCTGTGATTGTGAAACATCAGTGGATTTTCCGGATTATGCATTGCCTGCAGCTGAAAAGGTAGCAAGCGGTGAGTTTGACCGAGGTATTTTAATTTGTGGTACGGGGATTGGGATGAGCATTGCCGCCAATAAGGTAAAAGGCATCCGCTGCGCCCTTGTTCATGATACCTTTAGTGCCCGCGCAACGCGTGCACATAATGATTCCAATATGCTTGCGATGGGCGAACGCGTCATTGGGCCAGGACTGGCCCGTGATATTGCTGAGATTTGGCTGACTGGAGAATTTGAAGGCGGCCGTCATGCAAACCGGATTGGAAAAATAACGGAGTATGAGAAAACGCACCTCTAAGCAATGCTGAAAGAAGGGTATGTTTAATGATTCGTGATTGGGAAAAAGAGCTCGAAGCAATTTTGGTGGACTTTCAAGAACAGGCTGCGCTAAAACCGGGACAGCTGATGGTTGTTGGCTGCAGTACCAGTGAAGTGATCGGCGAACGAATTGGTACTGCAGGGACAGTTGAAGTGGCAGAAATGATCTACAGGCAGCTGAAAAATCTTCAGAATAATACGGGAATTCACCTTGCCTTTCAATGCTGTGAGCATTTAAACCGGGCATTGGTCATGGAGCGTTCAGCTGCGGCAGAGCGGGGGTATGAAGAAGTTTCCGTTGTTCCCGTCCGTACGGCAGGCGGTGCGATGGCAACCTATGCTTTTGGCCAGATAGAAGACCCGATTGTCGTGGAATTCATTAAGGCGGAGGCCGGGATTGACATTGGCCAAACACTAATCGGCATGCATCTTAAACATGTGGCCGTGCCCGTCCGTGTCAAGCAAAAAAGCGTCGGGCATGCCCTCGTCACCCTAGCCAAAGCACGTCCAAAACTAATTGGCGGTGCCCGCGCCGTCTACGAAAAAAACACCGAGAATACCAGCTGCTCGTAGTAGTAATGGTGACAGGCACCGAAAGCACTATTGTTCGGGTATTAATGGTGAAAGGTACTTTTTATCCTGTTTTTTAGAGTTTAGGGTGGCAAATTCCGAAAGATATGTTAGAATGGAGAAAGAATTTTCGAATTTTGAATTTTAATGGGTTAATATAAAAGGGGGATTTAGGATGAAGCATTTGTCTCAAGCGGATGATCAGGTATTTCAAGCAATTCAGCAGGAATTAGGACGTCAGCGTTCAAAGATTGAATTAATTGCCTCAGAAAACTTTGTAAGTGAAGCAGTTATGGAAGCACAAGGTTCTGTATTAACGAATAAGTATGCAGAAGGTTATCCAGGACGCCGTTATTATGGCGGCTGTGAATATGTTGATGTAGTCGAAGATCTTGCCCGCGATCGTGCGAAACAAATTTTCGGAGCAGAATACGTAAACGTTCAGCCGCATTCAGGTGCACAGGCCAACATGGCGGTTTACTTCACAATCCTCGAGCAGGGCGATACTGTTCTTGGTATGAACCTATCTCACGGCGGACACTTAACACATGGAAGCCCCGTAAACTTCAGTGGTGTTCAATATAACTTCGTTGAATATGGTGTGGACGAAACGACTCACCGCATCAATTATGATGATGTGCGCGAAAAAGCATTAGCTCACAAACCTAAGCTGATCGTTGCCGGTGCGAGTGCGTACCCACGTGCAATCGACTTTGCGAAATTCCGTGAGATTGCCGATGAGGTCGGTGCTTATCTAATGGTCGATATGGCTCATATTGCTGGACTTGTTGCAGCTGGTTTGCATCAAAACCCAGTCCCATACGCAGACTTCGTTACAACTACGACCCACAAAACATTAAGAGGCCCTCGCGGCGGGATGATTTTTTGCAAAGAGGAATTTGGCAAGAAAATTGATAAATCCATCTTCCCTGGAATCCAAGGCGGTCCGCTTATGCATGTAATCGCAGCAAAAGCTGTTGCTTTTGGTGAAGCACTGCAGGACAGCTTTAAAGAATATGCTGCAAATATCATCGCAAATGCGAGCCGTCTGGCTGAAAGTCTGCAAAAAGAAGGCTTGAAGCTTGTATCTGGCGGTACGGATAATCATTTGCTGTTGGTCGATGTGACAAGCCTTGGCTTAACAGGCAAGATCGCGGAACATGTTTTGGATGAAGTCGGCATTACCGTTAATAAAAACACGATTCCATATGATCAAAATAGCCCATTTGTAACGAGCGGAATCCGTATCGGTACGGCAGCTGTTACAAGCCGTGGCTTTGGTTTAGCGGATATGGACGAAATCGCATCTATCATTGCCTTCACATTGAAAAATCACGAAGACGCAGCTAAGCTAGACGAGGCACGTGGACGCGTTGAAGCATTAACAAACAAATTCACCCTATATCCAGAGTATTAATAGATTTTTTCGAAATGGGCCTTCATCTTCCAGATGGAGGTCCATTTTTTTCTCACCTCAGAACAAATCCCGGATAAAAATAAGCCTTTATTTCCCGGGATTTGGGAGGTTTTTATAGAGGGAATATTCGCTCTACTTTTTCGTCTCTCAAAGCATATGAACAAGAGTTGCTCTAAGGGTCTTTTTTCTGTAAAATGAGGCGATGATTAATTTAAGATAAAGGGGCGATTATTGTGGCAAAGGTATACGTCTTCGACCACCCGCTAATTCAGCATAAACTTACGTACATACGTGATAAAAATACAGGAACAAAGGAGTTCCGCGAACTTGTTGACGAGGTCGCAACCTTGATGGCATTCGAAATCACAAGAGATCTGTCACTTGAGGACATCGATATTGAGACACCTGTATGCCCGGCGAAATCAAAGGTTCTTTCTGGTAAAAAAATCGGTATCGTGCCAATCCTCCGTGCCGGAATCGGAATGGTCGATGGGATCTTAAAGTTAATCCCGGCTGCCAAGGTAGGCCATGTCGGCTTATACCGCGACCCAGAAACATTAATGCCGGTTGAATACTATATAAAGCTTCCAAGTGACGTAGAAGAGCGTGATTTTATTGTTGTTGATCCAATGCTGGCAACAGGCGGGTCTGCTATTGAAGCGATCAACTCTTTGAAAAAGCGCGGGGCGAAGCATATCAAGTTTATGTGTTTAATCGCTGCACCTGAAGGCGTTGAGGCCGTAAAGGCAGCTCATTCGGATGTAGATATCTATATCGCTGCGTTAGACGAGAAATTAAATGACCATGGCTATATCGTCCCAGGTCTAGGCGATGCCGGTGACCGTTTATTTGGAACGAAATAATAGAGTCGAGCAGAAATGCTCGGCTTTTTTTTGGTGCTATTTGGGTATAATTGGAAAAATAGCCAATACTGGCGAAAAATGAGCCAATAGTTTGGCGAAATCGGCCAATCCATCCCAAATTTGAGCCAATTCGCCAATCAAATGAGCCAAACCCTTCAAAAAATCGGCCAATCAAAAACTACTCACAAAAAATGCAGGCAAATTTCCCTCCAAATCCAATAAAATCCCTCCAAAAAGCAGCGTTCACAAAGAGTTCTAAATTATTTAGAAGGAAATTCACCCTAAATGAGGGAAATCTAGGAGTTGAATCGTTAAAAAGGAGGAATTTCGATGATAGTAAATGAAAGGCCTATTCCCATCCCTTTATTACAGCGAGAGGCACTGCTGCAAAGGATCATCAAATCGCATTCTAGACACAAGGATATTGAAAAGGAGCTGATTAATTGGAAAACAGGCTTTGCTGGGGAGCGAAATGTTGATTATTATCTTAGTTACTTGCCAGATGAACCGTATCGCATTATCAATGATCTTCGTTTGAAAAACAAAAACACCTTCCAAATCGATAGTTATATCCTTTCGCAGATGTTTGGCCTGGTTTTAGAAATCAAGAATATAACGGGGACGTTGTTTTTTGATAAAAACACAAACGGCGTCATTAGGACATATAAGGATATCGAGGAAGGCATCCCCAACCCCCTGACACAGGCTAAGCGCCATCAAAGACAATTAGTGAATTGGAAAATGATGCATAAAATTACCCCTATGCCGATCGAGTACTTAGTCGTATTTAGTAGAAATTCAACCATCCTAAAGACCAATCCGGGAAATGAACATATATTCGAGCATATAATTTATGCGGAGAATTTAGAGGAAAAGGTGGCGCAAAAAATATCATAGCCCCATCCTAAAAGGCAAAGCATTAAACAAACTGACCGATTACCTCATATCCGAAAGGATTCCTTCCTATCCTGAAATCCTCAAAACCTATAGTATTCCTAAATCTGATATCCTCCCCGGCGTTCAATGTCCAAATTGTAAAGCAATCCCGATGATAAGAGTGTCAGCCGCATGGTATTGCTCGTGGTGCAAGTTGTACTCAAAAGAGGCCCATATCCAAACAGTAAGAGACTACTTTCTATTAATGAACGCGCCCTTGACAGTCAAAGAATTTCAGGAGTTTTTACTAATAGAGCAACGAGGTGTGGCTAAAAACTTGCTTCACTCCTTAAACATTCCGTCCACAGGAAAAAACCGAACAACCCAATACTTTCTCCATCCCGATTGCATACTTTCCTCTTTGAAAGAAAACGCTAGAGGAAAAAGGGGAATTCATGAATGAAATGGCTTTTATCAATCCTTCTAACCTTACAAACCGCCTCAACCGTACTTATCCACCCGCCCATACCAAAATCCACACAGGTAGCGATTGTTGTCCTTAAACAACCGCTATCCGAGCAAGAAATTAAGCAAATAATCACCCCCTATAAAGACGTAAAACTAAGACGGATTTTTCAGGAAGCACTAGATGGTTTTTCGATTGAGGGCAGCCCTGAGGCCATCGCAGGTCTTAGCAAACAACAGCACGTCCTCACTGTATCGCCTGTCGCTAAATATCAGGCGGAATCAGAAGAGGGCGTCAAGATCATTGGCGGGGAAGAAGTGCGCCGGATCTTTGACGACCACAACCAACGCCTCACCGGCAAAGGAATCACCGTCGGAGTCATTGATACCGGGGTCGACTATAATCACCCTGATTTAAAAAGTAATTATGCTGGCGGCCACGATCTGGTTGATAATGATCAAGATCCAATGGAGACACTCGCCGTAGGCAAATCGACCATTCACGGCACCCATGTCGCCGGCATTATTGCTGCAAATGGAAAAATAAAAGGCGTTGCCCCGGAGGCCAAAATCGTCGCATACCGCGCCCTTGGGCCTGGCGGTGGCGGAACGACGGAGCAGGTACTCGCCGCAATTGAGCAAGCAATCAAAGACAAAGTGGATGTTGTTAACCTTTCCCTAGGAAATGACATTAACGGACCTGACCTGCCTATCTCCCTCGCCTTAAACCGTGCCGTGGACAAGGGTATTGTTGCCGTGGCAGCTTCCGGCAATTCCGGACCGAATGTATGGACAGTCGGTTCCCCCGGCACCGCCTCAAAGGCGATATCTGTGGGGGCATCGACGCCGACAATGGAAATCCCTTCCTTAATAATAGAAGGAAGTCGGAAAAAAATGCGTGTCCAGCCATTAGAGGGTTCAGCAAACTGGGGGCTTGACCGCTCGCTCGAATTAGCCGACGGCGGCATAGGTCGAAAAGAGGACCTCCATAATATTCAGGGAAAACTAGTGCTAATTAAACGTGGGACGATAACATTTACCGAAAAGGCCAAGAACGCCTATGAAGCAGGGGCAAAAGCGGTATTGATTTACAATAACTTGAGCGGAAGCTTCATGGGCAACCTCGATACTCCGATGAACATCCCAGTGGGAGCGCTCGCTCTCGGTGACGGAGTGATTTTACAAAAAAGATTAAAAGAACATAGTGTGACAGCAAGGGTTCTAATAAGCGAAGAGCGCGACCGGCTCGCGGACTTCAGTTCCCGGGGGCCTGTAACGGAGACATGGGAAATAAAGCCTGATATTGTCGCACCGGGGGTGGCCATCAAATCAACAATTCCAGGCGGCTACTTATCGCTGCAAGGCACCAGTATGGCCGCACCGCATGTGGCGGGTGCTTGTGCGTTAATTAAGCAGGCGCACCCGGAGTGGACACCGGCGCAGATTAAGGCGGCCTTGATGAATACGGCCAAACCAATCGGACCAAACAGCAACGCCTTATACCGCACGTATGAGCAGGGGGCTGGCCGCATTCAGGTCGATGACGCCATTCAGACCACTTCGCTCGTAACCCCAAGCAGCCTGCGCTTTGGGAAATATACCGAGGAGAACAACAGCCATAAGGCCATAGTAAAAATAGAAAATACGGGTGAAAAAACGCAGCGCTATTCTTTTAAAATTCCGCACCAAGTCGAAGGTGTCAGCTGGCGGTTTCCGTTATCGTTTACGCTCGGACCAAGGGAATCTAAAGAAATTACCATCGAATTGCAAATAGACCCGCAAGTTTTTAAGGAAAAGATCCATGATGGTTTTCTTCAGCTCGAGGCAGGTTCGGAACTGATTCAAATCCCTTATCTGTATGTACTCGAGGAGCCGGGATATCCGAGGGTGATGGGCTTTGATTTTGCGTATGGCGATAGACCGGGAGAATACCGCTATGAAGTGTACCTGCCAGGCGGGGCTGAGGAGTTTGGCATTGCCTTGTTTAACCCGGAGGATTACCGGTTTGTCGGATTCTTAGATACGGAAACAAATGTGAAAAAGGGGCAGCTTCGCAAGATCATCCCGAAAGAGCAGCTGCCGGCATCAGGTACTTATCTAGTAAAGGTTTTTGCGAAAAAGGCAGGTAAGGAGGATTTTATCGAGAGGATGATAACCGTCGAAAAGAAGGATGACTAAGTATAAGGCTGGGGCGATGGCACACTCCAGCCTTTTAAAAATGTCCAAAAGGAGCACATAAACAGGTGCTAGAATCTATTATTTATTAGAATTAGATTAAAATTCAATTAAAAGTTCACAAAATAGACACAAATTAGCCTAAAATTATTCAAAATTTACAATACAATTAATGTGTTAACAAAGGTGTCAAAGATTCAGAAATTATTAATAGTAGATTGTGGTATAATTCACGTAAATTCATTGACATTGATAAGTGGCTATTGTATGCTAACAAAGGGTGTCAATGATAGGGTTTTCATGTCATTTTATCTATATAAAGATAGTTTCTATGGAATGTATTTGTCACTTGCCCATTTGACATTCTCTCCAGAGTGAGGATGTGATCATATGCGTCAAAATAACCGCAACCCATTCCAAGCAATGGCGTTAATGTCCGCGATTGTCTCCCAATTAGTTGGCTCCATTCTCATAGGTATTTTTGCCGGCAGGTGGCTGGATCGGCATTGGAGTACCGAACCAATTTTCTTAATACTCGGACTGCTCTTGGGACTGGCAGCGGGAACTTATTCTATGCTTCTTTCAATACGCCATTTCTATTCAGGAGATAAATAATAATGCCAGATTTTAGAGTCATGTACAACAGGCAAAAGAAATGGATATTCTACTTGTTAGCCATATATGTTCTTGGCTGGGGCTTCACGACTTACCATACGATCTTTTTAGGATTGGTTTTAGGGACATGCTTCGGTTTTCTTAACCTCTTACTGCTGGTAAGAAAGACGGAGAAGTTTGATAAACAAGTATCAGAGGGGAAAAAACCCCGGTCTCTAGGCTCCTTATCAAGGATGGCGACAGCGGGTATTGGAGCAGCAATCGCCTTGAAGTACCCGGAATATTTTAATATTTTTACTTATGTGATAGGACTAATGACATCCTATATTGTCATTATGATAGATTATTTTTACAATGCAATGCATCAACATAAATGAAGGGGAAGTGAGGTGAGTACATATGGAACATAAAGCTCCTGAGTTTGAATTCTTGGGTCTATGGTTTAATGGCGCCAATATCCTGATGATCACTGTAGCAAGTGTCATTGTTTTTCTAATTGCCGTTCTTTCTACCCGCAAGCTGGCTATGAAACCAACAGGGATGCAGAACTTCTTTGAATGGGTGATGGACTTTGTAAAAGGGATCATCAATAGCACCATGGATTGGAAGGATGGGGGAAGATTTCATATCCTTGGAATCACACTCATCATGTATATCTTTGTATCCAATATGTTAGGTTTGCCGTTTTCAGTTGTAATTGATGGAACACTTTGGTGGAAATCACCTACAGCTGACCCAATCATCACGTTAACTCTCGCTGTTATGATCTTGGGATTAACCCATTTTTATGGTGTGAAGTTAAAAGGTGTCAAGGGATATGGAGAAACTTTCTTCAGCCCAATGAAATTCTTATTTCCTTTAAAGATTATTGAGGAATTCGCGAACACATTAACACTCGGTCTGCGTCTTTACGGTAACATCTTCGCAGGTGAATTGCTGTTATCACTATTGGCAGGTGGATTAGCCCACCAAGGAATTGCGGGTACCATTGCCGCAATACCGTTAACATTAGTTTGGCAAGGTTTCTCTGTCTTTGTCGGCTCTATCCAGGCTTACATTTTTACCATGTTAACAATGGTTTACATGTCTCACAAAGTGAGTCATGACCATTAAAATAACCGTTCATACTCATGAACAAAACAAAAAAATATTATGTTTTCATACATTTAAGGAGGAAAAACAGAAATGACAGGTTCAATTGGTATTTTAGCAGCAGCGATCGCAATTGGTTTATCCGCAATTGGTGCAGGTATTGGTAACGGTCTTATCGTAGGACGTACAGTAGAAGGTGTAGCACGTCAGCCTGAATTACGTGGTACGCTTCAAACTACAATGTTCATCGGGGTTGCGTTAGTTGAAGCCCTACCTATTATCGGGGTAGTTATTGCGTTCATGGTATTAAACCGATAAAATTGGAAAATCCTAGGTGGCGAAGATAACCGAATCCTTCGCCATTCATTTATGTTTATTCGATTCCATTGATTGTTCTCGAAACGTGTTTAGCAACTCTTGAAAGGAGTGAACCCAGGGTGTTAACTAGCAGTTTTGTACTGGCCACTGCCGCTGAAGCCGGCGAACATAGCGGCCACATTAATACTGGAGATATCTTCTTCCAGCTAATCGTATTTATCATTTTGTTAGCATTGCTTAAAAAATTCGCGTGGGGTCCATTAATGGGCATTATGAAACAACGTGAAGAGCATATCGCTAATGAAATTACTGCGGCAGAAAACAGCCGTCTAGAATCGCAAAAACTTATTGAAGAGCAGCGTAATCTTTTAAAAGAAGCACGTAATGATGCGCAAAATTTAATTGAAAATGCTAAAAAGCAAGGCGATATTCAGCGTGAAGAAATCATCTTGGCGGCTCGGGCCGAAGCAGAGCGCGTTAAAGAAACTGCCAAGCTTGAAATTGAGCAGCAAAAGGAAAAAGCTGTTGCTGCCATTCGCGAACAGGTTGCTTCCTTGTCTGTGTTAATTGCTTCTAAAGTGATTGAAAAGGAATTAACAGCACAAGACCAAGATGCACTAATTAACGAATATATTAAAGAGGCAGGAGAAGGACGATGAGCAACACTATGGTAGCAAAACGCTACGCGTCCGCTCTTTTTCAAATCACGAATGAACAGCAGATTCTAAATCAAGTAGAAGAAGACCTTCGTGTCGTTAAGGAGGTCTTGGAATACAATCTTGATTTAAAGGCTGTCCTAAAATCTTCAAAGCTTACAATTGATAAGAAAAAAGAGATTGTGAAAAATGCTTTTTCATCAGTGAATCTGTATGTCCTTAATACGGTGCTGCTCTTAATTGATCGACATCGCGAGGATCAAATTGTCGAAGTAACTGATCAGTTCCTTGAACTGGCAAATGAAGCAAAGGGTATTGCAGATGCGGAAGTGTACAGCGCTCGTGAATTGACGGATGCTGAACGCGATGCATTATCTGCGACATTTGCTGCGAAAATTGGCAAAAAATCACTAAGAATTGAAAATATCGTCGATTCCAACCTGCTTGGCGGCATTCGCCTTCGCATTGGAAATCGGATTTATGATGGCAGCTTGCGCGGCAAGTTAGACCGTTTAGAACGTAAATTGCTAAGCTAAGATATGAAAGAATAGGGGTGAAACTCATGAGCATCAAAGCTGAAGAAATAAGTGCCCTGATTAAATCACAAATTGAAAACTATCAGGCAGAAATTCAAGTAACTGATGTCGGTACAGTTATCTCAATCGGTGACGGTATCGCACGTGTTCATGGCCTCGACAATGTCATGGCTGGAGAACTTGTTGAATTCTCAAACGGCGTTATGGGTATGGCACAAAACCTTGAAGAGAATAACGTCGGTATCATCATCCTTGGACCTTACACAGAAATCCGTGAAGGTGACGAAGTACGCCGCACAGGCCGCATCATGGAGGTTCCCGTTGGGGATGCCTTAATCGGACGCGTTGTGAACGCACTCGGACAACCAGTTGATGGAATGGGTCCAATCAATACAACTAAAACTCGCCCAGTAGAAGCAATTGCTCCTGGCGTTATGGCTCGTAAGTCTGTTCATGAGCCATTACAAACTGGTATCAAAGCGATTGACGCACTTGTGCCAATCGGCCGTGGTCAGCGTGAGTTAATTATCGGTGACCGTCAAACAGGTAAAACATCTGTTGCGATTGATACTATTTTGAACCAAAAAGGTCAAAACATGATTTGTATCTATGTGGCGATTGGTCAAAAAGAGTCAACTGTACGTGGTGCGGTTGAAACCCTACGTAAATATGGTGCATTAGATTACTCTATCGTTGTTACAGCATCTGCATCACAGCCATCTCCAATGCTATTCTTAGCACCTTACGCTGGCGTTGCGATGGCGGAAGAATTCATGTATGAAGGCAAGCATGTTCTAATCGTATATGATGACTTGTCTAAACAAGCAGCTGCTTACCGTGAGCTTTCCTTGCTGCTTCGTCGTCCTCCAGGCCGTGAAGCATATCCAGGGGATGTATTCTACTTACACAGCCGTTTGTTAGAGCGTGCATGTAAAATTAACGATACTCTTGGTGCTGGTTCGATTACAGCATTACCATTTATTGAAACACAAGCAGGTGACGTTTCTGCTTATATCCCGACAAACGTTATCTCCATCACGGATGGACAAATTTTCTTACAATCTGACCTCTTCTTCTCCGGTGTTCGTCCGGCGATCAACGCAGGTCTTTCCGTTTCACGTGTAGGTGGATCTGCCCAAATTAAGGCGATGAAAAAGGTAGCAGGTACATTACGTCTTGACCTTGCATCTTACCGTGAATTAGAGGCATTCTCTCAATTTGGTTCTGACCTTGATAAGGCAACCCAAGCGAAGCTTGCCCGCGGTGCTCGTACGGTTGAAGTTCTTAAACAAGATCTTCACAAGCCGCTTACTGTTGAAAAGCAAGTAGTAATCCTTTACGCATTAACACGCGGTTTCCTTGATGATATTCCATTACAGGATATCCGTCGTTTTGAATCAGATTTCCATAATTGGTTAGACCACAACCGCAAAGAGTTGTTAGACCATATTACAAAAACGAAGGATCTTCCTTCTGATGAGGATATGGCTTCTGCAATCAACGACTTCAAAAAGACGTTTGCAGTTTCCGAATAATAGGGTCTGACATGTAGTAAGGCTGGGCAGTGCGGCCGCCGTAAGGCTGCCGTGCGCCGGGCCAGACATTCTTTGAAAAAGGGTGGTGAGAACCTATGGCTTCATTACGCGAAATAAAAACACGTATTAATTCGACGAAAAAGACGAGTCAAATCACAAAAGCAATGGAAATGACCTCTGCTGCGAAATGGAACCGTGCTGTTACAAATGCTAAATCATTTGTACCGTACATGGAGAAAATCCAGGAAGTAACGGCGTCGATTGCGATCGGCTCAGGCGGTGTGAATCACCCCATGCTTAAATCTCGTCCTGTTAAGAAAACAGGTTATATTGTGATCACAAGTGATAGTGGACTTGCTGGTGCGTTTAACAGTAACGTCATTCGTAAAGTTCATCAGACGATTCAGAGCCGTCACAAATCGAATGATGAGTTCGCTATTATTGCAATCGGAAGAGTGGCCCGTGATTATTTTGTAAAGCGCAATATAAATGTTATCTTAGAAATTATCGGTATCCCTGCACAGCCAAATTTTGCGGATGTTCAAGATGTAACCCGGAATACGGTTGCCATGTTTGCTGATGGTACCTTCGATGAATTATATGTCTTTTACAATCACTATATAAGTGCGATTTCACAGGAAGTGACCGAGAAGAAATTACTTCCGTTAACGGATTTATCTGCTTCTCACAAACTCACTTCTTATGAATTTGAGCCCTCTGCAGAAGAAATTTTAGAAGTTCTCCTGCCACAATATGCGGAAAGCTTAATTTACGGCGCCCTGCTTGACAGCAAGGCAAGTGAACATGCTGCCCGGATGACGGCAATGAGAAACGCAACGGATAACGCAAAAGAATTAATTAATCACTATACATTAGTATTTAACCGTGCGCGTCAAGCCGCGATTACCCAAGAAATTACCGAAATCGTCGGCGGTGCGGCAGCATTAGAATAGTGCTTGGTGACAGGCACCATTATTAACACGCCTTTAGTGAAAATGGGCTCTGTTCAGTGACCTTGATGAGTATCGTAGTGAGAAATGGTGGAGCGCTCCTGTTTTCTAACTTACAATGGATACGAATAAGGTGCAGGAACAAGGTTCATTTTTCAGAAGGATGTTTGGATTCTTGTAAAGAGTAAGTTAGGAGGGAAAACGATGAACAAAGGACGCGTTCTTCAGATTATGGGTCCGGTTGTTGACGTTAAGTTTGAGAATGGTCAATTGCCTGAGATCTATAATGCATTAAGAGTTGTCAATTCAGCGCGTAATGAATCAGATGTTGATATCAACTTGACCCTTGAAGTAGCCCTTCATTTAGGTGATGATACTGTTCGTACGATCGCGATGTCAACCACTGATGGTTTAACTCGTGGTGTAGAAGTAGAAGATACTGGTAAGCCGATTTCTGTTCCAGTTGGTGATGTAACACTTGGTCGTGTATTTAACGTATTAGGTGAAGCAATTGACTTGAAAGAGGATGTACCAGCAAGTGCCCGCCGTGATTCAATTCACCGTGAAGCACCAACATTTGAAGAGCTTTCTACTCAAGTAGAAATTCTTGAAACTGGAATTAAGGTAGTAGACCTTTTAGCACCATATATTAAAGGTGGTAAAATCGGTCTATTCGGTGGTGCCGGTGTAGGTAAAACCGTTTTAATCCAGGAATTAATCAATAACATCGCTCAAGAGCACAGCGGTATTTCTGTTTTCGCTGGTGTAGGCGAACGTACTCGTGAAGGGAACGACCTTTACCACGAAATGACAGATTCCGGCGTTATTAAGCAAACAGCGATGGTATTCGGACAAATGAACGAGCCGCCAGGTGCACGTATGCGTGTTGCCCTGACTGGTTTGACAATGGCTGAATATTTCCGTGATGAACAAGGACAAGACGTATTGTTATTTATCGATAATATCTTCCGTTTCACGCAAGCAGGTTCTGAGGTTTCTGCCCTACTTGGCCGTATGCCATCTGCGGTAGGTTACCAGCCAACTCTTGCTACTGAAATGGGTAGACTAGAAGAGCGTATTACGTCTACAAATAAAGGTTCTGTAACATCAATCCAAGCGATTTATGTACCTGCCGATGACTATACGGACCCGGCTCCGGCTACTACTTTCGCTCACCTTGATGCAACAACAAACCTTGAGCGTAAGCTTTCTGAGATGGGTATTTACCCTGCGGTGGATCCACTTGCTTCGACTTCTCGTGCATTGGCACCGGATATCGTGGGTGAAGAGCACTATACAGTAGCTCGTGCGGTTCAATCGACTCTACAAAAATACCGTGAGTTACAGGATATTATCGCGATCCTCGGTATGGACGAACTTTCTGATGATGATAAGTTAGTCGTATTCCGTGCGCGTCGTATCCAGAACTTCTTGTCACAGAACTTCCACGTGGCGGAGCAGTTTACTGGTCAGCCAGGTTCGTATGTTCCTGTTAAGGAAACCGTTAAAGGATTTAAAGATATCCTTGAGGGTAAATATGATCACCTTCCTGAAGATGCGTTCCGTCTTGTCGGCCGTATTGAAGATGTGGTTGAGAATGCAAAACGTATGGGTGTAGAGGTCTAAAGAGAGCCAGGAGGGTAAAAAATGAAGACGATTAAAGTCAGTGTTGTTACTCCCGATGGCCCGGTGTATGAATCAGATGTGGAAATGGTAAGTACCAAAGCTAAAAGTGGTGAGTTAGGTATTTTACCTGGCCATATTCCATTGGTTGCTCCGCTTGAAATTGGTTCGGTTCGTCTGAAAAAGGATGGAAAGACGGAATTTATCGCAGTGAGCGGTGGATTTTTGGAGGTTCGTCCTGATCAAGTGACAGTTCTGGCCCAATCGGCTGAGAAAGCATCTGATATTGATGTGGAACGTGCCCTAAGAGCGAAGGAACGTGCCGAGCAGCGTATGAGAGACCAGCGCGCTGAGCATATGGATTTCAGACGTGCTGAGCTTGCCTTGCAGCGTGCAATCAATCGCCTCGCCGTATCGGAAAGAAGATTATAAATAAAATGAAAAACCTCTCTGGAGTGTGCCGGAGGGGTTTTTTTTGTTTAAAAAGCAAAAATCATATTCTGTATAACCTAATATATTTTCGAATAAATAATTTTTTTCTATCAGAAGTGCTATTATTATGATATTTTTATCTAATAAAGAAGTATTGTACAATACTAATTCGCTAATCGAAAAATAGTAAATAAAGTATTTATCAATCCGCAACAAATTGTTTGAAAGTTTTAGCTATTTTGATATTGACGATAAACGTTATAACATGTAATAATATATTATAATACAACAGGTGATAAACACTGACAGGATAGGTCGAAGGAGGATGGACAAAAAGATTAATATATTGGTTTAGTTCATTATGAAAGCGGTTTAAAAAACCTTTTGCCAAGTGAATGAATTTACTGGGGGGAATGTATGTGAAACGTTGGTTTAGTGTAGCTGTCATTATTTTAATGGTTATGTCATTAATTATCGGTTGTTCCTCAAAAAGCACTACTTCAAAATCAAAAGATGGAAAGACTACGATCACATTTTTTTACCGTTGGCCAAATGAGCCGTACAAGTCCTATTTTAAAAGTGTTATTGCCGACTTTGAAAAACAAAATCCTAACATTAAAGTCGAAGAGGTAACCGCATTAAACGATGATTATAAGCAAAAAGCAAATGTTCTTCTAGGAAGCCAGAATCCACCTGATGTATTCTTTAGCTGGGCTGGAGAATATGGACAAAAGTTTATTAGAGATGGTGTGGCGTTAGACCTGACAAAATACTATCAAGATGACACTAAGTGGTCTGGCCAGTTAATCAGCGCACAAGTAGATTTCTTTAAAAAGGATGACAAAGTCTATGGAGTACCGCTTTTTACAGACAGCAAGCTGTTCTTCTACAACAAAGATCTATTTGATAAGTTGGGATTGAAAGCACCAACTACGTGGGATGAGTTCATGAACGTATTGGAAACCATTAAAAAGAATGGAACAACACCGATCATCCTGGGAAATAAATCACCTTGGGCTGCCGCTCACTATGTAACAGCGTTGAATCAGCGATTAGTTCCAAAGGAAGTGCTGGACAAAGATCTTAGCTATCAGGGAGCCAAGTTTACTGACCCTGGATATGTAGAAGCATTAAAGAAATTAAATGAATTAAGACCATATTTTAATGACGATCCAAATGCAGTTGCACATGATGAAGCAAGAGGCCTTTTCCTGGGCGGGAAAGCAGCAATTACATTCCTAGAAACACAGGAAATTACGTATATGAAAGATGCAACCTTTAAATGGGATACATTTAAGGTACCAACCATTGAAGGGGCAAAAGGGGATCAGGGCGGTTTAATCGGTGCACCTGAAGGCTTTATGGTTCATAGCAAATCTGCTCATCCAAAAGAAGCGATGGCGTTCTTGAAGTTTATGACGTCTAAGGCAAATGGCGAAAAGTTAATTAAAGATACTGGATTAGCTAGCACAGTTGTTGACGCAGTCAATGAGAATAGCGCAACGAAAGAAGAAGTAAAAGCAATGGATTTAATTAAGGAACAGAAAAATATGTTGATCTGGACTGATAGTGCGCTAGACAGCCGAATCTTCAAACCATACGGTGATGGAGTACAGACGATGCTTGGCGGCGGAATGAAGCCTGCAGAAGTTATGAAGAGTGTTC
The DNA here is from genome assembly GCF_023715505.1 of Neobacillus cucumis. Next base: position 32,962 of record NZ_JAMBOH010000008.1, on the reverse strand, counting down.
AAGAAGCAGCAAAACAAGTGTATCACAAGTAACAGTATCTACAAATCTATCAAAGGTGCCGGTTAAGAGAGACAACAACTCCCTTTTAACCGGCAAAATGCTAAATGATTTTGTTGTTTGGGGGGGGTTAAGATGCGCAGAACACGAATGGTCCCGATTCTTTACATGGCACCGGCCTTGGGTTTGCTGGCTTTATTTGTATACTACCCATTAGTTCGAAATGTCGTAAATGGCTTTTATGAATGGAACCCATTTACATCAGATAGAAGTTTTGTTTTCCTAGATAATTATCTACGACTCTTTAAAGATCCTGTTTTTTACACAGTGATAAAAAACAATATGTTATACGCGGTGATCTCTGTGATTATGCAGGTTGGGCTTGGGTTAGTGATTGCAGCGGTACTGGAAGATAAGATTTTCAGGAGATTTTCGACCTTCTTCCGGACAACCTTTTTCATCCCCGTTCTCATCTCGATGACGGTCATTGGAATCCTGTTTAGTTTTATTTACAATCCGGAAGTAGGGCTGCTAAACAGTTTCTTACGGCTAATCGGACTAGGGGATTTGGCGGAGGGCTGGCTGGGCAACCCCAAAACAGCGATTTATGCAGTCATTTTTGTCTCTCAATGGCAAAGTATTGGATATGCGGTCATGTTGTATGTGTTAGCAGTGCAAAAGGTGCCAGGAGAATTATATGAAGCGGCCACCATCGATGGGGCCGGGAAGATTCGTACATTCTTCAGCATTACAGTTCCACAAGTAAAAGAAATGACCTTTGTTCTATTAATCTATACAGTGACTGGCTCGTTCTTAGTTTTTAGTGAAGTATATGTATTAACGAGTGGTGGTCCGGGGAATTCATCACAGGTTTTTAGTACATATCTCTATCAAAAAGCGTTTATTGATAATGAGCCAGGATTTGCATCAGCGATCGCAAACGTGATTCTTGGTATCACGCTTATCTTTTACTTTGTACAGAATAAATTCTTAAAAACAGGGGAGGAGTAGAAATGAAGCTGGTCGAATCCCAGGGAGATTCAGTGAGACAAGATGGAAATCTTGAAAAAATTGTCAATGTAAACTTAAAGTCTGCTAAAAGCAAATCTGGCTTTTCAATCGTTGTCGGTTTGATCTTTCTCTTTTTACTCCTTTACTTTGCAGCCATTGCCTATCCATTGTTCTGGATGGTCATCAACTCCTTTAAAACGACGGCTGCCATTTTTAACGACAGCTGGGGACTTCCAAAAGAGTGGCTCTTTTCAAATTATACGACGGCTTGGGAACAAGGGGTTTCAAGCTACTTTATGAACAGTTTGATTATCACGGGCGGGACCTGTTTGTTGACGGTGTTAGTAAGTTCCTTGTGTGCGTATGGTTTAACTCGTTTTCAAATCAAAGGCGGCAAGTTCCTGCTTTTGTTTGTTTCAGCGGGTCTGATGTTTTCTCCGCAAAGCAGTTTGATTCCGCTCTATGAGCTGGTTCAAAAGCTGGGGATCTTTGATACGTATTGGGCATTGATTTTAACGTTTACGGCCTACCGTATTCCTTTAACCGTGCTGCTAATCCGCTCTTTTTTTCTATCGATTCCGAAAGAGTTAGAGGAATCTGCTTACCTTGACGGAGCTAACAGCTTTAAGGTGTTTACAAAAATATTCCTGCCAATGAGCAGACCGATTCTGTTCACGGGTGTAATTTTAACCGCTTATTATGCTTGGAATGAGTTCTTATTTTCGATTCTCTTTATTCAAACAGAAGACGTTAAACCGATTACCTCTGGACTCTTAGTGTTTAAAGGTGCCTTGAGCACGAATTGGGGCGTACTGATGGCTGGTTTGGTCATTTCTGCCATTCCGCTTATTGTCATCTTCCTCATGATGCAAAAATACTTTGTCCGCGGCTTAGCCGAGGGAAGTGTGAAGGGATAATTTTTTAAAAATAGGTTCTGTTAACTGATATTGTTTTTTATACTCTGTTGATTGGATCGGAAGGCGCCGACTCCTCGAAAATGCTATCGCATTTTCTTCGTGCGTGGGCGGATTCGAGGATGAATTTCAATGTCCTGCGGGAGTAAGGGGCAGGGGAGACCCCACAGGCGCTAATGCGCCGAGGAGGCTCCCCGGCACGCCCGCGGAAAGCGAGTGCCTGGAGAGGAAATCAACAGCCAAATTTAACGGCTTAAAAATAATAATAGGGAGTGGACGCAATGTTGAATTTTAGCAGGGAAAAGTATTTAAAGGTGACAGGTGGAGCCATCGGGCTGAGAGAAGAAATTGAAAGAGTAGTAGATAAGGTCTATGAAAAAGGCTTTAAAAACCTTTTCTTAATCGGATCCGGCGGGGCAGTGGCAACCTTCTATCCATTCGAATATATGGTGAACTCAACATCGACGATTCCAGCCTATGCGGAAATTGCCGCAGAATTTGTTTTACAAAATCATAAACAGTTAAGTGAAGAGTCACTAGTTATTCTTTCTTCTCTATCAGGGACGACAGAGGAGACGGTTGCCGCAGCCAAATATTGCAAGGAAAGAGGCGCAACTACTATTGGCTTAACAGGTGAGTACAATAAGCCGCTAGCTGACACAGTAGACTTTCCATTAGTCAACTTTGCAGAGAATGATTTTGCCAGTGATTCCAATCAATTGGTGCTCTTCCACCTTATTTTTAGACTGATGCATAAAAATGGCGATTTCCCTGAATATGAAAAATTTGCTGCACAGCTTGAACTACTTCCAGAAAAGTTAATCGAGGCAAAGGAAAAATTTGAGCCTAAAGCAGAAGCGTTTGCGATTGTTTATAAGGATGAGCCATACCATATGGTAGTTGGTTCGGGAACCACATGGGGCCGTGCCTACTCTTATGCGATGTGCGTACTGGAAGAAATGCAGTGGATTAAGACGAAATCAATCCATGCGGCGGAGTTCTTCCATGGCACCTTGGAGTTGGTTGAAGAGGATACAAGCATGATTCTATTAAAAGGGGAAGATGAAACTCGTCCACTAATGAATCGTGTGGAGCAGTTTGCTGAACAGTATACGAAGAAATTAACGGTGCTTGATACAAAAGACTATGCACTAGAGGGAATCAGTTTGGAATTTAGAAAGTATTTATCACCAATTGTTACGTCTACTCTTCTGCAAAGACTTAGCGTCCACCTGGAAGATAAACGGAATCACTCATTAGAGATTCGAAGATATTACCGGACCGTAGCATATTAAAAAATGTAAGGGAAAGATGATATCTTTCCCTTATTCACTAATGGGAGGGAAAATTAATGAGATTAATAGCGGTTGGAGATAATGTAGTGGATTATTATGAGGATCGAGAAGAAATGTTTCCTGGCGGGAATGCCGTCAATGTGGCTGTTTTTTGGAAACGTTATGGTGTAGAGGAAGTTTCATATATTGGCATCGTCGGGAATGACGAAGAGGGCGGGCATATTGTCAGCTCGCTAGCACAGGAACAAATTGATGTTTCCCGGGTAAGGAAAGTGTTCGGACCCTCAGGAGAAGCCGTTGTTACGTTGGATGAGCAGGGCGACCGTAAGTTTGTCGGCTCGAATAAGGGCGGTGTCCAGAAAGAGCTGAAATTGAACTTTACCGAATCTGAACTAGCGTTTATCAGCACTTTCTCGCTGCTGCATACAAGCGTATTCAGCCACTTAGAAAAGGAATTGCCTTTATTGCAGCAGTATATTGATCTCTCATTTGATTTTTCAACGAAATATGATGAGGACTATTTAGAGCTTGTCTGCCCCTATATAAAATTTGCCATTTTCTCTGGCGGTGACTTAACGAACGAGGAGTGTGAGAGACTAATCGCGCGTGTTCACCAGCTTGGGACACCGAATATTATTGTGACCAGGGGTTCGGAAGGATCTTTATTCTCCGATTCAAAACAGCTATATAAGCAAGGAATTGTAGAGACGGATGTAGTCGACACACTTGGTGCAGGTGACACCTTTGTAGCAATCTTTTTAAAAGAATATGTCTCCTCCGGGAACGCTCAGGAGGCAATGGAAAAGGGTGCGGCGGCGGCGGCTGAAACGTGCCAGCGCTTTGGTGCCTTCGGCCACGGGAAAAAGCGTGGGAAGCGGATTACTATTGGTTAAGGCAAGGAAACCTGTTCTTTGTAGAACAGGTTTTTCTATTACGCTTATAAAAAACACTCCCTAAGTCTTTAAGACTTAGGGAGCGGATTCATTTTAAGAGATAAGAAAGTATAAATTTCGACTTCGGGAATTGTCTAGCTCCAGGCGCCATCGGCTCGAGGTCACAAGCCAATCCGTCCAAAAGGTTAAAGAACAACCTTTCGGCCGGCTCGTCTTGTGCTTGTCGCCGATAGGCGGGCGCCTTGCGCTTTTCTTAGTATTCTACTTTCCACATATATCTTCTTTTTGAAAGCGGGTGATTACGCGCATCGGCTAATTGTTCTGCATAGCGGCGGAGAACGTAATTTAAGACAAGCGGTGCGATATATCCCTTTAACTCTTCGTCAATGCCTTCTAAATCAAGCTCTTTTGCATCTAACACGACGAGTTTTTTACCATATTTTTTCGAAAAATCTAAGGCTCTTTCATCTAGTGGACGTGTTTCATCTAAGCCAACTAGGATAATAAATGGTACTTCTTCATCAATGATTTCAAATGGACCATGGAAGTATTCACCGGAGTGAATGGCGTTAGAGTGAATCCACTGCATTTCTAAAAGAATGCAAGTAGTATAGGAATAGGCAATTCCATAGTTGGCTCCGCTCGCCATCGTATAGATTACTTTTTCATCCTTGTAGCTTTGACCAAATTGTTGGGCACGATCTTCAAATTGCTTGCCAGCTTTCTCAAAAGCGGCCTGGGTATTGAATAAGCTATTGACCATTTTGTCAAACTTATCGTTTCCTTCTAGGACGTTTAGAACACCCATCGTTAGTTGATATAGTAAGCCTAAGTTGGTATTGAAGGCAACGGATTCTGCGCCCCATTCGTATTTAACAACGAATTCACTTTCTTGTGCCAGCGGGGAGGTTGGTTCGTTTGTGAAACCAACTGTTAATGCACCTTTTTGACGGGCAAATTCCGCAGCCTTTACGGTTTCAGGAGTGGTACCTGACATCGAGCACAAGATGACAAGTGAATTTTCGCCAAGTTTTCTAGGGTTGCGATGAATGAATTCATTGGAGCTGTATACATCAGAAGGAATGTTTTTTGCTTCTCGGTCCATGATATATTTGTTCGGATACATGATAGCAGAGGAACCGCCGCATGCTACAAAGTATACATGGTTAATTGTGCGCCCTTTCAAAGCATCTAACACGTTTTTTACCTGTGGATCTACAACTACTTGTGAGTTTACCATTCATTTTTCCTCCTTAGGACTATTTGATCTAACATATAATAATACATTATATGATGTTATAGTATTATACATGATATAAATTGTCAATCTCTTTTGAAAATTAAATTTTATATTTTAATAGATACTAATACTGAATTGACTTATAACATATTATAATGTTATATTAACTTTGAATATCTTACTAAATGAGATAGTTTTTGGTTTAAAAATAAATACAGGATGAAGTGAAGGGGATGGGGAAATGTCAAGGATCACGAAGGATCAAATTACGGGAATGAACTTCCATTATAAGCACTATCCTTTGGAATACTTTTTAGATGCAATGGTTCGATATGAATGCAAAAATATTGAATTATGGGGAGCATCCCCTCACTTTTATGTGGATGAACTAACACTTCAGGATATGAAAAATATAAAAAGAGAGATTGATAGAAGAAACTTGTCGGTGGTCTGTTTTACACCGGAACAGTGTGTCTATCCAATCAACCTTGCGGCCAAAGAGGATAGCATTCGGGAAAGAAGTATCCAATATTTCATCAAATCAGCCGAGGCCGCAAAAGAACTAGAGGCACCATTACTATTAGTTACGCCAGGCTGGGGCTATGAAAATGAAGATAAAAAGGAAGCTTGGAAGCGAACGAGAGATTCTCTTGAAAGATTATCAGCCGTTTCAGGCGAACTTGGGTTAACCCTTGCGCTTGAACCTTTAACAAGAGTAGAATCCAATATCATCAACGATGCGAAGTCATTAAAAGCGATGCTAGAGGAAGTAAATAGTCCCTTCCTCAAAGGGATGATTGATACGATTCCAATGGCTCTAGCTAATGAAGATTTCAATGATTATTTCAGTATCCTTAAAGACGAGATTGTCCATATTCATTTTATTGACGGGAAACCGGAAGGCCATCTGGTCTGGGGAGATGGGGTCTTACCGCTGCAGAAATATATCGATCAGTTGAGTGAACATGGTTATCAGGGATCGCTCACTTTAGAGTATACATCCTATCAATATGTGCAGAACCCAGATGAGGCGATGGAACGCACGTTGGACGTGCTTTCAGGGGTGTTAGCCGATTGAAACAAATTGATAGCTGGAAATTTTTTATATATACTTGAAGTAATTATGGAAAAAGCAGCAATGGAATAATGATGGCAGTGTGCTAATAAGAAAATTAGGCAGGTGATTGATATGTTAAAACAGGATGATCAGATTCCTTTATATATTCAATTAAAGGAATCGCTCCTCAGCTCGATCTTGAATGGGGATTTAAAGTATGGGGATAAAATCCCGACGGAAGCAGAATTAAGTGAAGAATATAAAATCAGCAGGATTACCGTAAGAAAGGCGATTGTTGAACTGGTGGAAGATGGGTTCCTCGTCAAGCGGCAGGGCAAAGGAACGTTCGTTAACAAACGGAAGATTGAGCGAAAGATTGTCCACTTTTTAAGCTTTAGTGATGCCTGTAAAGCAAATGGCCTGACAGCGAGCAGTAAAGTCATAAAAAAGGAAATTGTTCAGCCAACGGCAAAGGATAAAGAGCTGTTGCAGCTTGAAGAGGGGGATGCCCTGTTATTTATTCAACGAGTCCGCTTAGCTGGCGATTCTCCGATTATGATTGAAAACAATTATTACTCCTATAAAAAGTTCCATATCTTACTGAATGAGGATTTAGAGGGTTCCGTCTATAAAGTAATTGAAGAAAAACTGAATATTAAGCCTCGTGGTTCCTGGGAGACGACGTTGGAGATTGTCCGGGCGTCAGAGGATGAAGTGCAATTACTCAATACTTCAAGCGGCGAGCCTCTATTTTATATGGAAACGACCGTATATGATGAAAACGACGAGCCTGTTCATCGCGGAAAACAGTATATTTTAGGTGATAGCTATAAATTCATCTTCCAGCAATAGTTTTAAAAAGAAAATCGGAATTCGATATGGGGAAGTAGAGCGCGATGAGGAAAACGATCCAAGATTGTTTATACATTTTGCTGGGTTCGCTTATTTTTTCAATTGGTATTAACTACTTTACAATCCCAAACCTGTTGTCAGAAGGCGGGATTATCGGCTTAACGATCATTTTTCACTATCTGTTCCACTGGTCGCCTGGGATTGTGAATTTTATCCTTAATACGGTGCTTGTTTTGGTAGGAATGAAGTTTTTGGAAAAAAGGGCTATTATTTATACGTTATTTTCCATTTTTTCATGTTCTTTGTTTTTATTTATTACCGAGGAAACGGGAAAACGGCTGACGAATGACACGTTATTAGCGGCCATCTTTGCTGGTTTATTGGTGGGAGGCGGCTTAGGGATTATTTTCCGTGCCGGGGGAACCTCTGGCGGGACGACGATTTTAGCGAGGCTTGCCAACCAGTTTTTGGGCTGGAGTATGGGGAAGGGTATTTTGGCGATTGATCTTATCGTAGTGGCGGGCTCGGTGTTTATCATTGGGCTTGGGAAAGCGATGTATACGTTTATTGCAGTTTATTTGGGTGCTAAGGCGATTGATTTTATCGTGGAAGGGCTAGAAGAAAAGGTGGCTGTCCTGATTATTTCTAATTCATCTGACTTGGTGTTGGAAGCGATTACGAATAAGTTATCACGAGGAATTACGGTTTTAGAGGGACGCGGCGGTTATACCGGTGATAATAAGGATGTGCTTTATATCGTGATTAATAGGCAGGAAATTGTTCAGCTGAAGAATTTGATTCATGCAGTGGATGAGGATGCCTATGTGACCGTTCATCTTGTTCAGGAGATGATTGGAAAGGGATATAAGGTCGGTAAGACTAAGATGGCGAAAGGTATGTAGGGTAGGTTGTTTGAGGGAGTGATATTGGTAAGGAGCGGGTTCCGTTAACTATCGCAACCAATATTGCTGGGGTACCTATATATGTTCGCTTGCAGATTGTGATTGACTACCGGGATGGATGATATTTGAGGATGCCGGTCGTTAATGAGGTCTATTGACTACCGGGATGAATGATTTTTGAGGATGCCGGTCGTCAATAAGGTCTATTGACTACCGGGATGGATGATATTTGAGGATGCCGGTCGTTAATGAGGTCTATTGACTACCGGGATGGATGATATTTGAGGATGCCGGTCGTTAATGAGGTCTATTGACTACCGGGATGGATGATATTTGAGGATGCCGGTCGTCAATAAGGTCTATTGACTACCGGGATGGATGATATTTGAGGATGCCGGTCGTTAATGAGGTCTATTGACTACCGGGATGGATGATTTTTGAGGATGCCGGTCGTCAATAAGGTCTATTGACTACCCGGATGAATGATTTTTGAGGATGCCGGTCGTTAATAACGTTTATTGACTACCTTGTTGAATCATTTTTTTTGTTAACGGTCGTCAATCAATATTCCTATTAGTTAATCATCTTTTGCATTTCTAAGCGTGTATATTTTATTAATAGTTAGTTCGGCCAGTCTTGCGACTGGCTTTTTGAGTGGGAAAGATATGTGTGGTGAGAAAGACTCAGTTTTTTCTAGAGGTGGTATGATGAGGACAATTCTGCATATGATGATAGGGGAAATAAATATATTTAGTTGGACTCAAGTACGGGTGTTAGAAAATGTTCTAGCAATATAACAGTTTGTGTCATTTTTTGATAAAAAAGAGTGATTCTTGTTTATTTTTTAGAAATAGGAAAGAAAAGTGAACATTTGATGACAAATCTCACAGACAAAAGAGAAGAAATTATTGTTAAATAGTGGTTGTTGTCGATAATTTTAGTAGGGTTACTGGGGTTTTTGCCAACCCTGTTTTAGGCACGTCATCTTCCACCGAGGCTCCAGATCACGTGCACTGAAAGCCGCACTTTGGATTAGTTTTGCTGGTTCGCTCTTGCGTCATCCCTGATGTATTTAGAGGAGCTTTTCTGCACAGATCACGCAAACGCTCAAGGGGGAGGGACCCGTGTCTTAAGACAAGTTTAGTGTGGGAAAATTGGATTTCTATCGCCATGTGAGAAAAGCACATTTCGCTTTCGCTGACACTCCATCTTGCAACGATTCCCTATTTGAAGTCTCTTTTGAGAGCCAGCTCTCACGAGGCTAAAAATGGGAAATTGCCGCGGCGATAGAATTCCAATTTTTATAAAGTTGGTTTGTCGACACGGGTTTGTAACAGTGCTATAATGAATTCGGTTACATATTTAATTAGTATGAAAATTTACAACATTGGAGGGGATAGACATGGAACTTAATGTATATCAGAATAATTATCTGATAGTTTTTGTGTTCCTATGTCTTGGTGTGCTGCTGCCTGTGGTGGCGTTATCTTTTGGGAAACTTCTGCGTCCGAATAATCCGAGCGATGAGAAGAATACCACATATGAAAGCGGTATTGAGCCATTTCACGATTCGCGTGTGCAGTTCAATGTCCGCTATTATATTTTTGCCCTGATGTTTGTTATCTTTGATGTAGAAACAGTGTTTTTATATCCATGGGCGGTTGCTTATGATAAGCTTGGGATCTTTGCGCTCGTTGAGATGTTAATTTTTGTGGCGATGCTTTTACTTGGCCTAGTGTATGCTTGGAAGAAGAAGGTGTTACGATGGATTTAAGACTAGAAGATTTCACACCGGATGAAATAAGAGAGTTAGAACGAAATGTATTTTTTGCCACGCTGGAGCAAATTAAGGCATGGGCACGGAGTAATTCTTTGTGGCCGATGACATTTGGTCTGGCTTGTTGTGCGATTGAGATGATGGGCACCGGGGGAGCGAACTATGACCTTGACCGGTTCGGGACGATTTTCCGTACATCACCGCGGCAATCCGATTGTATGATTGTTTCTGGTACAGTGACGAAAAAAATGGCACCGATCTTACGCCGTTTATATGACCAAATGCCGGAGCCTAAATGGGTGATTGCAATGGGTTCATGTGCGACTGCCGGCGGACCGTATGTAAAATCGTATTCCGTTGTTAAAGGAGTCGATCAGATTGTTCCGGTGGATGTCTATATCCCAGGATGCCCGCCTAACCCTGCTGCTTTAATATATGGAATCAATAAGTTAAAGGATAAAATTCGTTACGAAGCGAAGACAGGGAAGAAGGTGATCTAACCGATGAGCGGGGAGAAGGATCTCGAACAATTAAAGAAAGAGGCGGCCGCGAAGGCAAAGGCTGAGGCATTAGCAAGGCGTAAGGCGAAAGAGGCTGGCGGATCCGCACCACCACCGGCACCGGAAGAGGCACCAGCACCAGCCGCTGCTGCGAGTGCGGGCAACGCTGATGACCTCGCCAAGAAAAAGGCAGCCGCAGCTGCGAAAGCAAAAGCGGCTGCGTTAGCGAAAAAGAAACGCGAAGGGATCACGGATAAAGAGGCGCCAGCTGAAGAAACACCAACGCAGGCTGCGGAAACTGCTTCAGCAAATGACGCTGACGATCTCGCGAAGAAAAAGGCGGCCGCAGTGGCAAAAGCGAAAGCAGCGGCCGCAGCAAAACGCAAAGCGATGGAACTTGCGGGCGGTACGGCACCAGCTGAAGAAACCTCGTCTGAGCAAGGCGATGATAACGATGACCTCGCAAAGAAAAAGGCGGCCGCGGTGGCAAAGGCGAAAGCGGCAGCTGCAGCGAAACGCAAGGCAATGGAATTAGCAGGAGGAAACGCCACTGAAGCGGAAGCTCCAGCAGGGGACGATGCGAAGGCAAAGGCAGCCGCAGCGGCAAAAGCCAAAGCAGCAGCGGCAGCAAAAGCAAAGGCCGCGGCAGCCGCAAAGGCCAAAGCAAGTGGAACCGATGCAGATGCAGGCGGCGATGATGAAAAGGCAAAAGCGATTGCAGCCGCGAAAGCGAAAGCAAAAGCAGCGGCAGCAGCCAAAGCAAAAGCAGCAGCAGGCGGGAAAGCGGGTGCCGCAGCTGAACCGGCAGCCGAAGTGAAGCCATCGGTCAATCAGCCATACTTAGATAAGTATGTAAAAGTGATTGCAGAACACTTAGGTCCGGATGTTTTAGAAGATTCTTATATTAATAAACTATCCAAAGATGTTCCGACACTTGTGGCGAAGCATGATACATATTTCAAAGTAGCTCAATTTTTAAAATATAATGAGCTGCTCGGGTTTGATTATCTGTCAGAGCTGCATGGAACAGATTTTGAAACACATATGGAAGTCTATGTTCACTTATACTCATACAAAAACCGGCAATCGGTGGCGTTGAAAGTAAAGATTGACCGAGATGAACCAACAATCGAATCCTTGCAGCCACTATGGGCCGGCGCGGACTGGCCTGAATGTGAAGCATATGATTTACTAGGAATTAAGTTTAAAGGACACCCCGATTTACATCGGATCCTGCTTGGAGAAGATTGGGTTGGCCATCCACTGCGTAAAGATTATGAACAGTATGATGTGGAGGTGTAGCGGGTGATCAGAACAGAAGAAATGTTACTAAACGTCGGTCCCCAGCATCCAAGTACGCACGGAGTTTTCCGCTTGGTTGTTAAAATTGATGGGGAAATCATAACCGAAGCAAAACCTGTCATCGGTTATTTACACCGTGGAACGGAGAAATTGGCCGAGAATCTGCAATATACGCAGATTATCCCTTATACCGACCGGATGGACTACCTTTCAGCGATGACCAATAATTACGTTATCTGTCATGCGGTTGAAACGATGATGGGAATCCAGATTCCTGACCGCGCTGAATACCTGCGCGTCCTGGCGATGGAGCTAGGGCGAGTTGCGAGTCACCTTGTTGCCTGGGGAACTTATATCCTTGACCTTGGTGCGACGAGTCCATTTATTTACGCCTTCCGCGATCGTGAAATGATTATTAATATGCTGAATGAGTTATCAGGCGCCCGCTTGACCTTCAACTATATGCGTGTCGGCGGTGTGAAGTGGGATGCTCCTGAGGGCTGGATTGAAACGGTAAGGGATTTTGTTCCGTATATGCGCGAGCAGTTAAAAGGTTACCACGACCTTGTTTCCGGAAATGAAATCTTCTTGGATAGGGTAAAAGGTGTTGGTAAATATACGAAGGAAGAAGCGCTTCAATACTCGCTTAGCGGACCAAATCTACGCAGTACAGGTGTGAAGTGGGATCTTCGTAAAGATGAGCCATATTCGATTTATGATCGCTTTGACTTTGATGTACCAACCTCTGAGGACGGTGATTGTCTAGCCCGCTACCACTTACGGCTTGCTGAAATCACTGAATCGTTAAAAATCATTGAGCAGGCTGTCGAGCAATTCCCTGCTGAAGGTGACATTATGGCCAAGGTTCCAAAAATCATCAAAGTGCCAAAAGGTGAGGGGTTTGTCCGAATTGAATCACCGCGCGGCGAGATTGGCTGCTATATTTACAGTGACGGGAAGAAAGAACCGTACCGCTTAAAGTTTAGAAGGCCATCATTCTATAATCTACAAATTCTGCCGAAATTACTAGTAGGCGAAAATATTGCAAACTTGATTGCCATTTTAGGGGCAGTGGATATTGTCCTTGGGGAGGTCGACGGCTAATGATTCAAGATTTGCTCCAATCAAGTCCTGGCTTAGTTAACTTTGGAATATTCTTTTTACTTGGTGTTGTCTTGCTTTTAGTCGTTTTAGGTTTCGTAACTTACGGAATCTTAGCCGAACGGAAAGTAATGGGATATATGCAATTGCGGCACGGCCCAAATCAACTTGGCGGCCGCTGGGGTCTATTGCAGACTGTTGCGGACGTTTTAAAGCTATTATTAAAAGAGGATGTTATCCCGAAAGCAGCAGACCGGCCATTATTTATTTTGGCACCGATCATTGCTTTCGCACCGTCATTCATGGTGCTGGCCACCTTACCATTTACCGATAAGTTTCAGTTTGCGGATATTGGTGTCGGCTTACTTTATTACATTTCTATTTCAGGGTTAACTGTTTTTGGGATGCTGCTGGGCGGCTGGGCATCAAATAATAAGTATGCACTTTTAGGCGGGATGCGTGCGGCGGCACAGATGATTTCCTATGAAATCCCGCTGGTCATGTCCGTGTTAGGGGTGATCCTGTTAGCAGGAAGTTTAAATTTAAATGATATCGTCATGCAGCAGAGGCACGGCTGGTTTATCCTATTGCAGCCAATTGGCTTTATCGTGTTCTTTATCGCTTCAATTGCGGAATTAAACAGGACACCGTTTGACTTGCCAGAGTCGGAGAACGAACTGGTTGCCGGTTATTTCGTTGAATATGCTGGATTTCGCTGGGCGTTTTTTATGCTTTCAGAGTATGTATATGTATTTGGGATGTCGACGCTGATTACGGTCGTCTTCCTTGGAGGCTGGCTGGCGCCATTTGCGTTCCTTAGCTTTATCCCTGGAGCAGTATGGTTTGCACTTAAATTCTGTTTAATCGTCTTTATCTATTTCTGGATTCGGAGTACGCTGCCGCGTTTCCGCGTCGACAGATTGATGGAATTCGGCTGGAAAGTCCTATTGCCAATCGCATTAGGAAACATCTTCCTGACCGCTCTCATCAAATCATTATTCTTTTAATTACATTTGTGGTGCCTGACACCAATAACAATATTTAAACTGTCTAAAGGGGTGAAAAACGTGCTTGGAGTATTTAAAGGCTTGAAATATACCCTTAAACAATTATCGCGCGAAAAGGTTACGTATGATTATCCGAATGAGCCGCTTCCGCTGCCGGACCGCTTTCGCGGCATCCAAAAGTTTTATCCGGAAAAGTGTATTGTCTGCAATCAATGCATGAATATCTGCCCGACAGAATGTATTAATTTAACGGGTAAGAAGCATCCGGACCCAACCAAAAAGGGGAAGATCATCGACACATACGATATTAACTTCGAAATCTGTATCCTATGTGATCTGTGCACAGAGGTTTGCCCGACGGAAGCAATCGTCATGACGAATAACTTCGAGCTCGCCGCATACAGCCGCGACATGTTATTTAAAAATCTGGAATGGCTGGATGAAAACGACGAAAACGTACGGCAGGTGAATAAACCATGACATTCTCAGGCGAATTCCTCGCATTTATGGGACTCGCACTCGTGGCCATTATCGGCGGCGTTCTGCTGTTAAACTTGAATAAGGTAATCCATATGGTTGTCGCTCTTATTTTCACATTCGTGGCGATCGCGGGGATTTATGTACTACTTTCTGCAGAGTTTATTGCGGCAGTGCAAATCTTAATCTATTCAGGGGCCATTACGATCATCATGCTTTTCGGCATTATGTTAACGAAGCATAACGATGAGAGCGAACCCAAAACAGGCAGATTACGAAAGTTCCTCTTGTTCCTTGGAGTAGTCGGCTTTGCCTTTGCGGTTTACATTGGCATCTACAATTTCAATATTGAGCAGGTTCCGACCAAGCTCCATGAAAATAACACATTACAAATTGGGCAGGCGCTCTACTCAAAGTATATTATTCCATTTGAGTTAACTTCTGTTTTACTATTGGTGGCACTCGTCGGCTCGATTATCTTAGCAAAAAATGATAAGAAGAAGGAGGCGGATGAGGAATGAGTTCAGTTCCCGCTTCAGCCTTCCTGGCACTGGCACTAATCCTATTTTGCATTGGCTTATACGGTGCTTTGACAAAGAAAAATACCGTTATCATCTTGATTTCAATTGAACTAATGCTGAATGCCGTTAACATAAATCTGGTCACCTTCAGCAAATATGGCATGACACCATCGATTACAGGTCAAGTCTTCGCCTTGTTTGCCATCAGTGTGGCAGCAGCGGAGGCAGCGGTAGGTCTGGCGATTCTTATTGCTCTATATCGCAACAAGAAAACCGTCGACATCGACGAAATGGATACAATGAAACACTAATTGGACTCAGGCAAACCTCGGGTAGTAAGCCCTTGAGGTTATTCGACCAAACTTCGGACAGTAAAAGCACACCCGTCCGAAGGAGAATCGACAAAATTCGGATGGTCACTCATCACCATCCAAGGGGTTGATAATATTGGAAAATGCATGGCTTATCCCGCTTTTCCCGCTATTATCGTTTTTGATCCTTCTTCTATTCGGTAAGCGGCTGAAGGAGGCGAGCGCATATGTGGGGATTCTCTTCACGCTCGCATCGCTGATATATTCCATTTTGGTCTTATTCGAGCGCTTTACAGAGCCAACCTACGGGACAAATTTTGAATGGCTCACGATAGGGGATCTGCATCTTACAGCGGGCTTCGAAGTCAATCAATTAAATGCATTAATGCTGGTAATCGTGTCGCTCGTTAGTTTCTTGGTACATACGTACTCCAAAGGGTACATGCATGGCGACGAGCGGTTTCATGTATTTTATGCTTATTTAGGATTATTTACCTTTGCGATGCTGGGTCTGGTAATTTCACCGAACCTGCTGCAAACTTATATTTTCTGGGAACTAGTTGGTGTGGGTTCCTTCTTATTAATCGGTTTTTATTTTTACAAGGAAGAAGCGAAAGCGGCGGCCAAAAAGGCGTTTATCATGACTCGTATTGGGGATGTTGGCCTGTTTATCGGGATGATCCTTCTTTTCTGGGAAACCAAAAGCTTCGAATATAGCGTCATTTTCCATTCAGTCGAAGCCGGCGCTATCCCAACATCGATGATTACCCTGATAGCAATTCTGATTTTTATCGGGGCAGTCGGAAAATCCGGTCAGTTCCCGCTTCATACCTGGCTTCCAGATGCGATGGAAGGTCCGACACCTGTCTCGGCTTTAATCCACGCTGCTACAATGGTTGCCGCTGGTGTTTATTTAGTCGCAGCACTATTTCCGCTGTTCGCAGCCAGCAAAACTGCGCTGCTTACAATTGCAGTCATCGGAGCGTTTACCGCCATTTTTGCGGCAAGCATCGGTTTAGTGCAAACCGATATTAAACGGGTTCTTGCCTACTCAACTGTCTCACAGCTTGGCTACATGATGTTAGCCCTTGGCTCGGCCGGTTATGTGGCAGGTGTATTCCACCTAATGACACATGCCTTCTTTAAGGCTTTGCTATTCTTAGCTGCCGGTTCGGTCATTCATGCGGTTCACTCGCAAAACATTGAGGAAATGGGCGGGCTTTGGAAAAAATTAAAATTGACCGGGCCGTTATTCTTAATCGGAACACTCGCGATCAGCGGGGTACCATTATTATCCGGTTTCTTTTCAAAAGACGAAATTCTCGCCGCGGCATGGGAAGGCGGACATCCAATCCTATTCTTGCTGGCACTCATTGCGGCATTCATGACAGCATTTTATATGTTCCGCTTGTTCTTCCTGGTTTTTACCGGGGAAGCGCGCGGCAACCAGCAGCATGTTCACGAATCGCCATCCAATATGACCTTGCCGATGGTAATCCTAGGCGTACTCGCAATCATCGCTGGTTACGTGAACACACCATGGTTCGGCACGTTCCTTGGCGACTGGCTTGTTGACGGCAATGCAGCACTTGCCCAGCATGGACATACGGAAGGTCCTGCCTGGATCATGATTGCCGCAACGATTGTATCATTAGCGGGAATTTATCTAGCCTACTTGATGTACTATAAGCGTTCGCTTGCCCGTAATTGGTTAAGCGGTACAGGGGACACCTTGCACAGTATTTTATTTAATAAGTATTATGTTGACGAGTTCTATCAATACACCGTTGTCGCAGCTACCAGAGCACTTAGCTACTTCTTGCGGTTCATTGATGTCTTCCTCGTTGAAGGGCTTGTCAAAGGTGTTGTCGGGATTGTTCAAGGACTCGGACGTGCAGGCTCTAAGCTGCAATCCGGACAGGTACAGACCTACGGGGCGGTTGCCTTTATCGGTCTCGCACTGCTCGCCGTCATTTTTGCATTAACAGGGGGGTACTTACGATGAATTTATCAGCTGTTCTTTCAATCCTAGTATTCTCCCCAATACTCGGTATCATTGTCTTGGCTATGATGCCAAAATCAGTTGAAAAACCAATCAAGATCGTTGGCTTTCTAGCCACCTTGCCGGCACTATTCTTGTCACTCGCTTGTTATCTCCATTTTCAGTGGGGCAAGAACCTGGCAGACTTCAATGTCGCAAAAGAGTGGATTCATTTCCGCGGCATGAATACCGAAGAGCCCTACTTTGCAGTCAACTACGAACTTGGCCTAAGCGGCTTTCAGCTTTTACTAGTCGTGTTAACCGCAGTAGTGGCAACATTATCAGCGATTGCCGCCGCACGGTTTGTTAAAAAAGAATGGAAAGGCTATTTTATGCTGTTCCTTCTTTTAGAAATTGGAATGCTCGGCGTGTTTACCGCTGAAAACCTAATTTTATTTTTCATATTCTTCGAGGTTACGCTCATTCCAACGTTCTTCTTAATTGGAAAATGGGGTTATTTTGAAAAAGAAAAAGCTGCATATAGTTTCTTAATCTACAATGGGTTAGGCTCTGCCGTTCTCCTTATCGTGATTATGATTCTATTTGCAAAAACAGGTACTACCAACATTGAGCTGCTGACACAAATGATGGCAGATCCAAGCGCACCGCTTTCTGGTGACTTGAAAATGGGACTCTTCATCGGTCTTTTGATTGCCTTTGGTGTGAAGTTGCCAATTTTTCCATTACACAGCTGGATGCTAAAGGTGCACGTTCAGGCACCACCTGCGGTTGTTATGATTCACTCTGGGATTCTATTAAAAATTGGTGCATATGGACTGATCCGTTTTGGATTGGGAATTTTTCCGAAGCAGTTTGATACCCTTGCGACGCTGATTGCCGTCCTTGGCGTGATTAACCTACTATATGGAGCGTTCCTAGCTTTCATTCAAACAGATTTTAAAATGGTTTTGGCCTATTCGTCGATTTCTCACATGGGGATCGTGCTCATTGGACTTGCGGCGATGAACACAGCCGGTGTACAGGGAGCAATTTTCCAAGTGGTCTCGCACGGTCTCATTTCGGCGTTATTGTTCTTCATCGTCGGCGTCCTGTACGAGCGTACCGATACGTCGCTTCTCAAGAACCTGGGTGGAATGGCGAAGGGGATGCCGCTCGCAGCCGGCTTTCTGCTTGCTGGCGGAATGGCCTCACTGGGACTTCCTGGCATGTCCGGGTTTGTCAGTGAATTTATGGCCTTCCTAGGGCTTTTCAAGGAACTGCCGTGGCTTGCTGCCGTGGGAACCATCGGCATTATCATGACCGCAGCGTACGTACTGCGCGCTGTCTTGGGAATCACGTACGGCAAACATAATCGCGAATTTACGGGCGTGGTCGACCTAAAAGGCGTCGAATTCATACCGGTTGTGGTACTAATGGTTTTAATCGTATTAATTGGAGTTTATCCAAGTGTTCTAAGTTCTCCGCTGCAAACAACACTGGAAACCATCATGTTAGGGTTAGGAGGGTGATGAAGAATGGATTTAACGACATTGAAATCATTTAACTGGAGTGTCATGACACCAGAGTTCATCATCCTCGGTGTGGCCGCAGCGCTTACATTAATCGATTTATTTACACCAAAAAAACAAGACCGCCGTTTCCTTGGCTGGATTGGGATCTTGGGCATATTGGCCGCTATCATATCGGTTGTATCGCTGCTCAATACGGAAGCGACATCGATTTTAGATGACAGCTTCACCTTGGATGCTTTTGGCAAAGCCTTTAAATTAATCCTGCTTGTTGGTGCGGGGCTCGTCATGTTCCTTGCTGTCAGTTATGAAGCAAAGGAAGGCATGGAAAACTACCGCGGCGAGTTTTATTACTTATTCTTAACAGCCTTGCTCGGTGCGATGGTGATGACCTCAAGCGGTGACTTAATCACGTTATTCATCGGGCTAGAATTATTAACTGTTTCTTCTTATATCTTAGCGGGCATCAAGAAGCACAACTTACAATCAAATGAGTCGGCGATGAAGTACGTTATCAATGGTGGTATTTCCACCGCCATCACCTTGTTTGGGATGAGCTATGTGTATGGGTTAACAGGATCAACTAACTTGTTCCAAATTGCCCAGACTCTGTCTGCGGTAACAGATGCGCAGCATACTTACCTGCTCGGTCTTTCATTTTTAATCATTTTTGTAGGTTTATCATTTAAATTAGCGGCCGCACCGTTCCATATGTGGGCACCGGACGTTTATCAAGGTGCGCCGACACCAGTTACGGCTTTCTTGAGTGTAGTTTCTAAATCTGCTGGCTTTGTCATCGTTATTCGTCTGCTGATTGCTGTCTTCTACAATGCGGCACCAACAGGGGCAAACGGTGAAGGTATCCTCTTTAGAATGCAGGATTATCTTGCAGTGATTGCCGCTGTCACCATGATTGTCGGAAACGTTGTCGCGTTAAGGCAGTCAGATATTAAGCGATTGTTCGCTTATTCGAGTATTGCCCACGCCGGATATATATTGGTCGCGTTAACCTCTTTGAGCTCGAACATGCTTTTTTCAGTCTGGTTCTACCTATTGGCATATATGTTAATGAACCTTGGTGCGTTTGCTGTGATTCAGCTGATTACCGAGCAGTCTGGTTCGAGCAAGATTGCTGATTTCGCCGGACTTTACCGCCGATCACCAGTTCTTGCTTGTTTAATGGGAATTCTCTTAGTTTCCTTAGCAGGTTTCCCGGGTACAGCTGGTTTCATTGGCAAATTAAATATTTTTGTCGGAGCCTTCTACGGCACACCGCATTATGTACTAGCATCAATCATGATTGCGACGACCGTCGTTTCGTATTTCTATTATTTCGGCGTCATGACGCAAATGTTTTTCCGCCCGGCTGCAGACGAGCGCAAACTAAACATTCCATTCGGTATCGTGGTCGTACTGCTAGTCGCAGTCGTCGGGTCAGTTCTGTTCGGAGTGGCACCAAACATTGCCCTCGACTTCTTGAATAATCTGCAGTAGTTTTTTTAAAAGGAACTCAAGCGCGGACTTTGAACTTTTGCTTGTCCAGGGAAAAAGTATTTCCCCGGGAAATAATATAACGATCCGGTTGGATGCTTTGGGGAAGGCATCCGACTGGTAAACATGGTCAAATAAAAGGGGTAACATAGAAAAGAAGAGGCCGGGGGGCCTCTTCTTTATTTAGAGATAAGAAAGTATAAATTTTGACTTCGAGAATTGTCCAGCTCCAGGCGCCATCGGCTCGAGGTCACAAGCCAATCCGTCCAAAAGGTTAAAGAACAACCTTTCGGCCGGCTCGTCTTGTGCTTGTCGCCGATAGGCGGGCGCCTTGCGCTTTTCTTATGCTTATATCTACCTATCACTTTGACAATTTTTCTTTTACTTCCCCATATACTTCCTTCACTTTACCCTTCACTTTATCAAACTTTCCTTCCGATTCGGTCGGGCGGTCATCGGTCGTTTTTCCCCACTGTTCCTTTGCTTCACCTTTGACTTGATCAAACCGTCCTTTTAATTCATCTTTATTCACGTTGTTCTCCTCCTTTTATTTATAAAAATCTAGTAATATCTATCTTAGTTGTTAGTATCCTGTTTGATTTCCTTCTCCACATCGTTCTTAATATCTTTTAAATTATTCTTAGCTTCTGTTAAGTTTTCCTTAGCTGATTGCTTGGTACTATTATCAACCGCATCTTTTTGCTGCCCATCACTAATACCATTGTCTTGGTCGACGCCATCACCGCACCCGGCCAAACCGCCAAAAGTCAGTAACGCTGCTAATCCGCCAGCTAACAATGTTTTGCACTTCATCGTTTCTCCTCCTTTTGTTATTCGGTTGTTGAGTATATTCCCGTAGAAAATGGTTGTGAAACCAATTTTTTAAAATGTTTGAAACGAATTAGACGGGGTATATCATCTAGCAACCGATATGACAAACAAGAAAAGGAGCGATGTATATGAATGTAAATAATATGGTATCAGGGTGGTACATATACACAGATAAGATTCCCCACCTGCTATTAGCCCTTCTCGTCCTATTAATAGGATGGCTAATTGCAAAAGGAATTGGAAAAGCTGTGACATCATTATTAAAGAAAACAAGTTTCGATGACAAGTTGTTTTCTGGTCTTGGTCATAATAGAAAATATTCATCGGAAACGATTATTGGAAAAATTGTTTACTACACATTATTAGTCGTCGTCTGGATTATCTTTTTCAACATGCTGAACTTAAGTCTAATTGCTGAACCGCTTGTCAATATGATGTCAGCCATAACAGGGGCAATTCCGCATCTACTAAAAGCGGCTCTCATTCTACTATTTGCCTGGGTGGTTGCCAACCTGCTGCGCTTGTTTTTCAGAAAAGGAGCGGCAATGCTCCAGTTAGAAACACGGTTGGTTAAATGGAAAATGGCTGAAAATCAGGTCGAAGCCCATTATAATGTAGAAAGAATCGCACAAGGCGTTTTTTATTTTGTTTTATTGCTATTTTTACCAGGAGTATTAGGGGCATTACAGATTGAGGGGATTTCAGGACCATTCACACATGCACTTACTTCCATGCTTGCGTTTATTCCAAAATTATTTGCCGCTGCGTTGATCGTATTGATTGGCTGGTTGATTGCTAAACTAGTTCGCGATATAATTACAAACCTCCTAAAAAGCCTTGGGGCTGACCATATCGGGCAGCGATACGGCATCATTAAGGATAAGGACGATACCAATCTATCAAGCATTATCGGGAATATTGTGTTTATCTTCATCTTAATTCCAACCATCATTACGGCATTGGAAAAACTCGATTTGAAGGGAATCTCCGAACCCGCGATTTCGATGTTAAATCATATTCTAACGTTAATTCCTAATATAGTGGTTGCCATCATTCTGATGTTAGTTGGTATCTGGTTAGGTAAGTGGATTGAAAAAATGGTCGTCCAAATGCTTTGGCGTTTACGATTTGACAGCATCTTCCATCAAATCGGTATTGGTTCATTAACACCAGAAAAACCGAAGTTTACTTTATCACAAATTGTTGGTCTGCTTGTTAAAATTGTCGTTGTGTTGTTATTCGCAGTCGAAGCCTTACAAATTGTTCATTTAGACTTCTTAGTAACGCTGGCAACAGGAGTAATTGCATATCTGCCAATGCTGTTAGCAGCTATCTTAATCTTAGGTGTAGGATTATATGTAGGCCACTTATTGGAGCGTATTTTACAAAATGTCATTAAGAATAACTATTCACGCACCTTGGCCGCTATCGCCAAATATACCATTTTTGCTATCACAGTATTTATGGCATTAGACCAGCTTGGTGTAGCACACTCCATTGTGAATGCAGCCTTCATTCTCGTCTTAGGCGGGTTGGCGCTCGCATTTGGCTTGGCGTTTGGTCTTGGCGGAAAATCGTTTGCTGCTAAATATTTAGAAAAACTAGATGACAAGCTGGACAAGAATAATCATTTATAGACCGTGGCAATCCGGAATCCAGCGGGATTTCGGATTGTTATTTTTTTAAAGGAGGTGTTCCGTCTTTTGCTGTGGATAAACGTATTGATCATCGTCCTGTTGATTGTCTTAACTGGTTTCTTCGTGGCGATTGAATTTGCAATTGTCAAGGTGAGAACCTCACGGATTGAACAATTGATGACAGAAGGGGAACGCCGTGCGGCCGCCGCACAGAAGGTCGTCACTCACCTCGATGAGTACTTATCAGCCTGCCAGCTCGGCATCACTGTGACAGCGTTAGGACTAGGGTGGCTCGGCGAACCGACGGTGGAGAAGCTGTTTCATCCGGTTCTGGCAGCTTTTCATTTAAACGAGGCTGTTACCCATTTCTTATCCTTTACCCTGGCATTTGTTATCGTTACCTTTATTCATGTTGTCGCCGGGGAACTCGCGCCGAAAACCTTGGCCATTCAAAAAGCGGAGCAGATTACCTTATGGTTCGCCAAACCAATCATTTGGTTTTATAAGCTCATGTTTCCGTTTATCTGGCTGTTAAACCATTCAGCCCGTCTGCTTGTCGGTATGTTTGGACTAAAGCCAGCCTCTGAGCATGATATGGCCCATTCGGAAGAAGAATTGCGAATCCTCTTGTCGGAAAGCTATAAAAGCGGGGAGATTAATCGGAATGAATGGCGATACGTGAACAATATTTTTGAATTTGATGAGCGGCTGGCTAAAGAAATCATGGTACCTCGCACAGAAATGTGCTGCATATCGCTAGACGATACGATTGAAGAGATCGCTCAAAAGCTTCAAAGTGAAAAATTTACCCGTTATCCCGTTGTCGACAATGATAAGGATCATGTTCTGGGGATGCTTAACGTGAAAATGTTGTTTACTCAGCGTTTTATGAATAAAGGCTCTCAGCAGGAATGGAAACTCGAATCCCATATTCAGCCGGTGATTACCGCGATCGAAACGACCCCGATTCATAATTTATTGCTGCTGATGCAAAAGGAACGGACCCATATGGCAATTTTACTTGATGAATATGGCGGTACAGCTGGATTGGTAACGGTCGAGGATATCATCGAGGAAATCGTCGGTGAGGTAAGAGATGAATTTGATGGAGATGAAGTTCCAGCGATTCGGACTGTAATACCGCGAACCCAATATATAATTGACGCTAAAGTTGCTATTCAGAGAGTGAACGAGTTACTCGGAATCGATTTAAGTGCGGAGGGCATTGAGACGCTCGGCGGCTGGTTTTTAACAGAAAGGTCGACGCGGATAGACGATGATGCAGCAGTAGTTGCAGAGGGATTTGAATTTAGGGTCAGCGAAGCGGAGGGATATCATATTAAATATGTAGAAGTTAAAAAAGCCTCTGATTAGAGGCTTTTTGTCATTTTATAAAAGAATACTTTTAATAGTTCAACCGTTTTCACTTTTCTGTGAAAAAGTATGTATTAATTCGATTGAAGAAAATTTTTATACTTGATACATAAATTGAAAACGTTTTATAGATTGAAAGACTAGGAGGAATATAGATTGAATACATCTTGGCTTGAATTAGAAGGTAAAGTAGCAATTGTAACAGGTGGTGCATCTGGCATCGGATTAAGTATTGCCGATGAACTAAGAAAAAATGGAGCAAAAGTGGTTGTCTCTGACCTAAATGTGGAAGAAGGTCCACAGGCCGATGGAACTTATTTTATAAAGTGTGATGTAACTAAAAAAGAAAGCGTTGACCTAATGGTGTCTAAGACAGTGGAGTTATTTGGATCTGTAGATATTCTCGTAAATAATGCAGGGATCAACCTCCCTAGACTATTAGTAGATGTAAAAGGGGAAAGGCCAGAATATGAGCTAAGTGAAAAGGATTTTGACTTTATGATAGCGGTTAATCAAAAGGGCCCTTTCCTTTGTTCACAGGCTGCAGCAAAGGAAATGGTCAAACAAAACAAAGGTGTTATCGTAAATATTGCTTCAGAGGCAGGTCAAGAAGGGTCTGCTGGTCAAAGTTGTTATTCCGCAACGAAAGGAGCTGTCATTTCCTTCACTCGTGCGTGGGCAAAGGAATTAGGTAAATATAATATCCGTGTGGCAGCAGTGGCCCCTGGAATCATGGAAACAACGGGGTTGAGGACAGACGCCTATAATGAAGCATTAGCTTATACACGTGGTGTGACAGTCGACGGGTTAGCAACCGATTATAGCAAGTCCATTCCTTTGGCTAGGGAAGGAAAATTATATGAAGTAGGCGAACTGGTTTCTTACCTTGCTTCCGACCGCTCAAGTTATATTACCGGTACTACAATCAATATCTCAGGTGGTAAATCCCGCGGCTAATATAAGGTAAGATAAGTGACGAACTTTTTCTTGAATGTCAATACTGGAAAGGAACACCCTAACCAGTATAAACTGTCCATATATTTGTTTTTTGAAGATAATTTCGGCATTTGTTTTTAAAAGGAGGTGGTGAAGAAAATGTCTGATTTAATGATGGATGAACGAGTTGTTCAAATAATTGAGATTGTAAGGAAGAAAACTTATTGCTCTTTGGAGTATCTTGCAGAAGCAATGGGGGTAAGTACTAGAACTGTCCGTAATTATAGTAAACAGTTAAACAGCGACTTGGAAGGCATCGCATCATTTGTGAACGAAAAGGGAAAAGGATACCATTTAATCATTGAGAATGAGCAGTTATTTGAGAACTTGTTGGAAAAAATCCATTCAGAGAAAAATCAGCAGGATTCACCACAAAGCCGAATTGCTTTTATCATTGACCAACTAGTAAACAGTGACGAAATGAATACTCTCGATGAAATGGCTTTTCGTATGAACATTGGCAGGACCACTCTCATAAATGAGTTAAAAAAAGCTGCTGTAGCATTAGAAGCCTATCATCTCTCGATTCTTGGTAAACAAAACAGCGGCATGTTTTTAAGTGGGGATGAACTTAACCTGCGTTTCTTTATCCTGGATAACCTTTATGATTATTTATATAGCGGTTATCCACTGGATGAAGATATAAAAGATGAGGTGATTCGGATTGCGAATCAGTTTGATTTGGAATCAACCACGCAAAATCGGCTAATCCGTTTTGTTATCATTATGCTGGACCGTTTGTTAAAGGACCATCCACTTCAAGAGAGTAATGAGAAACACCATAAACTAATTGATACAAAAGACTATCGGCTCGCGTTAGAAATAGCAGCCGCGATCGAAAGGCATTTACCTATAAAGATTCCGCAGCCGGAAATTTTGTTCATTACGTTACCGATTGCAGGACGGAGAACACCGACGAACAATCGGACAATGGCCGATGTAACCGTTACGGAAGATGTGAAAAATCTTTTGGGGAAGATCATGGAAGCAGTGGGTTTTGAGAAGGGGATATTTCTTGAAAATAAAGACTTCTTTGAAGACCTGCAATACCATTTAACTTTTATGTTAAATCGTTTGATGTTTGGAATGAGGATTACCAACCCGCTCCTTATTGACGTAAAGGAGAAATACCCGGTTGCTTACAAAATGGCAGAAATGGCTGGAAAAGTGATTGAGAGAGAGTATGGTCTAAAGGTTTCAGAGGATGAACTTGGCTACATTGCCTTTTATTTTGGCGTATTTATCGCCCAAAATGATGTGAAGGTGAAGCGCTTGCGGCAGGTTGCCGTTATTTGTGGAACCGGCCGGGGAACAGCTAAATTGGTTGCCATTCAACTTCAGCGAGTTTTGAATCAGAACACGCAGATTGACTTGTTTTCGGAATCAGAGGTAACGAAGGAACAGTTAGCCGATTATGATATGGTTTTTTCAACCGTCCAGCTTACATTTGAAACAGATGCTCCATTAATATCAATCAATGAAATTTTTGATGAAAAAAGCATTTCACAGCAAATTGAAAGAGTGACCTATTTACGGAAATTCAAGTTACAAGATACAGGAAACAATCATTCCATCGTCAAGATGTTAACCAATGAAGATAAATTTTTTGTTTTAGACAGCCAGAAGGGTTACCGAGAAAATGTAAAGTTGATGATTGAAGATTTAGTGATGAAAGGCTATCTCGATGACGGCTTTAAAGAACGGCTTAAGGTTCGGGCAGAAAAAGGATCGATGGTATTTGATCGGTACATAGCCTTGCCCCATACCGTAAACCATAAATCTAATAAAATCGAGCTTGCATTGGGTGTATTTCCTGAGATGGTTATGGCCGATGGAAAAGAAATCAAATTGGTCTTCTTGTTAGGAATACCCGAGCAGACTGACTATGATGCTAGTCTTTTAGTGAAAATTTACGATGAAATAATGCGGATTGCCGGTAATCAACAGCTTGTCAACCAATTATCCGGGACTACCAGCTATGAAGAATTATCACAATATCTCGAAAAAGCAAGCAGGACCTCCTGAATTATTTTGTAAGGACGTGAAACAATGCAAATTTTTATCATCATGATTTTTATGGCAGGTGCATTTATTTTTCAAATGGCATTAGGGTTTCTGCAAATAAAGCATTTTTCGAAAGCGTATGCAGAGCTGAGAAGAATCGGAAAAGTAGCCATCGGTAAGAAGCCTGGAAAGATTCGCTCCGGAACCATTGTCATGTTTGCTGTTACGAATAGCGGTAAAATCCTGAAAGCGAAGAGGATTCAGGGAGTTACGGTCATGGCGAAAGTGAAAGATATGCCCGGCTTTGAGGACAAAAATATTAGAACACTAGAAGAAAAAGATCTGACTCAATGCAATAAATTACTAAAATTGGCCATTTTGGACGCCGTTCATAATTATAAGGTGATTATGAGCGGGGGAGAAATTCCTGAAAAGAATAGTCTCTTTAAACGAATGATGCTGCAAGCAGAACGTGTGGCTACTGTAAAAAAATAAGAAGAGGTGATTGTTAATGGATTATATCGTTGTATTTGCCGAAGGCTTTATGAAATTATTCCAAACGGGTGCAGACACGTTTATTTCATGGATGAAAGGAATTGTACCAGTTGTTTTATTATTAATGGTGGCGATGAATACGTTGATTCAGTTGATTGGAGAAAAACGGATTAACAAGCTTGCGATGGCTTCAAGCAAGAACCCGCTATTAAGATATTTAGTTCTACCATTTATTGGTTCGTTCATGTTAGGGAATCCAATGGCGTTATCACTAGGACGCTTTTTACCAGAAAAATATAAACCAAGCTATTATGCTTCTGGTTCTTATTTCTGTCATACAAGCAACGGATTATTCCCACATATCAATCCAGGTGAATTATTTATTTTCCTCGGGATAGCCGCTGGGATCGAAAAGCTCGGATTCAGTACTGCAGAATTGGCTGTCCGATACTTGTTAGTCGGATTAGTGATGAACTTCTTTGCGGGCTGGATTACCGACTTTACAACAAAATTGGTTGAAAAACAACAAGGCATTAAATTAAAAACAGAAGTGAAGTTACATCACTAGGATGTAGGGAGGGTTCAAGATGACTGAGTATCGTGCAATTAAAATTGTAAAAGGAAGCGGTGGTTTTGGGGGACCGTTGACGATTACTCCAACTGCAGCTAAAAATAAAATCGTTTATATTACAGGCGGCGGTGCAAAGCCTGCTATTGTAGATAAGATTGTGGAACTAACTGGCACTGAGGCGGTAAATGGCTTCCAAACATCGGTTCCAGATGACCAGATTGCGCTGGCGATCATTGATTGCGGGGGTACCTTACGCTGTGGAATTTATCCGCAAAAAGGTATTCCAACTGTTAATATTATGCCAACAGGTAAAAGTGGTCCATTAGCTAAATTTATTACGGAAGATATTTATGTTTCTGCAGTGGATGTGGATCAGATTAAACCTGTTGACGGGGCAGAAGTACAGGTAGCTGCAGCAGCAGAAAAATTACCTGAGCCGGAAAAGGAATATAAATACAGTACTGATAAAAAAATCTCCCAAACGTTGGCAGCTAAAAAGAATAAAAGCATCATAACAAAATTTGGACTTGGTGCAGGTAAGGTTATTAACACTTTTTATCAAGCAGGTCGTGATGCAGTCCAAACCATGATCAATACGATTATTCCGTTTATGGCCTTTGTATCCTTATTAATTGGAATCATCCAAGGCTCTGGAATTGGCAATTTATTTGCGAAGATGATGTCACCGCTCGCAGGTAATATCTGGGGACTAGTTTTAATAGGCTTTATCTGTTCTTTACCATTTCTATCCCCATTACTTGGCCCAGGTGCTGTTATCGGCCAGGTTATCGGTACACTGATTGGAGTTGAAATAGGGAAGGGAAATATCTCACCGAACCTTGCGCTGCCAGCATTATTTGCAATCAATACCCAAAGTGCATGTGATTTCATTCCTGTCGGTTTAGGGCTTGCTGAAGCTGAGTCTGAAACAGTCGAAGTGGGGGTACCTTCTGTCCTCTACTCGCGTTTCTTAATTGGGGTGCCAAGGGTGCTTGTCGCTTGGCTGGCCAGTTTTGGATTATACGAGTAAGACATGCTTAGGGATTAGTTACGGAAGAAAATTTTTTACTAACTTAGAAAAAAGTATTGGAGGTATGAGGCTCGGCAACGCTAGTTGTCAAAGCCATGATAATATGAAAACAATTTATGAGAATCAAGTAAGAAGTATCGGTGCAATGGCGAACACATTTTTAGAGGAAAAAATGCTAATCTTATTTGGCGATGCAGCTCCGCAGGATTTAAAAGATTTTTGCTATAATATCGAAGTTGTGAATGTTGACGAAGATATCCAAGCCGGGCAAACCCTTTATATCAACAATGAAAAATTTAAAATTACCTCCGTGGGAGATGTAGTTCAACGAAACCTTACCACATTAGGACATATTACATTAAGGTTCGACGGCTCAGCCACACCGGAATTACCGGGGACTCTATATTTAGAAGATAAAGAGGTTCCATCAATAGAAGTGGGTTCTGAACTAAAGATTGTAAGTGAATAGCCTAGAGGCTAACAGTCTATAATTAAACCAATTATTAGTCAAAGGCTTAATCTGCTATAGATTAAGCCTTTGGCCTTATGGAGGTATATGTAAATGAATTTGTATATTGATTCGGCTGATTTAAAACAAATTGCATATATACAAGAGTACTATCCGATTTCAGGCGTTACAACGAATCCATCCATTATCGTGAAAGAAAATCGCCCCTATTTAGAACTTCTAAAGGATATTCGAGAAGTTATTGGGGGGGAAAAGGAACTATTTGTTCAGGTAGTTGGGGAAAAAGCGGAGGAGATGGTCGAAGAAGCCAAGTTTATTAGCCGTCAGCTTTCAGGAGCGGTCGTTGTAAAGGTTCCGGTGACGGAAGAAGGCATTAAAGCCATTAAACGATTGACAGCAGAAGACATTCCAACCTTGGCCACGACCATTTATACCCCGTTTCAAGCGCTGATTGCAGCGATGGCAGGAGCAAAATATGTGGCTCCTTATGTGAACCGGATTGATAATTTAACAGGCAGCGGTGTTAAGGTTGTCTCGGAAATCGCGGCCCTATTTGCTGCTTATCAATTAC
Organism: Neobacillus cucumis; assembly: GCF_023715505.1. The sequence goes on along the minus strand of NZ_JAMBOH010000008.1, from coordinate 2,826 downwards.
CAACTCAAATCCTGGCAGCAAGCTTTAAAAATGTTCAGCAAGTCCATGATGTTTGCCTTTCAGGTGCACAAGGTGTCACGGTGGGGACCGACCTTATCAAGAAATTTATCGACTTCCCCGCTACCACTCAAGATGTAGACGCATTTAAAAAAGAGTGGCAAGACATGTACGGTGTGGAAAAAGTTTTATTAAACTCTTAAAATAAAAAAACTAGGGATTAGGGTAGTTCCATTAAGGTAAAATGATATTCCTAATTAAGGTGGAGCAATGGGATATAGATTAGTTAAATATAATGGTGAGAAATATTGGATTCTTCATCAATATGAATCTGGGTATTGTGAAATTAAAAAAGACACATCTTCAATAGCTAAGGTTGAATTAGTCCATATATCGGAGTTACAGGAAGTGATAGAGAAAAATAGGATTGGCAACCTTAAACATCTTAATTATTGATCCTCTGCAATTAGCATGTAAAATGCGAAGTAAGAAAAAGAACCGCCTCTAGCTTCCTTGATCATAGTATATTATTTGTTGGAAGTTCGCGGTTCTTTTGGTTTTCTTTCATAATGGATATATCCTCGTGAAAGACCTTTAAGACGACCTCATTTACACCATATACCAAAAGCTGATCACCCTCGTGCAGCTTCGTGTCATACAAATGTTTGCGGATTTTGACATCACCGCGCTGAATAAACAAGACGACCAGCTCCAACTCTTCATGATCTTTGACCGCTTCACTAATTGTGTGATTGACCAGAGTAGAGTCCTCATAAATATGAAGATTGAGCAGGACATCCTCATTATTTTTCAAAAATACATCCCGGACCGGTAAATCCGCCAGTTCAATGCTCTGCTTCATTTGGCGATTAAAAACCTTAGCAAGCCGCCGCCGGACTCTTTCCGTTTTTAATACCGCAAAAACTGCGATAATAGCGCCCGCACCGAAAAAGATTTCCTTTGCGTGCAGACCCTCTGATAAAAATTGGCTTATCGATGAAATTATCACGGCAAGGGAAAAGGCGCCGAACAATATAAGAAAGGTAGCCAGCTTACGGCGAATCGGATGACCCAAAATTAACTCAGATTCCCAAGTTGTAAAGCCAGTCCCTGTCATCATCGAAATCACTTGGAACCGCGAAACCTCCACCTTCAGCCCGGTCAACCGGAATAAAATCACAAATATCTCAATCACAGCAATAATAATCACCATGTAGATGAACAAAAAAAGTAGATTCAATAAATATCACCTCATAAAAATAGTTGGGGCATTAAAAGCCCCAACTGCCTGCGTTACTGTAATTTTTCATTATAAAACTGAACCGAGTACGCCGCACCTTCATCGACCATTTTGTTGTCTTCTATATCATCTGGATGCGGATGACCGCCTTTATGAATCGGAAGCTGTTCGCTTTTCTGATAGACCGTTGGCAGAATCTTGCGTTTCCAATCTCTTAGTAACGTTTCTACCTTGATTCGATTGGGCTTATTGCTCAGCCATACTGCGGAAGCACCAACCCCAACAGCTAATAGTGAGCTCATACTTAAGACACGTTTCATGAATATTACCTCCTTAAGATTTGAACAACCTATCCTTGTTTATTTAATACCCGCCTTCCTTTAAGATGAAACGTTTAAATTCGCAGTTAAGCGGGGATAAGTTCTAATGAGGAGGGATTCTTTTGGAAAAATATATTGGCAGCAATCAGTGGAAGTGGGTAGAGTGGAACAGCGACAAGATGAAGCTCACCCACTCATCCAACAGTGAAGAGGACCCAGTTATGACCGCTTGGCTGAATCAGGTTGGAAAAGATAAAACCAATAGTTTGCGGGTAACCAGCTTAGAAAATGGCGAAAAGGTTATCAACGGTTCCCTCATTTATAAACAGAGCTACACAGATGAAAAGGATTATAAAATTTTTCATTTCTTTTTAACAAGTGATCAATTAATCACTGCTGACCTGGAAATCAACTCCGTTCATCTGGACATGTTGAATCGCCAATTAGCGCGGACAAATAATGCTGTTGAAGGCTTTTTACTTTTTCTGGGAGAACTGATGAATGAAATGCTTGTGGAGATTGATCAGTTTGAAGAAACACTCAAGACACTGATATGGAGTGTTCGAAAAAGAAATGAAATCGGAATTCTTGAACTTGTCTATAAACGCCGGCATGAATTATTGATTTGCAAAAACCTGTTAATTCCGATCAACGAGGTGAAAATGGCGATAGACGAGGTCAATTTCCCTGATATTAAGGACGGAGATTTTTTCTTGTGCACATGCAAACGGATTGAGCGGGCGATGGTACTGCTTAATGAGTATGAACATGAAATCGACTCGCTCATCAATTTAGAAGACGTCATCTCCTCGCATCGCGGAAATGAAATCATGAAAACCTTAACGGTGTTGACGACGATTTTTACACCGATAATGGCTTTCGGGGCATTATGGGGCATGAACTTTAAACATATGCCGGAGCTGGAATGGCGGTATGGCTATATTTTCTCGATTGCTTTAATCATCATTTCAACGGCCCTCTTATATTATTTTATAAAAAATAAAGGCTGGACAGGTGACCTGTTGAAGGGGAAGAAGCAAGGATCGTTTTTTAAATAAGAGGTTTGAGCATAAGGGTTAAGTGGTACTACATGAACATGGCTAGCAAAAAGCTAACCAGAATGAAGAGTCTAGCTTAGGAACGAAAGAGGGTGGTTGAAATATGTGGTTGCTTGTTCGGTAAAACCTGTTGAATGACTAGGGATGAAAAACAGCAGTCTTGGGAGATAAAAAGGAGGAACTGAACATGGCGAGGAATTATGCAGAACCG
>NZ_JAMBOH010000079.1 GCF_023715505.1 Neobacillus cucumis | reverse complement strand
TAGGTCTAATTGTAAATAAATTTCCAAATGGATGGAGCCACCTTTGATTGGGTATTTACTTTTTTGGCTCTAAATAAGAAAGATGACTAAACTGAAAATTACGACATTTTTAATGCAACACTAGTGTGAAAATATAAATGTTTAAGGACACAAAAAAACCGAACAGCATCCTGTTCGGTTTGATTCATTCTTTCATAATGGGCCTAAATGGACTCGAACCATCGACCTCACGCTTATCAGGCGTGCGCTCTAACCAGCTGAGCTATAGGCCCGTAATTTAAAATATATGGAGCGGGTGATGGGAATCGAACCCACTACATCAGCTTGGAAGGCTGAGGTTTTACCAGTAAACTACACCCGCATTAGAATAAATATTCTAGTTGGTACCGATGGTCGGGGTCGAACCGACACTCCTCACGGAACACGATTTTGAGTCGTGCGCGTCTGCCAATTCCGCCACATCGGCATGTGTTAATTATCAAAAAAATTATGGCAGGGGCAGTAGGAATCGAACCCACACTGAAGGTTTTGGAGACCTTAGTTCTACCTTTAAACTATGCCCCTAAAGTGGTGGAGGGGGACGGATTCGAACCGCCGAACCCTGAGGGAGCGGATTTACAGTCCGCCGCGTTTAGCCACTTCGCTACCCCTCCAATGAATATAGAAATGGCGGAGGAAGAGGGATTCGAACCCCCGCGCGGTTTAACCCGCCTGTCGGTTTTCAAGACCGATCCCTTCAGCCGGACTTGGGTATTCCTCCATTTTTAATAAACCATATTTATACTAATGGTAGCGGCGGAGGGGATCGAACCCCCGACCTTACGGGTATGAACCGTACGCTCTAGCCAGCTGAGCTACACCGCCATTATATTGTTTTAAAAAGTAATTGGTGGAGTCTAGGGGGATCGAACCCCTGACCTCCTGCGTGCAAAGCAGGCGCTCTCCCAGCTGAGCTAAGACCCCATAATGTGTAAGAAGTTGATGGTCGGGAAGACAGGATTCGAACCTGCGACCCCTTGGTCCCAAACCAAGTGCTCTACCAAGCTGAGCTACTTCCCGAAATATAAAAGTTATTTTGCCTGCGCAAAAAACTTTGATGCCGAGGACCGGAATCGAACCGGTACGGTAGTCACCTACCGCAGGATTTTAAGTCCTGTGCGTCTGCCAGTTCCGCCACCCCGGCAATAAGAGAGCGGAAGACGGGATTCGAACCCGCGACCCCCACCTTGGCAAGGTGGTGTTCTACCACTGAACTACTTCCGCATATATGGCAGGTTATTCTGCTATTGCAAAATACCTATTTATTTTACTTCGTAAAAAACTTGGTACGGGTGAAGGGAGTCGAACCCCCACGCCTTGCGGCGCCAGATCCTAAGTCTGGTGCGTCTGCCAATTCCGCCACACCCGCATATTCAGTTAAGTAAAATACAACTAGTTTAATATGCTTAATATCCCATCGGAATTTCGCGCATGTTTCCTGAGATGTAACTCGAAGTAGTAAGAAACATGGTGCCGGCGAGAGGACTTGAACCCCCAACCTACTGATTACAAGTCAGTTGCTCTACCAATTGAGCTACCCCGGCAGGGTATATGGTGGAGGATGACGGGATCGAACCGCCGACCCTCTGCTTGTAAGGCAGATGCTCTCCCAGCTGAGCTAATCCTCCATATAAAGCCTGGCAACGTCCTACTCTCACAGGGACTCGCGTCCCAACTACCATCGGCGCTGAGAAACTTAACTTCCGTGTTCGGTATGGGAACGGGTGTGACCTTCTCGCCATTATTGCCAGACTATTTAATT
>NZ_JAMBOH010000078.1 GCF_023715505.1 Neobacillus cucumis | reverse complement strand
CCCGCAGAGGCTCCATGTCAAGCAACTTGGCCTTCTGAAAAAACAACGAAAGAAATCAAAAAATAAAAAACTACGAAAATGATAGATTAAGAGAGTAATTGTCCAAAATTCGGGGGTTAATCCGGTATGTATTAAACACCGACTGGAATTGCAAGATTTTCTTATTCAAATAAGGGGAATCAAAATGACTGCCAATCAAGTATTAAAGAGGAATAGAACAGGTACTGAGTATATCGAGAGTAATGGCGAAATTATCTCAAAGCGTTGTACTGGTTGCGGAGTAATGAAAGAATTGAGTCAGTTCACCAAAGCTGATAAATATCTAGCTGGAAAGAGTAACAAATGTAAAGAATGTCGTAGTGCATATACGAGAAACAGGTATCAGAAAAATAAAGACAATATCAAAAGGCAAAGCAAAAAGTTTCATGAGAAAAACCCTGATTACAATAAAAAGTATTATGAAGAAAATAAAGAACGTATTCTTGAACGAAGGAAAAAGTATGAGGAAGAAAATAGAGAACGTGTACTTAAATCAAAAAGAGAATATGCTAGACGAAAACGTGAAGAAAAACTGTCATTTTTGTAGATCTTTCAACTTTCCAATATTCAACAATTGGGTGCGATCCTAAAAGATATATTTATGAATGGAGGAGATCCATTCTCTCCCCAAAGATATTAGGTCACTCAGACATGAGTATGACTCGAAAATATATTCAAATGACTAACATGGAGCTAAGCGTCAGCATAATTCCTTCAGTCCATTAAAGAATGTGTTTAAGTAAGGGGCACATATGACTGTAATATAAATGTTCAAGTAAGGTAGCATACTCTTCTTGGGAGATTTTCTTTATTGGAACTATACAAATTATATGGATGTGTAACTAATACCGTTGGCTATGACTAGCGGTTTTTTCTTTTTGCTGTAATATCAATAAGATGTTCTTGCTACACTTTTAGGCATACCTTTGCAAAATTGAGTGTAAAAAACGGATCGGGAATTTTTGAATTACAAAAGATACTTGGGCAAACAAGCATAGCAATGGTCAAAGTATATGTTAATCTGTTTAGTGATGATGTATTAGATAAACAAAAATCCTTTTAACCTTTGGTAAATCCTAAAGTTAGAATGTAGACACACAAATGTAAGGGAATATTTAATCAATAACATTGGGGGAACTCTTGTTTCTTAAGAAGTAAATAGCAGATTTATTGAAGAAGAAAAACAAATAGTGAAGGACGGGTCGTAATGGGTATTATTTCACTAATTAAACCATTAAGGAAGTATGAGGATTATTTTTATAGAGCCTATACTTATGAACAATTATTTTTAAGAAAAAAGGCAATTGAGATAATGAATTTAGCGATTAAACAGCCTAGATTTAGTAAAGAAGAAACATCAAGTGGGTTATTTTATTTGGGGATGTTATATTCAAAATCTAAGGAATATAAATTAGCATCAGATTGTTACAATCAAGGGTTAGAAATAATGATAAATGAGAATTTTAAATACAGTGACAATTTAAAAAAAGTGATTGAAGCTTTTATAAAAAATGAGGATTTTGAGAGAGCAAAATTCTGGTTGAATAATCTAATTCAACGTCAAAGTTATGATAAAAAGTTTAAGAAACTTGCTGTAATAGAAAAGAAACTACAGTAATATTCCTATTCATCATATAAGGGAGTTACTTGTACGAAAGACAATTTTAATGTGAACTCATAAATAATAGATTAACACAAACAATGATAATAAAAGGAGAATTAAATGGTTACGGACACATTCCAGATAAACCTTGCTACTAAGGTGTAAACAGTCACTTTATTTCCTCTAAAATGCGAAGAATTTTTTCAAATTTCTCCAGATTAAATACTATACTTTCCTGGATTAATATGCTAAATTTTCTGCATATTATGAGAGGGAAGTTTTTTTAT
>NZ_JAMBOH010000077.1 GCF_023715505.1 Neobacillus cucumis | reverse complement strand
CAACCATTTATATGAGCGCCGATACTTAAGTTATTGAACCGCCGTATACGGAACCGTACGTACGGTGGTGTGAGAGTTGCGCCTTGAAAGCTCAAGGAATACATGCGACTTGAAATAGTCGTCTAGATAATGCTTAGCCAGCAGTCTTGTACCGAGTCTTGCGTGGTGCACGGTAACGTTCACTGCGAAGCGTAGACAGGAAGATGGCAGGCCGGAATAAAGTGAAGAGGATAATTAGTCCCGAAATTAAACGTGATGTGGAGTAGCCGACCTTTTCTCTCAATGGGGAAGGCAATAATGAAATAACCGACAAAGGCAAGGTCATTCTCATTACTCCCGGGATTCGTACCTACGGCATGTCATCAATGGATTCCTTGGGAACAAGGGAGATCCAATGAACTTCTACAGGATGTAGATAAGAATTCAACAAGCCTACAAAGCAAGGAGAATTCGATGGTTTATTGGAAGTCTTACTAACTGATAGTACTCTGAGATAGGGAGAGCCTATTACATGGGGAAGCGGTTAGCGGAAATTGAATCAATCTAAGGAAACATGAGCTTCATTCAACGGAAGATTTCGGTCCTTAATTCAAAGTAAGGAGAAACCAATCATGACAACAAGATTAGAGAGAATAGCAGTAAAAGCTCAACAAGATGCAAAACTACAATTTACATCAGTAGCACACCACATTACAAAAGAGTTGATTTGGACTAGTTTAAACCATATGCCGAAGAACACTTCACCTGGCATTGATGGTACCACAAGGGATATGGCTATAATTGAGTTTGAAAATTGGGTTGGAGAAATGATGAATTCAATCCACAGACATAGCTATAAACCTCCAGCAGTAAGAAGGGTCTGGATACCTAAACCTGGGAAAGTCGAAAAACGACCAATCGGAGTACCTTCGGTGGCAGATAGAGCTTTACAAAGAAGTACAGTAACGGTACTTTCATCAATTTATGAACAAGACTTTCTAAATTGTTCATACGGGGGTAGGCCAAATAGGGGAGCACATAATGCCTTAGCTAACCTTAATGAGACTATTTCAGGGAAGAAAGTTAGCTGGGTACTGGAAGCTGACCTGAAGAACTTCTTTGGAACCTTAGACCATGATTGGATAATAAAATTCGTGCAACATAGGATTGGTGATCCTAGAATTATTAGTCTGATTAAAAGATGGCTAAAAGCAGGTGTAATGGAAGGTAAGCATATTCACGTCAGTGAAATAGGAACACCGCAAGGTGGTTCAATTAGTGTACTGTTAAGCAACATTTATCTTCACTATGTATTGGATTTGTGGTTTGAGAAAGCAATAAAACCAAGGCTCAAAGGTGAGTCATATCTAATAAGATATATCGATGATTTTGTAGTGTGTTTTCAATATCGTTCAGATGCAATAAGGTTTGGGAAAGTCCTTGTGAAAAGATTAAGGAAATTCTCATTAGAGCTTGAACCTAATAAGACTAGGTTAGTAGAGTTTGGACGGTTTGCCAGTAAACATGCCCTGCAAAAAGGAAAGAAATTAGAAACGATTTACTTCCTAGGTTTTACACATTATTGTACAAAAAACCGTAAGGGTAATTTCATGGTAGGTAGGAAAACCGAAAAGACCAGATTTAAGCGGAGTGTAAATAAAATACAAGAAGTACTTCGTACTATCAGACATTGGTCTATAAAAGACCAAGTTGAGAAGATAAATCAAATTCTTAGAGGTCATTACAATTACTATGGTATGGCTGGCAATCTTAGGTCAATAACAAAAATCTATAATATTACGGAACGTTATTGGAGAAGAATGCTAAGTAGTAGAAGCCAAAAGAGCTATATAACGTGGGAAAAGTTCAATAAGATTAAGTCGATTTTTCCTCTAGAGCGTCCTAAACTATCAATTCCGTTTTCGGAATTAAAGATGTACGCGAAACTGTGAAGCA
>NZ_JAMBOH010000076.1 GCF_023715505.1 Neobacillus cucumis | reverse complement strand
GATGCTTTACCTGCAGCAGAAAGCTACATTTTATCTTTCGTTAAGGGCAAGATGGATAAAACCTCTCTGGAGTCAGAGACCTTGGCACGTTACACATCGATATGATACGGCAACTCGGGAGACCCTATTGGTCTTTTCTTGTTAGAAGAGTATGGTGTACAAGCGATAAAAAGCAAGGAAACCAAATGCTGTGTAGGGAGTCGGATAGCAGCGTAGTACCAAAGAAGTTGGGTAATGCCGATGGAGGAAAGGCTAGCTACCAGTTATCGCCCTTACTAGGGAATCATTTACTACACTCAGAGGTAGGGATAAATGGAAACAAAACTACTAAGGATAGCAGAATTAGCAAAACCTCAATCTAAGAGATTAGCAACATTTTGTGAATGGTAACTAGGAGGAACCGTGTGCGTGAATAGCGCAAGCACGGTTCTGTGAGGGGGGAGGAACACAATCTACCGCAAGGTAGAAAGGTTCCCTTCTACTCGACTAGTAAAAGAAGGATTTATTATTGGTCTTAATGAATTAGTTAGATAGAGGAAAATATAGACGGGGGTTTTTATATGAAAAAAGACTTGCTTGAATACATAAAGGTTGCAAGTTTTGTTATAATTGCGGTTAGTTTATCTATTATTGCTTGGAATTCCTCGAAGGAAGCTTCATATCTCCAGGGAATTGAAGAACATTTAAGCGGCATTTTCGTAGCTCTGAATAATCTTCAACAATGATAAAATAATGGTTATTCTTCATCTAACAGATGCGTTGATCCAGGAGGATTAACGCTTTTTTTTGAATTCCTTATTTAACAAACTGGCAGGTTAGTTTAAGATAAACCATGCAAACATAATTAAAAAGCTAAAGACCAGTATAGGCTTTAGCTTTAGCTTTTTCTTAATTCTTTATATTTTTTCCCCCACTCGCCCATACTATTTAGTATAGGAATAAAACTTTTCCCTAAAGGTGTTAGCGAATATTCTACCTTTGGAGGAACTTCTTTATATACTTCTCTGTGAACCATTTGGTCTTCTTCCAATTCTCTCAACTGACGTGTCAGTATTCCTTTTGAAATATCAGGTAACAACCTTTGAAGTTCATTAAATCTTCTTGTCTTTCTGCTTAAATGCCATAAGACGATGATTTTCCATTTTCCTGCAATTATGTCTTGAGTTTCTGTAACTGGACAAACCTCTATTTGGTCCTCTGGAGGTTCACCGAACCTACTTCGTGCCATAATGAATACCTCTCTTTCTTAATGGTACTATTTTTGTGACTATGTTATAAAAAAGTGACTACTTTTAAAAAAACATCTAATACTATAATATTAGATTACGGATTAGTAATCCAATAAAAAGTTATAAAATACCTGGAGGTTATTTTAAATGAAACATCTTATTGTTTATGCACATCCATATGCTGACAGCTTAAATCACTCTTTCATGGAAACAACAGTCAATGCATTAAAGAAAAATGGTCACGAAGTTGTTGTCCGTGATTTATATGCACTTGATTTTCAACCTGTACTGAAACCTGAAGATACATCAGCTATGAAAGCAGGAAAAACTCCTGATGATATTAAAACGGAACAAGAATTTGTTGCTGAAGCAGACGTAATAACATTTATTTACCCTATTTGGTGGACAGGTCTTCCAGCTATTCTTAAAGGATATGTAGACCGAGTATTTGCATTTGGGTTTGCTTATTCTGCTGGACCAGAAGGTGTAATTAAGTTATTAGAAGGTAAAAAAGGTTTTATCATCAATACACATGGTACTCCTAATGAGGTTTACGATGAAATCGGTATGACAGCAGGTTTGAAAGTCACTTCTGACATTGGAATATGGGATTTTACTGGAATTGAGCCTGTGGACCATTTACTATTCGGAAGTATTGGATACCTTGATGAAGAAGCATATAAAGGTATGTTAAAGAAAGTTGAAGACACAATTAATTCCCATTTCTCATAAACATATACAAATATTGAAAAGGACTGCTCATAACTGGGTAGTCTTTAATTATTTTTGAAAGGTTCTTATTCTACTAACGGGTGCGCGCGACAAGTTCTGTTATAAGCGTTTAGCGCGTGAAATACAGGAAGTTCATTCTTGAACTTCAACTTTACAACGGAAGATAGGAATGAAGGAACCATGTTTCCTGAAACTATCTC
>NZ_JAMBOH010000075.1 GCF_023715505.1 Neobacillus cucumis | reverse complement strand
TGCCCGCAGAGGCTCCATGTCAAGCAACTTGGCCTTCTGAAAAAACAACGAAAGAAATCAAAAAATAAAAAACTACGAAAATGATAGATTAAGAGAGTAATTGTCCAAAATTCGGGGGTTAATCCGATTGAACCTTGATATATCTACCGAGAAATCAGCGATTACCAATCTAAGAAAGAGAACATCCGATTTTCTAGGTTTTTCTCTCAAAGCAGTAACCAAGCGTAATAAATATGTAGCCAATACACACATTATGGATAAAAAGAAGAAAAACATAATAGAAAAACTTAGATATTTAATTCGCTTAATTCAAAATAAGCCAACACCAAAAACTGTATTAGATTATAACTCTTATATTCTCGGAATAAAAAACTACTTCAAGGTCGCAACTCACATCAATATTGATTTTGGGAAAATAACCTATCGTCTAACGAAAACCATGCATAATCGTTTAAGGTCAATTAGTAAATACGGAATACCTATTAATCCATCGGAAACATACAAGAAACTTCATAAGAATAATTTCAAAACATATAAAATTGCTGGTTTGTATTTATTTCCCTTAGGAGATACACAAACAAGCAATGCTATGAACTTCAGTCAAAATATCTGTAACTACACAAATGAAGGACGGCTAAAGCTTCATCAAAATCTTAGGGCTGACATTGCCATAGAAATAAACAAGATGTTACAAATACCTTACGGTAAAGAAAACTTAGAATTTGCAGATAATAGAATTTCAAGATACTCTATGCAACTAGGAAAATGTGCTTTAACAGGGGAATTTTTGACATCCGATAAGTTGCACTGTCACCATAAGGTACCCCGACATATGGGTGGCACCGATGAATTTAGCAATCTTGTAATCGTGCATGAAGATGTACATAGATTAATCCACGCTACTAATGAAACGACGATTGAACGATATAGAAACATTCTTCAATTAGATGGAAAACAATTGAAGAAGCTTAACCAATTTCGTAAAGTTTGTAATTTAATTGCTTTAGTCTAAAAGAATAAGATGGAACGCCTAATGCGGTGAAAATCGCACGTTGGGTGTGGAGCAGGGGAAAAGATGGAGATAACATCAAAGTCTTACCTATTGCTATTAAAGTAACGGGGCAGTTTAGTTCAATAAGCCAAGGAGGAAAAACCAAATTGTTTATCGAATAAAAGGAGATAAAAATTGAGGAGAGTTACAATATGCCTGAACCTAGCTTAAGACTTACAAAGATATGGGATGACGTTGATTTTTATGAACTACATATGGAGATTAAGGGGAATAACTGCAACGTATTCATAGATATTTACACCAGAAATGAAGAACTTGAAGAGTTAAGACAAGGGATTATGGATTTTTCGCATTTTAATATCCATGAATTTAAGTGGACATCAGGTAATGATATAGAAAATGTCACTCATTTCTTATCCTTTAGATTCTTTAAGCATAGTAAAATGGGGCACATCGGCTTAGAAATAATAGCTGATAATAAGATGGAAAAGCCTGATTATATGCGGTCAAATTTCTTCATCATTACTGAATTAAATCAACTAGATGACTTTGTTAAGAAACTAGAGAGGCTAATTAATGAGGAAATAATTGAGTTAGAAAGCATAATTCCAGTACATTAACAAAGAGAATCTTCTTCACTAAAGATGCATTACTGGAACAACGGTAATGCTTTTTCTTATTGAAGTAACGGGCAGCATTTCGTTTCTTTATAGAGGGAGGTTAGCGGAAGAAGAAAAAGGAAGAAATACCCATACCTTTGATATATAATTAATATCAGGGAGGGGTGGGTGTGATAAAAAGGACTTTAATGTTTTTTCTTGTTTCAGCTGTTTTATTAACTGCTTGTTCAGAATCTAAATTGATAAATTTTGTTGGTAAGAGTGAAAATTGGCTAGTTAAATATTCAGTTACTGTGTTTGACGAAAAAAGTGAATCATCAAAAGTTACAATAAGATATATCGGAGAAAAGCCAGTTCCTAAAAAGATAAAATATACTGTCGAAACCGCTACTGGAAAAACAGAGGGTGAAACTCCTATAGAGAATGGGGTATTGGTAACAGGTGAAGATTCTTGCAGTGGGTGTTCAGTTACCCAACAAAACGAAAAAATTACGGCAACCATAACTTGGAATGATAAATCAGAATCATTCATTTTAGAAAATAAATAATGAAAAACATTCTCGGTTAAGACAATAATTGTTTTTTCACTTTTCTTATTCAGCTAACGGGTGCGCGCGACAAGTTCTGTTATAAGCGTTTAGCGCGTGAAATACAGGAAGTTCATTCTTGAACTTCAACTTTACAACGGAAGATAGGAATGAAGGAACCATGTTTCCTGAAACTATCTC
>NZ_JAMBOH010000074.1 GCF_023715505.1 Neobacillus cucumis | reverse complement strand
ATCTATTCAACTGAATTCCATAGATCAATGAATTAGACGCTCTCCCCTTTTTAAAAAATGAATGAGCTGCGTCTTCTTTAGTATTGCCTTTTTATCGAAGGTACAGAAGTAAATTTTCATGGTAGTTCAACAAGCACCTTCTCCTATTACTTAAAATCATCGAAGTTTGCAATAACAACACTTTTTTATTAGGGATTCCACTGAATAAATTTGTTTCTCAGATTAACAATAACCTTAGTGTTATCTTTTAACACTAAACTGCAATGTGGAGGGATTTACTTTGAACATTCTTTTTAGCTTTTTGTCAACCCTAATTAATATGGGTATTAGAGCAGCGTTCTTAATCAGTAATATAACCTCCAAATTAACATCTTTGTTAAGAATGCCATCTTTAACTTAAAGCTTTGAGTATTCCGCAAATCCATTATTCGCATTGATGTAGATAAAGGTGAGTATAGAATTGTGCTTGCCTTTTTTCGTGAATTCCAATAGTAAATTCATATCACTTGGTGAATTGGTAAATAATATCCAAGAGGTGACAGGATGGAAAAAGATAAATTAAAACTCACATCTTCCGAAATAGGAACTTTATGGGGAGAGTATGTAAATGGAACAGCCGTTGATATTGTAAATAGATATATGGTCTCTATTATTGAGGACGAGTCAATAAAAGCAATTTTTGAGGATGCTATCAAGACTTTCAAAAAGCAAAAGCAACAAATCGTTGCTTTTTTGGAGAACGAGAAATTTCCAGTTCCCATTGGATTTACTGAATCTGATCTTAATAAAGGTACAGAAAGATTGTTCACTGACATTTTTTGCTTAAATTATTTACATATTATGAATTTACACGGTTTGCTGGGACACTCCACTTCATTAGGTGTTTCTGTCAGAGAGGACTTAAGGTTTTTTTACGACTCGTGCGATAACGATGGGAAAAGGATGTATCATCAAACAATTGATTTATTGCTTGAAAAAGGAAATTTTCAGAGAGACCCTTTATTTTATCCTGCTGAAAACCCTGAATATGTTTCCAGCAAAGATTTCGCAGATGGAATTTTCGGAAAGGGTAGAATGTTAGCCGCAACAGAAATGATAAGTATTTCTTTCAACCTAAAAAAAAGTATTATGGCAAAAACTCTTGCAATTGCATTCAGTCAAGTCTCACAAACAAAAGAAGTAAGAAAATTTTTAGAGCATGCTGAAAAAATAGCTGATCAACAAATAAAAGATTTTTCAAAAATTATGCAAACGGATAATTTACCAGTTCCTAAGTCGTGGGAAACTGAAGTTACAACTTCAACAAACTCTCCTTTTTCCGATAAGTTAATGTTGTATCATATTGGTTTCTTATTCCAAGCTGCACAGGCGTATCACGGGGCAGGTTTAGCATCTGCAATGCGAACAGACCTTGTATCTACTTACGAAAGCACCATTCTACAAAATCTAATGCTTACTAAAAAATGGTTTAATCTTATGGTGCAAAATAAATGGTTAGAACAACCGCCCCTCGCCCCTAATAGAAAAGAAATTGCAAAAGAAAAATAACTTAAAATGCCCTTCCCAATCGGTCGGGCATTTTAAGTTTTAGAAAATCATTGTTCCACTAAACTCCCCCTTTAGTTGAACAAGAAAGATGGCTGCCCGTCAGCAACCCCATCTTTAACATAAGCCCCTATATTTAAAGAACCAACTTTTATATAACTCTGATGCCTTCAACCGCTAACATATGGATTGGTTTCATCTGAACTAAAGAAACTATTCCTAATCGTTTTAATAATTTCATTCCTGAAAAGGCAAACAAGATATGACTAATTGCATTGGTAATTATATATAATAATGGCTTGCCGTAAGTTAATTTTAGACTCCATAAAGACAAAATTAAGTAAGGACCTAATATAAAAATATCTCCTGAAATTTTAGGATGAATACTATTATAAAACTTCCACCAATTTCGTTTTTTAGCAGTAATGTTATTTATTTTTACGACACAACCAATAAGTATAGTTGCTGGAAGAAATCGTTTTATTGTACTTCGTCCCAAAAGTGGTATTGAAAACCATGGATGAATCATCATAAGGATTAATAAAAATCTTGAATGCCTCACAATTAACACACCCCCTATTTCAATCTATCGAAAATATTACTTATTTTACGTGCATTTTTGTAAACGAGCACAATATTTCAGTTATTCATTTTCACTTTAGTCCAGAAAAAAATCTGAAATAATTTGCTTGTTTTTTCATTTTATTTCAGATTGTGAAAAATCTTAATCAAATTATTTCAGCTTAAAAATAACGAAAAGAAAACCCCTAAAAAGGGGCATCAACTCGAATATATTGACGTATATTTATCCGGATCTTATACACTTCTTGTGT
>NZ_JAMBOH010000073.1 GCF_023715505.1 Neobacillus cucumis | reverse complement strand
CTAACGGGTGCGCGCGACAAGTTCTGTTATAAGCGTTTAGCGCGTGAAATACAGGAAGTTCATTCTTGAACTTCAACTTTACAACGGAAGATAGGAATGAAGGAACCATGTTTCCTGAAACTATCTCATCAATACTCCTGCATGCGTCTTGACTGACAGGTCACGGGGTGTGAAGCACAGGTAGAGTCGGTTGAACAAAGGCTAAAGCCGTTCCTTTGGAAAAGGTATGCCTAAGGATAGACCGCATGGCTGAAAAACTAGAAATGGTGAGAATAGTTCAACTGGCAAAGAACTGACGAACTTCCGAAGGTAAGGGTCTAAAGTTAGAACATAAGGAAACTTATGTCCCTTCTTACGAAGGGGTGAGTGGTGTAAAGTAAAAATGCATCCTATGAAATACACTATATCGAACAATGGCGGTATCCAGCTCACAGGCTTAAAGGAAACACCTACGTTTAGAATGGATAGCTACGTTGTAAGGTACTTGGAAAGCAAGGAACGTTGAAACAAAGGCTGTCACCTTTAACGGCTGCTATAAGACATAAGTCGAAATGCATTTATCCTTGTGAGGGTAGGGGTACGACCGAGGAACATCTTGTAATGAGATGGGAGGAACAGCCCCAAGTCTAACTATACATAAAGATTATTTTCCAAAAGTTAATTGCACCGATCGGGTAAGAACGTGGGAACACCACCTCGAAGAGGAGATGCCACAGTGCAAACGATAAGGTATTGGGACTACTACGACATGACCAAGACTTTTTCTGAGTTATATACCAAATCGTCTAAAAGGGAATCATTCTATTATTTGTACGATGTTATAACTTCACGAAAAAACATCTTGTTGGCTTATCGTACCATTAAGTCCAACAAAGGCTCAAAGACTCCAGGAACAGACAAGAAAACAATTGACGATATTAAAAAACTATCTGACGACCAAATAGTAACGGAAATCCAAAACAGGTTAAGAAACTATCAACCTAAAAAAGTAAGAAGGAAACTTATCGAAAAAGATAACGGTAAGTGGAGACCACTTGGGATTCCATGTATCATAGACAGATTGATTCAACAATGCTTTAAGCAAGTTCTTGAACCTATTATGGAAGCTAGATTCTACAAACATAGTTACGGTTTTAGACCTCTTCGGTCAACTCATCATGCGATGGCAAGAGTACAATTTTTGATTAACCAAGCCTCTTTTCATTACGTTATGGATATTGATATTATGGGGTTCTTCGATAATATTAACCACAGCTTATTGATTAAACAACTATGGAATATAGGTATTAGAGACAGAAAAGTTCTAGCCTGTATTTCTAAAATGCTAAAGGCAGAAATTGATGGAGAAGGTAGACCTACAAAGGGAACACCGCAAGGTGGACTCCTATCTCCATTATTATCAAATATTGTACTAAATGACCTAGACCAATGGGTGGCAAACCAATGGGAAACCTTCCCCTTGAAAAAAACATACAAAACCCCTGAAGGGGAAAGATATGCGAAAAAGCGAACCAATCTGAAAGAAGGGTACCTCGTCCGCTATGCGGACGATTTTAAAATTCTCTGTCGAGATTGGAAAACCGCACAGAAGTGGTATCATGCCGTAAAGTCTTATCTAAAAGAACGCTTGAAACTAGATATATCACCAGAAAAATCCCAGATAATTAATCTGAGAAAAAGAGAATCTGAGTTTCTAGGCTTCACGATTCGGGCTAATATAAAAGGAAAGAAAAGAGTAGCACATACAGGCATTAAATCGAATAAATGCCGAAAAATGAAAACAGAGATAAAGCGATATATTCGAAAAATCAAATCATCTCCAACTACTCAAAATGCACTTCTTTTCAACAGCTTTGTCTTAGGGATTCATAACTATTTTAGTCGTGCAACACACGTCAACATTGAGTTCTCACGTCTTGCCTACGATGTGCGCACTTTCATATATAACAGTCTTAAGTCGGTTGGGAAGTATGAACACCCTCTTAACCCGCCACCAACATACAAAAAGTTTTATGAATCGGGTTATAGGACGTTCAAAGTAGCAAATGTATATCTTTTTCCTATTGCAGATGTGAAAACGAAAAATGCAATGAACTTCAGTCAGTATTTGACCCCATTTACTGCCGAAGGTAGGCGATTTATACACAAGCAATTACAATCGGATATTCAATTCCAAATTTCCTTACTGATGAAGTCAACACTTCCATCACGGAGTGTAGAATACATGGATAATCGAATTAGTCGATACAGTATGAAAATGGGACAATGCGAAATCACGGGAGTCTTTCTCCAAGCTAACGAAGTCCATTGCCACCACTACATTCCTGTTCACCTTGGCGGTGATGATTCTTTCAATAATCTAAGAATTATCCATAAAGATGTACACATAGCAATTCATCAGACAAACCAAATGGAAATTAAGGAACGCTTAATGGAATTTAAAAATGACATCTCAATATTAAATAAACTAAACAAATACCGCGAAAAATGCGGTTTGGACCCCATTAAGTAGACTAAATATCTTGAGTAACATGGAACTTATAATTTACCAATGTATAGATAGATGGAACGCGGAATGATGGGAAACTATCACGTTCCGTGTGGAGCAGGGGAAAAGCTGGAGATAACTTCAAATGCTTACCTATTGCGAACA
>NZ_JAMBOH010000072.1 GCF_023715505.1 Neobacillus cucumis | reverse complement strand
ATAAATGCCCTAATTGTAAATGTATTGGTGCAGGAAATATCCATAGAAATGGATACTATTGGAGATTTGGGTTAACCGACGAGAAAACAATGAAAATCCCTATATGTCGATTTAAATGCCTGGTGTGCAAGAAAAGCATTTCAGTCCTTCCGGACTTTTTAATCCCATATTTTCAACATACGTTACATACAGTTTTGAAGCGAATACATCAATTTCTTCAGAGGAAAAAGGTTAATAGCAGTCGGCAGCTATTGAGGTTTCATCTGATTCGTTACTATAAAAATCTTAATTGGATTCATAGTTTTTTTGTGGATTCAGGTCAGGTTCTGGGGGTTTCAGAGGAAAGAAAAAAAGAGGCCACAAAATATATGATAATGATCCTCGATTTTGGCGAATCCTCCTTCTTACGAAGGAGCTGGGGTCACTTATCTAAATATTTTATGGCAAATTAATTCTACCATATTTGAGGCAATTTAAAAATATTGCTCGTCCCACACACATTTTTCATCGTCAAAAAATAGCGAAGAAAGTAGAATATTAATCATGGATGACCGGTCGTCCTTCTAACCAAAAGGAGGAAAATTCCATGAATGAAAAAGAACGAGAACAAGTCGCCTTATTTCGATATGGGTTAATTGCCCCTCTTTTTAATGGGCAGGTAGATCCAAAAGTATATTTGCAAGAATTAGAGGGTAAGATTCATCCAATTCCTTATTATGGGGAACGGAAAATTGCCATAAAGACAATTCAAGAATGGCTTCTTCATTATCGCCGAAATGGATTTGAGGCATTAAAACCAAAGAAGCGTGGAGACAGAGGAAATTCTCGTAGATTATCTCCTGACGATCAGGATCAAATTTTAGAAATACGAAAAAAAAATCTCCATATGCCAGTTAGTGTCTTCTACGAACAACTAATTGAGCGTGGAGAAATCCAAAAAAATCAAATATCATACTCTACTATAATTCGATTATTAAAAAAGCACAACCTTGTAGGGAAACAAAATTTAGCAATTCCTGAAAGAAAACGATTTTCTCATGAGAAAGTCAATGTTTTATGGCAGGGAGATCTATCTCACGGGCCATACGTTCCCATAAATGGAAAAAATAAAAAGACATTTTTGATTGCCTATATAGATGATTGTTCTAGGCTCGTGCCCTATGCACAGTTTTTCTCGTCAGAGAAATTTGACGGATTAAGAGTTGTAACAAAGGAAGCTTTAATCCGCAGAGGCAAGCCCAAGATTATCTATGCGGATAATGGAAAGATCTATCGATCCGAAACACTTCAATATGCATGTGCGCAATTGGGGATTACCTTAACCCACACGGCTCCGTTCGACCCCCGTAGCAAAGGGAAAATAGAAAGGCTGTTTAAGACTGTGCAAACGAGGTTTTATCCATTATTACAAACTGAGCCAGCTCAGTCATTAGAAGAATTGAATGAAAGATTCTGGCGCTGGTTAGAAGAAGACTATCATCGAAGAGTACATGCCTCTTTAGAGGGTAAAACACCTCATGAGGTTTTTCACTCACAAATAAGCGATATAACCTTTTTAGAGGATCTGTCCATTTTGGAGACAATCTTCTTGAAACGCGAACAACGGAAGGTTAAGCCTGATGGAACTATTTCTTTAGATAAACGACTCTATGAAGTACCTTCACGTTTTATCGGCCAATCCGTCGATGTGAGAATGGACGACAAAGGAATTTATATCTTTGAAAATGATAGAAAAGTGGCAGAAGCAACTCTGGTTTCCATGAATGATAACGCTCATGTCAAACGGGCTCGTTCGCCATTTTCATTATCTAAAACTGCAAGCATGCAGGAGGAACAGGATAATGTATAAATCCTATTACTCATTAGCACAGGCACCGTTTTCAAAGGATATACGGCCCTCTGACGCTTATCATTCTAATGATTACAAGGGCGCATTAAATGGATTAAATTACTTACAAAAATCGAAAGGAATCGGTCTTCTTATTGGTGATCCCGGTGTAGGAAAAACATATACCTTACGGTCTTTTAGGGAATCTCTAAGCCCTACTCTATACCAAGTAATCTATTTTCCTCTCTCGACGGGAGGAGTAATGGACTTTTATCGTGGATTAGCTTATGGCTTAGGAGAAGAACCGAAGTTTCGTAAAGTTGATCTCTTCAGGCAAATTCAGCAAGGAATTGAACGATTGGCTGGAGAACGAAAGATCACTCCAGTTTTTATTTTAGATGAAATGCATATGGCAAAGGATGCATTTTTACAGGATATAGCCATATTATTTAACTTTCAAATGGATTCAACTAACCCTTATATTTTAGTTTTGGCAGGATTACCTCATTTAAAAAGCCGATTAGCATTAAATCATCATCGTCCACTATCACAGAGAATCATCATGAAATACGAGATCCAGCCATTATCTAAAGAAGAAGTTTCGGCTTATATTGATCATCACATGAAGTTAGCCGGCGCAAAGATGCCCATATTTACGGAAGCAGCAAAGGAAGCTATTGCATCACGATCACAAGGCTGGCCACGAGTCATTAATACTTTAACGGTGAATAGCTTATTGTTTGGATTTAATCTAAAAAAAGAACAGATAGATGAGGAAATCGTAAGATTGGCGATTGAGGATAGCGGTCTATGATTAAGGAGGCATCCTAGTTTTTGATCATCGAGACCAAGAGTAGAGAGTTTGGATTGGTCAAACACCCTATTGGATAGACCAGGGCTACACATTTGAATTGAGAATTCAAAATAGATACTTCCGTGCTTATTTAGAGAAAGATTTGGATTGGTTCGTAACTCTGAACCATGATGCCATCTTTATCCTGCATACACAAGAAGTGTATAAGATCCGGATAAATATACGTCAATATATTCGAGTTGATGCCCCTTTTTAGGGGTTTTCTTTTCGTTATTTTTAAGCTGAAATAATTTGATTAAGATTTTTCACAATCTGAA
>NZ_JAMBOH010000071.1 GCF_023715505.1 Neobacillus cucumis | reverse complement strand
CACCACCTGCTTTTTGAAATCTGTTGTAAACGTTCTTCTTTTTTGGGTCATAGTAGACACTCCTCACTTGTTATGTATTATTCTACTTGCCCTTATTTTTATTGTCCAACTAAGTGTAACCTATCCATACCTCCTGGCCTTAGAAATAGACCTAAAGACATAAAAGAGGACCAAACTGTTATAGCTCCTCCCCTTACGTTGAGATGGCTTTTCTATTATACGAGTCTAAAAGTCTTTCTAATGTAAAAATGCCTTAAGGTGTAATCCGTTTCCTTAAGGCAACTTTTCATTTTCTCCAGTGCCAATCGTTTTATAAATGGAACCAGCTCGAAAAGCTTTTGTAATTTTGTAACTTGCTATTATGTTAGCCCATAAACTCAGTTAACGAATTGAATGTAACTTATTTTTGAAAGAGGAACATTCCCATATGGTGGTTAAGTCTAAGATTTTAACGGATAATGAATGTAACCTTTTATTCTTTATGTTACATTCGATTTTTGCTTTGGACAAAAAAAAGCTGCAGACGCAGCTGGTACTTTTTTAAACTATAGCACCCGTTAGTTTCTGTAGTCCTTTAAAAGAAAAATTGTTAAAATAAAGCTTTTCATGTATAAGATTTAAATTCACAGCCTAATAATTCGTCCTTGAGAGACGTGCACTTTATTTGGAGAGGCGGGCATGATAGCCTGTTTTGGCTGAGCCAGAATCTTTGATACACCTGGCTTCATGGCTCATAATCATGCCCGCAGAGGCTCCAAGTAAAGTGACAAATTGCCTGTACTTACTTCCAGTAGAGGGTTCGACAATATTTGAAAATAACTTCAAAATGACTTATTCACTTAATAAAGCACTACACTACATTTAAGTGAAACATTTCACAATGTTCGATAAAAAAGAGAGTTGCCAAACAACTCCCTAGATAAATACCAAATCCCTTGTCTAAGATTTGGTAATATACTATACGAATATGATTCTAATACTTATCAACAACTGCCCCTATACTAGATGCTTTTACATAAGGTTGGTCTTTTAGTTCAAGTAAGGAATCCTTTGTTCCTGTAACAACTGCACCTATAATCATACCATCTTTTTGATGATTTTTAACTAAAGTATAATAACTCTTACTCTTATCAAGCATTTTTAAACGCCTTAAAAAAGCTAGTTCACTTTTTATTTTTGGAGAACTCATTGCTTGTCCCACCTTTGAAGTTGGGTCATAAATTCCGTAAAACCATTGTCCAGATTCAGGTTCATCCCGTTCATAAGCTTTGTTCGGGTAGTCATTGACCCAATACCACATTGGATGGACTGATGTAGGTAGCATTTTCTTAACTTCATTTAATGAGTAACCTTTATTAAAGGAAACGCCCAATTCAATATACTTATCATTAGGATAATCTTTAAGTTCTGATAAATCATTTGCGTAGGTTTTATATCTATATTGAGGTACATAAAATAACATTTCCTTCTCTCCGTTAGGAATATGTATGTACGTGTCCTCATCAATTTTTGTACTAGAGGATGAAAAAGAGGTAGATTTGAAACCCCTAAAACCAAAATTAGCCTCTTGTGTTTCCCAAGGTATAATCTTATCTTCAACAACTTTAAATACTTCTCGTTTTATAGTTCCCTTTAAAAATCCATAGTCAATCGTCTCTGTTTTTACTATTGTGTTAGGGGCTTTCATAATTGCATCTTGTTTTATTAGGTCAGTAGCTGTTTCACCACCTATTTTACTTACCCACCACATATTAACTTTATAAACAGTAAAGACAAGTAAAATGCATACAATGGCTGATATTATTATTGTTCTAAAAAGAGTAACTCTTTTTGCTTTTTTCAATGTTTTACCTAATGATTTATCATCAAAAACTAAATCAAATTGTTCATTATTTTTGTCGAACATTTTCTTTCCTCCCATATAGCTCTTTGAATTTTGCTCTTGCACGAGCTAAATACGTTTTCACTCCATCTGGCTTCATTTCTAGATATTGAGCGATCTGTTGATACGACCACTCTAAATCATATTTAAGAAGGAGTAGCTGTTTAAATTTAAGTGGCAGTTGTTCCAATGTCTCCCTTACTTGAAGTTCATCTTCTTTGTTAATAATTAATTCCTCAATCAACTTAGAATTTGAAATAAGATTTTCATTTAATTGTTGAGATGGGGACTTGTTATTTTTGCGGCAATAATCGTAATACAAATTTATAGCTACTTTAAAAAGCCAAGCTCTATATTTGTCGGTATGTGACTGCTAGAATAAAGTGAACAGTTTACGCCAAATAAATATGAACACTTATTTACTAGAATACCTATTGCCTTTATTATAGATTTTTAGCTTCTAAGATAAAGGCAGGAGGATTTGGAAGGTGGATAAGTTTGAAATGTACATACAGATTAGAGGACTGGTTAATCAGCGATATAGCGTTTCAGCTATCGCAAGACAGTTAGAGCTATCAAGAAATACAGTGTATAAGTACCTTAAGAAGTCACCCGATGAAATGGCAGAATGGACGGCATCAACTATGATCAGAACGAAGAAATTAGATTTACATAAAGAATTGATTTTGAAATGGCTAAGGGAATACCCGGACATTTCAGCAGCACAGGTAAATGATTGGCTGAAAGAGAAATTTCCTACCTTCAAAATTGGTGAAAGTACCGTACGGAATTATGTGAAGGAACTTCGAGAGGAGTTTTCTATCCCTAAAGAGGCTCAAAAACGTAACTATGAGGCGATACCTGATCCTCCAATGGGTGAACAAATACAGGCTGACTTTGGCTTTGTCACGGTTAGAAATAAAGTTGGAAAGCCGGTCAAACTCATGTTTATCGTATTTGTACTTGCCCACTCGAGATACAAATATGTTTGGTTTCAGAATCGTCCTTTTACTACCAAGGATGTAGTTGAAGCCCATAAAAAAGCCTTTGTTGCTTTTGGTGGAGTCTCTAAGGAAATTCTATATGATCAGGACCGTTTGTTGGTAGTCTCCGAAAATGAAGGCGATCTCCTACTGACTGAGGAATTTCAGCAGTTTGTCAACGAAGTAAAGTTTAAGGTGGTTTTATGCCGGAAGGCAGATCCTGAAAGCAAAGGAAGGGTCGAAAACACCGTGGGATTCATCAAGAAAAACTTTGTAATACATAGAGTTTT
>NZ_JAMBOH010000070.1 GCF_023715505.1 Neobacillus cucumis | reverse complement strand
GATCAAGAGATTTCCTGCCCAGGTTTGAATAATACATTTCCATTTTGTTGTATATAAAAGAAAAATCAATTTTTTCACTAATTTGCCGGAGAATATGATTTGAAGGAACAAAGGTATTTAAATCAATGAACTCCATTTTACTTTGATAATCATCTTTACGACCCATCATAAGAAATTCCCCCAATAAAAAACCTGTATAGAATAAAATTCTACACAGGTTTTCAAAATTCCTATTAGATTGTCAACAGCCCCTTCTGGGCGTTTTTTTGTTAAAATAAAAGATATATCATATCTGTATTGGGGTTAATGCAATGTTACTTAATCATAATCAATCAAGTCTTTCATTTCATTCAGAACTATACTCTTTTATTCCAGAGGATCATCTGTTAAGAAGAATTCATGAATTGGTGGATTTTTCTTTTATAAATGAATTGGATAAAGAATCTTATTGTATGTATTACGGAAGACCAGGCCAGAGTTGCTTTTCCGTCTCCTTTTTCTCCAATTTTTGTACAGTTTATCAGATGAGAGAGTAATTGAGGATTCTAAATACAATTTAGCATATAAGTGGTTCTTAGGTTTAAACCAGAAGATCCCCTTCCAGATGCTTCTCAGCTTAGCGGATTCCGTGTACATAGACTTGGAGCCAATCGAGTTGAAAAGTTATTAGAACATATTGTTAAGCAATGTGTGGAAAAAGGATTAATAAATTCTAAAGCTCTCATTATCGATTCAACACATACTCTCGCTAACGCGGCAAAGAACAAGCCACTAGATGTTTTGAAAAAAGCAGCTAACAGACTTCTCAAAGGGGTATAGAAAAAGTATTCAAGTCTTTATAAAAAACTCCCTAAGTTTCCAAAACAGAGGGTACTGATGAAGAAAAGGCAAAAATACTTTTGGAGTATTTAGTTGAGCTAAAGGATCTATTGGCGGACAAACTCCCTGATGCCGAAGGCAGCTTACTTGAGAAAATAAACATCGTAAAGCAAATTGTTGAGGACGAAAGACTATTGACTAATAAAGGAATTGCCTCTGCAGTTGACCCTGATGCATGTTTTGGAAGGAAATCTAAATCGAAAACTTTTTATGGATATAAAAACCATATAGCTATGACCGAGGAAGAAATTATAACAGCTGTTCATGTCACACCTGGAAATGAGGACGATGGAAAACAGCTTCAAACTCTAGTGAACAAAACCAAGGACCAACAATTAACAATTGAAGAAGTGCTTGCAGATACAGCATATTCAGGTAAAGACAATTTAAGTTTTCTACAAAAGGGAGAAATAGTAGTTCAATTACTCTAAATCCTGCAGTATATAGAACTCGGGAAGAAGATTTATTCCTGTATGACAAAGAAAATGATGAGGTTATATGTCCTGCCGGACATCCAAGTATAAGGAAGGCAAAAACAGGTAGAACCGGCACAAGTAAAAACCCATGTATAACCTTTTATTTTGATACTAACCTTTGCCAACACTGCCCATTAAGAGAAGGTTGTTATAACAATTCAAAAGAAAAAACGTATTCAATAACAATTAAATCCGACGAGCATAAACAGCAAATGGACTATCTTGAGTCGGAAGAATATCTTCAAAAAAAGGCGTTCGAAGCAATATTGAGCATAAAAACGCTGAATTAAAGAATGCACATGGGATGACCAGGGCTAAATACCGTGGTCAATTTGGCATGCGAATACAAGCATTTCTACCGCATTTGTAGTAAACGTAAAGAGGATGATATAGCTACAAGTAGCCCTTTCCCGGTCTGGAAAGGAACAATAGAGGATATTCAAAACAAAAGCAGCCTCAAAATTATGAAAAACATAAGTATGAGGCTGCTTTATTTAACATAGTTAAGCAAATTTGACCTTTTTGCAGTGTCCTCAATAAGGGACATTTCTATTTTTCTGTTATTCGGGTTATAGTTTAACTTTCTCATCATACACATCGCTTAAAGCATGGTAACTTGATTGTTACTAATTATCTAATTGTACTGGTCGACCTGAACGTGCTGATTGATAAATAGCGAAAATTATTTTTAGTGGTTTTAATCCCTCTTCACCATTCACCAGCGGTTCTCTATCCTCCTGAATGGCTTCGATCATATCGATAAACTGTAAACGATGAGATGCCCCATCAAGTGCTGCAGGATTAACGGATGCATGATGCAAATCTCCTCCATTAGGATTTTCCACTTCAGCTAAGTTGACTGCTTCCGTTTCATTATTTGAATTTCGTAAATAATGCTTCATTAATTTATCATTTTCAATCACTGCTGTACCATTCGTTCCGATAATCTCTAAGCGAGCTGACAGACCTGGATAGGCAGCTGTAGTTCCAACGATGGTTCCTAACCCGCCATCTTTAAATTTCACAGTAGCTACAGCCACATCCTCCACGTCAATTCTTTCATGAGATAATATGGCTGTATGTGCGTATACACTTTCCACCTCTCCCATGAAGTACTGAAATAAATCGATGGTATGAATGGCCTGATTGATTAATACGCCGCCCCCCTCCATTTCCAATGTTCCCCGCCATTTACTAGTATCATAGTAGCTTTGAGGACGATACCAATTCACAGCAGCTTGCCCAAGGACCATTTTTCCGAATCGCCCTGAATCAATATCATCTTTAATCTTCACAGCCGATGCATCAAAGCGATGTTGTGATATAACACTTAATTTAACACGATGTTCACGGCATACGTCGATCATTTGCTGTGCTTTCTCAAGGGAAATATCCATTGGCTTTTCAACTATTACATGCTTTCCTGCCCGTGCAGCCTCTATTGCCATATCAGCATGAGTGCCGCTGGGTGTAATAATCGATACGATATCAATCTCTTTTCTCTTTAGCATTTCTTGATAATCTGTATACCAATCTGCACCTATTTTTTCCGCAAGTGATTTTGCCTTTTCTTCCTTACGGGAGTAAACAGCAACCACTTTTGCTCCTTCAATCGCTGAAATTTGCTCATAATGCGTGGTACTAATAATTCCAGTTCCGACAATAGCAAACCCGAATTCCTTTTTCATTTCAATCCTCTCTCCCTATAAGTATCTTCTCTTTTAGATTTCATATTTATAAACATTCTTATTGAATAAAGACAAAACAGTACGAATTAACCACATTGCGGTACAGCTATATCTCATTATGGTTAAACACAGTATAATTATATTAAATTAACCTGTCAATTATTCTCTCCTGATAATTTTGCAATTATTAATCTCTGTGTTATTGTATTGCCTCTATTATCCGAAAATTCAACACACAATCGAGTAGGAGGCTAATCATTAATTGATTAGCCGACCTCTTACACCACCGTACGTACGGTGGTGTATACGGCGGTTCAATAACTTAAGTATCGGCGCTCATATAAATGGTTGAGGTTTTTAAGCCCCCATTTGGTGAGCGTTTTTATTTTAATTGCTTTTTGCAGTGTTTCACTTCTGGAAATCCTCCAATATCCCTTTCGGGAATTAGCTACTTTCCAGGCTTCTTCATGTTTGACACC
>NZ_JAMBOH010000007.1 GCF_023715505.1 Neobacillus cucumis | reverse complement strand
TAAGAAAATTCACTGCCAACAACTAAGATAATAAAAGAATTAAAGCCCAAAAATAGAGAAAGGTGAATTTGAGGACGTTCAAATTCACCTTTCTTACTATTTGAAGCTAGTTATGTCCCAGCCTCTTCTTTTAAGATTACTGAGCTTATACTTTTCTAATTTGTTTACTTCGTAACTGTCCGCACGCGGCATCAATGTCTGTTCCATGTTCTTGGCGGATTTTGCAATTAACCCCGCCTTTTTTCAACGTATCATAAAACGAGAGAACCGACTCCTGTTCACTTCTTTGATATTGACTATGTTCATCCACTGGATTATAGGGAATTAAGTTCACATAGACCTGTTGTCCTAGAGGACGAAGGAGTGAGGCAAGTTGTTCTGCTTCTTGCTTATGATCATTTACATCCCTCAATAGAATATATTCAATCGTAATTCGACGATTTGTTTTTTCTATATAATACTCCATCGCCTTCATCAGTTTTTCAATGGGAATGGCACGGTTTATTTTCATAATACGAGTACGAAGCTCATTATTTGGCGCATGTAAGGAGACGGCCAAGTTTACCTGCAATTGTTTGTCGGCGAATTCAACAATCTTGTCCGCCAGACCACTGGTTGATACGGTGATACGTCTAGAAGCAATTGCAAGCCCTTTATCATCCTTGATCACCTTAATAAAGTCTAATAGATTTTCAAAATTATCAAATGGTTCACCGATCCCCATCACGACCACATGACTTACCTTTTCTCCTTGGCCTTTTTTGTCAAGATGCAGTTGGACGTTCATAATCTGCTCGACAATTTCACCGCTGGATAAATCCCGGCTTTTCGCTAATAAACCGCTCGCGCAAAAACTGCATCCTATATTACATCCTACTTGCGTGGTTACACAAACCGAAAGGCCATATTTTTGGCGCATTAAAACCGTTTCAATTAAGTTGCCATCCTGCAATTTGAACAAGAACTTAATCGTTCCATCGGCTGATTCTTGCTTAATATGCTCCTGTAAGGTTTGGATCACGAAGTTGTCTGATAGGAGTTGAACACACGCCTGATTAACATCCGTCATTTCAGAGAAAGATGTAACACGCCTTTGATAAAGATATTCCCAAATTTGTTGTGCCCTCGACTTTTTATGACCGTTCTCGATCAGCCATGCTGTCAATTGATCTATAGTTAATCCATATATGGATTCTTTATTCAATACGTTCCCCTCTTTTCATTAAACATACCTTTTAACATTTAAATTGCTTTATCATGTAATGGAATAGGCTTTAATTGGAGCTCAATCAATTACATATAATCACTTCTCGAATAAATAACCCTTTTTTAGCAACAGCTCGGTCAATAATCGATAAACCTGCTTTTATTAGGAGTCCATCGACGGGTTCAACGGTGACCACGACTACTTTATTTGCAAACCTTCGTGCACTCTGAAGCATTTCCAGCTGCTCTTCAGGGGTTATCACCGAACACAAATTATAAGGCAAATCAATAATGGCTACATCATAATGGTTGGTGATATCACGCATATCTGCTAGGTTTATTTCTCCAGTAAGACCAAAGTGTATCATATTTTCTCGTGCTCCTGGGATAATCAGCTGATTTCGGTCGCTTCCGACCATATCAATTCCCATTGATCGGGCTTCGACGAGGACGGTTCCAATTCCACAGCATGGATCGATTGCCTTAATTCCGTTTGGATTTGGGATGGCGATATTGACTACCGCTCTAGCAACACGTGTGTTGAGTGCGGTGGAATAACCATTTGGCTTCTGCTGGTGTCTAAACCAAACCGATTCACTTTTTACATATTCACCGAATACCCATTTTTCGTTTACATGCATGACGCCAAACAATCGATCTGGTTGACGAAGATCTGCTTTACCCTTAATGTGTAACCCAATCTTTCGTTCAATTTCACGTCGCTTCTCGAATCCGTCTTGTTTATTTTTTGGCAGATCCCTATTTTTTACATATATAACTTTAAAAGTTACCCCGTTCATTTGTAAAGTTTCTACCTGCTTGTACAGCTCCTCAAGGCTTTGCGCTTCATATATCACACTAATTCGTTCTTTCATAAACGGACTTCGCGTCGGATCAATTTTTACGAAGGTTTCCAAAACGTTTGATTGAGATACATCACCGAAAAAAGATCGCATTTCTAGCGCACACAATGAGCGCTCATCTTCAGAAAAGGCGTACGTATATATATAGGTCGTTAATCCTTGGTTAACATCCAATTTTTCTTTATTTAGTAATATATCTATTTCATCTTCACCTCAAGAGTTATCTGAAAAACAGTAATAATAATCATCAAAATTATTAACTGATTTATTATACCAAGAAACGACGCATAATTAAAAATAACTATTAAGTGAAAGTTATCCACTTTATGGGAGTAGAACCATTGTGCATATAGGTAAACAAAATAGACATTATTTTTCAATTGAAAAGTATTCGAATATTTGTTAAAATACAAATAAATTTAAAAGGCTATGTGTAACTGGCGAAACACGGATAACCGTGAGGGAGCACATAGTGTCGAAGCCGTTCGCCTGGGCAGAGGTAAGGGAAGAAGAAGGTTCCCTTACCTCTTTCTATATATTAGGAGGCGATCTTCCATAATTTTGCAGAAAAAAACTTTAGTGGTTTTTGCTTGATGTAGGATTGTTGAGGGAAATTAAAAACTATCATATCTAAAGAGAGGTATACAAAATGAGCACACTAGTTATAGACAACGTGAAAACAATTAAAACATTAAATAATATCGCAGAAAGCGGGTTAAAGGTATTCAATAAAGGGAATTTTTCAATTGATAATGATAGTGAAAATCCTGATGCTATTGTTGTTCGCAGTTTTAATATGCATTCACTCGATTTTAGCGATAACTTAAAAGCAATTGCACGTGCTGGAGCTGGTGTCAATAATATTCCCGTCGACAAATGTACGGACAAAGGAATTGTTGTTTTTAATACACCTGGTGCGAATGCGAATGCCGTAAAAGAGATGGTATTAACCTCTTTGATTTCTTCCTCTCGAAACCTTTTTGCAGGTGTGGCTTGGACAAAGACCTTAGAAGGCGAAGGAGATCAGGTACCAAAGCTTGTCGAAGCAGGTAAAAAACAATTCGTAGGGAAAGAAATTAAAGGAAAGACGCTCGGGATTATCGGTTTAGGTGCGATCGGTGCGCTTGTAGCAAATGATGCCCTTGATTTAGATATGGATGTAATCGGGTTTGACCCGTTCATTTCTGTTGATACAGCATGGAACTTGTCTCGTAATGTACAGCGGGCTATGACAATTGAACAGTTGTTCGCTGAGTCAGATTATATTACTGTTCATGTGCCTTTAACTAATGATACAAAAGGGATGTTTAACCAAAATACATTTAGCATTATGAAGCCTGGTGTTCATATTTTGAACTTCTCCCGTGGTGAGTTAGTAAATGAAGTGGATATGGCGGTAGCACTTGAAGAAGGGACCGTTGGCAGGTATATTACAGACTTCCCGAATGAAACTGTATTAAAAATGAAAAATACGATTTCCATTCCTCATCTTGGCGCTTCAACGGCGGAATCAGAGGAAAACTGTGCAATTATGGCAGCTCGTCAGGTGAAGGAATTTTTGGAAACAGGAAACATTAAAAACTCAGTCAATTTTCCAAACGCTGAGCTTCCTTACACAGGAAAACGTCGTGTCGCAGCTTTCCACAAAAACATTCCAAATATGGTTGGGCAGATCACATCAGCTATTTCTAGCTATAACCTGAACATCGCTGATATGGTGAATAGAAGCCGCAACGGATATGCCTATACGATGATTGACATTGAAAATGAAGTAAACGGCGATATCATTCCTGGATTGGTAGAGAAAATTAACCAAATCGAAGGAATCGTTACATCACGTGTTATCTAATCATTCAAAATAAAAGAAGCACAGGGACGGTTCTCCTGCTCAATGAAGCATTAGAACCGTCCCTGTGCTTTATTCATTATAGATTGGTGACTTTCATAACAGATTCTGAGGTGCATCGCTTTCATGAATGTAGGCATTCTTCGCTGGCACTAAGGCAAGGGCTAATGCCGCTATTAATCCTGGAATGGCAAATGCAATGAAATTCATGTGTATAGGTAAAGAAATCGATAAGAGGAATCCTCCTAATAGTGGTCCAAGCATACCGCCAATTCTGCCGATGCCAGATGCCATCCCTAAGGCAGTGGATCTGACGTATGGGGGATAGTACTGGGATACATAGGCCTGTACAATATTTTGTGCACCAATTGTCGCAGCACCTGCGATTGCTACTAAGAGGTAAATCAAAAAGGAATTTCCTCCAAATCCCAGGATAGTCAACGCAACTGCACCTGAAGCATACATTGGGACAAGCATCCTTTTGGAACCGTATTTATCACAAAGTCGTCCGATTATCAGCGTTCCTATAATGGCACCGCCTTGAAGGGCAATTAAGAAGGCTAAACTTGAATTTAGTCCATATCCTGCTTCAATCATCAACTTTGGAAGCCAAGTATTTAAACCGTAAACCATCAACAAGCAGCTGAAAAAGGCAGCCCAAAACATAAGGGTACTTAATACCCTCTTATTTTTAAATAGACCAATAACTGGAAAGTCAGACTCTTTTGATTTGATTTCTACAAATTCGTCATTTTGATTAAAACTTAATTCTGGATTTAGCCTTACGAGAGTGGAAAGTAACTTTTCCTTTTTCCCTTTTCGGATCAAGTAACTAGCCGTTTCCGGTAATTGCTTATGGATAAACGGCAATAGTAATAGAGGCAGACCTGCAAACCAAAAGATGGATTGCCAGCCGAAATTAGGCATTAAAAGAATTCCTAATAAAGGAGCAAGGATTCCTCCGACCGAATAGCCGCACAGCACTATGGAGACGACCGTACTTCTCATTGTTTTTGGTGCATAATCGGTCAACAATGCGATGACATTCGGCATGATTCCTCCCAGTCCTAATCCTGCAAAGAAGCGTAAGGTTGAGAAAACAGTAGGTGTATTTGCAAAGCCGCATAAGAATGTAAATAAACTAAACAGAATCAACGTAATATTAATAACGCTTTTCCTTCCAATACGATCTGCTAGTGTTCCGAAGAGTATGGCACCGAACATCATCCCAAATAATCCATACGTTCCAATAGCACCTGCTTCGACAGGAGAAAGGTGCCATTTTTCAATTAGGGTTGGTACTACGGTCCCGTATACCACCAAATCATATCCATCAAATGAAATAATAAAGAAACTCCATAGAAGTAAGCCTAGATGAAAACGGCTAAATTTACTTTTAGCAAGAACCTCTGCTGTATTAATGGCTGCCAAATAATCTCCCCCTTATTTTTACCTAGAAATTAATGATAACGCTTACTAAAGTGCATTTACTTTTGTCACTTTGCTTATTAAACACCACCTATACTATAAAAATAGTGAATAATGTTATCTATTTAGAGATTATAAACAGAGTATCATTAAATTTCAATATAAAAAATTAAATATTAATAGTTTTCTGTAAACTAACGTAAGTGGAGTGAATGGAGTTTTGGTTCTATTAATTTAATTTATAAATTAAAAAAGCGAGGATTTCCCCGCTTTTTTGTTTATTGCCTATTCATAATCGCCCTAATCTGCAATAGCTCGATATCCAAACCCTATGGATATTTCTTTACTAATTTGGATCAAATAATGACTTACTTCATCTTCTTCATTTTGAGGTATTAACTCGGAAAAGCCTACAATCGTGACTGCTCCAAGGAGTTTTTCTTTGAAGTTAAATACAGGGAAAGAAACGGAGGATACAGATGAAACTAGGGGTTCCCTTGCAAAGGCAATTTTTCTCTCCTGAATGAATCTGCGTTCTTCTTCAAGCTCACTAACCCTTTCTGGAGGGAGCTGCTTGAATTCTTTCTCCTTCCATTCACGAATCAACTGCTCATCCATAAAGGCCCTAAACAATTTCCCTGTTGAAGAATGAATGGGAAGAAGTGTTCCTTTCTGAGCTCCAATATTAAACCCTCGGTTTGTGTTAATTTCTTTAACGACCATAGGACCATTATGAGTCCAGCTGGAAAAAAGAACGGTACTCGAACATTTCACGTTAATTTCTTGTAGATATGGTGTAATTCGTTCAATAACATTTTCTTGATCTACTGCAGACATTCCGTATTCAATCAACCTGCTTCCTAGAACATATTCTCCGGAATCTTTGTAACGATAAAGGATCCCTAATTGTGTAAAGGTATTTAAATATTTATACAAATTACTTTTTGTAACCTTTGTTAAATCGTGAATATCTGTAAATTTTAACGGCCTTCCTTGTTTGGCAATTAAATCTACAATCCCCATTCCTACTTGCAATGATTGAATGGTTGTTCCTTTTTTTAAGCCTTCCATCGTGACCCTCCTATAGAAACCCTCTCTTATTCTTATCTTAGCATAGCGGTTTACCGATATCCCACTATCAAAATTAATATCTAGATTTCTGAATACATTTTTTTTTGATAATATTGACAACATTATAAAATTTATTTTATTATATAAATAGAGAAAAGAGTTATCTATTTCGATAATTTTTAAGAAGAATATTTATCTGGGGTGATGAAATGAAGAAATATTTGGTATTGATTGAAAGAAAACCCTCTTTTACAGGCGATTTCATTCAAGGCCATCGTGAATTTTTACAAAATTTGAGGGAAGTTCAAACACTAATTACTGCGGGTGGATTTGAAGACCAAACCGGAGGAGCATATGTGTTGCAAGCGAATTCTTTAGAGGAAGCAAGAATGGTTGTAAAAAATGACCCAATGAATCATGAAAATGAATCCGTTTACAAAGTGAAAGAATGGAATGCGGTTTAACGGTATTTTTTAAAAGAATAGAATTTAAATTTAAAAATGGGAGATGGAATAATGACTAATTTAGAAAAAGCAGTATTTGTGATTGGCGGCGGAATTGGTGGATTAGGGGCAGCACTTGCAGCAGCAGAAGCAGGTCAGAAAACGGTGGTGTTCGAACAAGCACCTCAGTTTGGAGAGATTGGGGCAGGGATTCAGATGGGACCTAATGCTATGGCAGTCCTTGACCGATTTGGGCTTGCTGATGAAATCGCAAAGTATGCTGTTTTTCCACAACGACTTGTTTTAAAAGATGTTTTTACAGCTAAGGAATTATCAGCCTTAGATTTAGGGGAAGAATTTAGGGCGAAATATGGCTTTCCTTACATTGTATTGCATCGTTCAGATTTACATCGAGTGTTATTTGAAGCATGTGAAAAGAATCCGCTTATCAGTCTTATTAATGATCAGGTTATTGAAACAGTTGAAGAAACCCCAGCCGGTGTAACGGTTACAAATCAAAGGGGAGAACAATTTACAGGAAAAGCGGTTATTGGGGCTGATGGTCTCTGGTCAAAAACCCGTAAGTATTTTTCCGAAGATCAGCCAATTTGTTCCCATTATGTAGCATATCGTGGCACGATTCCGATTTCTGAAATTAGTTCTAATGCCAATATGGATGATGTTATTATGTGGATTGGTCCGAACCTTCATGTCGTTCAATATCCTGTACGCAGGGGAGAATTATATAACCAAGTTGTTGTTTTTAAAAGCTCTAATTATCAGGAAGGATCTGATGACTGGGGAACTCCTGAAGAAATGGATCGAGTATTTGAAGGGTGTCACCCTCTTGTTGAAAATGCTTTATCGTTCATACAACGCCAAATCCGCTGGCCAATGTATGACCGTGAGCCAATTGAGAATTGGACGAAAGGGAATTTCACTCTGCTTGGTGATGCTGCACATCCAATGCTTCAATACTTGGCACAGGGTGGGTGCCAAGCGTTAGAAGATGCTTCTTATTTAGCTGATATGCTTAAGGTTTATGGGGATAACTTTGAAAAAGCATTCACAGCCTATCAGGAAGAAAGAATTCCGCGTTCAGCAAAGGTACAAAAATCGGCACGTACTTGGGGAGAAATAATCCACGCTGAAAATCCAGTTTCCATTTTGCTACGTAATACTCTTTTAGAGAATAAGGAAGCTAAGGAATTTGAAATGATTGACTGGTTATATGGGTATAAAAAAATCCCTGCTAAGATTTGATTGCTATCACAATGGAGGATAAGAAGGGGCATTATCGGATTAGGAAAGGTGCCCCTTTTTAATTAGATTAGAAAGTATAAAAGTTTATAACTTTGAGAATTGTCTAGCTCCAGCGCCTAGCCCCCCGATGGTCTACAGCTTATCCAGTTGCGGCTCCTTGGGACTCGAAGTCTAAGCCATCCCCTGAAGAAGGCAAAAAGCGCCTTCTTGCAGGGTACGTCTTAGCCTAGAGTCCCAGGACAGTCGCCTCCACATTTAGGACAATCCGTCCAAAAGGTTAAAAAGCAACCTTTCGGCCGGCTCGTCTTATGCTTGGCTACTGAAAGCTATCGCTTTCTGTACGCATTAAGGGCGACTAGTCTTTTCCCCTGCTTACGCCGGCCAGTCGACAAGTCGCCCTATATCGGGGCTGATCAAGGCGCTTGCGCTTTTCCTAAAACAGAGGGAGATTTGGAATATGTCAGTTTTACGAGATGAAGCATTACAGATGCATAGAGAACATCAAGGAAAGCTTGCGGTAACTTCTAAGGTTCCACTACAAAATGCAAAAGATTTAAGCTTAGCTTACTCGCCTGGTGTTGCAGAACCTTGTCTAGATATTTATGAGGATGAGAGTAAGGTATATGATTACACAATGAAGGGGAATCTAGTTGCGGTTGTATCGAACGGAACAGCGGTACTTGGTCTTGGAAATATCGGTCCTAAGGCGGCGATGCCGGTAATGGAAGGGAAAGCCGTGTTATTTAAATCATTTGCGAATGTAGATGCGTTTCCTATTTGTTTAGATACTACTGATACAAAAGAAATTGTGGAAGCGGTCAAATTATTGGAGCCTACCTTTGGAGGTATAAACTTAGAAGATATTGCTGCACCTCAATGCTTTGAAATCGAGGCTCAACTGCAAAAAATTTGTGATATCCCTGTTTTCCATGATGACCAGCATGGTACGGCTATTGTAACAGCTGCTGGATTAATCAATGCTCTTAAACTAGCGTACAAGAAACTAGAAGATATTCGTGTCGTGGTAAATGGTTCTGGGGCAGCAGGAGTGGCGATTGTAAAGCTTTTGCTTCGTATGGGAGTAAAAGATGTAATTCTATGTGATACACAAGGAGTCATCTATAAGGGGCGGCCATTTGGAATGAATGAATTCAAAAAGGAAATGGCGGAAGTTACAAACAAGGAACAAAAACAAGGAATGTTGGCAGATGCTCTTGTTGGTGCTGACGTGTTTGTAGGAGTTTCAGCAGCAGGTGCCGTAACAAAAGAAATGGTTCGTACGATGAAGCGTGATCCGATTATTTTTGCCATGGCCAACCCGGTACCAGAGATTATGCCGGAAGAAGCAAAACAAGCAGGAGCATTGGTAGTAGGTACAGGACGGTCGGACTATCCAAATCAGATCAATAATGTTTTAGCGTTCCCGGGGATTTTTCGCGGAGCATTAGATGTTCGGGCAAAAGAAATCAATGAGGAAATGAAGATTGCCGCTGTCCATGCGATTGCCGGTTTAATTTTAGAGGAAGAACTGAATGCTGATTATGTCATCCCAAATCCTTTTGACCTGAGAGTAGCAGTACATGTTGCAGACGCGGTTGCTTCCACGGCAGTGAAAACTGGCGTTTCAAGAAGGATCAGCGTATTGATTTAATCATAAATAGTTTTAGTGGCTTTTTATATTAATACATTCATGAAATGTAAGCCCAACACTTCAAAGTCTCGGACGGTTCTCCTGCTATAAAAGCAATAGAACCGTCCCTTTGTTTAATTGCGGTTTTCCTCGGGGGCTGTTTGAAATGAACCGGTCACTGTATATTTGCTGGAGACGGTATGGGCTCGGTAATAGTATTTTGTATCAGGTTTTAATCCGATAAATTCTACACTTACGATAAAATCATGCTCATTATCCGCTTGGCCTATTTTGACAATGGTTTGGTTCCTAAAATGGATATCAGCTGAAATTTCAAATTGAACTCGTGCGTTTCCATTGGTTCGGGCCCATAAAATAGCTGATGTGTTCGTTATCTCCCCGTTGGTAACTCCATGCGAAATAAAGGGATTCTCCAGTAAATCTACAAGCTGGTCAGTGTTATTGGTGAATTGACCGTCCACTCCAAGGGAAAGAAGGGCTGCCATATCCCTCTGAGAATTGACGGTCCACGGATGGACCAGGAGATAGTTCTGATGAGCGGCCTTGATTAACTTCCGGCCAACAAGTTCCTTAGAAGGACCTATACCCGCTGCATATTCCGAGATGCGCTTGAATTCTTGGTACACATTTTTGCCGGCAAGCATACCCCTTTTATAAAGTTGAATCAGTTTTACATGTGGGGCAAAGTTTTTCAATTTACGCAGGCTCTGTTCACTGAAGGATTCGAGGAAAAGCTTCCGGTCATTGAGGACATTGGCTTTGTTTAAGATTTCAATTACTTTCTCTTCCATTCCTGGATAAGCACCCGGTACTTTCGTTTCGATATAAAGACCGATCTTTCCGTTCCCATACTTTTTCACACAATCAATTACTTCCACAAGGGTTGGGACATGTTGTCTGTTGTATTCCGTTTTTGCTTGTTCTGGATTAGCTCTATTAAACCAGGAACCAGCATCTAGACGACTGATCTCTTCAAGTGTAAAATCCTTAACCCGCCATGGGGCGCGATTAGGATAAAGTTCTTTGGCATTGGTTGTTCGCAACAGTGTCTCATCATGCATGGCAATTAACTGGCCGTCCTTGGTCATTTGCAAATCAATCTCTACATAATCCGCCTTCAGCATTATTGCTTGCTTATAGGCTGCCAGTGTATTTTCCGGTCCGTAGGCAGACGCCCCGCGATGAGCAATAACCATTACATCCGTGGTTATTGGACGTAAGGTCATTTGTCTATATTTAATTTCTGTGTTTTGAAGTGACTGTGCCAAACCGGAATAGGGAGCTGCTGTAATAGACAGACAAACAAGAACGGCAAGCAAGCTTTTCTTCATTACTAATTCAACTCCTACCAAAACAGTGCCTGTTTTTATAATAAAACAATAAAAATAGAATTATTTTCCATGAAAAAATACATATAAGAGCTAAGTATCAGGAATAGTATCTTACCCTATAAAAGCATGTATTATTAGGACAAGGGTCGTGTATCAGCTAGAAAGTTTCAATGGAAAGTAAGGAAAACAGCGCGTTTCTATGGGTACAAACTATTATTGACAGCGTTTACATACAAAATTATATTTAAATTATTAAAAATTTTCAGTATTTTAATACTAAAAGTGAGGTGGATGGTCATGAAAAAAAGAAGAGTTATAGTAACATTGCTTGTTCTTTGTAGTTTCTTTCTCACAACAACAACCAGTTTTGCGAAAGGCGTACAACAACCAACTTACCCAAAGTACACGAAAAACGCAACCATTACTTGGTGGACGTGGACAGCAAATCCCGACAAAGTTATTGCAGCTTTTAACAAAGAGTATCCGAACATTAAAGTGGATCACCCGCTAATTGGAAGTGGAAACGCGGAGTATAACAAATTAACCACTGCTATTAAAGCAGGCGCAGGGGCCCCGGATGTTGTACAGATTGAGTACCAGTACATCCCTAAGTTTGTGGATACAGGTGGAATTTTGGACATTTCAAAATATGTAAAACAATACGAATCCTACTTTCAACCTTGGACATGGAACCAGGTAAAACAAGGCAGCAAAATTTACGCCATTCCAGAAGATATCGGGCCATTGGCTTTACTTTATCGGCCAGACATATTTGAAAAATATAATTTAGCAGTTCCAAAAACTTGGGATGAATTTGCAACAGAAGCCGAAAAGTTACACAAGCAGAATCCGGATATGTATATGTCTTACTTCCCAGTAAACGACGGTGGATTTATTACGGGATTATTGTGGCAGGCCGGCGCCAGACCATTCACGAAAACATCTAAGGGCTGGGAGATTAATTTAAATAGTCCTGAAGCAAAGAAAGTGATAAATTTTTGGGGGGATTTAATCAAAAAAGGGGTTGTCCATGCAACAAATGATTGGAATCCACAATGGCAAAGCAACATCGGTAAGGGATTGTATGCTTCAGTATCGGGTGCCGCTTGGTCGCCAACCTACATGATCCAACCGTATGTGAAGAAGGGAACCGATAACTGGAATGCAGCTGATATTCCTCAATGGGAGGCAAATGGGGAATTTATTGACGGTAACTGGGGCGGGTCAACCAATGCCGTAACCACACAATCGAAATATCCTGAAGCGGCAGCGCTTTTTGCGGCTTGGATTAATACGAGTGCTGCAGCTGAAAAGCTCGATGTTACTGACACGACTAAGGGCGGCCGGGGCCAGGTGCCAGGAAATAAATATGGTATCCAGCAATCTGAGATGAATGCGCCTAATCCAGCTCTTAAAAATCAAATTTCTGGTCCAATCTATGCGAAAGCAGCCGCATCTGTTGATACCTCCTACCAATGGAGCCCATGGACGGATTACGTGTACAACCAAATGACAATCGAATTTACTAAAGCAGCTGGTGGAGAACAAACATGGGATCAAGCGCTTGATAATTTGCAAAATGAAGTGACTGTTTTTGCAAAATCAGCGGGGTATAAAGTCGTTTCGAAGGGTGCAGAAAGCTCAACTAAACAACCTCTAGCCGCTCTTAATACGCCTGCCTTACCGGTTGTCATTATCTTAGTCGTTATTGCCCTTATTATTTGGTTCTTAAAGAGAAGACAATCATCCTTAGAAATAGAACTTTAAGAAAGTAATCATAACAGGTAATGGTAAGAGGAATCTATTAAAAAAATGCAGAAACGCGAGGGATGGTAATGTTAAAGATTCGACGTGTTCCCTATATATTTCTTACACCTTTTCTCATCTTATTTGCTCTATTCTTTGTTTTTCCTTTTGTTTATTCGCTCATATTGAGCTTGTTCGTTAATATCCAAGGGGAGTATAAGTTTGTTGGACTGACAAACTATCTTACGGCGTGGGAGGACAAAAGCTTTTGGTATGCCGTTTACCGTGTTGCCTACTATGGGGTGGTTCAAGTTACGATTATGCTAGTTTTGGCTTTAGTTTTGGCTCTCTTTTTAGATAGTCGCTATGTTAAAAACAAAGCTTTATTTCGAGTTATTTATTTCTTGCCATATGCCGTACCAGGTGTCATAGCCGCAATTATGTGGGGGTTTCTGTATTCCCCAGACCTGAATCCTATTTTAAGTATTTTTGGTATCTTTACAGGCGGAAAGCCGCTTAATTTATTGGATTCAGGAACTGTTTTGTATGGGATTATGAACATGGCTACATGGGTATGGACTGGATATAATATGACCATCTATTTTGCAAGTCTCACTTCTATCCCGATCGAACTGTACGATGCTGCAAAGATTGATGGCTGTAATGAGTTTCAAACAGCATGGCATATAAAACTTCCGCTCCTAAAGCAGGTCATCGTCATGACTACCGTTTTATCGATAATTGGTTCACTCCAATTATTTAATGAACCATATGTGTTTTCTTCTCTAACAAGTATTCCGGCTACTTTTACACCAAATATGGATATCTATAATATGGCGTTTGCCTATGGGAATTTCACCTACTCTGCAACCCTATCCATTACCTTGGTTCTGATTACTTTTATTGCCTCCTTATTGTTTATGTATGCCACTTCTGAACGAACAACAGCTAAGAAGAAGAAAGTTAGAAATAAAATCATTAGTCATACAACGGTGAGTTCATCGACACTATCCTATACAGGAGAAGGAGAGAAGACTATATGAGCCTAAAATCGAATTCATTTACAACAACTAATCTTCAACGGGAGAATCATAGCAAATCGAAAAAAGAAAGAATATCCACTTCACTCTCTATGATTCTGATGATTGTAATGGCTGCTTACTTTTTATTTCCTCTTTATTGGCTGCTAGTCGCGATGACCAAAAGTACGAATCAATTATTTACTACATCGATGCTCGCCTTTCCTGAGCATTTAAGCCTTATGGCTAATCTAAAATGGTTAAATTCTTATCAAGATGGGATGTTTTGGCGCTGGGTTTTAAACTCAGTTATCTATGCTGTAGGCGCGGGCCTATTGGGAACTTTAGTAAGTTCGATGGCAGGTTACTCTCTAGCAAAATATGTGTTTAAGGGGAAAAATTTCTTAACTGTTGCGGTATTAGGTTCATTAATGATTCCAGGAGCTGCACTTGCTATACCTGTCTTTTTGATGATTAAATCGCTAGGTCTAATCAATACTTACGCCGGCGTCCTATTACCAATGATTGTAAATCCATTCGGTGTCTATTTCATGATGGTCTTTATCAAGGAATCCATGCCGAATGAACTGATTGACTCTGGGAGAGTCGATGGGGCAAGCGACTACGGGATCTTTTTTCGAATTGCCCTTCCAATTATTCGCCCAGGTCTAGTAACACTCTTTTTAATCACTTTCATAGGGTCTTGGAATAACTTTTTCTTACCATTAGTTCTATTAAATAAAACAAGCCTTTACCCTTTAACGGTAGGTTTACAAATCTGGACGGCAAACTTAAATGCGGCAGGGACAGGGCAACCATTATATCCGTTAATTTTAATTGGTTCCTTCCTCTCCATTCTGCCAATGTTGATCATGTTTCCAATCCTCAGGAAACATATTGTTTCAGGGATCGCTATGGGAGGGGTTAAATCCTAATTTTTATAAGCGCGATTTAAGTTTCATTTGAAAGGTTAAAACTTTACATTGTAAATATGAATTGAGAGGTTAGAACCAATGGATAAATCACTTAAATCAAATACATTTGCTCTAGGAGCTTGCTATTATCCCGAACATTGGCCAGAAAGCTTATGGGAGAAGGATTTTCAGAGAATGAAAGAAATGGGGTTCTCAGTAGTTAGGTTAGCTGAATTTGCCTGGTCCATTTTTGAACCAAAAGAAGGAGAATTTTCATTTGATTTCTTCGATAGAGTGATAGATTTAGCGCACAGTTTCGGGTTAAAAGTGATTCTTGGAACTCCTACGGCCACACCCCCAGCATGGTTAACAAGTAAGTACCCTGAAGTACTGAATGTCTCTCAGGAGGGAGTTCCATATCAACACGGTCAGCGCCGTCATTACAATTATAACTCGCCTATATATCTAGAACTCTGTGCCAGAATTGCAACGAAAATGGCTGAACATTATAAAGATCATCCAGCTGTAATAGGATGGCAAATTGATAATGAACTTAACTGCGAAATGAATGTGTTTTATTCTGAGGCAGACCATCAGGCATTTCGACGTTGGCTGAAAAATAAATACGGATCGTTGACTGAGTTAAATCAACGCTGGGGAACGGTTTTTTGGAATCAAAGTTATACAGAATGGAGTCAAGTTCACTTGACGCGGCCAACGGTGAGTGATTCTCCTAATCCTCACCAAGCACTGGATGAGAAACGATTTTTCTCAGATAGTGCGATCGCGTTTGCTAAAAATCAGGTGGATATTATTCGAAAGCTTGCACCAAATCAGTGGATTACGACCAATGGACTTTTTGGCCATTTGGATAGTCATAAGCTGGCTGATGAATGCCTTGATTTTATTTCTTATGACTCTTATCCACAGTTTAGCTCAATCTATCCAGACAAAGGACCAAATCCATTGTTAGACCGAAAATGGAGCTGGAATTTAAGTGTAGCACGAAGCATCTCTTCCAATTTTTGCATTATGGAACAGCAATCAGGTCCTGGAGGCTGGGTGAATCGGATGGATATGCCGGCTCCAAAACCAGGTCAGCTCAGGTTGTGGACCTATCAATCTATCGCACACGGTGTTGACATGCTGCTCTATTTTAGATGGCGTACGGCAGCTTTCGGGACCGAAATCTATTGGCATGGGATTCATAATTACGACAATCGTAAAAATCGCCGTGTTTTAGAAGCTGAACAAGTGGGGAAAGAATTGGAAATGATCGGGGAGGAGATCGTTGGCTCAAAATATCAAGCGGATGTAGCGATTGTTAAAGATTATGACAATGAATGGGATGGGGAGTTAGATCGGTGGTATGGTCCTTTCAATTCACAGAGTGAGATGGCCTGGTTTAAAGTCCTACAACGACGACATATTCCTGTTGATGCATTATTCCTAACTAAAAGCTCCACAGTAGAGGACCTTTTAAAATAT
This sequence comes from Neobacillus cucumis, assembly GCF_023715505.1. The sequence continues at coordinate 261,537 of NZ_JAMBOH010000007.1, read as the reverse complement.
AAGCTGCTAGTTTACCCTCATTCAGCTGTTATGCCGGAAGAGAAGGCGAAATTACTAAAAGATTATGTTAATAGAGGCGGTAAGATTGTATTTGGCTGCAGGACAGGTTATAAGGATAATTCTGGTCATTGTTATTTAACACCAATGCCAGGTCCGGTTGCGGAGCTTTGTGGAGTGACAGTCGATGACTTTACGATGATTGGTCCTAACGAGGCACCACCGAAAATCTCTATTCAAGGTGTAGAGGAACATCAGGAAATTATAGCAGAATCTTTCAACGATATATTACATGTTGAATCAGATCAGGCCGAGGTGCTGGGGACTTATAAGAATGCGTATTATGATGGACAGCCTGCACTTGTAAAAAATACTTTTGGGAATGGTGATGTCTACTATTACGGAGCTGTTTTTAACCAGGAGATCGTAAATCTTTTGGTAGATAGAACGCAGTTGAATTCACCTGTTTCAGATATACTAAAGCTTCCAGAAGACGTTGAACTCTCTATACGTAAGCATATTGATACTGAAAAGGCCCTAATTTATTTGCTAAACTATAACAAAGACCCAAAAGAAATCACTTTGAGCAAACCTATAAAAGAAAAATTAACAGGGCAAACTCTTAATGGAGGCATAGCTATTGAAGGTTATGGGGTTATGATACTTGAAGGGTAAGCAAGGGGACGGTCCTCTTGCTTTTTTTTTTGTGGAAACAAAAGTTGAATTATTGAGGTTTCCAAGCTTACACCATTTGACAAAAGCTCAATTAATCAATAGTATCACTATTAATTCGAACTTCATTACAGGAGAGATTCAGATGAAAGTTTATGTAGATGCAGATGCCTGTCCGGTAAAGGATATTATTATTGCTGAAGGAAGGAATGCAAACATCCCTGTGATCCTAGTTACAAGCTTTTCCCATTTTTCCAATGTGGAACAACCATCAGGAGTAGAAACTATTTATGTGGATTCTGGTGCAGATGCTGCCGATTACCGAATTATGAAATTAGCAGAAACGGGAGATATTATTGTGACGCAAGATTATGGTCTTGCATCGCTAGGATTAGCAAAAAGATGTATAGTCCTTCATCATAAAGGGTTCAGCTATACAAATGAAAACATTGACCAATTATTACAAACACGGTATTTAAGTGCAATGGCTCGCAAAAGCGGCAAGCGAACAAAGGGGCCCAAGCCTTTAACGGAAGAAGATCGGGAGCAATTTAGAAGGCTTTTTAAACAAGTTATCCTGCATTATGAATGAAACATGGGGACGGTTCTCATGCTTAAAAATAAGCATGAGAACCGTCCCTATGTTATGTGGAGCAGTAGAAAAGCCGGAGATTACATCAAACACTTACCTATTGCTAGTTTAATTGAATAAGACATTGCATAAAAAACTTAGATTCATTAACATTGTATAAAATTATTTATATTCATAAACGATAAATTCAGAAAATAGAAATATCCAAGAGGTGTTATGGGGTATTTTCGTATGAATTCCTTTTTTTATTCAGATTGTGTACAGTATATCAAGATTTTAAATTTTATTATATACGGGTTCCTTTCCGCCAATGACTTCCATTATCCTTTTCGATGCTTCTTTGAGTATATCTCCACAGAATGAAATATGTTCCTCACTAATTTGTGAAGCAAAACCGATACAGGCAATCACCATTTTTATGTCGCCATAAAGGTCAAAGATAGGTACTGCAACACCGAAAACATCCTGTGTATGCTCTTCATAGCTGACTGCATAGCCCTTTCGTCTAACCTCATTTAAACTCTCCTGAAATGTTTCAAAATCTGTAATGGTCTTATCGGTAAATTGTTTAAAATTAACTTTTTGAATAATTTCTTTTCTTTTTTCTTCCTCCAGAAACGCTAAGTAACACTTACCAAAAGAAGCACTAGTTACCGGGAAATGCTGTCCTAATTTTACTGTCACTTGAACAGGGTTATCCGGCAGGTCGGGTTCCTCCTTGGCAACATACATTAATCGATCATTGGATAAAGGTTCAAGCAAAACACTCGTTAGTCTTGTTTGTTCGCATGCCCACTTGAGGTATGGTTTTGCAAGCTTGAGGTAATCGATAAACTCTGAAGCTCTAGAGCCTAAGATGATCAGATAGGGTCCAAGATTATACTGTTTAGAAGTCTCATCGTATGAGACATAGCGATAATGATTTAATAATTTTAGAATTCTATGACAAGTACTTTTATTTATTGATAAATTCTTAGAGATTTGTGAAAGGGAACGTTCCTTACTTGTATAACGACTTAAATATTCCAGAATTTTAATGGATGCCTCTAAAGCAGGAACCTCTGATTTTTCCTTTTCATTTTGTTTTTGCATGAACAAGCTCCTATTCAAAATTCCTGTACACCTTACAGGTTTTAGTTGGGTTATATTATAATTTTTCACCTTACTGTTTGTCAATATTGATAATTTTCTAAAAATTCTATTGACCTATAGGGTAGATAAATAGTATTATTGTTCCAAGATGGGAATGTTGTTCCTGGTGCGGAACAAACCAACAGTAAGACTTATTCCTAAATGGCCAAAAGTATGAGGAGGATGAAAATTGAGAAATGTTGTCATTATTGATTCAGTACGTACTGCGGTGGGACGAATTGGAGGCAGCTTGAAAGATGTAGAAGTGGACTTCCTTGCTGCAAAAGTTATCGAAGAAATTGTATCACGAACGGGAATTGACAAAAATCAAGTGGAAGAGGTGATTTTAGGACAGACCAAACAAAGCGCGGATTCCCCTAATCTTGCCCGATTGGCTCTTTTACGTGCAGGGCTACCAGTTGAGGTCCCAGGTTATACCGTTCACAGACAATGCGGTTCAGGACTTCAGGCCATTAATAATGCAGCCTTGCAAATTATGGGTGGGTTATCAGATGTCATCATAGCCGGCGGTGCCGAATCGATGAGCACAGCACCTTATTATATAAGAAAGGCTCGCTATGGATACGGTTCAGGAAATGGAGAGATTGTCGATCCTAATACGGAAAGCCAACCGCGTTCACAGCCAATTGAGATCTATGGGAATCTCACAATGGGATATACGGCGGAAAATCTAGCCGAGCAGTATAAAATATCGAGAAAAGAACAGGATGAATTTGCCTTTCGCAGTCAGGAACTTGCACAAAAAGCAATCCAGAATGAGCGGTTTCGGAAGGAAATTGTTCCTTATGTAGTCAAGCAACGAAAAGAGGTAAAGACTTTTGAGATCGATGAGCACCCGCGATTAACCAGTCTGGAAAAGATGGGAAATTTAAAACCGGTGTTTAAAGAAAACGGTACAGTAACTGCGGGAAATAGCAGTGGACGAAACGATGGGGCTTCTGCTGTTTTAATGATGTCGGAGGACGCCGCACAAGAGTATGGTTTTAAACCAAAAGCAAAAATTATTGCTCAGGCTGTTTCAGGGGTTTCTCCGGAAATTATGGGGATTGGCCCAGTGCAGGCCACAAAGAAAGCGCTATCTATAGCTGGACTCACTAGAGATGATATCGGTTTAATTGAATTGAATGAAGCCTTTGCTGCTCAAGCTCTTGCTGTGATAAAGGAACTTCATTTAGATTTGGAAAGAGTAAATGTTAATGGCGGGGCCATTGCATTAGGTCATCCTCTTGGAGCTACAGGTGCCATTCTATTGACAAAACTATTGCACGAAATGGAACGAAGAGAAGAAAAGTATGGATTAGTCACACTCTGCATTGGAGGAGGTCAGGGGATTACAACGATCGTAGAAAATATGCAAGTTTAGTGTCAATTATATAGAAGTGGAAAGATTAGTAGAAAAAATGCAAGACCGGATTATATGAGAGGTTAATATAATTTTTTTTGGAAATATTGTTCCGTATATGATATATACATTCCGTATATGAGATAATGAATATTATAAAATGCTGGGAGGGTTTAAAATGATTAATCATATCACAGTGATTGGCGGTGGCACTATGGGACGAGGAATCGCCTATTCCGCTGCATTAGCTGGATTTGAAGTAACTTTACAAGACATCTCTAACGAAGCGATTGAAAACGCCAGAGAATATATCGAAACGTTGATAAAAAAAAGTGTGGAAAAAGGATTCGTCCAATTGGAACAGGGGGCTGACGCAAAGAAAAATCTTTCTTATACCACTGAGCTGCAGGAAGCTGTAAGTCAAACCGACTTGGTCATCGAAGCGGCCTTAGAAATTATGGAGTTGAAAATCAATATCTTTAAGCAACTAGATGAGTTGGCACCAGCACATGTGATCCTGGCTACAAATACATCCACAATGAGTCCGACCGAAATTGCAGCCGCAACGGGAAGGCCTGATCAATGTATCGCAATGCACTTCTTTAACCCTGTTCATCGCATGAAATTAATCGAGGTTATTCGAGGATTGGATACATCTGATGCGACAGTAGAAGTGGTCAAACAAGTAGCGGAAAAGATGGGGAAAGTAACAGTTGAAGTCAATGAGTTTCCTGGTTTTGTAACAAGCCGAATGAATTGTCTAATTGGAAATGAAGCCATGAACATGCTGATGGAAGGAGTGGCATCAGCCGAAGACATTGATAAAGCCCTTAAGTATGGTTTAAATCATCCGATGGGTCCACTGGAATTGGCAGATCTTGTAGGATTGGACAGCCGCTTACGAAATATGGAATATCTGTATCATCAATTAGGAGAAAAGTATCGTCCATCCCCTTTGCTTGTGAAATATGTTAAAGCAGGGCGATTAGGAAGGAAATCTGGCCGGGGATTTTTTGATTACACTAATAAAAAATAATAGAGTAGGAAGGAAAGTGGAAATTATGAACTTCCAATTATCTGAGGATATTAAATTTTTAAAACAAAGTATTCGCGATTTTGTTGATAACGAAGTAGATCCGCTTGCAATGAAAATTGAAGAAAAGGATGAAATTCCTGAAAAAATTATGAACATGTCTAAGGAAATGGGCTTGTTTGGATTAAGCATCCCGGAAGAATACGGCGGAACGGGAATCGGAATGGTTGGCAAGTGTGCGATTTACGAGGAATTAGGCAGAACACATAATGGATATACCACCGTCATCGGTGCCCATACAGGGATCGGTTCTGTTGGGATCGTAGAGATGGGAAATGAAGAACAAAAGAGGAAATATTTGCCAAGAATGGCAAGAGGGGAAATGATCGGTGCCTTTGCTTTGACAGAACCTAGTGCTGGATCACATGCAACGAACCTGAAAACAACCGCGGTAAGAAAAGGAGATAAATATATCTTAAATGGGAGCAAACATTACATTACCAACGCGCCTATCGCGGATGTCTTTACGGTTATGGCCGTAACAGATCCATCAAAAGGAGCAAAAGGAATTACCTCCTTTATCGTAGAGAAAGACTTTCCTGGGTTCACAGTCGGAAAAAAAGAAAAGAAAATGGGTCTTCACGGATCCCATTCCGCTGAAATTTTCTTTGAGGATTGTGAAGTCCCTGTAGAAAATGTGCTTGGTCAAGAGGGACAAGGGTATGTTAATGCTTTAAAAATACTTGCCAATGGCCGGGCAGGGCTTGCAGCAAGAAACCTAGGCTCTTGCGATAAACTGTTAGAAATGTCTATTCAACATGCAAATTCAAGAATTCAGTTTGGCAAACCGATTTTTGAACAACAAATTATTCAACATTATTTAGCTGACATGGCTCTTGAGATAGAAGCCTTAAGAAGCATGACCTACCGAGTGGCCTGGATGGTAGACCAAGAGATGAAGGTCATTAAGGAAGCGGCCATGGTAAAACTGCTCGGTTCAGAGGTTTATAATCGTGTCGCAGATAAAGCCGTGCAGATTCATGGGGGAATTGGTTATATTGCTGAATTCCCTGTGGAACGTTTCTATCGGGATGCAAGAATAACCAAGATTTACGAAGGTACATCCGAAATCCAGAAAAATATTATTGCAGCGCAGTTAAAACGGGAATATCTCTAAATTTGTAGAATAGGAGGATTTCAGAATATGAATATTTTAGTTTTAGTGAAACAGACCTTTGATACGGAAGAGAAAATTGTGATCCAAAATGGAAAAATTAGTGAGGAAAATGTAGAGTTTATCCTTAATCCGTACGATGAGTATGCAGTTGAAGAAGCCGTTAAAATCAAGGAAGATTCAGGGGCAGAAATAACTGTATTGACGGTTGGGGCGGCTCGATCTGAGAGCGTTTTGAGAACAGCACTTGCTATGGGAGCAGACAAAGGGATCTTCGTTGAATTGGAGGAAGAGGCAGACGAGTATGCCATCGCCAAAATCATCAAAGCGGCAATTAAAGGGCAGGAATACGATTTAGTGTTCGGAGGAAATATGGCGGTAGATTCCGGATCAGGCCAAGTCGCCATTCGGGTGGCTGAAGAATTAGGTATCCCTCAAGTCGCAGCGATTACCAAACTCTCTCTTGATGGCAGTAAGGCAATCGTCCAACGTGATATTGAGGGAGATGTAGAAGTGATTGAAGTAAATCTCCCATTCCTGGCAACAGCTCAACAAGGATTAAACGAGCCGCGTTATCCTTCCCTGCCAGGGATTATGAAAGCAAAGAAAAAGCCTCTTGAACTTTTCACATTAGAGGATCTGGAGTTATCTGAAGATGACTTAACTAATCGAACAACTATTCAAGATCAATATTTGCCGCCAAAAAAACAAGCAGGAAAAGTTTTAGAAGGCGAAATTGGCCAACAAGTTCATGACCTTGTTAATCTGCTTCGCAGTGAAGCAAAAGTAGTCTGATTAGGTTATTATGGAGGGAAAATCACATGAGTAAAAATGTACTTGTTTTTGTAGAAAGCAAAGATGGAAAGCTTCGCAATGTCTCTTTTGAAGCCTTGACATCAGCCAGGCAGCTGGCGAATGGAGGTAAAGTCACTGCCGTGTTATTTGGTACAGGAGCAACTGAATTTATAAAGGAAGTAAGTCAATACGGATCCGATAAAGTATATGTTCTGGAAGACGCAGCCCTGGAAACCTATACAACCGATGCATACACCCAGGCATTATGTCAGGTCATTGAGGAAGTGCAGGCCGAAGTCATTCTCATGGGACATACAGCCATTGGAAAAGACGTGGCTCCAAGAGTGGCTGCAAGATTAGGTGCTGGACTCGCTTCAGACTGCACAGGGGCAGATTTGGAGAATGGCGACATCATCTTTACTCGTCCTATTTATGCAGGGAAGGCTTTTCAAAAGAAGGCATTTAACCAGGGTAAGGTGTTTGCCACACTAAGGCCGAATAACTTTGAGATACAAGAAAACCCTGTCGTTGCTGAGGTTGTTCCATTCCAGCCGGTTATTAAAGATTTACGAACAATTGTTAAAGAAATCGTTCGCAAAACGTCTAGTGGAGTGGATTTGAGTGAAGCAAAAGTAATCATATCCGGCGGCCGCGGCGTGAAAAGCAAGGATGGATTCAAACCTCTTCAGGAATTAGCTGAAGTTTTAGGCGGCGCAGTCGGAGCTTCACGAGGAGCATGTGATGCTGAGTTTTGTGATTATGCTTTACAAATTGGACAAACAGGAAAAGTGGTAACTCCCGATTTATATATAGCTTGCGGGATTTCCGGTGCCATTCAGCATTTGGCTGGAATGTCCAATTCTAAAGTTATTGTGGCCATCAACAAGGATCCGGAAGCTCCGATTTTCCAAGTAGCGGACTACGGAATAGTTGGCGATTTGTTCGAAGTGGTGCCTCTTTTAACGGAAGAATTTAAAAAAGTAGTGGTTCCTTGTTAACTATCAAGCTACAGGATATGTATGTTGAAAAATGACGGTTATTTAAGTCCCCTCTTAAAGAATAAGTGGGGACTTATCCTCAAACCTAGTATCTCCTTACAATATGATATGGGTAATAGAATAATTTCCCGCCAATATAAAAGTTCTAATCTTTTTTTCTATTATTATTTAATCTGGAACGTAATCGAAACTGACTAAGAATGAACAATGGAGGTAACAGGATGTTATTACTGCTGAATTTTCTTGCTTTCCTAGCCGTGACAGGATATGCGGTTTATCTGTTTGCCCAACTCATTTACAGCCGATATTTGTTTGTGAAGCTTGGTAAAAAAGTTGATTTTGAGCCCAACCTCAAAGAACGAATCAATGCGGTGTTAGTGAATGTGTTTGGCCAGCGAAAATTGTTTAAGGACAAGAAAAGCGGTCTTATGCACTTAATATTGTTTTATGGTTTTTTTATCATCCAGGTAGGACTCGTTGAAATCATTATAAAGGGATTTATCAGAGGTTATGAATTCCCTTTCGGCGGCGCCTATAAATATTTCAGTCTCTTGCAGGAGTGGACTGTATTCCTCATGTTGTGTGCGATGATATATGCTTTTTATCGCCGTTATATTGAGAAGCTGAAGCGGTTGCAATTGAAGCGGGATGCCAAAGCTGCGTTTGTTATTATTGCTCTCATTACGCTGACACTAGAGATCCTGCTTACGTTGGGATTTGAAAAGATTATGCTGGGGCAAAGTCCCGATTTCTCCCATGCTCCATTCTCCGGAGTGATTACGGCAGCGTTCTCCGGCATTGGAGAGACGGCAGGTACCGTACTGTTCTACGTATTTTGGTGGCTGCATCTGTTAACCGTGTTATCTTTCATGGTGTTTGTACCGCAGTCGAAGCAAGCGCATGAATTGTTCGCGATGTTTAATATCTTTTTCAAGGAGGTCGGTCCTGTTGGAAAATTGAGAAAGATCGATTTTGAAGACGAAGCAGTAGAGGAATACGGGGTCGGTAAAATTGAGAATTTTACCCAACAGCAGCTAATCGATTTGTATGCATGTGCAGAATGCGGGCGCTGTACAAATATGTGCCCGGCTTCAGTAACCGGGAAGACATTATCTCCCATGCACCTGATCGTTAAGATGAGGGATCATTTAACAGAGACAGGAGCCTCCATTACTTCCCGTAGTCTATGGCTGCCTAGTTTTGTTTCCGGCACTTCTGCATTAGCCCCTTCATTAACAGCTGGACCCGCTGCACAGGAAACGGCATCAACAGTTGAAATGCCTAATTTGATCGGAGATGTAATTACCGAGGAAGAATTATGGGCTTGTACGACATGCCGGAATTGTGAGGACCAATGTCCGGTGGCTAACGAACATGTGGATAAAATCATTGATTTGAGGCGTTTCTTGGTGATGACCGAAGGCAGTATGCCTCATGAGGCTGCACGTTATTTTCAAAATATTGAGCGGCAAAGCAATCCATGGGGAATTAATCGGAAGGAGCGTATCAAGTGGCGCGAGGAGCGTGAAGATATCCATGTTCCAACGGTCAATGAGATAGAAGAATTTGAATATCTGTTTTGGGTTGGATCGATGGGATCTTTTGATAAAAGAAGTCAAAAGATTGTGCAGTCATTTGCGAAAATTATGAACAAGGCAGGTATTAACTTTGCCATTCTTGGTAACGAAGAGCGAAATTCTGGAGATACAGCACGTAGAATGGGGAATGAATTCTTATTTCAGCAATTATGCCAGGAGAATATTGCTAACTTTCAGGCCTATGGTGTGAAGAAAATCGTAACCATCGATCCTCACGCTTTTAACACCTTTAAACATGAATATCCCGAGTTTGGTTTGGAAGCGGAGGTTTATCACCATACTGAGTTGATTTGGACGTGGATCCAGGAAGGCCGGATTAAGCCGGTGAAGGAGGTCAAGGAAGCAATTGCCTATCATGATTCCTGTTATCTTGGCCGCTATAACAATATCTATGATATCCCACGAAACATACTTAAATCTGTTCCCGGCGTAAAAATCTTAGAGATGGAACGGAATAAAGAAAACGCCATGTGCTGTGGAGCCGGCGGCGGCAGAATGTGGATAGAGGAAACCCAGGGGAAACGGATTAACGTAGAACGTGTCGAACAAGCGCTCGGGCTTAGTCCAACGATGATCGGGAGTAATTGTCCGTACTGCTTGACCATGTTAACCGATGGGACGAAAGCAAAAGAAGCAGAAGAACAAGTTAGAACAATGGATATAGCGGAGATTGTTGAACGTTCATTGGCGGGATAGTAGTTTGCAAGGAGTGCTCATATAAAATGAGCAGCTATTTCTATCAATACAACAGGAAAAGTGATCTTGTTGCATTGTACTAAAGACCCTTTTCAATCAAGGAGTGAATCTTAAAATGGAATATCAAAATATTTTAGTAGAACTAGAAGAACAAATTGGGATTATTAAGCTCAACCGACCGGAAGTCAGGAATGCATTGGATGCTCAAACCTTGACGGAAATAAGCTGTGCTTTGGAAACTCTGGAAAATGATGAAGGAGTAGGCGTAATCGTTATTACGGGAGCTGGGGAAAAATCATTTGCGGCTGGAGCTGATATCAGGCAGCTAAGAGAAAAGCAGCCATTAGATGCTCTCATTCCTGGGATGTCCGGTGTTTACCGCAGAATCGAAAATTGTAACAAAGTAACGATTGCCGCTATTAACGGATTCGCATTGGGTGGGGGCTGTGAACTGGCAATGGCCTGTGATATTCGTATCGCTGCTGATCATGCAAAATTCGGGCTCCCGGAACTTAATTTATCCATCATTCCCGGAGCGGGAGGAACGCAGCGCTTAGCCCGAATCATAGGAAAGGGAAGAGCAGTAGATATGATTTTGACTGGCGAAATGTTAACAGCCAAGCAGGCAGAGGATATTGGGTTAGTTTCTAGGGCCGTTCCGATGGAAGAATTGTGGCAGGCGGTAAAAGCGAAAGCTGAAAAGATTTTAGCAAAGGGACCGTTTGCTGTCAGAATGGTCAAACTCGTTATTAATCATGGATTTGATGCTAATATGGACACGGCGCTTGTGATTGAAAAACTGGCACAGTCCGTATTGTTTGGGTCTCAGGATAAACAAGAGGGGACACAAGCATTTCTAGATAAAAGGCAGGCTCTCTTTAAAGGAATGTAAGAGGATAATTGCAAACAAAAACATAAAGGAAGGAAAGAAAAAAAGCAGCTCCGAAAACACAATTTTCATCTTGTGGTTGGGGCTGCTTGCCGTTTCCTTTTCTTTAAGGTCGATATGGTTGTTTAGTACTGGAACAGCAACCTTATTTAATTCAATGAAGTGGTAGCTTTATTCTCAATTATTTGGCTTCTGGTTTCTCTTTTCCCATAGAATCAAATAATTGTGTAGATGATAAGGCATTGAATGGTAAAGTTACATTGTGTTTAAGCCCTTCGTTATAAGCCGCCTTTAAGTCTTTAAGTAAAACAGCCAAGGCAGTGTCTGCTGTCCATTCAGACACATCCTTCCAATTTCTAACTACCCAGCTATCACCTGTACTAACATGTAACAAGTTTAATAACTCTTGTTGAGGTAAGTTATAGTGTTTTCCTAATTTAAGTCCTTCAGCTAGAGCATTCATGTTAATACCTAGAATCATGTTATTAACTAATTTTGCTACTTGGCTGTTGCCTGGATTCCCGCCATAGTAGAATATATTGGACCCAATCGCATCAAAGTATGGTTGGAAGGATTTCACAATGTCTTCTGAACCGGATGTCATAATCGATAATGTTCCAGCTTGAGCACCTGAAGCACCACCACTTACCGCAGCGCTAATTAATTTCAAATCACTTTCCTCTTCGACTTTTTTGCCTAATTGATTCATAGTATCAGGGTCAAGTGTACTCATGACAATGATAGTTTTATCTTTAGGTTGAGCAGATAATAGACCGTTTTCACCAAAAATGACGTCAACATTTTGGGCATAGTCACGAACCATTGAGATAATCGCTTCGTCAGCTTGTTCCGCCACTTCTTTTAAAGTTTCTACCATTGTTATTCCAGCAGCACTTGCTTTCTCATAAACACCTTTAAAGGCATCATAACCGATTACTTCAAAACCAGCTTTGTTTAAATTAACGGCCATCGGGAAGCCCATTGTTCCTAATCCTACAAATCCAATTTTTTTACTCATGATTAATTCCTCCTATCCTACCTTGTTTTTTGTAATTTTTATATTTTTGTTCACATTTTGTTCACACTTAGTATACATCGCTTATTTATATGAGTAAAATGAATAATACGAATAAAATATATGTATATATTTCATAGGTTGGATATAATGTTCATGGAAATTGATCACCTCACTTCCTTTATTGTATCCAAATACAAAAGTTTACGAAGTTTCAAAATCCCTCCATTTGTTGTCATAAAGGAAACATATTCCTTCTACAAAATCATGAAAAAAAGGAATACATTACATGAGTTATATGTATTTTACGAATAACAAAAACTGCGTTATAGTGATTTTTGTGACATGCAAATACCGTTTTAGGAGGAAAATAACATGGAAAAAGATCGTTACCAAAGAGGATTAGATATTATAAATGAGATTACTGTAACAGATAACAAGGAAATTGGAACACATATGGATATAGTAGCCGCATTTAAAGATATTGCACCTGATTTAGAAAGTTATATTGTTGAATTCGCCTTTGGAGATATTTATTCAAGAGAGGGCACAACTCCACAACAAAAAACGATTGCCACAATCGCTTCTCTTGTAGCTCTAGGTACGGAGCCGCAATTGGAATTGCATATCAACGTAGGAATTACAATTGGATTAACTCCAAAAGAAATTGTTGGAACGATCGTGCACTTGATTCCCTATACAGGCTTCCCTAAGGTCTTGAATGCTCTAAGAATTGTTAAAAAAGTCTTTGCTCAAAGAAATGTAAAAATGAACGATAAAGAAATGCAGCCACAGCAATAAAACAGCTAAAACGCCACCTGCTAACACAGGTGGTGGATTTATTTATCTGACATTGTGAATAAATACACAAAGGTTTTAAAAATGAAGCAGAATATAATTAAGAGAGCAGGAGGATATTAAGTGAGGAATGCAAGTGAAAAACTATGGACAAAAGATTTTGTTATTATGTCCATCATCAACTTCATCAATATGATTATTTTTTATTTATTAATGGTTACAATGGCATCCTATGCTGTAAAAGAGTATCATGCCTCTGTGTCACAAGCTGGTCTTGTAGCCGGTATTTATATTGTCGGTACATTATTAGGCCGAATCGTTACAGGTCGAATTATTAACAAAGTCGGCACGAAAAAAATATTAATGATTGGTTTAATTCTATTCCCTATAACAATGTCATTCTATTTTATTCAAGCGGGGATTATCGTATTGATCATTAGCCGCCTGGTAAATGGTTTCGCAGTTGGGATTGCTTCTACCGCTACAAGTACAGTCGTAGCGCAAATTTTACCAACTTCTCGTAAAGGTGAAGGAATTGGTTACTTCAGTATGAGTTCAACTCTTGGAACAGCCATCGGACCATTCTTCGGTTTGTTGTTGAGCCAACACACTACTTATTTTGTTATTTTCATGTTGTGTATGGTTTTTGCCATTTTAGCGCTAGTCTGTGCCCTTTTTGCAAAAATATCGAAAATCCAAGCACATACGGTTCAAGAAGAAAAAGGCTTTCATATTTCTCAATTTATTGATGGTAAAGCACTTCCTATTTCCATTTTGACGTTATTATTTGCATTAGGCTATGCAAGCCTTATTGCTTTCCTTAATTTCTTTGCAGAAGAACGTGATTTACTTAGTGCATCAAGCTTTTTCTTCTTAGCATACGCTATAGCAGTTCTTCTCACACGTCCATTTACAGGTCGTCTTATGGATACAAAAGGTGCTAACTATATTGTATATCCATGTGCCATTTTATTTGGAGCAGGTTTAATTCTTTTAAGTATCTCGCATAGTGCATTCCTTCTATTACTTTCAGGCGCTATCATTGGTATTGGTTTTGGTAATATTTCTTCTGCCTTTCAAGCTCTTTCGATTAAAGTAACGACGCCAGAAAAAGTGGGATTAGCTACTTCCACATACTTTATTGGTTTAGATATAGGTCTTGGCTTCGGCCCTTATTTCTTAGGGTATTTAGTACCATCCCTTGGCTACAGCAATTTGTATGTATGGTTAGGTATTTTTATGTTTGTCCTCATTGTTTTTTATCTATTCTTACATGGTCGGAAGGACCATTTAGTAGTAAATAAGAATGAAATTCGTTTAAAAGAGATAGCGCCTAATTAATTTCAAAATGTTAATTTGAAACAAAGTTTGATTAAAAATAGATCCCTAGCCGTGATTTACTTTCACATTGGAAGCTCTCGTTTTGATTAATCATTATTAAACGAGTGCTTCTTTTGATCTATTGTTGAATAGATTTTAATAAAAACTTTACTGACGGATAGACTGCGCCACTGAAAAACTAGTAATACTTTTATCATTTTAGTGATTCAGGAGGTAATTCAGCTGAAATATACTGGATAAATTCACGAACTGCAGGTGAAACGTACTTCTTTTTTTTGGAAATAAATCCTAACTCCCAAGGGAAGCTTGGATTGACAATCGGAATCGCCTTGATTAAATCTTGATCGACTTTACCTGCAATGGGTCTTGGGAAAATCGAAATCCCTAAGTTTTCGCCAATCATTCCACTAATAAAATCCCACTCAGAACTTTCATAAGCAATTTCCGGACGAAAGCCAGCTCGTTCGCATTCTTGAATAATGATGTCATGAATAGCAAATTCTTTCTTAAATAGAATAAAGGTTTCATTTTGTAACTCTTTCATTTCTACTTTTTCCCTCTGTGCTAATGGATGGGAATGATGGACGAAGAGCGACAGTTCTTCGTGAACAAAGGGAACAACATTAAACTCCTTTTCATCCACCGGCAGCATAACCACACCAAGATCTAATTTTCCATCACTGACTTCCTGTTTAACCTTTCTTGAATCATCTTCAAAGAGTTTTATTTTGATATCGGGGTAAAGGTTATTGAACCCTTTAATGATTTTTGGGAAAAATAAAAAACCAATTATTGGCGGTATGCCGATTTTTATTTTGCCTTTTTTTAAATTCATTAAATCATAAAGGTGGATAGATAAATCATTAAGCGATTCCATGATCATTTCCCCTTCCGCCAAAACGATTTCGCCTGCTTCCGTTAATTCAATGTTCTTTGCGGAACGGTCAATCAGTTCTACATTTAATTCTTCTTCCAAACTTTTGACTACTTTACTTAGTGTAGACTGTGACAAATGGAGGGATTTCGAAGCTTTAGTAAAACTTTTGTATTTGGCTACTTCAATAAAGTAGGTGAGATGACGTATGTCCATGAATGTAATCTCCAATCTATGAAATATATACATATGTTATATTCTTATAATTCATTTTACTCATATAAATAGACGCTGTATACTAAGTGTGAACAAATTGTGAACAAAACTGAAGATTACTGTGTAATTTTTCGTAAATTGTGATAGTTGATTTTTCCTCTATTAATATATAAATTAATAATATTCAGAATAATTAAGAGGTGAGAAATATGTCCCTTGTTCCTTTTTCAGACCCGGTATCAAAAAATGATATTGTTCTACTCAGAAAAAAATTTCATGAGAAATGGAAAGACTTCTTCTTCAATCCATTTCAAATCGGGCAGCAGCCTGCGGAATTAACGGAAGTAAGAGATGTAATTTTACAATCTTGGAGCCGGAGTAAGCAATATAAGGATCTGAATCCAATGATTCAGGGGTCAGTAAAAAATATCTCCGATGAAGAGCTCAAAGAAATAAGAGGAAAAAATGAAGTTTTTGATCTAGCGCAGCCAGTACTTAAACAGGCGGGGCAAGAACTTTCTAATGATAAACATGTACTCATGATTTGTGACAGTGATGGCATAATTTTAGATCATTATGGGGATCGGCCTGTAGCTCGTCATATAGGGAACTCAGTGAATGCAAATAATGGGGCTCTGTGGTCAGAGCGGTGGGCCGGTACTAATGCAATTGGTACCTCAATTATTTTGAAACAGCCTGTTCAAATTTTTTCTTCCGAACATTTTTCTCATAGCTGCCATGAATGGGTATGCTCAGCAGCCCCTATTTTGGATCCGCTTACAAGTGAGTTATTAGGAATAATCAACATCTCTACAACTAGTGATAGTTACCATACTCTTAGTATGATGAAAACCGTCGGAATCGTGAATCAAATAGAAAGGCTTCTATTTCACAATTACTACCAAGCACGTGAAATGATGCAAAATATTTATATTGAAGCGATTAGTAAATGGAAAAACCAGATTGTTATCTTATGTAACTCAAAAGGGGAAATAGTAAGGATCAACAGTGATTCTCAGGTCGATGAGTTATCCATATTCATGTCACGTACAGTAGAAAACAATGAATTAACCATGAAAAAGGAATGGGAGGATGAAGTAACGATTCAGGGCGGTCCCTATCAGGCAATCTTCAAAAGAATTCTTTGGTACGATAGATTCATAGGTTTGATTTGTATATTAGAGAAAAAGAATCGAATAAGTCATTCAACTGCCCACCATAATCACTATGCAAAGTACTCTTTACAAAGCTTAGTTGGCAAATCAGAAGCATTTAAAAGTACCATTCAACTAGCTCGAGTTGCGGCCTCAAGTGATTCTAATGTTTTGATTACCGGAGACAGCGGCACGGGGAAAGAGTTAGTTGCCAGCGCCATCCATCAGGCAAGCAACAGATCTGATTATCCTTTTATTGCTTTGAATTGTGCTGCTATACCCAAGGATTTGCTTCCTAGTGAGCTTTTTGGATATGTGGCTGGTGCCTTTACAGGTGCTAATCCGAAAGGAAGCATAGGAAAGTTTGAATTGGCGAATAAAGGAACACTTTTCCTGGATGAATTAGGGGATATGCCTCTGGATTCACAAGTACAACTGCTTCGGGTGATTCAAGAGCAAGAAATTATCCGAATCGGGGATAAGACTCGTATCCCAATAGATGTTCGTGTCATTGCAGCGACCAATAAAAATCTTCCTGAAGATATAGCAGCGGGGAAATTTCGTAAGGATCTTTATTACAGGCTTAATGTCTTTCACATTGAATTACCAGCATTACGACATCGTTCAGAAGATGTTCCATTACTAGCTGAAAATTTTGTGCAAAAGCTTACCATTAAAAAACAGCACGGTCCGTACCACATAACGGATGAAGCAATGGACATATTAAGAAATTATTGTTGGCCTGGAAATATTCGTGAGTTGGAAAATGTGATGGAATATGCAGTTAATTTTTCAGCCAACGGTATCATCACCCCTGAAAGTCTACCAAAACATATCCATAACCAACAGACCTTACCTATTAATACTTTGAAAATAAATCCCGTTAATCAGGCTGAATTAGACTGGATTAAACAAGCGTTAAAACGTTCACAGATGAACGTCACGGATGCAGCGAAAGAATTAAACATGAGCCGAAGCACCCTTTATCGAAAATTAAAAAAATTGGGTTATGATATCAAAAGTTTAAAGTAGCAGAATAAGCAAATCATTTTAATCTTTCAATAACAAAAAGGAGGCTTTTTACCTAAAGCCTCCTTTTTGTTATTGTTAGAAACTCTTTCTCTTCCCAAACCATGCATACAACAACATAACCTTAATTTTTAGCAGCTTCGTGAGTGTAGCAATAATGAGAAAATTTGTCGCAAAATTAAGAATAGCTGGATATATAGGGGTTGTTTACTCTATTTTTTAAAATTAACTGTTTCAAATTTACTACACTAAAAAAACACACACAAAAAAAAACGGAAAATTCCTCAAAATTTAGTTTGGCACGATAATTGCATATTAATTAAGTGATTCATCTAAGAAGCCTAAAAAGATGAAACCGTATTCAATAGAAATGTGAAAATTAGCTGAAATATTAAGGAGGAAACCAATTATGAAATCAATGGAGCAAAAAACTAAAACTGTATCAAAGGAAGCAGATTACTTGAGAGCACTGTACCAGGATTGGAGCGACCGTATGGAGGCCAATCCGAACATGACGATAGCTGACTTCCGTAGTCTCTTTGATGAATGGGAAAAACCTACATTAGAGCCTGAAGATGTGACGTATAAGACCGACACTGTCGGCGGCGTTGATGTGATCTGGGCCTATCCAATCGGGTGCGACAAATCAAAAGTATTAATCTACACTCACGGCGGCGGGTTTGCCGTAGGATCCTCATCAAGCCACCGCAAGCTGGCTGGTCATATGGCCAAGGCACTTGGCGTGTCCTCTGTGGTTTTGGATTACCGTCGCAGCCCGGAGAATCCTTTCCCGGCACAATTGGAGGATGCTGCTGCTGTTTACAAAGCCTTGCTTGCGTCCGGCATTAAGGCAAAGGATATCGGCACCATCGGCGACTCTGCAGGAGGAAATCTTGCCGTATCATCAGTGTTGAAATTCCGTGAATTGGGTCTTGAACTTCCAGGTTTCGTCATTGCTTTCTCGCCATGGCTCGATATGGAACTAACCGGCAGCACGCTGGAGAGTAATGCCGCTACCGATGCGCTAATCTCTGTCCCATTGCTTGAAGGGATGATTGCAATGTTCATTGGGGATGACAGTACGAAGGTTCGTGATCCATTAGCTAATCCGCTGCACGCTGATTTCAACGGCTATCCGCCGCTCTACATCAACGCGGGTGGAGCCGAAATGCTGCTTGACGACGCACGCCGCCTGCATGCACGCGCTGCTGAGGCTGGTGTACAAGCTACACTATCCGTTGTCGATGGAATGCAACATGTTTTCCCATTCCTAGCCGGACGCGCTCCTGAAGCGGATGAGGAAGTCAGCAGGATTGCAGCTTGGTATCGGGCACTGCAAAAATAAGGAATAACCTTTCAATGTCATGATGATTGTGAATCAAATGAAAACCAAATTGAAAATAAGAAATGGGGGGAAAAACGTTATGAATCAACGTAATAATCATAAGACAAAAGGGTTAGATTTCGATGCGGTTGTTGTTGGGGCCGGGTTTGGCGGCCTTTACGCTGTTCATAAACTCCGCAATGAACTTGGCCTAAACGTACGCGCCTATGATAATGGCTCTGATGTCGGCGGCACTTGGTACTGGAACCGCTATCCGGGAGCACTTTCGGATACCGAGAGCTTTCTCTACCGCCTCTCTTTTGACAAGGAACTGCTTGAGGAGGGGGATTGGAAGCACAATTACCTGACGCAGCCGGAAATCCTTGCCTATTTGAACACCGTTGCTGACCGTTTCGATCTGCGACGCAGCTATCAGTTCAACACCAAGGTTACAGCAGCCTATTTTAATGAAGAGACTAACTATTGGGAGGTCACCACTGATAAGGGTGAAACTGTCACTGCGAAGTTTCTTGTTACCGGGCTTGGGCTTCTTTCAGCAACGAATGTGCCGAATTTTAAGGGCAGGGAGACATTCAAGGGTGAACAATATCACACTGCTAGATGGCCAGGCTCAGGCGTTGACCTAAAGGGTAAACGAGTAGGCGTAATTGGTACTGGTTCAACCGGAGTTCAGGTAATTATTGCCATTGCCCCTGAGGTCGAGCATCTGACGGTTTTCCAGCGGACTCCGCAATACAGTGTACCGATTGGATTAAGGGTACAATCCGATGCTGAGAAAGCGGAAATAAAAGCAAATTACGAAGAAATATGGAAACAGGCGAAATCCTCAGCCGTGGCCTTCGGTTTTGAGGAAAGCACGGTATCAGCGGTTGAGGTTTCGAAAGAGGAACAAGAGCGTATATTTGAGGAGGCATGGAATACAGGAGGCGGATTCCGCTTTATGTTCGGTACCTTCAACGATATTGCCACCAATCCCGAAGCTAATGAGGCTGCGGCCAATTTCATCCGCAAGAAAATCCAAGAGATCGTTAAGGATCCTGAAACGGCACGCAAGTTGATGCCAACCGGTTTATATGCCAAACGTCCGCTTTGTGACAATGGATACTACAATACATTCAACCGGGACAATGTCTCACTCGTCGATGTAAAGGAGAACCCGATTGTGGAACTTACACCAAAAGGAGTGCGTACCACGGATGGCGAGTACGAATTGGATGTGTTGATATATGCCACCGGATTTGATGCGGTGGATGGCAACTATACCAAGATCGACATGCGCGGACGCGGTGGTGTCACGGTGCGCGATAAGTGGGCGGATGGACCGACTGGGTATCTCGGCATGACAAATACAGATTTCCCAAATCTGTTCATGATTCTCGGTCCAAACGGCCCTTTCACAAACCTGCCGCCAAGTATCGAAACTCAGGTCGAATGGATAGCGGACACCGTGAAGTACATGGTTGAAAACGACATTGCCACCATCGAACCAACACAGGAGGCGGAGGACGAGTGGATCACGACATGCCGCATAATCTCGGACCAAACGCTGTTTTCGAAGGGGGAATCGTGGATTTTCGGAGCGAACATCCCAGGCAAGAAGAACACGGTCATGTTCTATCTTGGAGGCTTGGGGAACTACAGAAAGGCCTTGGAAGAGGCGGGTTATAAGGGCTTTATTTTCGACCGCACCATGGCTAACGTGGAATAAATTAGTACTACTAACGGAGCCGGGGACAGTCCGGCCCGGCTCTAAAACACTGAACCCTATATTACACAGCTGATTGCTTTGAATGAACTGTTGTATCACCCAATGAATTTCTTTTATTAACTATTATACCCAAACCTGCATGGTAGTTATGACTGGATTAAGCCTAAAGGGTGTAAGAATCATGGAAATAAAAATTTATCCCCTGATTCCCGATCCCTACTTAACTATCAAACAATAAACGAGTGGAATAGGAGAATATTATGTATTTAAGTCAGCAAACTTTTAATTCTGCTTTACCTACAAATGTGATTTTTGGAGTAAACAGTGTCGAGGACATCTTAGCAGTAAAAATAAAGGAATTTAATAAATCAAAGGTTTTCATAGCCACTGATCCGGGGCTTGTTCAAGCTGGAATTCCAGATAAAATACAATCTCTTTTAAAAAAAAATGGGATTGATTCAATCGTATTTTCAGAAATCGAGCCAAATCCTCATGCCGTAACGGTCATGAAGGGGGCTCAAGTTTATAAGTCCGAATCATGTGACATGATACTCGCAGTTGGCGGAGGAAGTGCGATGGACTTCTCAAAAGCCGTTGGAGTAATTGTCAGTCATCCCGGCCATATCCTTGATTATCGCCGTGGTGAAAAACCAGTTGTGAACGAAATCCCAACGTTGTTTGCTATTCCTACAACAGTCGGTACTGGCTCTGAAATAACGACTGTTGCAGTGGTCACTGATCATGAGGCAGGCAGGAAATATGTTGTTGCTTCACCAGTATTGGCTCCTAAGATTGCATTTGTGGATCCAGTGTTAACCACTTCACTTCCACGCCATGTAGTTGCCACTACAGGAATGGATGCTTTAGTTCATGCACTAGAAGCCTTTACTTCTGTTAGTTCAACTCCAATAACTGAAGGCTTAGCCCTGCAAGCCATTAAAATGCTCAAAGATCATTTGCCACCAAGTTATGCACATCCTGATAACCTTGAAGCAAGATCACAAGTGCATTTAGCAAGTACCATTGCGGGTATGGCCTTTGGTCTTGGTGGCCTTGGTCTTGTTCATTCTTGTTCCCATCCGATGTCGGCTATTTACCATGTTCCGCATGGTCTGGCAAATGCGATTCTATTACCTTATGTTATTAAACACAATCTAATCTCAAACTATAAAAAATATGCAAATATTGCTAGAATCTTTGATCCTTCTTTAACCTTTGAAAATGATAAAGTAGCAGCGGAACAACTAGTAGTCTTACTAAATGATTTTACTCAATCACTAAATATACCAAAAGATTTTAGTTATTTAGGAATTGAATTTACAAAGGAAATGGTCGATCGTTTAGCGCATGATGCAATGGAAGATAAAGGGACCATTCCAAATAATCCGCGAAAAGTTTATAAAGAAGATGTTATTAAAATCTACAATAAGGTTTTACCATTATCTCAAGAAGGGGAATCAGCAAAATAATGTATATTAATGGAAAATGGATAGAAACGGATCAAGTATTAGAAGTCAAAAATCCTGCAAACGGCCTAGTTGTTGATAAAGTATTTTTGGTAGGAAAAGAAGAAACGAAACATGCAATAGAAGCAGCAAAAAATGCGTTCCCATTATGGTCTGGATTGACTGGTGAACAGAGAGGGGCTTATTTGCATAAAGTAGTTGAACTATTGGAGGAAAAAAAGGAGCACTTTGCCCAGACCATTACGAAAGAGATGGGTAAATCAATCCATAATGCTCGCTATGAAGTAGGGAATACAATTGCTTTCTTTAAGTGGTATGCGGAAGAGGCACGCCGTGTCTATGGGGATATCATCCCTGCATCTGCACCAAATAAAAGAATTTCTGTTATCAAGCAGCCAATTGGGGTTGTTGGGGCTATTACGCCATGGAATTTTCCGTTATCGATGGGAGCAAGGAAATTAGGGCCTGCATTAGCTGTTGGTTGTACGGTTGTATTGCGACCATCCCGTGAGGCACCTTTATCATCTCTAGAACTTTTTAAAGTGTTTGATGAGGCCGGTCTTCCAGAAGGTGTTGTGAACCTTGTCATTGGGAATTCTTCTGACATTGTTGGAGAACTAATGGCTAGTGACACGGTTCAAAAAATTTCATTTACAGGCTCCACAGAAGTTGGCCAAAAATTAATTCGTCAATCTGCTGACACTGTAAAACGGGTTTCGATGGAACTTGGTGGACACGCTCCATTTATCGTATTTGAAGATGCAGATATCGACCTTGCCATTGAAGGTGCTATTAGTAGTAAGTTTTCATCAACTGGTCAACAATGCGTTTGTACGAATCGTATTTACGTACATGATTCTATTTATGATACATTTGCACGCCGCTTTGCGGATAAAGTTTCATCGATGAGAATTGGTGATGGATTAGATGAAAGCACCCAGTTAGGTCCATTGGTGAATCAGGAGGGTGTTGATAAATCACATGATCATGTAATGGATGCTGTAGCTAAAGGTGCAGCTATTCTTTGCGGCGGGAAAGCATTAACTGAAAATGAATATAAGGATGGCTATTTTTATTCCCCAACTGTATTGGCAGAGGTAAACGAAGAGATGAAGATTACCTATGAAGAAACATTTGGTCCGGTAGCACCATTAATCCGTTTTAGTAATGAAGATGAGGTTGTCGAAAAAGCAAATAATACAGAGTATGGGCTGGCCTCTTATTTTTATACGAATGACCTTTCAAGAGTGCATCGCGTTTCAGAAAAGCTTGAATATGGAATGGTAGGAGTAAACGATCCCGCCCCATTTGCTGTTCAAGCACCATTTGGAGGAGTGAAACAAAGCGGATTAGGAAGAGAAGGCGGTAAATATGGTTTAGAAGACTATCTTGAAACAAAATTAGTTTCTGTAGCAATACGCAGTGAAAATCAGTAAAAGTTGGGAGTAGACATCGATGCATGCATTAGAAGGAATTAAAATACTCGATTTATCAAGAACATTAGCAGGCCCGTTTTCTACCATGTTGCTTGGAGATATGGGAGCTGATGTGATAAAAGTTGAGCAGCCTGGGCAAGGAGATGAGTCAAGGCGCTTCACTCCTCCTACGTGGAATGATGAAAGTTGCTATTATCTTAGTTCAAACCGAAATAAGCGAAGTATTACGGTCGATCTAAAAAGTGAAGAGGGAAAAGAAATTATTTATAAATTAGCGAAAGACGCTGATGTTTTAGTAGAAAATTTTCGAACAGGAACACTGGACAAGCTGGGTTATGGTTATGAAACTATGAAAAAAATAAATCCCCGTTTGGTGTATTGTTCGATATCAGGATTTGGCAGAACAGGTCCCGAAAGGAATAGAGCCGGCTACGACCTTCTTTTACAAGGGTTTGGAGGTTTAATGAGTATCACAGGTGATGCCAATTCAGGGCCGGCAAAAGCAGGTATGTCCATTGTAGATTTAACAACGGGGATGTTTGCTGCTTATGGAATTTTAAGTGCTTTATTCTCTGCACAAAGAACAGGAAAAGGACAATTTGTTGATGTAAGTTTGCTTGATGGACAAGTTGTATTGTTAAATCATCTGGCAACTGGATATCTTGCAACGGGTAAGCCTGCCGGAAGAATGGGATCAGCACATCCTTCGATTGTTCCCTACCAATCGTTTAGAGCAAAAGACATGGATATCATTTTGGCTGTAGCCAATGATCGATTATGGACAAAGTGCTGCCAGGCTTTCGAGTGGATTGACTTATTGGAAGATGCTCGTTTTGAAACAAATACAAAGCGAGTAGCCCATCGTCAAGAACTTATAAATATTATCTCTGAGAGACTGATTACGATGGAGAGCAAAGATATTTTTGAAAGGATGGATAATGCCGGGGTCCCATGTGGTCCAATACACACGATTGATCAAGTTCTCAATCACCCTCAGGTTCGTGCAAGGGAAATGATGATTGATATTGAACATCCTAATGTAAAGAATTTGAAAGTGCCGGGATTTCCAGTTAAGTTATCGGATACTCCGTCTAATGTTCGACGCCACCCACCTTTGCTTGGAGAACACACAGACGAAATCTTAGAGGAACTTGGTTACTCCAGAGCACAAATTGAAAACCTAAAAAGTGGGAATGTAATATAATTTTGAATTTAAGACATATTGGTGGTTTCTTATTTAGACACTAGACCTAATAGGAAAGGGAGCTAAAATCCTGTACGGCGGCCATCCATTAACAAACGGTGACCATGCAAAAGGCAGTTATTACGCCCCTACTCAACTGATTGACGTAACATAGAATATGAAAATATGTTTCAAAGAAACTTTCGGCCCCGTAGCACCACTGATACGGTTCGCTTCAGAAGAAGAAGTCATAGAAAAGGCAAATCATCCTGAGTATGGGCGTAGTGAAAATCAGTAAAAAACGAAAGGATGAAAAGTATTATGTTGAAAAAAGATGTTCTAAAACAAATAACTACCCCACTAGGCGGGCCTGCCTTTCCGAAAGGACCATTTAAATTTAATAACCGTGAGTACTTAAATATTACCTATCGCACCGATCTCGATGCCTTAAAAAGGATCGTTCCCGAACCATTAGAAGTAGAAGAACCCTTTGTAAAGTTTGAAATCATGTATATGCCAGATGCGACTGGACTAGGTCGTTATACAGAATCAGGCCAGGTGATACCCGTTACATATAACGGTATAAAGGGAGAGTATTCACATTGTATGTATGTAGATAATCACCCTGCCATTGCTGTCGGTCGGGAAGCGAGTGCCTATCCGAAAAAGCTCGGAGCTCCCCGCTTATTTATTGATTCAGACACACTTGTTGGAACGGTTGATTATGGAAGCTTGCGCATAGCCAATGCAACTATGGGCTACAAGCATCAACCTCTTGATTTTGATAAAGCTAGAGAAGAAATTACGGCACCGACATTTATGCTTAAAATCATGCCAGATTTTGATGGAAAGCTAAGAATATGTGAACTCCTTCGAACACAAATTACTGATATAACCATCAAAGAAGCATGGACAGGCCCGGCTCGCTTACAACTATTTGAACACGCCTTAGCTCCTATGGCTGATCTTCCTGTACTTGAGGTGTTACATGCATCCCATATCTTAACCGACCTTACGGTTTCAACAGCGACTCGTGTCTACAATTATCTTGATGATGAGGAAACATACTCACCTTCAAAAACGGAGGAAGTTGAGGTCAGTCTGCAAAAATAATGCTAAGGAGAAACGGTACTCGTGAGGTAATTGCTCCGTTTACCAATCCCTTGGTAAACGGAGCAATTACAACGAATGCTTTATCAAGAATTAAGGGTTCTGCTTCAGAAGAAATGGATACTTTGCCCCATAACGGAGGGATTATTACCCTTCTTGCCGTAACAGGATTAACCCATAAAAAAGCCTATCTTATATTTTGCCATTACCGTGATAAAGCCTTAGCATGTTTCTTTGTGATCGCGGTATATAGCTTTACCTATAGGCTATAAACACCAATGAATTGGACACCTAAAAAAAAGAATGGAATCGCTACGATTCTATAATCGACTTGAGGTATATAACTGCTTAAATTCAAAGCATTGTAACAAACAATATGCGTGTTTGTATTGCTCCTTGGAATGATGAAGTTGGAGTTGTTTTAACATGTCCAGGGGATAAAGCATTCTGTACAGGATCTGGTATGAAGGAACAAGGTAATGATATTTTAGAACTCTCAAGAAACTATTGGAAATGGATGGGGCAATTTATTGACTCGCATAAAAAATTACTAGATATCGGAAATCTGACAATTGCTCGAATTAATGATAGAGGTGTTGAAAATGGGTATTTATAATCCTGAAAATGATAATCAACGGAGAGGTATTACAAAACAAAGTAAAGCAAATCTTAGTCTTTCAGAAAAAGTAGCAGAAGCTTATAGTAAATATTTCCCTGATTCCATGATTTTTGTTCTTGCTATTACTGTTATCTCTATGTTTTTAGCAGTTATATTAACAGATATTGAACCCATTAAGGTAGTGAATTTATGGTTTGATGGATTTCCTTGGATGTTTACTTTTGCCTTCCAGTTAATTCTTACTTATGCTGCAGCTCTCGTTATAGTTGAAACTCCTTGGATAGGGAAACAAATAACAAACGTAGCTAAAAGGGTGAAAAAACCAACTACAGCGTATGTATCAACAGCTTTAATTAGTGGTTTTGCCTCTTTACTAGGATGGTACATTGGGCCTGTTGTTGCCGGGACCTATGCACGTGCAATCGGCAAAACAAATGATAAGGTAGATTATCGATTGTTAACAGCCATTACCTATTCTTCCTGGGTTGTTTGGGCGGGAGGAATCTCAGCTACAATCCCACTGTTTGTGGCTACGGAAGGACCACTGACAGATATGCTTGGAGGGGTTATCCCTCTTGAAGCAACCATTTTCTCTCCAATGAATTTAATCTTAATGATTTCAACTGTATTTACTATTACGACCATCTTCTATTTCATTGGAAAAAATAAAAAGGAAATTGTTTCCTATAAATCACTATTAATTGAAGCAGAAAACACAAGAGAAGAAATAGCTGTTGCAATAGAGGGGAATGTTGCAAATGAAACTTTTGCCGACCGTATTAATAACTGGCGTCCAATCCTATGGGTAATTGGTCTTTTAGGTGTAGCGTATATGTTCTACCATTTAGCTATAAATGGATTAAATGGTTTAAACTTAAATTCAATCGCATTTTTAATCATGTTTATTGGATTTATGGTAAGTAGGAATGTAAATCACTATGCAAAAAGTTTCTCAAAACATATGGCTGCTAGTACTTCAATCGCTATTCAATTTCCACTTTATGGAGGAATTGCATCTATTTTAGTAGGGACAGGTTTAGCAGAAGTATTTTCAAAAACTGTATTAACTATTTCAACTGAAGCTACTTTTCCAATATTAACATTTTTAATGGAAGGGTTTATTCACTTATTTATTCCTTCAGCTGGATCGTTATTTACTGCAACCGGACCAGCATTTATACCTGCAGCGCAGGAATTAGGAGTGGGTATTCCGCGTACAATAATGGCTATTAATTATGGTGAAACATGGACTTCTCTCATTCAACCATTCTGGGCTCTATTATTTATGCCAATTATGGGTGCTGGATTGAAACTGACGGTAAAAGATTTTCTTGGATATTGCCTACCGATATTAATTGTTATTGGGATTTTTTTGGATTATAGGAGTTGCTTATTTACCAATTTAGGATAAATAAGTAGCTATTGTTGGTCTCAAAGTAAAGGGTATTATAGGATATTGTGTCATTACACTTATTGTTACTGGAATCCTAGTCTCTATAAAAGTTTGAAAATTCAGATTATATCAAGTGTTAGAATAATACAAAAGGTAGGAGTTGAATATTCATGGTCAAGAAGATTAATCATATCGCCATCATTGTAAAGGATATTGAAACAGCCCTTATTCCTTATCGGGAAGGACTAGGGTTAAAAGAAACTAAGGTTGAATTTGTTGAATCTTTCAATGTACATCTTGTCTTCCTTCCTATCGGAGATACTCAGATAGAGTTGATACAGCCTTTAGGAGATGAAGGTGAACTTGTGGAATTTCTACAAAAAACAGGAGGGGGATTACATCACATCGCTGTGGAGGTAGAGGACATTCGCAAAACTCTTCAAAATATGGAGGACTTATCAATAGACATGAAAGATCGGAGTCCCCGACCGGGTGCCCATAACTCCATAGTTGCCTTTGCTAAACCGGAGGGGTTTGCAGGTGTAACTGTGGAATTTGTACAACCGGCAAAAGTATTAAATTAATAATTATTAGTAGAGTCCTATTATTGACTATATTTAAATTCCTTGTAGACACCAAGAAATTAGCTATTACAAAAAAAGAGCGTTTTGTCAGGATGATGGTTTCGGGGGAAAAACCTTATTTTCCATTCTGTTTTTAGTCGGAGGTTTACTTCTCGCCCTGTTAGTCGATTTGATTTCAAATTGGGTAAACCAATCAACTCGCAGATTGAAGTACACTTACATGATTTTCGCCTTTCTCATTATCCCAGCAATTGTG
Source organism: Neobacillus cucumis (assembly GCF_023715505.1). Next base: position 233,072 of record NZ_JAMBOH010000007.1, on the reverse strand, counting down.
ACGTCAGGTGGCATCATCATTGAACTCCTGCCCGCAATTAGGTCAAAGTTTTAATATAATACTGGTAACGGAACTCTAGGGCACATATGATTTAAAAAAGGGAATTGGACGAATCCAATTCCCTTTTTATGGTAACTAATAATATTTGTAGAATTAATTTCGAATCAGATAATCAAACGCACCTAATGCTGCGGTAGCACCAGAGCCCATCGAAATAATGATTTGCTTATACGGACTATTCGTACAGTCTCCTGCAGCAAACACTCCAGGGATGCTTGTTGCAGCATGATTATCTACAACAATCTCACCCATGCGAGTACGTTCAAGTGTTCCCTCTAACCAATCTGTATTTGGTACAAGACCGATTTGAACAAATATTCCTTGTAATTCTATGTGATGCTCAGCACCTGTCCCACGGTCAATATAAGAAATGCCGTTTACTTTGTCAGTTCCGGTAATTTCTTTTGTTTGAGCATTCTTAATAACTGTCACGTTAGGAAGGCTGTTCAGACGGTCTTGAAGGACAGAATCGGCTTTCAATTCTGGCGCAAACTCAAGAACAGTTACGTGCTTTACTATACCTGCAAGGTCAATCGCTGCTTCAATACCGGAATTACCGCCGCCAATAACAGCAACGTCTTTTCCAGCAAATAATGGACCATCACAATGAGGGCAGTAGGCTACACCTTTATTCTTGAACTCTGCTTCGCCAGGGACACCAACATTACGCCAGCGGGCACCAGTTGAAAGGATGACCGTTTTACTTTTTAAAATCGCCCCGTTTTCGAGTTCGACAGCAATAAGGTCCTTTTTCTCTAAACGTTTCGCACGCTGTAAATTCATGACATCGACATTGTACTCTTTTACATGTTCTTCAAGACTTGCAGCAAGTTTAGGACCTTCTGTATATTTCGTCCCGATAAAATTCTCGATGCCCAGGGTGTCCATGATTTGGCCGCCAAAACGTTCGGCCACAATTCCAGTACGAATTCCTTTTCGCGCCGCATAGATGGCTGCACTTGCACCAGCAGGGCCGCCCCCAATAACAAGTACATCAAATGGTTCCTTATCAGATAGCTCTGATGCATCGGAACCACTGCCCATCTTGGCGAGGATTTCTTCAAGCGTCATCCGGCCGCTGCCGAAGGATTCACCATTTAGGAATACAGTTGGTACAGCCATGATGCCTTTGCTTTCAACCTCATCCTTAAACGCACCACCATCAATCATTGTATGTGTGATGTTAGGGTTAAGAGTGCTCATTACGTTTAAAGCTTGTACCACATCTGGACAGTTGTGGCAGGTTAAGCTGATGTAAGACTCGAAATGATACTGGCCTTTGATGTTTTTGATTTGATCAATCAGCTTTTGATCCACCTTAGGAGCTCTTCCGCTCACCTGCAACAGAGCTAAAACCAATGAAGTGAATTCGTGTCCAAGAGGAACACCTGCGAAAGTGATCCCAGTGTCTTCGCCAATGCGGTTCACACTAAAGCTTGGAGTTCTTTCTAATTCAGTCTTCTCTACTTTAATGTGGGAAGACATGTTGGCTAATTCGTCTACTAAAGCTAGTGTATCACGAGAAACGTCATCGGAACCTGCGCTGACTTTAAGCAGCACATCCCCCTCCATCAATTGAAGATATTGGGCTAACTGTTCTTTTATCTCTTTATCTAATATCATTGATCTCTCACTCCTTAAATTCTTTCTGCGAGTCAGTTGATAATTCTGTTAATAATAATAATTCTAATTCAATAATTATTATCATATAAAATCCATTATCAGTCAAGTGAAAAATACCTATAACTTTCGGCTTAAAAAGAAGAGTGATGCTGTAAGATTCAAAATAGTCGTTTTCATATGTACTGAAAAAGGGAATTGGAAGCTTCCAATTCCCTTAGAATGTTAAACGTACTGCTTAGATTTTACCTACAAGGTCAAGGCTTGGTTTAAGTGTTTCTCCACCTTCTTGCCATTTAGCTGGGCAAACTTCACCTGGATTGTTACGAACGTATTGTGCAGCTTTAATCTTGTTCACAATCGTGCTTGCGTCACGGCCGATGCCATCTGCATTGATTTCCATAGCTTGAACTTTACCGTCTGGATCGATGATGAAAGTACCACGTTGTGCAAGACCTTCTTCTTCATCTAATACATCAAAGATGCGGGAAATCTTTTGATTAGGGTCACCAACCATAATATATTCTATTTTGCTGATTGCTGGTGAGTGATCATGCCATGCTTTGTGAGTGAAGTGAGTATCTGTTGACACAGAGTAAACTTCTACACCAAGATCTTTCAATGTAGCGTATTGGTTTTGAAGATCTTCTAGTTCAGTAGGGCATACGAATGTGAAATCTGCTGGGTAGAAGCAAACAACACTCCATTTACCTTTGAAGTTTTGTTCTGATACAGTGATGAAGTCACCGTTATTGTAAGCTTGTGCTGTGAATGCTTGTACTTCTTTTCCGATTAATGACATAATCAAAATTCCTCCTAGATATGATTTGATAGTTTTTGGTAAACTATAATAATTCTAATTCAATAAGTATTATCATATACAACTTATTGTATTGTCAAGTAGAATGCCTCAACTTCTTTACTTTGTTAGTTATAGCAATACAGGAACATTTGTGAAGTTGATTATATTAGAATCATCAAGTAAATCTCAATGTGATGAAAGTTACTTTATCAGTGATATTCTCTATTATTCATTATAATTCTCATTTAGGTTTTTGTCTGTTACTTTGAACTATCATTAATAAGATTCTCATTTAATTATCCTCGTATTCCACATTGATTCTTATTCCACAAAATCGCATTAAATAGCCCCTAAGAATGAATAAACCTATATCAGTAAGGAATATTTCACCATTTAATGAAGAAAATAATTTTAAATGGGGGATATGGAATAAGCCATTTTTTCGAAAGCAAAACAATGATATGGCCTTACCTTACCTCTTGATTGTAATGTAGGTTTTCCCTCTTTCGGATAGATTCCATCCGTTTGAAACCAATTCCAAGTTAGATCTGCGCTTTTTTTACCAATAATGCCGCTCATGATCATTCCTATTTCAATTAATTTATAAGGAAGGCCCCTTATATAATAAGAATGGTTGGTTTCAAATTCACTCAATAAAACCGTGTCCTCAATGATACTCGTAACTTCAAATATACTATTAAGTCGATCCGTGCATTGTTCAAATTTGTGATTTATCTTTTCAATGTCTTGCTCGGGATCCCAATCAGATTGGTATATGCGTGGAAAGTCGTTCAAAAAGAGGCCATTAAGCAGGTGTTCACAAGCTTTAAGTTCTGAACTGGCAATAAAGGTATATTCTTCAACTCTCGGATACCAGGAGGTGCCAACTCGTTTATCAAGCCACTTTACAAAGTATTTTAACTGTGACAAAAAGGTTTCTACTTCTTTTTCTTCTGTTGAGATATGCATGCAATGAGGATAAAAGGTAAAGATGAGTTCTTCCCAAAAAGAGGGCTGACATTGTTGCCAAGAGGATGGACAATTGTCTTCTAAACATTCTGTCATAAACTTTGAAATAATACGAAGAAATTCATTACGTTTTTTGTCTGTGGGTTTTTGCTTTTTATAGTCGATAAACTCTTTTCCATAGTAATCTAGTAAACCACGGTATCTCATCTCAAATTCAGAACTAATCGCCAAATTCTTCAAAAATTCCTGACGCTCATTGGAACTTTCGAAATGATGTACCCGCATTCGAATCTCAGGCTGGGTTTCTGTAGGACGAGGTTTGGTCTGACTTCTTTTTTTCATAAATCAACCTGCTTTCATTTTTTTGAGGGTGTTGGAAATAACAAATGAGGTTGAGAGAGGGAATATGCTTTAACTACTCGTAAGTATACAGCCTCAAGGAAGAGAAAAATGTATAATTTATGAAATAATTGTGAAATATGAAATTTTAATGGTGAGAGTTTTATATCAATCGTGTAGTTTCTTATCGATAGGATTTGCAATATATAGATTTATTTAAATAAAGATAATCCATGCTATACTTGGGGAACGGATTGACGTCCTGATAGGAGGTAATTATTTTGAAGTATATGAAATCGCAAATGCAGCAGCTAATTAAGGATAATAAAGAATTGCATACACGTTTAAAAGAGTTGAAGGCAGAGCACGGTCTTGAAAAAAACAATGCCCTCAAGGCTTTATACCATTCAGAGGTGGCTGATGGAGGAAAGTACCAGTTAGCTTACCAAGCACTTGATCAACCCAAAAAGTAGTATAAATACTCCAAATTTATACCCCCATGTTAGAGAATCGTGCTGGTTCTCTTCCTTTACTCCTCCCCCAAGCAACTTTAGCACTCTAAAAAATTTGTTGACTATCCTTTTAAAAATTATCTGATTTTTATAGGGAAAAAATCAATGATGCTATTGTATTTTATGTAAAGGATGAACAAAAGGAAGGTAGCCCTGCTTAGTTTTATAGAGAGTGTTAATTTACTAAATAATACCGGATCTTTAATGAAGCACCATTACCTTTTGGAGGAGCAGGAATAATCTTATCAGAGGGACCCATTAGAGAATACATAATAGTACAGCATGTAGCCATTTTATGATTTTTTGATGGGTAACCGCCCACACGTTTGTGAAGATCGGCTGATAAAATATTCTTTCCAAAATTTAAAAATCCTTTATTAAAGTATTAATCCTTTAAAAAGGTAGTTCATTATCTGTAATAAAGGGTGCTGGCTTCGATACTTCTAAATGATCTTCGTCACTACAGATTTCACCACATTTATCACAGCTGATAAAAGTATCATTTAGATGAAAGCCAACATATCCATGGGTGCATTCCTGAATGGCCCATATGGTTTCCCACTCAACTTCAAACTTGTACTTACATTTGGCACAGTAAAATTCTGCACTTCCGAAATCTTCTTTTTTCTTCTGTTTAGATTTTTTCTTCTTCTTTCCCATATATGTATACTCCTCAATTTAAATTTAAGCCAATACCAGACGAGTTTTATTATAATATTTTCGGATTTATCGATCTATAATATTTAACCGACTGGAAAATTGGATTTACACCTAGAAAGAAAAAAGTGGGAAAAATGAGTTAAAATGGTAGTTCTTCTTTAATTAGAAGACAAGGAAAAACTTGTAATCAATTTAAGGTTTCATGGATAAGTTGTAGATATTAGATTGTGAAAAAAAAAGAAGCTGGCGAAAAACAAGATGTTTTTCGCCAGTCCTTTACTGTTTAGATAACCCTTATTTTACAATCCTTTTTTCACTTTCGTTATAAAAGGACTACCTTATTTACTATGGCCCGCTGGGGTCCGCACGTTGATTGAATCTGTCAAAGTAATGTTGTCAGAAGAGTTGCCAACGTACACTTTGTACTCACCATCTAAAGTTTTCCAAGTATCAGCATTGGAATCCCAGATGGACAGCGGGTGATTGCTTGCTGCTGGGTCAATCGTAATCGTCACATGTTTCTTTTCACCTGGCTTCAGCCAGACCTTCTCAAATCCAACAAGCCGTTTAGGCGGTTCGTTCGCAACTTCAGGCAGACCTAAGTATACTTGCGGTACCTCCGCACCTGCTACTTTTCCGGTATTTTCTACAAAAAGGGAAACCTGAATTTTCTTAGTCCCGTCCGTTGTCTTCGGTGTAACAACTAGTTTAGAGATGTCAAAGTTGGTATAGGACAAACCATAACCAAATGCGAAAAGAGGTTTGATGTTTTTTGCATCGTACCATCGGTATCCCATCTCAAGTCCTTCAGAATAGTACACTTGCGGGATTTCTTTTCCGGTGCTATCGAGTACACCTTGATTAACGCCAGGGTAGCGCTCTTCAGTGCTGGTCGGTGTGTCCGCTTTGGAAACTGGATAGGTCACTGGAAGCTTTCCGGATGGGTTGGCGAGTCCAAATAACAAGTTAGCGACAACATTGCCGTCCTCCTGACCTGGATTCCATGCTTCTAAGATAGATGGGACTTCATTTACCCATGGCATAAGTACAGGGTCTCCGTCTTTAAGGACAAGTGCCGTTTTCTTGTTTGCGGCAGTAACAGCTGAAATCATATCATCCTGGCTGTCAGGCAAGGACAAGCTTGGGCGGTCACGTCCCTCGCTGGTTACAACTCCAGCCATCAGGATGACAACGTCTGCATCCTTCGCTGCAGCTACAGCTTCGTTGAGATTACTATTGTCAGCAGCAACTGTTACCTTGGTAATAGCTGCGTCAGAACCTATTTTTTCTAAAGTATTCTGAAGTCCCTGCTGAGGTGAAACGGTATATAGCGGACTTACCCGCGAACTGCCTCCTCCTCCTGCAACGGCTGCGTCGACATAGGTCGGCTTACCGATTAAGGCAATTGAATCAACAGATGGGTCGAGCGGAAGCAGGTTACCCTCATTCTTCAGCAATACAGCTGTCTGTTCTGCAATATCACGCGCTTTCGAACCGTTCACTTCAGCATCGATAGTCCCTCGTACAATCGGACGGTCGAAAATTCCATATTTGAACATTTGGACATACCGGCGACTGAGAGCTTGGTCAACGGTATCCATCGTTAAGGTGCCGTCCGCAAGTGTCGCCTTAATGTTGGTATTTGTGAAGAATCTGGCATTCTGCATTTCTAAATCCAATCCGGCATGAAGCGCCGGAGCAGTCGAATGGGTGGCACCAAAGTCAGACTGAACGTACCCTTTGAATCCCCACTGATCGCGCAAAACGGTATTCAACAGATACTCATTCTCACAGGCATAGGTTCCGCTTACCCGGTTGTAGGAGCACATAATTGACCCAACATTGCCATCCTTTACTGACATTTCAAATGGGAGCAGGTAAAGCTCATGAAGTACATTTTCGTCGATGTTAACATTCACTGACATACGGTTTTGCTCTTGATCATTAAGTACATAATGCTTTGACATGGCAATAATATCATTATCTTGGATACCCTTAATTTCTTTAGAGGCTAAAACACCAGCGAGATAAGGGTCTTCGCCCATGTATTCGAAATTCCGGCCGTTCTCGCCCAAGCGTGCAAGATTCATGCCTGGTGCTTCGAGTTCATGAAGCCCAAGCGTGCGGGCCTCACCACCCATTAGGTCACCGAAAGCGTATGCAAGATTGGGGTCAAAACTGGCTGCCAGTCCGATTGCAACAGGTAATGCAGTCGCCTTATCCTGCGGGCTGCAGTCACCGCCGCCTAGACCTACAGGACCATTGGTAATTCTGAACGTTGGGATCCCAAATTCAGGGATTCCAGGAATGTGCCTCATAGGGGATCCGCATTCCTTTAGCTCGGGTATTTCTCCGCGCATCCCGGCTAGCTGTTGGATTTTCTGGTCTAGCGTCATTGCATCGATAAGCAGTTCGGTACGTTTTTCAGGCGAAAGCGACGTATCCATCCAAGGCAGCTGGGATGAAACAGCTCCCCGTTCAGCCTTAGCCTGTGTAGGCTGTGAAGCAATAGCTCCGCCCGCTATCGCTGCGACAGCCACACTGGATACAAGTGTAGTCCACACAAGTTTTTTAAATTTTTTTCCTACTTTAAACACCTTTCCAACCTCCCCTAAATTGAATTTAAATTCTGCTCTTTACTTCCTATTTCACCTCCGTACATCCTTTTTGTAAACGTTACCACACTGATGTCAACCTCATTATAATGAAAAATCTAAAGATTACACTTGTGGTATTTTTAGGATTTTTTGTAATAATTTTATCTCGCTATTAAGGAAGTTAAAAATGGTTATTTTGTAATAGGAAACATTTCTTAAGTTTTTATCATTTCAAATATTATAAAATGTCAAAATATTTTCGAATGGGTCAAAAAAATCTATATAAATATTTTTATAATTTTCTTACAATTATTAATATAGTTATTGAACAAAATAAAAACCGATGGGGGAGGAACGATGGAATCTACTAGACTAATTAATAATATAAACGTTGCTTGTGACTGGGTTGTTAAATTATTATTTCTTAATCTCCTTTGGATTATTTTTACTATGGCAGGGATGATTGTAGCGGGGATCTTTCCGGCAACAGCAGCCATGTACACAGTTTTAAAAGGTTATCAGGCGGGCGAAAATGTAAGTGCTTTCAGTTTATTTAAAAAAGTATATAAGGAGGAATTTTGCAGGGCAAATCAATTGGGGATTGTGCTTATAATCATACCGGTTATATTTTATACTGATTGGCTATTTACCAGCTATTTATCTGGAACCATGGAGATGGTGGCCAAAGGAATTCTCCTTGGCAGTTCTTGCTTATATGGGATTACGTTACTATACGTGTTTCCAGTATACCTGTTGAACAGAAAGGTGTTTACTTCGATGAAAATGGCTTTCCTTATCGGAATCAATTATCCGTTAAATACCTTTATGATGATTATTTCGATAGCTTCTCTATTATTCTTATTTGTTTTCCTTCCAATGGCAGCTTATCTCTTTTTAGCAAGTGGTTTAGCATCTATTGTAACATTTTTTTCTTTAAGGGTTTTTCAAAAAGTAGAGGCTCAAGCAAGAGACATACAAAAGCATAGAAAGTCTAGCTGGGTAATAAACAACTAAACAATTAAGAGGGGTGAGAGATTTGAGTGTCGAAGCAAAAACTGTACTAGAAAATGTTGAGTATCAAGTGAAAGCGAAGAAAAAAGGTAAAAGTGCTATTCAAAAGCGAGAGAGTTGGACAGGGGTTTTATTTGTTTCCCCGATGTTAATTGGGGTCAGTATTCTAACGTTGCTGCCAATTCTGGCCACATTTATGTTAAGTTTTGCAGATTGGAATTTTATTGTTGGCTTTAAATCGATTAAATGGGTTGGATTGGACAATTTTAAAGCACTTTTTGAGAATGATGTGTTTCTTAAATCAGTGTTGAACAATTTACTTTTTCTTCTGACCGTGCCACTAACTATGATATTCGCATTGATCATTGCCATCGTCATTGATAAACATGTATATGCAAAAAGTTATTTTAAAGTAGCCTTTTTCATGCCTTATATTTCCAGTATCGTGGCCATTGCTGTGGTTTGGCAGGTTCTCTTTAATCCAACAGAGGGTCCTATCAATCAAGTTTTACTATCACTTGGTATTCATAATCCACCAACATGGATCGCGGATCCTGATTTCGCACTTTTCTCTGTGATGATCATTCAAATTTGGGCATCCATTGGGTTTAGCATGATCATTTATTTAGCGGGATTACAATCGATTCCCAAAGAGTTATATGAAGCAGCCGATATGGATGGCGCAAGGGCATGGGATAAATTTAAACATATTATGCTTCCAGTTTTATCACCTACAACGTTTTTTCTATTAATTACCGGAATTATTGGTACTTTTAAAGTATTTGATTTAATTGCCGTGTTAACAAAGGGCGGTCCGATTAATTCTACTACTATGCTTGTGTGGCATTTATACGAGAGTGCGTTTGTTAACTTAAAGATTGGGTATGCCTCCGCGATTGCGGTTGTCCTATTCTTCTTCGTGCTCATCATTACCTTAGTGCAGTGGGTCGGACAGAAAAAATGGGTGAATTATTAAATAATGCCAACTGAACGAGGAGGGATATCCATGAAGAAAAATATAAAAACCCAGAAGCTCATCATTACAATGATTTCATTTATCGTGAGTATAGCCTTTTTGCTTCCTTTTTTTTGGATGCTATCGACTTCATTTAAGATAGAAGCGGATGTATTTAAATTTCCAATCGAGTGGATTCCAAAAAGGTGGCATGGTTTAGAAAACTATCAAGAGGTTTGGTTAGGAAAATATCCTTTTGCCTTATATTATTGGAATTCAATTAAAATTACGGTGATTACAACACTTATTTCCGTAACTGTTTCTGCAATGGCTGCATATGGATTTTCAAAAGTGAACTTTCCAGCAGGAAAATTTCTTTTCATCATTGTATTGGCAACCTTCATGGTACCGCAACAGTCAATCCTAGTGCCTCAATTCATTTTATATCGTTATTTGGGACTTTTCGATAGTCATCTTGGATTAATCCTTTTGGGAAGCTTTAGTGTTTTAGGAACCTTTATGTTAAGACAATTTTTTATGGGGATCCATTCGGATTATATTGATGCAGCAAAAATTGACGGGGCTGGCCATTTTCGGATTTTTTGGTCAATCGCCTTGCCAATTGTCCGCCCAGCAATCGCCACATATGGAATCTTACGTTTTATTTGGACATGGAATGATTATCAGAATCCATTAATTTTCTTACGCACTGATGGATTATACACAATACAGTTAGCCATGCAAAAGTTCACTTCATTAAATGGAGAATTTTATTCATTAATCATGGCAGCTGCAGTATCATCAATCCTTCCTCTCATTATTGTCTATATTATCGGTCAGAAGCAGGTTATTGAAGGAATTGCACTGGGCGGTGTTAAAGGTTAATTCGGTTTCACAGTATCACAAAATAAATAATAAATAGTAGGGGGTAAAAAAGTGAAAAAGATTTTATTATTGTTTTTAAGCATTAGTTTGGTTCTAGGCATCCTAGCGGCCTGCAACAGTCAGAAACAAACCTCAAGTTCAGGTGAAAAAGGTGAACAGGATCAAAAATCGAAGGAACCAGTCACGATTAGATTCTATACGCATGGTACTGAAGATGGCTATGCTTGGAAGAAGACAATCAGTGCTTTCGAAGAAAAATATCCAAATATTAAAGTAGATGTTGTTCAATTAAGTGAAAAGCAGGATGGGCAGGAAGCGTTGAAAAAGATTGATTTGGCCGCCGCTTCTGGCGAAGAAATGGATGTCGTCATGTTCACCAATACCCCTGAATATGCACAACGTGTGAATTTAGGCATGCTTGAGCCGCTTGATGATTTTATAAAAAAAGACGGCGGCTATAAAGTAGCAGATGAATATAAGATTAACCCAATAGTCAATGGTAAATACTATGGCCTTCCTGGAAAGTATGTTTCATGGTTTGTCTTATTAAATAAAGATAAGTTGGATGCAGCAGGACTTGAAGTACCAAAGAGCTGGACATGGGATGAATATATGGAATATGCTAAAAAGCTAACAAAAGACGGAAAATACGGAACATATTTTCATGGTCCATGGCAGGGTGCATGGGCTAACTATATCAATTTGAGAATGCAATCCGAGGAAAAAGATGCTGCTTTCTTAAAAACAGATGGCACTTCAAATATGGATAGCCCGCTCTATAAGGAATCATTAGCGATGCGTCTAAAAATGGAGAAGGAAGATAAATCGGCAGTTCCATATTCCTCAATGATTTCTCAAAAAATGAATTACCGTGATCAATTCTTTACACAGCAGGTAAGCATGATTGTAACGGGTACCTATATGATTGCAGAACTAGGAGGATCAGAGCGATTCCCTGCTGAGTTCAATGTTGCCGTTGCACCATTCCCGCAAAATAAAGTCAGTGAAAAAGAGGCATACTCTCCAGCTGATGGGGATATCTTAGGAATTTCTGCTAACTCAAAACATAAAGAAGAAGCATATAAATTTATTAGATGGTATACAACAGAAGGACAAGTTGCTCAAGGAATTAATATTTCATCATGGAAAAAGACAACAGATGATCAAACAATCAAATTAATCAATGATACAATTGCAGGAGCACAAAGTCCTGACAAGGTAGACAAAGAATCTTTAATCCACACAGTTCAAACAACGATTACAGCAAAAGGTGGAAAACCAGTACCATATCAGAAGGAGATTGATTTGGCACTTTCCACAGAGTTTGAAAAATTATTCTTAGGTAAACAAAGCCTGAATGAAACAGTCGCAAGCTCTAAGAAGGTCGTCCAAGAGATTATTGATAAAAATAAATAAATAGATTTCAACTTTCTCAAATTGTAAATATTAGTATTCTCTTACTTTGAAAGTTGAGTATATAATAGGGACAGGGGCGATGCCGCTTTTTCAGCCCCAATCATTTCCTTACGAGGAGGTTGGTGGATGAAAACGCAAGTGAAACGAATGGCATCGTTCCTGTCTTTTCGTGATAAAGTGCTGATTATTGCAATTACATGCTTAATCCTTCCTGCGATTATTACTTTTGCAATCTACAACTATTTAACAAAAGACGCTGTTAAAGAACAGGCTAATATCAGTGCTCAAAATGAGTTAAAATTAATAGATGAATACTTCAAAAAAGTATTCGAAGATATGCTGTATACACTTAACTTTATTCAGCTTGATACAGAGCTGAATGCGATCTTAAAAGACCCAATAAATAATAAGATGAATCATGATGTGGCAACAGATTATGAAGAGTTCATTAATGATCAAAAAGTCCAACAGACATTGGATACGATTACATTAAAAGATCAAAAAGTATATATAACCATCTTGCTTAAGAACGGAAAATTTTATACAAACTACTCCTTCCACGAATTTAATCCGCTCAACATAAAAAAAGAACCATGGTTTACTATTTTAGATAGACTGAAAAGTTATCGTTTCATTTGGATTGCGCCCCAGCCGACTATGATTGCATCGGAGAGGAAAAATAATTCCTTTCAATTATCTGTCGCAAGACCATTAAGGGACAGTAATTCAGGTGTCTATGGATATGCCATGGTAACCATAATGGGAAATAGAATTAACGATATATTAAGCAGTGAAAATTCAAATCATAATATGCTGCTGCTAAATGAACAAAATCAGCTTATTGCTGAAAATCAGCCATTCCATTTGGATCTATCGAAACAAGTAAATGAAATAGCTGGTAACCATTCAAAAGATATAATGACGATTAAAGGAAAAGATTATTTAATCAACACTCGTGAACTATCGATTACAGGCTGGAAATTAATCTCGCTTATCCCTTATGATCATGCTATCTCAAAAATTAATTCAATCTTCAAAAAAGTATTTCTCTTTCAATCGCTTTTTTTTATTGTATTTCTATTGTTACTTATTTACCTTTTAAGGAGAATATTGAATCGTCTGGTTGAATTACGAAATGTAGCAAAAAAAGTGCAGAAAGGTGATTTGTCCATACGTTCAATTGTAAAAGGGCATGATGAAATAGCAACGCTCTCTTCCTCATTTAATCATATGCTGGATAAAGTAAATGAAGTAATTGTGGAGAATACGCTCACACAATCAAGAAAGCGGGAAGCAGAATTAGCCATGTTACAGGCACAAATCAATCCACATTTCTTATTTAATGTTTTAAATTCTATTAGAATGAAAGTTTTATTAAAACGTGATTCTGAAAGTGCGGAAATGATTAGTTCCTTATCAAAACTTTTAAGAATGACGTTTGATAAACATAAGGATATGATTACTTTTCAAGAGGAACTGGAGATTAATCAAGATTATATTCGTATAATGAATATGCGCCAAAGAAACAAAATCGAATTAAGAATAGCTGTTTCGGTTGAAACCTATCCCATCAAATTACCCCGATTAATCCTCCAGCCTATTATTGAAAATGCCATTATTCATGGATTAAGTGAGCGTGAGGGGTTTATTTTAATAAAAGGGAATTATCTAAATGGTGCATTGATGGTTGAGGTTAAAGATAATGGTGCAGGTATGAAGATTGAACAACTTTTCACCATTAAAGAAATTCTCAATAAAGCAGTTCCTGACACATCTAAGTTTAGTGATTCCGGAAAGGGCTTTTCAAGTATTGGTTTATCAAATGTAAATGAAAGAATGAAATTAACATTTGGTGAAGGCTTTAACATGCATGTAGATAGTGAACTGGACAAGGGAACCAAAGTAACCATGTATATCCCAATTAGAGAGGAGTATGAGCATGTATAAGGTGATGTTAGTAGATGATGATTATCCTGTGCTTGAATTCCTTTCAGAAATGATTAATTGGGAAGAACTTGGGCTGATATTGCAAAGTATTCATGTAAATGGATTGAATGCTTTACATGAAGCGGAAGAAAATATGCCGGATATCCTTATAACAGATATTGGTATGCCAAAATTAAACGGTATTGAACTTACAAAAATTTTAAAGGAAAAAAATCCTTCATTAATAGTAACGATTCTTTCATGCCATAATGAATTTAAATTTGCTCAGCAGGCACTTAAGTTAAATGTCCAGGAATATATTCTGAAAGATACATTGGATATAGAAGAAATTATTCTTTTGCTGCGCAAATGTGTCCAGATTCTAGATATAGAAAATGAGAATAAAAAGAAGCAGATACAAATGACAAGGACCATTGAGCAAAACAAACGATTAATGATAGAAAGATTTATCAATAAAACAGTTCATCAACCCATCCATAGCATGGAAGTATGGCAAGTAGAAGCTCAATTGCTAGGGTGGGAACCCAATCAGATGTATATGATTATCCAATGTGTAATAAAGAATTACCAAACTGTCCTACATTATTTTCAATCAGTCTCTTTGATGAATTATTTTGTTCATCATGTTATGACAGAGCTAATCGAAAAAGAGGCGGAAAATGCAATTCATGGACAATTTGAAAGAGAGAAGTCCTTTCTATTTGTTCAACTAAGTCAAGACCCGGAAAGGTACACTTTAAAAACAAAGAGGCTGATGGAAAAGATAAAAAATATATTTCAAGACATATTTGGTATTTCGCTTTCATTCGTGTTAGGCAGTCCAGCTGCAAACCCATTAGATATAAAAATCCAAATGATGAAACTGATTGAGCAAAATGTTTCAAAAGTCAGTTCTAATGCTGAAATCGAAAATGCGTGTAAATATATTTTTGATAATTTACATCGGAGAATAACGTTAGATGAAGTAGCAAATTATCTGCATCTTAATTCCAGTTATTTTAGCCGGTTGTTTAAAAAAGAAGTGGGTGAAAATTTTGTTAAATATGTTGTTAAACTAAAAATGAATCGCGCGAAGGACTTATTAGAGCAAACAAACTATACTATTCTTGAAATTAGCGATATGTTAGGTTATGAGAATCAGAGTTATTTTAATAAAACCTTTAAAGGTAGCGAAGGGATTGCCCCGATTGAATATAGGGGTCTCACCAACAAAACGCGAATTTACAACGTTAAGGAATCTGAATACAAACAATAGACCGTTTTAACCTGGATAGGTTACA
Organism: Neobacillus cucumis; assembly: GCF_023715505.1. The sequence continues at coordinate 218,019 of NZ_JAMBOH010000007.1, read as the reverse complement.
CTTAGTTGGACAATAAAAATAAGGGCAAGTAGAATAATACATAACAAGTGAGGAGAGTCTACTATGACCCAAAAAAGAAGAACGTTTACAACAGATTTCAAAAAGCAGGTGGTGGCTTTATATGAAAATGGGAAAAGTCGCCAAGATATTGTCAGTGAATATGAATTAACTGCATCTGCTTTAGACAGGTGGATTACGCAATTCCAACAGTCCGGATCTTTTAAAGAGAAAGACAATCGAAGTCCTGAAGAACAAGAATTAGTGGAGTTAAGAAAAAGAAATAAGCAGCTAGAAATGGAAGTCGATATTTTAAAGCAAGCCGCGCTGATCATGGGACGAAAATAGAAGTGATTGAAAAAAATCGTCACAAATATTCGGTATCAGCAATGTGCAAAGTCCTACAAATTGCTCGTAGTACTTTTTACTACGAAACAGAAATAGCAGCCCAAAAAGAACAAGAAAAAGCTGAACTAGAACAAAAATTAAAAGAAGAAATCCAAATGATTTTCAACAAAAACCGTCAAGTATATGGAACTCGTAAAATTAAAAATGCCCTTTTTAAAACAGGTCACACGGTCTCCAGACGGCGCATAGGTCGATTAATGGCGGAACTTGGAATCCAATCGAAATATGCACAGGCGTCCTACAAACCAATGACTTCACCACCAAATGAAGAATCCATTCAAAATGTGTTACATCGAGAATTTCAAGTAGACAAAGAGATGTCTGTATTGGTCAGTGACTTGACCTATGTCAGAGTAGGACAGTATTGGAACTACGTCTGTTTTTTAATAGATTTATATAATAGAGAAATAGTTGGTTACAGCGCTGGAGAGCGCAAAGATGCGGCTTTAGTTCAGCGTGCCTTCGCATCGGTCAAACGTCCATTAGAAAATGTGAAAATATTTCATACAGATCGTGGATCTGAATTTAAGAATGTTGATATTGATGAATTATTAAATGAATTTCAGATTACACGCTCTCTAAGCCAAAAAGGGAACCCTTATGATAATGCGGTGGCAGAAGCTACATTTAAGATACTAAAAACAGAATTAATCAACGGTACGCACTTTCTTACCCTTGAACAACTCTCTCTTGAACTTTTTGATTATGTTAATTGGTACAATAATATCCGTTCGCACAGCACACTTGACTACTTAAGTCCGGTGACTTATCGAAACTTAGCCCTTAAAAAAAATGTTTGATTTAGTGTTGACATACCAACCACGTTAAGCGTGTCACTAGCCAGCCTGATTTTTATTCTTGTCTTAATGGTCGCGATGATTATAAGGCAGTGGTCCTTTTTGGTTAAATTGATACTCGCCCTGGCACGCCTGCTCGGTTTAAATCGGCAACCGTCAAGACACAGCCATATCGGCAAGAAAACGACTAAAACAGGACTTTGTAAAAAAGGAAATAGAGCATTAAAAACATTTTGATTTCCAATAAACATAATGGCCTGTCAACCGATTTAAATACTGATCAGCAGATAAAAGGCGAAAAGTGACTAGCACTTTTCGCCTTTTAAGTTAAAAACAATACACAGAATTGGATTAGTGTCAGGCAATTCTATTTATACTTTTGGGACTGGCCTCCCACGACTCAATAAACAACAACCGGCTCATAGGTGCTGAGATTGTTATACACGGTTTTCATAATGCTGGGCGGTGTGTTGACACAGCCGTGTGATCCAGCCGTAAGATAAGCTTTACTTCCCCAATTGCCACGCCAGCTGGCATCGTGGAACCCTTGGCCGTCATTCGTAAAAGGAGCCCAATAATCAACATTGACTTGATAAGTGATTTTTCCGTTTTCCCTGCCCGTTAATACGGAAGGTGTCTGTTTATAGAGAATATACCATACTCCTGGTGATGTATCATGTTGGGTACTATGTGTGCCGGTAACGACATTCGTTGTGACGACTAATTTGCCATTTTTGTAAATCCAAATCCGCTGCTCTGCAATGGAGACCTCAGCATACGTATCGCCAATACCATTATTCGTAATCGCTTCATATCCGTAGCCTTCACCCTTCCAGCCATTTCCGTAAATATTAGAGGCGGAAACCGATTTCTCTCCATTTTCAAAAGCTTCCTTCATACGCGGTACTTCTTTATCAACATCTATGGCCCAGCCATAGCCTTTACCTTTAACCGATATCATCGAACCTGAATGGGTCTTAAATTTGAAATCCTTATTTAATGTGGATTGGGAATTGTTAATTTCAGCGATTTTATTCTTAATATCACCTGCATCAACAATCTTAATCTGCAAATCTTTTGAAATAGATGCATTCTTAATTACTTCGCTTGCGTTTAACGTAAAAACTTTATCCTGCACTTTATAATCTACGGTCTGAGCAAGGAATTCCTCCAGCTTTTTCTGTTGATTTTTTATAAACTCGCTATCTTCTTTAATTGGCTGTATGTATACTGGATTAAGTCGAATTTCACTAATATATTCGTGCTTGTCGTATTCCTTCAGAAGACTGGCGACATCATACCGCTCTCCGTTAATGCTGGGAGTGACAACAATTTTGCCTTGTTCCAAATGGACCGCCGCATCTTGTGGGGCTTTTAAACTCTGATTCATGGCTAGCAGCTTTTCTTCCACCTGTTTTTTCAACGTCTGATTTCGATGCAGATTCTGATTGCTGGGCATTAATGAATATTCCTTAGCTTTTGAAGAAGGAAAAAAAGTCCATTGGTTCTTTAATAATTTTTTGATAGCGGGCAGGTCTTTATCAGTAATTCCCATCGTTGTATCTTTTCCATTTAAAATCTGTTGATCTCCGACATAGACAACATTATTAAACACGGTTGTATTTAGTTTATTAAGTGCCTGATCAGCCCTCATTCCACCGACTTTAATGTTATTAATGTTGATTTCTCGATTGAAGTGGTTTGCCTGATAGTAGCTGCCTGCTCCAATAATGAGTACGATAATAATGAGGGCGCTTGCTGTAATAAACCTCCAATTTGCATACCATTTAGTTGATTTTAGGTGTTGTTTCTCAATCTCTTGAATATTTACCGTGCTTTCCATAATGCTCCCCCCATACCTGATAATTCAGCAATTAACATCCTACGGCCTTAAGCTAAAATTTCGTATAAAATGTACCAATATTTTGAAATTGTGGTAAATTATACTACTATTTTACATAATGTCTTGCCCGAACCTTGTCGGATTTTGTGCATGCTTAAATTTTTAATTTTATTTTTATTCGCTGTGTTTTAATCCACAAAATTGATTCATGTCCTCGTTAATGTTGTAAAGTTCTCTATTGGTGTGTGTCAATATTGATAGTCGCAGCTGTAATATTATTAGATTTGTCGTAACAGAAAGAAGTAACCTGAATATAACCTTTCTTAAACTATCAGAACCGATAATGTTTTAAACATATTAAGAGCGTCAATCGAATTCAACATCTAATCAAACCGAAGACAAGTACGCAAAACAACAAAGAGAGAAATTTAAAGAGAAGCTTTATCTTTGGTTAATGTCTCCAGTTTACTTTAGTTTTTATTATGCATTAATTCATTACAAATAAAGGGTATCTAATAGATAAAGAAGAAAATATAAGATCATAATATATTTAAAGAGGAAAATACAAGGAGTACTTAAATGCTCAAACAAGGAATCTACGAAGAAATCATCAACCAAAATCTAAAAGATGAACTTACTGGTATAGACATTAATGCATATGACATCGGCAAAGAACGCATAGACGTGGAAGAGGCAAGAAAACTATTATCATCTTATATATCCGTCGTCACCAGAAAAGCCCTAAAGTTTGTCCGTGACAATGAAAGTGATGATAAGCAAGCTCTAATCAATCAGATCCGTACATGCAACGATATTATCTCTATTTTAAGTGAGCGGCTAGATGAAGAGGAGTTCCGCCAATTACGAATTGAAGAGGAAGGCGAGGTCCTTACGTCTATTTATTCGCGGATCAATTCGATCCGTAGTATCCAAAAGGGCGAAGTGATCCGACCTGTTACTCCTCTATCACAGAGCTCACTCTTTACCGGTTCTAATTATGAACCCAATATGCTGGGAGAGCTGAAAAAGGAAATCGTAACTGCTGATTCGATAGACATGCTTGTTTCGTTTATTAAATGGAGTGGTCTGCGATGTATTATTGAGGATCTGAAGACTTTTACTGATAATCCGAATAATAAACTGAGAGTAATTACGACTTCTTATATGGAGGCAACGGATTATAAGGCGATCCAGGAGCTTAGCAAGCTACCGAATACGGAGATAAAGATTTCTTATGATGTAGATAGAACCAGACTTCATGCTAAGGCCTATCTATTTAAAAGGGAGACCGGTTTCAGTACAGCCTATATTGGTTCCTCCAATCTATCGAATCCCGCATTAACATCTGGTTTGGAATGGAACATCAAGGTTACTGAAAAGGATTCGTTTGATATCGTTAAGAAATTTGAGGCAACATTTGAAAGCTATTGGAACGATAATGAGTTTAAAACGTTTCACCCCGAAAGTGAAAAAGACCAATTGGTTTTAAGGCATTCGTTATCTAAAAGTAAAACCCATGATGAAAATGAGCGGCCGTTTCTTTTTGATATCCAGCCTTATTTTTATCAGAAAGAAATTCTCGAAAAGCTTCAGGTAGAGAGAGAAGTTTTTGGCCGCATGAAAAATCTCCTAGTTGCGGCGACGGGTGTTGGTAAGACGGTTATTTCCGCATTTGACTATAAACGGTTTAAAAATAAAAATAAATCTGCTAAGTTATTATTTGTCGCACATCGTGAGGAACTCCTTAAGCAAAGTCTTGAAACTTTCCGTGCCATTTTAAAAGATCCAAACTTTGGAGATATGTTAGCAGGGACTTATCAGCCAGGTTCCATTGATCATTTATTCGTTAGTATTCAGAGCTTTAACAGTAAAAAGCTTTATGAAGGTACAACGAGTGATTATTATGATTTCATCATCGTGGACGAATTCCATCATGCAGCTGCCGATTCTTATCAAAAGCTATTGAGCTATTATCAACCGAAAATTCTTCTTGGTCTTACTGCAACACCCGAAAGGATGGACGGAAAAGATATTCTTTCTTATTTTGATGGTAAGATTTCTGCCGAAATGCGTTTAACGGAGGCAATTAATCGAAAGCTTCTGAGTCCGTTTCAGTATTTCTGTGTAAGCGATACGATTGATTTATCCAAACTTAAGTGGAGTCGTAGAGGGTACGAAATCAGAGAGTTAGAAAGTGTATATACATCGAACGATCAGCGTAGCAGCCAGATTGTCAAAGCCATCAATAAATACGTGACGGATATCGATCAGGTTAAAGGGCTAGGGTTCTGCGTATCCATCGAACATGCGAGGTACATGGCTGATTTCTTTAATAAAGTGGGAATACCTTCCGTTGCTCTTTATGGAAATGTTGACAGTAAGACACGGAGAGATGCACAATACCAACTTGTTCGAGGTGAAATCAAGTTTATCTTTGTTGTAGATCTCTATAATGAGGGCATCGATATACCTGAAGCAAATACAATTTTATTTTTAAGACCTACAGAAAGTTTAACAGTCTTCTTGCAACAATTAGGCCGGGGATTACGTTTAGCTGAAGGAAAAGAGTGCTTAACCGTTCTTGATTTCGTTGGACAAGCCCATAAAAACTATAATTTTGAAGAAAAATTCCGTGCTTTAATTGGAAAGACCAAGCATTCTGTACAGCACTACATAGAGAATGGTTTCTTCCATCTCCCTAAAGGTTGCTTTGTTCAATTAGAAAAACAAGCAAAGGATTACATTCTACGAAATATTAAATCCAGTGCCAACACTCGTGGAAATCTTGTTGCTAAAATGAAATACTTTGAACAAGATACCGGTTTAAAGTTAACCTTGGAGAACTTTCTAAACTATTATCACCTAACTATTTATGACTTTTATGGAAAAAATGGTGACCGGAGCTTTAGTCGAATGATGGTGGAAGCAGGTGTAGCATTAGATTTTGAACTTGATGATGAAAAAGTAATAACCAAACGATTACCTAACTTATTCCATCTGAACTCCAGAGAGCTCCTCCAATTCTTTATGGATTATTTAGACGAGCGGGCTGCTCATAATGAGGAAGAGCAGTTAATGGTAGCGATTTTCTACTATTCCTTTTATAATGCACACCCGTCAAGTGTAGGATATTCATCGCTTGAAGAGGGAGTGGCAAAGGTATTGGAGCAGCCTGAATTTAAAGAAGAAATCAAAGAGATTCTTCACTTTCTATATCAATCTTTAGAAACGTTGGAGATTGAAAATGGCTTTGATTTTCCTTGTCCATTAGGTGTTCATTGCCGCTATAATACTTCACAAATACTTTCTGCTTTTGGATATTACAATGAATCAAGCAGCCCAGCTTTCCGTGAAGGGGTAAAGCATTTCGAGGATAAGAATCTTGATATATTCTTTATAACTTTAAATAAGTCAGAAAAGGATTTCTCGCCTTCAACGTTATATGATGATTATGCGATCAATGAACGGCTCTTTCATTGGCAAACTCAAAGTCGTGTGGCTGAAGGAAGTAAAATCGCGGAGCGCTATATTCACCATAAAAAGCGAAATCATCAAATTGCCCTTTTTGTCCGGGAGTATAAGAAGGAAAATGGTTATACTTCACCATTTGTGTTCCTTGGCACAGCGGATCATGTTAGCCATTCCGGTAATAAGCCAATGAGTTTTATCTGGGGCTTGAAAGAGGAGATGCCTTCTTATTTAGTTCCAAGAGCAAACAAGAATATTTTATAAACCATGAATCTTGTTGAATTCAGCAAGGTTCTTTTTACCATTGAAGAAAATACTCATTTTTCCTCTATTAATTGTTTAACGGCTGGAATATCGGCTGGTGCCCATTTTAGGGAGCCCAAATTCTCTCTTTTTAACCATACTAATTTTGAATGTTCACTAGGTTTGGGTACGCCTTCAACCACACTACATTTAATTGATAGTAAATTAATGATAAATGATTCGTATTCATGAGTATTGTCATTAAAAACCTCTTTAAACGACCTGATTTTACAGCCTAACTCTTCATCAATTTCTCTTTCGATGGCTGTATATATGTCCTCAGTTGCTTCTACTTTTCCTCCTGGGAACTCCCATATATTAGGCAATGTCATTTCTGGTGATCTTAGAGCACATAAAATTTCTTGTTGGTCGTTTTCAATTATGGCTGCAACTACTTTTATGAGCTTTTTCAAAATTATCCTCCTTAGGATTTATGCTAATGTTAATAATATCATTATTTACCGAATGAAAAAAACTTTGTTCAATTTCTATGCTAGGTTTTAATCGAATTAGGCTGCGAAGGATCAACAATTAAAGCGGTTCAATTATTGTTAGAGAGAAGTGACCAAATACATGGAAGGATTCGGAAATAGCTCGGGCCGCTATGGTCTTAGTGTCACATGGTGGCAATCCTTCATTGCATTCCCCTTCGACTTATGCTATGACTAGACTAGAATTTAAAGGATATAGGTGTGGTACGAATGAAGATAAAAGCGTTGTTTGTGGCCCCGTATGCCGCTATGGAGAATTTAATAGAAGAGTGTCGGTATGAAGAGAATGAAATTGATCTACACATTAAGATTGGGAATCTTCAGGAAGGCGTTGCTTTAGCAAAAAAGGCGGAAGCACAAGGATTTGACGTCATCATAAGTCGTGGTGGAACTGCCAAGTTGATTGGTGAAGCGGTCGGCATTCCGGTTATCGATGTCCATATTTCTGGTTACGATATGCTTCGAGTCCTCACGCTTGCAAATGATCTTCCAAGGAAGAAGGCGATTGTTGGTTTCCCAACTATTACTCTCGGAGCAAAGGCGATTATAGACCTTTTAGATATACCGATAGATATTTTCACGATTGATGATGAAAGTGAAACAGAGCCATTACTATCAAGGTTAAAACAAGAGGGGTATCAACTCATCATAGGGGATGTCGTAACGTTTGAAACAGCTTCAAGATTGGGGTTGCTAGGAATATTGCTTCAATCGGGAAGGGAAGCCATTTTTGATTCATTTAAGGAAGCGAAAATGGTGGCTCGATGGATGTTGAATAATAAGCTGGAAATCGAACGATTAAAGGCTTTATTAAATGTGACAGCAAAAGACTTTATGCTTCTTTCCCACAATGGCGATATTGTCTATGAACAATGGACTACTTTCCACTCAAGACCTATAAAAGAAATTCCATTGATTTTGGATACAAATCAGGATGATGCTAGCGGGAAGGAAATCACCTATTTAAAGGATAATAATGGAGAAACATTAAAACTAATCAAAACGAAAATAACGACTACGGAATCCCCCTATCTTTTTTGTCAATTTTCTCATTTAAAGATTAATCCTGCATCAGAAGAAAATGTGAAGGTCAATGTGCTGGCTCCTCCACTAATTATTCATCAAAGTGAAGCAATGAATGCATGTCTAACTATGATCGATCGCTGTCTTTTTCACACTCGTTTTATCTTACATGGTAAAAGGGGTACCGAAAAGGAATTGATTGCTCAGTATATTCATTACCATAAAACACATGGGAACGGCTTATTTGCTTCGATAAAAGCATTGGATTTATTAGATATGAGTCTTGAAAAGGTAGATAAGGATATTAAAACCATCTATATTCATTCCATTGATCTTTTAGATGATGGATTAAGAAATGAACTTTGGAGAAAAATTGGGTCTATAAAAGGTAGAGGAATAACAATTATTCTCGGTATGATTGAACTACAGCACTCTTGGGAAATGTTTAGTGATGATATGATTCGGATATATATCCCTTCTTTGGCTGAACGGAAAGAGGATTTAAGGGAACTTGTGACGTCGTTTATTCTTCATTTTAACCAAACGTTAGGGACATCTGCCATTAAAATGAAAGAAGATGGGTTAGCTTTATTGGCGGAGTATGATTGGCCAGGGAATGTGGGGGAATTAAAAGCATTATTAAAAGATGCGGTGCTCACGGAAAAGGGTTATGTAATTGAAAAAGAATTAATTGAAAGTCTGTTGAATCAGAAAGGATCAGTAGATGTAGGGATTTCTTCAGATTTTTTGATGGGGACTTTAGAAGACATTGAGAAGAAAATTATTGAAAAAGTGTTAGAAGAAGAGGAATATAACCAAACCAAAGCAGCAAAACGCTTAAATATTAATCGCTCAACACTTTGGCGTAAGTTAAAAGGATAATTTAATAACTGTTTAAAAATGCAACGATTTTCTTTAATGTAATTTTTATTAAAATAAAGTTGTTGCATTTTTTGTCCGTTGGATTTAGAATAATAAATGTAATCGATTTCAAATGTTTTAACTGTTTAAAAATACAACATAGGGGATGAGATTGATATGAGAATTAAAGCAGCAATTGATAAAGTTCCAGGCGGTATGATGTTAATACCTTTACTAATTGGAGCGTTAATTCGTACATTTTTACCAGGGATTTTTGAATTACCTGAATTTAAAAGTTCTTTTACAGGGGGACTATTAACAGGAACTTCAGCTCTACTAGCAGCATTTTATATTTGTTTAGGTTCAACTATACGATTCCAAGCAACCGGTTACATCTTGAAAAAAGGGGTAAGCTTATGGGCTGGTAAAATTGGAACAACATTTCTCATCGCTTTACTGATAAAAGCAATTTTTCCAGATCAGAATCACTTATTCTTAGGGTTATCTGCTTTAGCAATCATTGCAGCATTTTCTGATACAAACGGTGGACTTTATATGGCACTTATGGGGCAATTAGGTAAGAAAGCAGAAGATGTTGCTGCCTATTCCATTATGTCTCTTGAATCTGGTCCATTCTTTACAATGTTAATTCTTGGGGTTGCTGGATTAGCAAGTTTCCCACTCTTAGCTTTTGTATTCGCCATACTTCCTTTATTACTTGGAATGATTCTTGGAAACCTTGATGAAAAAATGCGGGAGTTCTTAAGTAAGGGACAAGACGTTATTATTCCATTGTTTTCTTTAGCCATCGGTGCTGGAATTAATTTAACCAATGTCGTCAAAGCTGGATTTTCTGGTGTCATCTTAGGTGTAGCGGTAGTCGTGGTTACAGGGTTAGTGTTATTTATTATTGATCGCATTACAGGAGGAAACGGTGTAGCTGGTATTGCCGCTTCGTCAACTGCTGGAAATGCTGCAGCTGTACCAATGGCCGTTGCGGCTGTTTATACTGGTTATAGTGAGATTGCTGCTACAGCAACACTTCAAGTTACAGCAGCAGTCATTGTTACTGCCATTTTCACTCCGCTGATTACGACTTGGTATGCCAAAAGGGTAGAGCAACGAAAAGCAACAGTTTAACTTATGTAGAAAGAATGCAGTAGTAAAGGAGTCATAAATTATGCAACGTTTTTACATTATTGCGGATGATCTAACAGGAGCAAATGATGCAGGTGTGCAGTTATCGAAGATTGGGATATCCTCAACCGTGTTCCTTGATTATAAAGACTCCTCTTTACAATCAACAGAGGATGTTGCAATTATTGATACCGATAGTCGTGCGATGAGTGAAGAAGTTGCTTATGAAACAATTTATAATGCAAGTTCTATTTTTCGAAAACAAGGGTATGAACAAGTGTATAAAAAAATGGACTCAACATTACGAGGAAATGTGGCCGCTGAATTGGCGGCTCTTGTTTCTGTTTATCGACCTGAAATTATTGTTGTTGCTCCAGCCTTTCCTAAAATGAATCGCCAAACGATAAATGGATATCAATATGTGAACGCTGAACGTGTCTCGGAAACTGAATTTGGCAGGGATCCGAAAACACCGGTTAAAGATAGCTTTATTCCGAATTTATTAAAAAAATATGTAGACGATCGAATTTGTCTAATCGACCAAGCTTTATTAAACTCCTCAAACGAGAATTTAATAAATAAAATTGTAGAGAATACAGGGCAGGGCACTACTTGGTTTATTTGTGACGCATCAACAGATGAAGATTTAAAGATGATTGCAGATTCATTTGCGCAGTTTAATAAAAAAACTGTTTGGGCTGGATCAGCGGGATTAATTGAATATTTGCCAGATGCCTTAAAACTAAAGAAGGCGGAATTAAATCAGCAAGAGGAACTAGGTGTCACAAAAACGTTAACGGTATCAGCAAGTCTATCATTGGTTACAAAACAGCAGCTTGAGATGGTAAAGACAATGGCAGAGGATACTCATTTTGTAGAACTAGATCCTGTTAAATTAATCAAAAAAACTTATAGACTATCAGACATTATTGATGAGTTCACGCAGGAATCCAACAAGAAACATTTTGTGTTATTTGTGGATTCGTCAGCTGAAAATAGAGAGGCAACCAAACAGCTTGGAACTGAACTTTCTCTCGGTAATACACAAATAAGTGAAGCTATTTCCATGGAACTTGGCTTTATTGCTAAAGTCATTGTTCAATCAATGCCCACGATTAATGGATTGATTCTAACCGGCGGGGACACCGCAAAAGCAGTCTGTAACCAACTAAATATGAATCGAATGCAATTGTATACAGAAATAGAAGCGGGACTACCTTTAGGGAAATTAGGTAATGCAACAAACGCTCGAAGGTTCTGGACGGTTACAAAGGCCGGTGGTTTTGGAAATGAACACTCATTATTAAATGCTTTGAAATATATGACAAGAGAGGATGTTTGAAATGGTTGAAACCAAACCAATTATCGGAATTACAATGGGAGATGGGGCAGGTGTAGGCCCTGAAATTATTTTAAAAAGCCTTGAAAATCAAGAAATATATGATATATGTAATCCAATTGTCATTGGTGATACCAAAATTCTGAATCGCGCAAAAGGGTTTGTTAATAGTGATTTAACGGTTGAAACGATCACTGATGATCAAATTGATGGTCTTACGTTTGAACGGGGCATCGTCTATTGTTTAGACCTAAATTTACTTAGCGAAGACTTACCTGTTGGACAAGTGTCCGCTGAGGCAGGACATGCAGCATTTGAATACTTAGCAAAGGCGATTGATTTAGCTAACAATCAGAAGATTGATGCCATTTGTACGGCTCCTTTAAACAAAGAAGCTTTGCACAAAGGGGGACATCGATATCCTGGACACACAGAAATTCTCGCTGATTTAACCAATACAAGTGAGTTTTCGATGATGCTTTCTGCACCGAACTTAAAGGTTATTCATGTGACCACACACGTTGGTATTATTGATGCTGTTAAAATGATTAATCCAGAACGTGTCTACCGTGTGATCAAGTTAGCTCATGAAACACTTACTAAATCCGGAACTAAAAACCCAAGAATTGCCGTTTGTGGAATCAACCCGCATGCAGGTGAAAATGGCTTATTTGGTTACGGTGAGGAAGAAGAGAAGGTCATTCCTGGCGTCAATAAGGCAAAAGAAGAAGGAATTAACGTTGTTGGTCCTTTACCAGCAGATACATTATTTTTCCGAACCGTTCGCGGCGATTTTGACATCGTTGTCGCTATGTATCATGATCAAGGACACGGTCCAGTCAAAGTATTAGGCTTAGATGCCGGCGTAAACATTACAGTTGGCTTACCGATTATTCGAACAAGTGTTGACCACGGAACCGCATTTGACATTGCCGGTAAGGGAATTGTCGAAGAAAAAAGCCTAATGGAAGCAATCCGCCAGGGTGTGGAACTTGCTCCGAAAAGAAAATAGAATAAACAAAGGGATGCTGATTTAATAAGTTTGGTTTCTTATTAAATCAGCATCCTTTTTTATCTGGCATCACGGCTGAAACAGAAAATGAATGACGGTAAATTTAAGAATGGCTTAGTTCTCCGAACTGAGCCATTTCCTTCTATTTAATTACATAAAAATTCCCCTTTTATCAAAATCCATACTTTCTGCACAATTTTATAGTAGGATATGTTTTGTATCAAAGTTTAGGAGGGTTCAAATGAAAAGTAAAAAATGGTTGATTGGTGTTTTTTCCTTAGTATTAATGTTAATGTTAACAGCGTGTTCAAACAACAGTAATGATAACAGTACTGACAAAAGTTCAAAGACGGACCATGAAAATATGAAGATGGACGATAATAAAAATATGGATATGGGTGATATGAATCATTCTGGTTCAGGTGAAGTTCCTGAAGGACTAAAAGCAGCAGAAAATCCAACCTATAAAGTAGGAAGCCAAGCAATCATAAAAGCAGATCATATGGAAGGCATGAATGGTGCTGAGGCGACGATTGTAGGTGCATATGATACAATTGCTTACGCTGTTACCTATACACCGACTACAGGGGGAGAACCGGTAAAAAATCATAAATGGGTGATTCAAGAAGAAATTAAAGATGCTAGTGATCAAGCATTAGAACCTGGAACAAAGGTTACCTTAGAAGCAGACCACATGGAGGGTATGAAAGGAGCAACTGGAACCATTGATTCAGCTGAAAAAACAACAGTATATATGGTTGATTACACTTCAGCTACCGGTGGAGAAAAGGTGACAAATCATCAATGGGTAACAGAAAGTGAACTTTCTGTTAAATAATCAGAAACGTATTAAAATATTAATAACATAAATTAGAGGTTAAAGGGGTTGAGTTACAATCCCTTTTTATTTGCGAACAATTGCAATCAATAATTATCATTCTCCACAATTTCTGCATTTTTTTATGTTAACCTATTTCTATTAAAATAGTGATGTAAGGTGATTTTATGTACAATTTATTAAGCCAAATAAGTGCAGTATTAAGCAAACCATTTTTTAATATGGCAAATAGCTTAGAATCCTGGCCCATTGTCTTTGCATTAATTTTGGGATTAGTAGGAGCACTGGCACCTTGTCAGCTTACCGGAAATATTAGTGCAGTAACTCTTTATGGCAACCGCTCTATACAAAGGAAAATTGCATGGAAGGATGTTACTTATTTTACACTAGGAAAAGTAGTAGCTTTTTCATTATTAGGTGTTTTGGTTTGGATGCTAGGAAGAGGATTTGAACAAAATCTACCTTTATATTTTCCTTGGCTCCGGAAAATAATGGGGCCTTTATTAATCTTTGTTGGTTTTTTTATGTTGGGGGTTATCAAATTAAAGGGATCATTTAATTTATTAAAGCTTTCGAAAGAATACAAGCATGAAAGTCCATTTGCTTCTTTTATGTTAGGACTTAGTTTTTCACTTGCATTCTGTCCAACTATGTTTGTCCTATTTTTTGTGACCTTAATGCCAGTAGTTCTTGCTAGTCCATACGGTTTTATTCTGCCGCCTACTTTTGCTCTGGGAACAGTCATTCCATTATTGGTCGTGATTTTCGTTATTTGGTACCTTGGTGGAAGTGGAGTGATTATGAAAAAGGGAAGAAAGTTGGGTATGGTTGTTCAACGAATTGCTGGTGTCCTGATGCTGCTCTTAGGAATATTTGATACGGTAACTTATTGGTCCTTATAGAGGAAAAAAAGAGATGGATCATCATCACCTATAAAAAAATAAAAGAAGGAGGATATCCTTCTTTTTTAATTAGTTTATAATTTATTTTTAAACAGCCAGTAAGAAAGTGTAATTGATCGAGATAACTATTAGGCCTTTTTTTACTGTTGTAAATTAATTGTAAAGCTTGTTCCATATCCAACTTGGCTTTCAACAGAAATTTCTCCTCCGTGAGCTTCAACTATTTGTTTAACAATAGAAAGGCCCAATCCGAACCCACCGGTAACTCTTGAACGTGATTTTTCCACTCTATATAAACGATCAAAGATATAAGGAAGATCTTCTTGCGGAATGCCTATTCCCTGATCCTTTATTGTAATTTCAATTGTTTCATTCCCCTCATTTACTGTTAAATACGTGGTTGTATTTTCTTTTGAATATTTAAGACTGTTATCTAACAAATTTAATATTACTTGTTCAAAGCGGGAAGGGTCTATATTCAAATCAATGGTTTGGTGACAGACTAGCATTAGTGCTACTCCTTTATTTTTAAAGGCAGGTAAAACCTTTTGATAAATCGATTTTAAAAAAACACATAAATCGACTTTTTCTTTAAAGATTGAAAACGTATTTTGGTCCAATTTTGCCAGATCAAATAATTCTTTAAGTAATTCGCTCACACGTTGAGATTCCTCACGAATAATTTCGAGGTACTTAAATCTATCAGCTTCATCAAGTTCCTTCCTTTTAGCTATTTCAGCATACCCATTAATATAAGTTAAGGGAGTTCGAAGTTCATGAGAAATACTGGCCAAAAATTCATTTCTCTCTTGTTTTAAATAATTTAAGTCATTTGCAAGCGTCTGTATCGATTGGGACAATTCACCAAGCTCATCTTTAGAAGGAGGCGGAAGTGTTACGGAAAAATCCCCTTTACTCAGCTTTTTGGTTGCTTCTTTCATTGAAATAAGAGGCTTGGTTAGTGCTTTGGATAAAAAGAAAACCGTAATTAACATAAAGATAAGGATTAATAATGAGGCCAAAAGAAAATGTTTATTCAACTGCGAGATTAACTTTTGAACCGCATCAGTTTTTCTAAACATATACACGTAACCAGCTTTTTTTCCATCCTTATTATTAAATGCAGTAACGGTTGCAATATATTTTTCGTTTTGCCAATCTGGTTGAAGAATTCTACCATTTCTAGGAAGGCTATTGATCCGTTTATTTAATAAGTTCTCCATGTTTTTATTGATTTTAGTAGAAGAAACCAAAATTTCCCCTTTAGTATTTGTAATTACCACCTCTGTATCTGTCTGTGACTCCATTAAACCAATGTGATGCAGGGTTGCAGAATCTGAATTGATTTCTAATACAGCACGGTGACTATTGCCTCTTGCTTGAAGTGCTTGCAGCTCCTGATGAACTTGTGAGTGTACTAATTTATCATGTAAGAAAATCATAGAAAAGGATTCGATAAAAACGATACTAATAAAAAACCATAAACCTAATTTAATGGATATTTTCATTCCGACCTTCCTTTACCCATTTGTATCCTATACCCCAAACTGTAAAAAGATGGTTTTCTATAGGGAATCCTGCATTCCTCAACTTTTCACGTAAATTCCTAATATGGGAATCAATCGTTCGATCATCTATTTGCGACTGGAACCCCCATATAGATGACAATAAGTGATCACGAGAGTAAACTTTTTGAGGATTTTTTATAAACAAACCAATTAAAGCAAATTCTTTCGGTGTGACCGAAATGACTTGGCCTTTATATTTTAATTCCATAGATTCCTGATTCCATTCTAGGCCATTGAAAACTAGAAAATGCTGATTTTCTGTTGAAGTTCTCGTTCTTCTTAGCAATGCCTGGATTCTGGCTAATAACTCCTCTTCATTAAAAGGTTTTGTCACATAATCGTCAGCCCCAAATTTTAGACCCTTTATGATGTCTGGGGTTTCACTCCTGGCCGTCAGCATAATAATGGGGACATCTGAAAACTCTCTTATTTTTTGGCAGGTTGTCCAACCATCCATTTCAGGCATCATAATATCCAAGATTACCAGGTCAATTTTTTCTTTTTCAAAATAAGTCAGCGCGACTTTTGCGGAGGTAGCTTTAACACATTTATAACCGTGAGGAGCTATATAAAGTCCTAAAAGGTCAAGCATTCGAGTTTCATCATCGACAAGTAAAATTGTTTTCATATCGCCACCACCTTATCAAAGTTTATACCTTAATAATAGAAGAAGATTTTGAAGAAACTTTGCAGATTTAATAGATTTCCAAATTTCTAAACAAATTCCACCAAAAAAATTATAGGTTAATAATATCTGCTAAAGTTAATATTGTAAAAAGTTTGTTTCTAGACAGAATAACTATTTTGACTAATCATAAGAACTTATGAACAAATTGTGAAAGTTGAATACAAAAATAAAAAAATTTCAAAACGCCTATTTACATAGGGTAGGGGGGTATGGTAAATTTAAATCGTAGGAGGGATGGTTATGAATAATCACGATCCTGTTAACCTGAATCATTCTAATGAACACTGTGCTCCTTTAACGTCAGAACGAAAAAGTCATCATTCAGATAAAACGAAGCAAAATCTTGTTTCAAGATTAAATAGAGTTGAGGGACAGATTCGTGGTATTAAAGGTCTTATTGAAAAAGACACCTATTGTGATGATGTTATTACGCAAATTGCAGCCACCCAAGCAGCTTTAAATAGTGTTGCGAAAGTTCTTTTGGAAGGCCATATGAAAAGTTGTGTGCTCGAAAGAATTCAAGAGGGCGACCATGAAGTTGTGGATGAACTGCTAACTACTATACAAAGACTAATAAAAAAATAAATGAGAGGGAGTTTTAAAATGGAAAAGGTAACATTAAATGTTCAAGGAATGTCTTGCGGTCATTGTGTGAAAGCAGTAGAAGGAAGTGTTGGTGCACTAAACGGTGTTAGCTCCGTAAAAGTTGACTTAAAAGCAGCAAAAGTGGATGTTGAGTTTAATACCCAAGAGGTTTCATTAGATAAGATTAAAGAAACCATCGATGATCAAGGATACGACGTGAAATAAATAGTGAAAGAAACGTGCTAGTAATAGCACGTTCTTTTCGCAAAAAAATATACCTCTATAGGGTATAAGGAGTTGGCTTTTATGAGTCAAAATGTAAAAGAAACTAATTTACAAATCTCAGGTATGACCTGTGCAGCCTGTGCGATAAGAATTGAAAAGGGTCTTAATAAATTAGAAGGCGTGGAAGAAGCAAATGTTAATCTTGCTTTAGAGCGATCAAATGTTAAATATAATCCAGAAAAAATAAATATGGAAGAAATTGAAAAAAAGATTAAAGATCTTGGTTATGATGTTGTTAATGAGAAATCGGAGTTTGACATAACCGGTATGACCTGTGCAGCCTGTGCGACTCGAATCGAAAAAGGATTAAATAAGTTAGATGGAATAGTGAAAGCAAATGTGAATTTGGCACTTGAAAAAGCAACGGTAGAGTACAACAGTGCAGTACTCTCATCAGGTGAAATCATTAAAAAGGTGGAAAACCTAGGGTATGGTGCCCATATAAAGGAAGATGTTAAAGAAACAATTGACCATCGCCAAATGGAAATTGAAAAACAAACTGGGAAGTTTATCTTTTCGGCAATCCTTTCATTTCCTCTGTTGTGGGCAATGATGGGGCACTTTTCATTTACCTCTTTTATCTGGGTTCCGAAAATGTTTATGAATCCATGGGTGCAGTTTGCCCTGGCTACTCCGGTTCAGTTTTTTATTGGTAAACAGTTTTATGCTGGAGCTTTTAAGGCATTAAAAAATAAAAGTGCCAATATGGATGTACTCGTAGCTTTAGGTACGTCAGCGGCTTATTTTTACAGTTTCTACTTGTCATTGATGTCAATCGGAAGTATGGTCCATTCAGTAGAACTATACTATGAGACCAGTTCTATCCTCATTACGCTGATTATTCTTGGAAAGCTTTTTGAAGTAAAGGCGAAAGGACGGTCATCAGAAGCAATTAAAAAACTGATGGGTCTTCAAGCAAAGACAGCCATTGTTGAAAGAGATGGTGCAGAACAAGAAATCCCCATTGAAGAAGTAATCGTTGGCGATATTGTTCATATTAAACCTGGTGATAAGATACCGGTCGACGGAAAAATATTGGAAGGTCGCTCCGCTATCGATGAATCAATGCTCACGGGTGAAAGTGTCCCGGTTGATAAGACCATTGATGATGAGGTAATAGGAGCTACTATAAATAAAAACGGATTTTTATTAATTGAGGCAACAAAAGTAGGCAGAGATACGGCTTTAGCCCAAATTATAAAAGTAGTAGAAGAAGCGCAGGGCTCTAAGGCACCGATACAACGTCTTGCGGACAAAATTTCCGGTGTGTTTGTTCCGATTGTTGTTGCCCTAGCTGTAGTAGCTTTTATCGTTTGGTATGTTTGGGTGTCTCCTGGGGATTTTGCGGAAGCACTAGAAAAATTGATAGCAGTTCTAGTTATCGCTTGTCCTTGTGCATTGGGTTTTGCAACGCCAACATCTATCATGGCCGGTTCAGGCCGTGCGGCGGAATATGGCATTCTGTTTAAGGGTGGCGAGCATTTGGAAATGACCCATAAAATTTCATCCGTTGTATTAGATAAAACAGGTACCGTTACAAACGGAACACCAGCTTTAACAGATGTATTCACAGCCCAATCTCAAGTAGAAGATGAATTTTTATCATTAGTTGGATCTGCTGAAAAACCATCAGAACATCCACTTTCACAAGCAATTGTTCAAGGTACTAAAGAAAAAGGGATTCCTCTCAAGGATGTTACGGAATTCGAAGCGATTCCTGGTTTTGGTATAAAGGCAACCGTTGATGGTAATGAACTATTGGTTGGTACTAGAAAATTAATGAGTAAATACAATGTTGCTGTAGAAAATGCTTATGGTCAAATGAATGAATTGGAGAAGGTTGGAAAAACAGCCATGCTGGTTGCGATTAACAACCAATATGCTGGGATGGTAGCTGTAGCGGATACCATTAAAGAAACATCCAAATCAGCTATCAGTCGCTTAAAGGATATGGGAATAGAAGTAATTATGATTACTGGGGATAATAAACAGACAGCTAAAGCTATAGCCTCACAAGTAGGTATAGAAAAGGTTATTGCTGAAGTTCTTCCTGAAGGAAAGGCCGATGAAATAAAGAAATTACAGGCAGAAGGAAAGAAAGTTGCGATGGTTGGGGATGGAATCAATGATGCCCCAGCCCTTGCAGTTGCAGATATCGGAATGGCTATTGGTACTGGTACCGATGTTGCAATGGAAGCAGCTGATATCACCCTCATTCGTGGAGATTTAAATAGTATTGCCGATGCGGTTTTTATGAGTAAAAAGACCATTCGAAATATTAAGCAGAATTTGTTCTGGGCCCTTGCCTATAATACTCTTGGTATTCCTGTTGCTGCTCTTGGATTCCTGGCACCTTGGTTAGCAGGGGCAGCAATGGCATTCAGTTCAGTATCGGTTGTTCTCAATGCATTACGTTTACAAAAAGTAAAATTGTAGAGGTGAGCATTATGTGGAAAAGTGAGCACTTCCAGCTATCGCTTATTTATTAATAGTGATGGTTGGTTAGGGAATAAATGTATCTATAGCCGGATCCGATTCTAATCCTTCTCATCAAGAGCAAATGAATGTAAAAGGACATTAACCATAAAGTGAACTTTCTAATTAGTAAAATTAAAGTAATCGTTAAAGCCGTTATCCTTGTAGGTTACGGTTTTTTTGTTAGCCGATAGTCGAAAGTTTTTTTATTTCAAAGTTTATAAAACAGGCTTTGTCCAAACTGTAAATCTATAGATGTTATTCGCCAATTTACACATTTTCTTCAAGGTTTCTGCTAAATTTCTGCATACTTTTTTCCTATATTAAGAGTATCAGATAAATAGAGGAGAGTTAGACATGAACATGACGCATTACATGGGTTTACTTGCAGACAATCAGCCTTGGAATTTATTGATTTTTATGGCGGTTCCGGTTATTTGTGCCGAGATTTTGGCGATTACAGAAATTGCTATCTTATTCTCAAGAAATTTAGACGGTGCGTTAAAAAAATTAAATAAAGTAACAGGTATTTTTGCGGGGATCTATTTTACAGGTGTTTTCATTTTCTTAATGAAAACGGCCTATATTCCGCTCACTGTAAACGGTGAATGGAAAGGATGGATTGACGTTGTTGCTGTAACTTTTTATCTGCTCGGTATCGTTCCTTTCTTAGGAATGGCATTACTTGATTTAGGGTTAATTTATAGACACAAAACAGAAGAAGAAAAGCTGAAAATCCATGCAGTTTTTGTTAGTATCTTCTTAATTGTAGCGCACATTGCAATGATCTTCGGAATGATTGATCCTTCCCTGGTATCAGGTTCTTCAGCTGGCCATGATATGATGAATATGTAATGTAAAACGAGGATCGTTGGTTTATCCCAGTTTCCTTGGACATCTGATTCATCATGCTACTAATCTATCGAGTAGAAAGAGACTAAGAGCAGCATCTAATACGCGTTGACGATTCTGGCAGCGTCAAGACACTCCTCATTAATAGGATTTACGGTCCGTACGTATACTAATCAATAAGAAAGGCTTACTGCCCGGAACAGTAAGCCTACTAGTGAATGAATATATGAACCTAAGATTTGAGTTTAATTCCTGCAAAAATAAATTTGCCCACTAAATAATGCCCCAAGGACCTCAATCCTACCGGTCATCATAATGGGTTGTGAAATTTCACATTAACCCCAACACCTCCCATTTGACATTTTTAACTGTAAATATTATAGTTACAGTATAGGGAATAGCAATTGAGTTAAGTAGTTTTTTTTAACCAAACTGTAATTTTTTTTATTACAATTTAAGGTTGTGTAAAGATAGGTTCTGTAAAATAACACTATGTTTAATCCAACTCACATTGGGGTAACTACCTAACTGATATTTAATGTATACCAAATTATATGTAAGGAGTGTTTAGCGCATGGTGACTCTTTATTCGACTCCAAGCTGTGGTTCTTGCCGAAAAGCAAAAGCGTGGCTTGAGGAACATCATATTGACTATATCGAAAGAAACATATTATCTAATCCCCTTACAGTCGATGAGATTAAATCGATTCTCCGCTTGACTGAAGAGGGAACTAGCGAAATTATTTCAACTAATTCGAAGACGTTCCAGGAATTAAATGTAAATATCGAATCTCTTCCGCTTAATGATTTTTACCAATTAATCATGGAGAACCCAAAAATGTTACGCCGGCCGATTATCATGGATGAAAAAAGATTACAGGTAGGCTATAACGATGAGGAAATCCGCAGCTTTCTACCCCGTAAGCTTCGCACATTCTTGAGTACCGAATTACAAAGAATGGCCAATTAAAGAGTAAATAATGAAGGAGAAAAAAGAAATGATTGAAGTGTTCGTAACAGTTAATTATAAAGAAAGAAATTATCATACAAATGTTCTTGTAAAAAAAGAACTGCCATGGGAAAAAATTAAAATGATAGCAGTAGAACAAGTTAAAAAACAATGGAATGTTTAAATTTATACTTGCTTGAAGGAGATAGTTTGGCTTAAATATCGAATATTTGACAAGCTAATCTGTAACGTTTAATATTACAGTCGTTACTAAATAGTATTATAAAGCTAAAAATAAATGAAATAATAAGTGATTTGCAGTTTTTATTTCTTAGGAGGGCAGGCCATGAATAGTGATTTTACGCTAGCCATTCATAGTTTAACTTTTCTTGCGCTGCAGCCCGACCGGATGTCGACAAGTGATGCTATTTCAGCGAGTGCCTGTGTACACCCTGTGCGGATTCGTAAAGTGCTAAGTTTGTTAAAAAAACATAGATTTATAAAATCAAAAGAGGGACCTGGCGGCGGATTTTTGTTTGCTCTAGATCTAAATGAAGTTAATCTTTGGGATATTTATAAGATCACCTCTGAAGGAGCTCTGCAGCCGAAGTGTCCAGATTCAAATGAACGGTGTATTGTAGGTGCGAATATGCAAAGAGTCTTATTTTCTATCTTCTTAGGTGCTGAAGAACATTTGGGTGAATATTTAAAGGATTATACACTGAAAGAAATTATCGACCTTGTTAATCAAGAAGAATAAGCGTTGTAGCTGATTTTTGGTCGCAGATTTCTTTTTAGATAAATTGTAATAAAAAAAATTACAGATTAAATCTAACAGGCATAAAAAGACTAAAATATTTAGGAAGGTGAAAAGAATGTTGTTACAAACAGGTGATTGGATTAAGGGAACATTACGGGATGGAGAATTAATCATGGGTTACATTGAATCATTTGATACTTCAGGGATCGTTAAGGTAACTGTTATTACAAGTGACAATAATGAAATCATTGGAAAAAAGGTTTCAATGTTAAGTGAACGAGTGAAGAGACTGCCTGTTTCTAACGTGTCAAACAAGGCGCAAATTCAATTTTTAATCGACTTGGCTTTATCAACTGGGGATGAAGAGTGGTTCATTGAACTTACTTCTAAATTAAATTCAATGAATCAACTGGTGAATCAATTATAAATAGAGTACTTAAAAACTAAATTAGATGAAATCTGAAGGCCAACCAGGCATTTCTGGTTGGCCTTTATATATATGGATTGAACACCGAATTATTACTATAGCTCCCGATTATAAGGCAGTATCTTTCTTAACAATGCGGTTAGTTGGGTGTAACCAGGTCTTTGTCACAATGATGTGCAACAGTATAAGGAAAAATCGGGATGAAAACGTGTACAATGAGAGCGTTATTTGTTTTACAATCAATAGTAAGGAAGGGAAGTGAGTAGGGTGCAGCTCGATGAAAGATCACTCATATTACTAAAAGAAATCATGATCATGCCTGGTGTGAAGATTTCAGACCTGCAAAAGAAATGTAACATCTCCCGATACCAAGTAAATTACAGTCTCGGAAAAATTGATGATTGGCTGAAAAGTAACCGAATGCCTAACTTACAAAAAGGACGTCAAGCTGGCATTTTCGTTGACGAGGCCGTTCGAGAGACCTTTCCTGAATTAGTAAAGGAAACATCTAAACCAAATGACTATGTGATATCTGATATAGAAAGAAGAAAGTTAATTGTCTTAATGCTTTTAATCCGAGAGGAACCACTATCCTTGTTTCATTTATCCTCTGCCTTAAAAGTGAGCAGAAACACGGTATTAAACGATTTAAAAGGAGTCGCTTCCATTGTAGAGGAGTCAAGGCTGAGTGTAACTTACACCCGGAAAGCTGGCTATTTTATTGAAGGTAACGAATTAGAAAAGCGGCAAATCATAATCAAGCTTGTACATCAAATGCTCCAAACACCAAATGGCAAGCTTTGGTTTGTTGAGATATTAGGATTATCCGAGGACGAAATCCAAACGTTGCGAGGGCGGCTTGAAAAAATTGAACAGCGGCTAAAAATCCGTTTTACAGATGAGAAGCTGGAGGAACTTCCATATACTCTAGCCCTCATAATTCGCCGAATCAGGCAGCAAAAGATGGTTGAAACCTACTACCAGGATTTACTGAATACAGAGGAATACAAGGCAGTTGATGAACTACTAGTTAATCATAATGAGTTCGATGAAAAAGAGTTATTATTTATAACCCTGCAACTTTTAACATCGAGTGTATCTTCAGTCGAAAATCACGAATCAGCCGGAGGATACGGGCTTATTGATGCGATAGTGAAAATGGTTAATAATTTTGAAAAATTAGCCTGTGTTATTTTCCATGATAGAGATGACCTAGTCAATCGATTATATTTACATTTAAAACCCGCTCTTTACCGGATTAAATATCAATTAACGGTTGAAAACCTACTTCTTGAATCTGTCTTAGAGGAGCACGGGGAGTTGCATCATCTCGTAATGAAAACGCTAAGTCCGCTTGAAGAGGTATTTGGATTTGGGATTCCTGAGAACGAATCGGCCTACATTACCATGTTGCTCGGATCATGGCTTCTCCGCCAGGGAGACGAGATTTCGACTAGAAAGATGGCCATTGTTGTATGCCCCAATGGTATCTCAGTATCAAAGCTGTTATATGAATCCTTAAGAGGTTTGTTTCCGGAAATGTTATTCCTGGATCATATTTCCCTTCGTGACTTTGAGGACTATAAGCTAGACTATGACCTTGTTTTCTCAACTACCTTTATAAAGACTGATAAAAAATTATTTTTAGTAAAGCCGTTGCTTTCAAATGATGAAAAATATCGTTTAAAAGTTAGAGTCTATCAAGAGCTAAATGGCTATAACCCGCTTAATATCAACATAGATGATCTTATCAACTTAATTGAACAAAATACAATTATCCAGGATAAATCTACTTTGAAAAGACATCTCAAGGACTTCTTTTTAGAAAAACAATCCAATGTGATGATTCCTGAGCAAGGAGATTTTAAGCCCTCGTTAAGTGAGGTAATCCCGGAGAATCATATTTTACTAGGGAAGAAGGCAACCAGCTGGCAAGAGGCTGTTCGCATGGCTTCAGCACCATTGATAGAGTCCAAGGCAATTACACCTGCATACGTGGATGCGATGATTAATATGATTCAAAAAAATGAGCCATACATTGTTATTGCACCAAAGGTGGCCATTCCTCATGCTGCACCTGAAGATGGAGTGAACCGAATTTCGATGAGTTTATTAAGGTTGGAGGAAGAGGTGGATTTAGAGGGATACCCGGTTCGGATCTTTATCATCATTGCCGCAGTGGATCGAAAAAACCATCTCAAAGCGCTCATGCAATTAAATGATCTCTTAGCAGAAGAAGCTAATATTCAACAAATAACAGAGGCTGAATGCAAACGTGATATACTCTCCGTTATTGAAGAGTATTCAAAGTGAAAATAGTTTTAATTGAAAGGGGGGATGCTTGTAAGAGCATCTACATTTACAGCACCTTACATGTCAGTTGAATTCAGTTTATTATTTTGGGGTGAGAAGAGTTATGGAATTATTTTCGCAGCTATTTGACCAAGATTTAATCTTGACTAATTTACAATGTACATCCAAGTATGAGTTTTTTGATGACATTTCTCTTTTTCTTAATGAAAAAGGGTATGTGACCGCTAACTTTAAAGAAGCGTTGATCAGCCGAGAGGAGAAATATCCTACTGGGCTCAGAACAGAACCATATCATGTTGCCATCCCACATACGGATCCGGAGAATATCATTAAACCTTTTATTGCGATGATTCGGCCGGAGCAGAAAATTGAATTCTTTGAAATGGGGACAGATGATCAAACTGTTCAAGCTCAATTAATTTTTGTTTTAGGTTTGAAGAAAGGGGGATCGCAGGTAGCACTTTTACAAAAATTAATCGATATGTTTATGAACAAAGACGTCATGGATCAACTGCTGATTGAAACAGAGAAAACGCAGATATTATCCATTCTGGAAACTAGCGTGGCATAAAAAAGGGTAAGAAATAATCTTACCAAAATAGAGAAAAAATATAAAAATTCAATTCTATCATATTAAAAGATTTACTTTTTTACAACTGTTTTTAAAGAAAGTGTTCACATCCTTGTAACGGGGACGGGATATTAGATGATTTATACGGTTACGCTAAATACGGCTATTGATCGAATCGTGCATATTAAGGGTGAACTCACTCGAAAGCATAATAATAAAATGAATGATATCTCTTATGATATTGGCGGGAAGGCCACACATGTATCTGTGGTTCTATCAAGCCTTTCCATCAATAATATTGCGACAGGGTTCGTCGGGGCTTCTAATAAAAGTGTCCTCATTAATCAATTGGAGAAAAAGGACGTCACTTGTGAGTTTATTGAGCAGGAAGGCAGCTCTACAAGGGAAAGTCTTATATTAATTGATGAGTCTGGCAAAGGGAGCTACATGATTACCGACAAGGGTTTTACCATTAAGGATGAATCGTTTGAAAAGTTAATTTATAAATTGCAAACCTCTGTAAAAAAGAATGATATTGTCGTTTTTGCCGGTAGTCCGCCGGCGGGTATTGATGTTGAAAAGTATAAGATTATTCTTGAAACGGTTCAAACACAAAAGGGAAAAATAATAGTAGATGCGGCAGGTGATTATTTAAAGGCAGCCGTTGAACTAAAGCCTACGATGATTAAGCCGAATGAGTTCGAATTTCAGGAGCTGGTCGGAAAGAAATTAACCACTTTGGATAGTTATGCTTTGGAAATTCAAAAACTGTTAAATTCCGGTATTGAATATGTTGTTATTTCGTTGGGCCAAAAAGGTAGTTTAGTAGGCCATCAGAAAACCATTTATCGAGTTACACCGCCAGAGGTGAAAGAGGTTAATGATACAGGCTGTGGTGATGTGTTTGTTGGCGGCGTGACAGCTAAATTAAGCCAGAATAGTAAGCTTGATGAAATCTTCAGATTTGCGACTGCATTGGGTGCTTCGAAGGCTACTAAGCAAAGTAGTTCGGATTTTTCCTTAGAACAGGCGGCAGAACTAGAAAAAGAAGTTAAAATTGAAATCATCGGGAGTGATAAATATGTTGTACTATGAAGAGCGTAAGGACCTATGTGAAGTAACGAAAATGATGTTTGACCGTTTTAACACGAATGCGGCTGGCGGAAATATTAGTGTTAAAGTGAGTGATAAGCATTTTATTATGACCCCAACTCTTATGTCACAGGCGAAGTTTTGTCGATTAACTCCTGAAGATATTCTTGTCATTGATAGGGAAGGAAACGTTTATGAAGGAAACGGAAAAGTGACGCGCGAGTTCAACATGCACTGTGCTGTATTTGATACTATTCCTGAAGCGGGAGCCGTTGTTCATGCTCACCCGAAGGAATCAATGGTGTTTGCCTCACTGGGATTAGATCTCCCTCATTTGACAGAAGCCACTCGTAAATTAGGTGAAATTAAGACTTTAAAATTTGCACCAGCAACAAGTGTGGAACTAGCTGAGACTGTAAGATCCTATATGGAAACACGCAAGGATACACTGCCAGTAGCTACTTTGTTACGTGAACACGGAATTTTAGTGGTCGATACAACTTTGCGTAAAGCCTATGATATGTTAGAGCGTATTGAATATAACGCTTATGTCAACATTCATGCCAAACTATTTCAAGCACTTGGCATTTACAATCCTAATTCTGTGGAAAAAGAATTTGCGTACAATTTGGAAGAATAGGAGAAATGTTGAATGCCTGAAAGTATCTTTAGAGTAACGGATGCGGCGGGGATCCATGCCCGCCCCGCAACAGTATTAGTTCATACTTCCAGCCAGTTCAAGTCTGCCTTCCAGATTCACTATAATGATAGGTCCGCAAACTTAAAATCGATTTTAGGTGTTTTGGCCCTCGCAATTCGAAAAAATGCTGAGCGAGCACTAGCTTCACTGCAAGATGTAATTGAAAAAGAGGGTATTGCTATCGGCGGCACCTTTTTCTCTGATTCTATTTGATTAGAAAAATGTAATTAGCATTCGTTAGTATTTGTGGCGGATGCTAAATTTTCTTTTATTAGCGAGAGAGATCCTTAAATGACTGGATTATTTGCCGAAATGCTCAATGGGTTTTTGTTCTAAATTCATCACAAGTTTGCGCAATCACTCGCTTAAAATTTGGGATGAAATCGTTTTCAAAAAATCAAAAATATCAGTTATGATTAAGATACGGAACAAGTTTAATATTTACAATGATTGAAAACTTTGGGAGGTAAATACTAGGCAGGAATAGGATGGGAATATCTAATGAAGGGAGAGACAAAACTATTGTCAGCTGAAACTTTGTTACTAATGAAGGATGAAAGAGAGACAATCGTCCAATATGGAAAGAAACTGATTACCAGTGGATTAACAACTGGAACGGGTGGGAATCTAAGTATTTTTAATAAAGAAAGAGGGTTACTTGCGATCAAGCCGAGCGGCATTGAATACTTAGAAATGCTTCCAGAGGATGTCGTTATTATGGATTTAGACGGAAATGTGATAGACGGGTCATTAAAGCCTTCTAGTGAATATGAGATGCATGCGATTGTCTATCGAAACCGTGATGATGTTTCCGCGATGATTCATACCCATGCCTTATATGCGACAACCATTTCCTGCTTGAGATGGAATTTACCCGCAGTCGATTATCTTGTTGCCCATGCGGGGGGAAAAGATATTAAATGTGCGGAGTATGCTACTTACGGAACGACGGAACTGGCTGAAAATGCATTAAAAGCAATGGAAGGCAGAAAAGCAGTTCTTCTAGCAAATCATGGAATTAATGTAGTCGGTAAAACATTAGATGAAGCCTTTGCGATTACAGAGCAGCTGGAATTCTGTGCTCGGTTATATTGGCAGGCAAAGTCGATTGGGGAACCAGTGATTCTAGATGATGAGGAAATGGAAATGATGGTCGATCGTTTTAAAGGCTATGGTCAAGTAAAAAAGTCGAATCTATAATTAGTATTGTGAGTTTTCTGAAAAAATTACTATAACTTATTTAATATTGGGGAGGAATTTATAATGAAACGAGTTATTGTTGCGTGTGGTTCAGGTGTTGCTACATCCCAAACGGTTGCTTCTAAGGTGCAAAGATTGTTAAAAGAAAAGAATGTTCCAGCCCAAGTCGATGCGGTTGATATTAAATCTCTTGACATGTATGTAAAAAATGCCTCTGTATATATTGCGATTACGAAGCCTGAAAAAGAATACGCGATCCCAGTCTGTAATGGTATTGCCTTCTTAACGGGTGTTGGTATGGATAAGGAATTACAAAAAGTAATTGATGCTCTTCGATAAACTAAGAATAGAATAGGAGGGTTATAAATGAATATTATTCAATCTATCTTCCAATATATACTAGATATGGGTGCGCCAGTTTTTGTTCCGATCATTATGATTATTGTCGGCCTTATCGTGAAAATGAAATTCAGAGATGCATTTTCATCAGGTATTACGTTAGGCGTTGCCTTCGTAGGAATGAGCTTAATTATCGGCTTTATGATGGGTTCTATTGGACCTGCAGCCCAGCAATTTGTTAAAAATACAGGCATTGAGTTAAATGCCATTGACGGCGGTTGGACAGCATTAGCTGCGCTGGCATGGGCATGGCCCCTTGCCTTCTTAATGTTTCCTTTGCAAATCGGCATCAATATAGTCATGTTAGCCACTAAACAGACGAATACGTTAAACGTAGATTTATGGAATGTATGGGGAAAAATTTTAACGGCGGTTATCGTATCAGCCATTTCCGGCAGCGTTGTATTAGCCTTTGTTGTGGCAGCCCTACAAATGGTGCTGGAGCTTAAAATAAGTGATGTTAACCAAAAGCAAATTCAAAAATTAACCCAAATCCCAGGTGTAACTACTACACACAGTATGAACTTATTTGGTGTTCTTTTATATCCACTTAATAAGTTACTTGATTTCATTCCGGGAATGAATAAACAAATTGATGCTAACTGGTTAAAACAAAGGCTTGGCATTTTTGCTGAGAACCATATCATGGGCTTCATTATTGCAGTATTAATTGGTGTTTTTGCTCAGATGGGAGTAGCAAAATCCTTAACTCTAGGTGTGCAAGGGGCAGCGGCTCTAACCCTTTTTCCAATGGTATCGAAGCTATTCATGCAAGCGTTGTCACCTATTTCTGATGCAACCTCAGAATTTATGCAAAAACGCTTCAAAGATCGTGAGTTCTACATTGGTCTTGACTGGCCGATTATGGCTGGATGTAATGAAATTTGGGTAACTACGATTCTATTAATCCCAGTTATGTTAGGTTTAGCAGTTCTATTACCAGGCAACAACGTATTACCATTCGCCGGCATTATCAATCTTTCTGTGGCTGTACCAGCGATGATTGTTACCGGTGGAAACCTGCTCCGCATGGTGATCTTAGGGGCTGTCACTACACCAGTTTTCTTATATCTATCCACAAGTTTCGCACCAATCGTAACGAACTTAGCGAAAACTACAAAATCAGTAGATGTTCCTAGTGGCCAATTGATTACGTGGAGCACGATTGAGTATCCTGACTTCCGTTACCTGTTTGCCCATGCAGCAAACGGCGAAATCATCGGTATTGCTGGTGCGATTGTCTGGCTCGGTTTGTTCGTTTGGTACTATAAAGGGATGAAAGTTCGAAACAAAAAAATTGATCAAGAAAATGAAAAACTTGGGAATATCGCCTAATCAAAACGGCAATCCTCCCAAGCAAAGGTAAATCATCATATATTTTAAAACCAATGGGCTCTAACTTTGGCGAGGCAGAGCCCATATTAATTATACCTAAATACCAAGTTTAATGCAATTACGTTACTACTGTTCTAATGTTGTTTATTAAGAAAAAAGGAGGCAGAGAAAATGAATAAATGGTTATGGTACTCCTTTGTTGTTGTGGCAGTGGTTTTGTTGATTTTAAGTATGCTTACAGGAAGGATTGGTTTGTCTATAACTACTCTGGCACTAGCATTACTGTTAAAGCGTTTTTATCACACTATTCCACTGCCTGACTATTTGACAAAAAATAAAGTTTATTCTAGTGTGAGCGGAAAAACATATAATTTTTCAGATGATAAGAAGATCTAGGGGTTGGCCGAGTAGGGGCCATCCCCTTTTTCTTTTTATACCAACCCCCTTTTTGATTATTGATTTAAGCAATAGTGGAAAAAAATCACTGATATTTTAGTGAGTTATTTGTGGTCTTTACTTAAAAAATCCTAATTGTCCCTATCCTGCGAAAACTTTTAGCTATGCCTGCTGGTAGTGTAGAGAAGTAAAAGCACTACATAGAACAGGGTTTGACTTAACAAGGACCCGTTAGTAATAGTGGTGATGGTTTTACTAAATTTTCTAAAAATAATATTGAAAACCCTTTCAAAAGTTGCTATCATAAGGTAGAACATGGTAAATGATTTAGTGATATTTTATGGAAGATAAGTAAAATTATTAGTGGAGAGGTTTAAGATGGCGACAATAAAAGATATAGCAAATATGACAAATGTATCTCCCACAACTGTTTCAAGAGTGTTGAATAATGATCAGACCATATCGGTTTTAGAGGAGACCCGACAACGCATATTACAATCTGCAAAGGAACTCGGTTATAAAACCATCCTCGAACGACAAGCCGAAAAACATTTGGAAGCTGCTAAAAAAACACCCCATGTTGGGATATTACTATGCCAAACATTAGAAGAAGAAATGAGTGATCCTTACTTCTTATCGATTCGTCAAGGAGTAGAAGAAGAACTATTAAAGCAAGGAATTACGTCAAGCAGTATGTTTCGGCTGCATGAAACAGGCTCTAATCAACTAATCCATAATTTTGATGGGTTGATTGTAATTGGCAGAATTAGTGAAACAGCATTAAAAAAAGTTAGTGATCATATTCAAAACGTTGTGTATATTAACCATTCTCCAGATGATACCCTTTATGACTCAGTGGTAATCGATTTTGTTAAATCAACAGAAATAGCAGTGAAACATTTATTGAACGTGGGTTACAACCGGATTGGGTACATTGGCGGAGAAGAAAAGGAACACGTGAATAGCGGGAAAGTTAGGATTGAGGATGAACGTCTTACAACCTTCGAGAAGCTGATGAAGAGAGAAGGATTATACAATCCAAGTTGGACATTTATCGGAGAGTATCAAATGGCCCATGGTTACGAATTAATGAAGAAGGCGCTTAAACTGGGAGAATTTCCGGAAGCATTCTTTATCGCGAGTGATCCAATGGCGATTGGTGCATTAAAAGCATTACAGGAAGCTAAGCTGTCCGTTCCAAATGATGTCGCCATTGTAAGCTTTGATGATATCGAAATTGCTCAGTTTACAAGTACACCGCTAACTACTATAAAAGTCCATACAAAAGAAATGGGTCAAACAGGAGTAAAACTATTAATGGATCGATTGAATGGAAGAACACTCCCATTAAAAGTGATATTGCCTTCTGAATTGGTAATTAGACAAAGCTGCGGTGCTGTAAGATAGGCTGTCTGCATGCTTAAATATCTTTTTAAAGGGGGTGATGCGATAGAAAAACAATCGAAATATCCTGAAAAATGGTTCTATGAAACAAATGAAAGAAAGATAGGAAGAGGCTTATTCATCCGTAATCTACTTTAGAGTTTTATAGATTTTGATTTGTGACGGCCAATCACATATTACGCAGATGAATAAACCCCAGACTCCCTCCAGAAAAAGGAGTATCTATATTATATAGTGCCTCCTTCCTATGCTCAAGTGAACTTGTCTAGTAATTATTGTTATTTTGAAAGTAGTTTTTGATAACAAATCGGCAATAAATCCATCACATTTGGAAATCCAGGGGGTATTTATATGAGGAAAGTATTAAAAGTTTTAGCTATTGCTGCTTCTCTTACCACCATCATTGCAGGCTGCTCTAGTAAAAGTTCTTCATCAAGTGAAGGCGGCAAAGTAACATTATCACTATATTCAACTGTAACAAATGAAGCTGACCAGAAAACACTCACAAATGTCATCCAAAAATTTGAGAAGGAAAATCCTAAGATAGATATTAAATATAATTATCCTGCTGATGGTTATGAAGGTATGTTGCGTGTAAAAATGGCGGCCAATGATATGCCGGATTTATTTGATACCCACGGCTGGGCCCAAAAGCGCTACGGAAATTATGTTGAAGATTTAAGCGATATGGATTGGGTAAAGAACCTTGATCCTGCCTTAGATCCCATCCTGAAAGATGACAAAGGGAAAGTCTATGCCTATCCATTAAATCAGGCGAAAGACGGAATTACATATAATAAATCACTACTAGAGAAGTATGGAGTTCAACCACCAACCACTTTTGATGAATTCATGACTGCACTAGAAACGATTAAAAAGAAAAGTAAAGGCGAAGTCACTCCATTGTGGTTCGCTGGTTCGGATAAATCGTCATTTGGTCAATACTTTGACCAGTTTTTGACACCATTATTCGTTACAAAATCGAATCCTGATTCCGAGAAACAATTATTAGAAGGAAATATTAATTGGTCCGACTACACCTTCCTCCCTGAAAAACTAAAGGAAATGAAGGATAAAGGCTTATTGAACGAAGATGTATTAACCGCTCAAAATCAACAAATGACAGAACTAATGGCTCAAAATAAAATTGGGTTTATTATCGGCGGCGGGATGTTAGGACCATCTGTAGAAGAGTTAAATCCTGAAGTGAAATTAGGGGTTATCCCAATGCCTGTCATTCATAAAGGCGACGATCCGGTTTGGATCGGCGGAGAACGCCATACACTTGCAGTATGGAAGGATTCAAAACACAAGAAAGAAGCTAAAAAGTTTCTCGAGTATATTTCACAGCCGGAAATCGTAAAAGAAATTGCAGAAGGTACATCCTTACCAGCAGGTTTGACAAATACAGATGCCAAAAACTATTACTCTGACGACTATGAAACATTTAAAAATGTTCAAGTCCAGCCATATTTTGACCGCATTTATTTACCAAGCGGTATGTGGGATGTTCTTGGTGCGACTGGACAAGAATTATTATCCGGTAAAATGTCACCGAAAGAAGTATCGAAAAAAGTGGGCGAGGAATTCATGCGTCTAAAGGATCAGAAAAAGTAGAAGAACTTGGTATGAGATTTAGGGGCAGACAAGCAGGCTGCCTCTTTATCCTCCAACTGTAAAAGATCTTTTATAGGAGCTGAATACTGATGATTGAAGTGGAAACTCAAAAATCTGCACCCACGAAGACTAAGGAAAAGATAGTTAAACTAAAAGTTCATAAAGAATCCTCCCTATGGTGGATGTATCTTCCGGCACTTGCCGTCATATGCTTTTTCATTGTTTATCCATTCCTTATGGGGATAAAAATATCATTTACCAACTGGGATGGTTTTTCTCAAACCTATGATTATGTTGGATTTAATCAGTATACGAGGTTGCTAAAAGACCCAGATACCTGGCTTGTTGTCGGGAATACATTAATTTTCGGTATTGGCAGTACAATTTTTCAAAATATTTTAGGGCTGCTTTATGCTTTATTACTGAACCAGAGTATTAAAGCGCGGGCAATCACACGGACGATTGTGTACCTGCCGGTCATCATTAGTCCTTTAATTATGGGTTATATCTGGTATTTCTTCTTTGCTTATCAAGGAGGCGCACTAAACGATCTATTGCAATTTATCGGCCTAGATAAAATAAATGCATTAGCCGACCCGAATATGAATAAGTGGATCATCGTTTTTGTTAATACTTATCAATTTGTCGGAGTAGCAATGATTATTTATTTGGCAGGTCTGCAGAGTATTTCAAAGGAATATTACGAAGCTGCTCAAATTGATGGTGCTTCAAGCTTCCAGCAGTTTAAAAATATTACATTACCACTATTAATGCCTTCGATCACAATCAATATGGTTTTAAATATTATTGGCGGGTTGAAATTATTTGATGTGATTATTTCGCTAACTGGAGGCGGACCGGGGAATGCCTCGCAATCCATGTCTACCTTTATGTATGACTTATATTTTAATAGGCAGGATGCAGGCTATGCAGCAACGGAGGGTGTTTTAATGGCAATCATCATCCTCATCATCAGCTTGGCCACATTGATTTTCTTTAAACGCAAGGAGGTCGAGGCATAATGAATTACCTGAATAAACGAAATAAGACTGTTTTAACACTGATTGCTCTTGCCATTACCTTATTTCACTTAATACCCTTTTATATACTAATTACAACCGCGTTTAAAGCAAGAGGGGATTTCAGCTCAAAGTGGGTTTTTCCTAAACAATGGTCATTTACCAACTTTTCCGAAGCATGGGAAATGGCGAACTTAGGAAATGCGTTTATCAATACAGTCATTATTACTTTTTTTTCCGCGCTCTTGCTGATTGTATTTGGAT
This sequence comes from Neobacillus cucumis, assembly GCF_023715505.1. The sequence continues at coordinate 182,701 of NZ_JAMBOH010000007.1, read as the reverse complement.
CTTTAGCTGCTTACCCGCTTGCCAGACGGCAAACGAAACTAAATAAATATATGTATATGATTTTTATCTCTGTGATGGTCATCCCGCCATTAACCGCTTTAGTTCCTTTATATAATTTGGTCGTGGACATGGGGCTGATGAATACCCATCTTATCGCCATTTTGAATAACGTCGCTTCTTTTATGCCATTAACGATTTTCTTATATGCAGGTTTTATCCGTTCTACCATTCCAAAAGAATTGGAGGAAGCGGCTAAAATAGATGGGGCCAGTACAATCGGAACCTTCTTTAAAGTGGTGTTTCCATTGTTAAAACCGGTAACAGCCTCTATTTTAATTATTTCTTGCGTTTATATTTGGAATGACTATCAATTTGCGATTTTCTTCCTGCAGGCGGATGAAGTGAAAACCATAACAGTAGCACTGTCAGGATTCTTTGGATCGAATACAAACAACCTGAACCTGGTAGCAGCAGCCGCAATTTTAGCTGTACTGCCAATGGCTGTTCTCTTCTTATTCTTACAAAAACACTTTATTCAAGGTTTATCTGCCGGTTCAGTGAAAGGTTAATAGTTTGGAGGGATAACACAAATGCCCATTTACTACAATGAAGACTCAAAGGAATTTCACCTTCAGTCTGAAAAAATGAGTTATATCTTCAATATTTTAAAAAACAACCAACTAGGACATTTATATTTCGGGAAAAAGCTTCGGCATAGAGACTCCTTTTCTCACCTTTATACAAGTGAGGCAAAGGCGAATGTTGCTTGTGTGTTCGAAGGGGATTTGTCCTTTTCGTTAGATACCTCAAAACAGGAATATCCGGCTTATGGAACGACTGATTTTCGTGAACCTGCTTTTCAGGTTTTGCAGGAGAATGGCAGCAGGGTGACCAATTTTGTCTATAATGATCATAAAATATACTCTGGTAAACCAAAGCTCCAAGGACTTCCAGCTACCTATGTAGAGCAGGAAAATGAAGCAGCAACATTGGAAATCTCCTTGTATGATGATCTAATTGATGCTGAATTAATTTTGTACTATAGCATTTTTGAACAGTTCAGTGCCATCACCCGCAGTGTGAAATTTGTGAACCATGGAAAAGAAAATTTAAATCTCACAAGAGCCATGAGTGCGAGCGTGGATTTCTTTGATGCTGATTTTGAGATGGTCCAATTATCTGGTGCATGGGCAAGAGAGCGCCATGTAAAAACGAGAAAGCTAGAGTCTGGAATTCAAAGCATCTCCAGTTTAAGAGGAACCAGCAGCGGCCAGCAAAATCCATTCCTTGCGTTAAAGCGCCCTGATACCAATGAACATCAAGGGGAAGTGTATGGTTTTAGTCTGGTCTATAGCGGTAATTTCCTTGCCCAGGTTGAAGTGGATTATTACGATGTTTCCCGAATCACGATGGGAATCCATCCATTTGATTTCAATTGGCTGCTTCGAAGCGGTGAAAGTTTTCAAACACCGGAGGTCGTCATGGTTTACTCAGATAGTGGATTAAATGGAATGAGTCAAACATATCATTCATTGTACAGGTCCAGACTTGCCAGGGGGAAATGGCGCGATCAGGAAAGACCGGTATTAATCAATAACTGGGAAGGTACGTATTTTGATTTCAATGAGCAGAAAATTCTAGAAATGGCGGAAGCCTCTAAAGAATTAGGGATTGAATTATTTGTATTAGATGATGGTTGGTTTGGTAAGCGTGATGATGACACCACCTCCCTTGGAGATTGGTTTGTTGATAAACGAAAACTTCCAAATGGAATCACTGGCCTTGCGGAAAAAATCAATGAATTAGGCTTACAGTTTGGATTGTGGTTTGAACCCGAAATGGTGTCGAAAATTAGTGAGTTGTACAGCAATCATCCAGACTGGATTCTTCACGTGCCAAATAGACGGCAGTCGCACGGAAGAAACCAATATGTTCTCGACTTTTCCCGGAAGGATGTCGTGGATTACATATATGGAATGATGGCAAAGGTCTTGGGTGAAGCTCCGATATCTTATGTGAAATGGGATATGAACCGGTATATGACGGAAATCGGATCAGCAGTGCTTCCTGCTGATCGGCAGCGGGAAGTGGCGCACCGTTATATTTTAGGTGTTTATGATTTATATGAAAGACTGACTACTGAATTTCCTGATGTCCTTTTTGAATCATGTGCGAGCGGAGGCTGCCGCTTTGATCCGGGACTTCTTTATTATGCTCCACAGGCTTGGACGAGTGATGATACCGATGCCGTTGAGCGCTTGAAAATTCAGTACGGTACTTCCTTTGTATATCCATTAAGTTCGATGGGGGCCCATGTATCTGCGGTACCAAACCACCAGGTTGGCAGAGTGACAAGCCTTGAAACAAGAGCGAATGTTGCTTATTTTGGTGCATTTGGCTATGAACTGGATGTAACGAAAATGTCAGAGGAAGAACAAATGAAAGTAAGAGAGCAAATCAACTTTTACAAGGAAAACCGTAAACTGCTACAGACAGGCACCTTTTACCGCCTGCTTAGTCCATCCGAAAAAGATGGCAATGTGACGAGCTGGATGGTTGTGTCTGAGGATCAGAAGGAAGCCATCGCCGGGCGTTATCAGGTGCTCGGAAAACCAAATTCAGGCTATGAACGACTCCTATTAAAAGGCCTTCGTGATGATGTGGAATATAAAATTGAAGGATTACATGGCTCTTTTTATGGGGATGAACTGATGAATGCTGGTATTCAGCTGGATCAAGCTGTTTCTGGGTCCCTGCAATGGGGGGACTATACTTCGCAGATTTTCATACTGACAAGCTTATCCTAATAAAATAGTAAATTACAGAAGATAGGGAGGAAATAACATGTCAAAAATTACATTTTTAGGTGCGGGAAGTACGGTATTTGCAAAAAATGTTCTTGGGGACTGCATGCTTGTTCCTGCGTTAGAAGGATTTGAGTTTGCCCTTTTTGATATCGACGAACAAAGATTAAGAGATTCTGAGAATATGCTCCAAAATTTAAAGGAAAGTTTAAATAAAAATATTGAGATTAAGGCTTATCTAAATCGTAAGGATGCCTTAAGGGGGGCAAAATACGTCATTAATGCCATTCAAGTCGGCGGTTATCGTCCAAGTACCGTCATCGATTTTGAAATTCCTAAGAAATATGGGCTTCGCCAGACGATAGCGGATACGGTCGGTATTGGCGGTATTTTCCGTAATCTTAGAACGATCCCAGTGATGCTTGATTTTGCAAAGGACATGGAAGAGGTATGCCCCGATGCTCTTTTCTTAAACTACACGAATCCGATGGCCGTTTTAACAGGTGTGATGAATCGTTTTACGTCTATAAAAACTGTCGGCTTGTGTCATAGTGTTCAAGTGTGTACAAAAGATTTATTTAAGTCGCTTGAAATGGATCCTGAAGGGATTCAAGAAAAGATTGCCGGCATCAACCATATGGCTTGGCTGCTGGAAGTGAAAAGAAATGGGGAAGACCTTTATCCCGAGATTAAGAGAAGGGCAAGAGAAAAGCAAAAAACGAAACATCATGATATGGTGCGGTTTGAATTGATGGATAAGTTTGGCTACTATGTAACGGAATCCTCTGAACATAATGCTGAGTATCATCCTTACTTTATTAAATCCAGATATCCGGAGTTAATTGAAAGATTTAATATACCGCTTGATGAATATCCGCGCCGCTGTGAAGAACAAATCCAACGGTGGGAAACGATGAGAGAGGATTTAGTTAACAACAAGGCATTAGATCATGTCCGCTCTAAAGAATATGGTTCCAGAATTATTGAAGCTATTGAGACTAACATTCCATTTAAATTCGGCGGCAATGTTCTGAATACGGGCAGATTAATTAGCAATCTTCCTGAAAAAGCCTGTGTGGAAGTTCCGTGTATTGCCGACCGAAGCGGCATCACTCCAACCTATGTAGGGGATCTTCCGGAGCAGCTTGCTGCCTTAAATCGTACGAATATTAATACGCAGCTGTTAACCATTGAGGCGGCGATTACACGGAAGCGCGAATATATTTATCAAGCCGCTATGTTAGACCCACATACGGCAGCAGAATTATCGCTCGATGATATTGTTTCGCTATGCGATGATTTAATTGAGGCACATGGGGAATGGCTTCCCGAATTCAAAAAAGGTGAAGATGCAGCCCTAACGGTTTAAAGTGGCTGGGAGGATTTTATGTTTGAATTTGCGATCATCATTTTGGGTTTAAAAATAGAGCATAGTACTAGCGTTAAAATTGATGATAAGGCACATATTTAAGAAACATAGGGAAACCTTGCTGATATGGCAAGGTTTTTTTATACTGAACAAACTAATCAAACATTTAATCCTTGGATCCCATGGTACATTTGGGTTAGAAAAATTAATCAAACGTTTAATTAAATTTAAAAGAGCCAGCAGTAAGAGTATGGGGCACCGGTAAATATGTCGACGAAAAAAATGTGAAATAGTTATTGTTTATTGTCTACCGTGCCATCTCATATTTTTGAATTAGGGTCGTCAATAAGGGCTATTGTCGACCTTGCTACCTTATTTTTTTGAATTACGGTCGTCAATAAGGGCTATTGTCGACCCTGCGGCCTCATTTTTTTGAATTACGGTCGTCAATAAGGGCCATTGTCGACCCTGCGGCCTCACTTTTTTGAATTACAGTCGTCAATAAGTCTGACTATTTCACTGAACAGGTTCTCTATCTAAATTAAATACTGTCATTATATTGAATAACTCAGATAATAGGCGACCTTTTTCACCAATACAAAAAGCACCGCAAAAATGCGATGCCTTTTTCAATTGTTTCTTATTCCAAATATTAATGAAACCTAAATTTTTACGATAGGAAGACGGTTGGCTTATTATACAAACCGATTCCGTCCTGACAACATACCAAATACGGTAAGAACGACAGAAACGACTGTTAGAGCAATAAGTGGAATCGTCCACAAATGGGTCAGATCATACAAGTAGCCTATAAGCAAAGGGCCGATGGCGGCAAGAATATACCCAGTTGATTGAGTCATACCGGATAATTCTACAGCGCGCTGAGCGTTCCGCGAGCGAAGACCAATATAGCTAAGCGCCAACGGGAAATTACCGCCCAATGCAACCCCAACAAAGATAATACTTATGATTAAGACGGGATAGGATGAACCCAACAATAATCCTACATAACCAATAATAGACAATATCCCTAAAATGAAAGCGATCCATAACTGAGAACGGTACCGTCCTGCAATGACGGGGATGAAGAAACTTGCGGGAATCCCTGATAGTTGAGTAATGGACAGCAGCCAGCCAGCGGTTCCTATACTTAGCCCATGACTCTGTAAGATTTCAGGTAACCATGAAATCGTCACGTAAAATAAAAACGATTGAAAGCCCATAAATATAGCGATTTGCCATGCAAGAGGTGAGAGCCACATTTCCTTAGAGCTTGATGCAGCCTTTTTGATTCCTGCATGCTCCGCCCCCTGATTAAACCTAAGCAGATAAATCCACAACAATATCGCTATTACAGCCGGTATTCCCCATACGATAAGGGCTCCTTGCCACCCAAGATTCATATCTTTGGCAAGAGGAACACTCAATCCCGATGCTAATGATGCAACCAATCCCATTGAAGTAGAATAAACACTTGTCATGAGACCGAACTTATCGGGGAATTTATCTTTTACTACCGCGGGCAGCAGCACATTTCCGACGGCAATGCCCACTCCAATTAAAAGAGTCCCAGTGAAAAGGAAGAAAGTTATGGGGATGGACCGAATTGCTATACCAATAACAAGTGCAATCAGACCAACTAATAACGTCATCTCATTTGATAAGCGATTAGCTATCCTTGGAACAATGGGGGACATCACCGCAAATACAAGTAATGGGAAGCTCATTAGTAAACCTGCGCTCCAATGGGCAAGTCCTACATCTTCTTGAATCATTCCCACTAAAGGACCTACCGATGTAATGGCAGGACGCAGATTAAACGCCACAAGTACAATTCCAGTAATTAATAAAAAAATATATGTCGATTTCGTGCGTGCCGTTGATTCATGTTGTAACTCCACTAAATAGACTCCTTTCAGAAAAACAAACCTTTTCTAGTATATCATAATGGTTTGTGATGGAGCTAAAGGTTCTTTGCCGGTGTGGATACCGGTTCAGGCATCATGTTTTACTTCTCTAACTGCTTTATAAATGCCTGATACTCCGGCCAATTTACAATCCTTGGCATATTTACGTCCTGGTTATAAGATTGATCCTTCAGATAGACTTTTACAGCTTCTTCAGATAAAGTCTTTAAAATTTCAGGTTTATCATCAAAGTAAAAATCCAAATGTAATTGCTTAATAATGTTCACTTTTTCGTGATCTTTCATTCCCCAGAAGAACCTTTCATCATGAACAGGGAAGCCATGTTCTAGCAGCCACTTTTTCGTCCTCTCGCCATGCTCCTTAAAACGCGCGGTTATATAAAAAATTTCATGGCCTTGCCTATCAAGCTCCTGAAGCAGTTCCAGAGCACCTGGAAAGGCTGGACAATTGGTGTAGTAGACTTCTTCTAATGAACTTTTCCACATCTGTGAGCCTTCTTCTGCTGTCATCCCAAATGGTTCATGAATCTCGACCTTTTTTAACGCATTGAAAACCTCGAGTCCGATTTCCTGGCCTAACTTTTTATTATAAATGTGGAAAGCATGTTCTCTTAGATTAATCAGTGTATCATCAATATCAAAACCAAATCTCATGTAAACCCCTCTTTCAGAAAAAAATGGATGGTGACAAGCACCGTCCATTTTTAATATATCGGATATCCTGTAAATTTAAAGTCTCGCCCAATTGGTGAAACGTTTAGATTGGCTAACTCAACAGCATTGCCCATCTCCGCAATACCTATTCCTTCTAAGAAGGTAGGGGCGGACTGTCCTCCGACTAGCTTAGGAGCCACGTATAGGACAACTTTATCAATTAATTGTTTTTCAAAAAGAGCAGCATTAATGGTTCCACCAGCTTCAATTAACACGGAAGACACAAGCTTTTCCCCGAGGGTCTTCATCACATCTTCCGGATCAACTTGGCTTGAGCCGCTGGTTACAAAGACGGAGATGCCTTGTTCTTCTAACTGGTTTCGTTTCTCTTTGTCGTAATTTTCACTAGTAAAAACCCAAGTATCTGCCTGCTGATCGGTTACCACCTTAGCATACAAAGGAATTCTGAGCTTTGAATCTAATATCACCCGAATTGGGTTCCGTCCATTAGGAATTCTTGAGGTTAGTTCAGGATTGTCTTCAACCACTGTATTGACCCCGACAAGGATCGCCATATTTTCACTTCTTAACTGATGTACATCGCGGCGTGCATCAGGAGCGGTAATCCACTTGCTGTTAGCTGTATAGGTAGCGGTTTTGCCATCGAGAGTGGTGGCTGCTTTTAAGGTGACAAATGGTTTCTTCTCGACGATGAATTTATTAAATACTTCATTCATTTGGCGGGATTCTTCCTCACGAACCCCAATCACGACTTCAATTCCTGCATCTTTAAGGATTTTCACACCGTTTCCTGCGACAACAGGATTTGGATCTAACGTCGCGATGACCACTTTTTTAACTCCGGCCTCGACAAGTGCAACCGCACAAGGGCCTGTTCTGCCATGGTGGGAACAAGGCTCAAGTGTTACATAGATGGTCGCTCCCTTGGCATGATCCCCTGCCATTCGAAGAGCATGGATTTCAGCATGCGGCTCGCCGGCTTTCATATGAGCCCCGACCCCTAGAATACGGTTGCCATTCACAATCACTGCGCCAACTAGCGGATTCGGGTCAGTCTGACCTTTCATGGCTTGGGCATTTTTTAATGCCAATTGCATATAAAATTCATCATTCATAAACCTATATCCTCCTACTAGGACGGTATTCATACCATCCTGTTTCTCAAGCTTTATCCAGCTACTCTAAATGTCCAGATTTATTAACTTTTGTCTTTAAATATTTCTCGTTGTACTCAGAAACGTCGCCCCATAAAGGAGTTCTGCCTGAAAGTGGGGCACCGGCATTTTTCAAGGCTTTCAGTTTTTTCGGATTGTTGGTTATCAGTGTAACTGGCTTTGAGCGTAGTGCCTTTAATACCTCAATTGCGTCATCATAGTTTCTAGTATCATCAGCAAAACCTAACCCTTCATTCGCCTCAACTGTATCATATCCATTTTCTTGAAGAATGTAGGCCATCGCCTTGCTAAATAAACCAATTCCTCTGCCTTCGTGATTAGCGAGGTAGAATAAGGCCCCTGTACCATGCTCGATAATCATTTTCATCGACTGTCTAAGCTGGAAGCCGCAATCGCAGCGCTTGCTGCCAAAGATATCGCCAGTGTGGCAGATGGAGTGCATCCGTATCAAGGCATCATCTCCGTATTCAAAATCTCCGTAAACAAGGACACTTGATTGTTGAAATTCCGCTAATTTAGCAGAAGATAAGTGCTGGATGACTTGTTGGAAATCTTCTGTAACATACTCGGTTTTCAACCAGCTGTACCATTTAAATTCAATCGTTTCCCCGTATAAATTAACTGGCAGCTTAATTGGACCGACCAGATAGATGGCCTCATCGCCTTTTTTAATCAATTTTATTTTATCCTCTAATAATGAAAGGACATCCGCCTTTAATTGAACTTGTTCCATGATCATTTCCCCAATCCCATGTTTTTATTGGTTTCTAAACGCCTGTTGGCAGTGCAGGAATTTTAAAATTATCTTGATAGGTTTGTTCTTTTATCAATTGCTGAATCTGTAATTTCTCAGCATCAGCCCGCCTAGCGTCTTCTAATTTTCTTAATTGTGCAGCACTCTGATCATTTTTGTCCAGTGCTTCCTCAATAATATCAGCTAGCGCATCAGCGTCTAATAGAGCGCAATTAATCCCAAAGGCACCTGTAGGGCTCATCGTATGAGCGGCATCCCCCATAATAACTACCCCGTCCTTCGCCCATACAGGTGATTGACTGCTTTGAACTTTTAATAAGATAAAATCGTTCCATGATTGAATGTGCTGATGAACAGTTTCTGTCAGCTCTGGAAAAGCCTCAATCACTTGCTCAATAAATGGTGCAAATGATTGCTTTTTCAATACAGGGTATGAATCCTCTTCAATATTCCAGCCAATCTGAATAAATCCGCCCTGCTGGGTAAATAGTGCTAGCTGCTTGCCGCCGATTAGTGCATTTTTAATGGTCGGTTCCCATCCTTCTGGGCTTGGGATTTTTGCCCAAAGTAAGTCGTACCCATGTCTAATGGTCGAAAAGGGGATTTCCGCTAGTCTTCTAACTGTTGAAAAACGGCCATCAGCTCCAACGACGATTTTACTTTTAATAGTTACTTCTTGGCCGCCCTTTGTTGCTTTAAGACCTGTTACATCCCCATTATTATTAAAGCTTAATTCAGTCACTTTTGTCCCCATCAAAAGCTTGTAATTCTGATAGGTTTTTGACTCGCGAATTAATACACTTAACAGATTCCTCTGCGGGACATGGATACCGACATGCTCTTCTTCAGCTGCCGGTGTAACAGTTTTTATTACATGTCCATGCTGCCAGTATTCAATGCGTTCCATTAAAAGCAGACCTGCGTCTTGTACTTTATTATACAGATTATATTTTTTTAAAACTCGTTCACCATCCTGATTGAGATGTTCACCACGAAATTCTTTGTCGATCCCTGTGTGACGTTCGAGAACGATGGTGGATATATCTTTTTTCGCAAGCAAATACCCTAATAATGCGCCGCCCGGACCCCCACCGACAATGCAAACATCTGCTTCAAGTTTCATGTTTAAGGACCACCTTATTTAGTCTGTATATATATAGATTAATGTAATAAAAATTTATCGGTAAAGAACTATTAATTATGATTATAATGCTGCTGAAGTTATTATATCATACGACTTAATAACTAACTTACTTTATGTAACTTATTATATTTTTGAAATTAAGTTGTGTCAAATAATTTCATTATGTATTGTAATTTTGTTGTGATTTGTAATATGATAAATATGAATAGGAGGGGAAACCATGAATCAACCTGAAATTTGTCCTCGATTCGAAAAAGCCATGGTGATGATGAGCCAGCGCTGGACAGGTCTTGTGATTTACCAGCTGCTAACAGGGTCGAAGCGCTTTTGCACACTAGAATCTTCTATGGGAATTAGTGGAAGGGTTCTTTCGGAGCGTCTAAAGGAATTGGAGAATCAAGGAATTGTTAAACGCGAGGTGTTCCCCGAGACACCAGTACGTATTGAATATTCCCTAACCGATAAAGGACTAGCCTTAGAGCCCATAATTAGAGAAATTGAGAAATGGTCACAAGCCTGGCTGCCCATTGAATCGGAACAATAAAACAAAAAGTAGCATTCGGATGGCGGAGAAGCCATCCGTTTTTTTTATATTCATATTTTATTAGTCTAGTGGAAGATTACGATTGCTAGAATAAAACCTAAATGATTAAACAGGCGTGTAATATGGGCTGTGAAACAGACGCAGTGTTTAAATAATTTTCAGAGATTATCATACCAATTTCGATTATACTCTACTATAATTAATGATAATACGTATTAATTAACAAATATATTAATTAGTATGGATGTGTAAAATGTTAGCACTTAATCTAACCAATACTTGAAGGGAGGAGACTCTGAGCTTTTTAGATCTGCTTCATTTACTCTGTACCCTTCGGCAGTAAGGACTTTGTTTTGTAAAGCAAACTCATCCAATGATACCTAGCCTTATAGTTCGTGTTCCTCAGACCGGAGGGTTGCCGGTCGCTTCGTTCAGATTCCGCGTACCACGGACACCCTTGCGTTAAGCTAACCATTACTACTGCCTACATGGCTCGGGACTTTCACCCTAGAGACTGCACCCATGCCGGTCGAACTTTAAGAAAAAACCAACCCTCGAAAGGTTGGTTTTTTCTCCTGTTTTATTTATATATTTCATTCATTAGTTATAAACCTTTTAATAATATCCGGAGCTTCCTCGTTATAAACTAACTTCCAAGCATCAAGAACATTCTCTTTTGTTACTCTTAAAGGGGGAACAGCTACATAAGCTGGAGCCTGTTTTCCAATCAGTGCATAACCTGCCAAGATGGCTTCCGCCACTCCTTGTTGATAGGGCAGCTGGGCACCCAATCCCTTAATAAGTCCATCTTTAACCATTTCTAATACAACATTAACCCCCATATCAATCGTTGTGATAACTAGATGATCAGCGCCTGCCTTACGTGCTGCAGCTATGACTCCTTCGGCAGGATCACTCCATACAACAAAGATTCCGGCCAAATCTTTATTTTTCGTTAACATACTAGTTGCTGCAATTTCTCCTTCATATGGACCTACAATCCCTCTACGGTCCACAATTTTTATGTTTGGATAATGTTTCATTATCATATTTTCAAATGATTCTGTCCTTTGTTTTGTGGCGAAGAAGTCGGCAGCATGATAAATAACCCCAATCTTGCCTTTGTAAGATAATTTCTCGGCCATAATATGTGCTGCCTCACTACCGTTTCCATAATTGTCAGCTGATACAATGCTAACATAATCCCTTCTAGGCAGTAATCCCTTTGGTACATTGTCTATAAAGACCAGATGAACCCCAGTTCTCGACGCAACTTGGAAGGTGTTTGACGTTTTTTCCGGATCAACAGGAATCCCTACTATAATATCTGGCTTTAATTCTAAGATGTTTTCAATATCTTCCACTTGCTTCTCCCATTTAAAATGTGCATCTGTCACCGCAACTACCTCAATACCTATTTTCTTAAAAGTAGCTTTTAGCCCTTCCACTTGAGACCTGGACCAATCATTATCTGTATAATGCATGGAAATGGCAGCCTTATATTTTTTATCCTTCAGTTGCTTTAGATCCTTTACCGATAACTGTAGTGTTTTAGCAGAAACAGCTTCCTCACCGTAGGGACCTGTACTTAAAATTTTACGCTCGGGAATATTTTGATTGATCGTACTCGTTAGAGTCTCGTTTACCGTTGTTAAGAATCCCTTCACATTAATGGGTTTTATCACATAATTATCAAACCCTTTGTTTAATGTATGCTGGATGTCATGGGGCATAGCATTTGCACTTACCGCAATAATCGCGATATCTTTCGTATTTTCATCCTTTTTTAAACGGTCAAATAATTCGAAACCATGGATATCCGGGAGGTTAAGATCCAGCAGAATTAAATCGACTTTTTCAGTCTTAGCCAGTTCTAATCCTTCTTTTCCGGAACGTGCCGTTAAGATTGTATAGGAGGGTTCCGATTTCAGGATGCTCATGACCAAATTTAAATTAGATTGATTATCTTCCACATATAACAAACAGTAGTGATCAGTCTTGCCATTCTTAGCTGGATGATCGATCACTTCTTCACCCCATTGCATCGCGGCCTTTAATTCATAGGGAAGAGGGAGTCGAAAGCAAAAATCACTGCCTATTCCTTTTTTGCTTGTCACACTGATTTTTCCGCCCATCACCTGGACAAGCTGCTTGACCAAAGACAATCCAATGCCCGTACCTTCCTCTTGTGTCCCTTTAATCCGATAAAATGGGACAAACACTTTCTGATATTCTTCAACTGAAAGCCCGACTCCTGTATCGGCGATATGAATAACTGCCTCGTTTTGTTTCATATAAGAGAAAATCATGACTTTGCCGTCTTCCCGGTTATATTTGATGGCATTATCGAGAAGATTAAGTAGGATTTGTTTTAGGCGAATCGGATCGGCAAGAACGGTTACGGTTTGCGAATGGTCCATTTGATTATGAATTGTAATTCTTTTTTTCATGGCAAGCGGCTGCACGATATGGATACATTCATTGATAATGGTCAGCAGATCTACCTCTTCAATTGAAACTTTTAATTGGCCTGTATCGATTCTGGATAAATCTAAAATATCATTAATTAAGCTTAATAGATGCTTTCCTCCGCTTAAGATCTCTTGGACGAAGTCCAGCTGCTCCTCATTTAAGGACTCATCTATTTCTAATAGCTGGGCAAAACCAAGGATTCCGTTCAATGGTGTCCGGAGTTCATGGCTCATTTTGGACAAAAAGTCGGTTTTGGTTAAGTTCGCTTTTTCCGCCGCTTCTTTTGCCTGAATGATTGTTTGTTCCATCTTTTTTCGTTCGGTAATATCCGATATGGTCACAAGCGCGGCTTGTTCCCCGTCTTTATGTAATTTAAGTGGTTTTGAAGTAATGGAAAGCCATTTAGTCCCATTATTTCGATCGCTTACTCCCAAGACATAATCATGGAAAGGAATCCCCTGTTCGAGGGTGATGATTCCAGGCAATTCCGAATAGGGTAGGGAGGATCCGTCTTCTTTTACATAATCTAATTGGCGTACATTTGCTTCCGTTAATAATTCGGATTTAACACCTAGCACTTTTTCAACATTTTCATTAAGCGCAATCATTCTACCCGACTTTTTATGAATAATGACGCATTCAGACATGGTTTGTAAAACTTCTTTATATAAATTTTCGTTAGGGGTGATTTCCATTTTTATACCCTGCCTTCCGAAAGAATAATCATGCATTTTTCTGAAGCCGTAGCTTTAGTATAGTCCACAGTAATTCTTCTTTAAAACTGCAAAAAACCGCCATACCTATTTAATAATAAAATACTTCCTATCCTGCTTAAACTGCCTTATACTGAGAGTAGTTAGTTTGACAGCGATTTCAAATGGTAGTATGTTATCTATTAATTTTTATATTAATGTTCCACTTAAATAGAAGCTTTTAATATGAGGTGATCTTTTGAGAGTTTTAATTGCAGAGGACCATGCACCATCCAGAAAACTATTGAAGCATCTCATTAAACCTTTGCAGAGTTATGAAATGGTTGGAGAAGCCGTTAATGGTGAGGATTTAATTTGCAAGGTGATGATTGAAAAGCCAGACATCATTTTGGTTGATATTAATATGCCATTGTTGAATGGGATGGAAGCGGTGAAATCTTGTAAAAAAGTAGTCCCGTCATTGCAAGTTATCTTTATCACCGGGCATGATGAGTTTGCCTTAGAAGCTTTTAGTGTAAATGCAATCGATTACATTGTCAAACCTATTGACCGTGACCGTCTTTATGCAGCGTTAGGACGAGCAGCTGCACTTGCTAAGACTCCAGCCGAAAGCGAGCGCCCAACCGTTAAGAAGGATTTAATGGTTAAACAGTCCAATCGGTTTTCTTTTATACCGTTAGATGACATTATTTTTATTGAACGAGCGGACCGAAAGGCCGTCATTCATACAATTGATCAAAAAATAGAGGTAAATGAGGCGTTAACGAATCTTGAAGAACTCCTTGATTCCCGTTTTGTAGCCTCCCATCGTTCCTATATTATTAATTTGCAATATTTAAAGAGGATTGAAACGGCAGGGCAAACGTACAAAGCATATTTTAAAAATTATGAGGAGACAGCAAAAGTTTCCAAGAATAAGTTAGCAGAATTACAAAAAAATAAATCGTTGTGAGGTCCGGGTTTACCGGACCTCAATTTTTTTGTTTTTTTAAAAAATTTATGATTTTATTGTCCGAATGAACGATTATTGTGTCCAAAAGGATAGAAAACGACTTCAGTTGAAAAAAAACCTTGTCGGAAGATGATTAGACGACAATTTTGTAATCGATTACAATTTAAATATAGAAACAAGAAAGGACAAATAACAAAGATGGTAGGGATTGTAGATGTAGCAAAGAAGGAAATTGTTTCTGCTAAAACCATTCTAGTTGTTGTGCCTGACATTACCAATCCGTTTTTTTCAAAGGTGTTTAGGGGGATTGAAGCAGTAGCGGTTACAAATGGATATCAAGTTATACTCGGCGATACAGGCAATGATCTGGAACGAGAAAAGTGGTTTTTAAACCTTTTGCATCAAAAAAAAGCAGATGGAATGGCTTTATTAACTGCCCAAACGGATGCAGCAACCGTTGAAGAGGTGGCCCAAAGATTTCCGTTGGTCCTTGCGTGTGAGTATATGGAAGGTTCCAACATCACAACTGTTTCGATTGATAACATAAGCGGTGCCAGAAATGCAACGGAATATTTAATCGATTTGGGACACGAAAGAATTGGCTGCATTATTGGACCTCTCAATAGTGTCTTGAACCGAGACCGTCTCAAAGGATTTTATCAAGCAATGTCAAGCAACAACCTTATCGTGGATCCTGTGTTAGTCCAGGAAGGTGATTTCTCTTTTGAAAGCGGTTTTAACCTTATGATGAAGTTTTTTGCCATTGGTCAACTCCCATCTGCGATTTTCGCTGCAAATGATGAAATGGCAATGGGAGTCATTAAAGCCATTAAATCTAAGGGGCTTAAGGTGCCAGAGGATATTTCGGTTCTCGGTTTTGATAATCTGAAATTCTCGTCCATATTCGAACCAGGTCTGACAACGATTGCCCAGCCCGCGTTTGAAATTGGTGAGAAAGTGGCGGAATTACTATTGAGGCTCATCAACAAAGAGGAAATCCAACACGAGCAAATGTTTTTAGCTAACCAGTTGATTGTAAGACAGTCTTGTCAGGAGTATTTGAAAATTTTTTAGAAAAAAATGTAATCAATTACATTTTTTGAAGTCCATAGAAGCCTGGTTTTATAACTTAAATGAATGTAATCCATTACTAGTAATATTCTATTAAGCTTACATTTATGAAAAGGGGGTGGTGCCACACTTATAGATTGTAAGGTGGTACCGACAAATAACGAGCTTCAACTAAATAACTACTATAGTGGGGGTAATCAAATGAAAAAGAGTTTTTCTATTACAGTTTTACTGTTACTTGTTTTAAGTGTTTTTCTTGCAGGGTGTGGCGGAAAAAAATCTACATCTGAACAAGCGAGCACGAAAAAGAATGAAAACTACTCAGAAACAGCTTCAGGACCATTAACGATCAATCCAAAGATTCCTGATTTAGCGGTACAAGATAAAGGGCCGAACGGAGAACAGGCCGTTTCAGCTAAGACATTGCAGCTTACGGAAGATGAGCTAAAGAAGATTAAAGAAGGTAATTATAAAGCGGCGATTGTTATGCACTACTCTGGTACTGACTATATGAATGCCGCAGTTGGTGCGATGAAGGATACATTTAAGAAGATGGGCATCAAGATCGTTGCTGTAACAGATGCACAGTTCAAAGCGGAAAAGCAAGTAAATGATATCGAAACCGTTTTAGCGAAAAAGCCGGACATTATGATTTCTGTTCCAGTTGATGCCGTATCTACCGCACCAGCTTATAAAAAGGTTGTTGCCCAAGGCGTAAAGTTAGTATTCATGGATGGTGCTGCACAAGGTTTAGTTGCAGGTAAAGATTACATCAGTATTGTGTCTGGTGACAACATGGGTAACGGAGCAACCGCAGCAGACATTATGGCTGAAAAACTTGGCGGAAAGGGTAAAGTCGGCATTGTGTATCACGATGTAAACTTCTTTGTAACCAAAAACCGTTCTGATGCTTTTGAAAAAAGAATCAAAGAAAAATATCCAAATATTGAGATTGTAGCAAAAAGTGGGATTACTGGTCCAAATCAGGCAGAAGAAGTAGCATCTGCTATGTTGACAAGACACCATGATATTGATGGTATCTTCGCTCCATGGGATGTACCGGCTGAAGGTGTTATGGCTGCAGCAAGAACGGCTGGCAGGGATGACCTAGTTGTTACAACAGTTGACTTAGGTACAAACGTAGCAATCTCTATTGCACAAGATGGAATTGTTAAAGGTCTTGGAGCACAGCTGCCATATGACCAAGGTGTGGCACAAGCGATCCTTGCCGGCTATGCCCTAATAGGAAAAGAAGCACCAGCGTATGTTGCTTCACCATCAATCAAAGTTACGAAAGAGAATGTATTAGATGAATGGAAGTTAATCTACGGAACAGAGGCTCCTGACACAGTAAAAAATGCGATGAAATAATTTTAAAAAAAGGATAGAGGCTGCTTTTGAAAGCAGCCTCTAACATAAAAAGAAGGTGAACTTGGATGGAACAACCGATTCTCGAAATGAGAGGTATTAATAAAGCTTTTAATGGGATTACCGTTTTAAACGATGTCCATTTTTCCGTCAAAAAAGGTGAAGTTCACGCCTTGATGGGGGGAAATGGTGCCGGGAAATCGACGTTAATGAAAATCCTCACAGGCGTATACTCTGCAGACAGCGGCGAGATTTTAATTGAAGGAAAACCGGTAAGCATTAAAAGTTATGATGATGCTCAAAAGAATAATATATCGATGATTTTCCAAGAGTTTAGTTTAATTCCTACCCTTACCGTCGCCCAAAACATCTATCTTACTCGTGAGAAGAAAACATCATTAGGGCTGCTCGATGATAAGGATTGTGAGAAGAAAACAGAAAAATTGCTTGAAGAATTAGGCGTAGATATTAGACCCAATGATGTAGTTCAAAATTTGGGGGTTGGCTATTGGCAGATGACGGAAATTGCCAAAGCACTTTCCCAAGAAGCAAAGATTCTGATTATGGATGAGCCAACCTCGTCCTTAACCAAAAATGAAACGGAAGTACTCTTTAGTTTTATTAACAAATTGAAAGCAAAAGGTTATTCCATCATCTATATTTCTCACCGGATGGATGAAATCTTTGAAATATGTGACCGAATCACGATTATGCGTGATGGCCGATATATCACAACAGAAAAATGCAGTGAAACCGATCTTGATACTGTAATTTCACATATAGTCGGTATGCAATTTGACCAAGCGTTTGAATGGAAAGAACGTTCCTACGCAACGGACGTGCCGCCCATTTTTGAAGTAAGAAACTTAAGTGCCGAACATGTCCAAGATATTAATCTAAAAATTCAGCCGGGTGAAATCGTTGGAATTGCCGGGTTAATGGGAAGCGGCCGGACGGAATTACTTCGAAATCTCTTTGGGATTGACCCAATTAAGAGTGGAGACATCTACATCAGTGGTCAAAAACAATCCATTAAGAATCCTAAGAATGCCATAGAAGCCGGACTTGCACTGATTCCGGAGGACCGCAGGATGCAAGGATTGGTCCTTGAACATAGTGTCAAGGATAATATGATTCTTCCAATTCTTTCGAAGGTGAAAAAAGGAGCTTTTATTGATAGTAAGAAATCCAATGAGATTAGTAATGAATTTGTAAGGAAGTTAAATATTAAAACGGATAATATTTTTAAAAAGGCCGGGTTGTTATCGGGCGGTAATCAGCAAAAAATCGTTCTAGCTAAATGGCTGGCGAACGACCCTACTGTCTTGATGTTAGATGAACCAACGATTGGTGTGGATATTGGTGCAAAAACGGAAATTGTGGAGATTATTAGAGCCATGGCCGAAAACGGCAAGGCAATCCTTGTGGTCTCCTCCGAACTCCCAGAACTGCTTGCTTTAAGTGACCGTGTGATCGTCATGCATGATGGGAAAATTAAAAAGGAAATGACCCGCAGGGAGATTAAATCAGAGGAGGAATTACAATATGCAATCCAAGGTTTCTAGTATTCAAAAGCCAGCAACTCCTTCATTGAAAGGATTCGAGTGGCGTAATTATATTGTCTATTTTGCCTTCGTGGGCGTATTAATCTATTTTTCTATCAGCTTAAGTGATGAAGGTTTCTTAACCTCAGGGAACTTATTAAACATTGTTAGACAAACAGCGACGATTTCTTTGATGGCGTTGGCAATGACATTTGTTATTAGTACAGGGGAGATTGACCTTTCTGTTGGTTCCATTGCGGCCCTTTCTTCTCTAGTCGGTGCATTAGCCATCCAAGCGGGTTATGGCATTATTGGTGGACTCATCGGCGGTGTAGGTACTGGACTTGTGGTTGGATTAATCAATGGTTTGCTAGTAACAAAAGTAGCGATTCCTTCTTTCTTAGTAACACTTGGAACAATGGGAGCTGTTAAAGGTGCTGCGATGTGGGTTACAGATACTGCTCCAGTTCCGATTGTAGACGCAAATTTCAATTTCATCTTTGGTTCAGGGGACATTGGGCCGATTCCAGTTCTACTTATTTGGACTCTAGTATTTACAGTGATTGCTCATATCTTACTTCGTAAAACATCTTTTGGCCGTCAGGTATTGGCGACAGGTGGTAACGAAAATGCGGCAAGATTCTCTGGCGTAAAGACAATGAAGATCAAGCTAATGGTATTCCTTGCAACTGGTTTAATGGCTGGTTTAGCTGGTCTCCTTTATGCAGGCCGTATGAATGCCGGACGTTTTTCCTTCGGTGAAGGGGATGAGCTTTCTGTTATTGCTGCGGTTATCCTTGGTGGGACAAGCTTGTTTGGCGGTGTAGGAACGATTATCGGAACGATTGTTGGTTCCTTAATGATTGGTACGATCAACAATGGTTTGATTATCATGGGTCTTGATGTCAGCCAGCAAATGATTATCAAAGGAATTATCATTATCTTGGCGGTGGCTTTCGGTAAGAAAGCGTTGAAGAGGTAATTTTTAATAGAGGTTTCCGCGGAATAATAGCAAAATTCTGCGGAATTCCCCCGGAAATTGACGGAATTAATGAGAAAAATGGCGGAATTTCCTCGGAAATTGGCGGAATTAATGATAAAAGCGGCGGGCGGAATGGCTCTATAAGGTCTATAAATTTGCATCCTTGAACAACACGATCAACTTTTGAACAGGAGGAAGAAATATGGAGAAGATTAAAGTTGGTATCATCGGTACTGGTTTTATCGGGCCGACTCACATAGAAGCCATTAGAAGGCTTGGTTTTGTAGAAGTAGCTGGTTTGGCGGAAACCAGTCAAGAAATGGCTGAAAAAAAGGCAGCTGAGCTTGGAATTCCGAAGGCCTTTGGTGATTACCGAGAAATGCTGAGAGACAGTGAAATCCAGGTAGTGCACAATTGCACACCAAATCATCTTCATTTTGCCATTAATAAAGAGATTATTTTAGCTGGAAAGCATGTTGTCTCAGAGAAACCACTGGCTATGAACAGTGATGAATCAGCAGAATTGTTGGAGTTAGCAGAAAAACAAGGCGTCATCCATGCGGTGAACTTTAATTACAGACAGCATGCGAGTGTGCAAAACTTAAAAGCGAAAATCACTGAAGGTGATCTTGGGAAAGTGAACTTGGTTCACGGAAGCTACTTGCAGGACTGGTTATTATATGAAACCGACTACAACTGGCGTTTGGCGCCGGAAGTAGGCGGAAAGTCACGCGCAGTAGCGGACATTGGTTCCCATTGGTGTGATACCGTCCAATTTGTAACAGGCAAAAGGATTGTCGAAGTTTTTGCCGATTTATCAACTGTTGTTCCAGTAAGAAAGAAACCGACAGGAAACGTAGCTACTTTTGGGGCACAGACGGCGGAAGATATGCAATATGAAGATGTACCAATTAATACAGAAGATTATGCATCTGTTCTTGTCCGGTTTGAAGATGGAGCACGAGGAGTCTTTACGGTATCTCAAGTCAGTGCGGGACGGAAAAATAGATTAAGCTTTGAGATTAATGGAAGTCAAGCTTCAATATTCTGGAACCAAGAAGAACCAGAGAAGCTATGGATCGGGCACCGGGATAAAGCAAATGAAGTTCTATTAGCGGATCCTGCGTTGTTTTCGCCGGAGGCAAGGTCTGCTATTCATCATCCTGGAGGGCATAATGAAGGCTGGCCAGATGCTTTGAAAAATATGATGTTGAATTTCTACTCGTTTGTTCGCGATGGCAAAAGCTTGAAAACAGACAAGTCTAATTTTGCGACATTTGCAGACGGGCACCTTTCGATGTGTATCACAGACGCAATCTTAGAAAGTAACCAGCAGCAGAAATGGGTGAAGGTTCAGGCTAGCAAGGAGGTACTTGCGTGAAATTAGGTGTATTTACCCCCTTGTATCAGAACCTGCCTTTTGAAGAAATGTTGGATAAACTGGCAGCCATGGGTGTGGAGGCCGTTGAATTGGGGACAGGGAATTATCCCGGCAATCATCACTGTAATCCGGATGAATTGCTTGAATCTCCTGAAAAAAGAAAATCATTCCTGAGAGCGCTTGGAACTAGGGGAATAACGATCAGCGGCTTAAGCTGCCACGGTAACCCGCTTCATCCAAATGTAAACATTGCTCAAGAGTCACATGACGTTTGGCGAAAAACGGTATTACTTTCAGAACTTTTGGAAATTCCTGTTATCAATGGCTTCTCCGGCTGTCCGGGTGATCATATCAGTGCAAAAAATCCAAACTGGGTTACATGCTCATGGCCTCCGGAATATTTAGAAGTGCTGAACTGGCAATGGAACGAAGTCGTTATTCCTTATTGGAAAGAGGAAGCAAAATTCGCGAAAGAGCATGGCATTCAGCAAATTGCTTTTGAAATGCACCCAGGTTTTGTCGTTTATAATCCTGAAACCTTACTGAAGTTAAGGGAACATGCAGGAGAAAACATTGGAGCAAACTTTGATCCGAGCCACCTCGTTTGGCAAGGAATTGACCCGGTCGAGGCGATAAAGAAGCTGGGCAGGGAAAATGCGATTTTCCATTTCCATGCGAAGGACACATATTTAGATCAAGCAAATATAAAGATTAATGGTGTTCTAGATACAAAGCATTATAGCCAAATTTTAGACCGCTCTTGGACATTTAGATCAGTCGGATACGGCTCGGACGAAAAAATGTGGAAAGACATAGTAAGTGCCCTTCAAGCGGTCGGATACGATTATGTCATTTCCATCGAACATGAAGATATGCTTGCTTCCACCGACGAGGGACTAAGCAAAGCTATTACTCTCTTAAAAGGGGCCATGTTCAAGGAGAAAATTACCGAGATGTGGTGGGCTTAATTTTTTGGAAGCATGGGGACGGTTCTCTTGCTTCCAAAGGGAGGGGCTGTTCCCTCCCGCAGCTCATTTCAAGGAAATATGATAGGATAATTGTTTTTCAAAATTAATGATGAATGATTGGAGGCAGTACAATGACAACAATGAATGCTGTATTTTTTCCAGGAGATAAAAAGGTAGAGATTCGCCAGGTTGAAATTCCAACGCCTGGCCAAGGGGAAGTATTAGTTCAGTTAAAAGCATCAGCGATCTGCAGAAGCGATATGAGCTTATATTATGGAACTTCCGTTTTTGAAGGAACAAAATGCGGATGCACGGTACCAGGGCATGAACCTGCAGGAGTTATCACGGAAGTAGGAGCTGGCGTTTCCAATTACAAAGCGGGTGACAGAGTTGCTGTTTACTTAGCTCTTGGCTGTGGTGAATGTGCACATTGTAAGAGCGGCTACAAAATGTTCTGTAAAGAATTTAAATGTATCGGCTTTGACTCTCACGGCGGTGACGCAGAGTACATGGTCGTTCCAGCTGAAAACTGTATGAGATTGCCAGATAGCATGAGTTTCGTAACGGCTGCTGTTTCAACTGACGCTGTTGGAACCCTTTACCACGCGCAAAAGAGATTGGGGATTTCAGGAAGAGACTACCTGGTTATTTTTGGAATGGGACCTATGGGCGGCGCTGGTGTGATGATCGCTAAAGGATTAGGCGCAACCGTTATTGCTGTTGATATGCTGGATGAGCGCTTGGAGCTTGCGAAGGAATTGGGTGCGGACTATACCATCAATGGTAAAACAATGAATGTTCAAGAAGAAATCGCTCGTATTACAAAGGGTCTTGGTGCAGATGCTGCGATTGATTGTTCCGGAAGCCCTTACGGTGAGAATGATGCATTAGATTGCGTGAGAGCACATGGACGTGTCGCTTTTATCGGCGAAAGTAAAGAGACAACAATCAAACCAAGTGCGCAATTAATTCGAAAACAGATTTCTGTAATGGGTTCTTGGTACTTCCCAATTCAAGAATTTGATGAAATTGCGGAGTTTATTGTTAGAAAGAATCTGCCTGTAGAAAAGTTGGTTACTCACCAATTTAAATTGGAAGAAGCGGAAACAGCTTTCCGTTTGTTTGACGAAAGAAAAACGGAAAAAGCTGTGTTTGTTTGGGAATAATCACATTGAATAACAAAAATTTGCTTTATGACTTAATTTTTGAGGAGGATCAAAAAATGAAACTTTCATTTAATACTTGGGTTTATAATTCTTTTCCATCCATGTTGCCCTTTTATCCATTAGAAGAAGTGATTAGTCGAATTGCTGCATTTGGATATGATGGAATTGAAATAGGTTGTGCGAGTCCGCATGCATGGCCTGATTATCTATCCACACAAAGACGTAAGGAAATTCTTCAGCATTTAAAAAGAAATAATCTTAATGTAGCTGCAATGCTTCCCGCACCTGGAGGAGGACCTGGAGTGAATCCAAGTTCAGCTTTGAAAGAAGAGCGTGAATTTACGATCAATCATTATAAGGAAGTCATTCGTTTAGCGCATGACTGGGAATGCCCAACTGTGATGTGGCTTGCCGGCTGGTTTGGTTTTGGTATGAACAAACAAGAAGCATGGAAGTATAGCCGCGAAGGTTTGCAAGATGTGGCAAAATATGCGAAAGACCTTGGAATCACATTAGTAGTTGAACCTCAAGCTGCTGATTGTAATTTAATTGAATCGGCAGATGATGCCCTGCAGTTGGCAGAAGAATCAGGTGAATCCAATGTGAAAGTGATGTTTGATACGTTCCATGCCCTATATCGTAATGAAGTACCGAGTGATTATGTTTATAAAATGAAAGATAAGTTGCATCATGTTCATATTTCGGATGACGATCGTTTACCGCCTGGACAAGGAACGGTAAATTGGGATTCCGTATTAAAAGCATTAAAGGAAATCGATTACAAGGGCTACCTCTCAATGGAAATTGGATTTGGTACTAGAAAAGCAGATCCTGATTGGTATGCAAAAACATCCATTGATTACTTGACAGAAAAGTTAAAAGGAATTGGATGTAAGTAATAACCTAATTGAAAAAAGCATTATCCGGGCGAATGCAGTACGTTTAAATGCCACTGGTTCGCCCAGTTAATCTATTCAAAAGGGCTAATAATAAGAATAAGTGTTTTTCCCCTCTTTTAAGTGAATTTAAAACCAAAATTGTAATCGATTATATAATCACCGAGAAAAGCAGTAAAAAATTAATTAACGGAAAATTGTAATCGATTACATTAAGTGAGAGGATGTGATACATAAAAACGATAAAAATACTTCAGTATTTCTATCAATGGATTAAAAGTTACAACGATGAAAAGGGGGCAAGTCATGAAAAAGTTACTAAGTGTTTTTACTATGATTCTATTTATCACTAGCGTCGCACTTGTCGGCTGCGGCAAGGATAGCACAACTAGCAGCACAAGCAAAGAGACAGAGAACACAAAAACAGAAGAAACAACCGCAAGTTCAGGCCCAATAACGATTAATCAAGATATACCCGATCAGGAAATTTTAAGTAAAGGTCCTAGTGGAGAATCCGCTGTTTCAGCAAAAACATTGCAGCTTACTGAAGAAGAGGTGCAAAAAATCAAAGAAGGCAAATACAAAGCGGCCATTGTCATGCACTATGCTGGTAATGACTGGGCAACAGCACAAATCAATGGCTTAAAAGCAACCTTTGCAAAGATGGGAATTAAAGTCGTAGCTGTAACTGATGCCCAGTTCAAGGCTGAGAAACAAGTATCCGACATCGAAACAGTTTTAGCTAAAAAGCCGGATATTATCGTGGGGATACCAGTAGACCCTGTTTCAACTGCATCCGCTTTTAAGAAAGCGGCAGATGCAGGAGTCAAAGTCGTGTTCATGGATAATAAACCAAAAGGATTAGAAGCCGGCAAGGATTATGTGAGCGTTGTATCTGCAGACAACTATGGCAATGGTGTTCAAGCAGCTGAAATCATGGCGAAACAGCTTGGTGGAAAAGGGAAGATCGGCGTAATCTATCATGATGCTGATTACTTTGTGACCAAACAGCGTACAGAAGCCTTTGAAAAAACAATAAAAGAAAAATATCCAAAAATTAAAATCGTTGAACGCGGCGGTATCATTGGCCCTAACGATGGAGAGAAAGTAGCATCAGGTATGCTGACCAAAAATCGTGACCTTGATGGAATGTTTGTCGTTTGGGACGTTCCAGCTGAAGGTGCATTGGCAGCAGCACGAACGGCAGGAAAGAAAGATTTTGTCATTACGACAATTGATTTAGGGACAAACGTTGCTTTAGACATTGCATCAAATGGTTTGATTAAAGGTCTAGGTGCTCAGCTGCCATATGACCAGGGGATTTCAGAAGCGATTTTAGCTGGTTATTCTTTACTTGGTAAGGAAGCACCTGCCTATGTAGCTGTTCCAGCTTTAAATGTAACGAAAGAAAATGTATTAGATGCATGGAAACTTGTTTACCACCAAGAGGCACCTAAGTCCATCCAAGGGGCAGCTAAATAATAAAAACACTATTATTATCTAAATCTATTATTGGGGGTTACTATGAAAAAACTTACTTTACTAATCGTAACGATACTCTTAATTAGCAGTTTGGCTCTTATTGGGTGTGGAAAACAAAGTTCAACTGCTTCAGGTAAGCAAAAAGAAGCATCAGTAAAAGTTACCTATCCTCTTACCATTAACCCTGAAATACCAAGCAATCAGAAAATTTTAAGTACAGGTCCAAATGGAGAAACAGCCACACCTGCAGCAACTTTGCAATTGTCTGAAGAGGACGTAAAGAAAATTAAAGAAGGTAAATTCAAAGCCGCTATTTCCATGCACTATGCAGGAAATGATTTCTCAACTGCCATCATCAATGGTGTAAAAGACACTTTTGAAAAAATGGGCATCAAAGTTGTGGCCGTTACGGATGCCCAATTCAAGCCTGAAAAACAAATTTCAGATATCGAAACCATCATGGCTAAAAAGCCAGATGTTATCGTAGCTCTGCCGGTTGATCCTGTTGCTACTGCTCCCGCTTTTAAAAAGGCTGCGGAAGCCGGTGTAAAACTAGTCTTCATGGATAACGTACCAAAAGGGTTCAAAGCTGGAAAAGATTATGTCAGCGTTGTTTCATCAGATAACTATGGAAACGGTATCTTTGCCGGTGAAATTATGGGTGATGAACTAAAAGGAAAAGGGAAAATCGGTGTTATTTTCCACGATGTTAATTTCTTTGTAAATAACCAACGTAAAGAAGCATTTGAGAAAACCATTAAAGAAAAATATCCAAATATTAAAATTGTTGCCCATGGTGGAATTATCACTCCTAACGATGCTGAAAAAGTAGCCTCAGGTATGTTAACAAAACACAAAGATTTAGATGGGATTTTTGCGATTTGGGATGTACCAGCGGAAGGAACACTTGCTGCAGCTCGTACAGCAGGGAAAAATGATTTAGTTATCACTACAGTTGATTTAGGAACGAACGTGGCGCTTCAAATTGCTTCTGGAGGGAATGTAAAAGGTCTTGGAGCACAGTTACCATATGAAAACGGAGCTGCGCAAGCTCTTGTTGCCGGATATTCATTACTTGGCAAACAATTAGATCCATACTATGTTGTTCCATCGATGAAAGTTACAAAGGAAAACGTCTTAAAGGTTTGGAAAATGGCTTATCGTCAAGATGCCCCAGAAGTTATTCAAAAGGCAGCAAAATAGTCATCGCTTAACCAGTCAGAAAAGAGATTACAAACTTCCTAGAAAAGAAGTTAAATAGTGGCCGCTTTTACATGCGGCCCCTATTTAAAATCCAGAGGAAGTGTACATAGACAAAATAGTGATAAGGAGATGTTCAAATGATTAAGTACTCTTACAACACGCTAGTATATGCAGGAGAAGATATTGAAACTAGTATTGCTAGACTCGCTAAATATGGTTATAACGGTGTGGAATTTGTAGGCGAGCCAGAGCAAATGGATACAGACCGCATTAAAGGATTATTGGAAAAATATAATATTGAAGCTTCCACTATTTGTGCCATTTATAACGCTGAAAGAGATTTAGTTTCTAGTAAAGAAAATATTAGAAGAAATGCAGTCGAGTATTTAAAAAGCTGCGTTGATTTTGCCAGCAAAATCGGTGCAAAAGGAATCTCCCTGACTCCAACTGCTTGTATGAAAATTTATGGAGAGGCGGATCGAGAAACAGAATTGAAATGGGCTGAGGAAGGAATACGGGAAGCTGGTATTTTTGCGGGAGAACATGGGGTTTGTTTAACGGTAGAAGCATGGAACCGTTATGAAAACTATCTAATCAATCGATTGGAGCAAGCACTTGAGCTGGTCAATCGTGTGAATCTTCCAAGCGTAGGTGTGATGGGTGATACCTATCATATGAATATTGAAGAAGTCGATATTGCCGACACAATCAGAATGGTTGGAGATAAATTATATCACCTTCACATCGCTGATAGTAATCGAGCGGCACCAGGCCGTGGTCATATCGATTTTGAGCCAATCGCTCAGGCTTTACGTGATATTAACTATAGCGGTTATTTAACGATGGAGCTATTGCCTCCGTTTGCCGATCCTTTTAATGGCACTAGATGCGAAGAGTTTTATGATCAATACACTAAAGAGTCAATTACTTTCCTAAAAAACCTTTTTAAGGAGGAAAAATAAAATGGCACAAGAAACAGTAGTAAACAATGAAAATTTAGAAGCAGGGTTTGATCAAAAAGTAATGAAAGCTGCTGTGTTATATGGTAAAGAGGATTTAAGATTAGAAGAAGTACCAGTTCCTGAACTTGGGGATAAAGATGTATTGATAAAAGTAAAGTATACAGCAGTATGTGGTACTGACCCGCACATTTATGAAGGGCGTTTTCCTGCAAAGCTTCCACTTATCTTAGGTCATGAATTTTCCGGTGAAGTGGCAAAGGTTGGTTCTAAAGTGAGCTTTGTACAGCCAGGAGACCGCGTGACAGCAGATATCAATATTGCTTGTGGTACATGCTATTACTGCCGCCATGGTCAAAAATTGCATTGTGAAAAAATTACTCAATTAGGGGTACACATTAACGGAGCATTTGCTGAATTTGTAAGAGTTCCAGAGAGTAATATTCATAAGTTGCCAGATTCTATGTCTTGGATCCATGGAGCCTATATTGAGCCATTAGCATGTGCAATCAGCGGTCAGGATAAAGTTAATGTCCAATACGGTGAAACAGTCGCGATTATTGGCGGAGGTCCAATGGGTATCGCTCATGCCTTACTTGCAAAATTGAAAGGTGCTAGTAAAGTAATCCTTTCCGAACTAAATCCTGCGAGAATTGAATCAGCTAAAAATATTGGTGTTGATTATGTCATCAATGCAGGTGAAGAAGACCCGGTAGAAGCTGTTAAAAGATTAACAGACGGACGCGGTGCTGACGTTGTTATTGAAGCGGTAGGTTCTGCCTATACTTACGCGCAAACGTTTAAATTAGTGAGAAAAGGCGGAAAAATACTGGTATTTGGAGCAGCCCCTGCAGATGTAACAATTCCTGTAAGTCCATTTGAAATTTACAGCCGTGAATTAACCATTGTTTCCTCCTATGCAGGAACATATGATACCTTCTCTAAAGCGATTGATTTAATTGCAAGCAAGCGTTTTGATCCAACTCCAATCTTCACAAATCATTTTGAATTTGCAGATGTGAAACACGGAATTGAAACGGCAGAGCATAATAAGGATATCCTTAAAACTGTAGTTAAAATCTCAGATTAATATACAGGTAGACAGAGTTCTCGACGGTTTGTATGGGAACTCTGATTTTTTCATTATCTAAGAGGTGAATTCAATGTTCAAATATAGTGCCACACAATGGATATTCGGAAATGAAAGTTTAGAAGATAGCTTAAAAAGGTTGAAGAAATATGGTTATCAAGGAGTCGAAATCGCTGGCGAGCCGTATACCATTGATATTAAGGAAACGAAAGAACTCTTAAAAAAGTATGAACTTGAATGCAGTTCTATTTGTGGAATTTTTACCCCTGAAAGGGATCTTTCCTCATCAAACGACGAAATTAGAAAAAAGGCAGTCGAATATGTGAAAAGGTCGGTTGATTTAGCGAAGACTTTACACGCATCAACCCTAATTGTCGTTCCTACTTGTGTTGGTAAACTTAGCCCAGAAACGACGCTTGAGGAAGAATGGAATAATGCCATTCAAAGTGTGAAAGAGGCGGGGCTGTATGCAAAGGAACAAGGAATCACCATAGCCATTGAAGCATTAAATCGTTATGAAACCTACTTAGTTAATAACCTCACCTTAGCCTTACGTTTTGTGGAGGAAGTGAATGTAGAAGGTGTAGGGATTATGGCGGATCTGTTCCACATGAGCATAGAGGAACGAGATATGAGGGATTCGATAATGAAGATTTCACGTTATCTTGCCCATGTCCACATCGCTGATAATACAAGGGAGGCAGCTGGACTAGGACAAACGAATTTTGCACCAGTGATTTCCCTGCTTAAAGAACTTGGTTATAAGGGTTATATTACGATGGAGTTCCTACCTGCCGTGTCAAATCCTTATGTGGCTTCAGGCCTTCAAGGGGAAGCTAATGTTTTTGATGACTTCACAAAGCAATCTATTAAACATATGAAGGAAATTGTTGAGGCACTATCATAAAAGATATTAAGTATAAAAGGTGGAATTTATAGATGATTATTATTCATGCGTACTTTAAAGTGGAACCACAACAACGTCAAGTATTCCTGGATCAGGCTAACCTAGTAGCGGAACGATCTCAAGCAGAAGAAGGTAATATTAGTTATGAATATTTTGAAAATCCAAAACAGCCTAATACCTTTGTATTTGTGGAAAAGTGGAAGGATCAAGCGACGATTGGTGTTCACGAAGCGACCGCCCATTTTCAAACCTTCGTTAATATCGTCCCTGGACTATTAAGTGAACCAATCCAAGTACAACTTTTCGATGTAAGCGAAATAAAAGGTGCCTAACTCTTAGTAGCTGTCCTTGCGTTATTAGTAACGAAAGAAAATGTATTAGATACATGGTAATTAAAATCACCAAAAATCTATTCAAGGTGCCGTAAAATAAACAACCAGCTGTAATAATAAAGAGGCTCGATTTCTAGAGCCTCTTTTACTGTAAAAGCTCCTTATTTATCAAATAAAGCAGTCGGAGTGTACCTTTGGTCAAAAATGGATTACTTAGAATGCTATTTATAATGAAAGGGGACATACGGCGTGAGAAAATCTTCAGTCCTAATAAATACTCCCCGGTTTATCAATATTAAAGGAATAAAAGAAATCAGTCCAAATTGGATTAAAAAACATTCCGATCCTAATTATACAGAGATTGTGTATATTCAACAGGGGTGTGGAGAGTTTATCTTTGAAGAAAAACCTTTTATCGGACAAGAAGGAGACCTTATATTTATTCCCCCATTTAGTCATATCGAAGGTAAATCTTGTACAGACAATCCTCTCAAAGGGATTTATATCTGTGTTTCGAATCTGCATATTAATGGTAATGATAAAGGTTGTTTAACCCATTCTAATGATCTTCCTATTATTCATTTGCAAGATGAAAAAAAGGAGATTGATAACTACTTAAAAGATATTTTAAGGGAATATCGGACGAAACATGCTGGATATCAAGACGTTATCTCTTCAATATTACAAGCGGTTATTATTAAAATTACTCGTCTCTTGAAAGATTCCGATCATCATTCCTTTTCTCCAGTCTGCCTTGAGGTAAAGAAATATATAGAAGAAAATTTTAGACAAGAGCTGACATTAAACGATTTAGCTAATCTAGTTTATGTAAGCCCCTACCATTTAGCTCATGTTTTCAAGGAAGAAATGGGAGTGCCTCCCATACAATACATGATTTATTGCCGTATAGAAGAAGCAAAACGATTACTTAAGCAATCTAATCTATCTGTAAGAGAAATCGCATCTATCATTGGTTATGAGAATCCAAATTATTTTAATCTTCTATTTAAAAAATTAACAGGTAACCCGCCAGGTAAATACAGAAGGATTATTACATCTAGTTCTGATTTTTCCAAAAGTAAAGGGAAAACTAACACTTGATGTAATGGATTACATCTATTTGAATTTCTTCTGTCTGTAAAACTTATTTCTCGCAGCTAGTCTTTCCATACCAATGGAGAGGCTATTTTTGTTTCATGAAAAAATGCAGCTTTTACTTAGAAAGCGTTAACAATAATATGTATTTTTATTCGCAATTTTATTAATTTTCTATTATTTATATTCCCTGTACTATAGAAAATGTAGTAATAATTATTGTTTCATCGAAAGGGGAAAAGAAAAACATGAGCACAAAGAAAACATTTGACTACAAAGGAGAACCAGTCCAACATGCGAAAGCTATCGTAAACGGAGTTAGGTTACACTACATGATCGCAGGTCAAGGCGAACCGCTCCTACTACTTCATGGTGTTCCTAAAACATCTTTCTTTTATCACAAGCTGGTACCCATCCTATCCCAGTACTATACAGTAGTTGTTCCTGATGTCAGGGGTTTTGGAGATTCGGCCAAACCTGCACTAGGCTATGAAATGGAAAATATCGCTAAAGACTGTGTTGAGCTGATGGAGCATCTTGGGTTCGAAAGTTTCTTTCTTCATGGTGAAGATTGGGGAGCTGCATTTGCTTATGCAATAGCTGCCTCTTATCCAAAGAAGGTCAAAAAGCTGAGCTATTGCGAAATGCTGCTTCCTGGCTATGGTCTGGAGGATTGGGCTTACCTCACTAAGGAGAATGTCAATTCAACCCACTGGTTGTGGCATATCGTATTCTTCCATGTTCCTGGTTTTCCAGAGTTTCTGATTGCTGGCAAGGAGAGGGAGTTCTGGGGGAATTGGTCAAAGGGAGAATGTAATGATCCGACCGCACTTGATGATGATGTTGTAGATGAGATAGTCCGTTGCAGCTCTGGTCCTGAAGGATTGCGCCCAATTTTCGAAGTTTATCGCAGGACTTTCGAAAATATGGAATATACAAAAAGAATGAGTGAAAAGAAATTGGAAATGCCTGTCATGGCTATCGGAAGCAAACACTTTATTGCTGAGGAAGTACATCGCCAGATGCAGCGTGTGTCTGATGATGTTACCTGCAAAATCCTTGATTGCGGGCATAGTCTCTCATTGGAACGTCCACAGGAGTTGGCAGATATGCTCCTAGAATTCATGACCTCTCATGAAGTTGTAACTAATTAAAACAAGAATGCACCATGATCCTCCCAACAACTACTATAAAAGTGATGGATCATGGTGCATTTAAACTTGATAAAGGGGGTACTAGGGTGAGGAACTTTAGGTTCAAGAAATTTAACATTACTTTATTATCTTTACTATTGACAATATCATTGGTTGCCTGTTCGGGCAATAAAAATACAGCATCTTCAGGTGCTTCGGACTCCAAAGGTGGATTCCATGAATTAACGAAAGATGACGTACAGGATATATCAAAGGACCTGGGAACTGCTGTTTATAAAGATAAAACCATGGCAGAGGGAATCACTGGCGTGACCTATGATAAAATCCAACTTTCTGATGAAGATATTGCAAAAATCAAAGCGATGAATTTAAAAGTAGCGGTTGAATTTGGTGCAAATGGCGATACGTATAAATGGATGAATGCTGGTATTGAAGAGGCAGCCAAAAAGTTTGGAATCACTATTAAAGATACCTGGTATGCGACAGATCAAAAAACCGAAAACCAACTCGCAGATTATCAGAAAATTCTGCCAGTTACAGAAAAATATGATGCTTTGTTTACGCTGCCAATGGATGCTGCATCTCAGAGTAGAGTGCTGTTGCAGATTCAGAAGAAAATCCCGGTTGCTTACATGAGTACTGCACCTTATGGTGTTGACTGGAAAGACAAGAACTTCGTCGGTGTTGCGGATGTTGATGCTTATAAGGCAGGTCAAATGACTGCAAAAGCTGCGGTTAAGCTTCTTGGAAAGACTGATGGGAGCATCGGTACGGTTGGCTTTGTCAACGGACATAATGGCTCTCTTTTAACCTGTCAGTTAAGGTACAATGGTTGGGACAACGTCTTGAAAAATTACCCAGACATTAAGGTTCATAAGGCATGGTATTCTGCTCCGGATGATACGGCTGGTGTAACCCGCAGTCTTCTGTCTAAAAATCCTGATATTAAGGTTCTTTTGGTTGACTGGTCCAATCCGGCTGGCAATCAGGCCCTTCAGGTTGTAAAAGAAATGGGATATACAAAAGATGACATTCGTGTGATCTTCATTGATCTTGATGATACAACTGCTGTTCCAATGGCTAGTGAAATAAATGGCATGGCCAATGCTCTTGTTGCCCAGCCTTGGTACAATGTTGGCAGAGACTCTGTTTATCAGTACGTTTATAAATTACTATATCCTGATAAAACTCCTGGCTTTATCGCTTCAACACCTGAGCCGATTGCGACTCATTTCAATATTAAATCCGTTTATAAAAAGTCAGTTCCTTCAAGCTATAAAATTCCAAAGGATATTACAAGCCTGACTGATCAATGGTAATTATCAAATCAAATAATAAATGAGGCAAATGGAGGGTGGCATAAATGAAACTAATTGTCACCCTCTAATAAATATATTGATAGATCCATATTTATCAAAAAACTACTTTCATGGATTAAAAGTATTCGAGGAATCCATTTTATTTAAAACAGATTAATTCTAATAAACACAAGTCTGGGGGCCAATTATGAATTCAACAGATACCTTCGAAAATTTAGAGTTGATAAAATTAGAAAATATTTCCAAACGTTTTGGAACGATGCAAGTACTTGACAATGTTTCATTTTGTTTACACAAGGGCGAAATAATGGCTCTAGCTGGGCATAACGGTGCAGGAAAAAGTGTGTTATGTAAAATTATGGGCGGTTTCATTCCTTCCGATTCTGGTCAGATTTTTTTTGAAAATAAAGAGGCCCTCTTGCATTCTCCTAGAGATGCATATGAAAAAGGCTATTATGTTATACCTCAGGAAATTACAATTTCAAAACAGTTGAGTGTTTCTGATAATATTTTTATCGGAAGGAATGATTATTCTTCAAAAGCTGGGCTCGTACATGATGAAAGCAATAATCAAAAAGCCAGGCTGTTGATGAAAGAATATTTTAATGTTGATATTGACCCCAAAACCAAAGCGGGGACGCTTGACTCTGTAACTCAGAGGTTAATTCAAATTGTCAGATGTCTTGATGCAGGAGCAAAGGTCATTGTATTTGATGAAACGACGGCGGGGTTGGCTCAACATGAACGTATTGAATTGTTTAAAATAATTCGTGACCTGGCCAAACGGGGAATTGGTATTATATTTATTTCTCATATTATCTCTGAAATGATGGAATTGACAGATACTGTGACCATATTGAGAGCAGGAAAACTTATTACCGTTGCTAAAACTAGTGAATTGACATCAGAAGCACTAATAGACTTAATAGTCGGTAAACATGTAACTATCAACCAAGTGGATAAAGCAACTCCGTCTAGTGATGTTATTTATTCCGTAACCAATGTAACTACTAAGAATAATAGTCTTAGAAATATTTCCTTCGATTTGAAAAAGGGTGAAATTGTTGGGATATATGGTCTTCGAAACCAGGGCCAAGCTCTATTAATGGAGACAATTTTTGGTGCATACAATCTGATAAAAAGTGGTGAAATAAGGTATAAAAATAAAAAAATATCGATTAAATCCCCGGTCGATTCCCTGAAAAATGGCATTGTTTATTTACCCAACCGAGGTGAAAAGACAGTGTTCAAGCAAAAGTCAATCTTGGAAAATTTCATTTTGTTAAAACAAAATTTCCACAAATCAAGTTTTATTCTTAATCAGAAGAATGACCAATCGTTTGCAACTGAAATGGTAAAGGACTACAATGTGCGCGGAATTTCTTCTTTTAAAGATAAGATACATCAATTGAGCGGGGGGAATATTCAAAAGGTTCTTGTTAGTAGATGCATGTCAATTGATCCGGATCTACTAATCGTTTATGAACCAACAGAAGGGATTGATATCGGATCTAAAGAGGAAATCAAGGAAACTCTTCTCCAAAAGGCTAGGCTTGGCACTTCTATCATCATAGTCACTTCTGAGATCGATGATATCATTGAAGTTTGTAATAGAGCGATTATATTGAGAAACGGACAAATTACTAATGAAGTTGATGCCTGCGAGGAAAATCGCAATTTGATTATCGAACTTAGTGTCGGTTAGGGGGAATATTAATGTACGGTTTAAAAAAACAAATGAATCGGATCACAGGATCGCAAGCTTTATTATTGATAATTAGTATTTTGGTCGCTGTTATCATTTTTTCTATTGCCTCACCTGGTTTTCTGGCATTTTCTTCATTTACTACAATTATTGAAACCGTAGCAATCATTATGATCTTATCTTTTGGGCAGACTTTTATGTTAACTGCTGGTGAATGGGACATATCCGTTGGTTCGTTACTATCAGTTCCAACGGTCGTTATTGCGGTCCTGCTTCAGAGCCAATTTTCAATGCTGTCAGCTTCAATCATCGGGTTTCTCATTACCGTTTTACTCTGTCTCATCAGTGCTGTCCTGACTGTTATAGTGAAAATCCCGAGTTTCATCGCTACATTAGGTGTGAATGGTATCGCAATGGGATTATCCCGAATCATCGCGAATAACAACCCAATCAAAGTGGAAGATAAAGCATTGTTGAATATTTTTGGTGGTCAAATAAATTTTGGTCCATATATGATTCCTGTCGTTATTATGTGGATTGCTATCATGTTTTTTGCTGCAATCATTCTTATGAACAGAACTCAAATAGGGAGAAACATCCAGTGTGTAGGGGATAATCGTAATGCAGCCATTCTTTATGGTATTAATGTAAATAAAACCATCATCATTACTTTCATTATAAACGCAGTTTTTATTTTTTTTGCGGCAATGATAATGGTATCAAGGTCTACCTTTGCAACGCCTGGTGAGGGTGAATCGTATACACTGAGTGCGATTGTTGCTGCTATTATAGGTGGTACATCCATCCAGGGAGGTAAAGGTAGTATTAAGGGAGCATTCCTAGGAGCCTTTTTTGTCGGTTGTATATCCTATGGCCTTTTCAGACTTTCAGTCAATGCCTGGACTGGGGGTATTATTGCAGGTATTGTTATAATCATTGTTTTATCTATCAGTAGTTTGAACCAGAAACGAAAGTTTGAGATGGAAAGATCCTGAAGTACGAAAAGGAGGAACTTGAGTTTATGACGGAAAACAACTTGCCTGATCAAAAAAGTATCATTCGAATCGTATTTTCAAAGAATAATGTGGTCTTAATAAGCACTATTGTCATTTTTTTACTATTTTCAATATTTGCAGATGGCTTTTTTTCTACAAGAAATATCGTTTCTATATTAAGATCAATGTCAATTATTGCAGTAATTGGGTTTGGTCTGACCTTTATACTGACTATGGGTGAAATTGATTTAAGTATAGCTAGTGTACCTGCCTTGGCAGGATGTATGATTCCATTTCTATTAAATATAGGCTTAAATCCATATTTGATTATCCTGATTGCTTTGATTACAGGACTTTGCGTTGGCATCATCAGTGGATTAATCGTATCTTATACGGATTTGCCAGGTATCATTATCACCATGGCCATATCAATGATTGTCTCGGGTATAGCCTATATTATTTCAGATCAGACTACAAAAGTTGTATCTAACGAACAGATACTTTCAGTTATTAGTGGTTCTTTAGGTCTCTTTCCTTTGATGGCCGTTTGGATGATTGTTTTCCTGTTTATTAGTTATTTTATTCTACATAAAACGAAATTTGGACGTAATATCAGTTTTGTTGGTGAGAATAAAAATGCTGCATTCTTTTCAGGAATAAAAATCAAAACTGCATACATTATTACTTTTGGATTGGCTGGATTATTTTCAGGAGCAGGTGGAATATTGGGTGTTGGATTGGCATCTAATGCATCACCCATGATGATTACCAATTCAATGATGACAGTTATTGCCGCGGTTGTGTTGGGTGGTACATCACTAACCGGAGGAAGAGGCAATATTATCGGTACGTTACTCGGCGCTTTTTTCCTAACATTGATTTCAAATGGATTCTTAATTCTGGGGATTGATCAATGGATCCTTTATTTAGTGAATGGTATTACAATTATCAGTGTATTGATAATTGGTTACCTTGAAGGAGGCAGTCTTTTTAGGAAAAATATGAAAAATTTAGTATTCAAAAAAAAATTTGGTGGAATACCGTCAACACAAAGTGAACAGCATCATAGATCTTCAAATTAATATTCTTTAAGTAAGTTCCAATCATTCTGGTAAAAGAAATTGCAGCTATAATCCGAAACGAAAATCCAAATTATTTCGATCTAACTCACAGGGAACAGCTTGGCAAGTTCAAAAAAATGAAAACAAAATAATCTGAATTTTATAAGTTTAAAAGGAAAGATTAGAGCATTTATATTTTAAATGAGTTAATTTCATAATTGTTTTTATGAATTATTGGGGACTACTTTTTTTTTCATGTCCTGATACCCTAGGGGGGAGTGTCAAAAGTTTTATGGTTCTAATTTTCCCGTAAA
This sequence comes from Neobacillus cucumis, assembly GCF_023715505.1. Next base: position 145,180 of record NZ_JAMBOH010000007.1, on the reverse strand, counting down.
ACGGAAAAGTTAGAACTTTTTTTGTGGTATTAACAACATAGTAATACAAAAATTAGCAGCTTGAAAAATTATTAATAATAATATGTAGTTGATTGCAAAAGGGAAAATAACACAAGTAGAAGAATAGGAAACAATAAATTCAAACACGACATATGCCAAATTTTCAAAAAATGTTTCAGAAGGTTGTATGGCTAAATTATGAACAACCTGCAAAATAGGAGAGTTGCAAGTGTAATACGAAGGGTTATGTTCTTTGGAATTTTTAAAACTTTCCGTTATTTTCTCTTGAAGGAATAAAATTTAGGTCTAATGTGTTAAAAATCCATTCCCAGTAAAGGGAAAAGCCTGAGACCAAAGGGGTCACTGGCCAATCCATGGTCTTAATATTTTCCTAATTTAGACGGTAATATTAGCTATCAATATTACGAAAATCCAGAACAGCCTAACACTTTTGTGTTTGTAGAAAAGTGGCAGGATCAAGAGTAATTGACGTCCATCAGGGAACCGCTCATTTTCAAAACTTTGTCAATGCCGCCCCAGGACTATTAAGCGCACCAATCCAAGTGCAACAATTCGAAGCAACTGAAAAATAAGATGGTCATCCCCCCTAATGCAAAGGAAAATGTATGCATTAGATGCGTGAAAACTTGTTTAGCACCAAGTAACGCCAAAGTCTATTTAAAGATTGGAAAATATCACCATCTGTTAAAAGAGGCTCAAATTCTGAAGCCTCTTTTTTAATAACTTGATAGCGAGCGGAATACGGGGTGAGGGAAAAAGTAGGATAGTTTTTGACAGAATAGGAATAATATTTTGACAAATAATGAGCCGTATGATAATCTATATATAATCGATAATATATAATCTATAATCTATAATAAAAAGTAGAAGAAGGGTGTGTTTCCATGAAACTATTGGTCTGTATTAAACAAACTTTTGATACAGAAGAAAAAATTGAACTTAAAGAAGGAGAAATAGTCGAAGAAACAAGTCAATGGATTGTTAATCCATATGATGAATATGCCATTGAAGAGGCACTTCGATTAAAAGAGGAGCACGGGGGAGAAGTCATCGTTCTAACAATTGGAAAGGAAAGGTCTGAAAGTGCTTTACGTCATGGACTGGCAATGGGGGCTGATCATGCTGTTTTAATTGAAGATGTAGAAAGTGATGAATTTATCATCTCCAAAGTCATAGCTGCATACGTAAAAGATAAAAATTTTGATTTTATCTTAACTGGGAATCAATCCATAGATAATGGTGCAGGCCAAGTTGGTGTACGGGTTGCGGAAGAGCTTTCAATTCCCCACATTACCTCCGTTGTCAAACTACAAATCGAGAATCAAAGGGTATTGGCGGAGCGAGATGTGGAAGGTGAAACCTATAAAGTTGAAACTCCATTACCTGTTCTAGTTACTTGTCAGCAAGGGCTTAATGAACCTAGATATCCGTCTTTGCCGAATATAATGAAGGCAAAACGCAAATCACTGGAGCATTTAGATGTATCCGATCTAATTGAAAAGAGCGTGGATATATCTAAAAAAACAAATGTCGTAGAAAGATATAAACCCAAGAAACGTAAAGCTTGCACCAGAATAGAGGGAGAGCCAAGTGTAGCTAGCCAAAAATTGGTCAAGCTCCTCTTTGAAGAAGCTAAAATATTTTAGGAGGTAAATTATGGACAGAAAAGTTCTCGTTATCGGAGAAATGAAAGGATCGAAAATCCGAAATGTTTCCCTTGAAGCCCTAACTGCTGCGAAGCAAGTTGCTGGGAGAGGGGAGGTAATTTCCGCCGTTTTTGGAACCCATTCTGCAAAACAAGTGGATTTGCTTTCACAATATGGTGCTGGGCAGGTATATATAATTGAAGATTCCGATTATGATGAATACCATCCTGAATTATATACTCATGCTGTAGTTAAAATTATTCAAGAAACTCAACCTGATGTTATTGTTATGGGGCATACTGGAAACGGCAGAGACCTTGCTCCACGGGCAGCGGCAAGATTAGAAATTGGTTTGGCTAGTGATTGTATCGACATAAATTTGGATGCCAGTGATAAAATTGTGGTTACACGCTCTATTTATTCTGGGAAACTATTTGAAAAGAAAAAGTTTAATAGTGTTCCGATATTTTTGACCATACGTCCTAATAATATAACACCTATCCGGTATGGTTCTGAGGCGTCAACTATTCCGTATACAGTTGAGAAACCTGCCCTTACTCTGCTAATCAAAGAGATCGTTCGAAGGGCGGCTGAAAAAGTTGATTTAACGGAAGCCAAGGTGATTGTTGCAGGCGGGAGAGGAGTAAAAAGTGCCGAAGGTTTTAAAGTTTTACAAGAATTAGCAGATGTATTAAAAGGGGCTGTTGGTGCATCACGTGGAGCTTGCGATGCAGATTACTGTGATTATTCGTTACAAATTGGTCAGACCGGTAAAGTTGTAACGCCTGATTTATACATTGCATGTGGAATTTCTGGTGCAATCCAGCATGTTGCGGGCATTTCCAACTCCAAATTTATTGTTGCAATAAATAAAGACCCTGAGGCCCCAATTTTTGAAGTGGCTGACTATGGAATCGTAGGAGACTTGTTCGAGATCGTCCCACAATTGACCAATGAATTTTCCAAAATTTTATTAAGTCAAGTCAAATAGTTGATTATATTTTTATAGAAAAAGAAGTGCTTTATTTCTTATTCTTTCCATAAATGAAAACGCTTCAAAATGAAGTTCCTGTTTCAACTTAAGCAAAGACACACCAAAGACACACATGACCATGTTTGTATAAATTACCTAATAGGGGATGGGTTCGTATGTTTCGGAATTTCAGATGGTATATTGTCTTTATGCTCTTTCTTGCCGCGATTATAAATTATATTGATCGTAGTGCTTTATCCGTAGCCATGCCCTTTATATCAAAGCGATTTCACCTAGAGCCTGCAGAAATGGGACTAATTCTAAGTAGTTTCTTCATTGGATATGCATTGTTTAACTTCATAGGCGGATATTTTTCGGATGTTTTCGGACCAAGGAAAGTTTTTGGTACATCTATGGTGGTCTGGTCGATTTTTTGTGGTTTAACAGCGACTGCTTTCAACTTTATCTCTTTATTTATTGTCCGTTTAATGTTCGGTGTAGGTGAAGGTCCTTTTTCGTCAACTGCAAATAAAGCCGTTAACAATTGGTTTCCAATTAAGGAAAGGGCGCGTGCGGTTGGCATCAATCAAGCAGGTCTTCCAATTGGTGGTGCTCTTTCGGGACCGATAGTAGGCTTTATTGCACTGAAGTTCGGTTGGGAGTGGTCCTTTGTAGTCATTACTTTGATCGGGTTGTTATGGACGCTTCTCTGGATCAAAACAGTCACGGACAAGCCGGAAGAGCATCCAAAAGTGAGCAAAGATGAACTTAAAGTGATTAGAGATGGACAAATGCAAGGAAATACGTCATCTTCAGAGAGCCTTCCATTATCTTATTATCTTAAACAACCTACTATATTAGTAATGGCAGTATCCTTCTTTGCTTATAACTACATCATCTTTTTCTTCTTGACCTGGTTTCCAAGTTATCTGACTATGTCTAAAGGCTTGAGTATAATGAAAATGAGTGTTGTAACCATGATACCTTGGACTTCTGGCGCGATTGGATTGATTGGCGGGGGGATGCTGACAGATTATATATTCAAAAAAACAGGGAAACTCATGTTTTCAAGAAAATTGGTGTTAGTTACTTTTCTGATAGGCGCAGCTATATGTGTTGGTTTAGCAGGAATCGCTTCATCTGTAACCAGTATTGTTATATTTATGGCATTTGGTGTTGGCTTCACATACTTAACTGCACCAATTTATTGGTCGATTATTCAGGATGTAGTTCGCGGTGAAAAGGTTGGAGGAGTCAGTGGCTTTGTACATGGGCTGGCAAATATTTCAGGAATTATAGGTCCAGCAGTCACCGGATTTATTGTCCAATTTACTGGACATTTTACAAGTGCTTTCCTCCTAGCGGGAGGCTTGGGTGTAATTGGTGCGCTGGCAGTCGCCTTTTTTGTAAAACCGTTACAATCAGAAGCGGCCAAAGAGGAAGTTGTACAAACTAGGACTGTTTAATTAAAAATTACCCATTCAAAACAAGTTTCGTTTAGATATTAATTACTAACCGCAGACCAATAAAAAAGGCTGACGACAAGTTTATGAACTTAGGTCGGCCTTTTTTTTTGCGAATTCATTTATGATTATTGGATTGTACTTCCGAACTTGAAGGAAGGGAAGCTCTTTGTTGTCGCTCATAGTTAACATGCTCATGAAATGCATGGATACAGCCATCCAAATCCCTGTTTTGGAAAGCCCTTAATATGGGTTCGTGAATGTTCGCTAATTCAGACAGGTCAGTAAAATACACTTGGCTGTTTAGGTACCATATTCGACTTAGTTTGGAAGACAAGGTTTCCCAAACGTTACTCAGGAATTTATGGTCTGCCGTTTTATATATTTTTGTGTGAAAGTCCTCATCTGCAATCCTAATTTTTTCTAAATCATTGTTTACTCCAGCATGAACCATGTCATTATAATAATTTTTGAGTTCTTCTATATCTTCGTCAGTTAATCTTTCAAAAGCTCTTTTAATTGCGAATTCTTCCACCGTGAGACGAAAATCATATAATTGATCAATTTCATCAAGTGAGAAATTCGAAATAAATGTGCCTTTGTTTCGTTGGGTAACGACCAAATCTTCTTCAGCTAATTTTAAAAATGCTTCACGAACAGGTGCCTGACTGACACCATAGTTCTTTGCCACTTCTAATTCAACTATACGGTCCCCAGGTTGAAGTTCTCCCTTAATTATTTTTTCTCGCAGTGCTTCAAAAATTTGCTCTGAGAGAGTTTTATTAACAATGGAATTTTTCATAATATCCCTCCTTTTTCTTGTTAATAACCGATAATCGTTAATCGAAATTAATTTTATAGTATTGTACCACATAATGTAATGAATATCCATTCATTACATTATTCAATTGCTAATGATCTAGGAAATTGACGATTTATACCAGGAGAATAAATTAGTTAAACAGGATTTTTAAATATAAAAAAATTTTGACGATTTACAATAACAATGTTATATTGATTATAGATTATATATTATCGATAATTACTCGATTTCGAATTTACTCAAAAGGAGGCGTTTATGAAGAGATCTATTGTGAACAAATCGCTTTCTGACCAGATTCATGAAGCTTTGCGTGATTTAATCATTAAAGGAGAACTTAGGCCGGGAGACAGGATCCTTGAATTGGAAGTAGCAAGAGATTTCGGTGTGAGCCAAGCCCCTGTTAGAGAAGCATTATTAAAGCTGGCTGAAGAAGACCTGGTCGTAAGCATTCGGTATAAGGGAACTTTTGTATCAAACATATCGATGGTAGAAACGGAGGAATTATATTGTTTCCGTATCATAATGGAGGAATTAGCGATCAAAAGAAGTTTGGAAAGATTGAAAGCTGGAGATTTAAGGGACCTTGAAAATTTTTACCTTGAGATGGTTCGAGCTGGTGAAACCAATGATTTGGACTCCTTAAGAGTAGCCGATATTAATTTCCATTCAAAAATATTTCACATGGCAGAACATAAATTCATGTATAGTGTGTGGGAGACGTTGGTGTCAAAACTTAATCGAATTTGGTATCTTACAAGCCAAGCGTGCTTCATCAATCTTTCTGAAGTTGCTGCCATTCATGAACCTTTCTTAAACGCTATAAAATCACATGATTTGAATGGTTGTATTAAAGCATTGCATGAACACGTCGACTATGAAAAAAACAAAAGTTTTTAATTAAATTTAAAAGTGAAACACTTTGTACAGATTAATAATTTTTTAATTTGTTATTTTTTTAATAGAAGCATGGAACACAGGGGAGATATAACCCTTTTTTAGATTATATATTATCGATAAATGATAATATTGTTTTGACAAATCAGAAAATTGGTGCTATTTTAAAAATATATTATCGATAACCGATAATAAGTAAAGATTTTATGGAGGAATGAAAATCATGAACCTACTTATCGATTCATTTGAGTTCGGCGTACTTACTCAAATTCACTACGGAGTTGGAAAACTTAATGAACTTCCTGACATTCTAAAGGCTGAAAACTATCAAAAAGTGATGATCGTTACAGATCCTGGACTTGCTAACTCCGGATTACTAGAGCGGTTGGAAAAAATTTTAACCAGCGGAGAAATTCAATACGCCGTTTTTAAAGAGGTACAACCGGATCCAACACTTGAAGTGGTGGACACCGTTAAACAATTATTCTTAGATAATCAATGTGATGCTGTGATCGGCATAGGCGGTGGAAGTTCGATTGATACTGCAAAAGGAGTCTCTGCAGCAGTCGCTAATCCTGGAGATCTTGGCCAATATGAAGGAAAGAACAAACTTCCAAATCGCGGACCCGATGTAATAGCCATCCCAACTACTGCAGGAACTGGATCTGAGGTTACCCATGCAATGGTGCTGAAAGATACGAAACGTAAATATAAAATGGGAATCCTTAGCCAGAACTTGCATCCGAAAGCGGCGATCCTCGATCCACAGCTGCTCACCACGCTTCCTAGAGGCCTTGCAGCGATTACCGGAATGGACGCCTTGAGTCATGCTATTGAATCCTATACGTCCAATCAGGCACAGCCAATCACAGAAGCACTGGGATTACATGCTATTCGACTGATTGCAAAGTATCTTAGACCTTTCGTAGCTCAGCGCACCAATTTGGAAGCGGCTTCACAGATGATGTTGGCTAGTACTATTGCCGGCGCAGCATTTATATGGGGAAGGGTAGCCGCTGTTCATGCTTTATCCCATCCATTAGGTGGTCGCTATAAAGTTCCGCATGGTTTAGCAAATTCCATCCTCCTCCCAGTTGTTATGGAATTCAATGCTAGTTCCAATCAAGAAAAATTTAAAGAGATTGCGATTCTGCTAGGGGAGAATGTCGAAGGCTTAAACTCAAGAGAGGCAGCGTTACGCTCTGTTGACGCGGTAAAAGGGCTAATTGCCGATTTAGATATTCCGCCAACACTCGGAGCAAACAATGTCAGCTTATCTGAAGAAGAAATTCACATTGTTGCCCAGGAAGCATTGGATAGTGGCGTGGCTGCAGCAAATCCAAAGGTAACTACCTTAGAGGATTTGAAAAATATCTTGAGGAAAGCACTTTAAAAAATAGTGGTAAGGGAGAGTTTCCATGGCAAACGTATTTCCAATTAAAATTCAAAACTATATTGATGGTAAATGGGTTCCGTCATCAAATATGAAAACATATCAAAGAGAAAATCCGGCGAATCCAGAAGAAATTGTGATCATCGCACCCAATTCAACAGTAGAAGATACGAATCATGCCGTGGAGGCGGCGCAAAGAGCATTTGCTGATTGGTCCAGTACCCCGGCTCCTAAGCGCGCAGATTTGCTGTATCGTTTCACTGAACAATTATACACCGAACGTGAATCCATTGCTCAAATCATTACGAAAGAACAAGGGAAAACGTTAAACGAGGCATTAGGGGAAATCAATAAGACAATTAGTGAAGTACGCTATACCGCAGGAGAAGCTACGAGAATGGACGGTCAGACCCTCCCAAGTGAAAGAACCGGTATCGAGGTAAAGACAAAAAGAGTACCAAAGGGAGTTATTGCCGCAATTTCTCCATGGAACTTCCCGATCGTAACACCGCTTCGAAAAATAGCTCCGGCATTGGCAACTGGAAATACGGTAGTATTTAAGCCTGCAAGTATAACTGTCGGAACTGCGGCTAAATTCGTCGAAATTTTTGAAAAGGTCGGTTTGCCTAAGGGTGTTTTAAATCTAGTAATTGGATCTGGCAGAGAAGTTGGTACACCTCTAATCGGCCATCCGCTGGTCAAGGGAGTAACCTTTACAGGATCTACTGGTGTTGGCAGGTCGATTTATCAAGTCGCGGCAGAAAAATTAATTCCGGTCCAATTGGAAATGGGCGGCAAAAATGCCGGCATTATCTATGACTATAATGATATAAAAGGAGCCGTTAACCAAATTTGCGGTGCCGCTTTTGCAGCAACTGGCCAGAGATGTACTTCGATTAGCCGTATCTTGGTAGAGCGGTCGGTAGTAGATGAAGTCGTTAGTCATTTAATAGATAAGTGTCAATCCTACGTCATTGGTGACGGAATGAACCCTGAATCCACATTTGGCCCGGTAGTTTCAAAAGACCATTTGGAAACAATCGAGAAGTATGTCCAAATAGGGGTCAATGAAGGAGCAACGTTGGTTCAGGGTGGTAAAAGGGTAGAGAGTCAGAAAAATGGTTACTTCTATGAACCAACTATTTTTACGGATGTTTCACCTGATATGCAAATTGCTAAAGAAGAGATTTTTGGCCCAGTATTAACTGTAACTCCTGTAGATAGTTTTAAAGAAGCTATTGAAATAGCGAATAATGTAGAATACGGACTTGCAGCTTCCTGCTTTACCAATAACATGGAGTACGCTGAACAATTCGTCAACGAAGTACAAACCGGGATGTTACATATCAATAACGGAACCATTAGTGAATCCCATGTTCCATTTGGCGGCTTGAAAAATTCAGCGGTTGGTCCTTACTCCATTGGGGTAACTGCAAAAGATTTCTTTACTGATCTTAAAGTGGTTTATTCAGCATCAAAATAAATAAAGGGGATGTAAACATGCTCATGACAGAAACAAATCAAGAATGGAAAGATGTAGCCCGCGATTTTGCATCTCGCAAATTACAAATGGGGACACATTGGCTCGAAGGTGAGGAATATTGGTCAAATGCCCGTATGTTGGCGGAACAGGGCTTTTTGGGAATAACTTTGCCAGAAGAGTATGGCGGTTTAAATCAAACTTTATTTGATGCCCTATTAATGATAGAAGAATTGTGCAAGGTATGTCCAACCAGCGGGAGACAGGTATATCACTCAAGTATTGGAATCGCCTCCTTCATCAATCACCTTGGCACAGAGGCGCAAAAGAAATTATACCTTCCCCAAATAACGGCCGGGAAATTATTCGTGGGACTTGGAATGAGTGAGCCTGACGCAGGGAGTGCGGCCACAGACATGAAAACGACTGCGGTCGATGAAGGAGATCATTATCGATTAAATGGATCCAAGATTTGGGTTAGTGAGGCACATTTAGCTGATCTGTTTGTTGTCTATGCACGCTTTGGAAACACTGGAAGGACATCCGATATTGGCGCCATTTTAGTAGAACGCGGAACGCCAGGCTTTACAGTAGGTGTTCCTGAAGAAAATATGAGTGGTGAATTCCAATCGGCTCTTTATTTCGATGATGCCTTAGTACCAAAAGAAAATGTATTGACGGAACGTAATGCTTTCAAAGCCCTAATGGGAGTCTATAACGGGGTACGTTTAGGGTTTGCTGCCCAAACCTTAGGAATTACCCAAGCTGCATTCGATAGAACCGTTCAATATATTCAGGAGCGGAAGCAGTTTGGTAAAGAAATATGCGAATTTCAAGGGATTCAATGGATGGTAGCTGACATGTTTATGCAATTGGAAGCAGCACGAACTTTGTTGTACCGTGCGGGTATGGCCGCAGCAAATAATAAGCCGGATAAGCATGCAGCAAGTGTTGCTAAAGTTTATGTAGCAGAGGCGGCTAAAAAGATTACAGATGATTGTTTACAGCTTCATGGTGGATACGGATTCTCCAAACAGTATCCCTTGGAATGGTATTACCGTTGTGTACGGGCTGCATCCATTGCCGGAGGTACTGTTCAAGTTCATCGCACGATGCTGGCTGCTGAAGTATTAGGAAGAAAATTTGACCAGCGAAAATAGAATCTTTTCTTTTCCGGGACAGACCCGATAAACACTGCGGCTGTGCACACAGCACAGCCGGGGGATGCCCCAGCTGCTTCATACGAAATCACTAAGGTTAGCAAATTATAAATTTAGAAAGGGGAAAACGAGAATGCTTACTACTACGAAATCAAAGGTAATCTCTTTCGAAGAAGCCGTCAGCAAAATACCAAACGGTGCAAACATTACAATCAGCGGCCTTATTTCTGTTCTTTGTCCGGAAAGAGTAATGGCAGAGCTGGAGAAGCGTTACCTTTCCACTGGAGAACCAAGAGATTTAACGGTCATCACACCCGTGCGAGTAGGCTGGAGCAAAACACACAGCACCGGATTAGAACATGTGGCGAATCGTGGAATGCTCAAAAGATTAATTAGCGGCAGTTTTAATGTAAAAGAAGGACCACGGCTTACTGAGATGATCCGCGAAAACGAAATCGAGGCCTATGGCTTTTCAATGGGAACGATCTTTCATTGGATTCGGGCCATGGCTGCAGGCGAATCAGGACTTGTGACGAAAGTGGGATTGCATACATATGTGGATCCACGCTACGACGGCGGACGCCTGAATGAGCATACCAAAGAGAATATATCAAAAGTCATAGAGATTGGCGGCGAGGAGAATCTATTTTACCCCAGCATTCCTATCCATGTAGCGATTATTCGCGGTTCAACAGCGGATGAGAACGGAAATATTACGCTGGAAAATGAACCTGTTACATTAAGCGGCTTGGAGATGGCCATGGCAGCCAAAGCCAGTGGGGGATTTGTAATTGCCCAGGTGAAACAGGTAGTGCCAAACAATACCCTGAATCCTCATGACGTAGCCATTCCTGGCATTCTGGTGGATGCAGTGGTAATCGATCCGGACCAAAAACAAAGCTTGCTTGATGAGGACGATCCAAGCTGGACCGGCGAAATCAAACTTCCGTTAGAACAAGTATATAAGCCGCTCCCATTGAATTCCAAAAAGGTGATATTAAGGAGGGCGGCCAAGGAACTGAAGCAGGGGGATGTCATTAACCTTGGAGTCGGGATTCCTGTAGGTTTACCGCAGTTAGCTATAGAAGAAGGATTTTTTGATGATGTTACATTCTCTTTGGAGCACGGGGCGATCGGTGGTGTCCCGATGGGTGAAGAGGTGTTCGGGGCCCATATTAATCCTACCGCTATCATAAGTTCTCCCCAAGTGTTTGATTTTTACCATTGTGGGGGATTATCAGCTACATTATTAGGGTTTGCACAAATCGATCGTGTAGGAAATGTAAACGTGAGTATGTTTAACGGTGTTTTTCGAGGCTCCGGCGGTTTTATCGACATCGTCCATAAAACGAAAAAAATTATGTTCTGCGGAACGCTCACCAGTGGCAAGTTGGATGTTGCGATCGAACAAGGAAAAGTCAATATATTAAATGAAGGAAAACATAAGAAATTCATTCCTGAGGTAGAGCAATTAACTTTTAATGCGAAGGCCGCTCTGAAAAACAAACAGGAAGTCCTCTATTTAACGGAACGAGCTGTATTTAGATTGGAAGACCAAGGGATCACATTAATTGAATATGCCCCAGGGGTTGATATTGAGCGTGATATCCTTTCACATATAGATTTTAAAGTAAATATTTCACCAAACCTGAGAGAAATGGATGCAGATATATTCAAATAAGCAAATGGAAGAAGGTCAGATCATTGGGAAAATGGGAAATAACAAGGACGATTACATGTGATGTTTTAGTAGTTGGCGGCGGCGGTGCAGCTGCAAAAGCAGCATTAACTGCATATCAGTCTGGAGCACAGGTTCGAATAGCTGTTAAATCCCCTTGGCTTAAAGGTGGATCCACAGCAACAGCGTTTTCGGAGCTTCTTGCGATTGCGGCCGCGATTGGCCATGGGGACGAGCGGGACGAACCGGAAATTCATTATCAGGACACTATGGATGCGGGACGAGGTTTTATTGACCCTGCATTAGTGCGAACGTTAGCTGAAGACGCTCCCAAAAGGATAAATGACCTGATCGATTTAGGGCTTAATTTTGATAAACAAAAAAATGGCAAACTTGTTCAGGGTATGAGTGATTTTGCTACTTATCCCCGTACATGCAGGGTGAATGGTGTCACGGCAAGACATATTCTTAACATCATTGCGAAGGAATTAAAAAAGAATAACGTTCCGATTGATGAGCAGATGATGGTTTTTCAATTAGTAACAGATAACGAAAAGAGAATCGTTGGTGCCATCGCTTTTGATATTGACAAAAATGAATTTGTCTTCTATCAAACATCGTCTGTCATCTTAGCGTGTGGCGGCGCCCACTTCCTTTACACTTATGGTGTAGGTACGCCGGATATGACGGGGGATGGGTATGCAATGGCGTATCAGCAAGGGATTCCGCTTGTAAATATGGAATTCGTGCAAATCGGCCCGGGAGTGATCAACCCTCCGGTGACATTACTTTCAGGACCGGTTTGGAAGACACATCCGATTCTTTCAAATCAGAAGGGGGAGCGGTTCCTGGAGCGATATCTCCCAACAGGTGTAAATGTGAAGGACGTTAATAACCACAAGGCCTTTCCATTTACCGTATCCAATCATTCCTTCTATTTGGACACATCCATCCAAAGAGAATCAGAAGACAATCCATCACCGCACGGAGGCGTATGGTGTAAGATGGCTCCCGGATCTGAGGCGATTGTTGAGGAGAAAATGCCGAAGACAAAACGTGTGTTAAAATCCAAAGGCATTGATGTACACTCGGATAAATTTGAAGTCGGTCTAGTGGCTCAATGTATGAACGGCGGGACACAAATCACCTCTCCAGATGGTGAAACTGACATATTGGGTTTATTCATCGCCGGAGAAACGGCTGGAGGTTTACGAGGCCCGGATCGGCCCGGGGGCAACTCTCTCGCAGAAGGGCAAGTTTATGGCTACCGAACAGGAAAAGCAGCTGCACACTATTCAATGAAGCACGGCAAGGAATTATCGTCACAAGAATGGTGCATCCAGGAATTTCAAACGATCAAACAGTGGATTGAAAATAGCCAAAATGGAACAAAAGATGTTCTTGAAAGCATTGATGAACTTCGCCGGAATATGTATCGGAATTGCCTGGTTATTCGCAATGAAGCCCGATTGATGGATGCATGGGAGTATTTACTGAAAACCGAACAAGACCTCGAGCAGGGTAAATATTCTGTAAGATTGGATACCATCAAGTCCGCACTTGAATTGCGTAACATGATCATTACAGCCAAGTCGATCGTGTTGGCTGCGTTACTTCGAAGAGAAAGTCGAAGCTGTCATTATCGCGAAGACTTCCCGCAAAAAGATGATGCCAATTGGAAAAAAAGCATTCGAATTAGGCAAGTGGACGGAATCATGTCTGCGGAGGAATATGAGTGGCCAGCAGAGCAAAGCAGGATAGGAGCAAATGGGTAATGCAGTTGATTTCTCTGTTCAAAATGGAATAGCCAAGGTAATACTCGATCACCCTCCGTTGAACATACTTTCTGAAAAGGTGAAAGAAGAGTTAACGAATACGTTCCGTATCATTACTGATTATTCTGGGGTTCGTGTACTCCTTTTCGTCGCCAAAGGAGATCATTTTTGCTGTGGTGCCAACTTAAAAGAGTTCCCGGATCGTATTGCCAATAAATCGGCCGGTGAGGTATGGACGCGGGGACATGAGATGCTGGCAGAGGTAATGAATGCACCTCAACCTACCATTGCCTATATTCAAGGCAATGCTTTAGGAGGGGGTGCGGAACTTGCCAGTGCCTTTGATATCCGTATCTTTTCATCCACTGCTCAAATCGGGTATCCAGAAGTATTGCGCGGTGTCTTCCCTGGAAATGGGGGATTAGAGCGATTAATCTCACTGGTGGGTCCAGCTAAGGCGATGAACCTGGTATTGACCGGCAAGCCAATATCGGCCGAGAGGGCCCTTCAACTTGGGATTGCTTCTGAAATCGTTGAAAGTTCGGATGGGGTAAAAAAAGCCGAAGAATTGGCGCAATATTTAGCCAACTTGCCAGGTGTTGCCTTAAAAGCCATTAAAAAAGCAATCAATCTGTATGCTGCTGATTCTTCCACATTTATGGATAAAGGGAAAGAGCTTTTCTACATGCTACATGAAACCGAGGATGTGAAAGAAGCTGTCAATGCTTTTCTTGAGAAGCGAAAAGCTTCTTTTTTACACAAGTAACAGGAAAGGAGAAACGAATATGGTGATCGGTCTCATAAATTTTATAGCTTTTCTGGGTATCACAGGATACGCAATTTATCTGTTTACCAACATTGTATATAGCCGGGTAACGTTCATTAAAATGGGGAAACCAGCGAACTTGAGGAAAGACACTCAGAAGCGAGTCAATGAAGTACTGGTGAACGTCTTCGGACAGAGAAAACTTTTTAAAGACCGCAAGAGCGGCGTCATGCATGTGATTATGTTTTATGGATTTATTATCCTGCAGTTTGGGGCCATTGAGCTGATCATTAAAGGGTTTTTTAAAGGGTTTGAATATCCAATTGGCACAGCCCAAAAGTTTTTTAGCTTATCTCAGGAAATAACCACTTTTCTCGTTTTATTATCCGTCCTATATGCCTTTTACCGCCGCTACATAGAAAAGCTAAAGCGATTAAAGCGTGGATTTAAGTCGGGTTTGGTTATCATTTTTTTAACCACTTTGGTATTATCTATCTTTTTAAGTCTAAGTTTTGAACATATATGGTTGGGGCAAGAAGGTTTCCTTCCATACGCACCTATTTCCAGTACGATAGCCGGATGGTTTTCGGGCTTGAGCCGAGAGGCAGGCGGCGTAGGCTTTTATGTTTTTTGGTGGCTTCACCTTATTACGTTACTTAGTTTTGCTGTTTATGTACCGCAGTCAAAGCATGCTCATGTTTTATTTGCTCCAGTTAACGTGTATTTACGTGATACAAAGCCGGTGGGAAAACTGACATCGATCAATTTCGAAGACGAATCCCTGGAGACTTACGGGGTAGGGAAAATTGAAGATTTCCGTCAAAACCAGTTAATTGATCTTTATGCCTGTGTAGAGTGTGGGCGCTGTACCAGTATGTGTCCTGCATCTGTAACGGGAAAAACCCTGTCTCCGATGGAATTAATGAAAAAAATGCGCGATCATTTGACCGAAAAGGGGGCGGCAATTACCTCGCGAACACCATGGATGCCTTCGTTTGCTTTTCCAGGTCATGAGGCAGCGGCAACGTCGGAAGCTGTAACGGCAAATCTAATTGGAGATGTGATTACAGAAGAAGAATTATGGGCTTGTACGACATGCAGAAATTGTGAAGATCAATGCCCGGTAGCCAATGAACATGTTGAAAAAGTTATCGATATGCGCCGGTTTCTTGTATTGACTGAAGGGAAAATGCCGCATGAGGCCACACGCTACTTTCAAAATATTGAACGTCAAAGCAACCCTTGGGGACTTAATCGCAGGGAGCGGATTAAATGGCGTGAAAGCAGAGACGATGTCAATGTCCCAACGGTTGAGGAGATGGAAGAATTTGAATACTTGTTCTTTGTCGGTTCCATGAGCTCTTATGATAATCGAAGTCAAAAAATTGCCCAATCGTTTGCAAAGATTCTCAACCTTGCGGGCGTTAAGTTTGCCATTCTAGGAAATGAAGAACGGAATTCAGGAGATACAGCGAGACGATTAGGGAATGAATTCTTATTTCAACAGCTTTGCCAAGAAAATATAGCAAACTTTCAAGCTAACAACGTGAAAAAAATCGTCACCATCGATCCGCATGCTTATAACACCTTTAAGCACGAATACCCGGAATTTGGGTTGGAGGCAGAGGTCTACCATCATACGGAAGTGATCCACAAGTTAATAAAAGAAGGAAGAATAAAACCAACCCGTGAAGTGAATGAAACGATTGTGTACCACGATTCGTGTTATATAGGCCGTTATAACGGAATCTATAATATTCCACGAGAAATTCTAAAAGCCATTCCTGGAGTCAAAGTAGCAGAAATGGAGCGAAATCGTGAAAATTCCATGTGCTGCGGGGCTGGTGGCGGAATGATGTGGTTGGAGGAGACACAGGGGAAACGAATTAATATCGAGAGGACAGAACAAGCCTTGAGGTTAAATCCCACCGTTATTGGAAGCAACTGCCCATATTGCCTAACGATGCTCAGTGATGGGACTAAGGCAAAAGAAGTAGAAGAACAAGTTAAAACGTTGGATATTGCTGAGATTGTGGAGCGTTCTTTAGTAAGTTAATCGCTTTGTTAGCACTGCCATGGAGAAAATGACCAGGAGGAGAAACTATGAATCTAGGATTTTGCATTTATCCCATTGAAGCCCGTCCAAGCAAAGAATTAATACAGGAGTTTGAAAATGTGGTCACCCCGCATATCAGTGATAATTTAAACCGCATGCACGCGATCGCTTCCGGACTTCGACCATATCATAAAGAAGGAAAACTCGTAGGTACTGCTGTTACGGTGAAAACACGGCCTGGCGACAATTTAATGGTACACAAGGCCATTGACTTGGCCGAACCGGGAGATGTCATTGTTGTCGATGCCGGAGGTGACCTCACCAATGCAATTGTAGGAGAAATCATGCAAAAGTTAGCAATTAAAAAAGGAATTGCAGGTTTTATTATTGACGGTGCTATACGGGATACAGGGGCCATTAGATCCGAGACTTTCCCGGTATATGCGAGAGGAGTAACACACCGCGGCCCATATAAAGATGGGCCGGGCGAAATCAATGTACCCATTTCCGTCGGAGGGTTGGTTGTACATCCCGGAGATATTATTGTTGGAGATGAAGATGGCCTAGCGGTTGTTCCTCTTGGACACGCGGAAGAACTATTAAAATTAATAAAGGAACAACAAATTCGAGAGGAGGATATACTCCAGTCAATCCAAAACGGTACGGTTAACCGTTCATGGGTAGATCAAACACTTGAACAAAAAGGTTGTGAATTTGGCGTAAAAAAATTGCCTATGCCATTAAACAATTAAATGAGGGGTGATTTTATGAATATTTGTATTTTAGATGGATATACTTTGAACCCCGGTGACTTAAGCTGGGACGGATTGTCGCAGATCGGTAAGACAGAGGTTTACGATCGGACTCCGGAAGACCTCATCATAGAAAGGGCTTCAAACGCAGAGATTATTTTGACCAATAAAACTCCTTTATGCCAGGCAACTCTGGAGAAACTGCCAAATCTCAAGTATATTGGAGTCTTGGCAACCGGTTTTGACATAGTTGATACGAAGGCTGCTGAAGAACGGGGAATCGTAGTCAGCAACATTCCAACATATGGGACGGAATCGGTGTCCCAAATGGTATTTGCACTGCTGCTTGAACATTGCCATCATGTTCAACGTCACAGTGATGTTGTTATGGAAGGACAATGGGGAAGGAATCCTGATTGGTGCTTCTGGAATTACCCACTTGTTGAACTAGCCGGTAAAACAATAGGAATCGTCGGTCTTGGACGAATCGGGCTTCAGACGGCACGGATTGCTTCTGCTTTTGGTATGCGCATACTTGCATATAACAACAATCATCGGAATATTGACCTGCCCAATTTTCAATGGGCGGATCTGCCTGATTTAATGAGACAATCCGATGTTGTCAGCTTGCACTGTCCGTTAACCCCGGTTACAGAAGGTATAATTAACGCAGAAAATTTATCCATGATGAAACCATCCGCTTTCATTATTAATACTTCGCGCGGGAAACTTGTTAACAATAAGGATTTAGCGGAGGCTCTCAATGCAGGAGTTATTTCCGGCGCTGGATTGGACGTACTGGCGGTGGAACCTCCAGAAGATACCAACCCTTTGCTTAAAGCAAAAAATTGTATTATCACTCCTCACATCGCTTGGGCTACAAAGGAAGCACGGAGTCGTCTTTTGGATTTGGCAGTGGATAATATAAAAGGGTTTGTCGCCGGAAGTCCAAAGAACGTGGTAAATTCTATTACGACCACTACTGCCGCCAATCTTTAAAAGTGATGATTAAATCAATACAATAACCTTATCCCAACAGTCAATCGGGGGTAAGGTGGTTGTTTTTTTATCTATCTCTAAATTAGAAAAAACAAATTGAATTTTTCAAAAAGAGGCTTCTCACAAGATTGTGAGAAGCCTCTTATAGTGTTCATAAGTTATAAGAGATAGTGAAAATATTTAAGTAAGCAAACGCATCGCAGGAAAAACACAAGAATATTCTACTATTTATAGGGAATAAGTTCCAGTAATTATTTTGCTATGCTATAATGATGGTAAGTTTAATACATAATGGGTAATTTATTGTAACTTTAGAAAGTTTATTGCTGACTTAAGCCGGGAGGATTACATATGTTTGAAAACCTGTTAAATATATCTGACGCTGCCAAGCTATTGGGAGTGTCGCCGAGTACATTAAGGCGGATGGAGAAAACTGGAAATATTGAAGAATATGGCTTAAAGGTTATTTATACCCCTGGCGGTCAAAGACGATATATTCTTGATGAGGTTCAACAGCTTTTCTCTAATCAGGGGTTTTCCGGACAAATTGGATTTGGTACAAAACCTGCTCTGTTAATTCGTGATTTTACCATAGCATTTACTGAACCGCATTCCCAATTAGCTATTAAAATGGATCATCAAATCACTGCTACCCAACAACTTATTGAACAAGCTCTTACCGATAAGTTTCCGATAATCTTTAGTAAAACGATTTATGAAACTGAAAATAAGGTTTCTAGATTATGGTGTGAAAAATTCCCCTCGCTTCAAATTTTAGACCGCGAAAGTACATGGGTCAATATTCATCCAGATTTATCTGACTATCCATATGATTTGATTAAAGCAACTGTATATATATCTTCTTTGTACGATGATCAAGTAGATGATTTCTTGAAAGACAGACAAATTGATACATTAATATTAGCTGGGACTACTACAAGTGGGAGTATAAGAGCAACTGCAGTAGATGCTCTTCAAAGAGGTTATAGAGTTATCATTCCTAAAGAGGCTGTAGGAGATCGAAATCAAACCTTACAGAACTCAACATTAGTAGATTTAAACGCAAGGTATGCAGACGTAATGAATCTGGATAAGGTTCTTAAAGGTATGAAACCATGAGCAGCGCATTTGAATAAAACCATGATTATCCTCAGGTAATCATGGTTTTTTTATTTTTAGAAAAATTTAATAAAATTGAATATTGACACTAATAGTGCCGTGAGATAAAATAAAACCATGGAAGCTTTGGTAAGTTTAGTAGATTGAGGTAACTTTTAGAGAAAGAATACAACTTTGATAACTTCAAACTATCGGTGTTCATGATTTTCTATTATTTTTAGGAGGAGTACAAATGGAAAATACTCAGGTAGTATCAAAGTTTTTGAAAACGGGTGAAATGTTCAAGGAAAGTCTTCGTGATGGCCGAACAGTATACTATAAGGGGGAAAAAATTCAAGATGTGACCATTCATCCAGCTACTAGCGGCGGTATCAATATTATGGCTAAGATCTTTGATGCTCAGCATAACCCCGAAACTCAGGATAAGTTAACGTATATCAATCAAGAGTCAGGTGAACGAGTCAGTAAAGCTTGGATGATTCCTAGAACGAAGGAAGACCTTAAGAGCCGCCGAGAATTGACTGACTATGTAGCTCGGGAAACCTTTGGCGTGTTTGGCAGACCATTCGATTTAGCTCCTCTTGTTCCAGTGGGTATGGCCGCACATCTTTCGAAATTCCTCAGTAAAAGGCCAGAATATGCTGAAAATGTTCTTCACTATATCGACTATGCTCAGAAAAATAACTTGATGGGTCCAGAAGTACTAGTAGATCCTCAGAATGACCGTTCCAAAGCAGCCGCTGCGGGTGCCCGCCTATTCGATGTTGAATTAGGAAGCCAAATAAAAGGAGGCAGCTCCACACCTGCTTTGCTCCGGGTAGTGAAAGAGACTGAAGAGGGGATTTATATTAGCGGTGCAAAGGCAGTAGGTTCGATTTCTTCCCAAGGTAACGAAATGATTCTCTCCAATCTTATGCGTCCAGGGCTGTTACCGGAAGAATCTCTTTGGTTAGCTGTTCCTATCAATGCACCAGGAATCCACATTGTCTGCCGTGAATCGGTCTCTTCAGATCCTGTCAGTTCTTATGATCACCCGGTTAAATCACGCGGAGAAGAAATGGATTCCTTCTTAATTTTTGATAACGTTTTCGTAGAAAAATGGAGAATATTCAATTATGGTGTCCCAGAACTCAATGAATTGTACGGCGGCGTTGTATTAGGAGTACACTGGCACGTGTTGTCCCGTCTAGCTACCAAAGCTGAATTGTATGCCGGTGCTGCTCAGCTAATCGTAGATGCACTTGGAACAGGAAAAATTCCAGGAGTTCGTTCTATCGTATCGGAAGTTATTCAATATGCTCAAACGTTAAGAGCCTACGTTTTAGCCTCTGAAGAATTAGCTGAAATGACTGAAGATGGCGTTATGTGGCCGGATGTCAATATGCTTACAGCTGGACGCCTTTATGGTATCACGCATTATCCGCAAATTATCCATCATCTCCAGGAATTATGCGGACAAGGACTGGTCATGAGATTCTCTGAAAAAGATTATGCTCATCCATTTATTGGAGGAAAATTAGAGGAACTACTGGTTGGACGCGATTTAACTTCGAAGCAGAAAAACTTGTTGATGAACTTCATTTGGGATATTACTACAGATTCCCACGCAGGCCGCGTCGCTCTATTTGAAAACGTTAATGCTTTGCCGGCACCGCTGCTTCGTGAGCGTTTGTATCATGAATATGATCGAACACCGTTTATGAACCATATTCGTAAGTCGATCGGACTTCCTATGTAGGTGAAGTTTATAAGAACAATAGCTTAATAGGTTCTATCTATTTTGGAGGCGTGTAAATGAAAAAAAATTACCGAATAGGATTAGTTGTTCCTAGTTCCAATACAACGATGGAAACGGAAATTCCAGCAATGCTTCGTTGGAGAGAACAAGTTGATCCGAATTTGTCGTTTACTTTTCACTCAAGTAGGATGCGAATGAAACATGTTACAAAAGAAGAATTAAAAGCAATGGATGTAGAAAGTGACCGCTGTGCTGTCGAACTTTCGGATGCCAGATGTGATGTTCTTGCGTATGCATGCCTTGTCGCTATTATGTGCCAGGGGCCCGGTTATCATATGGAGTCTGAACAGCGCCTATTTAATGCAACAAAAGAAAATGGAGCAGCTACACCGGTTATTAGCAGTGCTGGTGCTCTGGTAGATGGCATTAAAACATTAGGAGCTCAAAAAGTCGCTATTATTACCCCTTATATGAAGCCTTTAACCAAACAGGTGATTGACTATATTGAGGCAAGCGGCATACAAGTAACAGATTCGATTAGTCTGGAAATCCCTGATAATTTGGAAGTTGGACGTCAAGACCCTATGCGTTTACTAGAGATTGTTAAAAAATTAGATATTAGCCAAGCTGATTTGGTTGTCTTATCCGCTTGTGTTCAGATGCCTTCATTAGAAGCAATTCAGCTTGTTGAGAATGAAATCGGAAAACCAGTGCTTTCAGCAGCTGTTGCAACCGTATACAACATTCTTAAAACTCTTGATCTGCACCCGTATGTGCCAAATGCGGGTAAGCTACTATCAGGGGATATCATCTCTAAACTTCCAATTGAGGAGGGAAATTATAATGGATGAAGTAAAAAATAAATTTCGAGAGTCGATGAGCCGGCTTGCTACTGGAGTAACAATTGTCATGACTGAAATCGAGGGCCGGCCTTGGGGCTTAACTGTTAGTGCGTGCTGTTCAATTTCAATGGAGCCGCCTTTAATTTTAATAAGCCTAGCTACACAAGCAGCTAGTACACAAGCGATAATTAATAACCAACGTTTCAGTGTCAGCGTGCTTGCTGAGGATCAAATTGAAGTAGCAAGATCTGGAGCAAAAGCAGGTGCACCAAAGTTTTTTGAGGAGTTTGCAGAAAGTAAGGGCAGTTTTAATTATGATGTCAAAAATGCTCTAGCCAATGTTCATTGCAGAGTTGAACAAACAGTGACAGCTGGTGATCATACTATTTTTATCGGGTTCGTTGAAGATGTGATATTAGGTGAATCTAAATCACCATTGCTTCATTTTAATAGACAATTTGGAGAATTTAATCCAGCTGTAAGGAACTAATTCAAGTGAATGACTTTCCAAGATTGGTATGTTACTAGTCTTGGAGGGTTATGGAGGGAGAGTTGTTGTGGTGCATCAGCAAGGTGATGAGGATTTGTATAAAGAAAGAGGTTTTGGAAAATTATTGGGTTTTGGTAAGAAACCAGGGTTGATCGTTGTTGATATGATTGAAGGATTTACTGATCCTAGTATGCCTATGGGTTCCGATTTAACCTTGCAAATAAATAAAGTAAATGCGCTTTTGGAAATTATCCGTAATAAGGATCTGCCAGTATTCTTTACTACCATTTCTTATGATGATGATACATTTGCTGATTCAGGATTATGGTACCAAAAGATGGAGGGGTTAAAGACTTTAAAAGCAGGTACCAGTGCGGTGAATGTGGATCCCCGATTGGATATTCGTTATGGGGACGGCTTAATTGTTAAGAAATATGCTTCTGCATTTTTTGGGACCGATTTAATTGCACGTCTGAATGCACAGAATGTTGATACTGTGATAATTGTAGGTTGTACAACATGTGGCTGTGTTCGTGCTACAGCTGTTGATGCGCTGCAATACGGATACAGACCAATCGTTGTGGAGGATGCTGTAGGGGATCGTTCATTAGCATCCCATGAACAAAGTATTATCGATATGCGCCAGAAATATGCCGATGTATTAACTACCGAGGAAATCATAACAACAGTATCTGCTAAATATCCTAAGGGTTCATTTACAGCTTTAATAAAAGAATAAATTTTTCAATCAACGCTTTAGGCCTTAAACGTTTTTGATTAATGAAAAAGAAGGCCAGGTTGGATTCCCTTATAACTAAAACAATAGATAGTGAGGAGGGAAAATCCTGAAATATTATAAAAACCTATTCAACCCGCATTTAGCAGAATTAGAACATGGCTCTTATATAACGATTGGCTCCTTTGATGGCGTACATAAAGGCCATCAGCAATTAATTTCAAGCACTGTAGGGGAGGGTAAAAAAAATAACTACCCCACGATTGTCATAACATTTGACCCTCTACCGAAAACCTTTTTTAGCAACACTGAATTACCATCGTCTCTTATTACCAGTCCGCACACCAGAGCGGAGAGAATAGCTGCTCTTGGAGTCGATATCCTCATTGAATATACTTTTGATAATAGCTTTTCAACCATTAGCTCCGATGATTTTGTTGACAGCGTTCTATTGGGTTTAAACCCTAAAAAATTTTTTGTTGGAAAGGACTTTAGGTTTGGCTATAAAGGTTCAGGAACCCCCGAAGTTTTAAAACAAACAGGTGCCAGATTGGGATTTGAGACGGATATTTTCGAATTTACTCATTTGGGTGATGAGCGTATCTCCAGCACTAGAGTGCGCCAGGCGATAAATAATGGCGATCTTAAGCTTGCTTCTGATCTTATGGGTAAACAACACGAAATGTGCGGCAGGATTGTCCAGAGGTTGAATGATTATAAAGGACTATTTGTGCCAGATGCCGCCCTTATTCTGCCGCCTGCAGGGGAGTATTGGGTCAATCTGAAAAATTCTACTAACAAATACTTTACTAAAGCAATTATTTTCCCTACCAATCAATTTATTGAAATGAATTTAGACCAGGCTGCGATTAATTGTTTTTCTAAAGATAGGGTTACTTTAGAGTTTCTTCAGTCTGTGTCTACAGCAGTTCCTAAGGAAATTGACTTAGAAATAGCTATCCAGCGTCATTCTATACTAAGTTAAATTGTTCATTTCATTATACTATATTGTGAGAATTTATTAGAATATTGACACTTTTTGATACTCACCTTAGACTTTATCTATGATAAATTCGACAAGTTTAGCAACTTGAGGCTAATATAATAAGCTGTTTAAACTTCGATAACTTCAAAATGTGATCGGCAAGGATTCTCGTAAATATTTTTTAGGGGGAGAAGGATGGAAAATATTTCGGTAGTTTCAAAGTATTTAAAAACAGGCGAGATGTATAAGGAGAGTCTTCGTGATGACAGGACCGTTTATTATAAGGGCGAACTGATTCAGGATGTAACCACTCACCCAGCCACTAGCGGTGGTATAAATATTATGGCTAACATCTTTGATGCCCAGCATAACCCAGAAACACAAGATAAGCTTACGTACATCAGGTCAGACATAGGGGAACGAGTGACCAAAGCCTGGATGATTCCTAGAACAAAAGAAGATTTGAAGAGCCGAAGGGAATTAACGGATTATATTGCTCAGGAAACCTTCGGGGTGTTTGGCCGCCCGTTTGATTTAGCGCCTCTCGTGCCTGTGGGAATGGCGGCATATCTTTCAAAGTTCCGCAGCAAAAGGCCTGAATATGCAGATAATGTCCTCCACTATATTGACTATGCCCAAAAAAATAACTTGATGGGTCCTGAGGTATTAGTTGATCCTCAAAATGACCGTTCAAAAGCCGCGGCAGCTGGTGCCCGCCTGTTTGATGTCGAATTGGGGAGCCAAATAAAAGGCGGCGATTCTACTCCTGCTTTACTCCGGGTGGTGAGGGAAACGGAAGAAGGAATCTATATTAGCGGAGCGAAAGCGGTAGGTTCCATTTCGTCCCAAGGAAATGAGATGATCCTCTCTAATCTGATGCGTCCTGGTTTGTTACCTGAAGAGTCATTATGGTTATCAGTACCGATAAATTCACCAGGCATTCACATTGTCTGTCGGGAAACAGTCTCTTCCGATGCGGCAAGTACCTATGATCACCCGGTTAAATCACGAGGAGAAGAAATGGACTCCTTCTTGATTTTTGATAACGTTTTCGTGGAAAAGTGGAGAATTTTTAACTATGGAGTACCAGAACTTAATGAATTATATGGAGGGGTTGTATTAGGAGCGCACTGGCATATTCTCTCTCGTTTGGCAACCAAAGCGGAAATGTATGCCGGAGCTGCCCAGCTGATTGTTGATGCTTTGGGAACGGGGAAGATTCCAGGTGTACGTTCTATCGTATCAGAAGTGATTCAGTATGCTCAAACCTTGAGAGCATATGTATTGGCCTCAGAGGAACTGGCTAAACCAACTGAAGATGACGTGATGTGGCCAGATGTCAATATGCTTACCGCAGGGCGACTTTATGGTATTACACACTATCCGCGGATTATCCATCATCTTCAGGAATTATGCGGACAGGGATTGGTCATGAGATTCTCTGAAAAAGACTATGATCATCCATTTATTGGCGGGAAACTGGAGGAACTTCTCGTTGGACGGGATTTAACATCCAAGCAGAAAAACTTATTGATGAACTTTATTTGGGATATTACCACAGATTCTCATGCAGGTCGTGTTGGTCTTTTTGAAAACGTCAATGCACTCCCAGCTCCATTGCTTCGTGAGCGTCTATACCATGAATACGATCGAACACCTTTTATGAACCAAATACGTAAATCTATTGGTCTTCCAAAAGAAGTGTAATCACTAGTGAAAATGGAAGTCGCTTGATAGAAGAATAGCTTTAATTTGGGTTCGTTCGCCTGAGAGGAGATATAAATATGAAGCAAAATCATTCTTTTGGGGACCTTTTTGTAAACGGTCTAAATGCAAAAATTCACCTCATTACTAAAGGAGATAAGGCCGGTACTCCCGTCATTTTTTTGCCGGGAATTACTAGTTACAGCCTTTCATTTGCAAAAGTCCTAAATTTAATGCCTGAAAACTATTATTCCTTATCAATGGATGCCAGGGGCAGAGGGCTGTCCGATCGTCCTAAGGAAGGCTATCTATTAAAAGATTATACAGAGGACTTACTGAATATTGTAAACGCTTTAATAGATAATCCCATTGCTCCGGTATTGGTTGGCCACTCCATGGGAGCCCGGATTGCGGCTGCATTTGGCAGCCAATATCCGTCTCTCATTTCCGGCATCGTATTAATCGATCCTCCTATTAACGGACCAGGACAGAGAGAGATCTATCCTAATCCATTGTCGATGTTTTTAAAACAAAAGGAGGCTGTTGATCAAGGGGATATGGAATTATTCCGCAGCTTCTTTCCTTCATTTACAGATGAACAAATAGCTGAAAGAGCGGAAGAATATCGAAATAATAGTTTGCCAGCGATTATTGAATCCTACCAATCTCTGTTATTGGAGCCTTTTCAAGTATATATCAAAATGCTTTCAGTCCCTGCATCCCTATTAGCGGCAGAACATGGAGATACCATTCGTGAAAACGAACTTCAGGTTTTGAAAACGATCAACTCTTCGATGCAGGTTGAAAGGGTTAAAGGAGTAAGCCACATGGTGTATAAAGATGCACCAGAACAAACAGTTGATTATATTGTTTCATTTATTGAAGGAATTACAAAAAAATAAACGAGGTGTTAATAAATGACTGTTGAATTTCAAGAAATGGTTTCCCTGTTTAAAAAACAACTTGAATTGTGTAAATTAAAGCGGTCTGAAACGATGGCGGTATTAACTTCGGGCGAGATTAGAGCAGATTATGCGAAAGCGTTCCTGACGGCAGCTTCCGAGATCGGGGCGAACGCCTTTGAATTGAAACTGCCGCCAGCTAAACAAGGAGCTTCTGGTTCGTTTGGCATTACACCGTTAACCGATAACCGAGTTGCAGTTGAGTGCTTGAAGAAGGCTGACCTTGTCATTGACTTAGTTCTCCTCCTTTTTTCTAAAGAACAATTGGAACTGCAGGATGCAGGAGTAAGAATTCTGCTGGTTGTCGAACCTTTCGATGTAATTAAAAGAATGTTTCCAAAGGAAAGCGACAAAGAGAGAGTGCTTTATGCAACCCAATTATTAAGGAATGCAAAAGAATTAAGATTCACCAATAAGGCGGGCAGCGATGTTACCTATCAGCTAGGTCAATATCCAATCCTTACGGAATACGGTTTTGCTGATGAACCAGGCAGATGGGACCACTTGCCAAGTTGTTTTTCTGCTGCGACATCTAATGATGGCGGAGTTGACGGGGTTGTAGTTTTGGATAAAGGGGACATATTTTTCCCGTTTAACCGATATTTTCAAGACCAAGTAAAGTTAACGATAAAAGGTGGATTTGTTACGGACATTGAAGGCGGTTTTGACGCCATGCTGATGAGGGATTATATCGAAAGTTTTAATGACCCGCGAGCTTACGCGATATCTCACATTGGCTGGGGACTTAACGAAAGGGCACAATGGCATAGTCTCGCTTTCGATGATCAAGTGTTTGGCATGGATGGGCGTGCCTTTTATGGAAATGTCTTATTCTCCTTGGGGCCAAACTCTGAATTAGGGGGGAACAACGATACCCCATGCCATCTTGATTTGCCAATGAAAAATTGTACGTTATACCTGGACGGCAAGTTAATCGTTAAAGATGGAGATATTGTGATCGATGAAATGAAAGCTGTTAAACCACAGCTGGCTTGATTTACTAAACTCATTATTCCCTTGTGGTAAAAGGATGATTTTGTATCATTGAATATGGAAAAAACTGAATAAAGATGGAATCACTCTACTGCGATTTAATACAACTTCTTTGCGAGAGATGGTACTTTTTAAAGAAATTATGACCATTAAACGGAGGTATGTATTTTGAGCAACCAAACGGTTAAGATGAAAGAGCATTCTTCAATTGAAACACGGGGTGTCGATATGATTCCGGAGAATGAGCGGAATTCAAAGGCATCCAATGTATTCTACGTCCTATGTGGTTCGCAGTTTGCTTTTGGCATTATGGCAATCGGTTCATTACCGATTGTGTTCGGACTTGGCTGGTGGGCAGCATTCTGGGCATTGACGGTGGGGCTTGCGATTGGCTCCATTGCAATCGGACCGATTTCTATTTTGTCTCAGAGAACAGGTACGAATGGAGCACTAGCTAGCGGAGCACATTTTGGGGTAAAGGGCCGTATTATTGGTTCGCTTCTTAATATTGTAATAGCGATTGGTTTCTATGCTCTTATGGTTTGGACAGGTGCTCAAGCCTTCGTCGCGGGAGGTCACCGGTTGTTTGGCTGGTCAGAAGGAACAGGTACATTATTGATAGGTTGTATCATCGTCAGTGTCATAACCGCAATAGTAGCAATAATGGGGCATAAAGTAGTAGTTTTGTTTGAAAAAATAGGAACCTACCTGGTAGGAAGTATTGTCATTCTATCTGTGTTTATATTTGCTTCAAGGTTCAATGTTAGTTACGAAGGTGGTCATTATTTATTAGGAGGTTTTTGGCCGACTTGGGCACTCGCCATGCTGGTAGTAGCTTCGGTGCCTATTTCGTATGCACCATTTGTAGGGGATTATAGCCGATATGTTCCCAATAGTCATAGTTCGACGAAATTGGCAGGGGCCACATCCCTGGGAATGTTTGTCGGGTGTTGGTTAGCAATGGTACCAGCATCATTTATGATGTCAACGGTGAAGGATTTATCTACTCCATTCGTAACAGGAATTATTGGGGGGGCTCCATCATGGTGGATTGCTCCAATTACGATTGCAGGGATATTTGGTGCTCTGCCGAACGGTGGGTTGTGTTTATACAGTGCCGGACTTTCTCTCGAGTCCCTCGGATGGACGCTTAAACGGGTAACAACCACCATAATTATGGCAATTGTCGGTTTTCTCTTGGTATTCATCGGAGTTCAGGATGTGTCCAATATGATACACCTAATCGACGGGTTTGTTATTATCATTATCGTGGGTGTGTCACCTTGGTTAGCGATCAA
The DNA here is from genome assembly GCF_023715505.1 of Neobacillus cucumis. Next base: position 116,434 of record NZ_JAMBOH010000007.1, on the reverse strand, counting down.
TCTTGTCGGACATTACTTGGTGAAAGGGCGTTATAAACCATTAGATTTACACAATAGTTCTACGTCAAGCAGCTATTGGTACTCTAGCGGATTTAACATTCCTGCTGTTATTTCATGGACGATTGGATTGATTGTGGGATTGTTGTTTACAAGCACCAGCATTTTCACCGGTCCATTCGTATCTGCCGTCGGCGGCATTGATTTAAGTTTTACTTCATCTGCGCTTGTTGGGGCGATTGTATACTACGCTTTAACGACTTTGTTTCCATATCGTTCAAGAGAAGTATCTAGTGAAGTTGCTGAGAATATAGTACCTTAAATTATTTAGGGAAGTCATTAATTTTATGATGGAAGACGAACTTCTTTTTAAAAGGAGTTCGTTTTTATTAGGGATGATTCTGTTTTTTATTGGAATATTTTCAAGGAGGTAAGCGAATGGGAAAAACATTACATCCGGGGCCGCAAAAAATTTCAAAAGTCCCTGCACCAAAACACTGGGTCAGTCCAATTCAATAGGTGGCCAATCTGGCGCTGTTGCGGTAAAGGCCTGCAATTTTACTTTTATAATGATGTCAAAACAGCAAAAACAGTGAAGACGAAATTAACAATTGCACCGGAGCAATGCGGAAAGTTAATGGCAAATTTGCAGGAAAGTTCAAGCCATTTCCAACGAACAGGCGGCGTTCATAATGAAGCTTTATGTACAACGGATGGGATTGTTTTATCCAGAGCGGATATTAGCCGGCAGAATGCCTTAGATAAATTGTATGGACACTGCCTTATAAACCGGATTTCCTTGAAAGATAAGCTTATTGCCTTTAGCGGCAGAATCTTCTCAGAGGTGCTGCTGAAGGCAGCCAAGATTGGGGTAGGAATTATTCTTTCGAAATCTGCCCCGACCGATCTGGCTCTCGGTTTTGCTGATGAGCTTGGGATAACGGCAGTAGGGTTTATCCGTGGAAACGGATTAAATGTTTACACCCATCAGGATCGAATTTTGAGTATTGATGCCATTAGTCGAACATCTTGAGAAAATCATACACACAGGGGAAATTATTGTAACTTAGATCCAAGCCACTTAGTTTGGCAAGGAATGGATCCGGTGGAAGCAATGAAGAAGCTTGGTCGTGAAAAAGTCATCTTTCACTTCCATGCAAAAGATACTTATATGGAAGTTAAAAAGATATATATTTTTGTTTATATGATAAAAAAGCTCTAGGGATTAGATCCTTAGAGCCTTTGCACTTTAAAATTAGTAGACCCTCAGTCCAAATTGTATATTGTGATGATTTTTAATCAGTCTAAAACTGCACACCCTGACACTATTAAACAGGAAACTTCATTTTATGATATAACCTGCCCTTCAGCTTTCATCCCTGAATTTTTTGGACCAAGAGTTCGTCCATAGAGGTACAGTATGAACCCACCAATAATTGCTATGAAGCTGATAACTGTAAAGCCAGGAATGTAAGATCCAGTATGTTCTAATAAAAGACCGACAATAAAGCTCGAAATGGTTCCACCGAATCCAACTCCTATTCCGTTAACAATTCCGATAGCTGGACCAACAGAGCTTGGAGACACACTCGATTGAATGATCGCCCAAAAATTTGCTGTGTAAGTGCTAATGAGTGTTCCTAAGGAGAGCGTAATGAGAACTATTTTTCCAACAGGGCTATCAACCACCGGAAGGAAAACTAATAAGATACCTGCGAATACTAAACCAACAGTTGCAATTAAGACACGTTTTCCTGTTCGATCACTGATGATGGACATCGGAATCGTTAAAATCACGGCAGCCAAGTAAGGCAATCCACTGAGGAGTCCTTGTGTCAGTCCAGTAAAACCAAGGGATTTGACAGCGAGTGGAATCCAAAGAGTAATTCCCCAAAAAAGCATATTTTGACCTAAGTGAGCACCTATCAACAATAGAAAGCGCGAACCACCTAAAGAACGAAAGGTCAACTTTTCTTTGGAACTTTGTTCCTCTTTGGGCTTGGTTTCCACTCCGTCAGGTTCTTTTTTAAGCAGCCATAAATAAAGAGGCACTACAATAACCAATCCTGCGGTTCCTAGAATAATAAAAAGTGGTTTCCAACCCAAATTTGCATTTATAGGTATAAGTATCAAAAACCCTAAACCAAGGGATAAAAATTGACCATAATGCTGAATGACCGTATTAGCTACAGTTAGTTCTTTTTTTGTAAACCACGCTTGCGCAAATCGAGATTGTTGAGGCCAATAAATACCCTCTCCAATTCCTAGAATAAGGCGGAAGAAGATTAAAAGCCCTACTGAATTAACCCAACCCGTTAAAAGTGTAGCAATTGACCATAATGCATACACGAAGATAACAACGGTTTTAGGATTCATTCTATAGGTTAAAATACCGCCAAAAAAATTTGCCAAGCCATAACCAATTAAAAAAGCACTTAATGCCCAGCTGGATGTTACGGAAAAGTCCGATCCCGAAAAGCCAAGATCTTTTGACATTCCCTCTAATCCAACAGATAAATTGGATCTGTCCAGGTAAGCTATAAACAATCCAATCATAAACGGGAGGGCAATTCTTAACCATTTTGATTTGATCAAATTTATCACAACCTTCTCTGTGGTTATTACTGTTAATAAAGTTACTAAAATTTTACCTCAAATATGGAACAAGCGAGCGATAATAAATAAATACCATTGCTAAGAAAACCTGGTTGCGCTTACAAAAACTTTCTTATGGGCACCGGAAATTTAACTTTCCGGTGCTGGAATTGGAGCATTATCGATGGATGTCCTTATTTAAAATTCGATTCGTATTTACGTCTTAGTCCACGAAGATCGTTCACAGGCTCCGCACCATTTTCAGTGATGATGACAGTTGGTTCTACACGTACGCCGCCAAATGGGAATCCATGCAAGTCAAATTTAATTCCAAAAACCATATTCGGCTCAAAAATAAATTCACTGTTAGGTCCTAAATCTGGTGTTTCCACTACTTCTAAGCCAACACCATGTCCAATGGCTCTCATTCCTTTTGTGTATGGAAGGAAATAGTCAGCCAAACCAGCATTTTCACAAATACGAAGTGTTTCTTGGAACAACTGTTTACCTGTCATACCTGGCTTGATAAATTCCACCATACGCTGATTGGTATCATAGGCGAAATCCATGATTCTGATTTGTTCTTCTGTGGCGCCTTCCATGGCAACGACCACACCGGTATCAGAACAGTAGCCTTGAACCATAGGGTTAAAATCGAACCACACATAATCACCCCGTTCAATTTTACGTTCCATAGGTCTCCATGTCGGAAGATTTGTATGATCAGGACCTGACACTACTAAGTAAGCGGAACCAATTTCACCGCCGCGGGAACGTGTTACATATTCTCCGATAGCTGATAGTTCAATTTCAGTTTTACCGATTTGTACCTGTTCAAGCGCAGCCAAAATACTGTCATCTGCTAATTTACCTGCTACTCGGATTAAATCTAATTCCGTCTTGCTCTTATAGAGCCGTTCCTGAATCACAATATCAGCAGCATCTACAATATTAATTCCATCTTTAACAAATGCCTTCTCCATTTCGCGATACAAAGATATTGGGAACAATTCCTCACCAACAACACCAACAGTTTTAACTGGATATGAAAGTTCGCTGACATATTTCGGTAATAAATCTTGCATCTCATAAATGTTATTCACATTTTTTATCCAGGAAAAACGCTTCGCAGCAAATCGATTCAGGTTTCCTAAAAATGCTTGGATTTCGCCTTCTAATGGGATAAACAGCGCGTGTGCGGATTCCTCGATACAATTGATCGTACGAAAGTTTGTATAATAAAAAGAATACCCAGGATGATATTCATCACTATAAACGAAAAGAACATCGATACCTTGTTCCTTCATTTTTTCTCTCGTACGGGCTAATCTTCGTTCAAATTCTGTTGCTACTACTTCTACTGACATTTGGTGTTCCCCCATTCGTTTTTTTGATTAATGATTGTGGATTTTCTTGTGAACGTTCACAATTGCATAATAGGGCATTTAGAAAGGTTTAGTCAATATATTTTCAGATAATTTTAAAAAAATATTTTTTTTAAAAACCGGAGTTGACACCATGAAAGTGTAAATGTTAACTTAATTTTGTAAATGTTTGTGAGCGTTCACAAAAAAAGGATGATATAAATGGGAAAAAAGCTAACAATTATGGATATTGCACAAATGGCAGGTGTATCTCGCCAGACGGTTTCCAGAGTATTAAATAATAAACCTGAGGTGAATGAAGCCACTCGGAAACAAGTACAGCGACTTATTGAGAAGCATGGATTTCAGCCGAGTCTTCAAGCAAGAAGTATGGTTACAAGAAAAACGAATATGATCGCTTTGTTACTGCCTGATATTGCAAATCCATTCTTTGCGGAAGTTGTACGCGGTATTGAGCGTACTCTTCGAGAAAATAACTTAAATGTCTTTCTTATGACGACAGAAGAAGATGTTGAACAAGAAAATGCGTTTGTTCAACTTTCAAAGAATTACAATGTGGATGGAATGATCTTATGCAGTCCAAGACTTGACGATGCGAATCTAAGGAAATTGATACCTGAAATATCACCTGTTGTTTTGCTGAATCGTGATCTTGATGTAGATGGAGCTGCTTGTGTTGTGGTTGATGCCACACATGGCGGGTATGTCGCAACCAAATACTTAATTGAACAAGGGCATTCCAAAATTGGAATCATTGTGGGTCCCCCGCGTGCTTACAGTAGTATTCAAAGATTAGAAGGTTACAAAAAGGCTTTGCAGGACTTTGGTATTCCTTTTGATAACGATTTGGTCATGCAAGTAGAAGTTGATAACAAAGGCGTCCATAAAATGACTGAGAAATTGATAAAGCAAAATGTTACCTCGATCACAACCTATAACGATATGGCAGCTGCCCATGTCATTCAGGCATGTACAGATTTAAATTTGAACGTACCTGAGGATATATCCGTAATCGGTTTTGATGGATTAGCCATTTCGCAGTTTACCAATCCCACATTAACAACCATGTCGTTACCGCTTTTTGAAATAGGCGAGACAGTTGCTAGTATTTTGATAAAAATGATTAAAGGAAATGAACCTTTTGAAAGACTTTCAAAGGTATATCCCATTTTAAAAGAAGGTAATTCAACTAAATCGGTTCATTTTTCAGATTAAAAGTTTGTTCGGATAAGCGGAAGGAGTTAAATTTAATGGAACGTTTTTTAAAAGCGAAGGAGTTTGAAGGTTATCAGGATATCTTCCAGGAAGAAAGTCCGTACTTAAAATATTTAGCCTTTGGAAAAATAACCTTAAAAGCAGGTCAGGAATACACGAGTGAAACGAATGGTTATGAAACCGCTCTAGTTCTATTAAGGGGTACTGCCACTATAGCTTGTGAGGGTCAGACATGGGAGAAGTTAGGCGGACGAGAGAATGTCTTTAGTGAAAAGGCTACAGCTGCCTATATCCCTTGCCATTCAAAATATGTAATTAAGGCTGAAACGGATTTGGATGTTGCTGTTTGCAAGGTCAAGGCAGAAGAAAAGTTCGTGCCTTTTATCGTCCGACCAGACGATGTCGTTATTAATCAGCGCGGTAAAAATAATTGGAAACGCGAAGTTCATGATATTATTGCTGATAATGCCGATGGTAGAGTCCAGCGGATCATCTTAGGAGAAACCTTCAATCTTCCTGGGGAATGGTCTAGTTATCCACCACACAAGCATGATGGAGAGCATTATCCTGAAGAGCCAAATCTGGAGGAAATCTATCATTATCAGGCGAATCCTAAACAAGGATTTGGCGTACAGCTTCATTACACAAAAGATGGCAGCATTGATGATGCATATATCATTCGTAATGGAGACAGCTTTGCGATTGACAAAGGGTATCATCCTGTAAATGCAGCAGGGGGCTACCAGATTTACTATTTATGGTTCATGGCTGGAGAGGAAGGAAGAACATTGAAACCATATGATGATCCAGATCATAAATGGGTTCATTCCTTAAATTAAATATTACATTTGACATAGAAGATTTATCTAGCTATGTCCATTGTTTACAATTTCTTTTTGAGAAAAATCCCGTCACAATGAACGGGATTTTTTTAGGTAAAAGAGTTATTCGAACTAGACAGAGGTTTACTCGAAATGGATAAAGATATTTTTTCCCAAGTATCCTTATTTCTGTATAAAAATAGGTTTATCAGTGAATAAATGTCCTATATAAAGGTGGAATCCATATGTCCTATAGGCGTTTATTTGATAAAAAAAAGGAAGCGAAAAGGAAAAGCATAAATAAAGAAGTTTCTAGGGAAAATGGTGGATTTTCCATCCATCATAATATAAAAGACAACCTTCAGCAGCTGAAACAGGAACTTGGAAACAGCCCCGATATAGTCATTCGTGAATTCGAGATGGGAAACCCGAAGACGATAATTGCAGCAATCTATACATCCGGCTTAGCCGATCAGAATATGGTTAGTGAATTTGTTATGCGTTCCTTGATGATTGATTCTATTGATGAGACACACATAAACAGAATACCGGAAAAAAACATTTTTGATTTTATTAAAGATAATGCTTTGACCATCGGAGAAGTAAAAGTGGTTAAGGATTGGAATGGATTATTATTATCGATTTTATCTGGTGATACAGTGATCCTAGTTAACGGTTGGACACAAGCGATTGTCGGCGGTACACGAGGCGGGGAATCAAGGTCGGTTTCAGAACCAACCTCACAAGTGGTGATTCGCGGGCCGAAAGATGGCTTTACGGAGTCGATAGGGACAAATATAGCCTTGGTTAGACGCCGGATCAAAAGTCCTAATTTGTGGGTAGAACCCATGAAAATTGGTGAGGTAACACAGACAGATGTAGCACTTATGTATATAAAAGATATTGTCAACGATAAGCTGGTGCAAGAGGTTAAGGAAAGGCTGAATAGGATCAAAATCGACAGCGTTTTGGAATCTGGCTATATCGAAGAATTAATTCAGGACGAAACATATACCCCATTTCCTACTATTTATAATACGGAGCGGCCAGATGCAGTCGCGGGGAATTTATTGGAAGGCCGGATTGCTATATTTGTTGATGGAACGCCATTTGTTCTCATTGCACCAACCACGTTTTTTATGTACTTTCAAGCAACGGAAGACTATTACCATCGGTTTGATATAGGGATTGCCATTCGTTTATTAAGATACTTGGCTTTTTTGATTTCTTTATTAGGACCTTCTATTTATATTGCAGCGATTACGTTTCATCAGGAAATGATTCCTACTTCCCTCTTGATCAGTCTGGCAGCACAGCGAGAAGGTGTTCCTTTTCCTGCATTTGTCGAGGCACTTATTATGGAACTAAGTTTTGAAATTTTGCGTGAGGCGGGTATTCGAATGCCTCGTGCCATTGGTCAGGCAGTATCGATTGTTGGCGGACTTGTTTTGGGACAGGCAGCGGTGCAAGCCGGGATTGTCTCTTCTGCGATGGTGATTGTCGTATCGATTACAGGGATTGCCAGTTTTGCGACGCCCGCATTCAATATGGCGATTTCTATCCGTTTGTTCCGATTTTTAATCATGATTTTTGCCGCTACCTATGGTTTTTATGGGATTGCTATCATTAACATTATTATTATTGCCCATTTGTGCGGATTACGTTCTTTTGGCATTCCTTATATGGCTTCACTCGCTCCGTTTATTACAAGGGATCAGAAGGATACGGTGTTACGTCTGCCTCGCTGGTTCTTCGTCACACGCCCGAGATTGGTGAGTCAAGAAAATATTACGAGAATGGATGAGGGTTTACAACCTGCACCTCCTAAGCAAAAAATGGGGGATGAAGATGAAAGTTAAAGGAGCGATCTTAACCGTTCTGTTAGTAGTGATGGTGGCTCTGTTATCTGGCTGCTGGAATCAACGGGAGCTTAATAAGATTGCGATCGTCATGGCGATGGGGGTTGATAAGGTGGAACAGACCGATAACTATCGAGTATCATTTCAGGTAGTCAATCCAGGAGCTGTTGCATCGGGACTGACGGGCGGAGGGGCTGGGGAGATGCCTGTAACGGTGTTTACGTCCACTGGAAGAACCTTATTGGAAGCCATTCGTAAATCCTCGCAAAGAGTGCCGCGAGAGCTTTTTTTTTCACATATGCAGCTGCTGGTGATTGGAGAGGATTTAGCAAAGAGCGGAGTAACGGAATTATTTGATTACTTCGATAGAGGTCATGAAGTGCGTCTAACTACGAAAGTAATTGTCACTAGAGGAACTAAGGCTGAGTCCATATTAAAAATCTTAACCCCTATAGAAAAAATTCCAGCAAACGGGCTTGCAGGGGAAATGGATATGTCAGAAAAACTTTGGTCAGAGAATATCAATAACACTATTGATGATGTCATCAAGACGTTTGTTACAGAAGGGAAAAATCCGATCATAAGCGGGGCTGCAATCATCGGTAACACAAAAGAAGGGTACAAGAAAACGGAACAGAGCAGCCCTCCTACCTTGATGGAAACCAGAGGAGTGGCCATTTTCAAGGATGGTAAGTTAAGCCGATGGGTAGATGGACATGCGGCTCGTGGAATCTTATTGGTTCAAAATAAAGTAAAAAGCACCCTTGTAGTGTTAAAACCAACTGGTAACAAAGAAGTTGATATAGAAATCCTTCGCTCACTTACCGATGTCAGCACAGAAATAAAAGCAGGGATACCGTTGATTCATATCCGCATACGACAAGAAGGTCGATTAGGCGGCATAACCTATCCTCTGGACCTGTCGAAAAGCAAAGAACTTGTAAAACTACAAAAGGAATGGTCAAAAGTAACTAATAAAGAAGTGAAGGAAGCGGTAAAGGTTGCGCAGAGTGCGAAAAGTGATATTTTTGGAATTGGAGAAGGGATGAAAAGATCGAATCCAAAAGAATGGGAGGGGCTAAAAAAAGAGTGGAACGAAACATTTGCAAAAGCAAAAGTGTACGTCACGGTCGATTCAATAATCCGCCGTACTGGTATGAGAACTAAACCGTATTTATCAGACCTTGAAGAGTAACAGCAGGGGGAGGTGATTGAAGATGGCAAAAGAAAGAATTGGTGTAAAAGAATTGTTTGCCTTGATTATCTTATTTGAATTAGGGACTGCTTTAGTCATTCCGATTGGATTTGCGGCAGGGCAGAATGTCTGGGCATCCATTCTTCTAGCATTAATTGGCGGGATCCTGCTATTTCTCTTATATAATTATTTTGCTATTCGGTATCCAGGTCTGTCTTTTAGCTTGTATACTCAAAAAATTCTCGGCAAATATATCGGGTGGGCCATTAGTTTGTTATACATCCCATTATTCATTTATATCGCCGCCCGGGATTTAAGAGAGGCTGGAGGTCTTTTGCTGGCTTCAACATATGATCGCACCCCGCTGTTTGCGATCAATGCATTAATGATGATTGCGGTTATTTATACGGTGAGAAAAGGTATCGAAGTACTGGCCAGAATGGCAGAAATCTACCTGATTATTATGATTGTTTTGGGTGTCTTGGGAAATATTTTCGTGCTTGCATCCGGAATTATTGAACCTAAAAATTTGCTGCCTTTATTTCCACATGGGTTAAAACCTATTTTGACAACAGCCTATCCTAATATTTTGATCTTTCCCTTTGGTGAAATGGTTTGTTTTACCACGATTCTTCCTTATTTAAATAAACCTCAATTGGGAAAGAAAACGGGTGTAGTTGCCTTAATTTTCACCGGAATCCTGTTGTGCTGGACACATGCTCTTCAAATTTCTGTTCTCGGGGCGGATATGTACAGCCGGGCTACATTTCCTTTGTTTGTAACAATTAGTAAAGTTAACATCGCTGATTTTCTGCAACGTTTGGACCCGATTGTCATTCTAGCATTAATTATTGGCGTTTTTTTTAAAATCTCGATCTATTGTTTTGCCGCAATCAATGTTGCGGCACATTTATTCAAAATAGAGAAGCCCAATAAACTCGTATTACCAACAGGGATTATCATCCTTTTCCTTTCGATCCTCATTGCGATCAGTGCGATCGAACATTTCGAAGAAGGGGCATTTATTATCCGTTACATATTGCCGATTTTTTGTGTTGGTATCCCTGTCATTCTTTTTGTGGTTGATTTGGTTCGGAAACGATTCAGTTAGAAACAAACTGATATCATAACTAAAAACAAAACAAGTAAAAATCATGCCTTCCTTGTGTCTCTCTTTTTTTTAAAAAAAGATAAAATGGGCGGAATGATCATGGTAAGTAGAAAGGAGAACAAAATGAGGTATTCAGGTAATGTCATAAAAGAGAAGGTTCTTTTATAATTACTCATGGCCAGGGAAACTTTTACTCCCATCAGGAGATCAATTAGGAAAGCAAATGCTATACTTAACCCAAAGAATAAGAAAAAGAGCAGGAATTTAGTCATTGTATAACTACCGCCTTTTACAATGTTTTTTTAAAAATACTGATAATAAAACCGCCTTACCTTAGTAGGGTCTAATCGCGATTTTTTTATACAATGCAGATGTTTATGTGGTGCAAGCCCAATTTTTATAGACTGATTTACATTTAATTTCAGGTTGTTGGAAATGATACCGTTTTATGGCTGATTTACGAAAATTATTGTAATTCTCAATGTAATCGATTACAATAAATGTAAACGAACACTGAAGGGGAAAGCAATAGATGGTTAGAATTGCGGATGTTGCAAAAATGGCAAATGTTTCAACGGCCACAGTATCCCGAGTCATAAGTAATGCAGGGACTGTAAAAAAAGAAACAGCTGAAAAAGTTTTAGAAGCCATAAAGAAATTAAATTACCAGCCTAATATGCTGGCAAGACAATTGAGAAGATCTGAAACCAAAACAATTCTTGTGGTGGTTCCTGATATAACCAATACTTTCTTTTCTGCGGTGCTGCGCGGAATTGAATCCGTTGCCATCGAAAACGGATATCAAGTACTTCTAGGAGATGCGCGAAACGATGTCGAAAGCGAAACTAGTTTTTTAACGATATTAGGTCAGAAAAAAGCAGATGGGCTGATATTATTAACGGCAAGGACCGATCAAAAAATATTAGAAGATTTATCCCAGGATTACCCTGTAGTATTGGCGTGTGAATACTATGAGGGTTCCAAGCTGCCTACGGTCTCCATTGATAATGTTAGCAGTGCAAGAAAGGCAACCGAATATTTAATTAGCTTAAACCACAAGAGAATTGGACATATTTCCGGACCCTTGAATATTGTCGTTGGACGAGATCGATGTAGGGGGTTTCATCAAGCTATGGCGCAACACGGCCTGTCTGTGGATCCAAGTTTGGTACAGGAAGGCGAATTCTCTTTTGAAAGTGGATTTAATTTAATGATGAAATTTTTGTCACTAGAGAATCCTCCTACAGCCCTTTTTGCCGGTAATGATGAAATGGCTATGGGTGCCATTAAAGCCGCTAAATCTAAAGGTTTAAGAGTTCCAGAAGATTTATCTGTTGTTGGCTTTGATGATATTCAATTTGCATCAATTTTTGAACCTGCTCTAACAACCGTGGCACAACCAACGTTTGATATGGGTCAAAAAGCGATGCGTTTACTGTTAAAATTAATTAAAGATGAAGAAATAGAGAAAGATCAATTTATTCTTCCTGATAAACTCATTGTCCGTGAATCATGCAAAGAACTTACCATAGAAGAGTAGTTTAGCTTATTCCTGTTAGAATTAAAATAATGAAAAACAAAAGGGGAGTGAACTTAATAATGGTTCACTCCCTTTTTATCATTATTTGGGGACCAGCGATTCTATTGGTTCCAGAACAGTTTTTATCATTCTGATTAAAAAAGAATCGAGGAAGTTTAAAAAAAAATATTGAATTCTATACTGTAATCGATTACAATAAGGGTGTCGAAAAAAAGAGTAAAATATTTTAGTGCTGAAATGAAAAGGTATTTTATTCTGAAAGGTTATTTCTTAATTTAAAAGAATGAATAAATTCAAATTTTTTTCGACGAAAATGTAATCCATTACATTTATAGAAGTTTGAAGGATAGGTAAATTATTTATTTACTAGGACTAAACACATATTTTTTTGCAAGGTAGTGTAATCGATTACACCAAATGACTTCTACTCATTCTTGGGTGAATCGAAAAGTTCGATTGGAGGACGGAAAACAAATGGAAAAAATAAAAGTAGGAATCATCGGGACAGGTTTCATTGGCCCCACACATATTGAAGCAATCAGAAGACTTGGATTCGTGGAAGTCGTAGCATTAGCCGAGACGAGTCAAGAACAAGCGGAAAGAAAGGCAGCTGAACTTGGAATTCCGAAAGCTTACGGAGATTACCGTGAAATGCTGCGTGACAGCGAAATTCAGGTAGTTCATAATTGTACCCCAAACCATGTGCACTTTGCGATCAATAAAGAAATTATTTTAGCAGGTAAACATGTGATCTCAGAGAAACCGCTTGCGATGAATAGTGAAGAATCAGCGGAATTGTTGACATTGGCTCAAAAACAGGGTGTTGTACATGGTGTGAACTTTAATTACAGACAGCATGCGAGTGTGCAAAACCTGCGAGCTAAAATTGCTAACGGTGACCTTGGGAAAGTGAATTTGGTTCACGGAAGCTATTTGCAGGATTGGTTACTATATGAAACGGATTTTAACTGGCGTTTAGCACCGGAAGTCGGCGGAAAATCTCGCGCAGTAGCAGATATCGGGTCTCACTGGTGTGACACCGTTCAATTTGTTACCGGTAAAAAGATTGTAGAAGTATTTGCTGATTTAGCAACGGTCATTCCAGTTAGAAAGAAAGCAATTGGAAGTGTGGCCACTTTCAGCACACAAAGTACTGAAGATGTAGAATATGAAGATGTTTCAATCAATACAGAAGACTATGCATCCGTACTAGTTCGTTTTGAAGATGGATCAAGAGGAGTCTTCACTGTTTCACAAGTAAGTGCAGGCCGAAAAAATCGACTAAGCTTTGAGATTAATGGCAGCAAGAGTTCTGTATATTGGAACCAAGAAGAGCCTGAAAAATTATGGATGGGGCACAGGGATAAGCCGAATGAAATCCTGCTTGCCGATCCAGCACTCTTCTTACCGGAAGCAAAATCAGCCATCCATCATCCTGGCGGACATAATGAAGGCTGGCCGGACGCTCTGAAAAATATGATGTTAAATGTTTATACTTTTATTCGTGAAGGCAAAGATCCGCTTCAGGATAAACCGAATTTCGCCACATTTGAAGACGGTCATACTTCAATGGCGATTACGGATGCCATTCTGGAAAGTCATGAACAGCAAAAATGGGTGAAGGTTCGTGCGAATAAGGAGGCTTTAGTATGAAACTAGGTGTGTTTACAGTTCTATATCAAAATCTTCCTTTCGAAGCCATGTTAGATAAATTAGCCCAAATAGGAGTAGAGGCCGTTGAGTTAGGAACCGGTAACTATCCAGGGAATAGTCATTGTAATCCCGATGAATTGTTAGGGAATCCAGATAAAATCAAATCGTTCCGACGGGCGATTGAAAGCAGGGGACTAACCATCAGCGGACTAAGCTGCCATGGCAACCCTCTACATCCTAATGTAAAGGCTGCCAAAGAGGCGCATGATGTATGGAGAAAAACGGTTTTACTGGCTGAACAGTTAGAGGTACCAGTTATCAATGGTTTTGCTGGATGTCCAGGGGATCATCCGGGTGCCAAGTTTCCAAATTGGGTGACCTGCTCTTGGCCTCCAGAATATGCAGAAGTCTTAGAATGGCAATGGAATGATATCGTTATTCCGTACTGGAAAGAAGAAGCGAAATTCGCTGAAATGCATGGGATTCATCAAATTGCTTTCGAAATGCATCCGGGATTTGTTGTCTATAATCCGGAAACACTACTAAAACTAAGAGAACAGGCAGGAGTGAACATCGGAGCCAACTTCGATCCAAGCCATTTGGTATGGCAAGGAATCGACCCAGTCGAAGCTATTAAAAAATTAGGCAGGGAAAATGCAATCTTCCATTTCCATGCGAAAGATACGTATTTAGACCAGGCAAATATTAAGGTAAATGGTGTTCTTGATACCAAGCATTACAGTAAAGTGTTGGATCGCTCTTGGACATTCCGCTCTGTCGGATATGGCCATAATGAAAAAATGTGGAAGGACATCATCAGTACACTTCGGGCTGTAGGATATGATTACGTTGTTTCCATTGAACATGAGGATATGCTTGCGTCTACCGATGAAGGTTTAATGAAAGCCATCACACTGTTAAAAGGAACGTTGTTTAAAGAGAAAGTATCGGAAATGTGGTGGGCTTAAGTAGAAGTTAATCTTCCTCTTAATCCCCCAACATTATAAAATAGAGGTGTTGAAAATGAAAACGGTTTTAGGTCAGGAACGTACTCTTGGCGGCCTTCCTATGGGAGTGGTTTGGGGATTTGTTGCAACATTAATTTTTATGGCTGGTGACGGTCTTGAACACGCATGGTTGTCTCCGTATCTTATCGAAAAGGGTCTGACCGTTCAACAATCTGCTACACTTTTTGCTGTTTATGGAGCCATATTGGCTATTGCCTCTTACTTTTCAGGTGTACTCACTGAGATGTGGGGACCAAGGAAAGTTATGATTATCGGACTTGTAACTTGGTTACTTGGTCAGGTTCTATTCATTGAATATGGTTTAAAGCTAAATAATTACGCTATTATGTTACCAACTTATGGAATTCGCGGTTTAGGTTATCCGTTATTTTGCTATTCATTCTTAGTGTGGGTTACGTATCGTAGTCCTGATCGCATTTTGGCGACAGCTGTTGGATTGTTTTGGGCTGCTTGGAGCGGCGGGCTCTATGTTGTAGGAAGCTTTTTCCCTGCCTACATGCTTCCGAAGATCGGTTATATTGGGTTGTTGTGGAGTGCTGTGGCATGGGTATTGGTTGGTGGAATTATTGGCTGTATCGTAGTGAAAGATGATATGAGAAAAGAACAAAAAGGAAATCCGAAGGAAAAACTAAAAAGCCTATTGAGTGGATTTACCATTTGTATCGAACAACCGAAAGTGGCAATTGGCGGCGTGGTCCGAATTATCAATTCCACAGGTATCGGTTCACTGCCAATCTTTTTCCCTCTTTATTTACATTCTGAATATGGATTCACGACTGAACAGTTTTTGCAAATGTGGGGAACGATGTGGTTTGCGAATATCATCTTTAACCTGATCATTCCTTACATTAGTGATAAATGGTTAGGCTGGCGCAAAACGATTCAATGGCTTGGCAGCTTCGGCATGGGTGTCATGTTATTAGTTATGCTTTACACGCCGCAGGTTTTTGGCAGCAGTTTCTTAGCCTTGAATATTGTCGGTATTCTAATGGGGATTACTCTTTGTGGGTTCGTCCCACTTTCAGCTCTTGTAGCATCGCTGGCTCCTGAGAATAAAGGGTCTGCGATGGCGATAGTAAGTTTTGGTGCAGGGATGTCCTACTTTATCGCACCGGCAATTGTTGGAGCATTCATCGGACTTATTGGTGTTCATGGCATTATGTGGATTTTCGCAGGCATGTATTTCCTTGGTGCTTATTTAATGAAGTTTATGAAGCTTCCGTATGAAGAGAAACAGGATGAAAGAGATTTTTTAAAAGAGAAACATGCGGGTTAACACAAGCAGAGTTAAAAACGAAACATAACCAAGGAGGATGAAACGATGATTATTATCCATGCAAATATCAAGGTGAAAGCGCGATTTCGCGAAATATTTTTAGAAGAGGCCAGACTTGTAACGAAACCTTCTCAAGCAGAGTCTGGAAATATCAGTTACCATTACTATGAGGATCCGGAAGATGCGAATAGCTTTATCTTTGTAGAGAAATGGAAGGATGAACAAGCGATCGGGCGGCATGAGGAGACCCCTCATTTTAAAAGATTCATTAAGGCTGTTGAACCGATTGTCTCTGAACCGATCCATGCAGAATTATTTGAGTCTTCATTGAAAAATTAATTAGTTGGACAAACATAAGGATTAACTCCACCGAGTATCGGTTACAGTTAATCCTTATTTGATAACTTTAAGCAACAATTTAAACGTAGATTATACTGTCTTACTACCTAGAAAGGAATGGATAAAACATGAATCTAGAATTAAAAAATAAAACTGTACTTGTGACCGGCGGTAGTAAAGGTATTGGGAAGGCTATTACGATGGCGTTCGTGGAGGAAGGGGCAAACGTTATTATTTGTGGACGTGGTGAAGAGGCTTTGAATGAAACATCCGCTGAGATTGAAAAAATGGGTGCAAGTGTGCTTGTTGTTCAAGTGGACTTAACGAAACAAGCCGATGTGGATCATCTTATTTCTACTGCCGTTGACCGTTATAAGACCATTGATATTCTCGTTAACAATGCGGGAATCGCCAGTGGATTTGATGACTTTGAATCATTGGATATAGACCAATGGCAACATTTATTTGATGTCAATCTTTTTGGAGCTGTACGTGTGACAAAAGCTGTGATTCCCTATATGAAAAAAACAGGATTAGGCCGTATTATTAATATTTCATCTGAATCAGGTATTCAACCGGACGCGTTCATGCCTCATTATAATGCTTCTAAAGCTGCACTGATTAATTTTACAAAAAGTCTATCTAAGGCGTATGCTGCAGATGGAATCCTTGTCAATACGGTTTCGCCAGCGTTTATCATGACACCAATGCTGGAGAACTTGTTAAAAGATAACGCAGCGAAGCTGAATATAAGTTATGAGGAAGCAATTCAGAAATTCTTAAAGGAAAATCGTCCGCATGTTGAAGTTAAACGGCCAGGGACGGTCGAGGAAGTAGCTTCTGCTGTCGTTTATCTTGCATCTAATAAGGCTTCTTTTATTAATGGTGTAAACCTTCGAGTTGATGGTGGCTCCGTTGCGAGCCTCTAAGTTAACTTCCTTAGATACGGATCATCTTCATATTGAATCAATTAGGCGGATCTATTCATGGGGACTGTATAAGGAAAAGTTTTTCCTTTTGACCATATGATCAATCAGCCATAGATTTAGTGAACAATTTGTGACATTTTGTGACAATATAAATTTAGAGGTTGCATTTTAGAGTGTAATCGATTACAATAATTCATGTAAGCGATAGACAATATTTAATTCTTGTCAGGTGATAATTTTACTAGAATTAAAGAGAGATGAGTCATTTTTTTCTTAGAAACAAGCAGTTCATCTGTAAGAAAAAATGTAATGGATTACATTTCGTTTGATTAATTAGGTATCGTAAATGATACTTAAAACACTATCTTATCTGAAAGTTAGAAAAGATATTTTTGTTAATAATGTAATCGATTACTTTTTGGAGGTGAGTTTGCTTCGGATTTTCTATGATGAATTATGGCACACTAAATCCAACACATATGGAGGTAATCACATGAAATTAGGTTATCAAACAAATACTTGGGGCGGCGTAGTTGGTCATCCAGCGGGTGTTACTTCTGTTAAGGATTCTTACTACCTTGCTTACGGATCAACAGAAGAGGCATTAAAGGATATTTCCGAAGCTGGCTATGATGGCTTTGAAATCTTCGATGGCAACTTGATGGAATACAAAGATAAAAAAGATGAGTTTTTAAAATTGATGAACGAGCATTCTTTAACTTTGGTTGGTGTTTATACAGGAGGGAACTTTATTTTCCCTGATATTTTAGAAGAAGAATTAATAAAAATCGAAAGTGTAGCGGCATTCGCATCTGAAGTAGGTGCAGAGCATCTTGTGATCGGCGGCGGAGCAGTACGTGCAAACGGGATTCTTGAAAGTGATTATACAGCTCTTGGTAATGCGCTTAATAAAGTAGTAGAAATTGCTGAAAAATATAATCTTGTTGCAAGTTATCACCCTCATTTAGGAACGAATGTTCAGGCTCCTGAACAACTGGATAAATTAATGCCATTAACAAAAATTAATCTTTGCCCAGACACAGCTCATATCGAAGCAGGCGGTGGAGATCCTGTGGCTGTCATCAGAAAATATGTGGATCGTATCAAGTATGTGCATTTCAAAGATTATGCCAATGGAGATTTTTTACCATTAGGTGAAGGGCATCAAAAATTTGATGAAATGGTTAAAGCATTAGAAGAGGCAAACTATGATGGCTGGATTACGGTTGAGTTAGACAGCTACCCAGATCCAAAACAAGGGGCTAAAATCAGCCGCGGCTATTTAAATCAATTTGATAAAGTAAATCAAGCATAAACGTTTCATCCATTAGGAATATCAAACTTTTAAAAAATAAGAAGATAATAGTGGGAGGATACTAAAATGAAAAAATTAAACGTAGGTATGATCGGCGGAGGATTTATGGGTAAGGCGCATTCACTTGCATATGCAGGAATGCCAATGTTTTTCTGGCCAGCACCAGCAATTCCTCATCGCCATACAGTAGTTGACGTTAACGAAGGATTGGCTAAAGATGCGGCAGCAAGATTAGGCTTTGACAACTATGCTACCGATTGGAGAGAAGTTGTTAACAATCCAGAAATCGATGTGATTGATATCGTAACTCCAAATAATACTCACGCAGAGATTGCGATTGCAGCTGCAAAAGCTGGAAAGCATATTATCTGTGAAAAGCCATTAGCATTAGGTGCTGAACAAGCGAAAGAAATGTTAGAAGCAGTAAAAGCAGCAGGTGTAAAACACGCGGTTGCTTTTAACTACAGGAGAACACCAGCTGTTGCGCTTGCGAAAAAATATATTGAAGAAGGAAGAATTGGTAAAGTTCTAAGCTTCCGTGGAACGTACTTACAAGACTGGTCAGCTGATCCGAACTCTCCATTATCATGGCGTTTCCAAAAGAAAATCGCTGGGTCAGGTGCTCTAGGTGATATTGGTACACACGTAGTTGATTATGCTCGTTACCTTGTTGGCGAAATCACAGATGTAAATGCGATCACAAAAACATGGATTCCTGAAAGACCGATTCAAACTGGCGGCATTGACAAGTTAGGTACAGTAAAAGCCGGTGGCAACGATGTACCTAAAGCAGCTGTAGACGTGGATGATGAATTTATTACGATGGTTAAGTTTGATAATGGTGCAATCGGAACGATTGAAGCAACACGTAATGCACATGGCCGCAACAACTTCCTAACTTTTGAAATTCATGGTGAAAATGGTTCTTTATACTTTAACTATGAGCGCCGTGACGAGCTTCAAGTTTGCTTCGCAGATGATCCAAGTGATGCAAAAGGCTTCAGAACCGTTTATACAGGACCTGCTACTCCTTACGGCGAAGGATTATGGCCAATTCCGGCTCTAGGTATTGGTTACGGCGAAACAAAGATCATTGAAACATATGATTTCTTTAAAGCAATCAGTGAGGGTACTGAATTCTCACCTAACTTCAATGATGGCTACCAGATTGAATTAATTGCAGATGCAATCCTTGAATCCGCTGAAAAAGGACAATGGGTTAATCTTGAAAAAACAGCTGCGGCTGTAAAATAATGAGAAAGGCAGAAGCGCCCGTTAGTCACTGGGCGTTGGAGCTAGACAATTCTCAAACTTAACAAGAGGCTTCTCAATCGAGGAGCCTCTTTTGTAAAAGTGGCGCTTTTCGGAGTGGGAAAACAGGAAGGAATGAGTGAAAGGTTATGGAAGAAAGATGGTTAGTTGGTGTTGATATAGGCGGGACCACGATTAAAATGGCTTTTATCAGTTTGCAGGGTGACATAATTTATAGCTGGGAGATCGATACTGATATAATTAATAAGGGCAAACACATACCTGCATCGATTGCAAGATCGATTGATCAAAAGTTAGAAGAATTAAATCAAACAAAAAATCAGTTAGTCGGAATCGGAATCGGTGCGCCGGGCCCTGTGAATTCGGAGGATGGTTCCGTTGAAGTGGCGGTTAACCTAGGCTGGGAACGATTCCTTTTACAAACCATTCTTGAGAGGGAAACATCCCTTCCGGTTGTTGTGGACAATGATGCTAATATTGCTGCAATCGGTGAAATGTGGAAAGGTGCCGGCAAGAGTGCTAAAAACTTAATCTGTGTCACATTAGGCACAGGTGTAGGAGGTGGAATTATCGTCAATGGGGAGGTTGTGAATGGTGTAAATGGAGCCGGTGGTGAAATAGGTCATATAACATCCGTTCCTAAAGATGGTTCACCTTGTAATTGTGGGAAATCAGGATGTCTGGAAACGGTAGCATCCGCAACAGGAGTTGTCCGTTTGGCAATAGAGGAATTAGCTTTTACCAACGAGACTAGTATATTACGAGATTATTATGATGGACAGCCCCTGTCTGCCAAGCGTGTTTTTGACGCTGCAAACGAAGGGGATGAACTCGCCAACAGAGTCATAGGTGAGGTTGCCTACCATTTAGGATTGGCCCTTGCTAATTTAGCCAATGGCTTAAATCCTGAAAAAATCGTTATTGGAGGCGGAGTCTCAAAAGCTGGTGATACATTGCTGAAACCTCTGAAAGAGGAATTTATTCAATTCGCTTTTCCGAGAGTTGCACATGGTGTCAAGATTGTTATTGCCACACTAGGCAATAACGCAGGGGTCATTGGAGGAGCTTGGCTGGCGAAAGAGAAGCTAATTAATAAGTTAGTACTTCAATAATGTACAATAGTTTTTTTCTAATTCAAAAAAGATTAAAGGCGAAAAACTACTGTTTTTCGCCTCAGATTGTAGACAAAAGACATTTGGATGAGCCAATCCGGGTGCCTTTTTGTTGTTTTTGCTCGTAAAAGCAAAAGTTAGGCCTATCCTGATGTTAGACTAAACTACGGACAGATAAATTGGGCATAATACTAAAATTAACCAATTTATGTATATGCCGTAGGTGGGGTCGATACTAGGGACAGATGCAGATTGTGGCACATTTTCCTTTATCCACAGTCAGCCACCCCTGCTGCAAAACGGAAGTTCCTAAAGCCATTGTTGATGCAAAAGCGAGTTACAATGAATTTTTTCATAAGTATCCTCCTCGTAATCTAATTTCTATTCTAGATTACAGGGAAACTTTGCAGAAAATATGATTATTGCAATAGTTAACAAAAAGCTCACAAATTTTCTAACAGGCTTATGTGCAACCTTTAAATGATTCTGGCAATTCGGAAAGGAGTAGCAGGAAGTTACCGATGATAGTCCGAATGTAAAACTTATTTGTATTTTGACGCTTTTTCAAATCGTAATGACAACTTTTCCTTGTGTGTGCCCCTCTTCAAAATACCTAAAGGCATCCGGCACTTCGCTCAACTTATAACATCTATCAATGACTGGTTTTACCTTGCCAGCTTCAACCAGTTCCTTTATATAAATTAGATCTTGTTGGTTTGCCCTTTGTAAAAAGCTTCCTATTTTCTTACTCCCAAAAATAGAAATCAAAGGTCCAAGTGCCATGGCTTGAAACATTTGAGAGCTGGAACCTCCGACGTGAACAAAAATACCATTGGGATTTAAAACACGTTTATAATCTGAAAGCGAAAGACCACCGTTAACACCAAGAATCAAGTCATAACGCTCTCTCCTTTGAGTAAAGCTCTCCTTTGCATAATCAAGACAATGGTCTGCCCCAATTGACTCAAGAATATCTAAATTTCTCGTACTGCACACACCTGTTACCTCAGCACCGAGTGCCTTGGCGATCTGTACGGCAAACGTTCCGACGCCGCCAGAGGCACCATTAATCAGTACCTTCTGCCCGGGCTGAATTTTACCTTTATCCCGCAGACTCTGCAACGCTGTGACCCCCGCCATTGGTACCGCAGCAGCTTCCTCAAAGGACAAATTCCCTGGTTTTAGTGCTAATGCTTTTTCAGGTACAGATACATACTCGGCAAAACCAGCCCATCCACACCCGGATAAGTCGCCAAACACTTCATCTCCAGGTTGAAAATGCTTCACTTTTTTGCCAACATCTTCAACCCGCCCTGCAATATCACCACCAGGGATGGAGTATTTTGGTTTTAATAGACCAAAAGCAAAGCGGGCTAAGAACGGTTCACCTTTCAAAAGAACCAGGTTGCCATAATTTACGGATGCTGCATGAATTTTTACTAGTACTTGATTGTCCAGTGGTACAGGTTTTTCCACCTCTGTTAATTTAAGAACTTCAGGCGGTCCATATTCGTTATAAACGATAGCCCTCATAATTTCCCCTCCTAAACTCTTCAATATCTAATAATTATCGTTAAAGGTACTATAAAAGAACTCCCCATAGGAACTGCCCAGCTCTTTTTAATGAATTAGACTTTTTCATAGGCTAAAGAAGGTGGAAGGAAAGACACATCGAATTTAATAAATAATCTTATTTTAATGTGAGGTCGAGTTATGCCAATACCAAAACATATTGTTTCAGCAGCAACTATCGTACTTAATGAGAAAAAAGAAATCTTGTTAATTAAAGGTCCGCGAAGAGGGTGGGAAATGCCTGGTGGGGCAGGTTGAGGTAGGAGAATCTTTAAAGGAAGCAGCAATCAGGGAAACAAAGGAAGAAAGCGGAATAGATATCGAAGTGATAAAATTTTGTGGTATTTATCAAAACGTAAGGGAATCAATATGTAATACATTATTTTTGGGAAAACCAATCGGAGGGGAGCCAACCACTTCCTCAGAAAGTCTAGAAGTGGGTTTCTTTACAATTAATCAAGCATTGGAAATGGTAACCTGGAAAAATTTCAGACAAAGAATTGAGTATTGTTTAAACGAGAAGCATCATCCTTTTTATGTTGAATTTTGACTTCTAATGGAATGAACTTGTCTAAGAATAGCTAATAAAAGGACAATATGTACGAAATAAATCTTAGTAATAAAAGTATAGAGCCAACTAATCAGTACAATCATTAGAGAATAAACGAAAAAAGAAGGATGATAATTATGAACAATCTTACAAAATTTAAGATTTTAAGACCCACAGATGAAGTATTTGAGGCGTTTGTAGACCCGACGAAAATCGGAAATTTCTGGTTCTCGTCGAGCTCGGAAAGGTGGGAGCAAGGCAAGACTGTTACAGTTAGATACGAAGAGTACAATGCAGAATTGGAATTAGAAGTAATCGAAATCGAGACCAATAATAAAATTGTTTTCCGGTGGGGGGCAAATGGAGAAGGTCACATAGTAACGATAACATTAAAAGAGGTAGATCACTCTACTACCATCATTGAAATTCTTGAAGATGGATTCAATGAGAACGATGCTGATTTTGTAAGTCAGTTAATAGACAATAAAGAAGGCTGGGTTTTTATGTTGGGCTGTCTAAAAGGCTACCTCGAATTTGGTATCTCTAAACTAAGAGGAGGGTTAGTGAAAGATTAGCATATGGGGGAAAAATTCATGATAATAAGACCAATTGAAGTAATAGATGCAGAAAAATTTTTAGAGTTAAGTAAAAAAGTAGATGAGTCAGGCTTTATGCTATACGAACCCGGCGAGAAAAAAACAACGGTTGCACAACAAAGAACCTTAATAGAAAAAATATTATCTGAAAATAAATCAATTATTTTTGTGGCGGAATTTGAAAACAAACTTGTGGGTTTTATCGTAGCCTTAAGTGGAAATGTACTGCGAAATCAACATTCTGCATATCTCGTTTTAGGTGTTCTGGAAGATTTTCAAGGGCAGGGTATAGCAACTAAATTATTTAAGCGGATTTTCGAGTGGGCGAAAGAAAATGAAGTATCAAGATTAGAACTAACTGTTATTAAAGACAACATTAAAGCTTTCAATTTATATAGAAATATGGGTTTTGTTTTAGAAGGAGAAAAAGTTCATTCATTGAAAATCAATGGGAAATTTGTTAACGAATACTATCTATATAAATTGTTATGACTAAAGAAAAGGTCGATCGGGGTATCATCCCGGACCAACCTTGCTTTAGTTACCTTTTGATCAGGCAGTATCTCTTTTTTCTAGCGCTATTCCTTAGTCTATCCGATGCTTTAATAAATAGGATTCAATCCATTTAATCGAGTTAGTAATTAACATACCTACGATAACAATAGCAACAATCCCTACAAAGACGCGATCAATGTTAAAGTTAGCGGAAGATTGAGCAACAAAATAACCAATACCACCAGTTGAAACAAACATTTCAGCAGCAATAACCCCGATTAACGATTGTCCTATTCCTACACGTAAGCCAGAAACAATTTGAGGCAGCGCTCCTGGTAAAGCGACTGTAACAAATGTTTGAATAGGTGAAGCGCCAAACGCTTTAGCCACTCTTGTAAGATTGGGATCAAGGTTTTGCACACCTGACATCGTATTGAGAATAATAGGGAAAACACCTGCAGGAAATACGACTAACACCTTACTTGTAAAGCCAACGCCAACCCATAATGTAATTAAAGGCAGTAGTACGATACGCGGCGTCCCCAGCATCGCTGTTAAAAATGGATCAAAGGCTTTTCCTGCGGTTTTATACCAGCCCGTAACCAATCCGATCGAAACCCCGATAGTTGCTGCTAAAACGAACCCTACAATGAAATTCCGAAGCGTAAAGACTAGGTTTTCAAGCAGGATCCCGTTTACGATCAGTTGGTAGCCAACTTTTAAGATTTGTATAGGTGAACTTAAAAAGATCGGGTTAATGATGCCTAATCTGTAAATTACCTCCCACAGAATAAGCACTGTCACAAATGAGATGGCACCGATATTTCTAAACAGAAATGTATTATAAAATGAGGTCTTCTTTTTCGTTTTTTCTGCATGTAAAGACGTAATAGGGTTATTTAATGTGGTGGCTATTTCCTCTTTATTACTCTTTAAATTTTCCATATAAAAAGTCCTCCATTATACGACATTTTTCTGCTTTTCCGTTACAATTAAATCCCAAATATACTTTTCGTATTCAATAAAATCCTGGCTCCGTTTAATTTCTAATGGGCGAGGCCGAGGCAGCTCAATCTTAACTTTCTGTAATACTCTTCCGGGACGGGCTGTCATGACAATCACATAATCAGAAAGGTAGACTGCTTCTGCAATGTCATGTGTGACAAACAGGATCGTTTGTTTCGTCGCTTTCCAAATCCGCAACAATTCCAGCTGCATAAATTCTCTTGTTTGTGCATCTAGGGCACCAAAAGGTTCATCTAATAACATAAGGCTTGGTTCAATCGCTAATGCCCGGGCTACATTGACACGCTGCTGCATACCGCCGGATAATTGGTTTGGATAGTGATCGCCGAATGACTCTAATCCAACTAATTTTAATAATTCTTGGCCCCTTTCGTAACGCTCCTTTTTAGGAACACCCGCTACCTCTAAACCATAGATAATATTATCGAGTGCAGTACGCCATGGAAAAAGAGACGCATGCTGGAATACAACACCGCGATCTCGTCCGGCCCCTTTAATTTCTTTTCCGTCTAAAAATAATTTTCCATCACTGATATCCTGAAATCCTGCCACAGCGCCTAGAACGGTTGATTTACCGCAGCCGCTGGGCCCAACAATACATACAAATTCGCCTTCCTCAACAACGAGGTTAAAGTCTTCAACCGCAGCCACTTCGCCGCCATTCTTTAATGGATAGGTTATATACACATTTTCTGAGTGAAGTTTGCTTGTAGTATACATAAGGCCTCGCTCCTTCCTATACGTTGCTTATTTCTTGAACACCTCATCGATAAAGCCGGACTCATCAAGCTTTTTGATAATGGAGTTGTCGACAAGGTCAGCAGGTTTCATGGCTTTTACTTCAGGATTAAGTGAATGATCAAGATAGAACTGCACGGTTTTATCTGTGCTATATGGTCTCTCTGGGATTGTACCTAAATTTGCTTCGTATGTTTTCTTAACTAATTCAGGGTCGTCCATTCCTGTCCATTTCGAAATGATTTTGAGTGTTTCTTCTTTATTGTTTTTAATGTAAGCATTGGCTTCAATTAACGATCCAGCTAGTACTTCGGCTACCTTTTGATTTTGATTGTAATAGTCCTTTTTCATAACAAGACCAGGGATTAGCACGTCTTGTTTAGAAAAGTCATAAATTTTTGAATAGCCCATTTCATCCATTTTGAATGAGGTAGGAGGCGCAACTAAATAAAAGTCTGCATCTCCTTTAATAAATGCGGCAGTTCGGTCGCCTTCTCCACCCATATATAAAAACTTCACGTCTTTCTTTGGATCAAGACCTAAATCTTTTATGTAAGATTGAGCCAGGTAATCATATAAAGAGCCTTCGAGCCCTGCAATAATGGTTTTTCCTTTGATTGCTTTTTTTATATTCGACGTATCGATGTCTTTAGACGCATAGATAAAAACTTTGATCTTATTCGCTAATGCTGTAAATGTAACGGATTCAATCCCAGCAGCCTTCGCATTGCCTGCCGCCTCAATTCCGGAAATTCCCACGTCAATACCGCCGCCATTTAACGTTTCCTGTACTCTTGGCGAACCGGCTATATAAATTAATTCAGCGTTCACACCATATTTTTTGAAGATCCCCGTGTCTTTTGCTACCCATAATGGTAATTGCGAAACGCCTTGCGTCGGGTAGCCAATTTTAATATTTATTGGTTTGCTTAATGGTGCAAGACTTGTCTCTTTCACACCTTTTTCCACATTTCCATTTTCCTTGTTGGTTGTTTCTTTTGAATTACAAGCTGCTAAAACTAGTACCCCAACCATGGCTAACAATAAAGTAAGTACAAATTTTTTCATCTTCATCCCCCTTAAATGTGACGATATGTCTTGTAAACCCTTTCTTTTTGCTTTATAATACTTCGTCCTCTCCACACGTTAAAACTAAACAGCGAAAATGAACATAAAAGATTATTCGAAGTCAGGAGAGTAACTACAAAGTACCATAGGTTGAAAATTTTGAAAAATACAAAAAAGATTACTTATTTATATCAAAAACATATAAATCATGATATTATCTAGCATAAAGTGGAATAAATTTAGGTGAGGGTGCACTTATTGATGGATATAAGACGCATGAAATATTTTGTATCGATTGTAGAGGAAGGCCAAATTTCGCTCGCAGCTAAAAGGCTAAATATCGCACAACCGCCCTTAAGTCAGCAGCTGAAATTATTTGAGGAAGAATTAAACACCAAGTTATTTGAACGACATACTAGGAAGCTCATCCTGACCGATGAAGGAAAATTTTTATATGAAAGATCATTAGAAATTTTAGAAATGATTGAGAAAACCAAGCAGGAATTGAATGAGATCTCAAGTGGCATTTCGGGTACGTTGAGCATAGGGATGATTCCATCCTTAGGAGCTGAATTAATACCTGAAAAAGTAAAGGATTTTCATAAAAAGTATCCTAATGTGAGATTCAAAGTTTGGGAGGGAGACTCAAATCGAATAATGGAGCTAACTGAAAAAAGAATCATTGAGTTAGGCATTGTTCGACTCCCAGTAGATAAGGATGTATTTGATTCCATTAATCTCTCAAGTGAGCCAATCGTTGCAGCAATGAGTGAAAATATGGGGTTTGAAAATGACTCAGCCTCTATAAACTTAGCAGAACTTAAGGACAAACCATTAATGTTTTTAAGAAGCTATAAGAAGACATCTGATTATCGTACATCAGTTGATGCTGTTGATATGGTAAAAAGCGCTTGCACTGAACTTGGCTTTGAGCCGACTATTCTATGTGAGAGTAGTAATCTAGTACCATTATTAAATTGGGCAAATTGTAATATAGGTATCGGGATTGTACCTAAATCCGCCGAAAAAATCATGCCTAATTCTAAATTAATATTCAAAAAAATTATTAATCCAGAGGTTATGGCAAGACCATCAGCACTTATTTGGCTAAAAAAACGCCATCTTACATCTGCAGCAATTAAGTTTATGGAGTATTTTGGATAAATTTTATGTTATGAGTATGTACAACTAACAAAAACTCCTGCAGTTCATTTCAAATATTAGTAAACAGAAAATCAACTACTGCAATCAATATTAATAATGTTCAGAAAATATTTTTTATTAGCAATATTGACAAATAGGTGAATTCTATTATATAAATAGAGAACTGGGGTACCCAAAGTGATAATTTTTTACCCACTTTTAATTGAGGTGAAGAAATGCATAAATACTTGGTATTGATTGAAAGAGTGCCTTCTTTAGAAGAGATTGTAATATTATCAAACAGGATCCTATGAATTAGATAAATGAATACGTTTACACGGCAAAAGAATGGAATGCTAGATAACTTACTAAGTTGTCCATCTTGCAAATTTCTGTGTATGTAAAAACAGCATTTCTAACTGCGTATGCTTTGGTTAAAAAGTATGTAGGGAGATGAATCATGAGCAGTAATGAAGAAGTATTAGTCATTGGTGGCGGGATTGGAGGATTAGCTGCAGCGCTGGCAGCTGCTGAAGCAGGCAACAAAACGATGGTCCTGGAACAAGCACCCCAATTTGGGGAAATTGGAGCAGGTATACAAATGGGACCAAACGCAATGGCCGTTTTGGACCGATTTGGGCTTGCTGAGGAAATATCTAAATATGCCGTTTTTCCGAAACGTTTGGTTTTAAAGGATGTATATACGGCAAAGGAATTATCATTTTTAGATTTAGGGGATGAATTTAAAGAGAAATATGGCTTTCCTTATATTGTCATGCATCGTTCTGATTTGCACCGGGTATTGTTCGAAGGATGTGAAAAGAACCCACTTATCAGTTTGGTCAATGGTCAATCCATTGAAACAGTGGAAGAAAACGAAGCAGGTGTGATAGTTACAAATAGGAATGGAGAAAAATTCATCGGAAAAGCTGTAATCGGGGCCGATGGACTTTGGTCAAAAACCCGTAAGTATTTTTCGGATGATCAGCCAATCTGTTCTCATTATGTCGCATACCGCGGGACTATCCCTATTTCGGAAATTAGCTCGGATGCTAATATGGACGACGTTATTATGTGGATTGGTCCAAACCTTCATGTCGTTCAATATCCTGTACGCAGGGGAGAATTGTATAACCAGGTTGTTGTATTCAAAAGCAACAATTATAAGGAAGGTTCCGATGACTGGGGAACGCCTGCTGAAATGGACAATGTATTTAAAGGGTGTCACCCGTTGGTCGAGACAGCATTAAACTTCATCCAGCGACAAATTCGTTGGCCGATGTATGATCGTTTGCCAATCGACAACTGGACAAAAGGGAAATTCACTCTTCTTGGGGATGCTGCACATCCAATGCTTCAATACTTGGCACAAGGGGGATGCCAAGCATTAGAAGATGCTTCATGCTTAGCGGATATGTTCAAGCTTCATGGGGAGAACTTTGAGCAAGCATTCTTAGCTTATCAAGAAGAACGAATTCCACGGACAGCAAAGGTACAAAAGAGTGCACGTACTTGGGGAGAAATTATCCACGCAGTAGACTCAGTTTCCATTTTGCTGAGAAATACGCTTTTGGAAAGCAGGGAAGCACAAGAATTCGAGATGATTGACTGGTTATATGGCTACAATAATGGTCCAGGAAAAAATGATCGTTAAGTTATATAAAAAGGAGAAGGCACCATTCTCTATTAGAGATAGTACCTTTCAGCAGGTAGTTCAAGTTATACGATAATATAGATGTTTGAGTATATGAAATTAGTAAACAGAATTTTTATTTTATTTAGAAAAGTAAAACTAATATTTGACTTTGGTATATCAATATTATAATATTCTCTTAGGGGAAAGCGATTACATTATTGTTTTAGTAGAGGAATGCGAAAGGGAACATGTTTTGTATACTGTGAGACACAAATATGCTTGTTTGAAACCAACCGGTCTGTTTATATCCGCTACGTTTATTATGAATCAACCTGTTTTATTTCACATTAATAAACCAACCGGTCTGTTTAAAAAATCGCTTTTCAACTAACCCTGACCTTTGACACCTCTAAGGTGAGGAACTATTAAATGATAGGAGGTTTTACAATGCTAGATAATTTACAAGAAAAAAATTCAGGCGTTGTTCGTACTGTACTTGGACTAGTGCCTGCTCAAGAATTAGGTGTTGTTCTTATCCATGAATCGCTGCTTTCTGTGGTACCTGGTGCAGAATATGCTCCTGAAATAGAAATGGACAGAAGTAAGATATTTGAGGAATTAAAGCGTAAGCTTATTGAGTTTCGTAGGGTTGGAGGAAAAACAATAGTCGACCGAACAGGCATGTTCCACGGCCGTGATGTAAAACTTTACGAAACACTATCTAAAACAACAGGCGTACATATCGTAGCATCAACTGGCTTAGGGCCTGAGCCAATGTTAAGCGGTTACTTTGTAACACCGCAAAAAAACCCTCCTACACCTTGGTCAGCAGAAATGTTTGCTGATTTATTTATAAAAGAGGTAACAGAAGGTATCGTTGTACCACGTATTGAACGTTCAGGTCTAGCAGGATTAGTAACATCAATGGCAAGTCAAAGTGGTATTTCAGAAAAAGAAACTAATCTTTTCCGTGGTTCTGCACAAGCAGCTCTCGCAACAGGAGTGCCTGTATCTGTACAATATGGCGCGGATGCTGTTAATGATCTAGAAATTTTATTAGGTGAAGGAATTGAACCAAACCGTGTTATCATCGGTGGGCTTGACCGATTAGATGCTGTCCGCCGCAAAGAAGCATTCGCTGTTGCACGGTGCGGTGCCATGGTGGCGTTAGACCATGTTGGCTGGACAACAAGCGAAGGCTACGTGAACGATGAAGAACGTGTTCAATTAATTGTTGAACTGTTTAAAGAAGGTCTTGGTGATCAGGTACTGATTTCAACGAATGCAGTTGGTGTTGCAAAAGGTCATGCAGCAAAAGATCTCAGCTATGATTACTTATTGACAAGATTTGTTCCAATGTTAAAGAAAGCAGGTGTGACGGACGAACAAGTTCGCACTTTATTACAAGACAATCCACAACGCGTACTTACTGCAAAATCTTTAGAAGCTGCAGAAAAAGAATCTGTTGTGGCAGCAGAACAAAAGTAAAAGTGAGGAGTGAATAAAAGATGGGTAAGGTTAATACGGTTCTAGGCCCAATCGCGACAGAAGATTTGGGGATCACAGCAATGCACGAACATATTGGGTTTGGTCTGCCAGGGTGTTATTTAGACACTGAATGGTGGAAAAAACCTGAAGAAGCGTTTGACGTTACAATCCAAAAGTTACGTCGCTTCCGTGAACATGGTGGTAAAACATTTGTAGACTGTACGGGGATTGGAAACGGACGCGATGTTGAATATTTCCAGGTACTCTCACGTAGAACGGGTGTAAATATTGTTGCTGTTACAGGATTTGTAGCAGGAGATTCAGCGCTGCCGTATTTCCGTAACCAATCAGTCGAGTATCTTACGGATTTGTTCATCCATGAAATTACGGTTGGTATTGATGGTACGGGCGCAAAAGCAGGGGCTATTAAGGTAGGTGTTAGCCGTGGTGGGAAATTGAGTGAACTTGATAAGCGCATATATCGTGCAGCTGCACGAGCGGCGTTAAAGACAGGGGCACCAATAATAACCCATTTATGCGTAGATGCCGAAACGGCTATCGCCATCTTCGATGAGGAAGGCTTATCACTTGATCGAGTACTTATGGGTCATGCTGATGATGGAGGATATCTCGATGAAGAACGTGATAATTTGATTGCAAATCTAGGTGGATGGGTTGGCTTCGATACAATCGGCTATGACAGTGAGATGGAAGGTGCCCCGTATTGGTCCCGTCCCCGCCAAGAACGGGTTGAACATTTCCTCCGTTTCCTTGATAAAGGTTATGTTGACCGTGCCCTTATTTCAGCTGATGCAAATTGCTGTGCTCTTGGCTGGCCGGGATTAAAAGGACACTCTGTCAACTACTTGTTTGAAGAATTCTTGCCTGATCTGCGTAAAGCGGGTGTGGGTGAAGAAGTATTTGAACAACTTTTAGTTCACAATCCTGCGAAAATCTTAACAATGCAAGAGCCTCGTTCAATCATAAAAACAGAAGCATTACTAGAAACGAAATAGAAGCGGCTTGTCGGTTGCTTCTGTTTCTAGAGGCTGCTGACACACTTCTGATTTTGCTTGTTGCTTTCGAATAAAGTGATGTGATGTGACTGGGAAAATTGGTTGAATAACAGGAGGTAAATGCAATGAGTATTAAAGGAATGGCCTATATTGCAGGGGCGTTCGAGCATCCAACGCGTAAGGCCCCAGATCAATCCGTGGCTGCTTTACATGCTGAATGTGCGAAAGGTGCATTAGAAGATGCAGGACTAACATTTGCAGGTGTAGACGGATATTTTTGTGCCGGTGACGCTCCGGGTGGTGTGCTGTCTATGGTTGATTATTTAGGCCTTAATGTACGTCATGTAGATGGTACAGACACTGGCGGCTCGTCGTACATTGCCCATGTTTCACATGCTGCACAGGCAATCGCAGCTGGCAAATGCAATGTCGCGCTAATTACAATGGCAGGTCGTCCACGGTCAGAAGGCAGAAGTGGTGTTAAGCAAAAGCTGGTTGGTGCAAATGTTCCAGACACACCGTTTGAACTTCCTTTTGGACCCACTGCTGTAAATGAATATGCGATGGCAACGATGCGCCATATGTTTGAATATGGCACTACTAGTGAGCAATTAGCCTGGGTTAAAGTCGCAGCTTCGCATCATGCCCAATACAATCCAAACGCAATGCTTCGAGATGTAGTAACAGTCGAAGACGTACTTGCGTCACCTATGATTGCTGATCCATTGCATAGACTGGACTGCTGTGTAGTGAGCGACGGTGGTGGTGCCCTAGTTATCGTAAGACCTGAGATTGCTAGAAGTCTAAAACGTCCACTTGTCCGAGTGATGGGCTGCGGAGAAGCACCTAAAGGATTACTAGGCGGAAAAACCGACCTTACGTATTCAGGAGCTGTTTGGTCAGGACCTAAAGCCTTTGAGGAGGCAGGAGTTACCCCTCAAGATATAAAATATGCGTCTGTTTATGATAGCTTTACCATTACAGTGTTAATGCAGCTTGAGGACTTAGGTTTTTGTAAAAAAGGCGAGGGTGGAAAGTTCGTTGCTGATGGAAATCTGATTTCAGGTGTTGGTAAGCTTCCAATCAATACAGACGGCGGCGGGTTAAACAACAATCATCCTGCTAGCCGAGGCGGAATCGTGAAAGTGATAGAGGCTGTCCGCCAGCTGCGCGGTGAGGCATACCCGCAAGTACAAGTGAGAAATTGTGATATTGCGTTAGCTCATGGTACGGGCGGCGGGCTTGCAAGCCGTCATGGCAGTGCAACACTTATCATGGAGAGGGTGTAAAGCATGGGAACTACTTATCAAGATAGAACGATGACGATCCCTGAGATCCATCCTGAACATAAGGAATATTGGGACGCCGCTGCTGAAGGAAAACTTCTTATCAAACAGTGTGATTCCTGTGGAGAGTATCATTACTATCCACGTGTGTTATGCCCGTATTGCATGAGCGAGCATACGAGCTGGGTGGAAGCAAAGGGCACTGGAAGCATTTACACATATAGTGTGATGCGGCGAGGTATCCCATATGCTATCGCCTTCGTTGAGATTGATGAAGGACCAAGAATGATGACCAATATCGTCAATTGTGATTTAGATAAGGTGCACATCAATCAAAGAGTAAAAGTGCTATTTAAGCAAAGCGGTGATCAAGATCATCCAGGTCCTTTTATACCTTGCTTCACACCTATTGAAGGGTAATAAGAATATATCATACTAGCGTTTTTCTTAAAGCGCTGCAATATAGAATACTAGACAATGTATATGCGTTGATACTAGTTTAACAGACGTCGCAGAAAAAAATCTGAAAAATCTGAATGATATAAAACATACTTAGGAAGACTGAAGGGAGCGGATAGAGATGAGAATCATGAAGGACGTACGCATTCCAATGCGTGATGGCGTACATATTGCTGCTGATATTTACCTTCCTGATGGGGTAGAAAAGGTCCCTGCATTACTTGCTCTTAGCCCGTATGGTAAGGAACTGCAAGCACAGGCGCTAACATTACCTCCGCAGGCGCGTCCAAGTCATCTTTGGAATGGTGCAATTGAGGCAGGCGATATCCATGCGGTTGTGGAACATGGCTATGCACATATTATCGCTGACGTACGTGGAACAGGTTACTCAGAAGGCGAAATGTGCGGTAACTACAATTCAGGAGGGCATGGTGACGGGAAAGATATCTATGACCTTGTGGAATGGATGGCTGAGCAAGATTGGTGCGATGGCAACATTGGTATGATCGGTATTTCTTATTTTGCATCTGTTCAAATTTTAGGAGCAGCAGAAAATCCACCACACTTAAAAGCAATCTTTGCGAACGGCGGTCACTTCGACCTTTATGAACTTTGTTATCACGGCGGTATCATGTGGTTAATGCCGCGTGCTTCTCGTGAAGGACGTGGAGGTGATAGCGGTAATGCATTTAATAATGTAGCAAGTAAAAGCTCGAAAGTATTCACCCCAGAAGAGCTCAAGGAAAAAACACAAGAACGTTTAAACGATCCAGATATCGCACATTGGTCAGATTTTGTACATCTTTTACATTATCAAGACCGTCACGAATTATGGATGGATTACTTATTAAATCCACTTGATGGTCCATTCTGGCAAGAAGGTAACGCAATGGATGTAGCCAATAAGGTAACAATCCCAACTTACTTCCAAGCAAAATGGGGCCGCGGTTGGAACGTGGAAGGCACCATTGAATGCTTCCATAAAGTATCAGGCATTAAAAAGCTCGATATCCAAGCGCTGCCGCCAATGTTAGAGCGCCCATTCCATGAAAGTCATGACGAAATGTTCCGCTGGTATGATTACTGGTTAAAAGGCATTGATACTGGCATTATGGATGAACCAGCAGTGCAGTTCTCTGTAGAGGGTTCTTACAAATGGCGTGGAGAAGATCAGTGGCCTTTACCATATGAAGAAAAGAAAGAGTTCTACTTACGACCTCGCCACAAAATTAGCGAGAAACCAGAGCCATTAACATCTGAATTTGCTCATCCAGATGGATTCTATCAAGCCCCATTAACAGTCACAACAACATCAGAAAAGATTAAATGGACTAGTGATAAGTTTTTAGAGCCGGTAGAAATGACAGGTACGGGAGCTTTGTATATCCATGCAGAAATCGATACTGATGATACAAACTTCATTGCAAAGCTTTATGATGTAGACCCAAGCGGAAAACGTACGTTAATGACGTCCGGTTATTTAAAAGCGTCTCATCGTGAGCTAAATGAAGAAAAAACAACCTATGGTGAGCCATGGCATCCTCACAGCCGGGTGATACCAGTAACACCTGGTGAAATTAATGAGTATGCGATTCGATTATATCCATTCTCATTCTTAATTAAACCTGGGCACCGGATTGAATTAGATCTTGCCTGTAACGAACCACTTGATGGAGAAGATGCAAAGTTACTGCCGCCAGATAGTTACCACTTACCAAGTGGACGCGCAACAACGCATAAAATCTATCGGGATGCAGACCACCCATCACGTTTAGTACTGCCAGTAATTCCAAAACAATATGACATTACCAATAAATAAGAAAAAAAATCAAATGCCGGCTAGCCTGTACCTCCTGCTGAAGAAAAGCCAAAGATCACACCTTCTTATAAAGTGAAAGGGTGCTGTGGTAACAAATTGATTATAGGAGTGAATAACTTGACAAATGGCGTTCGTGTTATTCCGATTGAATGTAAATTTGGACCAATTTCAGCATTTGCCTATTATGTGGATTCGTTAGAGCCAGCAATAATTGATACTGGTGTGAATATCTCGGCAAGGCAAGACATTGAGCCAACATTAGCTGAACATGGTATACGAATAGAAGATATTCGTTGGATTTTGTTAACGCATGGTCATGTAGATCATCTCGGCGGTGCATATGCCTTATGGGAAAAAACAGGACGTCGCGCAAAAGTGGTCATTCCCAAAAAAGAAGCGCGGCTGCTGCGTGACCGTAATGAACATATCGTTGATTACAAAGCACTACAAGGAAAATATATCACCGATTCAGTCATACAAGAAAAACATATCGCAATGTTAACTTCAGATATTGGTGAAAATATCGAACCGAGCTTGGAAGTAGTTGAAGGGGACTCTATCCATCTTGGAGGTGATATCACTCTAAAAGTGATTGAAACCCCAGGTCATTCAATCGGTTCGGTTACATTTTTATTAGATGGATTAGATTGGGCATTCGCAGCAGATGCTGTTCAAATCTATGGTGGTCTAAGCGGCTTACCAACCATTGAAAATCCTAGCTCCTATCGCAAGAGTGTACAGCGTTTGTTGGAAGTTTGCCCTAAACGATTATACCTAGGCCATCCATTCCGCAATAGTAATGGCGATTTGCAAAGTGCACAAATTGAAGGTGGACAAGTAGAAGCAGTGTTACAGGCGAGTCTTGATATGGATGCCAAATTGAGTAATATCGCGCGGCGCCATTTATCGAATGGACTTCCTGCCGAACAGCATGAACTGTATGGGCCGTATGGATCGATTGCTTCGGAGATTGGATATACAGGCGATCCGCGGAACTTACCCTGCTCGTTCTTTGTGACAATGCATGGTTACCACGAAGAACTTATTGGTTTGCAAATTAAATGAGAGGAGGAATTCTAAATGATTCAAAAGAAATTCGAAAATACAGCAAAGGCCGTTGCCGATATACATGATGGAGCAACGCTGCTTGTTGGAGGATTTGGAGGAAGCGGCCTGCCATCCCATTTGATCGCTGCCCTCGTAGAACAGGGAGCGAAGAATCTGACAGTTGTATCAAATAATATTGGTGCCGTTAGCGATGGTGTTGCCTCACTAATCAGCAACAATCAAGTAAAGAAGATTATCTGCTCTTTCCCAGTTGGCCCACACGCTGACGATTTGATTGCGCGTCTTCAAAACGGAACAATCGAGTTAGAAATAGTTCCTCAAGGGACATTAGCGGAGCGCATCCGTGCAGGCGGTGCGGGAATTCCAGCCTTTTACACACCTACAGCAGCGCATACTGAACTGGGAGAAGGTAAGGAAACACGTACATTCGATGGCAGGATGCACCTCCTGGAGCATGCCATCAAAGGTGATTTCGCTTTTATCAAGGGCCACCTGGCAGATCGCTGGGGGAATCTTGTTTATAATAAGACACAGCGTAATTTTAATCCGGTAATGGCGACAGCTGCAAAAATAACCATTGCCGAGGTTGATGAAATTGTAGAAGTCGGAGAATTAGATCCAGAGAACATTGCCACACCGAGCGTCTATGTGCATCGTTTAGTAGAATTGGAAACGCAGCCTGAAGGGAAGGTGTTAGTAAATGGTTAGAGGCGAACAGAAGGTTGGATGGTCAAAGCTCGAGTTAGCTTCTCGAGTAGCTCAAGACCTAGAAGATGGATGGTTCGTAAATCTTGGTATTGGTATACCGACACTCGTGGCTGATGTCATCCCTGAAGGCAAGGAAATTATTCTGCATAGTGAGAATGGTCTTCTTGGTTTGGGTCCAAAACCAGAACCAGGGCAAGAGGATATGGACCTGGTCAATGCTGGTAAGGAACCAATCACATTAAAACCCGGTGGCTGCTTTTTTTCACAATCTGACTCATTTGCCATGATCCGTGGCGGTCACCTCGATGCAGCGGTACTTGGCGCGTTCCAAGTCTCGATGTATGGTGATCTTGCTAGTTGGAAGCTCCCTAACGCTCCACTTGGACGTGTTGGAGGAGCCATGGATTTGACGGTTGGCAGCAAGCGTGTCTTCCTCTGTATGCAGCATACGAGTAAGGGAACGCCGAAAATCGTTGGAGAGTGCTCATATCCACTGACCGCGCCTCGCTGCGTAGATCGTATTTATACAGACCTTGCAGTGATTGACGTGACAGATGATGGGCTTGTCGTCCAAGAACTAGCTCCTGGCGTAACATTTGACTACCTTCAGGAACGGACTGCTGCTCCGCTTAAACTGCAAGCTGATATGCAATCAGAGACTATTGGAGTACAACATTGATTAGATACACTCAAAAACTTACCATTGATCGCAGCTCATCAGTGCCTCTTTATAAACAGATCAAGGCAATCTTGATTGAGGAACTGCAGGCTGCTGATGGTGAGACTGATCGCCCCTTCATCACCGAGCATGAACTTGTTCAGCGCTTTCACGTAAGTCAGGCACCTGTTCGACAGGCACTGAAGGAGCTTGCTGATGAGGGTTACGTATACAGAGAGCGGGCGAAGGGTACCTTCCCCGTTCAAGAACTACCTGTAAGACCTCCAGGCTTAGAGTTAGGAGGACTAGTTGGCTTCCTTCGCGATCAAGGTATAGATTGCACTTCGAAAATATTAGGTGTAGAAAATGTATTACCTACAGAGAATCAGTGCGCTATCTTTGGTTCTGAGCTGAATGATAAGGTCTTGAGAGCCTCCCGTTTAATTTTGCTCAAAGAGAAACCACTTGTATGGACACAGACCTATCTGTTTGTCTCGGAGGATTTCCAACCGAATACATGGAAGCTTGCCAAAGTTGACAGTATCTTCGTGCTCCTTGAGAGTGAACATGGCATTTTCATTTCTCGAGGCGATCACCAGATCTTTACCTCAAGTGCGAACAATGAGGAGGCAGAGCTTTTGTGTATCAAAAAAGGGGACCCTGTTCTCGTAATAGAGACGAAGTTGTACACTCGTAATGATCGCCTTATAGGCTGGAGAAGGGCTGTTCATAGAGCATATGAGTATAAGTTCTCTTTTACGGTGAATCGTTAGGATTACAATTATTTGGAGAGAACGAATCAAATGACACAAGTAGCATCTGAACTATACAACAGGGGGGATGGACGGTGCCAAAAGTAAATATTAATGAGGTTGTTAATGAAGGTGAATTTAACCGCTTTCATATTGGATTACTGATTTGTAGTTGCTTCATTATTATCTTTGATATGTTCGATTTGGTTATATATGGTTCCGTAGTTCCTATCCTGATGAAGGAATGGTCCATATCACCTGTTCAAGTAGGAGCCATTGGCAGTTACGGGTTTTTCGGAATGATGCTGGGGGCCATATTCTTTGGTGTTATGGCTGACAAATTTGGAAGAAGAAATATCCTTATTTTAAGTGTTGTCCTTTTTAGTATATTTACGTTTTTATGTGCCTTTGCACCTGGCCCACTTATGTTTTCTATTTTCCGATTTATTGCCGGCGTAGGGATTGGCGGTGTATTGCCAAATGTGATTGCCTCATTGACCGATTACGCACCGAAACACATGCACAACATGATGGTATCAATCGTGATGTGTGCCTTTTCTTTAGGTGGTATTTTAGCTGCTTTCATAGGGATTTACTTTATCCCTCTTATGGGATGGAAAAGTGTTTACTGGGTAGCAGTGCTTGCACTCTTGCTCATTCCAATGATGGTCAAGTATTTTCATGATTCCCCAGCTATGCTTTTAATGAAAGGGCGAACAGAGGAACTTCGTTTTGTTCTTTCAAAGGTTAATGACAAGGTATCCTTAACAACGGAGATGGAGTTTGTAACAGATATAGTAAAAGAACCTGGTTCACCTGTGGCTGCATTGTTTAAAAATAAGCGTACACTAGGCACTGTGATGATCTGGATTGCATTTTTTATGTGTTTGTTAATGATTAACGGGGTAAGTACTTGGCTCCCTAATTTGATGTTTAGTGCTGGCTATGCTCTTGGATCCAGTTTAAGCTTTATGATTGTTTTAAATATCGGGGCAATTGTTGGAACGTTAATCCTTGGAGGTCTTGCGGATAAATTTGGGGTTAAAAAGGTACTCGTTCCCATGTATATAATGGCAGCGGTTTCTCTAACGCTTCTTGGTTTTAAAAATAACATGATCATTCTATATTTGTTAGTTTTTATTACTGGTGCATGTACAATGGGGGCTCAAAACATCTCATATTCCTTTGTATCACAATACTATCCGCCATTAATGCGCTCAACTGCTATAGGGTTTGCCTCCGGGATTGGAAGAATTGGAGGGATTATAGGGCCAACATTTGGAGGGATATTAGTATCTCTTAATCTATCTACCCAAATGAATTTCCTTTCGTTTGCACTCCCAGGTATATTTGCAGCTGTTGCATTTTCATTTGTTCCTTTAAAACTTGCTTATCACCAAAAAATAAAAAAAGAGATTGATATCGCCTAGGAGGGAAATATTTATGAAATCAAGATCTGAATTACGAATTGCTATTATCGGTAGTGGGATTGGCGGGGCATCAGCGGCAGTTGCTTTACGGCATGCGGGATTTAATGTCAACGTCTATGAGCAAGCTTCAGCTATAAAAGAGGTAGGTGCTGGGATCGGTTTGCGTCCGCCATCCATCCGTTTTTTCAAGAAATGGGGGCTTCTAGAAGAAATTGAAAGAGTAACCCATAAAAGCGTATTAATGGAAATCCTTTCAGATAAAGGAGAGGTAGTACTTGAGGAAAAATGGCCTGCATTAACAGATGACCCCGAAGAAAGATGGGCGAGATTAATCCATCGCGCAGATTGTTTGGACACGCTTATTAATGCCATACCGTCTGAGTTCATCCATTTGAATCACAAATGCAGAAACATCGTTCGCCATGAAAATTATGCAGAAATTGAGTTTGAGAACGGTGTTAAAGTAGAAGCTGATTTGGTCATTGCTGCAGATGGTATTCGTTCCCTTACTCGTTCGCTATTTTTCAGTAAGCTTGAGCCGGTTTTCCACGGTTACCATGCCTATCGAGCTCTTGTCAATGAGGATGAAACCTATGGTCTAGCTTCTGAAGACACATTGAGAATTTTCTGTGATGATAAAATTAATTATTATTTACTGCCGTTAAAATATAGGAAACAAGTTTCGGTTGATATTACCGTCCCACACCATGACCGAGCAGGCAGACCAAACGTACCGAAAGAAGATATGCTCAACCAATTAAAGAATTTCCACCCTAACCTTCAGAAGATTGCTCAAAATATAAATAACTTTGATGTTCGGGCACTATACGATATCGATCCAGTTGAACAATGGACAAATAATTGTATCGCCCTGCTTGGCGATGCCGCACATTCTATGCTTCATAACCAAGGTCAAGGTGCCAATATGGCGATTCAGGATGCAGGGGTATTGGCTGAATGCTTACTTGAAGCAGATACGGTTGAAAATGCCTTACAAAAATACGAGTCCCTCAGAAAACCGATTGGAACCTTATTCCAAAATTTATCTCGCCAGTTCCATACTGACAAAGAAGTGACTGCTTTTCCTGAAAAGGAATTCCTTGAAAATGTTCCCGAGTAACGTGTAAATAAGGAGGTTTAATAGATGCCTGTACATCCCGAGATAAAAAAAATATTGGATTTTATTCCACAAACTGATTCGAAACCTAAAATCATTCCAGAAGAGCATAGAAAAATATTCAATGCACCCGTATTACCCGTTGAAAAACGTGTCCAAGTTTATTCAGTTGAGGAAAAAACAATTCCAACCTCTGAAGCGGATATTCCTGTAAGAATTTATACACCAAAGGAAGCAGATTCTTATTCTCTTTTAATCTATTTCCACGGTGGAGCATTTTTCTCAGGAAATTTAGAAAGTCACGATGAAATCGTTCGCCCGATTTGCATGGAATCCGGATATAAAGTCATTTCTGTTGATTACCGCCTGGCGCCTGAACACCCATTTCCTGCTCCATTAGTAGATTGCTATAACGTAGCAAAATGGGCAGCCCAACATCAGGATGAATTAAAAGGGGATGGAAAGAATCTAGCTCTTGCAGGGGATAGTTCTGGTGGTAACTTAGTGGCTGCTGTTTCTCTAATGGCCCGTGAAAAAAAGGAATTTACCATTACAAAGCAAGTATTATATTATCCGTCGCTAGACCTGGACTTCAGTGAATTTCGTTACCCATCATTAGTGGAAAATGGAAAGGGCTACTTCGTAGAAAGTGATCAATTAGCAGAACATAACTCCTTCTACTTAATAGGAAATGTGGATACGGATAATCCGCTAGTTTCACCCATTCGAGAAGAAAATTTAGAAAACCTTCCAGAATCGCTTGTCATCACTGCCGAATATGATCCTTTCCGCGATGAAGGGGAACTATTTGCGGAGAATTTAAAAAAATGTGGTGTACGTGTTGAAACAAAACGGTATGAAGGGGCTACTCATGGCTTCTTAGGTAAATTCACGCATCTTGATGAATATAAAGATGTTTATAAACGTACAGGTGATTTCTTAAGTTCTAAGTGAGGAATTTCTAAAATCGCACCTAACGTGACCTTGAACAGTTTATTTTGAAGGACAGGTACTTCCATGGAAGTGATCATTGCGTCAGAAAGAAAGCTTAGGCATTGCGTTTGATCACTTCCGTTCCACCAATAAAAACCTTAGCAAGGGTAGTAATTATAATTAAGTCCAGGGAAAGTATATCTATCGATGGACTTTGGTACTTTTAAAGAGGAGCATCACTGGATCTTGTAACATCATTGTCGAAAGGAACAAAACCGCAAAGTAAATTCTTAATATTCAGAACTTTGTTTCTAACGAACACCCATCTTTGACTATTTCCTATTTCTTGGAACGTAATGAGGATTTATTGTTATCACCTTTTTAGTAGAAGGTGATACAGCCTCATGAAGCCTTGAAATCCAGATGATTGTACTTTTTACTAATCACCTCGGTATCACCGTATTTTATGAATTATTTTAAAAGCTATAACAATACGTGATTTTAAGGAAGGGTGTTTTATTATATGGAAAATAAAAAGTTTTGGACATATGAAAATAAGTTAGTAATGATTTTCTTCTTTACAATCGGGTTCGTATTCTTTGACCGTTTAGCGATTAACTATCTTTTCCCGATGATTTCTGTAGATTTAGGACTAAACTACACGCAATTAGGCTTACTTGGAGCAGCTCTGGCGTTAACTTGGTCGGTATCTGGACCATTAGGCGGATTCATCTCGGATAAAGTTAAGAGCAAGAAAACAATGTTAGCTATTTTAGTTCTTTTATTCTCTGTAATTTCATTAATGCACGGTTTAGCACAATCATTCGCTGTGTTATTCGTTTTACGCTTATTAATGGGAATTGTAGAAGGTCCACTGATTCCACAAACACAATCCATTTTAGCCATGGAATCGTCGGAACGTCGTAAAGGATTTAACTTGGGTTTTACAATGAACACAAGTAATGCATTATTCGGCAGCATTTTGGCACCAGTTGTAATCGTTGCCTTAGCGACAAACTTTGACTGGCATACTGCATTTTACTTAACAATTATTCCAGGGATTATACTTAGTTTCTTCATCTTTAAAACAGTTAAAAATCCAAATCCGTCGAAATTCCATGCGATGCATGCTACAAAATCGACTGAAAAGGTGAAAGTGAAAGATGTTCTTAAACACCGGAATGTTTGGTTATCTGTTGTTGTATTTAGCTTGGTTATGACAACACTTATGGCATTCCAAATTTTTGGACCAACCTATTTAGTAAAAGCAAAAGGATTATCCGAAACAACTATGAGCTTTGTCATGGCTTCATTCGGTGTTGGTTATGCAATTTTCGGTTTCTTAATCCCAACACTTTCAGAGCGCACTGGCCGTAAACCTGCTTCCTTAGTTTCTGGTTTGTTGTTAATTCTTGTACCACTTGCCATTGTATTCGTGGATTCAATTCCGTTAATGATGATTCTATTATTTATCGGTTCAGCTGGTTCAGGTGTCATTGGTATGTCGATGTCAGTTATTCCAGTTGAGTCTGTTCCATTAAAATACTCTGGTCTTACAATTGGTTTAACAATCGGTATTGGTGAGTTAATCGGGGGATTCTTAAATCCAATGCTGAATGGTGCTTTAGCAGACATGTATGGTATTCAAACACCATTATTCGTAGCTGCTGGTACGGCATTGTTGGCATTACTATTCTCATTCTTATTCAAAGAAACAGCCCCATCTAAAGTTCAATCAACGCAACAGCAAGAAGTCACACCTAGTATCCAAGTATAGTTTTAGTTATTGAGGTGACTAAAGAAATTGAAATTGCTTTATAAAATCTGTTGATTGAATTTAATGGAAAATATCAATTATACAAGGAGAGTGGAATAGATGAACCGAAAATTTTTATTCTTTATTTTATTACTATTTATGATAATTAGTGGCTGTAGTAATAATCAATCAGCTTCTGCTAATAAAAAACCTCAACAAAATAAAAGTGATAGTTCTCAAACTAATTCTAGCAAAGGAAAAAAAAAATCTGTATTCGCAACAATCCCTGATGGTTTTCGAGTAGTGACAGTTGGATCAGGTAATCCAAAAACTGAGATTAACCGTGGAGG
The DNA here is from genome assembly GCF_023715505.1 of Neobacillus cucumis. Next base: position 72,128 of record NZ_JAMBOH010000007.1, on the reverse strand, counting down.
TCCAAGCACTTTAGTTCAATTTAAAGATAAATTTTTCTTAGTTGACAGTGGCCCTAATACAACTAGCACACTATTAAAGATTGGTCTGCCTGCAGAAAGAATTACAAATATGTTGTTTACACATCAACATGTTGATCATAATGGAGACTTTTGGAACTTTTTTATTGATGGTTGGCAAGGACCTACAGGAAGGCGTTCCCTTAATTTAATTGGGCCTCAAGTCCAAGAGCTTTATGATACTACTGTTAATTTTTTCAAGAAAGATTTAGAGTATCGTGCTAGTTTGGGCTGGCCAAAAGATGGACTTTTAACAAATGTGAATATTAAAGAATTTACAGAGGATAAATATAGTTTTGAGCTTGATGGGGTGAAAATTACATCAATTCCTGTCCCGCATACAATTCCAACCTATGCATATCGTTTTGATGCCGATGGACAAAGTGTGGTTGTTTCAGGTGATTTAACTTATACTGATAAGTTTGCACCTTTTGCAAAGGATACAGATATTCTAGTTATAGATGGAATGTTAACTAGTGATTTTTCATTCGTACCCGAAGAAGCACGGGAAAATTTAAGGGGGAGTTTAAAGATATCCCATGCCACCACTGAAGAACTTGCCAAAATTGCGGCAGATTCAGGAGCTAAAAAAGTTGTCTTAACCCATATTGGTCTGGGTAAGGAAGACATGAAAAGTATTTCAAAAATTTTATCAGATGCAGGTTTTAAAGGGGAAGTTATAGCTGCCGAGGATGGCCTTGTGATTAATCCGTAAATCTATAATTTCAAGACGATAACGAGCCTTTCATACAAAATAATGTCTTTGTAGCAACTTAGCCCGCCTCTTCTGGAAAGACGTGGGCTAAGTTCTTCTTTTTCTGTATTGTAAGAATTTATAAGTTAATGCTAGTTCTTAGGCAAAGCTCGACATAAGCAAAATCATTTTTTAAGAGGGGGAGGAATTTGTTGTTTAAAAAAAACAATATGGAAGTATCTCCTGTTATAGTTCCGGCCTCCAATAAATTGAAAAGTTATAACTTTTTCTTAGTTAAACAGGAGAATTCCTTAACATTAATTGACGCCGGACTGAACACTGATGATTGTTGGAATTCCTTACAAAGGACTTTAAAGGTACATGGTTATACACTTACTGATATCACCGGCATTATACTAACGCATCACCATACAGACCATGTAGGCTTAGTCAACCGAATTGTATCCACCCATTCCATCCCTGTATACGCCCATCCCTATGCCATCCTTGTACTGAAAAGAGACTCAGAATATATAAAAATGAGGGTAGAGTTTTTCAGAAAACTATATCAACAGATGGGATGTGGTGATATGGGTGAGAGACAAGTAGCTAATTTATATAATCCTATTAGTCTTCATGAGGATGAGAAAATCCATTGCGAAATCCAACAAATTACCGACAACAAGCTTTTTGGCTTTGATATTTTGGATATCCCAGGGCACTCTCCAGACCAGATTGCCTTTTATCATAAAGAGTGTAAGTGGCTATTTGCTGGCGATTTATTAATTGAAAATCTTCCAAGCAACGCGTTTATTGAACCAGATGTGGACGGGAATCGTACCAAATCATTGCTACAACAAAGGCAGTCATTAGAGAAATGTTTGTCAATGGATGTAGAACTCGTTTTTTCAGGTCACGGTAATATGATCGAAAATCCTGTTGATTTATTAAAAGAGAGAATTAAAGAGATAGATGTAAAAGCCGGCATATATATAAACATGATTAAATCAGGAATTTCAACCGCAAGTGGAATTGCTCAATTAAGATATAAAGAAAAGTATGAAAAGCACTTTTTCAATATTATGTCTGAAGTTACTGGTACTCTAGATTATCTTGAATTACAAGGGAAGATTAATAAGGAAATGAAGAAAGGAATTTGGCATTATTATTGCAACTAACTCATGATGTCTTTTATTTGAGAAAAAACCCTTGCTTTGGCAAGGGTTTTTTTAACGTACCCGAGTTAATTCCAACATCGTCCTACCGTGTAGGAATGTGAAAAGATAATGTTAGACATTTTGCTGTAAAAGCAGCAACTCAAGTTCTTCAATAAATAAAGGCAGGTTGGGTTTTTATTTTTTTTCTTCCATGAGGCTAATACATCCACATTAAAAGCGTCTCCTTCGATATCTATGAAACGAAGAGTAGGGGATGCGTATAACTGAAGATATTTCGGAAGACTAGTTATCCAGCCAGCCAGCCTCCATTCAATCTCTAAAAAAGAAAGAAAAATAGTAATAATTAAAAAAATATTTTTATTTTAGACTTTTTGTAGATTTTTGTGTAATCGAGTAGGTTTCTAATAGAGTAAAAACATAGCCTGTCATGTGTCCTGATAAAGATACAAACATGCTTGAGAACAAATAAGGGGGAGCTTTTCAATGAAAAGATTTGGATTGGCTACACAAATTTTTGTTGCACTTATTCTCGGGATTATCGTTGGTATCGTTTTTTACGGAAATGAGACAGCGATAGCCATTTTAGCCCCTATAGGGGACATTTTTATCCATTTAATTAAGATGATTGTACTGCCAATTGTTATCGCGGCATTAATAGTTTCAATAGCCGGTGTGGGAGACATCAAAAAATTAGGAAAGTTAGGCGGAAAGACTCTACTTTATTTTGAAAGCGTTACAACTTTGGCTATAGCGATTGGACTATTGGCGGCAAATCTATTTCAGCCTGGGGCAGGTGTAGATACGAGCAGTCTTAAGGCAAATGACATTTCAAAGTATGAAGAAACAGTGAAAACGACTGGAACTCCGAGTGTAGGGGAAACGATTGTACATCTGGTTCCGACAAACGTATTTGAATCTTTCACTAAAGGTGATTTACTTCCAATCATTTTCTTTACTGTTTTCTTAGGATTGGGAATTGCAGCAATAGGAGAAAAAGGAAAGCCTGTTCTGACATTTTTTGAAGGTATATTGGAAGCGGTGTTTTGGGTAACGAATCTTATTATGAAATTAGCCCCTGTTGGAGTATTTGCACTCATTGGGGTGAACGTTGCAAAATTTGGAGCTGCCTCGTTACTTCCTCTTGGAAAACTGGTGCTGGCTGTTTACGTAACAATGATATTTTTTGTCCTCGTTGTTCTTGGTGTCATTGCGAAAATCTCTGGGACAAGTATTTTTGTTCTCATGAAGGTACTGAAAGATGAGCTCATTCTGGCGTTTACAACTGCAAGCTCTGAAGCTGTTTTACCGAGACTTATGGATAAGATGGAGAAGTTTGGCTGCCCAAAATCAATTACTTCTTTTGTAATTCCAACAGGTTATACCTTTAACCTGGACGGATCATCGATCTATCAAGCTCTTGCTTCACTTTTTGTGGCACAAATGTATGGAATTCATTTATCCGTCATGCAGCAAATTACGTTGCTGCTTGTGTTAATGCTTACATCAAAAGGAATGGCTGGTGTTCCAGGTGCGTCGTTTGTGGTCCTTTTAACAACACTTGGCACAATGGGACTTCCTATAGAAGGCGTTGCGTTCATTGCAGGTATTGATCGTATTTTGGATATGATTAGGACGGCAGTTAACGTTCTTGGAAATTCTTTGGCGACAATCGTTATGTCAAAATGGGAAGGCAAATTTGACCAAGATAAAGCAAAACAATATGTGGATTCCATTAAAGAGTCTAAAGAGTCAAAAGTAGCGTAATTTTATTGAGAATAGGAGGGAGTATCATGTCAGCTTCCGAGACAAGTACTCGAGTACGAATAGAAAAGGATTTTTTAGGATCTAAAGAAATACCGGCAGAGGCTTATTTTGGCATACAAACACTGCGGGCAGTTGAAAATTTCCCGATTACAGGCTATCGTGTTCACGAACAGTTAATTAAAGCGCTGGCAATTGTCAAAAAAGCAGCTGCTTTAGCGAATATGGATACAAAACGGTTATATGAAGGAATCGGCAAGGTCATTGTTCAGGCAGCAGAGGAAATAATAGAAGGTAAGTGGCATGAACAATTTATCGTAGATCCCATTCAAGGCGGCGCAGGAACATCCATGAATATGAATATGAATGAAATCATTGCTAACCGTGCGCTCGAACTTCTTGGGAAAGAAAAGGGCGAGTATAAGAATGTAAGCCCAAATAGTCATGTGAATATGTCACAATCTACAAATGATGCGTTTCCAACCGCGATTCATATTGCTACTCTTCAATTAATTGAAAAGCTATTGGATACGATGCAGCAGATGCTGGCAGCTTTTAAACAGAAAGCACATCAATTTGATGATGTGATTAAAATGGGACGAACACATCTTCAGGATGCCGTGCCAATCCGTCTCGGTCAAGAGTTTGAAGCGTATAGCCGGGTCCTGGAGCGCGATATTAAACGGATCCAACAATCACGTCAGCACTTATATGAAATCAATATGGGGGCAACGGCAGTTGGTACAGGCTTAAATGCAGATCCCCGCTATATCGAAAATGTGGTCAAACATATAGCAGCTATTTCCGGACTGCCGCTTTTTGGGGCTGAACATCTTGTCGACGCCACTCAAAATACGGATGCTTACACTGAGGTATCGGCCGCGCTGAAAGTATGTATGATGAACATGTCCAAAATCGCAAATGATTTACGGTTAATGGCGTCAGGTCCCCGTGCAGGACTTGGGGAAATCACATTACCAGCCCGTCAGCCGGGTTCATCTATTATGCCGGGCAAGGTTAACCCGGTCATGGCCGAGATGATTAACCAGGTAGCCTTTCAAGTAATTGGAAATGATCATACCATTTGCCTAGCTTCCGAAGCAGGGCAGCTTGAATTAAATGTAATGGAGCCTGTGCTTGTATTTAATTTGCTTGAATCTATCAGCATCATGAATAATGCCTTTCGTACGTTTACGGGTTACTGCCTGATGGGGATTGAAGCAAATTCGGAACAGTTAAAAGAATATGTTGAAAGAAGTGTAGGAGTCATTACCGCTGTTAATCCCCATATTGGATATGAAGCCGCTGCACGTATTGCAAGAGAGGCCATTTTAACAGGTAAACCAGTACGTGAATTATGCTTGAAATATGATGTATTGACAGAGGAAGAGCTTGATCTGATTTTAAACCCTTACGAAATGACCAACCCAGGCATTTCCGGGGCATCGCTTTTGGACAGAGAATAAACTGTATCTTTTATAACTAAGTTGTCTTTTCGTTTTTACCATTGTATACTTTTCTAAACTTGCATAACGAATTCAGCATAGATGGTATTTGCCTGTGTTGGGTTCGTTATTTATATTTATATCTGTTGATATTAACAGGAAGTGAATCGTTTGAAAATCAACCAATTAATTAAAAGTAATTTATTTGTCTTTATATTTATTCTAGTTGCAGTTCCGTTAGCGGGAGAGTTAAAATTTTATCCTTTTCATGATACATTCCGTGTTAGTCTGGGTACGCCAATTTTTTTCTTTTCTCTCTTATTATTGCGGGGCATTTCACCGATTTTACTCGGTATTTGTACAGCACTATCTATTCTTTCCTTTCGGGTAGGATTAGACTGGCTTACACAGGATCATTTCGATTTGCTGGCTTCCGTTCAAACACGCTATCCATCTTCCCTTTATTATTTTATGTTCGTACTCCTGTTTTATCTATTAAAATTGAATCAGTTCCACAGTCGTCCTTGGATTATCGGAGTATTAGGCATTACCATTGAAATCATATCCAGTTTAACGGAACTGATGTTTCAGCACGTAGTTGACGGAAACTACCTTTCCCTGTCAATACTAACCCAGATCTTTATCATAGCCATTTTTCGCAGTTTTTTTGTGCTTTCCTTTTTTAGTATGATGAAGTTATATGAAGGAAAAATAAGAGAGAGGCAAATTCGGCAAAAAAACCATTACTTATTGATGCTGTTATCGAATTTGTATGTGGAATCCGTTCAGTTGAAAAAAGTACTAAAAAACGCAGAAAATATTACAATTACATCATACGATCTATATCGGGACATAAATGAATATATGAAACAAACAGGACTTTCCTTAGAGTCATTTAGTAACAGGGCATTACGAATTGCTGGAGAAGTACACGATATCAAAAAAGACAATCAACGGATTTTTGCCGGACTATTCAGGTTGATTGAAGATGAAAAGTTTTCCGATTACATGGATATCCAAGAACTTGTCCCGGCCATGATCCGAACAAATGAACAATATGCCAGTTCATTAGGAAAGAAGATTGAATTTCGCTATCAAATTGATGGTGAACATCCGGAATATCATGCCTATCTAGTTTTATCGTTGATCAATAATTTAGTGGCAAATGCGGTAGAAGCTATTGAGGAGAAGGGAACAATAGCTATTTATGTAAAACTGGAGAATCAGTTTGTATGGTTTCAAGTAGAGGACGATGGTCCCGGAGTATCTGAAAAGGATAAAAGCTTTATCTTTAAACCAGGATTTACTTTAAAATTTGATCACGCCGGCACGCCATCAACAGGCATTGGTCTTTCTTATGTACAAGAAATTACCGAAGAACTTGGGGGATGTGTGGATCTCCAAAATGGTTCAAAAAATGCCGGAGCAATTTTTACCATAAAACTTCCGATAAATAGCCTAGTCGAAAGAGGGTAACTCGATGAAATTTTATATAGTAGATGATGATGAGGTGCATCGTTTAATGTTGGCGCGAATAATCGAGGATGAGGATTTGGGCGAGATTATCGGAGAAGCCGAAGATGGCTCCCTGCTCGATAAAAACTTAATGATCCTTAAGTACGTGGATATTCTATTTATCGATTTGTTAATGCCTGTTCGTGACGGAATTGAAACGATTCGCCGCTTAAAAGGGCAATTTACAGGTAAAATTATTATGATTTCACAAGTGGAATCAAAGGAATTAATCGGTGAAGCCTATTCACTTGATGTTGATTATTATATTTCAAAACCAATAAATCGCCTTGAAGTGTTGACTGTTATCCGAAAAGTAATAGAGCGAATCCAGTTGGAAAGGTCGATTGCAGAGATTCAAAAATCATTAAATACCGTGTTTAATTTACAGCAGTCAAAACAGGAAACAGCAAATGCATTGAAGAAAACCAGTATCGTTACAGCTGGTGAGTTTCTCTTATCTGAATTAGGTATCTTGGGTGAAAGCGGCAGCAAAGATTTACTGGATATCCTCCAATATTTAGATCAATATGAACAATATCATACGTACGAACAGCAATTTCCGCCTCTTAAAAAAATTTTTGTGCAAATTACTTTAAAAAAGATTGGGGCACCTGCAGCACAAATTGATATCCAGCGGGAAGTAAGAGCCTCTGAACAAAGGGTAAGAAGAGCGATTTACCAATCGATTAATCATTTAGCGTCACTCGGTTTAACAGATTTCTCAAATCCCAAGTTCGAAAATTATGCTTCCAAGTTTTTTGATTTTACGATTGTGCGCAAGAAGATGACCGAATTACAAAGAAATCCTAATTCTGCTCCTACCAGTACGCGAATTAATACGAAGAAATTTATCCAAGTACTTTATTTCGAATCGAAGCGGCTCATTTTAGAGGATTAATTGACAGAACTCTAAGATGGGTTTTTTTATTTTCAAGTACTTCTGGCCTCCTCCGAAATCGATATCTTAAATGTTTAAAAATTAAGGTACATCTTCTCCCTGCTTACCTGTTATATGTCGAGTGTTTCCAAGTTAAATTTAAAGTATAGCAAATTTTCAGTCAAATGTATAAATTACCTTTGTGAGTTTTTGTAGAGTTTTGTAGTTCTATGTATATCAACTCTTATATTACGAATAGGAAATCATTTATTTAAATGGTCAAAGGGAATGGAATAAAATGTTTACATCAAAGAGGAAAATGGGAGTCACTTCTTCCCTTCCCCATTCATAGACAAGTAGTTGGAGGAATTAGATGATGAGCAAACAAATCATTCGGACGTTGATGGTAGAAACGCCTTCAATCCCTGGTAATCTTGGGAAAGTAGCAACGACAATTGGTCTTGCAGGAGGAGATATAGGGGAAATACAAACGGTAAAAGTAGGTCCAAATTACACAATACGTAATATTACTGTTCAAGTTGATCATGAGGAGCAGATAGAAGAATTGGCAGACGCTCTCTCCCGGTTAGACGGGGGAATTCGTCTTCATGCTGTTTCAGATGAAGTCCTTCACGTACATGAAGGAGGGAAGATTCATATGAAAAGCAAAGTGGATCTTCAAACATTAGCCGACTTAAGAAGAGTTTATACACCAGGTGTGGCCAATGTTTGCCGAATCATCGAAAAAGAACCGGATAAAGCAAAAATTTATACGAGTATAGGTAATTCGGTAGCTATCGTTACAGATGGAACAGCGATTCTTGGCTTGGGAGACATCGGCCCTGTTGCCGGAATGCCAGTTATGGAGGGGAAGGCTGTACTCTTCGACCAATTAGCCGGCATTAACGGGATTCCGATTCTTCTAAATACGAAAGACCCGGATGAGATTGTACGGACGGTGATGAATATTTCTCCAGGGTATAGTGGTATTTTACTCGAAGATATTGGATCTCCACACTGTTTCGAGGTAGAAGAACGACTTAAGAAGGAGCTTGATATTCCGGTTATGCATGATGATCAGCATGGAACTGCTGTTGTCACTCTGGCTGCAACGATTTCTGCATGTAAAAGTGCCGGTATTGACTTGAAAAATGCACAAGTTGGACAGATTGGCCTTGGAGCTGCAGGCTTGGCGATTTCTCGAATGCTTATGGCATACGGAGTAAAGGATGTTTTTGGAGCAGATAAAAGTCCAGATGCGAAGGCGCGGTTAGCGAACTATGGCGGTCATCCAGGTGATAGTATTGAAATGTTAATGAATACCTGTGACATCGTTATCGCAACGACAGGTCTTCCTGGACTTATTCAAAAGCAATGGGTACGTCCGGGACAGGTGATTCTAGCCTTATCGAACCCCAAACCAGAGATTGAACCGGAAGTAGCCCTGAAAGCCGGAGCTGCTTATGCAGCAGATGGCCGCTCTGTTAACAATGTTCTTGGATTTCCCGGTATTTTTCGAGGAGTTTTAAACGCACAAGCCAGTGAAATAACCCATCCTATGCTAGTCGCTGCTGCCGAAACGATCGCAGCATGTACTAAACCTGGAGATTTGGTTCCGCATCCTTTAGATTTAAATGTTCATAAAATGGTGACCGAAGCGGTAGAAAGAGTAGCTGTTCAAGATAATAGGAAAGCAGAATATACTTGCTCCATATAGATTTGCCGGCTAATGATTTTGGGGTTCTGATGAAAAACTTGTTCCCCTTTAATTATGGTAAATAATTCGGTATTTATCATAGATCTCCTGTATAATTTTACCTGCTTGAAAAATTTATACTCTAAAAAAGGACAAAGAGCATTCAAGGAACGGTCGTAGAATGCTTTTTGTCCTTTCTTTATTTATTGTGAAATTCTGTAACAGATAGGTAAATTCAGTAATTAGAAAAGCAGGTATGTTCCAATTTACTGGATCTTGTAAAAAAAATAAAAATGTAAAACCAGGAGGATTTATTCCACATTAGTATGTATTTTTCATATAGGAATAAAAAGATTAACAACAAAAACTTGAAATAGAAAAAATTTTTGATAGTGTAATAAACAGAAGTATGGAGGAGGTTTACCACCAGAATGGATACAAAATCGATGATTATCGACACTGCAACCACTCTTTTTCAGCAAAAAGGATATATAAGTGTAGGGCTAAACGAAATTTTAAAAACATGCAGCATTTCAAAAGGTTCGCTCTATCATCATTTTCCGAATGGAAAAGAAGAATTACTTATCGCCTGTCTTAAGTCAATGAGTGAGTCAATTACGACAGACATTGAAGATATTTTCAATCGATATCAAACCACGCAAGAAGCCACACTGGCTATGATTGAAAAATTAATCGAAAACTATAATCGCGAAGGTTCGATTTCTGGGTACACCTTTACTAGTATCGTTAGCGAATTGGCAACATTAAGTGATCCAGTCCGAAATGCCTGTTCTTACCTATACATAAAGATGCAAGGGATCTATTCCAAAAAGTTAGTAGAGGATGGTCTTTCAAAAGATAACGCTGATTCCATTGCCCTTATGATGACAGCTGCTTTCGAAGGTGGAATTATGCTCTGTCTTACACAAAAATCAAGCCACCCATTAAAAGTTATTTCACAGTTATTACCTAACCTCATGAAGGAATTCCAATAATGGCTGTTTAAAATGAATAAGCGAATACATACAGTTATTTTTAGATAACTTGTATGTATTCGCTTATTTTTGAGGTGAATTGTGCCCGTTTTCTTACCTCTTATTATTCTTTATAGCCGATGACACGAATCCTTTTATAGTCACCAATCCATCTGCCGTCCCTATATAGAACCTCTTTTAAATTGTTTTCCACCTTTACAATTATGCCAGCTTTTTTACGTTCAGGAACACCTGTTAACATGCTGCTTCCAAACATATGAATCCAGTTTTTTATAGCATTTTCCCCATCCAATGGGGTTGGCCGATCAAAATGTTGAGCAAAGGTCACTCTAAATCCTGCTTGTTCCATTAAGGACGAGTATTCAGCAATACTCGGGAAAAACCAAGGGAATTGTTCCATATTAAAAGTGAAACCTTCGGCCTTAATTTGATGAATGATTTCATCAGATATGGCCTGAACATTACCCTTGCCTCCAAATTCAGCCACAAATCTTCCGCCTCGTTTTAAGCTGTTATAAATACAAGTTAATGCTGGCTTTGGTTGTTTAATCCAATGAAGTGCAGCATTTGAGAATACTGCATCAAATTCATGATGAAATACTAACTTTGTTGCATCTTGGACGATGAATTGAATAGTTGGGTGTTTACTTCTCGCTTGTTCAATCATTTTTTCAGATTGATCGACCCCGGTAACCTCTGAACCATAATCAGATAATTGCTTTGCTAAATCTCCCGTTCCGCAACCAAGGTCAAGGATTTTTTCCCCTTGTTGAGGAGCTAATAATTCAATTAAACTCTCCCCATACATCGATACAAATGAATGTTTTGAATCATATAGATTGGCATTCCAAGTGTCCCTTATTTTTTCCATTTTGCAGCAGCTCCTCTTTGCAAGAATTTTTAAAATAAACTGTATATTACTGTTGATTCGATTATAATGGAGGTGTTGAATAATGGATATTAACAAAAAATAAGAAATTTAATAACGAACTGTTATTGAAGGAGCGATATGGATATTAAGTGGGTAAGAACCTTTATTATTTCTGCAAAATATGAAAATTTCCGGGAAGCATCTGAAGAGCTCTTTCTGACACAGCCTGCTGTCACCAAACATATTAAAAGATTAGAGGAAAGCTTGAACATCCTTTTATTTGAAAGAATAGGGACTAGAGTTACTCTTACACCGGCTGGTCACAAGTTTCTATTCCTTGCTAGGGAGTTAATCACCAATTATGAACAAGGAATAATGGACTTTGAATCGTGGAAACAAGGGTATAATCGAAAGTTAATTATTGCCGCTGCACCACAAATTGCCTCATCGTTTTTACCTGCATTATTACGAAAATTTATGGATGAACATCCCTATATAGAAGTGATTATCAATGTCCTAAGCTCTTATGATATAGGAAAGGAAGTCAGTGCGGGAAGTGCCGACTTAGGATTAAGCAGAATCCAGCCTGTTCAAACAAACTTAAGAACAGAGACGGTTCACAATGAATCTGTCAGGTTAATTGGGCCCAATGAGCCTTCCTTAGATGAACAGACCGTCCTTAAAAAATATAGGCTGATCACACATAACCATCCAGATTATTGGGAAGATTTATTGCACGAGATTAAGAGACATTATCCAACTGTAAAAACAATGAAAGTGAATCAGGTAGAAGTAACCAAGCGGTTCATTGAGGCAGGACTTGGTGTTTCCTTCTTACCGCTTACGGTGGTTAAAGAAGAAATTGGGTTGAACAAGCTGGTCGAAATAAAATCAGATAAAATTATTTCACCAACATCCTCTACGTATTTACTTACAAAAGTAGAAACGGAAGAAGTATTAGCATTTGCTGAGTTTTTAAAAAGCACTATTAAAAATCAAGAAAATGAAAAAGCACCACAGATGCGGTGCTAATTAAAAAGCTAATTGTCTGTTTCGAGATCTGCCGTTAAGGAGGTACCGGCGGGTCTCTCGCCATTCTGTAAATCTGCAATGGTCAGACCAAAATTCATTTCTAAATGGGGGTAATCTTTAAATCCCTTCCAATCGCCGCCCCATTCAAAACCTAAGGCTTTGGCCATTTTAACTACCTCAGCCCAGTCGGCTTTTCCATTTCCATTTCGATCATATTCCCTATCCCAAACCACATCACCTGATGGGGTCTCTAATGCAAAATCAATGGCAAGACCATAATTGTGATAGGACTCTCCTCCTTTGGCATTAGTGACAATATTCCCATCAGTTGTCCGGCCTTGCTGGTAAAGTTTATCCTGATCTGCTGCACTACGGAAACTATCCGTAATCACTACCACAATTCCCTTTTTTGCCGCCTGCTGAATTAATTGTTCGGTCCGTTCCTTGACAATCGGATTGAGCTCAGTCGGCATGGAAACAGGCTGTTTTTTTGGTGATTCCGTTGAGGGTTTAGAATCCAAATAGAATAGGATGAAGATCAATACAAGAGTTAAAGTAAATAATACACTTCCTATCCGTTTTAGCTTCAAGATGAAACGTCCTTTCAAAAAAATTATTTTATAAAAGTATGACGTAAAAAATATTGTCGTAGTTTCGTATATTTATATTGATAAATATAATATGCTTTTCTTTATTATAGCTTAAAAAATTATCGAAAAAGATAACTAAATAAGGAATTTTGAGGAAATGAAATAAATTTCCGCGGAAATATGTTGAATTTTCCCGGTATAAACGTAAAGTCTGCGAAATTCTAGTTAGGATCGGCAGGATGCCAAATGGGGAAACATCGCTTAGAGCGCCCTGAAGTACTAAAGGAATGAAGATCGACATGAAATGGAGTATAATATTGCTGAAATTAAAGTAATTATTGAGAAAAAGGGCGTGAATTTGATTTTGCTTCAATCAGGTGATTCACTTTTTAGACAGCCATCTTTTCGGAACTATTGGGTATCAAGGATTTTAGCCTCCACCTCATTTCAAATGCTGTCCGTCGCCATCGGATGGCAAATGTATGATTTGACACATGACGCCTTTAGTTTGGGTTTAGTGGGTCTTGCTCAGTTTATTCCAATGGTATTTTTGACCTTTGTAGTTGGGCAAGTGGCAGATCGGTTTGAACGTCGAAAAATCGTTTTCTATTGCCAAATTATCGAAGCGTTCATTGCCGGATTGCTTCTTTATGGCAATATTGGCGGCTGGCTCGGCAGAGACCAAATTTTAGTGGCGGCGGCCATTCTGGGGGCTTGCCGGGCTTTTGAAGGTCCAACCTCATCAGCTCTATTACCGCAGTTGGTTCCGAAAAAGATATTGCAGCAAGCTATTTCTTTAGCCACCACTGCAGGACAGACTTCCCAAATATTAGGTCCAATGATTGGCGGTTTACTTTTCTCAATCGGAGCTTCATATGTATACAGTACGGCAACAGTTGCGCTCTTTGTCGGAGCTATTCTAACATTTATGATTCGTCCGGAACATGAATTTGTTCGTAAATCGGAGCCAGTTTCAATACGTTCGATTTTTTTAGGTTTAGAATTTATTTATCGCCACCCTGTTATACTGGGAACGATTTCCCTTGATTTATTTGCTGTCCTGCTTGGCGGGGCGACGGCACTTTTACCGATTTATGCCCAGGATATTTTACATACGGGACCATGGGGCTTAGGGTTAATGCGGACTGCGCCGGCAGTGGGAGCATTAATCGTTTCATTGGTACTGGCTTATTATCCTCTTAAAAACAATATCGGACTTAAATTGTTCGGTGCACTTGCGGTTTTTGGCTTGGCCACGATGCTCTTTGCCCTTTCAACTAGTTTAATTGTTTCCTTATTTGCTTTATTTTTAATCGGAGGTTCGGATGTCATCAGCGTGGTGATTAGATCCTCACTTGTCCAACTGCAAACACCAGATGAAATGCGCGGCCGTGTGAATGCCGTAAACTCACTCTTTATCGGGACGTCCAATCAGCTTGGGGAATTTGAGTCGGGAACGATGGCCGGTCTGTTCGGCACGGTACCTGCCGCTTTTATAGGAGGAGTCGGAACGATTATTGTTGCCGGTCTGTGGATGTATTTGTTCCCTTCATTGAGAAAAATTCGGTCATTGTCGGGGAGTTAATAATGCAAAGAGATTGGAAGTCCAATCTCTTTTTGTCGTTAAGGAAATTATAAAATTTTCGCTTGTGGATAACAATTAAAAAACGGACTATCGACGTCCAGCTCCAGCGCTTTTGCTCCTTATTTAAATATATGCCGAAAAATAATTACTCCAAAATGAGGAAAATAAACAGCCATGATCGTGGATTTGCCCAGTTCAAAGTCCATCCAAAACCTAAAGCTTTTGGAACAAAGAGATAAGCGTCTTCCTTATTATAATACGCAAATTTACCATTCCTTTTTCTGAACTCTTCTATTTCCTTATTTGACCATTTTCTTTTATCCATATTAAATCACACCTTCTTAATAAATGGTCTTTCTTTTAACTCTTTTATAGTTAATTTGAAATTTAATAGCTGTTTATTTTGGGGGATATTGGTGTACAGTTTTTAAATTTAAGCACTTTGACATATTTTTTTCATAATTAAAAGACCTATCATCTGATGCTGCCATATGTTAGAGTTACCTAATAATATCTAAATAAAGGGTGTTTTCATATGGGAAAAGGACTTAAAATCGAATCTCCCAAAATCTTATCCAACTTAAGTAAAGCTAATTTTGATGATCTTTATCATGAAGAAGAACCGCAGTTAATCAACTGCATGGTGACCGGATCTCGGGCAGATGAGGTCGAAATTAATAACCTGATACTTTCAGGAGTTGTCTTTAAAAATGTAACGTTTCTCAATGCTAAACTCCATAGAATTGATATGACGGATGTTGTTTTTGAAAACTGTGACCTGTCTAATGCCAGATTTAGTGAGGGAATCATCCATCGCGTTTCCTTTAGGGACTGCAAGTTAATGGGCGTGGACTTCTCAGATGCAAATTTGGGAAATGTAACATTTGAAAACTGTTTGGCGAATTTCAGTGAGTTTGTCGATGCAAGTTTAAAACTGGTGGCCTTTCAGCAAAGTACGTTACAGAGTGCGAACTTTTATGATAGTAAGCTTTCCAAAGTAAAGTTAACAGAATGCGACTTAAATGATGCGCATTTTGAACAAACATCGTTGAAAGGGATTGACATTAGTACGTGTCGATTTGAACGACTAAATGTGTCAATTGAAAGTCTGGCTGGCTGTGAAGTTTCACCAGAACAGGCAATAGGATTTGTTTCTTTGATAGGGTTAAAAGTGAAACAATAATACACGGCTTACCTAAACGATGCTTATTAGATTAGGCATCGTTTTTGATGATATTGGATTTAAAGAAGGTATCTGGGTGGTCGTCTATACCAACACACTACAAAAAATTTTGAACTCTCTCAATCTTTAGACTAGAATAATGGTAAAAGCGCTTACTTTTTAAACTGATCTCAAAGAGGATGTGTTAGTGTGACTGTTATAGTTGCGGAAGAGAGTTATAGCCTTGAGGAGGTTGCTGGTGACAGGAAGATAATCACATCTGCGTCTGTATTCGGTATCCTCAGGCAGCAGCTTGCCAAAAATATTGGGATTAAGAGAATTAAGGGGTTCTTATTTCATTATGGCTGGGAAATGGGTGTGAAAAATGCTAAAGAAGCGTTGCAAACCGAATCCTCTCTCGAATATCTCATCAAGAATGGACCGATCCTTCATATACTAAATGGCCATATAAGAGGGATCAAGCATGAATGTAATTTTGATGTGGATGAGAAGCAAAGGATCAAACATTTTCATTCGTTCGGAACTTGGATAGATTCATATGAGGCCGAGGAACATTTAAATCGTTTTGGAATATCAAATGGTCCTGTCTGTCATACCTTAATTGGTTTTGCAAGCGGTTTTATGACAACCATCTTTGGGGAACCTCTTCTAGCCAGAGAAATTTCCTGTGTTGGAAAAGGGGACCCGAAATGCTGCTGGGAGATGAAGCCAAAAAAAGAATGGGAAACAGAACTTCAAGACGAGCATGAGCTGGATTTTTATAATGAAGCACCCATTGTGAAGGAACTTGAATATACGTATGATCAGCTCCTAGACCAAAAAAACGTGGTCACACGTTTGGCTAATTTTCAAAACAAGCTGACCGAAGAGATTATCAATGGTACTGACTTGCAGACGTTAGCCGATATGGTTTATGAACTGGTTCAAATCCCCATTATCGTGGAGGATACAGCTCTTCGCACAATCACTTTTTCAGGCCTGCAGGAGGAACAATTTTTACGGGTAAAATCAGATATGGAGTGTTATTCCCAAGAAAAGAGTCTAGATACCAATCGACTTTTCCCTTTTAGAAAAAAGATCATCAAAACTGAAACTCAGGAACGTCTCATTACCCCAATTCTATTACAAAAAGAAGTAATCGGTTATTGCAGCTTTGTTTATGATCAAATGGAGCATCACCATGAAGAGGATTATTTGTTCTTAGATCGGTTTGCCAATGCCGCCTCTCTTATTCTCTTAAATGAAAAAACCAAGTTTGAAACCTTTGAAAGAATGAAGGGCAGCTTTTTGGAACAAATCTTAGAGGGCAGACTGCCTAAAAATGAGATATCAAAGCGAGGCAAATATACAGGCTTAGATCTTGAGCAAAATTATTATATATCGGTAATGGAATATAAGAAAATACAGGGTTCGATTGAGGATGAATTCCTCCTGCAGGAACATGTCTTTGAAACCACCTTCCGTTATTTTAAGGAAAAAAAGCATAATATATTAGTAGGACATCGGGACGGCAACTTGGTCTTATTGATTACAAATGAAACGATCAATAAAAAATCGATCTATGAAGTGATGCAAGAATATATTAACTATATGATTGGAAATTATCCTGAAGGTCATTTTAAGATGGGCATCAGCCGTTTAGGTGACGATATTCACCAAGCCCCTAAATGTTACGAAGAAGCTGCGATTGCCTTACGTTTAGCCGTAAAGAAGAAGATTGTTCCCTTTCAATCCCTAGGAATCGTCGGTGTGCTGATAAACTCGAAAAATATCAGTGGAATTCGAATGATTGCCGAGCAGGAGCTTGGTCCTTTATATAACTTAGTAGATCCAAGAATGGTCGAACTTCTAAAAACCTTGTATAGTTTTTTATTAAACGGTGGAAAGCTTGAACAAACGATGAATGATTTAGCCTTATCAATGAGCGGTCTCAGGCATAGGGTTAGTCGGATAGAAAGCCTACTAGAAAAAGATTTACGTGATCCCAACGAAATGCATCAATTACTTTTAATTATAAAATCGTTAATTGCGATGGGGGAAATCAGTTTAGATTAAAAGCCATCCGGCTAGACCGGATGGCTTTTTTCTATCTATACAAGAAGTATAAATTTCGACTTCGTGAATTGTCCAGTTCCAGGCGCCGTCAGCTCGGGCCCACAAGCCGATAGGCGGGCGCCTTGCGCTTTTTTTAAAAGATAAGAAAGTATAAATGTTTTTGACTTCGAAAATTGTCCAGCTCCAGCGCCTAGCCCCTCGAGGTCACAAGCCAATCCGTCCAAAAGGTTAAAGAGCAACCTTTCGGCCGGCTCGTCTTGTGCTTGGCTACAGAAAGCTAACGCCTTCTGTACGCATTAAGGGCGACTAGTCTTTGGCCTTGCTTTCGCCGGCCAGTCGACAAGTCGCCCTATATCGGGGCTGACCAAGGCGCTTGCGCTTTTCTTATATATGATGAACAATTTTTGTCTAATAAAAAGAAAATGATGAGCAATAGTTGCCCTAGAATGAAGACTTTGAATTTTATACAATATTTACAAGGTTAATATATTAGAAACGCAAGTTGAAATGCAAATGTAAGCGATGTCAAATTTAATTTCTAACGGACAGTAGTCCACAATCACTTTATTATTAAAAAAAATGGAGAGGTGTCAAAGAAATGGCTAGTATCGTTTTAAAAGGGGAAGATGTGACCGTCGAAGAATTATTAGCCGGCGCAGAACGAATTGGAAAATTAGCGGAACAGGAAGCCTTAGAGGCTGAGAAAAATGCCACGATTTCACAAAATGTTGTGAATATGATTAAAGAAACACAAATTTCACGGATGATGCTTCCAAAAAAATATGGCGGTCCACAAGCAGATTTGAAAACGTTTGCCAGAGTAGTTCGCAAGGTGGCCAACTATAATATTTCGGCAGCATGGCTGACATATTTATACCCTCTCCACAACATGCTTCCAGCCTTTCTTCCTGAAAAGGGTGCCGACGAGATTGTCAATCATGGCGGATTAATTGCCGATATCTTTGCCGCCTTAGGTAAAGCAGAACGTGATGGAGAGGGGTATCGCATCAGTGGTAAATGGAGTTTTGTAAGCGGCATCAATTACAGTGACTGGGTTGGCGTTGGAGTGATGATTCAGTTCCCAGAAAGTGAGAAACCAGTATACTGCCTGCCGATGTTAAAAACTTCTGAGGTGGAGGTAATCCGCAATTGGGATACATTTGGCTTGAGAGGATCGGGAAGTAACCAAATTATTGCTGATAATGTATATGTCCCAATGGACCGGATTTTACGTTTGGACCAGGCAGAACTTACTCGAAGACCACCTTTTGAAGAATACGATGTGGACTATCCTTTCTATCATGTCCCATTTTTCCCTTCCTTCTATATAGGTTTCGGCTACATGGCACTGGGCGGGGCAGAACGGATGCTTCGGGAATTCAAAGTGCTGACTGAAAAACGAGTGCGCTTAATGGATGGAGTAAGAGAAAGTGAGTCACCAAGAAGCCAGCGGGTATTAGCAGAAATGACAACAGATTTTCACATGGCAGAGGCATTATTGGAAAAATATATTGACCTGCTTGAAAACTATGAAAAAGATGGCTGTAAAACACCGCCTTCTGAATTTTTTGCCATTCGTACAAAAGCGATTAAGCTCTGCACCGATATTGCGGTAAGATCGCTGTTAACTCTAGGCGGAGGCGCCCTTTATAAAGGCGGCCCAATGGAATTATTCCTACGAGATATCATTGCTGTAGCTACACATAAGACATCATTATATGAAGATGCTGTTGCAGCATATGGTAAGGATTTGTTCGGCTTTGAAAGTGGAGTTAGGGGATAAGAGGTCTGGAAATCGGCTTTTTTATGACTATTGTAGTATTTTAGCTTGTTGATTGGAGCGAAAGGCGGCGAAGACTCCTGCGGGAGTACGGGGCCGGGGAGACCCCGCAGGCGCAAGTACGTCGATGAGGCTCCCCGGCACGCCCGCGAACCGCTTGCCGCCTGGAGTGGAAATCAACATTCCAGATTAACAATGCAATTATATAAAAAAATAGGGGGATTTTTATAATGGATGATCGTCAGTTTCGCAGTGCGATGGGGAAGTTTGCAACAGGGGTAACCGTTATAGCTACTGATGCAGAAGGTGATGTCCACGGAATGACAGCGAATGCGTTCATGTCCGTATCGCTTGATCCAAAGCTTGTGGTTATTTCTATCGGAGAAAAAGCAAAAATCTTAAACAAAATAAAAGAAAGCAAGAATTTCACTGTTAATATCTTAGCCGCTGATCAGCAAGAGCTTTCCATGATTTTCGCCGGACAATTAAAAAAGGAAGTAGTATTTGACCGCCTTGATGGAAAGCCTGTTTTACCTGGTGCCGTTGCCCAAGTTGCCTGTGAAGTATCGGCTGAGCATGTGGAAGGGGACCACACCTTGTTTATTGGCAAGGTTACCGATATTCACCTTGAAGATGCTGAGCCATTAATTTTTTACAGTGGAAAGTACCGTTCATTAGTAGAGTTAGAGCCTGTGACCATTTAAGAACCGTGAGAGGAGACTGTTATGGAAACAATTCGTTTAAACCGAAGTAATTTGGCAGAATGGAAGAAAAAGGCGAGGCCAAATGTGATGGCACTTGGTTGTTTCGACGGTCTCCATCATGGGCATTGTGCAGTCATCATCACCGCTTTTCAAAAGGCAAACGAAAAGCAAGTACCATTAGCTGTCATGAGCTTTTTTCCTCACCCCAAGACTGTTATCAGCAATGGGAAAATTCACGTCCATTATTTAATGCCGCTTGCTGAAAAAGAGGCGAAGCTCAGGAAAATGGGTGTTGATACGTTTTATATTGTTGAATTTGATAAAGACTTCGCTGGGTTAGCGCCAGAACAGTTTGTTGCACAGTATTTAAACGGACTTGGTGTTGTTCATGCAGTGGCCGGATTTGATTTTTCATACGGTGCTCGCGGGGCGGGAAATATGGATCGGTTAACGAGCGACTCCGGCGGCCGGATAGATGTCACAAAGGTAGCAAAGGTAGAGCTTAGGGGGGAGAAGATTAGCAGTTCCTGTATTCGCGAACGGCTGTTAAACGGCAAAGTTGAAGAACTGCCCAATTTACTTGGTCAATTCTACGAAACACGGTGCGAATGGAATGGGGAGAGATTCATCTTGTATCCGTATTATACTCTGCCGGGCCCAGGCCGATACCGAGTTATATTAAAGAATCTGAGTGGTTCGGTCCAAACAGAACTCACCGTTCTCAACGATGGTACAACACTCAAGTGTAAGGATGAAATTCCTTTCATAGGGAAACTATCGATAGTCTGGAAAAAACAAATTGTTGAGGCTAGGAAACTACAAATTTCTTAAAAAAGGAGATGATTGAATGGCTAAAATTATTGCAGGCGTGGCCATGTCACATAGTCCCATGATCATGACAAATGAAGAGGGAGGCGGAGAAAAAGGACAGCGTTTCCTTCAAACAGCGGCTGAAATGAAGAAGTACCTTGAAGCTACAGGAGCCGATGTGATGGTATTAGTGTCTGATGATCATTTTAATAGTTATTTCTACGACCATATGCCTTCCTTTACGATTGGAATTGGTGAGTGTGAAGGCTGGGGAGACTGGCAGCTGCCTAAATATAATATCCCCGTCCAGCAAGACCTGGCAAAGCATATTCTTCACACAGGTTTAGAAAATAATGTTGATTTAGCGTTTACATTAAAAATGAAGGTCGATCACGGTCATACACAGGGAATTTACTTTTTAAATCCTGATCTTCAAATACCGGTTGTTCCGATTGCCGTTAATACGTCTGCTCCGCCACTGCCAACAATGGATCGCTGTTTCCAAATTGGTGAAGTCATCCGCAAAGCGATTGAATCCTGGGATGCAGATCTTAAGGTTGCTATTGTTGCTTCAGGCGGATTATCTCACTGGGTGCCGATACCGAAGATCGAGAGTGAAAAACCGGAAGACCAATTCTTGATTAATGTTTTAAAAAATGGCCGTCAGGAAATAGAGCAGCTTGATACCTATTTAAAGTTAAGGGAAACAAATGTAACAAGAATCAAATCAGGCCCTGTTAACGAACAAATCGATCGGGAGTTTTTACGATTGATTACCGAAAAGAATTATACAGCATTAAGAAACTGGAGTGCCGATTTTATTGAGGAAAATTTAGGAAACGGCGGTCAAGAGATTCGCAATTGGCTTGTCCTGCTTGGTGCGCTGCAAAAATTTGATGCGAGTGTTGCTTGCTATGAGCCAATTCCAGAATGGGTGACAGGGATGGCGATTGTTCAGTTTAGCCAGCCGGTTGAACAGTATGATTCAAAACAATCATCACAATACGAAGTTAGCATTTAAGGGGTTTATTGTTAAAAAAAAGGAGAGATTTAAATGACGATCTGGACAGACTTAGCTGATTTGGAATACAAACTTTATTACGTAAATGCAAACGATATTAAAACAAGAGTACTAGAAGCTGGGACAGGGGAACCGTTGATTTTACTTCATGGTACCGGTGGCCATATTGAGGCATATGCCCGAAATATTCGAGGATTGAGTGAACATTTCCGCGTCATTTGCATCGATATGGTAGGACACGGATATACAGCTAAACCTGATTGCCAGTATGGAATTGATTATTATAGCGAGCATTTATTAGGAGTTATTCAAGCCCTAGGATTAACAAAAGTATATCTTTCTGGAGAATCATTAGGCGGCTGGGTAGCAGCATGGTTTGCAGCTGAGCATCCAGAGTATGTAACAGCAATGGTATTGAATACACCGGGCAACGTCAATAACAAGCCTGAAGTCATGCAAAAATTAAAAGATTCTACATTAAAAGCGGTTCTTGAAGCTAACTATGAAAATGTTAAAACTAGACTAGAGTGGTTAATGTATGACAAGAGCCAGGTGACCGATGAATTGATTGAAGCCCGCTACAAAATTTATACACAGCCGTCTTACCAAGAAGCCGTTCATCATATTGTCTGCCTGCAGGATATTGAAATTAGGAAGTTATACAGCTGGGAACCATCATGGTGCGGCAAAATCAATGTACCGACGTTGTTAGCTTGGACAGACCATGACCCAACCTCTACTGTTGAGGAAGCGAAACCTATTCAGGATATGATTCCAAATAGTGAACTAGTTGTCATAAAGGATGCCGGACACTGGCCGCAGTGGGAGAAACCCGAAGAGTTCAATGCTGTATTAATAGACTTCTTGTTGAAAAATGGTAAAGAAGCTGCTAAGCAGGATGAAACACTAGTAACAAAATAATAGAAACAACCTTTGCAGAGCACTATTAAATTGATTCATAGCTTAACATGTTTTTGAATCTATCAGATAGTGCTCTATTTTTAATAAGGTAAGAAAGAAAAGTTTTTGACTTTGAGAATTGTCTAGCTCCAGCGCCTAGCCCCTCGATGATCTACAGCTTATCCAGTTGCGGCTCCTTGGGACGCAAGTCTAAGCCACCCCCTGAAGAAGGCAAAAAGTGCCTTCTTACAGGGTGCGTCTTAGCCTAGAGTCCCAGAACAGTCGCCTCCACATTTAGATCAATCCGTCTAAAAGGTTAAAAAGCAACCTTTCGGCCGGCTCGTCTTATGCTTGGCTACAGAAAGCTATCGCTTTCTGTACGCATTAAGGGCGACTAGTCTTTGACCCTGCTTTCGCTGGCCAGTCGACAAGTCGCCCTATATCGGGGCTGACCAAGGCGCTTGCACTTTTCTTTTAAAAGGAGTTTTGTCTATGAGTAGTAATCAAGTCATTCATCGTGTTCAACATGTTTATGAGCTTTTGCAGCAGGCTGAAGCAGCAAAGAAATCGATCACACCTCTTTCAGAAATCTATCCAGATTTAACGGTGGATGAGGCGTATCAGGCCCAGCTTTTAGGAATTGATCAAAAGGTTCAAGGCGGGCAGAGGGTTGTTGGGAAGAAGATTGGGTTAACCTCTGTTGCCATGCAGCAGCTGTTAGGTGTTGATCAGCCGGATTACGGTTTTCTTTTGAACCCGATGGAAATCAGTAATAATGGGTTAATCCATTTAGATGATTTGTTTCAGCCAAAGGTGGAAGGTGAGATTGCCTTTGTACTCCGCAAGGATTTGAAAGGGCCTTCTGTGACAATCGATGATGTTATTGATGCGACAGATTATGTAGCCCCAGCCTTAGAGATTGTCGACAGCCGGATTACGGACTGGAAGATTACCTTGGCCGACACGATTGCCGATAATGCATCGAGCGGATTGTTTGTCATCGGTGATGAGCGGTTTTCGCTCACAGATATCGATCTGCCATCGATTGAAATGAATTTGTTTAAAAATGGTCAATTGGTCAATACAGGATATGGTTCAGATGTTTTAAGTCATCCTGCTAAATGTGTGGCTTGGCTGGCAAATAAGCTATCCGAGTACAATGTGGTGTTAAAAGCAGGGGAGGTTATTTTATCTGGGGCATTATCAGCAGCGGTAGCAGCTGAAAAAGGAGATCGATTCACAGCTGGATTCTCTCATATTGGGAAAGTTGAGGTTACATTTAAGTAGTCAACTAACAAGACCTTTCTCAGGGAGGAAAGGTCTTGAAAATAAGTAATATAAATGAGTGAATTTTAAGGAGGTCCTTTTATGGGGAAAAAGAAAAGTTCTGTATCAAAAAGAGCATGGGTGATCATCTTTCTGCTATTTTTATTAACAGTTATCAGTAATGCGGATAAAGCCATTGTTGGATTTGCTTCCGTTCCGATTATGAAGGAATTAGGATTATCTCCCGAGCAATGGGGAGTTGTTGGAAGTGTCTTTTTTTTACTGTATTCACTTTCAGCGGTTTTAGGCGGCAGCCTTGCAGATAAGATTGGAGCGAAAAAGGTTATTGCTGGAATGGTAGCAGTCTGGTCAATCGTTCAATTCTCGACGATATTTGTCAGCAGTTTTTCGTATTTATTGGTAACTAGAATCATTTTAGGAGCTGGAGAAGGGCCTTCATACGCTTTAGCGATGACAGCCGCCTCAAAATATCTTCCAAAAGAAAAATTAGGTATTGGCTTAACAATGGTTTCAGTTGGCGGTCCGCTTGGTGTCGCCATTTCAGCCCCTATATTAATGCACCTCATCATGAGTTATGGCTGGCGTTCTGCGTTTATCACAACCGGAGTTGTAGGTTTTCTTTGGATTTTAGTGTGGTTATGGATTGCAAAAGAGAAAACGGTTACAGATACGGAACTTGCTACAGAAAAGGATAGTTCACAAATCGTATCGAACGAGTCAAAATTCACCTCTGCTCTATTCTCAAAAAACTTCATCTTTGTCGCATTATGTGGTTTTGCCACTTATTGGTCCTTTACGATTGGGCTGAACTGGCTTCCGAATTATTTAGAAAATGTCCGCCACCTAAGTGAAGGCACTTTAAAAATTGTCGTAGCACTGCCTTGGATTATGATTACCCTTTCGCAAATTATCTTTTCAACAATTTCTGACCGGCTTTACCATAAAACGAAAAGTGTGGTGAAGGGCCGAATTTTTGTCCTTGGACCAGTCATGTTAGCTGGAGCAGTCAGCTACTTTTTTGGAGCGATGGTCAGCTCGAATATTTTAGCAATAGTATTATTATCGCTTGGGCTAACATTTGGATGTATTACCTTGGTTATGGGACCAGCTATTTTAGTAGATTTGGTTTCACATAAGCATCAGGGTAAAATTCAAGGCTGGTTCATGGCGCTAACTTCATTGGGCGGCATTGTAGGGCCATATGTAACGGGTTATTTCATCGAACACTCAGCAAGTCCAGCAGCTGGTTTCCAACATGCGTTCCAGCTTTGTGGATTAATCCTTCTTGTTTTCGGTGGATTAGTTTGGCTGGCTGTTCGTCCAAAGGAGTCAGAAAATTCAGGCCTATTAAATGCAAATACATCAAAAGTCTTGTAAAATTAACTAATAAGTATAAAAATTGAGAACAGTGACTGAACCTGTTCTCTTTTAAATTAATTTTAAAAAAAGAGAGGGATGACCACATGGGTTTGCAAGTGGTACGTTTTCAAACGGATAATCAAGAGCAGTGGGGCGTTGTTTCAGGAGATTCCATCCTTGTATTAGAACATGTTTATCGCAGTTTAGCTGAGTTTTTAGAAGTAGGAACGGAAGAAGCTAGAAGGATCAAGGAAGAAGGATCTGCAAGGGCTGTTTCATTTGCTGATGTGGAGCTCTTAAGTCCTGTCACGACACCAGCACGATTTATTTGTCAGGGTACAAACTATGCCTCCCATCGTGCCGAAGCAGGACTTGAAGCCAACCGGCCTCCATTTAACTTGTTTTTCAGTAAAGCGGATAGTACGTTATGTGGGGCGAACAGCGAAATTATCCGTCCCGATCATGTGAAATTGTTAGATTATGAGATTGAACTAGGTCTCATTATAGGTAAGGATATTACAGGGCCTGTTGAGGTGACGGACAATAATCTTCATCAATATATTGCCGGTATTGTGATGGTGGATGATGTCTCAGCCCGTGACGTGCAGTTTACGGAAGGCCAGTGGTTAAAGGGAAAAAGCTACCGGACGTTCGCACCTGCTGGTCCCATTCTGTATTTACTTGATCAAGATGAAGTGGCAAAGATTCATAATTTAGAATTAAACCTTTGGGTTAATGATGAGCTTCGCCAATCTGCTAATTCAAGTCAGCTGCTTTTTAAACCGACAGAGACCTTGACAGAGCTATCCGAAATGATGGATTTATCAAAAGGGGATTTAGTTATTACGGGGACAACTGGTGGAGTCGCTTTAAATCTTTCTCCTGAAGTCAATGGACAGCTTGCCAATTCCTCATTATCTGCTCAGCAAAAGCTGGAGATTTTATTGGCAAGCCAAGCCAATAATGAACGATATCTAAAGGATGGCGACATTATCCGCTGCCAAATCAAAAGTCCGGACGGTTCCATTGATTTGGGTGAACAGAAAAATAAAGTGGTGACAGGGAGTAAAAAGCCAGTCAGCCTATAAGCTGGTACTAAGGCGAACAGTGCTATGAACTGTTCGTCTTTTTACTTTTTACTTTGCAGGGAACCTATACAGGTGCCGGAATAAATCGGCATGGTCCATTGATGTACGAGTCACCATTAAGAACGATCAGATTATCACTGTTTAAGATTAGTGATTTTGCCATGCATTACTCGGAAGCGACGTAGTAGGACTGCCAAATGAAGTAATGCCAAGAAAAGTGCTCAGGTAACGAATGACTTTTTGAAACAAAGAACAAGGGAAAGGATCCAAGGTTCTAATGTGAATACCTTTTCGCTTTATTACGTACAAAATCAAGGATCATTTTTGAAAGGATAAACATAAGAAGTGTAACTATAAATGAGAATAGATAGTTCCAATTTTCTAACTTATACATATTAAAATAAACAAAAATTGGTATCCCTATAAAGCACATTACAGCAGAAATAATAACTTCAGCTAGTAAATAAACTTTCCATTTACTGAAAAATTGATAACACAAAGCCATCAGTACGGGAACGATCGGAAAATCCACTGAATTTAAGCGGTGAGTAAATATTAATAATTGGTGGGGATAACTCCAACGGTCGTAAAAAGTGCCTATTTCTTCTGCCAGACCAACAATAATAAAATTAAGTACAAATGCTAAAGAAATTAACAATATTCTACTTCGAACCATTAAAGTTATAAAATAAAAAATAAAGCATTTAAAAGGACAATAGTCCACCATTGAATACTAAATACATCTTGATGTATCCATATATGTGTTTCTAATGAATGGTATCTGCTGCCCATCTTTTCTATATGACTGTACATAATATCCCTCACTCATATGTAACTATTAACGAATTCTAGATTACACATCTTTGTTTGTAATATACCTTTGCAGGACATTTTTAGACTGTTATAAAAAGCCTTAAGTCCAAATTTGGTTTAATATATATAATCCTAAGCACGCGTAGATTATTATTAATAAAAATAATCCCCAATATACCTTAGTGTCTGATTCAATTGGATTTCGATATTTAAAAGGTATACGTAGTCTTAATCGTTTTTGGAGATTAATACCTAATGACGAAAATAAAATGATAGTTGAGGACATATGTCCTATCCTGAACATGGAGAAATACTTTTTAATAAAGGTAGATCTAGTTTAGGGAGAGATAAAAAATGAAAGGATGCTTATTCGCCATTTTAGGAGGGGCCTTTATTACACTGCAAGGTGTGGCAAACACACGGATAAGTGATGATATCGGGACTTGGCAGGCAGCAGCGATTACTCAGTTTACCGGATTTGTGGTGGCCTTGCTAGTATCTTTATTTGTTCGTGAAAATAAATGGCAGGGATTCAAACAGGTAAATCCTTTCTATTTAACTGGCGGTGCGTTTGCTGCGATTGTCATTTTTGGTAACGTCACATCGATCCAGAAGATTGGCGTGACCTTGTCGATTTCGGCCATATTGATTTCCCAATTAACGTTAACCTTTATCATTGATAGTAATGGCTGGTTTGGACTGGTAAAACAACGAATGAAGCTTCCGCAATTTATCGGAATTGGCTTGATGATTGCTGGTGTGGTAATACTTCGTTTTTAAAATGGAGGTGGAATGTGTGCTGGAAATAAACGATCGTGGGAAATTGGAGTCTTATATCAAGATGCATCAAATCGATGCCATATTTACGGAACAGCTCCTTCCACATCTAGCGCTGTATAGGTTTGATAAGGGAGAGTTGATTTGCTCTCAAGGTGACCCGTATCAATATTTATATATCCTTGTTAAAGGAAAACTAAAAATCTATACGAATTCACCTGAAGGCAAAACCCTTATCCTTTCTTTTAAAAAGCCGCTTGAGGTGATTGGGGACCTTGAATACGTACAGGGCATTGATTTTATTAACACGGTTGAGGCGGTATCGCCGGTGATGATGATTGGTGTTCATCATCGCTGGTTGAAACAATATGGACATGACCATGCGCCACTACTCAATTTTTTATTAGAAATTATTACGAAAAAATTCCACCTTAAAAATAAATCAATGAGTTTTAATATTATGTATCCGGTGGAAGTACGGCTCGCCAGTTACCTCTTATCTGTATCGTTTGAGGAATCTGAGGTGGCTCTCAGTATAAAAGATGCTGCGAATTTAATTGGAACAAGTTACCGGCATCTAAATCGAGTAATCACTAAGTTTTGCGAGGAAGGTTTGATTGAGAGGAATAGAGGCTTTATTCTCGTGAAGGACTTAGAGGGATTAAGGAAGCTTGCCGGGGGCAATATTTACGAATAAAGTTTAGGGAGAGGATTGGATGTTAGTAGGATTCATTTTCGCGTTAATAGCAGGTTCTTTAGTTGGTTTGCAGAATATATTTAACAGTAAGGTCAATGAACGCGCAGGTTCTTGGGCGACAACCACGCTGGTGCTGGGACTTGGATTCCTTGCTTCGCTATTGATGGGGCTAATTTTTGAAGGAAAACAAATGTTTTATCTGCATGATATGAAGCCCTGGTATTGGATGAGCGGAGTAATCGGAGTTGGAGTGGTTACATGTATCGTTCAAGGGATTAAGAGGCTCGGACCAACAATTGCCGTTTCAATCGCCTTAATCTCACAGCTCGTGTTTGCCTTATGGTGGGATTCCATGGGTTTTCTGGGGTTAGATAAGGTTCCTTTTACCTTTAAGCATTTGCTTGGGGTGTTGGTGATTGTGGCGGGGATTGTTGTATTTAAGTTGGGCGGTGGTAAAGAAAGTCAGGAGGAGTCGAGGGTGATTCAGAATGGCTTGAAGCATTTAGGTGGAAACTAAAGCAACCTTTTACGGCTGCTTTTAGTCATCTTGTTCTTCTGTGGATTTTGATTCAAGAGGGGAATGCTCTAACGCATCTGTCATTTTCTCTTTCGTTATATTAATGTTTTCTTCGGTACGAGTATTCCAAATACTGTATTTCATTTGGTTTCCCCCTCCATTGTTTTCATTTTTCATAGGTTTATTACACCTCCATTCTTATCGTCTCTAGAAGGAGATGAAGTATACCAACTATTTAATCGAGTTTTCTGTGAATAAACAAAATTGGCCAAAAAATAAAATACTGGATATTGAACAACACCATAACTTAATCGTTATCCAATTTTCCCGTCCCACTAGTACCGGCTCCGCCTACGCCAAATACCATGATAGCCACGCATGCTATCCCCACTAACATATAGTTTAAAGCACCAATGTTAACAAACTATGTCTTAATTGTTATGGGCATATTAATTGTCTATTAAAATATTATTAAAATGTACATGTTTAAAGGGGAGGGAAAAGAGATGGAACATGAATTAAAAGAGTTTATTAAGAAGTGTGACGAGGCCATAAAGCAGGAAAATTTTGATACGTTAATGAAATATTACACAGAGGATGCCATTTTGGTCGTAAAGCCTGGCAGGGTTGCTAGAGGCAGGGAGGAAATAAAAAAAGCTTTCATTGCTATCGCTAAGTATTTTAATAACAGTCTTGTACCAACACAGGGGGAAATGATTATCCTAGAAGCCGGAGACACAGCTTTGGTTATTTCTCAAACGCTGCTTGATGCCGAAAAAAAGGACTCGGAGTTCTCAATGGATCGAAGAGCAACCTATGTGTTTAAGAAGAATACACAAGGAAATTGGTTATGTGCCATCGATAACTCATATGGAACCGATTTAATAAATAGTTAGCAACAAAAAAAACGGTTCGGATCCCGAATCGTCTTTTTTGTTGTACTGTAATTACACCATTGCTTTTGATTTTTCAGCACCAGCATTTTTGTTACCCATTTTTCTAACGAATGGAACTACCCAGCGGTCTAAACCGATTCTACCGGCATTGTAACCTGCAGTTAAGATGATGAAGCCTAAGAAGATGTCTCTAGGATTATGAGATACAGTTCCTGCTAAAAAGAAAGAGAAGTTCATCATAAGACCAAAGAACATTGCTGTAGTGGTTAAGCAGCCAAGGATTAAGCCTAAACCAATTAAAGATTCGCCAACAGGTACAATCATGTTAAAAATATCAACGTTTGGTAAGGCAATGTGTTTAAGGAAGTCAACATACCAGCCAAATACGACTGCGCCGTCTGGACCTTTTACTGGGTTGGCGATTGCTCCTTTTAGGAATCCAGAAGCATCGAACCCTCCGCTAGATAATTTTCCAATTCCTGCGGTAATCCAAGAGTAGCCAAGGTATAAACGTAAAACAGTTAAGATAACTGCTGCAACTTTATTCTCTCTTAAAAATTTGTTAAACATAAATGATTCCACCTTTCAAATTTTGTTTCTCTTTATGGTTCTACTATATTCCTTTTTCATATTAAAAAGATGGCAATAGTGATAAGTTCAAAGTTTGTTCGAAATGTTTTTACAGAATTATGAACATCCACTGAATCAAACAAAAAAAGACTCCCATTACGGAGATGTAGTGGGAGTCTTACTTTCTTTATTCAATTTTAACTCTAGTTTTTCACTTAAAAAGGTTGAGCCGAGGATAAGAACACCGCCCATCATTTGAATAACCGTCATACTTTCACCTAAGAAAATCGCCGCGATAATAACAGCGGAAATGGGATCTATATAACTTAGGACTGCGATGCTGGAGCCCTTTAGCTCTTGAATTGAGGTGAAATATAAAAAATAAGCCAATCCTGTGTGAACGATACCTAAGATCAGGATAAAGATAATCGAAGTGGAGTTTAGCCCTGAAAAAGTAAGATTCCCTTGCCAAGCGATATAAGGCAGAAGCACAATGGCTGCGGCCAATAGTTGAACTAATGTAATTTCAAAGCCAGATAGGTTTTTTATAAATTTGTTCATTATAATTACACTTGCATATAGTGCCGCTGCTAACAGACCATAGAATATGCCAAGAGTATGGTTTTGGCCTTCTCCCCCAGGATTCACAATTAAAAACAGGCCGATCATAGCCGCTATAATACAGCCAATCTTTACACTCGTTAGTTTTTCCTTGAGAACCCATGGAGCCAGGATCATGACAAAGATGGGAGCGAAGTAATAGCTAATGGTGGCATTTGAGATGGTTGTGTACCGATATGATTCAAATAAGAAGATCCAATTCAGCCCGATGGCTCCTCCTGATAGTAAGAGCAGGAGTGCATTTTCTTTTAATGCCTTAAACGATGGCTTATGTTTAAGTAAAAAGCTGGCACCAAGCAGAAATAGGCTTCCAATTATCCCTCTTAAAAACGCAATTTCACTTGAAGACATCTCAATGTTTTTTACAAAGACCCCAATGCTTCCAAAGATGAGCATGGTCGTGATGAGTCTCATTTTTCCTCTCATGTTTACCCCCCTTTGTTTTATTCTATCGAATCATAATATAAATCTTTACACAATCGTTTTTCAAAGGATTTTCTTAAAAATTAATAGCAGCCATTAATTTGATGGCTGCTGGCTGTCTTCATATAAATCAATATACAAGTTCCCTTTTGTCCCCACGACAGCGTAGGCGATTTCGGAAACCTGGATATTTCTTTTCTTTAGTTCTTTGTTGAGCCATTCTTCGTTGTAAGTGGAATTTGAGAGGTTATCCGATAATATCGCACCGTCCATAATTAATTCTACTGGGACTTTGTAGGATGGCAGATTCAGATTTACATCTTTTCGGGTGATATTCTGATATTCTGCCTTTTTTAAAACGGATAGGGAGCCATTTACCTCTAATATGGCCCAATCGACTTCATCCAAATTAAAGATATCTTTCCCCCGTAATGCTTGTTTCAGCATATCCATTGAAAAGCCAGTTTTCTGAAGGGCTGCTTCTAGGATTTTCCCCTCCTGTATGAGTGTAACAGGTTTTCCGGCGATTCGTTCGCGAAAGCGTCGGCTTTTGACTGAAAGTATATTTAGGGTGAATATAACGGATCCCATAATGACAAACGAAAGGATAAAATAGATAAATTTTATTTTATAATTAAAGGTTAAATTTCCCGCTATCGTCCCCATGGTAATGGTTGCGATCAACAAATGATAGGTTTTTTGAAAGATGGTTCGTTTTCCGAGAATATGTACAAAAATCCATAATATGATAAAGGCGGTAAAGGTTCTAATAATTATTTCTAAAAACATTGACATACCTTACTCCCAAACGATGATTTGTTTGGGATAGTTTGTTCTTTTAGGTAAGATTTATACTAGATGTTAAAATCTGAACCGTCTAACTGATTGAGAACCTTCGGAATAAAATCAGCATAATGATTAATATGAAAATCAGCAGTGATGTTAGGATTCTGAAACGCAACCGTTTTAATGCTTAATCCACGTGCCGGGATTAAATCTAACTCCCGATCACCAACGACCAAATCGATGTGACGAGTTTTTAGGACATATTCATAGGAAGCGGTATGTGGCTTTCTTGTAAACCCTTGTTCTTCAACAGAAACCACTTCTTGGAAATATTTTAATAAATCAAATTTCTTAAGCAGCATTAAGGTTGATTCCTTATCGCGATGAGTGACAATCACATTTTCAGCGACCGCTGCTAATACTTCCTCAATATGATCAAAAGGCAGACTGTTTACAGAGTGCATATTATATAACCGCTGATATTCACCCCGCAAATCTTCAGATATTCCATAATGTTTAAAGGCTGTTTTTGAATCCTTCTTAAGCCAACTTAAAACCTCGGTACGATCCAAGTTTCTTTTGCTTAAACTGATGAAACCCTCCACCAGTGCTGGATATGTATCAAAAAGGGTGCCATCAAAATCCCATAGTACATTCATCTTAAAATCCCTCTATTCATAAAAAGTTTTCACTTTTCTTATCCTATAGAAAAATCCCTCTATATTCAATTATTCCAAACCTTTCCTTACATACATAAAGACACCTAAAGTTGGAAAACTATATAAAAATGGGAGGTGGTTCGTAATGAAGAAAACTCTATTAAAGACGCTCCTAAGAAAATTCAATACTGAACCACATTTTAATGAAAAATCAAATCAATCCGTAATGGAATTAAAGGAAAGCGATATAAGCAGGCATTATGAGGAAAATTTGGAGACCTTTAAAAACCTCTTTAGTTATCCAAAAAACACCGATGTCAAATTACGTGAATTCAGGGTCAGAGCACTAGACCGTCGTGCCTTTATTATCTATATAAGTACAATGGTTGATATTCAAAATATTCAGGAAGGCATACTCGAGAAATTACTAAAAAACGATGGGCCTACAGGGAATATCCAGGATATAACCTCATATCCAATCCTAAAATCAGCGACTATCATTGGGGAAATTACAGAGTATATTACTGGCGGCATAACGGCTTTGTTTATCGATGGTGATCGCAAATGCTATCTATTTGAAACAACCAAAACCCGAGGCAGGGGAATAGAAAAGTCAGAAAATGAGGTCATTGTCAAAGGGGCTAAGGAAGCCTTTAATGAAATGGTTATTGATAATATCTCCCTAATCCGAAAAAAGATAAAAAATGAAAATCTGATAGTGGAGTCACAGGTTGTTTCGAAAAGATCCAGGAATGATGTTTTTCTTGTTTATCAGAAAGATTTAGCGAATGAGGAGCTGCTCAAAAACATAAAGGAAAAACTAGCAGCACTTGACACTGATCGGATCCTCGATCTTAGTATTTTGGAGCAATATCTTGAAGAACGTCCGAGATCTCTATTTCCAACATTATTGTATACAGAACGTCCTGACCGGGCATCCTCCTTCATTGAAGAGGGTCATATTATCCTATTGATGTCGAATTCCCCCAGCTGTTTAGTGCTGCCGGCTACCTTTTGGGCCATGATCCATTCACCTGAGGATCATTATCTAAGGACACCATATGGTAATTTCATTCGAATCCTCCGGTTAATGGCAATGTTTGTTGCTGCATTTGCATCTGCCTTTTATCTTGCCATTACCAATTATCATGTAGGAATGATTCCTCCGGATTTATTGATGGCAATTGCAGGGTCAAGGGAACGAGTTCCTTTTCCATCAATGATTGAAATCTTGATGATGGAGATTGCCTTTGAACTGATTCGTGAGGCAGGATTGCGTGTACCCTCTCCAATTGGTCCAACGATTGGAATCGTTGGTGCATTAATTCTAGGGCAAGCGGCAGTACAAGCCAATGTAATTAGCCCAATTGTAATTATTGTCATCGCATTAAGCGGTTTAAGCTCGTTTATTATTAGTGATACTAGTTTGAATTTCGCTATTAGAATCAGTCGCTTTTTATTTATTTTTGCTGCAGGAACTATGGGGATCTATGGAGCAACGTCTTTATTTATTTTTGGATTGTTTTATCTGGTTTCATTAAAATCCTTTGGTACTCCATACTTCGCACCGATGACACCGCGAAGTTTTTCATCTAAGGATTTAATTATCCGGCATGTTCCGTTTAAAGAAAGGTTTCGCCCTGGTTATTTGAAACCAAAGGATATGGTTAAACAAAGAAAGGGATAAAAATTTATGGATCAGCAGCCTAGAAAACTTGGTATTCGTGAGTATGTATCCATCGCTATTTTAATGATGGGGGCTAAGGGAACTGAGGATACCTCGACCATCCTTTACAAGGCAGTGCAAAATGCCTCATGGATGATTCCTATTCTTGCAGCAGGAATTTTTCTTATTCCATTGCTTTTATTATTAAAAACTCTTTCATTGTACCCCGACAAGGATTTGTTTTCTGTGATTCGAAAATTATTTGGCAAATACATTGGTTTTTTAGTTTGCCTGCTAATTTTCCTTATTTGCTCATTTGGGATATCGTTCGATTCAAGATCCTATACGAATATAATTCGGACATTTTATTTTCCAACAACACCGAAACTGGTGATTTACGCGATGTTAATGACCATCTGTGCTTATGGTGCAAAAAAAGGAATTCAACATATTGGATCGGTATCCTATCTGGTTGTTTTCTATGCTGTTATTACCTTAAACATTGCCTTATTGTTAAGCAAACAGAGCAGTACCATTCGAGCCATATTTCCTATTTTGGGGCCAGGGCCATTAAAATTAACAAAAGACAGTTTTCTCGGACTTTCTCTTTTTGTTGATTTTTTTTTACTTACTATGATAATCCCTTTTTTTAGCTCTGGAAAAGATTTTAGGAAAGGTACATGGATTGCTTTTTTTTATATTACTTTCCAAATTAGCTTAATGTTTCTTGTTTATATATGTTTGTTTGATACTTCGTTAGGAACAATTGGATATCCCTTCCATACACTAATCCGTTTTATATCACTAGGGAGCTATCTTCCCAATGTGGAAATACTCTTTTTTGTCATTTGGCTCATGTTAGCATTTATTCGCTTTACGGCATTTTTGTACATTAATGGGATGATGTTCGGTCTTATTTTTAAAATTAAAGATTTTGAATACTTAATTCCATCCTTAGCTGTGATTTATTTACTAATTGGAAGCTTTGCCGAATCAACCTTGGAAGCCAGTAAGTTTAAAATGTTTACTTCGAGTGCTGCCGGGTCCGTGTTTACAGCCATTTCAGTCATGCTTTGGTTAGTGGCAATGTTAAGAGGAGAATTTAAACATGCAAAAAAAAGGCGTAGTATGTAAAGGACTGTTATTTCTAATTGTGGTCTGCCTTTTAACTGGGTGTTGGGATCGTGAGGAACTCGAAGACCGCTCCTATGTTATTGGTATAGGAATTGATAAGTCCGAACATAAAGGGAAAATCAAGATAACCATGCTACTAGCCAATCCTGAAGTTGGCAGTATGCAAGGCGGCGGCGGTTCAACGGAAAAACCTCGGGAAATCATTACAATTGATGTAAATGACTTTATTGCCGCCAAAGGGACCGCCAATGCGATTATCTCTCGGAATATTAGTTATGAATTTCTAAAAATTATTATCGTTTCAGAGAAATATGCGAAGGAAAAAAAATTTGTGACTACCATTTATGATGCTCAAAAAGACAAAGAGATCCGTATGAATGCATATTTAGCTATTTCTAAAGAAAATGCAAGTGATTATTTTGTAGAAAATAAACCGAAAATGGAAACAAGGCCTCATAAGTATTTTCAATACATTATCGATCACGGAATTGAAAATGGGATGATTCCAGATTCCACGTTATTCCGCTATTTTAAAACGCTAGAGAGAGGAACAGACCTTTATTTGGCAATGTATACGACTGCTAAAAAGGCTAAAAATCCTAAGATTAAAATGGAGGATGAATACTTGCCCGGTCAATTGAATGCAAGCGGCGAGCTAGACGATACGCAATTCATTGGGTCTGCTGTTTTTAAAAATGGTGTGATGATTAATAAACTCACAGGCCAGGAAACCCGTACAGTAAATATCCTTGACGATACCACCAACATTAAAGATATCCTAATTGATATCCCTAATCCTTTTTCTGAAAAAGATAGGCAATTTGCTGCCAGAATTATGAAAAGGGAAAATAATAAGGTGAAAATGAATTTAAAAGGAAGCAAGCCCCAAATTACCATCATCATCCCTTTAAAAGTAGAAATTATGACAAACCCATCCATGGTTTCCTACGCGTCAAAAAAAAACAGGCAAATTCTTAAAAAACAAGTAATTCGTCATATTAAAGAGGTGAATGAAAAATTGATTAGGAAATCACAAACAAAATTAAAGGGTGTACCCTATCCGTTATCCCTTTATGCTCGTCCCTATTTTTTAACTAATAAGGAATTTGAAAAATTCAATTGGGGGAAATCTTTTTTACGAGCAGATATTATTGTAAAACCAGAAGTAGAAATTATTGATTATGGAAAACAAACAAGAAAACCTGCACAGGTAGGAGGATAGAATGAATTTATTGACCTACATCGTTTTATTTGTCATTACAGCCTATACCTTTGGTTTTGGTGTAACGCTTTGGAAGGAGAAACAGAAATCTAGTGCGATGGCTGTTTTTTTCCTTTGCCTGACGATTATTGTCCTTCCTTTTTTTACTATTATTTAAAAAATTTATGAGGTAAACCTGGCTTTTGGCCGGGTTCCTTTTTTTGTCCAAATTTAAGAGAACTATAAGATTTATTGGACGAAACTGCTGAATTATTCACCGCTGTTATACCAGCTGTTGAGATGGGTGAATTTAAGAAAAAAGATAAGATGCAGCAGAGCTTAATTTATTGAATTTTTTATAAATAGTCTGCTAGCTTTATTTACAAACTTTCAATAAATAATAAATCGGTTTATACTATGGTAGTAGATTTATTAAAAAAAAGATTGGATGAGGTGACCAGTGTGCTGAAGAAAATTGATATATTATCAAAAATTGTAGATTGCGGAATAGTCGCAGTTGTCCGTGCTGATTCTAAGGAAGAGGCAGTCAACATTTCTGAAGCCTGTGTGAAAGGGGGCATTCAAGGGATTGAGGTTACCTTTACAGTCCAAGGTGCGGATCAAGTGATTAAAGAATTGGCAACGCTTTATCAGGAAAATTCTGATGTTGTGATTGGTGCAGGTACGGTCCTTGACGCGGCAACGGCTAGAATTGCGATCCTAGCTGGAGCCCAGTTTGTAGTAAGCCCAGCATTTGATGAAGCAACGGCAACACTATGTAATCTTTATCAAATTCCTTATATGCCAGGCTGCATGACACTTACTGAAATGAAGCGTGCTTTAGAAGCAGGTGTGGATATCGTGAAACTATTCCCTGGAAGTGCCTTTGGTCCGGATTTTGTTAAAGCTGTCAAGGCGCCGCTTCCACAAATTAATATTATGCCAACAGGCGGTGTTGATTTGGAGAATGTTGATAAATGGATCAAGAATGGCTGTGTAGCAGTAGGTGTAGGAGGGAATTTAGTTGCACCTGCTAAAACAGGGGAATATGAAAAAATCACTGAGTATGCACAACAGTATATTCAAAAGGTACAAGCTGCAAGAGGAAAATGATTGTTAGGGAGGCTAAGTTGATGCCAGCTAATTTAAAAGATACGACCACCTTACATAACGGCGTGAAAATGCCATGGATGGGATTAGGCGTGTTTAAGGTAAAAGAAGGTGAAGAAGTTGTCGAGTCTGTAAAAGCCGCTCTACGGAATGGATACGTCAGCATCGACACGGCTGCGATTTACGGTAATGAAGAGGGTGTAGGTCAAGCTATTAAAGAGTCGGGTATTCCCCGCGCGGAGTTGTTTATTACGACAAAGCTTTGGAATTCTGAACAGGGATACGAATCCACGCTAGAGGCTTTTGAAAGCAGCCTTAACAAGCTTGGGCTCGATTATCTGGACCTTTATTTAATTCATTGGCCAGGAAAAGATAAATATAAAGATACGTGGAGAGCGTTTGAAAAACTATATAAAGAAGGACGGGTGCGCGCCATCGGCGTAAGCAACTTCCAAATCCACCATTTAGAAGAGTTAATTAGTTCTGCTGAAATTAAACCAATGGTGAACCAGGTTGAGTATCATCCTCATTTAACACAGAAGGAGCTTCACGCTTTTTGTAAAAAGGAAGGCATCCAACTTGAAGCCTGGTCGCCTTTAAAACAAGGACAGCTGTTAAGCGAGCCGGTACTTGTCGATATCGCACAAAAATATAATAAATCCGTAGCTCAAGTCATCCTGCGCTGGGATCTTCAGAATGAAGTAGTGACGATTCCGAAATCCATTAAAGAGCATCGCATTATTGAGAATGCCGATGTCTTTGATTTTGAGTTAACTCAAGAGGATATGGACAGAATCGATGGATTAAATCAAGATAGTCGTGCAGGCTCTCATCCAGATCAGATGACGGTGGGTTTTTAAAAATTAAAAAAGCACAAGCAATTAGATTATAAATTGCTTGTGCTTTTTTGTGGCTTGGAGAATGAAGGACAAAAAGTAGGTTGGGAAGATGTCATATGGCCTTCATCAAGATAGTGAAGGCCAAAAGTTGGCTGAGCGAGAGAAAGAATGTTTTTCAGTAATCAAATGAAAGATAACACCTAGTCGACTTATTAAAGCAATTAAGTATTAAATAGAAAAAAAGGAATCCAATTATGATGCAAATGGGATATGATTGAAATAAGGTGATGAGATTTGCAGCATTCCCTAAGTGGAACAATTCGAAGGCAGGAAGAAAAGAATGGATACTAAATTGTTATGGTTTACTTTAGGGATTTCACAACTAATCTATGTTTTATTATTACCGGTATGGCTCAGGCTTCTAGCTTATCTTCATCCGATTGTTCTGGTCGTTATCTGGATGTGCCTAACAGGTCTTGCTACGTTTATAGTTTATTATGTACGCAAATGTACAATCAATATCTCTACTTTCATTTTTAAAATATTAATAACGTTATATAGCATAGGATTACTAATTTTGTTATTTTTTCGTCCAGCAAATCAGGAGTATAGTCAAATAAATTATGTCCCTTTTAAAACCATAGGCGGATTCCTTGGTGGAGACAGTAATTTTCTAATAGCTTTTTACAATATAACTGCCAATATCCTATTATTCGTACCCTACGGTGTAACTGCTCTTATGTTTTCACGGCACCTCTCTTGGTGGAGGTTAGTTTTAATACCAGCTGCAAGCATCATTTTAATTGAAACCATGCAGTATTTTACCAAGCGCGGCGGCATGGATATTGATGATTTAATCTTAAATCTGCTAGGTGTCTGGATTGGTTATGGCCTAAGTTCTGTTATTCAAAGAGTTGTAAAAGTAAAAAGTTGATTAAGGAAGCATAAATGAGCTTGACACTTAAAAATACTAGGCAGAATTACAATGAAATCCGGCTAAATCCTTGGTGGTATACAGTTTGTCGGAAAACCCCTTAAAAAAGATTACTCAGTGAGCTAATCTACTTTTACATACAACAATGGGAGGTTGATTAAATGACGGGTGGAATTATTATTGCAGGCCTTATTTTAATTGGGCTGACGGCAGGTGTTACGAAACTTGTAAAAAACCGCAGTCCGGCTTTATTGAAGAGAAATATCCCGCCACGGCTTGGAATCCTTGACCATATCCCAATGGAACCTCTAATTGATAAATTAAATAACTCCCTTGATGACGACTATGTTCACCAAGTGAAGGAACGCTTTTTACAAGAAAATCCCAAGCTAACTGAGGATGAATTTGAATGGAGACTGTTTGAGTTAAAGCGCTATTTCCTATTATCCAATCTCTTAAAGACGACACCCATGTTCAGCCAAGAGGTTGATGAAGTCTGGCATACGATGATCCTTTTTACACAAAAGTATCAAATCTTTTCCGAAAGGTTTCTCGGAGAGATGCTTCATCATACACCAAACATCAATCCCAAGCCAGCGCCACAAGAACGAGCATTTTTTGACTGGACTTTTTCACAGTTGTTTCAAATTACTAAATATAGCTGGAAATCATGGGGGAGCTTTTTCAATCATCCAGTTGATGTTCAAATTTTAAGGGAATTTAAAGAGAGTCCTAGTGAAACTTTAAAGGAAAAATACTTTAGAGTGAATGAGGATAACAAGGAATTAATTGAATACCTAGTTTCTATGATGAAAAAACAATTAAGTGAAGCGGAAAAGATGTATTATGTCGATAAAAAAGGCAAGTTTACAAGACTTCAAACGTATGG
Source organism: Neobacillus cucumis (assembly GCF_023715505.1). The sequence goes on along the minus strand of NZ_JAMBOH010000007.1, from coordinate 31,113 downwards.
AGAAATGACCTCGTTATCCATGGTGATGATCTTTTTTTCTTACTACTATTTCGATGAGTACTGGAATTACGCCAAGCTGTATGCTTTTGCGAATCCCGGCCATTACACAAGCGGCTGTACAACCGCTGTTTTTTGCGGGACGTCCTCCTCCGACCAATCAGGTGATGGCGGTGACAGTGGAAGTGGCCATTCAAGCTGTTCAAGCTGCTCGAGCTGTGGCAGCGGTTGTTCATCGTAAGTTTACCAGAAGGTATAATGTAAAAAGCGATGCACAGGTGCATCGCTTTTTTAAAGAGTATTATTTTAGCGGTATCCATATCTCAGAGTAATAATCCAGGCTCCAAGGATTGCCGGCCGAATATACTTCTAACTCAGGACCTGCTGCATGCAGATAATGACTAGACGGAAACCATTCCGAAAAGATTTGTTTCCAAGCATTCTGTATCGAGTCTGGCATTGCACCGTGAACTTCAAATACTCCCCACTTTCCTGAAGGAATATCGAGTATTTCTAAACCTTCTGGCTGGGGGCCTTCATATTCAGCTGCAATCCAGTAATCCATTAATCCGGGCTGCTGGGAACGTTTGTCTGCACAAACACCCACCACCCCGTTGATTTCACCATTATTCAGTTCAATTAACAAGTCATTTGTTCCATCGGCGTGAACATCGTCCCCCATTTTAGGAATTTCCCTTAGATTTTCGCCATTCACACAGGAAAACTCTCGCTTGATTCCCACCACTTGAAAACTTTCACGCTCTACAATTCGATAATTCACCTGTTCTGCTCCTTTCAGATTAAACTGTATTTATGAAATTAGGGAGGGGATCAATCCAAGATCTATTCTCCTTTACCTAGCCCATGCATGATAAATTGTATCGTGCGTTCTGTTTCCAATTCATCATCCCACGGGGCTTCCGGGAACAAAATATAACGTGAAAATAAGTAGCCCATGACACTAGTTATCACGAGACGGGCTACGCTTAGGGCAGGCATTTCAATTATTTGCCCTTTTTGCTGATAACCTTCAATGATATGTGAAACACGGCCAAATAAGTTTTTTGCAATCAAGTCAATAAATTGTTCCCTTAATTCCGGCTGGAAGGGAATCTCTTGAAGCATAATCTTAACCACAGGAAGAAGTTTCTTTAAGACTGCTCTTCGGTTTTCGATAGTCGCCCTGAGAAAATCCTCGACGCGGTCGTACTGCTGATTTAAGACCTTATCAAAGTCATTTATAATATAGGGTCCGACCACCTTTGCCATGATTGGAACAACAATTGCCATTAATAAATCCTTTTTAGTTTTATAATGACGGAAAATGGTTCCTTCCGCTACACCAGCTTTTTTAGCAATTTCACTTGTGGACGTGGAGGCATACCCTTTTTCGGAAAACGATTCAATTGCTGCTATAAGTATTTTACTTTGCTTCTCGGTTAATTTTTCCTCATCAAACAGCTGCTGTATCAGCATTTCTTCTTGTTCGAACATGGTTTACTCCTTTAAATTTTTCGATACTTCTTCAAAGCTACTATATTTAGGATAATAAATACAAGAGCAAATCCTAACAAGACGAGTAGGTCCTTGATAATATCACTGAAACCTAAACCTTTATACATAACCGAAACCAAAGCATCACCGCCATAGTATAAGGGCATAATTTTTGCAATGACTTGCATCCAGTCCGCCATACCTTCGAATGGGAAAATCCCTGCAAAAAAGACCTGAGGAACAATCGCAATCGGAATAAACTGCATCATTTGGAATTCGGAATTGGCAAAAGCCGATAAAAGGATACCAAGGGACAGTGCAACGAGCGCTAAGCACAGATTAATAATGACCACATTCCAAAAAGACCCAACGAGCATAATGTCTAATACTTTAACTGAATAAATCACGACAATTAGGGTTTGAATGATGGCAAACAAACCGTACCCGGATAGGTAACCAAAAACGATGTCCCTTCGTTGAATCGGTGTGGCTAGTAAACGGTCCAGTGTTCCGGTTGTTCGTTCCCGAAGTAAAGCAATTCCGGAAATCAGAAAAACAAAGAAGAAAACAAAGAAACCGACTAAGATAGGACTTAACTGATGAAAAAAGGTCGTATCCTTATCACCGTAAATGTATGTCGTTGTAATTTTTGGAGCCTTAGCCTGTTCGATGTTTATTGGTGCCCCTTGAAGCTTGCTCTGAATCTGTTGAAGGAATTGGGTCATATTTGCTGATTGTTTTTTTGCGTTTTCCGCAGCGAGTGCCTGTTGGACCTTGATTAACAGGGCCTTAGTGGCGGAAGGCTGCTCATTTTTAAGTGTTAGTTTGATATCATTATCATTCACTTGAAGAATAGCATCTAAATCATCTCGATCCATAATAGGGTTCCAGTTGGAACGATTGTTATATTGTTTGACGATGATATCCTTACTTTTTAACTGTTTTACAAGGGAAGCATCCGCTCCGGCAACCCCAATTCTCGGATCGACCGTATTACTTCCCAGCAGGTAATGGAGAAGGGTAAGAATTAATAAGGGGGCAACCATCATCAAGGCAAGCGCCCGTTTATCGCGGAGCATTTGATGGATAATTCGTTTAACTAAGGCAAAAACCCTCATTTTTTAGCGCCTCCAGCCTTTAAAAATACCTCTTCTAATGTTGCAATTCCGTATTGTGCCTTTAATTCATGCGGCGAGCCGCTCGTTAAGATTTCTCCGTCTCGAACCATGCCCAGATAATCACATTTTTCCGCTTCGTCCATTACATGGGTTGTGACTAAAATGGTTTTGCCTTCTTGCTTTAAACGGTTGATTTCAGCCCAAATCGAAAGGCGCAGTTCGGGATCGATTCCGACAGTTGGTTCATCTAATACAAGAACTTGCGGGTCTTGGATGAGGGCAACAGCTAATGATAACCTTCGTTTCATGCCGCCAGAGTAGTCTTGAACCTTCTTTTTTAAATCGGATGTAAGATTGACTAAATCGGCAGCATAGGCAATGCGTTCTTTTTGCACACCATTTTTTAATTTAAAAAGAGAAGCAAAGAAAGCTAAATTTTCCTCACCAGTCAAGTCGGTGTATAGAGCATCGGCTTGGGCCATATAGCCAATTTTTTGCAATAGGTGCAGGCTAGGGACTTTTGTATTTAATACCTGTACTTCACCTTTAGTGGGTCGGTCCATGCCGACAATCATTTTTACTAGCGTTGTTTTGCCAGAACCAGAGGGCCCAATTAGACCATAGATTTTACCTGGCTCGACCGAAAGATTGATATTATGCAAAACTTCTTTTTTTCCAAAACTTTTACTAACATCTTTCAACACAATAGAAGCTGACATTGATAAACCCCCTTCGGGAATAAAAATGAGTGATTACTCACTTTTATTATAAAGCAGCTAAAAGTCTAAGGTCAATTGTGTTTTGAAAAAGTTCAATAATTGGATGGCGGTTATGAAAAAAGCACGATTCCCTGAATGGAAATCGTGCTTTGAATAGTTTATTCTGTTACAGGCTTTTTCAAGATACCAAGCAGGACAGCTGAAACAATTGCTCCAATTACAACTGATAATAGGTACAATAACCAGTTGCCGCTAACAAGTGGCATTACGAATACTCCGCCGTGAGGAGCGCGAAGGCCGATATGGAACATCATTGATAAAGCACCAGCTACAGCAGAACCAGCCATTACAGAAGGGATAACGCGAAGCGGGTCTGCTGCTGCAAACGGAATCGCACCTTCAGTGATAAAAGATAATCCCATAATGTAGTTTACTTTTCCAGCTTCACGATCTTGCTGGCTGAATTTCTTTTTAAATAAAGTTGTTGCGATGGCGATACCTAGCGGAGGAACCATACCAGCAGCCATAATCGCAGCCATTGGTTCATATACACCATTTGCTAATAATCCAGTACCGAATACGTATGCTGCCTTATTGATTGGTCCTCCCATATCAAAGGACATCATTGCTCCAAGGATAATTCCTAGTAAAACGGCATTACCAGTTCCAAGATTTGATAACCAGTGAGAAATTCCTTGGTTTAGAGCTCCGACAGGTTTATTGACAACAAACAACATGATAAATCCTGTTAAAGCAATACCTAATAATGGATATAATAAAATCGTTTTAATACCTTCAAGCGATGCAGGCATAAAAGTTAATACTTTCTTCAAACCAACTACTAAATAACCAGCAAGGAAACCTGCGATAAGTCCGCCTAGGAAACCAGCGCCGCCGGCATTTGCAAGCATACCGCCAACCATACCAGCAGCGAATCCAGGACGGTCTGCAATACTCATGGCGATGAAACCAGCAAGTACAGGAACCATTAGAGCAAAGGCATTACCGCCGCCGATTGTCATTAAGGCTTCAGCAATCGGATTATAAGTTGGATCATCAGGCTTAAAAGCATTGAAGCCAAACATGAAACAGATGGCGATTAAAATACCACCGCCGACAACGAATGGAAGCATGTTAGATACACCGTTCATTAAGTGCTTATAAATTGTTGCACCAACGCCTCTGCCTTGTTTACTGCTATCATTGCTAGCGGCAGAACCATTACCATGATAAATAGGTGCATCCTGCTTTAACGCTTTTTCAATTAATTCCTTCGGCTTGCGAATTCCGTTCGCTACCGCAGTTTCAATCACGTGCTTACCGTTGAAGCGGGCCATTTCTACGGTTTTATCAGCAGCGACGATAACCGCCACAGCGTTTTCAATTTCTTCCGCTGTCAGCACGTTTTTCGCTCCACCGGAACCATTGGTTTCGACTTTAATGTCTACACCCATTTCCTTTGCTTTCGCCTTTAAGGAATCAGCTGCCATATATGTGTGGGCAATCCCAGTTGGGCACGCAGTAACGGCCACAATAAACTGACTTTTCCCAGTCATTGACTGTGTTTCTTCTTCATCTTCTTGATCATACTTGTTGATGATATCTAATACTTCATCTTCAGAGTTCGCAGCAAGCAGCTGCTTGCGAACATCCTCATTTAATAAAATTGTAGATAATCTTGACAATGCTTCTAAGTGAGTATTGTTTGCACCTTCAGTGGCGGCAATCATAAAGAAAAGGTAGGCAGGCTGGCCATCAAGAGATTCATAGTTTACGCCGCCAGTTGATCGGCCAAAAGCAATCGCAGCTTGTTTAACTGCTTTTGTTTTTGCATGAGGAATAGCAATTCCCTCACCGATACCAGTTGTGCTTTGTTCTTCTCTTGCGATAATTGCCTTTTTATATTCGGCCTTGTCAGCTAATTTGCCGGCATTATCCAATACAGACACTAACTCTTCAACCACATCTAATTTTTGAGTGCCTTTTATGTTTAAGTGGATTGTATTTTTTGTTAAAAGCTCTGTTATCTTCATAAACATTCTCCTTTAGAATAATTTCGTTTCGAGCTCTACTTGTGGAAGTAAACTTTCAATTTTTTCAGGTGTGCAGAGGCCGATTGAAAAGGCAGTTGCACTTCCTGAGGCAACGCTGAAGCGGAAGGCCTCTTCAATTGATTTTGTTTTTTGATAGGTTGCTAGAAAGCCTGCTACCATTGAATCACCAGCACCAACAGAGCTTTTGACTTCTCCCTTTGGAACCGTTGCGATGATCGCTTTTTCCTTGTTAATAAGGACGGCACCTTCACCTGCGAGTGAGACAATCACATTTTGTGCACCTTGTTTGATCAGCTCTCTGCCATATGGAATGACTTCTTCACATGTGGTAAGAGTCGTATCAAATAAGTCTCCAAGTTCATGATGATTAGGCTTGATTAAGAAAGGCTGCAATGGAATCACCTTTTTTAATAAATCGCCTTCGGCATCTACGACAAATTTAATGCCTTTTTCATTACAGATCTCAGCGAGCTGTTCATATGTGTTCGTTGGCATTGTGGAAGGAATGCTTCCCGCCAAAACAAGGATATCCTCGCTTGTTAGCTCATGAATTTTTTGCTTCAATGCTTCGAAGTTTTCTTTCGTAAGGTTAGGACCGGATGCATTGATTTCCGTTTCTGAGTCAGACTTTACTTTTACATTGATTCTGGTATCTCCATCAACCCTGACAAAATCAGTGTTAATTTCAAGTGACTTTAAGTAGTTTTCAAGATAATCGCCTGTGAAGCCGCCGATAAAACCTAGGGCTTTGTTAGTTATATCTAGTCTTTTTAAAACTTGTGATACGTTAATCCCTTTACCGCCAGGCAATTTAGTTTCTTTTTTTGTTCTGTTTAATCCACCTAAAGTGACTTGTTCTAGTTCAACGATATAATCGAGTGATGGATTTAGAGTTAATGTGTAAATCATGAAGTAACCACCTTTATTTTTGTCTTACTGGAATACTGCTCCTTCGTATCGGGGTCAAGCTCATTTGTTAAGATCGTCGCTTCGTGAAGTCCGCCTATTTTTGCAAATGCAATTTCAGAGAACTTGGACTCATCTGCTAAAACATAGGCTTCACGAGCTAGGTTAATAGCTTGTTGTTTTATCATGGCCTCTTCTTGATCAGGAGTGGTATAACCTAGTTGGGTGTGTATTCCATTTACGCCCATAAAGCATTTATCAAAACGATACTGTTCGAGACTCTCAAGTGCACCGCGGCCAACCATGGCTTTTGTGGTGGGCTTGATATAGCCTCCTAATAAAAATGTTTTTATATTTCTGTCGAGAAGCTCATTTGCATGCATAAGGCCGTTTGTTACTACGACAATATTACTAGGAAGAAAAGGAATCATTTCAAAAATAGTGGATCCTGCATCTAGATAGATACAATCTCCTTCTTCTACTAAGCTTCCCGCATATTGAGCGATTTCCCGCTTAGCTTGAAGGTTTTTGGATGATTTCTCTGTCATGCTGGGTTCTTGCAGCTTTCCTTGAAGTCGGGCCGCACCACCATGGACTCTTTTAAGAAATTTGCCCTCTTCTAGCTGAGTGAGGTCCCGGCGAATGGTTGATTCTGATGAATTCGTAAGCTCGACTAGTTCTTGCAGCTTAACGGTATTTTTTTTCTTTAATGCTTCTAGAATAATTTGATGGCGTTCAGGTTCTAACATCCTATTTGCCTCCTAAAAACGCTTTCAAAACTTGTTTGTGGTTTTATTTTACTGTTTTTTTTGATAAAAATCAACCAAAAACTTTCATAAACATTCTTTACCAATCAAAAACATTCACCATTTCGTCGTAATTTAATAAAAGGCTTTAAACCTTATAAAATAGCAAGAAATTAAGTCCTAATGTCATTTATTTGGTATAATAACGTTGATATTGGTAATTTTTACTTGGAAATAGATGACTGTTTCTTTACTAGTTTTGCCTGTTTTTGATAAAAAATCATAGGTATTTTGGAAGGGAGTCATTGGAGTGTTATCTTTTGAGGAAAAAAAGGCTATTTTTCATTCATTTAAGTTGAAAGAAAAAAAGAACAGTAATGGAAAGGTGAGCTTTGTTTATCCTGAAAGTGTTCAAAAGGGACAGGTTTTGGCCACCCAATTACATCCAAGTGGAAATGGCTACGTGATCGGAAAATATATGTCAGAGGAAACAATCAAGGAACACGGTTATCAGGTGGATCCACGCGGCTGGATTTCCATCAAGGTTTTTTCTAAAGAAGAGATAGCAAAGGTTATAACGGAGGCTATACAGTCGATGTCTGGGGGGCATGTGGAGGCGCTGCTTCCGGATGAAGAAACTAGTGTGGCTGAGACTTTTGAAGAGAAAGCTCCTGTAGCAGATGAGGATATGTTGGCCACTGATATAGAAGTTGTCGATGCTCCTGAAGTAGTAGAAGGTGAGACAGTTGAGGATCAGGAGAAGCTGGCAGCTGTGTCTTTGGATACGAGTAAAGGTCGTGCTGATGAAAAAATGGCTGCTGGCCGGGCTGAGAGGGAGAAAGAGAAAGAGAAAGAGGAGGAGGCTGTCGAACAGGGTACATATGAGTTTTATCCTGGATTGTGTCTATTTACCTGGATGGGGCTGACGTTGTCGACAATGGAGTATGGGTATTCGGTATGGAGGAAGGCAGTTAGAGATTTGGTTGGTGCTGCTCCGGCGCGGGATAAAGAGTAAATATGGTATTTTGGTATTGCACAAGTGAGTTGTATTGCTTGTGTGTTTTTTTTGTGGACTGATTGTTAGGCTTAAAGCCAAAAATAAATATTAGATATTTGCTCAATTAGACAATTTACCAATAAATCTATTAACCTGTGTCCAGTCGAACCATTCAATCCCTTAACTAACTAAAGAATACCCGATCATTATCACTAGTAAAAATCTACTCCCACATCCCTCCATTTTGTTTTATAGTAAAAGGTAATAGAAAGGAAGTGAAACTATTGTCTTATCACACCGTTTTATCACATGATGACCGCTGCAATGAGCATCTTCACGCCCGATGTGAAGACTGCTTTGGTTTATGCTGTGTTGCCTTGCCGTTTGCTGCTTCTGCGGACTTCGCGTTAAACAAAAACGGTGGAACACCATGTCCGAATCTTCAATCAGACTTTCGATGCGGGATTCATCAAGACTTAAGACAAAAAGGCTTTAAAGGTTGTACCGTCTATGAATGTTTCGGTACCGGACAGAAAGTTTCGCAAGTCACGTTCCAAGGAAAGGACTGGCGCAATAACATCGAATTAGCCAATGAGATGTTTAATGTATTCCCAATCATGCAGCAGCTTCATGAGATGCTTTGGTACCTAACAGAAGCCCTATCATTAAAAGCGACAGCATCCATCCACACAGTACTCCGTCAAGCCATTGATCAAACAGAAAAGCTGACACTTCTCAGTCCCGGCGAGCTTACGCAACTCGATGTACCTGCACACAGAGCCGAAGTAAATACATTGCTTTTAAAAACTAGTGAACTCGTCCGTGCCAATTCACGACCAAAACATAAGACAACTCGAGGAACCGATTTAATCGGAGCGAAATTAAGAAAAGCCGACTTTATTGGAGCGGACCTCCGTGATGCCAACCTTAGCGGAGCAGACCTGACAGGAAGTATTTTTCTCACTCAAGCCCAAATCAATGCTGCCAAGGGAGATACCGAGACTAAGTTGCCTCCATCACTTACCTATCCAATCCACTGGGGAGTCCAAAAGAAAAGAAAGACCCAAAAGAGCTCAAGTTAATTCCCTTTTAATTCTTTTTTTAACTCATACCTTTTATACTAAAAAAAGATCAGCTCATGAGCAAAGGGGAAAGCTATGAGACAAATAACGTTATCAAACGGAACCACCGTTGAGGTTGAATGTTTAAGCTGTGCATTAACGAGCGGAATGGTGGAACCTGATGGTGGAGTTTTCATTGAGGCGGAACACTTTCACGCACATCAGGATGTCGCCTGCCCCATTAAAGGATTAATCATTTTAGCGTCAAAACGGCATATTTATGGTTTCGATGAACCAACGGAAGAAGAGAAAATTGATTATATTAACCTATTAACAAACATAAGAAAAGTTCAAAGAGAAGTTCTAGGAATCGAGCACGTTTATTATTTTTATAATGAGGATACCACCGGCCATTTTCACACGTGGAAGGTTCACGCTATGAATGGATGAATAATTTTGGACGTTCTGTAGAGTCTCTAAGGCCAGTTTTACGCCATGCTAGGAATGAAATGAATGATCAAGAAAATGTGAACAAGGTAATTAAATCGATCAGGATGCTGACAAAAGCATTACGGGAAGAGAGGGAATAGAGATGCTTCTAAAAAAAGCTTATGCAGGCTTGCCAAAAACAGTTGGGAAAAAAGAGGCCAACCAACCGATGGAACGTGAATGGACGAGTGCTATTTTTAAAGAACCTGTCCAAGGAGCGGTCTGGGTTGGAAAAACAGGTTTAACGGGGGATGGCCAATATGATCAGAAAAATCATGGCGGACCGGAGAAAGCCGTTTTTGCATATTCCTCAGAGCATTATACATACTGGCAAAATGAACACAACATTACCGATATTTCCATAGGCGGAATGGGAGAAAACTTTATACTCGAGCATGTAAAAGAAGACTCCATTTCAATTGGCGATACCTTTCAAATTGGCGAAGCTGTTGTTCAAGTATCGCAGCCACGGCAGCCCTGCTGGAAGCCTGCCCGCCGGTTCAAGACGAAAACATTAGCTCTATTATTACAAAACACAGGCCGAACTGGCTGGTACTTTCGTGTTTTAAAAGAAGGTCTAGTGGAGGAAGGCCAAACGTTCACCTTATTGGAGCGGCCCTGCCCTCATTGGACCATCCAGAAATGCAATGAAATCCTCCATGGCCAACAAGATTTTGAAAAAATGCGGGAACTTGCCGCCTGTGAGTTTCTGGCCCCAGGGATGAGAGAAACTTTACAGCAGCGTGTTGAGAAACGAGAGACACCAGACATTCGAAATCGTGTGTTTGGTCCGAACGATTGACCGTAATAAAAGAGGAGAATTGTATCGTGGAGTGTAAGGTGAAAAAGGGGAATTCACTTCAGTTGAACAATGGATAAACTCTGTTCCTAGCCGTCCAAGAAAACAATTAACCCTTTTTAAATGGCGGTTGATGGCTGCGGCGGTTCAGGTTAAAGTACTTTAGCCAGACTATTATCGAAAAAAGTCCGAATGTAACCATGGTAGTCAATAGCCCTTATTGACGACCGAGCAAGGAGAAAAAGAGCGCCTAAGGTAGTCAATAGCCCTTATTGACGACCGAATGAGGTAAAAAAAAGCCCCTAGGGTAGCCAATACCCCTTATTGACGACCGAACAAGAAGAAAAAGAGCCCCCAAGGTAGCCAATACCCCTTATTGACGACCGAGCGAGGAGAAAAAAGCTCCCAAGGTAGCCTATAGCTCTTATTAACGACCGAACAAGGGAGAAAAGAGCCTCCATGGTAGTCAATAAGAGTTATTGACAAAAGTTGTACATTTTTCAATTCCCTTATTGCCTGGATGTTTCTCTAAAATCGATATTAATGACTTGGTTAGTCGCAGGGTTAAATTCGATATTCACAAAGACACCAAATTCCCTCTTGTCATCTTTTAACCAGAGTTTAAACTTTTCTGTGGTGGATTTGGGACCTGTTACTCTGCCTACATGAAGATAGTCGATAATTTTTGCTTGTGGATACCTTTCTTGGGTCTTTTTCATTGCTAATGTACCCCATTTAGCATATGGCGGAATAGGTTTTTGTTGAGCGGCAGTCATTTGGGGGAACTGACATAATCCCATATCTATAGAAACAAACGTAATAATCAAACTAAACAGAAGTTTTTTCACATTATTCCCCCTTTTTCTTTAGCATTTACATTTCGGGTTACAACTTATGTTGGGAAAAATTGAAAGATGCAATTTAGAAAGGAGAGAGTGGTTTTGAAAATACGATTATTGACCCCAGCTGATGCTGAAATCTATTGGGCATTACGACTAGAGGCACTAAAGAACCATCCCGAGGCCTTTTTAACTAGCTATGAGGAATCAGTAAAAAGGGAAAATGCGGTGGAACAAGCAGCCCAAAACTTCACCGCGGAGGGGAACTACACTTTTGGAGCCTTCGATCATAATGAACTAATTGGTGTCGTCACTCTTCTTCAAGAAGAACGGAAGAAAATTCGTCACCGGGCAAACATTTTTGCCATGTATGTCACCCCAAATAAACGGGGACAAGGCGCAGGGAAGGCCTTGATGACCGCGGCAATCAATAAAGCAAAGGAAATAGAAGAAGTCGAACAAATTAATTTAAACGTAACGGCCAGTAATCAAGGTGCAAAACAGCTATATACCAAACTTGGCTTTCAGGCATTTGGATTAGAGAAGAATGCTTTAAAAATAGACGGAAAATATTATGATGACGCTTATATGGTATTACATTTAGATAAGCCAAGTGTCAATTCAAACAATTAACAACGTTCATGCTCAAGAAGAACGTTGTTTTCTTTTATTAAAAAATGATGAAAGCGCTAACATAATTGGAGTTTAGGTAGTATAATTATATAGAGGAGCAAGTATGTCACATCTTAATGAACAGGGAAGGGGTCGTTCAAGTATGACAGAAAGCATTTATTCACATTTGAAAAAAAGAGGGGTTGTTGTACCAGAACATTACATTCAACCTTTAAAGGCACAGTGGGATGCACACCAGATTTTAAATAACAGCCCGAATCAAAATAACTATACAGAGTTTAACCTTAGCGCTAAACACCATACTGAAGAACTTGATCACGAGTAAGAGTGGGGTTTCCATAAAGTTACAAAAGTCCCTTGATTCTTAATAGGAATTAAAGTAAGATGATAATACGTTATAACGAAAGGGTGACTTGAAGTCCGATGATTGACTAATCCTATTTTTGGAAAAAATTCGATAAACGAACAAATTCTGGATAGGATTAGTGCGGGCTTTTTTAATAAGCAGGGCGAAGTGAACAAGTGCTTGGCCGTTTTCTGCCCTGTATTGCCTCCTGTCCGGATTGTTGGATAAGGAGGTTTTTTTATGGAACAAGCAAGTACAAATACAAATATTTCAATTGGTTCTTTATTTCGAAATAAGGTCATTCAGACTTTATTGCTCTCAACGTTCTTTCTTCAAATTGGGGTTTGGGTGCGAAACTACTCTATCCTGTTATATGTAGTAGAAAAGACAAATGAAGACCCTGTAGCAGTATCACTCATTTCGGTAGCCGAGTTTGCCCCCATCTTTCTGTTTTCTTTTATCGGGGGGACCTTTGCTGACCGGTGGAAACCGAAAATGACGATGATATGGTGTGATTTTCTAAGTGCTGTTTCCATTTTTGTGGTCCTGCTCGCGCTATTCTTTGGCGGCTGGAAGGTTATCTTTTTTGCGACATTGGTATCGTCGATCTTATCACAGTTTTCACAGCCTGCCGGTATGAAGCTTTTTAAACTTCATGTAAAAGAAGAACTTATCCAAATGGGGATGTCCATTTACCAAACCATCTTTGCTTTGTTTATGATCGTTGGCCCGGTGCTTGGCACGTTTGTTTACCAACGCTTTGGAATCGATGTGGCGATTGCCATCATGGGAGTAGCTTTTTTACTTTCCGCTGGGATTTTATTCTTACTGCCATCAGATTATGAAGTAGAAGAAAAGGCAGAAGCTACGACGTTACTTGAAGAGATGAAGGCTGGATTCAAATATGTCTGGCAGAGCCGTTCCCTTACATTGCTTGGCGGTTGTTTTGCGGCAGCTGGCTTGGCGTTGGGGCTTACGCAGCCGTTAGCTGTATTTCTCGTAACTGAACAGCTTGGTTTGCCGAAAGAGCAGCTGCAATGGCTGATGGCGGCATTTGGAATCGGCATGATTTTGGGTGGAGGCCTTACAGTCGGCTTCACGAAAAAGACACCACCGCAGATTTTGCTTGCGATTGGTATGGGTGTCAGTGCCCTTGGCTTTTTGGTAATGGGGCTTTCCGATATGTTTTGGTTGACCTTGACCGCTCAATTTATCAGCGGTTTGTTTATGCCATGTGTTCATATTGGAATTAATACCATGATTTTAAAGAATACCGATGCAGCTTTTATTGGCCGGGTTAATGGGATACTAAACCCGATATTCATGGGTTGCATGGTGATTACAATGACATCAAGCGGGTGGTTGAAGAAGACTTTTTCCCTAGTTTCGATGTATGAAACGACAGCACTGCTTTTTGTGATTGGAGTCCTTTTTCTAGTTCCTCTATTCAAAGGGTCTACAGTCTTGGAAAAAAGTAAAGAAGCTTAAATTTAACACTATGAGGAGCTTGGACATGCAAGCTCCTTTTATCGATTGGTAAAATTAGGATTGATAGAAGGAGGAATCAGATTATGGATGTCATTGAAAAAGCGCTGCAAACCGCAGCCAAAGCCCATGCGAATCAACGCAGAAAAGGAAGTGATATTCCCTATATAACTCATCCGGTTGCGGTAGGGATGATCTTAATGAAGGCTGGTTATAACGATATACTAATTGCAGCCGGAATTCTCCATGATACGGTAGAAGACACTGACCTTACGTTGGTGGAGATTGAACATGAATTTGGCGCCGAGATTGCAGAAATTGTGGAAGGATGCTCTGAACCGGACAAATCCTTATCGTGGGATGAGCGCAAATTGCATACGATAGAATACCTTAAGAGAGCTCCCAGTGATATTCGCACAGTGGCTTGTGCGGACAAATTACATAACATACGTTCTATTTCCAATGATTATCAACGGATTGGGGATGAAATCTGGAGTAAATTTAATGCAGGTAAGGAAAAGCAAGAATGGTACTATAACCATATTGTAGATAGTCTGAAATCACAAGACTCCTTTCCATTAGTAGAGGAATTGGAAAAAGCAGTCCACAACTTATTTAAGAAATAAATATGGTAGAATGGGATCATTGGAAACGGAACGGAGGCTTTTGCAGTGATATCATTCTACAAAATAATCGTGGTTATTCATATTTTTTCCGCTATCATCGGTATGGGGCCGGGTTTTATCTTAACAACCGTTGTTAAATCAGGGAATAACATGACTGAACTTAGACATTCTTATAGGCTCCGACACAAGCTTCATATTTTTGTTATGGCAGGCGGCACTCTGCTTCTGATAACAGGTCTAACAATGGGCTTTTTAAATCCCAGTCTGTTTCGCATGGGATGGTATGTGACAAGTCTTGTTCTTTTTTTAGCCGCGCTTGCGATTGGGCCCCTGGTCTTATCACCAAGGTCTAAGCCTGTAAAAGCATTGCTGGCCGAACATCAAGGCGAGGAAATACCTGAGGAGTATTGGCGTTTATCGAAGATCTTATTTCGTTATGAATACTTAGAAAACGTGATTTTCATTATCATTATCGCGCTTATGATCTTAAAACCATTTTAATTAAGAAAGGTATGGCAAAGATTACAGTGCCTGCCTTTCTTTTTTTTGACTAAAAAATAAGTAATTGTCGATAATGTTCTACAGGTATTGAAACGTCATGGTCTAACAGACTGTACGCTTGCATACGATTTTGTTAGTGGAAGGGCCGTTTAACTATACAAAAAATTAAATTCAGGTTAAACTGTATTAAATATTATTCATAGAATTCCAATAAGAAAGGTAGGTATTTTGAATGGCTGACAATATACGTTCAATTCCTCGTCCGCTTGTAAAAACAAACCAATGGGTTATTGTTCTAAGTGTGGTCTTAACATGGGTATCTGGTGTAGAGTGGCTTTTATTAATACCGCTTCTTTCAGGTTTAAGTGGACTCTTGTTTGGATTTAATCCGATTATGCAGCTTGCAAAGCAATTTTTAAAGAAGGATCCTAAGGCTTACATTCCTGAAGATTGGGAGCAGCAGCAGTTTAATCAGAAGATTGCCGTCTTGTGTTTAGCAATAGGCTTTATTAGCTTTTTTGCGGGATGGAATACGTTGGGTTATATCTTTACCATTTTAGTTGCAGTAGCAGCATTTGTAGCCATTCTGGGCTTTTGTATCGGTTGCTTTATCCATTATCAATGGAGGCAATATAAATATAGACGTTCCATTCATTAATCTTTGTAATTCCTCAAAAGCTCTTGATAGGTTCAAGGGCTTTTTTATTTAAGTAAAGCACATTAATTCTCAATATTATTTATAATCAAATATTTTTGTTGACTGATAAAAGTTGGACCCCCTAAAATTAAGCTTGGGCTGGAAAATTTAAGTAATAGGTCTGAAAAATTTTTAATCAAATGTGAGAAAACAGAATAGGAGTTTAAGTGATAATGATTATACGTGATGCTGTAGTAAAGGAATTACCGCTGATTCGGGAACAACGGATACAAGCATATGAAATACATGCTAAAAGCATTCCAGAAGACCATTGGAAGGCATTGAGACAAGCGATTTCATCCGATGTGGATGCCAATCCTGGGATTGAACGAATCGTTGCCGAATTAGAAGGAAAGATCGTCGGCAGTGTGGTTTTATTTCCGGCTAAAACAGATGCCTACGAAGGCAATGTGGAGAAGCTGGATTATCCTGAAATCCGAATGCTTGCCGTTGCTCCTGATGCTCAAGGTAAAGGGATTGCAACGAGGCTGATTTCTGAATGTATCGTCAGGGCAAAAGAAAAAGGCTGCCAGTCGGTCGGTTTGCATACCGGAGAATTTATGACAGGTGCAATGAGATTATATGAACGGCTGGGATTTGAGCGTATCCCACAATACGACTTTGAACCTGCCAATGACGGTATCATAGTCAAAGCATACCGACTCAGCATTGATAAAGAAAATCTATTTTAAAATTAAAATATTTTAATAATTTAATAAAATCATCTCAAAACCCACTTGACACCTCGGAAAAGTCAGAATAAAATAGAGATAATTCAAGCCCATATAAACTAAAAAAGTAAGCTGATTGGTCAACCAAAGGCTTATACTCCTTCAATAAGAGTATAGGCCTTTTTGTGTACAAAGAAAGGAGAGATCACCCAATGACCTATCCAATTAGTAAATGCAGCCCACATTGTAGTCAATCAAATGTACCTTTAAAATTTTTTATCCATAAAACCAAGTATTTTGATGTGATATTAGTGGATTAAGCGGAGAGGGAGAGTGGTCGAATGGCTGCATTGGATCAAGAGAGAACGAAAGTAATATTAGAGGCATTAAAAAATATCGAGTATGGATCTGTTATAATCACGATTCATGATGGAGCGATCACGCAAATAGATAAGACAGAAAAAACACGTTTTGAAGCAAGACGTTCTACTTCCAAAAATCAAAGAGTTTAAGACTAGCCGATCAGTCGACTGAAGGCTGCTTAATTTTACATATCCTTAAGGACTTATTCTGCCTAAAAATATCGGCACATTCATTCTTAAGTATAGCTAAAAATTAGGCAGCTTTTTTTACTAAAAAGGGGGCATTTGTGATGAAAAAATATATATACAAATTTACATTGGTACTTACGTTAATGGCGCTTATATTAGCCGGCTGCAGCAGTACGGAAAAATCAAGTTCACAAACATCAACGAAAAAAGAAAATAACTCAAGCCAGAAAACGAAACAAAAGAAAGATCCTATTCAACTATTAAATGTTTCCTATGATCCAACAAGGGAGCTTTATGAAGAGTACAATAAGGAATTCGCTCAATACTGGGAAAAGAAAACAGGCCAGCAGGTAACTATTCAACAATCACATGGCGGCTCAGGAAAACAAGGGCGTGCGGTTATTGATGGATTAGAGGCAGATGTAGTGACACTGGCGCTCGCTTACGATATTGATGAAATTGCCAACATCGGGAAATTGCTTTCTCCAGATTGGCAGAAGAATCTACAGGATAATTCAACCCCATATACTTCTACCATTGTTTTCCTAGTTAGAAAAGGGAATCCAAGAGGGATTAAGGATTGGGATGATTTAACCAAAAAAGGAGTATCTGTTATCACACCAAATCCAAAAACGTCTGGTGGTGCCAGATGGAACTATTTAGCCGCTTGGGCGTATGCACAAGAGAAATTTGGCGGGGATGAAGGTAAGACCAAGAATTTTATGAGTCAATTATATAAAAACGTCGAAGTGTTAGATTCTGGAGCACGTGGAGCGACGACTACCTTTGTAGAACGCGGGATTGGTGATGTGTTAATCGCATGGGAGAATGAAGCGTACTTAACCCTAAATGAGTTAGGTAAGGATAAGTTTGAAGTCGTAAATCCGTCGCTTAGCATTCTTGCAGAACCACCGGTAGCAGTTGTTGATAAAGTAGTAGATAAAAAGGGTACGAGAGATGCAGCTGAGGCCTATCTGAAATATCTATACTCCGATAAAGGGCAGGAAATTATTGCGAAAAATTACTACCGGCCGCGTAACGAAGAAATTTTGAAAAAATATGCAAATGTTTTCCCAGAAATTAAGATGGTTACCATTGATGATTATTTCGGCGGCTGGAAAAAAGCCCAGGAAAAACATTTTAATGATGGCGGGACATTCGACCAAATCTATCAGCCTAAATAGGAAAAGCGTAAGGCGTTTAGATTTCGGCGACAAGCACAAGACGAGCCGGCCGAAAGGTTGTTCTTTAACCTTTTGGACGGATTGATCTAAATGTGGAGGCGACTGTTCTGGGACGAATGCATAAGACGCACCCTGTAAGAAGGCGTTTTTTGCCTTCTTCAGGGGGTGGCTTATGACTTCAGTCCCAAGGAGCCGCAACTGGATAAGCTTGTGACCTCGAGCCGATGGCGCCTGAAGCTGGACATTTCTCGAAGCAACTTTTATACTTTCTATCTTCTAGAAAAGGTGGCATTCGTGCTCCCTTTGTATCTAAATTGGAAGGGGTCAACCTCATGGGTCTATTTAAGAAACGAACCGGCGTATTGCCGGGTTTCGGACTGTCGCTAGGGTTTACGATGACCTACATTAGCATTCTTGTCATCTTGCCATTATCAATGATTTTTATCAATACAGCGACGGCCCCTTGGGAGAAAATTTGGCAAACCATTTCAGAGCCAAGGGTGGTTGCATCTTATAAGCTAAGCATCGGTGCCTCTCTTATGGCGGCAGCGATTAATGTTATTTTTGGAATTTTAATCGCTTGGGTGCTTGTTCGATACCGATTTCCGGGCAAGCGGATCATTGATGGACTCGTAGACCTGCCTTTTGCCTTGCCAACCGCGATTGCAGGTATCGCCTTAACAACCTTATATGCGGAAAATGGCTGGGTTGGCCAATTTTTAAGCTTTAAAGTGGCGTTCACATCTCTCGGCATTACGGTAGCTTTAATGTTTATCGGCTTGCCCTTTGTGGTTCGAACGGTACAGCCTGTTTTACAAAACGTGGATAAGGAAGTAGAAGAAGCATCAGCTAGTTTAGGTGCAAACCGGCTTCAAACTTTCATTAAAGTGGTCTTTCCTGAACTGATGCCAGCAGCGCTGACTGGCTTTGCCTTAGCATTCGCCAGGTCGCTGGGGGAATATGGTTCTGTGGTGTTTATTGCTGGTAATATGCCGATGAAAACAGAAATTACCCCACTGCTAATTATGACAAAGCTAGAACAATATGACTATGCGGGAGCAACCGCAATCGCCGCTGTCATGCTTGTTTTTTCCTTTCTCATGCTATTGGTTATTAACTTATTACAATGGTGGACCAATCGAAAAATTATTTAAATAGTGGGGTGTAGAAAATGTCCGGACATGTTCCATTGCAATACTCAAGTCCACAGATACAGAAATCGAGTAAGGAAGCTGAACCGCGTTGGGTTCGTTATCTATTAATTACATTAGCGGTTGGATTTTTAGGATTGTTTCTGGTTTTACCGCTAATTGCAATTTTTATTAAAGCCTTCGATAAAGGAAGTGCCGTATTTTTTGAAGCCATCAGCAGTCCAGATGCCATAGCGGCGATCAAATTAACCCTGATAGTCGCTGTGATAGCCGTTCCGCTTAATGCAATATTTGGTATTGCGGCAGCATGGGCGATCACCAAGTTTAATTTTAAAGGAAAGAGTTTGTTGCTCACGATTATTGACCTGCCGTTTGCGATCTCACCAGTTATCGCCGGACTAGTATTTGTTTTGTTGTTCAGTAGTCACGGGTTGTTTGGTCCATGGCTGCAGGCGCATGATATAAAAATCATCTTCGCCGTACCGGGTATTGTGTTTGCCACCTTGTTAATTACCTTGCCTTTTGTAGCCAGGGAATTGATTCCGTTAATGCAGACACAGGGAACAGCCGATGAAGAGGCATCAATGACGCTGGGAGCGAGCGGCTGGAAAACGTTTTGGCTTGTAACCCTGCCGAATATAAAATGGGGCTTATTATATGGAGTCATTCTCTGTACCGCCCGTACCATCGGTGAATTTGGTGCAGTATCAGTGGTATCCGGGCATATTCGCGGTATGACCAATACGATGCCGCTTCATATTGAGATCTTATATAATGAATATCAATTTTCGGCAGCTTTTGCCGTCGCATCTTTAATGTCGCTGTTCGCCATTATCACGTTAATTGTAAAAAATATCATTGAGTGGAAAGCAAATAAGTCCATGGCACCAGTTGAGGGGGAAGCATAAATGAGCATTCAAATTAATAACATCTCTAAATCGTTCGGCAGCTTTCAAGCCCTTGAACATATTAATCTAGACATTCAAACCGGAGAACTCGTTGCACTCCTTGGCCCTTCTGGATCAGGGAAAACCTCTCTATTAAGGATCATTGCAGGACTAGAAGAAGCAAGTCAAGGTGTCATTCTGTTTGGGGAAGAGGATATTACTCTATTAAGTGCTAAAGAGCGTAAGGTGGGGTTTGTTTTCCAACATTATGCCTTATTCCGCCACATGACTGTTTTTGATAATATTGCGTATGGTTTAAAGGTGCGCCCGCGAAAAAATAGACCTACTAAAAGTGAAATAAGAGAAAAAGTCAATGAATTATTGAAACTAGTAAAACTTGAGGCTTTTGCCAATCGTTATCCTTCCCATTTATCAGGAGGACAACGGCAGCGTGTCGCCCTCGCTAGAGCATTAGCCGTCGAGCCAAAGGTGCTTTTGTTAGATGAACCGTTTGGGGCTTTGGATGCGAAGGTCCGAAAAGATCTCCGACGCTGGCTTAGAAGGCTTCATGATGATTATCAAATTACAAGTATATTTGTGACCCATGATCAGGAGGAGGCTCTAGATGTGGCCGACCGGATTGTGGTGATGAACGAGGGGAAAATCGAACAGATTGGCACACCCGAGGAAGTATACGAACAGCCTAATAGTCCGTTTGTTTATCACTTCTTAGGGAATGTGAATCTATTTAAAGGCCGCTTGCATAATGGAAAGCTGCAGCATGGTGAGTTTGAGGTCGATGCTCCTGAGTTTGCTGAGACTATTAATACTGAAGCGGTTGGGTATGCGAGGCCGCATGATATTAGTATCAAACGAGAATATCGGCAGGATTATGCCACCGCAAAAGTGAACTATATCCATCAAATTGGTGCGGTGGTCCAAGTGGAATTAATTCGAAAAGATACCGGCGACTATTTAGAAGCTGAATTAACCAAGGAATATTTTCGAAGTCTCGACCTAAAAACAGGTGAAGAGGTATATGTAAAACCGAAGCAGTTAAAAGTGTTTATCCCCGAAGATTATTCCATATAATTAAAAGTGGGCTTTACTTCATAAAAGAAGTAGGCCCTTTTATTTTTTTAAAATCGCAGCTCTGTGTTAGTGTGATCACTTTTTTACAGATTGCCGTTTCAACACCACTTTTTCAAACTTGTGATATACTTTAGTTAAGAACCAGTTGTCATATGAGGAAGGGGACGAGTGCAATGGGTAGTGAAATCTTGATTAAGGATAAAAAACAAACGGTAAAAGGGACGCTTGCTCGCGGGGGAGTTTTTGCAAGGAGCAAGGTATTCGAGGTTTTAACCGAGAATGACGAAAAATGGTATCTTATCTATTATAAACATACCTTAGTTTATGGAGCTAAGCTTGATCATATGGAAGAAGGTACATTTATTCAAAAGGTCTTTACCAAGGGAATGGTTCTTCATTCTTCCCATCCAGTCTTAGCAGCACTAATGCCTCATCAATCCGTTACGATTCCTGCGAAAAGTAAACTTTTCTCCCATCTGCAACTCCATTTTCCACTTCAGGAAGTTGCCTTTATTGCCACAACACTTGACGCCTTTTACGAAAAAGAACAGCTAATCAGCCTATTAGATAAAGTATATTTTCACTTTAAAAGAAGCGGCAAATTTTTAAAATCCTTTCAAGTGGTACAACTCTTACATGATTTCTCTCCGTCATTAAAATCTGCAAAGGAACGCTTGGATTCACATGAATTCAATCCCTATCATCTAATTTATCATTCCAAGGATTTACCCTCTCTCTATGAAAAAGACCCACTATTTGTGGAATTACACTGTTTCAGACATCGTTCCCAACAAAAGGAAAGAGAATTCCTTCTACAAAAACAAGATGGTTTAGTTGCCTTATTGCTGTGGTTAGAACTCCCAAATGCTGGGGAAGTGGAAAAATATACAGAAATAGCCTTACAATTTATCACTATGGAAGACTGGATATTTCTCTTAAGTCAGATCCAAATTAATCCGTTTAGTTATTTACTTGAGGCAAAACCAACATTAGAAAAAATGCTGCAGGCTGGAAGAGTGGAGAAAGCTGCTAAGTGCTTATTCCCCTTTATTGAAGACCTGCCAGCAGCTTATGGTGACATGCTAGAACAGATTTGGGAAAAGTCTGACCCAGATTTTGTCTTAGTGCACATTAATGAATGGATTCTTGTATTGAAGCATCTGCCTGATAACCATCCTCATCAGCAATGGGAGGAGAAATTATTTCAATTGTCGGTGAAGCTGCTTGATTTGTATGATCTTCCTTCTGTTGAGGAGAAACTCTTATCGTTTCAGATGGTATTCCCAACATCAGAGGTTATTCGAAAAATAAAGGAAATGGCAGCCTTAGTAGAGGATCCTGATCGGATGATGACTTTAGGCGACTATTATGCGGAGTTTAAACAATATGACAAAGCCATCGATTGTTTCGCTTGGGAGATGGAGCTGCAGCCACAGAACCCTTCACCCATCCGCAAGATTAGTAAAATGTATCAATTTAAAGGACTAGTAAAGGAAGCGGCGGCCTATCAGCAAATCTTGAACCATTTACCATCGAATCAACATTTAGGATAAAAAGAGGCGTCGAACACCAGTTTAGTTGTTCGACGTCATTTTTATAGGTCCGAATAAAGGCAGCATATTAGGTACCCGTTTGTGGAAAAAGGGATAAGCATGTTCGGCATTTTCAATTAATTCATATTGAGGTTTTTCTTGAAGATATCCGCTTTATTTTATTCTATGGGTAGCCATTGGGGGTTGTTCCATCCATTTATACTCAATCATTAAGTTTAGCCCATCGTCAAGAAACGTGCCGGTTTCCACAATTAAGAATCCGAACAAACTGCTTAAATCTCTTCTTACGACAAAGCTTAAGGCATTTCCATATCTAGCGATGGCAATTTGTGCGAGTGATAGGACTTGAAACATTATTAAACGATCGGAAAAAGGAGAAATGGAAGAGTCCGTAATCTCGGATTCAAACGTTGCTTGAAATGGGATGTTTTCCGCTGTGTTAAAGGACTGAAACCTTTCTACCCTTTTTCCTGCGATCTTTTTGCCTCTACGGCATAATTTTTGAACCTTAGGGTCCTTAGCAATTTGTGAAAATATCATAAACATTGTTTTCGCGAGAATTACACCTCGCAGGCTAAAAATAAGGTTATCGATTTCAATCCCACTAAGTTGACGTTGGTCACCCCACCAGCCTGACATAAAAGAATGATGCTCAATCATTTCTGGCTCTTTTACTACTGGTATGTAAACAGGCTGATGCCCGTAGCCCTTTTTATGAACAATTTCCGTAATCATCCTATAAAGATCTGTTGAGTTTTTGAGACATGTCTCAAAAAAGGTTAAAACTTCCGGATAATCTGTTTTTCCCAAGGTTAACCCGTACCCATATATACCATACTCGGAAAGTACATGAAGCACAAAAAGTATTAGCTTATCAGACATCAGCCGGGGTACCTCTTTTGTCACGTCACTTTTCAGACTGAATCCAATGGGCGGGGCAAACCCTGCTCTTTTATATAAAGAGAGGCCATCTTCAACGATTTGCGTAGCTATTTTTTTTGATTGCTCTATGATCCGGTTTAATTCTTCATCCTCTGCGTGATGACCCCAATATTCTAATAAACAAAGGTGAGCTTGATTGGCGATAATAAACTGCCATAAATTCGAAATCTCTCCTGCTGTTGGTTTAAACTCCATAATTCCTCCTAAAAATTCCATTCAAATATTACATATATTTCGCTCTACGTTCAATTGTTATGCATGAATCTGTATTGGAACCCATTATTTCTAAAAGATCCACGGTAGATGATTTGATGGACTAAAAAATATCATGAAATAGTCAAAATGCTCCAATCCAAATGTCATAAATCATATATCAAAATCGGAACATTTCATTTAAAATAAGAATGTAAAGACTGTAAATTTAAGGAATGGTGACAAGTAATGTCAGTTTTAAAGAACTCTTGGGCTGGACTAATCATTGCTGATTAGTTAGGGAGATGATCATTTGATGAAAAAACAGTTTGAATCACTAGCCGATCTAAAGAGAGGTGTTTATCTCTGGATTGTTCCGATAATTATAATCGCTCTTATTTTAAATACCGTCATGCAAAATGGGTATAACGAATTTAAAATGAATTTTATCATTAACAATGCCCTCACCATTTGGCTGTTTTTGAGCTGGGTATTATTAATCAAAAGGCGTGGGGGTGAGTTTATAGAGTATTCATGTTTAGCTTTAATAACGGTCTATCATATTGCTACTTTTTGTGACACGGTAGCTCATTATTTGCTCCCAAGTGGCGGCTCCTTAGGAGATTTTATTGTATGGATGCCCATTTATATCGTATTTATTTTCTTAACATTAGGAGTTAAGAAGGGGCTTACTTTCTCTATTTTTATCTTCCTGCTTACTCTGGTAGATGGTCTTACTTATTTTAACAGGCTATCAACTGAATCAATGGATTCTTTATTTCAATACTATTTCGCAAATTTTGTTTATATCGTCGTTCTTTATAGTGCCCAGCACATTTTTAAAGTATATGCGGAAGCCCAACTGTTTAAAAAGCATGCATATTTAGATTCATTAACTGGAATTGCCAACCGCCATCAAATTGACGGATGGTTTGAACAAAAATTAAAAGATGCCAAGGAAATGAATATCACATTTTCTGTGATCTTTTTCGATATTGATCATTTTAAAATGATTAATGATCAGTATGGCCATAAAGTAGGGGATGCTCTATTAATTGAGCTAGCTGATTTAATCCAAAGCAACCTTTCGGCTAGAGAATGGTTTGGTCGATGGGGCGGGGAGGAATTTATTATCCTTCCTACAGTGACAGGGCAGGGAGCTATTAACCTAGCGGAACTATTACGGGAAACGGTTGCCACGCATGACTTTCAAATTGTAGGGAGATTAACAGCTAGCTTTGGCGTTACAGAATCTTTGCCAGAAGACACAATTGATTCTTTATTAAGCCGTGTTGACGAGGGATTGTACCAGTCCAAGCATCGCGGCCGAAATAAGGTAAGCAGTGTAAGTTAAATAATAAAGTCCCCGGGCAGTTTATTCTGGGGGCTTTTTTGGTCTTAATTAAGCTCTAATTCGCATAAAATTGGTAAATACTGCTATAATAAAAATGGATCTACACCAGACCCAAAGAGCGAGGAGAGGGCGTAATGATGATTTCAATAGACCCATCTAAAAATACTGAAAGAGAAAATTATAAATTTCTAATTGGAAGTATTATACCTAGACCAATCGCTTTCGTAACATCCTTGTCGAAAGAGGGTGTTTTGAATGGCGCACCCTTTAGTTATTTTAATATTGTCTCGGCCAATCCTCCATTGATATCGGTAGCTATTCAACGCTCGGGAGGAAGACAAAAGGATACAGCTAGAAATATAATCGACTTAAAAGAATTTGTCGTGCATATTGTTGATGAACATAATGTTGAATTAATCAATAAAACAGCCGCGAGCCTCCCGCCAGATCAAAGTGAAATTGAACTAGCGCAATTAACTCCTGTAAAAAGCATAAAGGTCTCTACACCAGGTGTTAGGGAAGCTAAAATTAGAATGGAGTGTAGATTAGAGCATTCCTTGGAAGTAGGCGGGGAGGATTCTCCAGGATGTGATTTTATCATCGGTAGAATTGTTCAATACCATATTGAAAGTGACCTTTATGAAAGTGGACGAATCGATTCAAAAGGCTTAGCTGCGGTAAGCCGCCTGGCGGGTAATAATTATGCGAAAATCGGCGAGATTTTTGAAATCGAAAGACCTAAGTAGTCTAACTGCCTATACTATAAGAAATAGGAACGCTCAGAGGGTTAAACTCTGAGCGTTTTTAGTAAGTACCAATTCTTCAAACTGAAGCTATATTTGTGAAACTAATGGAAGAAGTATTTCGACTTGTGTCCCTTGGTTTGGGGTACTTTTTATCTTAATTTCTCCTCCGTAGGAATCTATGATCCGCTTGCAAACCGTTAACCCCAGACCTGAACCGGCTTTTTTTAAAGTAAAGAACGGATTAAACGCTTGTGAAACTTGATCCTTGCTCATACCAACCCCGTTATCGCTAACAGTTATCCGGCAGTTATCTGATTGTTTATCTAAATGGATGGATAAATTCCCGCCGTAGGGCATTGCCTGTAAAGCATTTTTTGTAAGGTTAAGAATGACTTGTTTTAATTGGTCTTTTACACAAGATACCGGCAACTCTTCCGGATGGTAGTGGAAGGTTAATTCCACGTTTGTATAATTGGTTTCAGAGGTAATAATCGGTGCGATTTCCGAAACAATCACATTTGCATTATAGGTTTTAAGCGTGTAAGCCGTTGGTTTTCCAAGGATAAGCAGTTCACTTACAATGGCATTAATTCTGTCAATCTCAGATTGGATAACCTTGTAATAGGATTGTGCCTTCGGCTCATCGTTTTCTTCACTTAATAGTTTGACCAAACCCTTTATACCAGTGAGCGGATTTCTAATTTCATGGGCGGTACTAGCTGCAAGATTGCCAATTAGCTCCAGTTTATGGAGCTCCGTTTGTTCTTTTTCTTTTTGGACCTTTCTTTTTAAAAGCAGATAGTTAATCAATAAAAATAATATACTCATTGTGAATAAGGAGATGAAGAGATTTTTAAAAAAGCTATCCCAAAATACCTTTTTAGTATTAGGGTTAACAAAAGCTGTTATCGTCCATGGGACCCTAGAAATCTTCATAACTGATTTAACGTTATATTGGTTTGGAATGGAACCAGATTGAATTAATGGTTTGCCAGTCGCATCTTTAATGGTAATACGTTCATTATTTACTAATCTAAATATTTCTTTTTTTATTTCATCCATTCGCAAACTCGCAACGAATACACCCTTAACTCTGTGCCTATCGACGATTGGGGTAGCAATTGAGATAATATACCGTCCTGTTACCCGTCCATTATGAGCTTCAGAAATACTGGTTTGTGCTTCATCGCGGGCCTGTTGAAAGTAAGGCTGATCACTAACATTTATACGGGTTGTGATTTTGTTGGTGCTTATGATAACGTCACCACTTGTATTAGCCCAATAGAAACCAGAAAAACGCGGGTCTTTCCCCTTGGTTTCTCGGAGTATTTTTTCTATATCCTTTAAGCTGATGTGCTGGATATTAAGGGCGGTGGAGAGCATTTCTAATCGTCCGACTGTCTCCCCAACAAACCTCTCAATATTCATGGCATGAAAGTTAGCATACTCTTGTGCCCTGAGTTTATAGTCACTTTTCACCACTCTCACTTGGTGCCGGGCTAAAGTCAAACTGACAGCAAGGGATGGAATCAGAGCAATTAAAAGATAGATTAATGATTTTTTATGTATAAGAGCCTTAAGCAGGCGAAAAAGTACCAAGCGGATCTACCCCTCTATGTTATGTACTATTTTTCCATATATTTATTAATTTGATACACTTAGGAGTAATTGCTGAAAAAGAAGTAATAAATCGTGGTGCACATCTATATTGTTTTTTGAAAATAGTTTAGTTGCTATGTTAGTTATATCAAATATCTTATTATCTGAAAATAGAAAAGTTTAATATTTCCTACTAACTGAATAGGGATTTTGGCTATTTCATCCAAATTAAATTTTCATACCCTAATAGAAAGAGGTTAGGGAGGTGTTACAATGCAAAATAAGAGGAGAAGGAGTCCCTTTTCAATCTGTATTTTTCCTGGATATAAGTGGTGCGGACCGGGCTGCAGCGGCCCTGGAGCACCGATAAATGATGTAGATGCCTGCTGTCAAAAACATGATTACTGCTTGAGCCGCGGATTATCATCCTGCCAATGTGATACGCAATTTATGGAGTGTCTTCGTCCAAAGATGAATCCCAATACGGAAAAAGGCAGAAAGGCTGCGCTGATGTATGATTTTATGAAAGTAAGAACTGCCTTTAACTGCGGCAGGAAGAATTGGCTGTAAAGTGGATAAAAAATAGGATAAGTTGTCAAACTGATTGATTGAAAATTTAAGTGGTTTCGGAGAATATAATGCTAAAGAGTTTAGGAAAGGAGGGAGTTCATGCACTTCCTCTATTGGTTCCTCAAATGTGGATGGCTGCTGCTGATTATTTTTATTGGAAATATTTATTTAAGCCGTATGGGTTTATGGTCTGTCATCATATGTATAGCTGTGTTTGTAGCGGGAAATCATTTGATTAATAA
The DNA here is from genome assembly GCF_023715505.1 of Neobacillus cucumis. Next base: position 2,872 of record NZ_JAMBOH010000007.1, on the reverse strand, counting down.
AAGCATGGAAAAGATCATCTTAGCAAAGAAGAAATAGTGTAAAAACTCAACTTGAATTTCATGTCATAAGAATAGAGGTTTATTAATTTTCCCAACGCCAGTAGATATGAGTGTTGGGATTTTTTATGGAATTTCAAGAATCGACAGGAGCTGACCCCCTTTTCCTCACTTTTTTCCCAATTATGCGGAGGCTTTTAGCGTGATATGATGTTTTTGCAATAGTAAACAAATATAGAATTAGGAGGCTGGGAAACGATGAAGAAAAGAACATCTATTATACTAGCATTAGGATTAACGGTTGGGGCAGTGCTGCCGATATCGGCCGCGGCCAACACTACTCCGTATAATGTTACTGTTTCAAAGGATGCAAGTCAGTTTGGCAAGGATGCAAAGGTCACTTGGAAAAAGGGTCAAACGGTTCCCTCCTTCGTCCACGGTAAACTCTCTACTAAGGTTTATAAAGATCAAGCATCCGTAAAGCAATTTTTAAAAGACAATAAATCACTTTATCAATTAGATGCAGATAAAGATTTAACTTTGCTTGATGTGCAGACCGACGAGCTTGGCAGCAAACACTATAATTTTGTTCAATCTGTGCAAGGTATTCCGGTAGATGGGGCAAAATTCAAGGTGCATACCGATAAAAATGGTTTCATTACCGCTATTAATGGCGATGTTTTTCCGGCCGCGTCCAACTATTTCAAGGGGAACCTGAAAGCAAAGCTGACTAAGGATGCTGCGCTAGATAGGGCCTGGAAATCTATAAATTTGACTAAGGAAGAAACATTAACAAATGCGGAGGCAGGTCCAACTGGAGCGAAGTTTGAAGATACGATTGAGAAAGCTGAATTAGTCGTTTATAAAAAGGCAAATGATTTCTATCTGGCCTACAAAACTAACCTGCAATTCATCCAGCCTTATGGGGCCAACTGGGTAGTATATGTGGATGCGGTGAATGGGAATGTAATAGATTCATATAATGCCGTAGCGGATGGTGCCACCACAGGCTCTGGATACGGAGTATTAGGAGATTATAAAACTCTAAATACCTATTATTCAAACGGTACTTACTATTTATATGATGTAACAAAACCGATGTCAGGTGTAATTGAAACTAGAACGGCACAAAGCCGGAGCGTGCTGCCAGGTAATTATTCTGTAGACCCAGATAATAAATTCAATGCGGTTTCTCAGGGTGCAGATGTAGATGCCAACTACTATGCCGGCAAAGTCTATGATTATTATAAAAATACGTTTAATCGTAATAGCTTCGATAACAATGGGGCAACGATTCGTTCGTCGGTACATTATAGCAGAAATTACAATAATGCCTTCTGGAATGGTTCGCAAATGGTATATGGGGATGGCGATGGAGTAACATTTAGACCTTTATCAGGCGCTCTCGATGTGGTTGCCCATGAATTAACACACGCTGTTACGGAAAGAACCGCAGGGTTAGATTATGTTGACCAATCCGGGGCATTGAATGAGTCGATTTCCGATACGTTTGGGGTTTTCCTAGATAAGGGGGATTATTTAGTTGGTGAGGATGTGTACACACCAAATAAATCAGGGGATGCGCTCCGCAGCTTATCTAACCCAACACTTTATGGACAGCCTGATCATATGAACAACTATGTTTATACTACTTCTGATAATGGAGGGGTTCATACCAATAGTGGAATCCCTAACAAGGCGGCCTATTTAACGATTTCCAGCTTAGGAACAGCTGTTGCTGAGAAAATCTACTATCGTGCGCTTATCGTGTATCTAAACCCACAAAGTAACTTTAGTGATGCACGCGCCTCACTGCTTGCAGCCGCTGCAGATTTCTACGGAACAGGCAGCACCCAGTACAACGCAGTTGCCTCCGCTTGGAACCAAGTAGGAGTAAATTAAGATAAGAGTGGAATATAAAAGATAAATAAACATCATACAAGAAAAAGGCTGCGCGTTTCTGAGGCTACTGCAAAACACTAGATTTAATTACTGAAGCACGATATGTAGAGGAATAGTAAAAGGGTGAGACACTACCAGTGGTAGGTACTCACCCTTTTTTCATTTATTTTTTGACTTTTGCAGTGCCCTCTTTCTGCAGCCCTTTTCTTTGTTAGAGGAGCAAAAAAAATAGATTGGTGCCGGCACCAATCTAAAAATGGGAAGTTTTAAGAAATGAGCTCATTGAACTATTTCCTAAATAAGTTACTTTTATAATAGTGAAAAATTGTGTAGAAAATAGGTGGAAGTTGTGTGGAAGTTGTGAAGATTGGGAGTGGATTGCAAAAAAATAGATTGGCGGGATCACCAATCAAAGTATGGGAAGTTTTAAGAAATGAGTTCGTTGAACCATTTCCTAATTAAGTTATTTTTATTATATGAAAAATATATGTAGAACTTGTGCAAATCTTATGTGGAAGTTGTGAAGATTTACTAATATATGCACGGAAGTGTAATGGGCAAGTATCCATTCCAATTTTGAAGTGTACACATACACTGTTTACAGCTAGTCGTAAAGGAGGGTTATTACAATGGAAGATAGACAACAATCTGGAGCATATCACCATGGCCATAGCGGTTATTATCCAGGTGGTGGTTATCACCACGGCCATGGAGGGTATTATCCAACTCCGGTAGGATATCCAGGATATGGATACCATCACGGACACGGAGGCTATTATCCAGGGCATGGTTATCATCATGGCCACGGGGGCTATTATCCGGGGCATGGTTATCATCATGGTCATGGAGGATATTATCCAGGTCATGGTTACCACCACGGCCACGGCACATACCAACGAGGTCAAAGGTAACAAACAGACTTTGAGTATAAACGGAGTTAACAAAGTAAAAAAGGTGCCTGACACCCAAAGGG
>NZ_JAMBOH010000069.1 GCF_023715505.1 Neobacillus cucumis | reverse complement strand
AAGATACCCTTAAAGAGAGTAACAAAAAGATTCAAAAGTTAATTAAAAGTCAACTACAGCAATGGATCGCGGGCTTGCCTAACTATATCAAGGCATACCTGCCTATTTCAGTCTGCGAAAGTTGAGTTAATTATATTAAAGCCTCTTCATTTTTGAGACGAGGTGTTACTTTTTTATATGATAATATTAGTGTCAAATAGTTATTTTGAAACAAAACGAAACCCTATATAAATGAGTAGCCATTTTTCATGGATTAGCTTCCACTAATTCTGCTGTGCAGATAAAATAAACCCATCTTCAAATCGAAGATGGGTTATGTAGGTTCGTTCCATTATAATTGTCTTGCACCAAGATATCGAGATTTCCAATAAGAGTTATTCATGGAAGTAATTTCTACTCCCTTTGACGATCCAGCATGAATAAACTGACCATTACCGACATAAATCCCCATATGTGAAGGACCTTTCGTATAGGTTTGATAATAAACAAAATCACCAGCTGATAAAGAAGAAACTGGCTTCGTTGTCTTCCAATACCCATCAACAGTCAGACGGGAGGCAGATTTTTGTTTGTTTATCACATAGTGAATTAATCCACTGCAATCAAATCCCTTTGGCGTAATTCCCCCCCACTTGTAAGGGACTCCAATCACTGCTTTTGCGTCTTGTATTAACTTAGCTTTATTAATCGTGGCCACTGCAGGTTTAGCCACCGCGGGTTTCGCGGGCGTCACCGTTACATTACCACTATTCACTTTTAACTGTTGGCCTATTTTAAGCTTGTCGGATTTCAGATCATTCCATGATTTAAGCTGTGTCACTGTTATCCCATATTTCTTGGCGATGGATGACAAGGTATCACCAGATTTAACCGTGTATACTGTTGAAGACGGGCTGGTGCTAGTTTTAGCCACGACCTTGCTTTTTTCAGGAATATATAAACTCTGACCTACTTTAAGTCGATCACTAGATAGTTTATTTGCCGTCTTGATTTGTGATACTGATATATTATATTGCTTGGCATACTTCGATAAAGTATCCCCGCTTTTTACCTTTACAGTCGCAGCCAGGGCTGAAGTGCTATATAACGATGTCCCAAATACGGTAGCGGTTACAAATGCTAAAAGTTTCTTTTTCATTTTTTCCCCCAAAATTATATCTATTACTAGTTTACTGGCTATCCTGGTAGATTGCTATAATATGTCGACATTCGTTACAAAAATGTAATGACTTTGTAATGTTTTGTCGTTTAATAGTAGAGGTAGTGCGGTAAACAGAGAATAATGATCTAAATTGTTAATTCTATGATAATTATGGGGAATTTTTCTGAAAATATTAGCAAACTATGGTAAAATTAATAAAAATATGAAAATATGAGGTGAATTTTACCTAGATGAAGAAAACTATCGTTCGCACTCTCTCGACAACTGCACTCTTTTCGACGCTTTTTGCGGGTTCCGCCCTGGCGTCCACATACAAAGTTCAAAAAGGTGATTCTCTTTCAAAAATTGCCTCAGAACATAATACAAGTGTTCAAGAAATCAAAAATTTAAACGGGCTAAATTCTGATCGAATTTATGAAAATCAAACGCTGCAAATCTCCTCCACCGCACCTACTGCTTCCGTTCAGGCGTTTCAGCAAACAACTTATAAGGTTGTCAGCGGGGATGCCTTAATTACGATAGCCAACCGCTTCAATGTCACGGTCGGCGAGCTGCAGCAGTGGAATGGCCTGAAAGGTACCTTGATTTATGCCGGACAAACACTAAAGGTATCTGCTCCTGGAAAAACGGTTACGGTGACTGCACCGGTGACTTCTTTAACGAAGGTGGCTGCCAATAAAACCACCACAATCACTACAGCCCAGACAGCAACTACTTCTTATACCGTTAAAAGTGGGGACTATTTAGGTAAAATCAGCAAACAGTATGGAATGACCGTCCAGCAATTAAAATCACTAAATAACTTAAAATCTGACCTAATTTATGTCGGACAAACCCTTAAAGTTTATGCGAAGCAAACAAGTACTCCTGCTCCAACTACAACGACTGCTCCTACAGCTGCTAAGCCGGCAGCACCACAACCAACCGTTGCCACAGGGAATTATGTTGTTAAAAGTGGGGATACACTTGGGAAAATTGCCGTGACCTACGATATGACCGTCCAAGAATTAAAGTCACTCAATAACTTAAAGTCTGACATGATTTATGTGGGGCAAACGCTTAAGGTTACAGGCACCGCTGATTCCGTAACTACAACAGCCCCGGTTACTGAGTCAGATATAGCCGCAAAGATGGTTTCCACTGCCAAAAGTTTAATAGGGATCCCATATGTTTGGGGCGGCAGTACGACTTCCGGGTTTGATTGCAGCGGGTTTATTTATTATGTGGCGAATAAAGCAGGGAAATCGCTGCCTCGTACTACAGCAGCAGGCTATTATGACCGCAGCTATTATGTGAACACTCCGAAGGCTGGCGACCTTGTATTTTTCGAAAATACATATAAACAGGGTATCTCCCATGTGGGGATCTATCTTGGTGATAATCAATTCATCCAGGCCGATGGAACCCATGGCATCATGATATCGAATTTAAATAATTCATACTACAAGGCTCATTTTACAGCGTTTAAGCGTCTCTATTAAAAAAATCTCCCAGTTTGGGAGATTTTTTATGTATAAAAGAGTAATAGATTGGGAATAGTAATAGTAAAGAAGTTCAAAGGGAGATGGAAGATATGAATGATCAATTACTGCTATTATCTGAATTTGTGAATGAAGACGGTTTTGAATTGAACAGCTATCTTACTCATCTATTCGAGCATTTTTCTAGTCTATCAAACCATGATGATATTAATTCGGGGCCAGCCTTATAATAACGAGTTCACTTTAGAGGTGCAATAATAAAAAGACACACTGGATTTCACTTTGGAGATCGCAGTGTGTCTTTTTGTTGTGATATCAAGACAGTGTGCGGTTTTTACTTCTTTTCCACATTCGAAAATAGGTAGTTATTCTAAACTACGAAATAATTTTTTGAAGTGATTTTTAGTGTGAATAATAGGAGGATTGTATTGTGGTAACCTTTTGTATTATCACTTATATTTGAGTAGTTATTGACTATCCAAAATGCTTTTTTTCACCAATCCCGGTCGTCAATAGCCTTGATTGACTACTCAAGATGCTCTTTTTTCCCAATCTCGGTCGTCAATAGCCTCGATTAACTACCCAAGATGCCCTTTTTTCCCAATCTCGGTCGTTAATAGCCTCGATTAACTACCCAAGATGCCCTATTTTCACAATCTCGGTCGTTAATAGCCTTGATTGACTACCCAAAATTCTCTTTTTTCCCAATCTCGGTCGTCAATAGCCTCGATTGACTACCCATGATGCTCTTTTTTCGATTAAGTCCGTATAATTGTGTAAAAAGAAAAGGAGTCAATTTAATTCCTCTTGTCAACAATGTTAACAGCGACGAAAACAATGAGGAGGAATTAATCATGACTCACATTCAGTTTAACCTAAATATTGATGATTTAAAAGACTATGTAATGAATTCCGATTTAAACACTGTTATTAAAGCTTCCCTTGTTCTAGTTTTAAATTCAGTGATGGAAAAAGAACGTGATGACTATT
>NZ_JAMBOH010000068.1 GCF_023715505.1 Neobacillus cucumis | reverse complement strand
TCTAACGCACCATAGTTCATCGACCTTCCTCTCCAGCCGTAGAATCAGTATTGACGGTTTAAAACCATTTTCATTCTCTGTGGTGAAGAGCTGGTTTTTAGCGATTCATGGATGGCTAACGGGGCAGTTTAGTTACAGATCAACTAAAATAAAAAAACAAAGGAAGTTAATGAGTCCCCTTTGCTTTTTCTGATGAATGTTGGGCATATGAAATTAGATTAATTAAACCAACAAACCCTCTAATGTATAATTTTAATAAAAAAATTCCAATAAAGGAATGGTACCATTTCCATCCTTTTTTGTATTTAATGGTTCTTGTAAAACGTTCCATTAAAGCTTCCAAAATAACTTGTGGTGTAGTAAATAAAAACGTTTTCAATATGATTTCACTTAACTTTTTTGTTTTTTGAGTGGACTGATAGTACCAAACAGTAATTAACGGACACAAAATACTATCATATAAAAAACTCCCTTTCGTAAATTTACGTTCATTTTTCAGCCTAACTGGATACTCTAAACGGTCTTTTGAAACAAGGTAGTTATCTAAAGGTGTATTGAAAAAAGAACTTAATAAAAAAATGATTAACTGTTCTTTTATTGGTTTTTTTAATAATGTAGGGAAAAGAAGTACCAATCCTAACACCCATAGGAATTTTAGTATTTTTCGGTCTGTCATTAAGAACACTCTCCTTTAATATTATAGTTTGTATTTTTCATCTCTTTATAACAATAATTTGTTGAAGAATGTAGGTGTTTTATCATTTTTGTGAAGTGTTTCACTTAAAGTAACGGGTGCGATTGTTCTATAGAGCAGTCGCTTTTTGTGCTAACTGGCAGGATAGTTGAATAAGGTTAGTCATGATTAGGAGTATTTTACTTTGAATATTGAACTAGTTGAAATAAATAGAAAGTAGTTTATTCGAAAGCGAAAAGGACTATTATTTGGTATTATATACCTAGACTACTATCGATAATAAATCAGAGGAGAATAGATGAGAAAAATACCTCCTAAAGTGGAATACAGCCTTACAAATAAAGGAGAAACGCTATTACCTGTTTTAGAACAGTTATGTGAACGGGGAGAAAAAAACCGTAATAATTAACTTCTTTTGTATAGATAATGAGAACCCATTTGGAAACAGAGTGAGATTAATTCAGTATTTTATATAGAGAACAGAAAACAGTTACCTAATTGGTAACTGTTTTCTGTTCTAATAGTCGTGCCAGTAATCCTGTAGTAAAAAGTAAAGAAGTTCTACTTATGTTACAACAGGGCAGAATCCCTATAATAAATGGGTTAGCGTCAGGAAAATTCGGATTTCAACGTAAGTAGATTCCAAGGACGCTACCCCCGTTTTTAACTACATTAAGGAAGCTTTAATGGTCTTAAAGAATCAGTCGAGGCCATCTACTTCGAATTAAAATGGCCAAATCTTAGTACAACAATAAAATACCTTACATATAAGGTGTTATAAGTTGGTTTCCTCATTAAGAAGCCTCTTCTGGTTGTGCGATTTCAAATTCACCTTCTGCATACTCTTGCTCCGCATAATGGCTTCCCCATTGACAGAGCTCCTGCAAGATAGGTTTAAGAGATTCTCCAAGTTCAGTGGATGAATATTCAACCTTCGGTGGTACTTGATTATACATCTTTCTGCTCACAAGTCCACTGTCTTCAAGCTCTCTAAGTGTTTGAATCAGCATTTTCTGAGTTATATTTGGGACAATGCGCTTTAATTCACTCGTTCTCTTTGGTCCATTCATTAAAAAGTATAATACAAGACCTTTCCATTTTCCGCCAATAACTTCCTTTGTCACTTCAAAACCACAACTAAATTTTTTCAAGTCTAAACCTCTCCATTCCACATTTATTACTTTTTAGTTACTATATCACAAAAAAGTGGGTACTTCCGTTAATGTGCTTACTGAGGGATACTATATCTTGTAAGTTGTTCTTCAAGTACTTAAAGGTATTAGACATAAAATAAAATTAATTCTAAAGGAGTGTTAAGTATGGGTAAATTTGAAGGTAAAATAGCGCTTGTAACGGGTGGAACAAGTGGGATTGGTCTTGCTACAGCACAAAAGTTTGTAAACGAAGGTGCATATGTTTATATCACGGGACGCAGACAAAACGAACTTGATAAAGCTGTTAACCAAATTGGTAAGAACGTAACCGGTGTACAAGGGGATATTTCTAAGCTTGAAGACTTAGACAAACTATATGACCTTATAAAGCAGGAAAAAGGTAAGTTGGACATTCTTTTTGCTAATGCAGGAATTGGAAACTTCCTTCCATTAGGTGGAATTACTGAAGAGCAGGTTGATAGAACGTTCGACATTAACGTTAAAGGAACCATCTTTACTGTTCAAAAAGCGTTATCACTATTCCCGAACAAAGTAGGTTCTATTATTGTAACAGGCTCTACTGCTGGTTCAATTGGCAACCCAGCGTTTAGTGTATATGGAGCATCTAAAGCAGCATTAAGAGCACTAGTTCGCAGCTGGATTCTTGACCTAAAAGGTACTGAAATCCGTGTAAATGTGGTTAGTCCAGGAGGTATTCTTACACCTGCATACGATGAGCTTTTTGGTGATGCACTTGAAGAGGTACTGGAAAATAGCAGAAATACTGTTCCAGCTGGAAAAGTTGGGACACCTGAAGAAGTAGCAAACGTTGTATCTTTCCTTGCTTCAGACGAAAGCAGTTACTTGACGGGTGCTGAATTATTCGTAGATGGCGGGCTAGCACAGGTTTAATTTCACTGCGCAGAGATTACAAATAGTCCCGAAAAAAGGTTAATGGGGAATGGTGTAACGGAATCGCCGCAAAATATAAAATTTATAGGAGGAGTCAATATGACCAATCAACAAGTTCAACTCAATATTCGTTTTAAGGCTAAACCAGGGAAGAAAGAAGAATTCCGCAAGGAGCTATTTTCCCTAATTGAGGAGATGTCATCCGAAAAGGCATTTATTAGCGCTATTGTTTCGGATAATCTGGATCAACCGGATGAACTGCTCATTTATGAAACATGGAAAGGCACGAGAGATAGCTGGCTTGATGAAGAATTTATTAAACCATACCGCAAGGATTACGAAGTAAGACTGGATGATTTAATTGTGGAAAGAAGCGTTAGCTGGTTGCAACCTAACCGTGAATGGGGAAGCCATATAACGAATGCATATTAATTTTTATAAATGAGAAATAGCATCTACAGCTGTACAAATGGGCTTATCTTTTAAACATATAACAATTAGTTCGACCATCGCTAACGCGCTGGACATGAAAGAAAATTAATGATTCCTATATTCCTAATTATAGTAGAGTGAAAGGAGATTAATCATTTACTTCTCACATTGAAAGTGGCATCTTATCATTAATTATTTTTCAAATACTTGATAAAAATAATTGTAAAATATTTCCTGATTTTATGTGTTTAAATTATTTGTTTCCTGTAATAATTATGATTATCTGATGGAGCAAATAAGTGATTCATTGATATTACTTCTTCCGATTATCTCTAGCTTTTGCTCGAGCCTAATAACCATCCAGCCGCTAAAGAGTATCAAAGAAACTGTTTGCCGAAGGCATCCCAGTAACAATGTTTGGCCTTGCAGATATTCGTAAAGAGTACGAACGATTATTGGAAAACGGCGTGAAGTTTACAATGGAGCCGACAAAAATGGGCGAAGTCACAATAGCTGTCTTCGACGATACATGCGGCAACCTTATTCAGATAATGCAGGAGTAAACTTTATTTATGGTAGAAAAAGTTATGCAATAAAGTTTTTTTATAAACAATTTAACAACAACTTTATGTTACCCCTGTCTTAATTTTAGGACAGGGGTATCCATTTTTAAGGTTTAAAATTTATGACAATGTGAATAATTTCACTTAAACTAACGGGTGCATTTGTTAAAGACGGGATGGCTGCGGCGATCCTTTTTTCTTTAGCGATTCTAGATGTGAGCGTCAAGTAGAAATGAACAATTTTGCTGATTATTTTTGAACACTTTCTTCATTAAAAATCCTTTGTCTGTTTCTCATTCTGTGGCTATCTTCATTGAAACTCACAATCTCAGCACGATGAA
>NZ_JAMBOH010000067.1 GCF_023715505.1 Neobacillus cucumis | reverse complement strand
CATATAGCGGGTGGGATTCCCGTCGAGTAAGAACTAGCCATTCGCTCGTAGCGAGTCTTGGAGGGCTAAAGGTAACTTTAGTCTTTAAGCGTAGACAGTTAGGTGGCGGGCCGAAAGCCAAATGGTTGAAGGGATTGAGCTCCATAATGTTAGTAAATCGAGAGGGCTGATGCTTTACCTGCAGCAGAAAGCTACATTTTATCTTTCGTTAAGGGCAAGATGGATAAAACCTCTCTGGAGTCAGAGACCTTGGCACGTTACACATCGATATGATACGGCAACTCGGGAGACCCTACCGGTCTTTTCTTGTTAGAAGAGTATGGTGTACAAGCGATAAAAAGCAAGGAAACCAAATGCTGTGTAGGGAGTCGGATAGCAGCGTAGTACCAAAGAAGTTGGGTAATGCTGATGGAGGAAAGGCTAGCTACCAGTTATCGCCCTTACTAGGGAAACATTTACTACACTCAGAGGTAGGGATAAATGGAAACAAAACTACTAAGGATAGCAGAATTAGCAAAACCTCAATCTAAGAGATTAGCAACATTTTGTGAATGGTAACTAGGAGGAGCCGTGGGCGTGAATAGCGCAAGCACGGTTCTGTGAGGGGGGAGGAACACAATCTACCGCAAGGTAGAAAGGTTCCCTTCTACTCGACTAGTTTAAGTATATTCCTTCACAAAGTTACAGAAAAAGCCGAACATCCCAGTTAGGAAAATCGGCTTTTTTCTTTAATTCGATTTTAAACAATAACAATTGCGAAATACGGTTTCATTGAACCTTACTTAAACACCAAATAATTAGATGATACTGTATTGTTACCAATCGATTGGTTTTCCATCTCTGAAGAATCCTCCGGAAGGTCCTTCAGGTCCGATCGTCGCTAACCAAAGGATAGACTCCGCTGCTTGCTTTGGAGTTCTTGGAGCAGATGGTCCACCCATATCTGTACTGACCCACCCCGGACATACCGCGTTTATTTTGATATTTCCTTTGATTTCTGCAGCTACCAATTGTGTCAAACCATTCAAGGCAAGTTTAGACAACTTATAGGCGCCTACTCCTTGATGAGACATTTCTCTCATTTCCCCATAACCTGATGAAACATTAATGATTCTTCCATAGCCATGCTTTTCCATGATCGGAATAAAGGAGTGAATAACATGGTAAGCGCCGAAGAAATTAGTTGCCATCGTTTTCTCTAGAATGGAAGCGTCCATTGTCAATAACTTTTCATTCTCATCCAAATACACGCCAGCATTATTAATCAATGCATCTAATCTTCCATATCGCCCATTTACAGTAATCGCAGCTTGACGGATGCTTTCTTGATTGTCTACATCCATTACCACAAACGAAACGTCCAGATTTAACTCCTTAAGTTTTTGCGTAGCTTCATGCCCCACCTCTGGATTTCGACTTGCCAAAATGACCTTAAAACCTTTCTGAGCTAGTTGTTTGACTAGTTCATATCCAATTCCTCGATTCCCACCAGTGACAAGTGCAACTTTTATATCCTTTGACATTTAATATCCTCCTTTATTCGGCTACTAATCCTGAGCTAGAGTAAAATTTTCCACACCCTAGAAATTTAATAAAAAAAGTAGGACAGGGAATATAAATCAATAATGAACAGAGAGCTCTTAAAGAATGTTGAATTTATTCCTTATCTAGAAAGATGTTAGAAAGTTGTTGTATAGGAGTAAACATGTAATTTCTAAGTAAGATAGTTACCAAACTTAATATCAATGATACCAATTCTACAACCCAGTGCAAGTGTTTTACTTAACCCTTTTAAGTAAATCACATGACCGTTATTATCCATACTTTTAATAGAAATGGGTGGCTTTTTATAAAAGTATATCTCACTACATGGAACGGCCTCGAAGATCGCATTCCGTCCTTATCAACAGGTACGGTAAGTAATGTAGCCCCCTCTGCCTCGAAAAACATCAATCGCTCCTGAGTACGTAGGAGCTTCCATCACCAACCACATCCCCTGGTTCAACGATTTCTACGTAGCAGTATTAAGAGAATCTGCATTATTAGAATTTGATCTTGAAACCGGAGAACAACGGGAAGTAATATCTGGACTTGGTTGAATTCGAGATAAAATTGAATGGAGTAACGATAAGTGCAAAATACCGTGACTGATTGAGATTTCTTGACTTAGAGTAAACTCTAAGTATTACTCTTGCTTTGTGTCGTAAATTAAAAGAGAGTGAAGAAATAGACATAGCAGATTTAATGGAGGCGGTTATATTGACATATTCTATTGGAGAATTTTCTAAAATCGTTGGGGTGAGTGAACATACATTGAGGTATTACGAAAAAGAAGAGTTAATAAAAGTAAACAGAGACGAGAATAATGTCAGAGTTTACTCGGATAAAGACAAATTATGGGTTGAAACTTTGCTCCACCTAAAAAAATCGGGGATGTCACTAAAAGACATGAAACAATTTATCATGTGGGGGTATATGGGGGATGAAACAATGGAAGAAAGGTTAGCACTACTTAAAAATCATCGCAAAAAAGTAGTGGAAGAATTCAAGAAGATTCGTCAAAGCTTAGAGTTTCTTGATACTAAAATAAATTTTTATGAAAATGAATTAGGAAACTGTTTCTCTTGAAATTAAGCAGCCAGTTGTTTTTTCATTTGCGTCTGACAACTTTCTAATTTTTTTTCGAAAAAAAACTTGCTTTAGAGTACACTCTAAGGAGTAATCTACTCTTGCTCCATTTAAATAAGAGGATGTAATAAACCTTTATATAAGGAGAAAATAACGTAGAAAATTAGGAGGAATAATTTATGAATAACAAGAAAGTTTGGTTTATCACTGGTGCTGGGCGTGGTATGGGCGTGGAGTTCACAAAAGCTGCCCTAGCCGCAGGTCATCAGGTCGTCGCTACAGGTCGTAATACCGATAAAGTAGCCAAAGTCCTCGGTGATGATGAAAATCTGCTGATTGTAAAGCTGGATGTCACTAATCCTTCGGATGCCGAATCTGCCGTCAAGTTGGCAGTTAATCGATTTGGACGTATTGATGTATTGGTTAATAATGCAGGTAACTTTTATGGCGGCTTCTTTGAGGAACTAACCCTACAACAGATGGAACGCCAAATCAGTACCAACCTATACGGTCCTATGAACGTCACCCGTGCAGTGTTGCCTTTGATGCGTAAGGCTCGGTCTGGACACATTATTTCAATTTCTTCTCTTGCAGGCTTGGTCGGAGGTGCGGGTGGTTCCGCTTATTCTGCTTCGAAGTTTGGTCTTGAGGGTTGGATGGAGTCGTTACGTGATGAAGTCGCTCCATTCGGTATCAAAACAACCATCGTTGAACCAGGTTTCTTCCGTACCGAACTTTTAGAGCCGGAATCAACATTCTGGGGTGACCTGTCTATCGATGACTACGCTGAGGGTAATGCACAAATCAAGGCTTTCTTTAAAGAAAAAAATAGAAAACAGGAAGGCGATCCTGTCAAACTTGCAAAGGCTCTAATTACCATTGTAAGTCAGGAAGAACCACCGTTCCGCTTAATTGCTGGTGCGGATGCGATTACTGGTGCGGAGCAAAAAGTCGCCGAGCTTCAGCGACAGATCAACGCCCACCGTGATTTATCAACTTCTCTTGCGTATGAGGATGCATAAATATTTAAGTTATCGAGCTGGCTTGGAATGTGGTATCTTGGGGGAATTGCGAGTATAAAAAACGTACCTTTGAGCTGACTTCTCGCGATTAGCAGTGAAAATGGTTAGGGGGAGGTGTTCAACTCCCTTCACCTAAGAAAAATAGAAAGTTAATTTTAGCAAGTTTTCTATAAGAAAGGATTTCATTTTTTTGACAAATATTCAAGATAAGGTTGTCATTATTACGGGTGCCTCTAGCCAGATTGGTGAAGCTACTGCAAAAGATCTTTCATTTAAAGGTGCGAAGCTGGTACTGGCGGCTTGTCGAGCAGATAAATTAAAGAAATTACAAGAAGAGATTCAAAATAATGGCGGGCATGCTATTTATAAAGTGACCGATGCTGCCTCATACGAACAAATAGAAGAGTTAGCTGAGTATGCTCTTAAAGAGTTTGGGAAAATTGATGTAATGGTCAATAATGCAGGAGTAATGCAGCTATCACCTGTTCATCAGAAAAAAATCAATGAATGGGATACGATGATTGATGTTAACATCGAGGGTGTTCTTTATGGTATTGCTGCTGTTCTTCCATCCATGAGGGAAAGAAAAGAAGGTCATATCATTAACGTTTATTCCCACTATAAACTGAACCAGCAGGGAATTCTAAGTGACCAGCTTTTTTAAAGAAGGTCTTCGTATAGAAGAGGCTAGCAACAATATTCGTACAACTATTATCTCTCCAGGAACTATTGCTACTGAATTACTAGAATCTATTTCAGATTCAGAATTAAAATCTGCAATCGTTGAAGATAACAAAATTGGAATCGAGCCTGTTAACATTGCTCGTGCCATTGCATTTGCAATTGAACAACCATCAGATGTAGCGATAAATAAGATGATTGTTTGCCCAACAGTTCAAGGACTCTAAAATAGAAAGCTTTTGTAATGAGGCAGTCCCATTTTTTGGGGGGCTGCTTGTTGGGTATGTAAGACATTAATACAATTAAAAAAGAGATTGAATTTTAAGCTTGTGAATCTTTGTACTTAAACAAACGGGTGCTTTTGTTACGGATGATGGTCGCTGCGGCGGTCATTTTTTCTTGTTGAACTACCATGAAAATTTACTTCTGTGCCTTCGATAAAAAGGCAATACTAAAGAAGACGCAGCTCATTCATTTTTTTAAAAGGGGAGAGCGTCTAATTCATTGATCTATGGAATTCAGTTGAATAGATTAGGATGCTTCAGGTTCTTGTAGAGT
>NZ_JAMBOH010000066.1 GCF_023715505.1 Neobacillus cucumis | reverse complement strand
AATCAACTATACCAAATGAAGAGGTGTTTTTTCATGCCTATATTTAAAGTCAAGTACTCTACTTCAACGGTTCTAAGCGTTACACCCATTTAACCTCATCACATTTTTCTAGGTGCGAAAGTTGAGTAATTAAAATAATATTGAGCCTTTGTTTAACAAACGCACCCGTTTGTTTAAGTACAATGTTTCACAAACTTTGATTTATTACCTTCTTAAGGTTTCATTTATTAATTTTTATAAGAGGGGCGTATTATAACTTCCTACAAATTAACTTCGTGTCCATAAGCCTTTAGGATAGAAATTGCTTTACTTGTTTTTAATTGAGTTAAACCAATTTCAGCACCCATAAAAAGCGGTATGTTTCTAATTTTTTTAGTCGGACGAGACTCAATCCAAGTTAGAAGTAAATGCCTTCTTAGAAATTTGCAATATCCACTACGAGTCCTCCTTTACCTTTGCTCCCCTAAAGTAATCAAGAGCCCTGTTTATTAAGAACTAGGGCTCCTGGTATCATCATTATCTACGACTTTGAGTAAATTTTTGGGTTACTCTAACAACACGTTGCCCCAATGCTTTCCCTAATGCGATATCATTTTCACTCAATTGTTGGTTGCTTTCTACAGGGCATGCTATTCCTAAACCATAGTATGATCCGTACAGAGCATTCTCTGGAATATTTCCTGGCAGACCGGCAATAATCATACCATGATGGAACATAGGTGTAATAAGGTTTAACAAAGTGGCTTCTAGTCCGCCGTGGGTGGTGGCTGTTGTACAGAATACGGCTCCCACCTTATCAACCAGTTTCCCTTCAGCCCAAAGAAACCCTAATTTATCAATCCACTCTTTTAAGCCTGAACTAATGGTTCCAAAATGTCCGGGACACCCCCAAATAATTGCATCCATTTCAGAAACGTGCCTAACATCTGCCTCTTTTACATTCTTCACTATGACAGTTGCTTCTTTCGTTAACTCAGCGCCAGCAGCAATGGTTTGTGCCAACGCTTTTGTATGTCCGCCTTCACTATCATATACAATTAAAATTTTCACAGACTTACTTCCTCCACTTATGAATTTACGCTTTCTGGAACTGGCAGCTCATTTTGTTTATTGATTGAAAGTAACGCATTACGAAAGATATCATCATGCATCGTATTTGAAGTATTTTTACTTTCACCGTCCATGAATTTAAGCAATGCTTGACGATACCATTCATCATTTGTTTTTTCCTCTTTCAAAAGTGTAATTAATGTTGCATTAACTGCCGGTGTTGAAGGGATATTTACATGTTCTTTCGAGATTGAGATATTAGGTTCTTCCACACTGTACGCCAGTTCCTTGTTATACGCTACATATGTTTTATCTTCAGAAGGAGAAGCTACAGATTGTTTCACCTTTTCTTTTTTGTACGTATTGTACGTAATGATCAGACAAATTCCCATAAATACAACCAAACAGCTAAAAATTACCCATAATGCCGTGCTAAGTCCTGCTTCTGTATTTCCATAAAAATAGAGCAAAGATCTCATCCCATCGACCATATATCGGGTTGGTAAAAGTTCACTAAAGAAGCGATGGAATTCAGGCAAGCCTGTTAATGGAATGGGTCCACCGCTTGCAAATATCCCTAAAATATTGACTGGAAACATTACCAGCATACTCCACTTACCAAAAATAAGACTAAGCATTTTAAACATGAAGAAAAGGGTAAGGAAACATAAAATTGCATATAACCAAATCGCACCCCAGCTTACAGAATGGACGCTATTATAGAACCCAAACACAACGACCATTAAAGCTGAAGCGGTAACAACCATCAAAATAACGCCTAAAACTAATTCCGTTATTCGGGCTGTTGTTTCGGTAATAATTTTTCCCTTCTCTTTCATTTTCTCAACGATTTTACTTAAATATCCATGAATCATTTGGGTTCCCAATAATGCTGTGATTGATGCCATTAACACTAACATAAAAGGAGTTAAGCCTTTATTAATGTCTCCGGGCAGCTCTAACACATTTGAGGTTTTAACCATGATTGGGTGTTCAATAAGAGAAACAGCTTGGGCCGAAACTTGCTTATTCGCTTTGGTCAAATCTGCCTGTAATTGGCTGCTAACAGTTGCTATACTTTGAGAAGCCATTCCTTGAAGGACCGCAGAAGCAACACCTGTAGCTAACTGTCCACCGCCATCATTTAATAAAATTTCAACCTTAACAGGATCTGCAACTGAATTTCCGGCCAAGAGAGCTTCATCAATTTTTTCAATACCACTCGTATAATTTGCTGGAATGATGATAGCTCCGTATGCTTTATTTTCTTTAATATCCTTAATTGCATCTTCCTTCGTTTTTTCAGAAATCCATTTCAGTGAATGTCCGTCATGATTCTGTGCAAGACTTTCCAAAATCTGTTTACCATCAAGAGATTGAGCGAAATTTTGATCCTCATTGACTATTACTAAAGGAAAATCATTTAACTTTTGGTCAGCACCTTTAAATACGGGTAAATAAATACTTATCATACTTAAAATGAGCAGAAAAGGCATCCAAACAGGAACCCATGCCATTTTTATTTTCATTAGTTTTTTCATACTATCCTTCTTCCTTGGTGTGAATGTGAGTCTTAGTCATAAATCAGGGTATACCATAATTAAACAATTTCACTTTCATCAGGTAATTTTCTGTTCAAAATCCTCATAGCTACATAAAGAAGCTCCTTATCATCCAGATTTAACCATTCAAAAAATTTGGCAGCGTCCTTGTTATCCGAATTGTAATATGCAACTTCCCTCCCTGCATCTGTCAGGTTAATGAGATGGCTTCGACCATCTTCAGGGTTATTAATCCGTTTAACAAGTTTTCTTTTTTCAAGTGAATCAACCAAATAAGTGATTGAAGCTGCTTTTAACTTCAAATGGTGAGCCAACTGTATAGAGGAGCAAGCACCATTACGCAAGATATTAACTAATATCGAAAATTGATTCAGATTTAGTTCATGATTTCTAAGATGATTAGCAAAATTCCTAAATCGATGAATAGACATTTTTTTAGATAAATTGTCATATGCAGCTAGCAACATGTCTACAGTGATATCATTTTCTTGGTTCAAAATACTCCACCCCTTCTAAAACTGACAAAAATTATTATACTTTGAAATTTCTAAGTTGTATATAGTTAAAATCTATATAAATCAAAAAAAATACATAAAATTAATTAGAATAATTTAAATACATTCGCGTATGCATTTACGAAAATACAATGTTTGTGGAGTTTTACTTATCAGGATTCAAATAATTATGTTTATCAATATGTTTTTCGAAAAAAACTCCCTTAAACATTAGTCTAAATATTTTTGTAAATTCTATTTAATTAAAAATGTGTTAAAGGAGTTTTAATTTAAAACTTTTTTTGGGTTATACGAATTCTTATTTTCCCTAAATACTACTGTGAGTTCTGAATTATACTTAGTAAATTCTAACTATTTTTTATAAAAATAAGGTTTTAAAGGTTGAAACTTCGATATATCGAAGTAAAATTTAGTTGTTCAACTTTCGAAGTTTTAATCTTTACAATTGGGAAGAGCCGATTACTCTATCAGGGTTAAATACCTTTTTAGCATTTTGCGGCAGACCATGGCCATCCAATATGTCGGCGTCCTATTAATGAAGACTCTTTAAAAGAATGAATAGGATCCATTCATTGCTCCGGAAGCTTGATCTAATTCAATTATTTAATAGGAGTGAGAACTGTTATGAAAAAAATTGCAGCAGAACAAATTTCTTTTCCGCAAATCTTAGGAGGAGCGGATAATGTAGAAAATTTTCATCATCCATTTCCCTGGTTTGAAAAAATGAGAAAAGAATCTCCTGTTTACTTTAATGAAGCAACAAAAACCTGGCAGGTATTTCGTTATGAAGACGTAAAAAGGCTGGCTGATGATACAAAATCATTTTCAGTTGATTTTCCTCGCATGCCGGGAAGTAAATTGAAGAAAAGTCTAATTCTATTAGACAATCCTGTTCATAAACAGCTTCGGTCTATTGTCAATCATGCGTTTACGCCTAAAGTATTAGAGGGATGGACACCGTGTATACTGGAAATTACTGAACGTCTCCTAGAGCAAGTAAGCGGTGAGGAGGAATTTGATTTGGTGAAGGAGTTCACGTATCCACTTCCGATGGAAGTGATTGCTTCCATGTTAGGTATTCCTTCCCAATACATGGATAAGTTTAAAGAGTGGTCTGATATCCTAGTGAGTTTTCCAAAGAGCAGCAGCAAAGAGGATTTAGAGGAAAACAGATCTATTAGATTGAAGGCCCAGGAGGAATTGTCGCAATTTTTCCATTACATAATAACGGAAAAAAGGGGGCATTTGGGGGATGATATCATTTCTATCCTCATACAGGCAGAAGAAGAAGGAACAAAAATATCTGAAGAGCACTTAATTCCATTCTGTCAACTTCTTCTCGTCGCCGGGAATGAAACAACAACCAATTTAATCTCAAATGCCGTCTATTGTCTTATCGAACATAAGGATGTTTATGAAGAGGTTAGAAAGGATCTTTCCCTTATTCCGCAAATGGTAGAAGAGACACTGCGTTACCGTGGTCCTGCTCATGTCCTAAGACGGATTGTAGCCCAGGATACAGACATGGCAGGGCAGCATTTACGGAAAGGTGATATTGTAATTGGATGGCTGACTTCAGCTAATCGGGATGAAAATCAATTTAAGGATGCATCAACATATAACATTCATCGTAATCCAAATCAGCATCTTGGTTTTGGACACGGAATTCATTTTTGTTTAGGGGCACCTTTAGCACGATTGGAAGCAAAGATTGCCATGACTGAGATCATTAAAAGATACTCATCAATCTCATTTTCGAAGAATTTTACCATCGACCCAATCAAAAATGGGGCAGTACTAGGCTTTCATAGCCTGCAGATTTGTACTAAAAAATAACTGAAACATCTTAAAGAAAATGGTATCCATCAAAATTTTGGATACCTTTTTCTTATCTGTTCCTTTATTAAAGAATCTCGCCCCTTAGAATAACTCGTTTGTATTTTAATAGCTTACGCCTTTATAAAAAAAGAGGATCCTGTCATCCTTTTAATAGAGTGGTGACAGAATAATTGTTGTATTAACCTGCCCGTTAGCCATCCATGAATCGCTAAAAACCAGCTCTTCACCACAGAGAATGAAAATGGTTTTAAACCGTCAATACTGATTCTACGGCTGGAGAGGAAGGTCGATGAACTATGGTGCGTTAGAGCCC
>NZ_JAMBOH010000065.1 GCF_023715505.1 Neobacillus cucumis | reverse complement strand
TAATCTATTCAACTGAATTCCATAGATCAATGAATTAGACGCTCTCCCCTTTTTAAAAAATGAATGAGCTGCGTCTTCTTTAGTATTGCCTTTTTATCGAAGGTACAGAAGTAAATTTTCATGGTAGCTCAACAAGAAAAAAGACCGCCGCAGCGATCATCAACTTTAGTTAAAGCTACCCGTTTGTTTAAGTACATTTTTTCACATATTGTTGTTTAACTAATCTCCCGTTACTTGAAGAAGAAAAAGTGCGACCCTCTCGACGATTCGCACCCATTAAGGTAGAAGAGCAGCTCTCTGAACTATGGCTACTTTTCTCTTTCACCTGATATTTTTAAAATTGTACCGACGAGTTTTAGGTTTCCAAATAAGATAAGATAAAGGAATGGATAAGTAAAAGCTGAATAGATTAACTGATACCCATTTCCGTAGTACATATACCCTTTTCTAAGGAATGTCCATTCAAAGAAGGTAGAGGCTATTGACCATATCAGGATATAGCCTGCTGCAAGCCACTTTGATTTGTCATATGGATAAAAGTTTAACATAATGAGAGCAGCTGCTGGATATAAGCCTATACTAACAAGCATAGTAGGGGCGTCTACATACCATCGGTCAAAGAATCCATACCAATCCATTCGGTCTGTCCATCTATCTACTTTTGTCTGGATAAGTAAGGAAGTAATTATAGTTGCATACATGTCAATTAATTTTAATTTTTTTTTCATACATATAGCTATTGTGTTAAATACGATTACACATAGAAATAAATACCAGTACCACATAAAAACACCTGACTTTCCTCCTAAGTCTACTAATAGGGTTACCAGGTGCTTCATTTTTATTAAGCTTAAACCTCTTCATCTCGAAATGCTTCTTCAAGTAACCTGCCATTTAGCACAATAAGGAAAAGTCACCAAATTGCAGCTGGAACCTCAACTCTTGCACCAATTAGTTTAATAACTGGTTAATAGTATTTGTTGAACTTTTTGGAAGGGTATATATGGTATGAGTATCTTTTACATTCATTATCGTAGCGTGTTCTTCGTTTAACCAAAGAAAATAGGATTCGTCCCCGAAATTAACCTTATATTCAGGGTCAATCATATCTACAATCCCTGGTTCTTTATTTGCTTTTTTAAACTCCTTTACAAAATTAATAACATCTTTAGAATCCGTAAATGAAATCAATGAATTCTCTTTAACATCCGAAAAGCTTACCATTTGGTAAACATCTATTTTTTCTATATTTCTAGATGAACAGCCAACAGTAGAAAATACATTGAACGCTACAACTATAAATATGAGTAACCATCTTTTCATCGGAAACTCCTCCATAAAAATAATTGTTTGTATAAACAACTATATGTTTTGCATTCTTTTTAATTCTTCAGCTAAACTGCTTCGTTTGTTCAATAAAAGCATCTTACTTCGACCTAACATTATTGAGTAAAACAGATGCCAAAAGAATAATCGAAATGCCTGTGCCTACGCTATCAGGTTTCATTTTAAAGAAAATAGGAAACACAAAGTGATTTATAATGGTAATAATTATTGCTATAGTAATCAAGGTAATGTTTGTTTTCTTCAAACTCTCTTTGTCATCTTTCATCTACACACCCCTTCTCTACATACACTAACAAAATATATCCCAATTCCAACCATATACATTAGCACGGTTAGTAATTGTGGCTTAATTCCATCTACTCCATTAAAAATTAATAATAAAAAAAGCCGATTTTGCTAAATAAGAAGATCGGCTTTTCTATAACTTTGTGAAGAAATGTACTTAATACAGATAGGTAAGGCTTTGAAGTTATCACCGCCTTTCCCCCCTGTTCACACCGTACGTGCGACTTTCACCGCATACGGCGTTCCAACTAATCCAATTCATTCAATTTAATGTACTTATTTAGATTGATGTTGCCTTCTTCCGAAATCATATGACTTCATTTTTACATTGTAATCGAAATTTGTTTAGTTTTCTCTTAGCTTTTTGGTTAGTTTTAAGACATTGAGTAGTTTCTTTATCTTTTCACTATCCTTGAGATGGACTAGTCGATGAACGGCTTCTTGGACGTAATAGGTAGTTCCCTGGAAGTGATCTCCCTGGACCACCCACCGTGATTTAATTTCATAGAAGTGTCTGAGTATGAGAATTTCAAGTTAGGTAGCAAACCTGCATCTGTTATAGGTGGGACAAGCATATTCGGATTTTGAAGATCCCTCATGATATTCCGAGGTCCGGAGTCTATCGTGCCAGCTCCATCACTACGGATAGGTTGTGGCACTTTTCCGTTCACTTGATTAATTGTTCGGTTGTCCATCAAAATGCACCTCATTTATGGGATAGTTCAGGAAAAATCTTTTATCGTATTCTTATGAGTTGGGCAACGAATATGTGCCTATTTCAAACAACCTACTTTGTTAAACAACTAGAAAAGAGATTAGCGCTGGCAGTCCCCCTCTTTAACTGGTTGACCTTTTTTCATTTGGTCTTAATATAACTTGGAAAAAATGGTCACCGACCTTCGATTGTTTTGGAGATATGCAATACTAAAATTTTTTCACAGTGAACTCTTTTTTGATACCTCCTAAGCCCAACATGCATTACTTAATAATAGTTCAAGAAAACAAGGAGTATTATAGTATGAATGTTGTTTCTGATGGAAATGCAAAAGCATTATAGATTTTCTACAATTGGAAGGGCAAAGGTTGGGTATGACGGGATTCGAAAATTCAGAAAATGGGGGAATCTTAATGAATATTAATGATGGCATTTCACATAACTTGCACAACTTATCCAAACAATGTACCAACCCGTACTGCTAAAATCCAAATTGTAAATGTGGTGATCAATGTAAATGCACACCTAATAACCAATGTGGCAGTATGGAAGCAAATCCGCCAAAAATAATTCTCACTAAATTTGTAGACGAACTTCCAATCCCACCTGTTTTAAAACCTCAATGGAAAGATCAGTTATATACGTATTATGAAGTGAATATGACGGAATTTAAACAATCTCTCCATAGTGAGTTAAATGATACAACGGTATGGGGCTATGAAGGCAGCTATCCAGGTCCTACCATAGAAGTAGAAAAAGGTAAAATCGTATTTATCAAATGGATCAACAATCTTCCTGATAAGCACCTGTTTCCTGTAGATCATACTGTGCATGGTGCCCATATGGACGTACCGGAAGTACGGACGGTAGTACATGTACACGGAGCTTGTGTTGAATGGGAAAGCGATGGCTATCCAGAGGCTTGGTTTACAAAAGGATTCAAACAAGTCGGTCGAAATTTTAGGAAGCAAATCTATCGATATGATAATTGCGGTCATGATTCCACACTTTGGTATCATGACCATGCCTTAGGTATTACTAGGCTTAATGTTTATGCTGGATTGGCGGGATTCTATTTAATCAGAGATCAACGGGAACGCTTATTGAATTTACCAAGTGGGAAATACGAAATCCCTATAATGATACAAGACAAGACATTTAATAAAGATGGATCCCTTTATTACCCAAAGCAGCAAGATAAACCAATCCCGGAATTAGAAACGTCGATCATTCCTGAATTCGTGGGAAAAACGATATTAGTGAATGGCAAAGTACATCCCTATTTAGAAGTGGAACCACGTAAATATCGATTTAGGTTGCTAAACGCATCCAACACCCGTTTCTTTAGAATTAAACTTGGCTCAGGACAACTTATGTATCAAATTGCAACGGATGGAGGATTTATACAGCACCCGATAGGTGTAAAAGAAATTATGTTAGCACCTGCAGAACGAGCAGAGGTGATTATTGATTTTACCAATCTTGAGGGTAAGAATATTATCATGACAAACGATGCGCCTGCTCCATTTCCAACCGGAGATCCAGTTGATGAAAATACGGGCACAGTGATGCAGTTTAGAGTAACTCTTCCATTGTCTAGTGTGGATACGAGTGCTATTCCGGCTTATATAATGTCTGTTCCCAAAATAAATGAACAGTCAGCTTCCAAAATACGATACCTAACATTAAATGATAATATGGATAAGTACGGTCGTGAATTTATGTTATTGGATAATAAACAGTGGGATGCCCCCATCACTGAAAATCCAAAATTAGGATCAACTGAAATATGGTATCTCATTAACTTAACTACGGATACACACCCTATTCATCTTCACTTAATTGATTTTCAAATCTTAGATAGGAGAAATTTCGATGTAGAAAAGTTTAACAAGGAGAAAATGATCCATTTTACGGGTCCGGCGATTCCTCCGGAACCATACGAACGAGGATGGAAGGATACCGTTCGAGTTAATCCTAACCAGATTGCTAGAATTATCATGAAGTTTGGTCCTTTTACCGGATTGTATGTATGGCACTGTCATATCTTGGAGCACGAGGATTATGAGATGATGAGACCGTTTATAGTTATCCGATAATAGACTGTGTTCTGTCAAAATTTAATAGCTTAAACACCTTTATATAATTTAAAATAATCCCTTAGATTTTCCGGAAGTACAAAATTAATCTACAAAGAACATTGGGATTTAACACCCAATGTTTTTTTACTTTATTAAGCTAACCTGCCAGTTACTTCAATAAGAAAAATGCGTCTCCACTTATTGTAGAAACGTCCCTTTTAGTTGATGAATTGTCATTATCATTTTCTAATCACCTGCAATTTCAACACTATGAAATTCTTCATTGCGTAATAACAATACTATCTCATCAATTTCATTTTTATATTTATCTGCTACAAACTCCTGAATGGATAAAAGTTTTTTTATAAATTCTTCAATTTGAAGTCTATTCAAGGTAACAACAGAATCAGCACCATAATATTCTTTGATTTTACTGAGAATACCCCATTTTCCTGGATGTATATTTCCATAAAATATTTGATTATGTAACCCTTCACTTATTTCTGCAAGAAAATGTTCTTCATTGTTTTTATCATAGTAGTATATATCTAACCCCATTTGATTTCTCCCCCCAAATCAACATAATAACTCTCATTATTTTATGATTCTTTCTTCAACTAAACTGCCCGTTAGTGGAATAAGAAAAAAGACCGCCACAGTTAACGGGTTCGGTTGCGAGGGAGAAGACGGCAAAAAAAACATATAGTAAACAAAAATGGCAGCTAGATAGCTACCCTTCAGCACAGATAAAAATTCATTCTATTTCTTTAGGTAATCAACCTCGATTTCCTTGCACAACTCAGGGGATTGATACTTAAAGGATTTTACTATTTTTGTGATCTTACTAAATGCGTACTTTTCTACTTCTCCATAAGAAATCCATATCTCTCTATTTTGAATCAGTTTATATAGGGAAGAAATAACTATATCACAATGTTCAGGAAGGAGTTTACTTGTTGTTTGTCTTTCTTTCATCTTATTATGGTAGAGCTTATAAAGTTCTACTGCAATCCATTCCTTTTGTTTATTTTTCAATTGTGAAAAATGTTTGTTTGATTGAAGCAGCTTTCCATTTACTTTAATATGATTTTTCAATAACCAGACCTCTTCCTACTTTAAAACTGTTCCTTTGATAACGTTAAAGAAATATTACCTAACTATTAACTTATCGTTCAATTTTACGACGACTTGTTTTCTTAATATGAAAATAATAACATTATATCAATTGTAAAATAAATAAAAAGGAAAGGACTTCACTCATAATGAAAGATCAAATTGATGAATTAACGTTATTATTGTTGTATTTAACTTCTTTTAAAGAAGATTATGGTTTAGGTGAAGCTCAAAGAAGCTGGAAAGGTTACCCTTTTGAATCACTTAATGAATTATCAGAGAATGATTTCATTCGTGACAGCAAGCGTTCAAAATCAGTATATCTTACAGATAAGGGAATTGAGCAAGCCATAGATCTGATGAAAAAATATAATATAAAGGACCAGTAAGGGATTTCTAAAAAAGATTTCCCTTTTCCTTTCGGAAAAAGACCTTAGTTGCAATTTAAGCAGCTCTTGAACTCTAGCACCCGTTACTTAAATAAGGCATATCGTTTCATTCATTAAAGTAATGATTGTACCTTCTAAACAAAGCGTTTCTTCTTTTATTACCTGGTTCTTTAAAATGGTCAATAAACCCATTACCTAAAGACATACTGCCTAAGCCTTTACTTACTCCAAATGTGTATTTTCCTGGTACAAAAGGGTATTCCTCAACTTCCCAATTTGCATCTTTATTATTGTGTACGACTACTTCTCCAAAATAAATTGCCATTGCTTTTTCAAATTCATTTCGATCTATTCCCAATTTAACAAATTCATTCTTTTCATATAACTCAAAGTACCATTTTTCCAAACCTTTCAAACTTTCAATTTTATAATTCGCTTTGAATAATGCGGACTCTTGGCTAATTAATTCAAATTGTTTCAATAATTCATGTTTGTAATTAAAGAAAAAAGACAGTGCTTCCTTTAAACCTTTAAATACAGGTAGTTTTTCTCCATATTGGATTGCAGCCTTTAACCCTTGTTTAGACAAATTAAATCAACTCT
Organism: Neobacillus cucumis; assembly: GCF_023715505.1. Next base: position 152 of record NZ_JAMBOH010000065.1, on the reverse strand, counting down.
TTCTATACATAACTTTTATTTAAGTAAAGCACCCGTTAGCCATCCATGAAGCGCAAAAATCGGCGCTTCACCACAAAGAATGAAAATATATTGAATCCGGCGATAATGTTCCTAAGGCTGGGAGAGGAAGGTCGATAAACTATGGTGCCTTA
>NZ_JAMBOH010000064.1 GCF_023715505.1 Neobacillus cucumis | reverse complement strand
CTCTAACGCACCATAGTTCATCGACCTTCCTCTCCAGCCGTAGAATCAGTATTGACGGTTTAAAACCATTTTCATTCTCTGTGGTGAAGAGCTGGTTTTTAGCGATTCATGGATGGCTAACGGGTGCGATGCTTCAATAACGAAGGATCGCTTTTCTTATTCAAGTAACTGGGCAGAATAGTTGAAAAACAAAAATACATAAATATTACAAACAAATAAGACGGGTGAAAGGAATTTAAATAATAGGAGTTTTTATAGGAGAATATGCCTTTTGTGTATAAATATAAGATGAAGGGAGGGATAAATTTATGTATGAGGCAAAAGGTTTTCAAAGTACAGACTTCCCCAGAACTTAATCGGGTAGTTAATAATTTTCTTGGCTCATTACATGATTATCATAAAGAAATAGTGAGCTCAATGGATTTTTCTATCTCTTGCCACTTCTTACAAAAAAATGTTATGATTAAAAAGAATTATTTTTGTTCGGTGAAAAGGATTTGTAACTTTTCGTCTTGATGATCACTGAGAGCAAGGATAGTATTACATTGTGTGTGTTTACACACTAGGAGGCAATACAAATGGAAAAAGGTAAAGTAAAATGGTTTAATGGCGAAAAAGGCTTCGGTTTCATCGAACGTGAAGGTGGAGACGATGTATTCGTTCATTTCTCAGCGATTCAAGGTGAAGGTTACAAAACTTTAGAAGAAGGTCAAGCAGTGACTTTTGATGTTGAGCAAGGTCAACGTGGACCTCAAGCTTCAAACGTACGTAATGCTGCTTAATTTACAAAACAGGGAAGGCAGGCTCTTTTATGGGAGTCTGCTTTTCTTTTTTCTTGTGAAACAAAGAACCCCCACTCGTAAAGGAGTAGGAGACATGAAAACAGTAAATCAAATAGTAAACCAAGTTTAGTATACAATTAAGGATTATCCTAATTTAATGAGAGTGGCTTATAAAAATGACTCTTATTTTTATAAGATACTTGAACGATATTTTCTACTTCGATTCTAATGGACTATCAAGGCGTATTGGGTATTTATGTTAAAATAAAGATTGTGATGAATTGCACTTAAAGTAACGGGGGCTTATGTTTAATAAATGGGTCGCTGCGGCGACTCTTTTCTTGTTCCACTAAAGGGCAGTTTAATTGAACAAATGGTCATAGAGAATCAATGTTTGCTGTTGAAGCCGCTTGTGTATGTTGGGTTTCATATAATTAATTTCCATATTTTTTACATAATAAATAATTTGGTCGTGAAAAATAAGAAAAAAGTTCATGGGGGTAAATTATCTTGGCTTTAACCAACCCTTTAAGTGCATCAGAAGTGGGAACACTTTGGTTAACTTATCAAGAAAAAACACTCATTCTCAGAATATTGGAATATTTTTATGAAACTGGAGATGACCGACGAGCTAAAAATATTGTAGGAGGTTTGTGGGAATCGCTTAATTCTTATGTTTTAGAATTGGAACAACTATTTCAAGAACAAGGAATGGTTAAGCCTGTCGGGTTTACAAAAGAAGATGTGAATTTAGAAGCACCAAAGTTGTATGACAATGGATTTGATGTAATGTTTGTCCGTATTTTAAAAGAAGTTAGCATGGGGATGTACACCATGAATATGAATATGGCTTACAACAACAAAGTGATGAAGATTTATGAAGGACTTACTTCTACTTCACAAAGAATTTATATGTTAGCCACTCAATATTTGTTGGAAAAAGGTATTCTTTCTCTTCCTCCAAAAGCTACGATGCCAAAAACAACTGAGTTCATTAAAAGCAAAAAGTATCAGAGTGGATTTAATCCATTTGCTGAGAAAAGGGCTTTGAATGATATTGAAGTGGGTATTCTTCATCACGCCATAGAATCAAATAATGTTGGCTTACAGCTCATTACTGGTTTTGCCCAATGTGCAAAAACCCCAGAGGTTAAAGCCTATTTTGTAAAAGGAATGGAGCTTTGTAAGAAACAAATCAAAATGTTCGAGGAAATACTTTTGGATAGCAATATTCATTTTTCTGCTACTTCTGGAAGCACGGTAACAACTTCAACGGTTCCCCCGTTTTCTGAAAAACTCATGATGCATTGCATCTATCTTCTCAATGGATTCAGTATCACAGGAAATGCTTTCGGGACATTTTTTACCTTAAGAAATGATATAAGCATGAAAAATGCTCTGATTGCCAAAGATATATTTTTTTATGGACAAGAAGGAATGGAAATTAAGATTAAACATGGGTGGTTTGAAGAACCTCCGCAAATGGAAGACCGAATGGAAATAATTAAAAATTATCAATAAATTTAATTTTAAAACGAATAATAATACTGGTGTTATTTATAACACTAAAATACAATGTGGGGGAATGCATTTTGAGAAAATTTATTCGTTTATTATCAGCATTTCTTTCTATATTAATTAAAGCAGCATTCTTACTGGACAACATTAACCACAGGTTAAATTATTTAATTGACTCTCTGTTAGCAAAAATGTCTTCAATAGTAAGAATGCAAACTGCTGCATAAGTATAAGTATTCCAAAAAGTATTTTCTAATTCCACATTGCTATAAAAAGGCAAGCACGGTTGTGTTTGCCTTTTTAACAGGTCCCGTTTATTTACCCGTTATGGTAAAAGGGTTTTTGTTAAATATTGTGAAGTTTTTCACTTAAACTATCAGGTGCTTTACTTGAAAAAAGAGTAAAGCCCTTATTTTATTAAAGTAACTGGCAGGATAGTTGAACAAGGGATTTATTTTTTTAGAACGTAATTGACCCAAATTGCAAAGTTTGCATTACAAAGAGGGTACTAATTAAATTCCAAGATACCCTCTTAATGACATTATTTTACCTAGACAATCATTAGTATCCTACACGCATGAAGGATGTCCCAACAATGATTAAAAGGATGAATAGAACAACAATCAAAGCAAAACTTGTGCCCATTCCACCGCCGTCATAGCTCATTGATACTCACCTCCTTATCTAAGAGGTAATACATTTTATGCTGTAGGAGATAACTTGAAATGGACAAGTATGGAATTATTCTTAAAAAGTTGTTTAATCGCACGTCGAGGAAGGGAATCATAGCCACCTTCCACTCCTTACTTTCCGCCAATAAAAAATCCTTTTATCAATTATCATATTTCTTCACAAAGTTAAAGAAAAGTCGATCTTCCAACTGTGAAAATCGACTTTTCTTCCGTAATAGACAAACTATTTCATAAAAGCAAAAGGTTCCCGACGTACCAAATAGCATTTAATGCACAATCAGTATTTTATCTTTTACAAATTGGCAGTCTTCGTATCATATGGGATCAATTTACTAAGATGCTATTTCCTTTTTGTCCTTAAATTCCAAGCTTTTTGCGGGTGAGCCTCCTCTTAAGACGACTAGGAGAATAATAAAAATCAGTAAAACAAGGCTAACCATACCTTTGTCTATTCCCAGTCCACCGTGGCTATGAGACGCTGCTAACCAATCCGAGAACGATGCACCTACTGGACGTGTCATGATATAGGCAAACCAGAAAGCAAAAATTTCATTAAGACCAAATAATCGGTAACCCAAAGCTGGAATAACGAGCAAGACAGTAAATAATAAACCTGAAGATAAGTAGCCCAAGTGCATGCTTGATGCGGTCATATCCCCTGCGGCGGTACCGAGTGCGAATGTTACCAGTACGGTGAGCCAGTAAAAGATCTCGCGGCGACGGGTGAAGATGCTGTGTACGGACAGAGTTTTTTCTTTGGAATACCAAGTTATGAGAACGACAGCGAGTGCCACCATAAAGAAGATGGTTGAAACGATGTAGGGAATGCCTAGACCGACACGAACTACATCTGCAGCCATTGTGCCAAATATACTAACCATGACGACAACTAACCAGTAGACATTTGGTATATATCGGCGTACTTTGAACTGTAATATCATTGCGGCTACAAAAATGAGAACACTTAGGGGTGCTGAAATGAGTGGATTTAGATTCTCGAATAAATAATCGGATGCCACCTCACCCATTCCAGTTGTCAGCAACTTAGTAATCCAAAAGTAGAGTGTAATTTCTGGAACTTTAGCAAGCATTTCTTTTGACTGATTCATGGTGACCGATAAAGACTTGTTCATATTACGACCTTCTTCCAATAATCTTTAATGACAATTGATCAATTTTTTAGTAGCTTTTTCCTCTTTGATTAGGACTTTTCTTTCCTCTTAAAATAAAATTAAATAGTTTGCATGTAAATTTTAAAAGGGAACCGCTATTTGCGATTCCTAAGATTTTTATTTATTTGCTCCGTTTAATACGCTAATTGAATTTTTAAGTGCAGATTTGGACTTACTCACATCAGGGCTTGATGAACGTACTGCCGCTAACACAACGTCAATAGTGCCATCAATTTTTGTCCATGTTGTACCATCTATTTTCCTAAGTTTAGGCTCTGATGTATCCCATTGATGTTCCAAATCGTCCGCACTTTTCTTCGCTAAGGTAAAATTATTGGAGGTTACATCCTTTAGCATATTATTTTCAATTGTAGCGAAATTTGTTAATTGTCCAACTAATGTTGTTGAAGAAGCTGTATTCGCTGCTACTTTATTTGCTGTGTTTAAGACGCTGAGTGAATTGTTAAGTGCTACTTTACACTTGCTGGCATCAGGATTGGACGAACGAGCAGCTGCTAAAACAACGTCAATTGTACCATCAATTTTAGTCCATGTGGTGCCATCGATTTTTCTTAGCTTAGCTTCCGATGTGTCCCATTGATGTTCTAAATCATCCGCACTTGTTTTAGCGGAATTAAAGTTATTTGAGTTTACATAGGTTAGCATGTCATTTTCAATTTTAATAAAACCTGTTAATTGTCCACCTAATGTAGCTTGTGAAGAAGTGGTTTGCGATGCTATATTATTACTTCTCCATACATAACCGCCTATACCACCAAGTAAGAAAATACATAGTACCACAATGGTTTGTGTCAAAACATTTTTCTTGCTTCCGTTCGGTTGGTTCGTTTCTGCTACTTCACTTTTTGAGTTTATATCAATTCTTGTAACAGCAAGGAGAATGATGATTGCTAGAATAGCTACAAGAAAAATTACACTAGTAACGGTTGTCCCCAAACCTAACCCGCCATTAACTTTTGGCTGAGATAGGTAATCACCTAGCGATGCTCCGAGTGGACGAGTAAGAATATAGGCAACCCAAAATGCTAATATCCCATCAAGTTTTGATTTATATGCCAAAAATACACAAGCTATGATAATAATAACGGTTATTCCTGTTTTAAGATAACCAAAACCGAGTTGTTCGGAATATAAATCTCCGACTGCTGTTCCAAGTGCAAAAGTGAAAAGAATGGTAAGCCAATAGAATACTTCTCTTTTTCTTGTGAAAATCGAGTGTATCGAGAGAGTTCTTTCACTTAAATACCAAAGAAGAAAAGTTAATCCTAAAAGCACGGAGAAAACTGCTGTACTAACCTCCAGAGGCACTCCCATTCCGTCTGTCAAATTATCTGTTACCAACGTTCCAAATACGCTTATAAGCACAACAGTTGTCCAATAAATACCTGGAACGTATTTCTTTGCTCTAAATTGAATAAACAACACAATGAAAAATGCTATTCCCATAATTATGGTAGTCAGAGTTAAACCTAATCCAAGGTTGAAATTTATGAAATCAGCAAACGTTTCACCGACAGTTGTACATAATACTTTGATTATCCAGAAGAAAATAGTAACCTGCGGTACCTTGCTTAACAATTGGTTAACAACTGGTTCTACCTGCACCGTTTCTTCAGCGGCTGGATATTTTTTTGACAAAAAACTCATCTCCTTTTTGTAAGCATCCTTTTTTTAATCAACAAATTTAACTATAATATATGAGTTTGATGTTTTTATTAAAAATCAATTAAACATATATTAAGTGTCTATTAAGTTCCATAATCTTTTATTAGTGGAACTGTTTATATATTGCAATAAAAATTTTAGTCATCGAGCAAAATAAAAATATGGGTACTTCCCCTTAACCGAGCTACAATGTTGCCCCTTATGCGAAACCCCAATTTTATCTATTTAAAAGGTAATAAATGAAAAAAATTTAATAAAAAACTAAGTTGCAAATGGCATTAACTATGGCAAACTGTTATATAGTTATTGTCAAAAATTTTTGCAAAAGAGTATTTAAAGGGAGAGGTTAAAGTGAGTATCTTGCATCATTTGGGAGAGATAGCAATAAACTGGATCAATTCCATTGGATATTGGGGGATCCTTTTAGGAATGGTTTTGGAGAGTGCCTGTATTCCAATTCCCAGCGAAGTGATTATGCCTTTTGGTGGTTATTTAGTCTCAACAGGGCATTTAAATATGATAGGAGTTATATTGATTGGAACACTAGGAAATATCATCGGTTCCTTAATTGCATATGCGATTGGACTTTGGGGTGGAAAAAGATTCATCGACCGTTTTGGGAAATATGTATTTTTGTCAAAAAAACATTTAGAATCTGCTGAAAAGTGGTTCGATAAACGTGGGGAGATTACAGTATTTGTTTCACGAATTTTGCCAGCAATTCGTACTTTTATTTCTTTACCAGCAGGAATTGCACGTATGTCTCCTAGTAAATTTTTAATTTACACTGCCATTGGTAGTGTGATTTGGTCTGCAATCTTAACTTATGTAGGATATATGTTAGGTAACAATTGGGATAATATTCAAAATATCTTACATCCTATTGCTTATCTGGTTGCAATTATCGTGTTCTTTATTTTAGTTTTCTTAGCTATAAAAGTTATTAAAAGCAAAAAGGCATCAGCATAGCATAATTTGCGTTTGGAAAGCAATGCTTCAGGATAGCATTGCTTTTTTGATTCATGCAACCTTCAACCATAATTTGGTTTAATCTATTGATTTTAAAAAATAATATACTCATTCCCAAACACTAGTGTTGCGTTAATTAAATTTCAATATTAAAAACACTCTAAATCTTCACTAATTTTATTTTGTGCAAAGAAAAAGTCCTTTATAATGAATAAGTCAGGTGGTAACCCGTCCAAATCCACTAAA
>NZ_JAMBOH010000063.1 GCF_023715505.1 Neobacillus cucumis | reverse complement strand
CAAAGCGAATGGGCGATTCAAAATCAAGTGTTTATCGCACTTATTGTTTTTTGCCTACATGTTCTTGTGCAAATCGAAACTAGAAGCAAGCGAAAAACCTTACAAATTAGTCGTTTTTTAAGGGCAGTATTGTGGAAACCAGCGAATATCTGGCTTCGAAAGATTGAAGGAAAGGCTACTCCTTGATAAATAAAATGTGGTCGTCACATAGGTCTAATTGTAAATAAATTTCCAAATGGATGGAGCCACCTTTGATTGGGTATTTACTTTTTTGGCTCTAAATAAGAAAGATGACTAAACTGAAAATTACGATATTTTTAATGCAACACTAGTGTCTTTTCATCTATTAATATAATCCCATCTATACTTTTTAGCTCTATTTATTTTGAAATGTAAACCTTTACCAGTAGGGACTACATAAGATTACCCCTTACAATACATGGTCACCTGTTAACAGCATAGGCCCTAACTACAGCTATTATGTTCGATTTTCGAATTAATTATCTAATGTAATACAGCAAAAAGTTTTCTACAATTGGTCATGCAAAATAAGAAACAAATTTTCAAGCTAATACTAAATTATTTTGCAAGTTCGTATATATCAAAGTCTTCCGTTTCAGCAAAATCATTGTTAAATTCGTCAACTAATTGATACAAATTATCTAAAAAGTCATCTTGGTCCACTGCATCTTCTAACAATTTTTCATACAAGATTTCGACTCCGCCAAGAACATATAAATTAAAAATTTCCATATTTTCTTTCATTCGATCTTCCTTATTATCATCATGAAATGCGCGTTTAATTTTTTCTTCTGATGATTCATTTCCATGGAGTAACATTATAACTCTATAAATAAATTCTAACTTAATCTGTTCTTTTATAATTACATCTGCAAATATTTTTGTAGTATTTGTAGCTTCCTTATCCTCAGTTGCCGTTCTGTTATAATATTTCCCAATAATTGGAGCCAGTAAATAAACATCCATATTGCGTTTAAATATGCCTAATCCTTTATTTTCTGCTAACTTCGATACGAAGTTTGCATGTTTACCCTTAAATACGTATTCAGTATTAAACATCATTAACACTCCTTAAGTACAGTGCTAGTTTCAGATTGTTTTACTAACTCATATTTATTACTCATTTTATTTGCTAATACAGATTCCGCATACTTCCAATCTTTATGCATTACAAAAATAATAACTTGCTCTGCTACTTTTGGCATAATGTTTGCTATATTTTCAACATGTTTCTCATCAGCATTTGAAAATGGTCCATCCATAACTAATGGGTATGATTCAGAAGTCATATCAACATCAAAGTTATCACTATTTTCTCTAGCCAATTTCACTATTCCACATATAAAAGAAAAGCTCGTGACAATCTCTAATCCTTTAGATTCATCAGCCTTATTTGCATAAATGCTATTAATATTTGGTGTATCCAAATCATAAACGTATCTACTATTAATCTTTATTGAACGGTTTCCATGATACATTTTGTTAAATATTTCATTTACATTTTGTTCAAGAGCTAGCCTTATTTCTTCTTCTTTCTTCTTATAAGTTGAAGATAGTTTATAAGCCACTTCTCTTGCATATGTTATATACTCATTTATTTGCTTATTTTTCTCATCAGTTAATGAGAGTTCATCCCGCCTCTTTCCTAGGTTTTCCATTTCTTTTTGGAGCGTTTTCTGATCAGCAAGAATTTCTACCCTTTCTTTCTCAAGTTCTTTTAGTTTCTTCTTTACATTTGCAAGTTTTTTTTCAACTTCACCAATATCAGTGTCAATTTCAATTTCGCTACTTATTTTCTCATTTCTCTCAGTGAATCTAGAAATATCGTTTTTATTTTGTCTTATTTTTTTATACTCTTCAGACACATCCGAATAAAGACCATTACTTGAATCAATAAAAAATGAAGCTTCTTTTCTAAATGTTTGAATTAATGTACCAATTGATTGAGGTGGCAGATAGGACTGTTCTTTCTTTAAGTGTATATAAGCTTCATTTCCATCTCTAATAATAGTTCCGCATAGGCATTGTCCTCTTTGTACTATGAAATCAATAGAATCACCGTGCATATGAGGTATACCTTTGTCAAAAGAGTTACTTTCTTTTAGCACATCCATTGCTTTAGAAATTAAGTGTTTCCCGAAGAAAAAAGGTGCTTTGCTATTAAAATCTTTTTTTATTCTGGTTGCATGGTCATTATTATTTCTCTTTAAAGTGTTAATTTGTGATTCATTTTGCTTTCTTTCTAGCTGTAGTGTTTTCACATTTTGATTCTCTTTTAAAATACCCTCTAAATTTTCTTTTTCATGTTGAAAGTATTCTATAGAGTTATTATTATCTTCTAATATTCTCTCATTTTCGTTTAGCTTTACTTGGTATTCATCAATTGATCTTTTTACTTCAGATAATTCAAAATTACCCTCATAATCCATGTTATTAGTATACTGTCCGATAACACTATTAACAGTTCCACGTTCTAAGTGAATTACTGCATTATTTAATGCCTCTAAACCTAGGACGGTTTTAACAGCAAGTGCTAAATCCTCTTTTCCCTTTTTTTCATTTCGACCTAAGTTTTCGATTCGTTCACCATCGAAGAAAAAATATGACATTAATTCTTCTGGAATAATTTTATTTATCGTTTCTTCATGTTCTGTCTCATCCACAAATATTGTCCGCCCATCATCATCCTTATACGAAATTTTTAAGATAGCTTGTTTAGGTTCTACAACATTTCCACTTCTTGTACTCCTATATTCTTGTTTCCTTTGAATTGTAAATTCTAGAAAATTATGAATAAGTTCTAATGTAACACTTACGTAATAAGTCTGATGAATATTCATTTCCTGGGCTAATTCGAGATTCAACAAAAAATCTTTTGTTTTAAAGTTAGCCTTTCCAAATAATACCCAATTAAAGGCTTGTAATAAAGTTGTTTTACCGCTTGTATTTTGGCCCAATATTACTGTTACATTTTTATCACTAGATTTTGGAAGTAATTCTATCTCATGGATTCCTTTATATTGCCTGAAATTTTCTAAAGTAAGCTTTTTTATAAGCACTTTTTTACCTCCTCTTCAATTATTTTTTGTATTCTTTTAATCATTTCATGATCTCTATATCTTTTAGTCCTTAGATTTTCCTTTTCTAAATCTAAAATTCTTTTAAGCATCCTGTTAATCTTAGTAGCATCAACCGAATTTGAGTTCATTTTCAATCACCTCGTTTATCTCATAAATACTTTTCATCTCATCTATAAGTTTTAATCCCTCATAAGGGTTACTTGAAATTTCTGCAAAATCTCTCATTCTAGAAATCTCTTTTTTTACTAAAGAAAGATCTTGTTGTATTTCAATTTTAGACAAACTTTTAACACTCTCTAAACTTCGAGGTAATGTTATAAAATCATAGATTATTGCTATGTTTTTATTGGGTGATTTCCGGAGAATACGACCTCTTCGTTGAACGTATTCTTTTGGATTTGTGCTACTCGCCAAGATAAATGCTGTCTTAATTTCCGGAATATTCACCCCTTCATCAAGACACCTTATGGCTACTAACGTTTCTAAAGATTTACCTTCTGCAAATTCCTTTTTAAGAATATTTCTTTCGAGTGAAGTCTCTTGAGCAGTAAATTTTGCAGCTTTTATTCCTAAATCATTACCTAAAATTTTTAAAACTGCGTCTATTTGTTTTAATTCTTCGTAATTTGCCTCACCATCAACAAAATCAGAATCAGAAATGGTCGTAGCACCACAATATACTAAAGAGTGCTTAATATTTTTTCTTATTTCTTCATTATCTTCAATAAGTTGTTTTAATTTCGATAACTTATCGACTGCACCAGCAATTAACCTGGCCCTTTTGATGGCTAATTTCTTTCCCCGTTCATTTAGCTTTTGCTTACCGGAATCATCTTCAACTAGACATCTAGCAATTTCCTTAGAAATAATAAGGTACTCTTCAAGCTCATAATCATTTAAATATGTCACTACAGGTTTATAATAATATTTAGTTAGCTTATCCTCGCGAATTGCACGTTCAAGAGTATAGTTAATGCATACTTCTCCAAAGAAATTATATAGTTTTTGAGTTCCTTGTTCATCACCATGTCTTTCGAGAGTTGCTGACAAGGCTAATCGATAAGGTGTATGCTCTAATAGATTCTGACTTAATTTAGTCGCACCAAAATTATGTGCTTCATCAACTAATAAAATAAAATTACCTTTAATTCTTTTTATTTGTCCCTGTACAAATTCAGTTGAAAACGTTGCGTTTGTTGTTACAAGTGTAAAAGACTTTACTATACCTAAATTATAATCAATAACAGCATCTTTTAATTTCTTTTTCCAATTCTTTTGTTGGGAAGTCGAATAAGCTATTATGGGCTCCATGTTAAATTTAACAATATCCTCAACCCATTGATCAACTAAATGTTGATATGGACAAACTATAATTATACCAAGTCTTTTATTAAGATGATTCGATAGCTCTACGATTCCGGCTAGTCCTGTGTAAGTTTTTCCCGTCCCAGTTGCCATATTAAATATTCCACGAAAGTTATTTTCTTTCCAAGTACTTATTGCTTCCAACTGATACTCAAACATATTTATATCCTCTGGGATTTTAGGATACTTTTCTACAGTTGTATTATCGATAAAATAATTAGTTCTCTTTTCTAAGATAGTTTCATCTACAAGAATATTTTTTTTGAAACCTAACAAAATATCTTTTGCTACTTTAGGGAACTCTAAGACCTTTACTTTATTTGTTTTATTTTCCCAAAGTGCTGCAAAGTCTTCCTCTTTCCTTTGCACTCTAGAACTATCACCAATATTCCAGGAACAGAATACATCAATTGATTCAAAATTTACGAAGAAGGCTGACTGTGTTTCGTTCAAGGAGCCATTGAAAGCTATTTTGTTTCCAAAATCATCATAAATCAGACCTATCTTTTCGTGGTACATACCTAAAGAACCATTGCTTTCCATAAACGCTAATTTAATATCTAATTGATTGTGCTCAATTAAATGAGCGATATAATTTAATCTTTCTTCCTCGAATTTATCTTTTGGCCTCTTTATTTCTTTTAATATTGCTTGTTCTATAATATCTTGACGCATTTCATACCCTTTGTTAATTGCCAAAAGATCCTTCTCATCTAATTTAGGTGATGCTATTAATTCAATTTTACCACCATTTTTCAAAAGACCAGAAATACCTTTTGATAATTCAATCAAAGCTGTTGAAGAGAAGAATCCAACAGCCCTTTTATAATTTTTTGCAATACTAAGGGTTGGTATATAAAAATTAGTTAATACGTTATCATCCGAAGATCTATAGCAATCTTTTAAATTTAAGTTTTTAAAGCTCATCAGGTCATTCCTCTTTTTCGAGTATTAAAAACGCTACTTTTTTATTATACCAAAATTTATTTTTATAAATACATTTATTTACAAAGAACTATTGTTATTTTATAGCATTAGTTCTTTGGTATTAAAATTAACCGATTTATTAATTCATAAATTTTATTTTTTTAAAAAGATTTACTCCTATCAACACCGGTTTATTTTTCCCCATTTACAACGGTCAAAAAATCCCCAATTTCAGCGTTCAACCTTAAATAGGTTGAACGCCTGCCCGTTGTTTTTTTCTTAATCTATATGATTGTCCTTTAATATTAAACGTTGTAGAGTGATGCAATAAACGGTCGAGGACGGCAGTTGCTAAAACGTCATCTCCAAATATCTTTCCCCATTCATCGTAGGATTTATTGGATGTAATGATTATCGATCCATGCTCATATCTTTTTGAAATCTGAAACAATAAATTTGCTCTAAGGTCATCAAATGGAAAGTATCCCATTTGATAAATAATTAAAACATCAGGCGTTGATAATTTATTTACCAAGCGACCTGTAGTTCCTCGCTGCTCGGCTTTTTTACATGATTGAATAAAATCATCGCATCTGGTATGATGGGCTGTATTTCCTTGTTCTATTGCTTCTATTGTTAAGCCGATTGCTAAGTGAGTCTTTCCAACTCCTGTCGGGCCCAAAAGTAATATATTCCGGATTTATACGTGGACATTATACTCGTCCATGTCCACCTCCGGACAGGCAATACCGACAACTATCGGTAATTTATGGGTGTCAAAAACATGCAGTTTGAGTCCATCCTTTCTGGTGTAACTCTCTAATCATAAAAAATTCCCCATCCTTTAACATATTGCCTCTCCACACAAAAAAATTTTGATGTATCGAGACAATTATCCGTTATTTTTGGGGAATTTTTAACCGTTTATATGTAAGCCCCCAATCAAACAACGCATATAAACATACAGCGCCTCCTGGTAATATGAATGTATCAATTTAAGGGAGGTGCTTTTCAAATGCCGCAACAAAAACTTACAATTGTCCCCGTTACATTTCATTCCGAGAACAAAGTTTCATATACATCTTCTTCATCATCAACCTCTGCTAATAACGCTTGCACGATTAAAACGGCAAACGTAGAAATCTCTTTCTCCAACGGCGTGGATGAGCACATTATCCAAACGGTTATGAGGGAGCTGAAACATCTGTGAAATACGACTATACAAGTGTGAAAAATATTTACATCATTTGTGGAAAGACCGATATGAGAAAAGGAATTGATGGATTGGCAACACTGATTCAAGATTCTTTCGAACTTGATCCATATGGTGATTCCATTTTCTTATTTTCTGGATGGAGTAAAGATCGCTATAAGTGTCTATATTTCGACGGTGATGGCTTCGCCATGCTTTATAAACGTTTGGATAACGGCAAACTCCAATGGCCAAAAGATGAAAATGAAGTGCGCAATCTCTCCCAAAAAGAGCTCAGATGGCTTCTCGAGGGGTTATCTATCCAGCAGCCAAAGGCGATTCAGCCATCATCAAAAGGTGTCTTCTAAATTCGCTAAAGCCCTTCATTTTATCTTTATTCCACTGTTCGAACTCGTTATAATAGGAAGAGTGAATCCGAACGAAGAGTGGTGAATGATGTGACGAAAGTTTCTTCTACGAGTGAAAATCAATTTGAGAGATTAATTCGACTACTTGAAGAGCAATTAGCTCATTCGAATAGACAAAACCAAGAACTATCAAAAAAATTGGATCAATCGTTGAAACAGAACGAAGCGTTAACGCAACAACTTCGCCATTTAACCAAGCTTTTATATGGATCAAAAACAGAGAAATCGAAATATAACGCACCAGATGGACAAGGATCATTATTTGATGATGACCCGTCTTTTAGCGAATCTGAGCACACAGAAGAACAAAGCCAACAGACGATTTCTTATACTGTTGTTCGAACTATTCAAAAGAAAAAACAAAATGATTCATTACGCGATGATATCGAAGTAGAAGCATTACACTATCATCCTGAAAATACGCAATGTGACTGTTGCCAAGGACAAATGATTGAAATTGGCAGTACAATCGCACGCGAAGAAGCAGAATTTATTCCGGCAAAAATGAAGAAAGTTCAACACATTGAACACGCGTATGAATGTAAAAACTGCAAAGGCGATGCATCTCAAAAAGCGCAAATTAAACGTGGTAAAGCACCACAGCCACCTATTCAACGTAGCATCGCAAGTCCTAGCGTACTTGCCAAAGTAATATATGATAAATTTTCACAATACCTACCGCTTTACCGTCAGGTAAAGGAATGGGATCGTTATGGCCTGAATACCAATGATAAGAACCTTTCGAATTGGGTGATTCGTGCATCACATGATTGGTTATTTCCTATTTACAAACGAATGAAGCATTTAATGATGGCTAAATCAATTTTACATGTCGATGAAACTTATGGACAAATCATCCACCGGTCCGATGGGAAATCTGGTCAAGCCAATGCCTATAATTAGGTGTATCGAAGTGTGCCAAGCCAAGGTCCACCAATGACTCTCTTTCAAAGTGCCTTGTCACGAGCTCGGTCTGTCCTTGAAAGTTTCATAGAAGGCTTTTCTGGAACGATTGTTTGCGATGGTTATTCTGCCTATGACAAGTTGGACGGCATTACTTTTGCAAATTGTTGGGCGCATGTTCGGCGATATTGGCTGAAAGCAGATAGCAAAAATGGCCGAATCGGTGTAAGCTTTTGTGACGATTTATATCGTCTCGAAAGGAAATTTAAACATTTGCCTCCGAGTAAGCGCAGAAAGAAACGACAAAAATACTCGAAGCCAATTGTAGATAAATTTCTTGAATGGGTTGAAAAATCACCATTCTACAGCAAAAATGCCCTTGCGAAAACAGCTGAATACACATTGAACCGGGCAAATGTGACTGCTAGAATAAAGTGAACAGTTTACGCCAAATAAATATGAACACTTATTTACTAGAATACCTATTGCCTTTATTATAGATTTTTAGCTTCTAAGATAAAGGCAGGAGGATTTGGAAGGTG
>NZ_JAMBOH010000062.1 GCF_023715505.1 Neobacillus cucumis | reverse complement strand
ACTCACCCGTCCGCCGCTAACCTTCCGGAACAAGTTCCGAAAGATTCGCTCGACTTGCATGTATTAGGCACGCCGCCAGCGTTCGTCCTGAGCCAGGATCAAACTCTCCATGAAAGTTGATTAGCTCCAAAAAGTTACGTTGGCTTAGTTTCAAATAGAAACTAATATTATTGTTTGTTGACGTTTTTGTTTGTTTAGTTTTCAAAGAACAATATGTCATAAGCGACAAGAAATATAATAACACATCTATTAAAAAAGTGTCAACCATAATTTTAGATTTATTATGAAGATGACTTCTTTTCGAAGTAGCTTTCTTATAATATCACCTCTTCAGGTAAACCTCCACATGAAAAATTATCCATTAAACAATCCTTCATATTCGGGATAGAGCCCTCATAAAATGGACAAGTAAGGATTGTCCTAGGGGGTTATGAACTTGGTAAGTACTATTACACGATTAGCGATAGAATCGGATAGCTTATGAGAAGAACATTTTTTACGTATTGCTGCTTAATATTAGGAGCAAGCCTGCAGGGAATATCTATGTCATTGTTTCTGTTTCCTCACTCTATTCCATCTGGCGGGGCTGCCGGAATTGCTATTCTAATGAATCATTGGTTTCATTTATCATTAGGATTTTCCTTATGGATTGCTAATATAGTCTTTTTATTTTTTGCCATCCGTTATTTTGGCTACACGTGGACGTTTAAAACCATTCTATCTGTTGCGACTACTTCGACAATTGTAAATTTCATAACTTTGCATATCCCGCATATACATGTACATCTATTATTGGATCTACTTGCTGGCAGTATTTTTTTTGGAATTGGTGTGGGGATTCTCATTCGGGCCGGTGCATCGAGCGGGGGAATGGTCATTCCGGCTTTAATGATTGCTACCTACAAAAATTGGAGCCCTGGTAAAGTGATGATGGGGATTAACCTGTTGATATTCTTATTAACTGCCCTTGTGATCGATTATAAAATTGTGATTTTCGCGATTATTTGCCAATTTTTTTCGACTAACATCATTGATTATATATACGAACTAAAAATCCATAAGATTAGCTTCCTAACCGCTAATTGGCGTAAAAGATAAGAAGATTCGCTATAGAATCTTCTTATCTTTTAAATATCCAATTACTTTGTCTACAGATTGTTCAATCGTCATTTTGTCGGAATCAATTATAATTTCCGGATTAATTGGGGCCTCATAAGGAGATGAGATTCCTGTAAATTCAGGAATTTCACCTTTTCTTGCCTTTTTATACAGTCCTTTAGGATCGCGATCTTCACAAACCACTATAGGACAATTTAGGTAAATTTCAATAAACTCACCTGGTTCAAACATTGTGCGGACAAGCTCCCTGTCTTCAAGGAAAGGGGAGATAAAAGCAGTACATACAATCTGCCCACTGTCGACAAACAGTTTTGCCACTTCCCCAATTCTGCGGATATTCTCTTTTCTGTCCTCTGGAAGAAAGCTTAAATCACGGTTTAATCCATGACGGATATTATCCCCATCCAATACATAGCTTCGATAGGATTCTTGAAATAACATATGGTCAACGGCATTGGCGAGCGTGGATTTTCCTGAACCGGACAACCCGGTAAACCAAAGAACGCAGCTTTTATGACCATTTAATAGGAGACGGTCTTTTTTTGTAACCGTTGTGTGATGCCAGGTGATGTTTCCTCTTTTATTCATTCTCCTACACCCTTTAATTGTTTTAGCAGCTAGCCAATATTTGAATTTTCATTTATATAATTTTCTATCATACCTTGGATAAGGATTTCCACAACCTCTGGACGACTGAATTCCTTTGGAGGATGAACGCCATTCCTCAGCATTCCTCTAACCGCCGTCCCCGATAAAATCACATGATACCCTCGTTCATGAGGACATGTTTTTGCAGACGCCATATTTTCGCATTTTCTGCAGTAGAAACTATGTTCGAAGAATAGTGGTTTAATCCCTAATTCCTCTTCTGAAAAATGACTGAAAATTTTTTGGGCATCATAGGTCCCATAATAATTTCCAACCCCCGCATGATCTCTTCCCACAATAAAATGCGTACATCCATAATTTTTCCGGACAATGGCATGAAAAATGGCTTCTCTTGGTCCGGCATAACGCATGGCAGCTGGAAAAACAGACAAGAAGACACGGTCCTGTGGATAATAATTTTCAAGTAATACTTGATAGCTCTTCATTCTAATTTCACTTGGAATATCATCGGCCTTTGTCTCACCAACCAACGGATTTAAGAATAGACCATCAACAATTTCTAAAGCAGATTTTTGAATATATTCATGAGCCCTGTGAACAGGATTTCTTGTTTGAAAACCAACAACCGTCTTCCAACCTAGCTCTTTGAATATCTTCCTAGTTTGCATAGGATCTAAATAAAAGCTTTCAAAGATCTTTTTCTCCGGTCTATTGATAAGGGTTATCGGACCAGCAATATAAATCTCCGGACGATCAAACAGCTTTTTAACCCCGGGATGGTGAGGATCAATCGTTCTATATACTTTGTCGGCTTCAATCCTTTTATCTGGACGAAACATTTCCTTTATCGTCATCACACCATAAATGGTATTACCGTGAATTAAGTTGATCGTTTCTCCAATTTTTAGTTGTTTTGCTTTCAAAGACTCTACTGCTAACGTAATTGGAATGGACCATGGAAGTCCGTTAGATAACCTCATATTCTGTACAACAGAATCATAATCCCTTTTTTCCATAAACCCTTCGAGCGGGCTATAAGCTCCATTAGCGATTAATTCCAAATCACTTAATTCCAATTTACTGAGTTCGACAGAGTTTCGAATATTTTCTTTTGAAAAATGAACATCTATCCGATTTATTAATTTGCCGCCATGCGGTATACTCTCACTCATATCTTTCTCCTCCCTAGACCTCCCAATTATTCGGTCAGCATGTTATATGGTTTGTTCTTTATCCCTCATGGAGTCCGCATTCTGTTTTCGTTTTTCCAGCCCAGCGCCCTGCACGAAAATCCTTGGTATTGGTAACAGGGTGGGTACACGGTGCACAGCCGATACTTGGATATCCTTGATCATGTAAAGGATTATACGGAAGATTATTTAAGGTAATATAAGTCATGATATCTTCCCAGGTCCAATGGATAAGAGGGCAAATTTTTACTTTATGGAATTTTTCATCTTTATTAATATATTGGGTATTTCTCCTTGTGAGAGATTGGTCTCTTCTTAAACCGGAGATCCATGCAGAAACATTGGATAAGGCTTCTTTTAAGGGGACTACTTTTCTCATATGACAGCATAAATTGGGATTATGCTTCCACAATTCGTCACCATACCATTTTGCTTGATCTTCTAAGCTGGCCTTCGGTTTTAGCATTATAATCTCTAATAAAGGGTAACGTTCCTTAACTTTTTCAATTAATTCGTACGTTTCGGGGAAATGCAGACCAGTGTCAAGGAAAATAATCCTAGCTTGTTTGTTAACTTTATAAATTAAATCAATTAAAACGATCCCCTCGGCACCAAAGCTGCAGGAATAAACGATATCATCCTTATACTCCTGATAGGCCCACTTTAAAACATCTAGGAAATCTGGTTTATTGTTTATAAAGGAGGCTATTTTCTCTTCATCCCAATTTTCATACGTTAACAGTTCAGACAACCCTTAGCCCTCCATTTCATTCACTCATTTCCAATTTTAAGGTTATACATTGATTGTTTTCGACGTTTATTTTATTCATATTGTTGATGTCACCATAATTTACATAAGAAACAAACCCTCTTATCCACGAGCCGTGACCGAAAACTAGTACATTATGGTAATCTTTATATTTTTTTAAAAATAGTGCAATTCGGGCCTCGAGGTTCTTTAAACTCTCACCCAGAATCAGTTCCTTTGGGTTCTCTATCCACTTATTACCATACTTATGGATGAGCTTACTCTTTGGAACTCCTTCAAAAGGACCAAAATCCAATTCATCTAATAATCCCTCGGTTTCAGGCTGGTAACCATATAGATGTGCTGTTTGATGAGTCCGTTTCAAGGTACTAGCCAATACTATGTCAAACGGCTGTTTTTGAAGCAGCTCCTGATTTTGTTCTATTTTATTGACGAACTCCTCAGTGACAGGAGCGAGGTCAATGTCCCGTCTTCCTTGAAGCCATGTTTTTTTATTCCATTCTGTTGGAAGGTGCCGTATTAAAGTAATGTTCATCTTAAGCCTCCAGAAAAAAGGTTTCACTTCTAAGACCACGGCGCTGCGATTCCAAAACAAGAACATCCTGAAGTTTCACATTTCCTAAATTTACGTTAGGACCAATTTCTTTTATAAAATACATTTGATGTTTGGCAGATGGAGCTTCAAAGATAATTTTGCGTGTATCTAAATCCTTTAATAATTCATGTACTAAATTGGATTTAACCGTTCCACACTTTTCATAAATTCCAGATGTGCCGGAATCCCGGCCTTCGGTTATGACATATTCACATCCAGCATTTAAAAGCAATTGAATTTCTTTTTTCCAATCAGAGATGGGCATTTCATTATTAGAATCTTTTGAGCCTACCTCTGCTATTACATGAAACTCATCCTTTATTTGGGAAATCAGTTTTAAACGCTCCTGAAGGGGAATATCCAAGGTTCCATTTGAAATCTCAAGCCAATTTATACCTAAGCTGCTTAAATACGCGAGATATTCAGGAATCTTATTCTGATAATAGCATTTCTCAAACAAGGTTCCTCCACAATACGGTTTAATTTGGTACTCCTTATAAAGATTCACTTTTTCCTGTAAATTTGGGGTAACATAGGCAGAACCAATTCCAATTTTGGCAATATCAATGATGTTACCATAATCAGATAATATATTTTTTAACTCCCCTATTGGGGTCCCGAAATCAATGACAGAAGTCAAACCGTAAGTTCGATTTCCAGAAGTCCTTTCCGGTAATGTTAAAAAATTCATAGGCAATGCGCCTCCTCTATTTTTCTAGGATAGATTATTCAAAAACTGGGTTAGTGTGTAAACAATGGGCTATTTCACCTAGTAATTAGGCATTTGTCATGTATAAACATTTATCTAAAACAAACAATAATAAAGCTTAATTTTATAGTTAGGGGTGTACATCCTTGCCAAAGCAAAAACATAAAGGCTTAACAATAGCAGCCATCGGTTCTATCCCGCTAATTTTAGTTCTGGGGAACTCGATGCTGATCCCTGTCCTTCCGAAGATGAAAACAGAACTGAATGTAACCCAATTTCAGACAAGCTTGATTATCTCAGTATTTTCGATTGCTGCAGCAATTTCAATACCCATATTAGGTTATTTGTCCGACAGATTTTCTCGAAAGGCTGTCATCATTCCTGCACTTATTTTGTACGGCAGCGGTGGACTTTTAGCTGGTGCGGCAGCAGCTTGGTTTTCAAATGCCTACACATGGATATTGGCTGGGAGGATTATGCAGGGAATGGGTGCCGCAGGAACAGCACCAATAGCGATGGCTTTAGCTGGCGACTTATTTAAAGGTAGCGAACAAAGTAAGGTATTAGGATTAGTGGAAGCCTCCAATGGGTTCGGAAAGGTAATCAGTCCGATTATTGGGTCGTTACTAGCCCTGCTCTTTTGGTATGCAGCCTTCTTTGCCTTTCCAATCTTTTGCTTCCTATCCGTTTTGTTAACTATCTTTTTCATTAAAGAGAAAAAGGCAGAAAAAGAACCTCCGCCAGTTAAAAAATATATTAAAGGCCTTGTCTCGGTGTTTAAAACGGAAGGCCGCTGGCTGTTTGCCGCTTATTTAACAGGGGCTTCCTGTTTATTTACGTTGTTTGGGATTTTGTTTTATATCTCAGATATACTCGAGAAAGACCATCATATCGACGGCTTGTTAAAAGGGGCTATATTAGCAATACCGCTTTTATTTATGACCACTACTTCCTATATCACCGGAAGTAATATCGGAAAAAAAATGAGTCTTATGAAAAAACTAATCGTCATTGGTTGTTTATTAATGACAGCTTCTTTTGCATCTCTAATGTTCTTCACTAAATTATTACCGTTCTTTGCAGTACTGGTTGTCAGCAGTATCGGCACCGGCCTTGTGCTGCCATGCATTAATAGCTTTATTACTGGTTCCGTTCCGTCTGACAGAAGAGGATTTGTCACTTCCCTCTATGGATCCGTTCGTTTTTTAGGGGTAGCCATCGGTCCTCCTATCTTTAGTACATTAATGGAATGGTCTAGATCTGGCATGTTTCTCTCTACCGCAGGATTGACATTATTATGCGGCATTCTTTGCATGATGCTGATCCATGTTGCTAAAAAGAAACCTAGTGAAGAAAATGATTCACTATTTGAAAAGCTCCAATTTACGTAACGCCAACTAATTCTAACCATAGAGCTTAAAGGAGAAGATTTCATTGCAAATTTATTTTTCACCCGAGGTCATTACCCCGGAATATCAAGTTTTAAATGTTGTTGATGGACAAAACAAGGGAGTCGGGAATGTGGCCTTCTTATTTGCTGAAAAGAAACTTTATGTTTACGGCATTTTAGAAGAGGATGAAGTGGGAGCAGACTTTAAAGATTTAATTACCCCCTATATTAAAGGACTAGCTAAGGCTAAGCCAGGACTCGATATCTTCTCTTGTTTGTATGTTGGATGTAAGAAAATTAAACTGAATGATGAAGAAAAATAATTATGATTCCATAATCGGCTGACTCAGAAAAGAACTGAGTCAGCTTTTTTTGGGCATACAAGTTATGTAACAAGGCGGATAACTACTTCATAATTTAGTTTAGTAAGTATTTTTTCTATGGAGTGTTGCCTAATGAGTGTTGGGATTATTTTCATGGGATTAGTAATTGGTTTTATGGTCGGGTTAACAGGTGTTGGTGGTGCAGCCTTGTTAACACCGATTTTAATATTATTAGGGATAAATCCATCCATTGCTGTTGGGACGGATCTTTTCTACAACTCCATTACTAAACTCTTTGGATCTATTCAGCATTGGAGACAAAAAACCATCAACTTTAAACTGGTCAAATATTTAGCGATTGGGAGCATTCCCAGTGCAGTCATGGCTGTTACACTCCTTCACTTATTTGATTCTTATTTTCACAATCAAGAATTAGTGATTAAACATGCACTTGGCTATGTTTTGATATTGGTGGCATTGTCTACCCTGTTTAAAACGTTTATGAAAGATAAAAATAAGTGGAATCATCTGCAAAAGAAGCCTCTGGAGAGAAAACGGGGATTAACAATTGGCCTAGGGGCAGTATTAGGCTTTATTGTTGGATTAACGTCAATTGGCTCAGGCTCATTGTTTGCCTTAGCCATGATCTTTCTCTACCGTTTAAGTTCATCCGAGCTCGTTGGAACAGATATTGCCCATGCTTTTCTCTTAGTTACAGCAGCCGGAATCATTCATGCCGGTATTGGTAATGTCGATTACTTTTTAATCGTTAATCTTCTGACTGGATCGATTCCAGGTGTCATTTTAGGAAGCAACTTATCTTCTAAATTCCCTGAAAAACCATTAAGAATGATTATGGCTGTTATGATTTTAATTAGCGGGTTTAAACTAATTTAGTATTCCCTTTTTAAAATGCAATTAAGTTAAGAAAAAAACATGTCCTTCTCTTGAAGTTATCAACATATAATGTGATGAAAATGATAATTTCGGGAGGTAGCTATGTTTATAATCTTAGAAAAAGCAGTATTGGGAATGGCCTTTTTACGATTATTATCTGGAAGTATCGAGATATTTGCAGCTATTTTAATGCTTAGATTTAATTCAGTTGAAAAAGCTTTAATGATTAATTCCTCACTCGCCCTTGTTGGTCCTATTATATTAATTTTAACCACAACAATAGGCTTAGTAGGGATTGTTGGAGATATATCTGTCATGAAAATCGTCTGGATTTTACTTGGGGTTGCATTTATATTAATAGGAGTAAAATCCTAATGACCATTCCCCTTTGCCTATCAATGGAAAAAGCCTATCAGATTCGATAGGTCTGATAGGCTTAGTCATCTAGTCTGGATCGATCCTGTGGGTTTAGCATGTGTCCTCGCATATTACTATATGGAACAGGTGAGCGGAGAAGAACTAACTTGAAATCAAGGGGATTAAACGGCATAAACGGATATAAATATGGAATATTCATCGTCTTTGTTACGACTAATAGTAAGATCCATAACGTAATCCCAATAACTAGTCCCGGTACTTGGAGTATTGCGACCATGATTAAAAAGAAAACACGGAAAATACGATTTGCAAGGCTTAGTTCATAACTAGGTGTTGCAAATGTTCCAATAGCAGCAACCGCAACGTATAGCACTACCTCGTGGGTAAAAATTCCAACTTGGACCGCTACATCCCCGATAATGATAGCAGAGACGATACCAAGAGCCGTAGCAAGAGCATTAGGAGTATGTATGGCGGCCATCCGCAAAATTTCAATTCCTATTTCAGCAATAAGAAATTGCCAAATAAGAGCGATTTCTCCATGATCCTTTACACCAATGAACTTCCATCGTTCAGAAAGCAGCTGCTCATTTGTTGCATAGGTATACCATATAGGTAATAGAAATAAAGAGGCGGCAACTGCAATATATCTTGCAAATCGTAAAAAGCCACCTACCAAGGGCTTCTGTCGATACTCCTCAGCATGCTGCAGGTGATGCCAATATGTAGCTGGACAGATCATAACGCTTGGTGAGCCATCGACCACAATAAGTACATGACCTTCCATTAAATGAACAGAGCTTGTATCAGCTCTTTCCGTGTATCTAACTAATGGGTACGGGTTATAGTTCCTGCCGAAGACAAACTCTTCTATTGTTTTTTCACCCATGGAAACCCCATCTACTGAAATATCCTCAAGTTTTTCTCTTAGCATTCTCACGTTTTTCATATCAACAATACTGTCTATGTATACTAATGCTACATCTGTCTTTGATCGATTTCCTACCTGTACATATTCCATGACTAATGAACGGTCTCTTACCCGCCTTCGGATTAATGCAAGGTTAAATACAATCGTTTCCACAAACCCATCACGCGGCCCACGAACTACCCGCTCAATATCAGGTTCCTGAGGAGAACGGATTGGATATTCTCTTGAATCAATCAAGACTACTTTACTGCCTTGTTCAACAACTAAAGCAGTTTGTCCTGCAAGAACTTGAGCTATTACTTCCTCCAAGTCAGGGGTGGTTACTACTTCAACATGTGGTATAAAGGTTTTAACAAGCTCATTTATTGGATCATCTTTAAATTCCTCGGGTTTCCGCTTTTCAATCTCCTTCATGATTAATAGAAGGATATTAGCCTGGGCAAACCCATCCACGAGGAACATGCTCATCTTATGTCCTGCATAATCAATTTTACGGTGGATAATATCAAAGCTTTTCCCGACACGCAGCTCTTGTTTCAAGTATTCAATGTTTTCTTCATATGATTCCTTGACCGGAATTTGTATCCCCTTTTTTCCCAAAAATGCCAACTCCCTAATAATTCATTACTGGTATTTTGCGGAAAGCTGAAGGGTTATATACCCATTTTTTTATTTATCACCTTGGAAAAAGAACAAAAGCGCAAGCGCTTGAATGCCCCGACCGGCATAAGTCGCTCAGGGAAAGAAGGCGTTCTTTGCCTTCATTCCCTGAGTGGCTGTAGACCATCGAGGGGCTAGGCGCTGGAGCTGGACGTCCATAGTCCATTTATTAAGAGTTATCCACAAGCGAAAATTTTAATTTCTTTAACGACAAAAAAAGACAATCGTCTAAGATTGTCCCTTTTCGTGCCTGGCAACGTCCTACTCTCACAGGGACTCGCGTCCCAACTACCATCGGCGCTGAGAAGCTTAACTTCCGTGTTCGGTATGGGAACGGGTGTGACCTTCTCGCCATTATTGCCAGACTATTTAATTG
>NZ_JAMBOH010000061.1 GCF_023715505.1 Neobacillus cucumis | reverse complement strand
TATTCAACTGAATTCCATAGATCAATGAATTAGACGCTCTCCCCTTTTTAAAAAATGAATGAGCTGCGTCTTCTTTAGTATTGCCTTTTTATCGAAGGTACAGAAGTAAATTTTCATGGTAGTTGAAGAAATATCAAAGAGTTATTCTTTCATTCTATACCAATATCTGTATATTTCCTTAAACCCTAATTTAGAGTAAAGTTTTAATGCTGGAGCGTTATTTAACATAACTTGAAGGTATGCATAACTTGCTCCATTATCCTTACCCCATTTTAAAATATTTTGAATAAGTTTACTTCCATAACCTCTATTTCTATACTTTTCGGTAGTCACTATATCAAATAACCCTATGTATTCACTTTCTAATACACACATCCCACAAGCAAGTATTTCATTGTTATCATCACATAACAAAAAATAACAAGTCTTAGGGATGATATTTCTTAACATTTGCTTTAATGTTGGTTGGTCTTTTTCACCTACATTATTTAAATTACAAAAATTTGTGAACCAATCGTCTTGTAAATGGTTATAAACAATGGCATTATGTTTTATTTCAACATCTAGGTCTATCAAAGATAACCCTAGAACACTTGTCAAACTGTCAAGGAAATATCCTTTTTTATCGAGTGTTCTATCTAAATTTTCAGGTGATACCTGTTGCGTCATTTTATACACAATCTTTAAATTTCTTTTGCGATACATTTGTTCAGCATTCTCTATTTTGTTATTTAAATCTTCATTTGAAAAATAAATAGGATTGATTGAATTTGCTCTTTTTGTATATCCATCGGCAAATCGTAATATCCATCCATCATAAACAATCATTTGTATCGCAGGTAAAGCATTCATTGATAATTCCTCTATTTTTTGTATCAATTTCTTTGTGGTCATTCTTACTCCTCCCTTTCGAATATAACGCATAATAATTCATATTAATATATAATTATACACTTCAGTTTAGTATTCCTTCTTTTTCACTCTTCAACTAAACTGCAACGTTACTTTAAGTACAGCATTTCACAATGTTTCCTGTGGAAAAAGAAAAAGGCGACCTTCTTCTTGAAGTATCGCACCTGTTAGTTAAAGAAGATTATTTGTTATTTTTATAGTAGAAGATGGTAGCAGCTAATTCACCATTCGCCGATTTGGCATAGTTAGGAATCCGGCCAGCTTGAATATAACCTAATGAAGTATATAGTTTATTGGAAGGGTCTCCTTCTCTTGTATCAAGAACTAATAATGACCTATCCTTCTGTTTTGCTGTTTCTTCAGCCTTTAGCATAAGTAAACGACCAGTACCATTACGTCGATAATTGGGGTGTGTCATTAATTTTGCGATTTCTGCTCTATGGCTTCCATTCTGCTTCGTCGTTAATTGTAACTGTACACTTCCAACAATTTGATTGTTTGATTTAGCGACAAATAAATTCACTTCGGGGCTAAGAACTGTTTCCCAGTATTTTTCTGCATCTACTTTTCTCATTGGTGGTAAAAATCCAATCGAAGCCCCATCTTCTACCACCCTTATTAAAAGTTCTGAAAGCTCATTAAGATGTTCTTCAATTAAAAATAATTGTTCAATTTTTACTTCAATACCCAAAACAATCACCTCTATTGTAAATTAGCAACTTAATAAAAAATAAGTGTATCTGTGTTGCCTATCTAACTTCATAAAATAACCATTCGGATATTTCTCCTCCTATAATAAGAGTTTGGGAAGTAATTTGAGCAATCTTCTTATTTTGGTTATAATTCATTTTAAAGCCTCCTGGTATTTGAGTGTTGTCCTTTTTCGCTGGCCAGCTTCAGGACACTCTTATTCTACCAAGAGGTTATTTTTTTGTTCAAACCTCATTTTCACTCATTACAGGAATGCTGCTCCGTTAGTAAAAAAACGACTGCTCTTATTGAACAATCGCCCCCATTACTTTAAGTGGATTTATTTACAAACTTTTTGATTAAGATACCCTCCAACTCTTTAATTTCAGCTCTTATATTTAATTACTTAACATATTTATGAATTTTAATAATGATGAAGGTGTATACTTATCTTTTCTATAAATGAATACTGTTTTGACTTTTCCAAATGGATTCGGAAGTGAATGATGTCTAAGAGTTCCATCTTGTATTTGTTTTGCAACAACGCTTTGTGGAACCATACTTATACCTAGACCAGCAGATACACACCCAATGATTGCATCCAGGGTTCCAAATTCCATTATCTTTTTAGGAATCACCCTCTCTTGATGAAACCATTGTTCAAGCCTTTCCCGATAAGAACATCCAGTACGAAAAACAAGTAGTGTCCTTGTTTGAATATCTTTGATAGAAGATATTGGTGGATGAATTGTATCCGTTACGAGTACCAATTTCTCTTCAAATACTTCCTTTTGAATTAGTTCAGGGTGTTCAATAGGTCCAGCTACAAATGCTCCATCCAGCTCATACTGAAGAATGCCATGAATATTTTCTTCTGTAGAACCTGTTTTTAGGGTTAGGTCAACGTCGGGATAGTCTTTAAGGTACTTTGAAAATAGGGCTGGTAAGCGAACTGCGGCAGTTGTTTCCATAGAACCAATCATTAAAGGACCTTTTGGTGTTTGATCATCATTCATCACGTTTTTTGTTTCTTCAATAAGATGAAAAATTTTTTCCGTGTATGTTAATAACATACTTCCTTTGGCTGTTAAAGCAGTACCACGATTATGCCTATAAAATAAGGTTGTTTGAAGTTCCGTTTCTAATTGTTGTATTTTCAATGTGATATTCGATTGTGCATATTGAAGTTCTCTTGCTGCTTGTGAAATACTCCCCAGCTTTGCAACCGTTTGGAAAATTTTTAATGTATGCAAATCCATAAATTATTCTCACCTCTTTTTTTGCTATCTAAATAAATGATAGCAAGTATCAATATTATGTATTATTCAATATACCAGAAAAGAGATATGATTTAAATATCATCATTCTATTGGAGGTTTTTATTTGATGAAACAATTTTTTCTTTTTTTAATAGGGGGAATACTGTCTTTAATTATTGCTATGGGGATTGGAAGATTTGCCTATACTCCCATTCTTCCACTTATGCAAAAAGATCTTTCTTTTTCAAATACAGTTGCTGGTTATATAGCATCAAGTAATTATGCTGGATATTTGCTTGGAGCAATTTTAGCAGGCGTTATTCCCTTAAAGGGGTATAGAGGGATTCCCCTAAGAATTAGTCTAATCATCAGCATTATAACCACAGCCCTAATGGGTTTAACATACTCTTACTTACTTTGGTATGTACTTCGGTTTATTTCAGGGGTTTCAAGTGCGTTTGTGTTGGTTCTAGCCTCTGGTATCGTATTAGATAAACTTGCTGTTATAAGCAAAACCAGTTGGTCGGGTTTATTCTATGGAGGGGTAGGATTTGGAATTTTTTTATCCAGTTTAATTATTCCGAGTTTAAACCATTTATTTCAGTGGGAAGGTACATGGATAGGACTAGCTGTTGTGAGTGGAATCCTAGCCATCTTCGTATGGATCTGGCTCGATGAAGCCCCCAACACTGTTGAGATGAAAAATAAACAAGAATCTTTTGCACTGGTCCCCCCAACTAAATGGCTCCTATGGTTGACTATTGCCTATGGTTTAGAAGGATTGGGTTACATTGTTACAGGAACGTTTATCGTATCTATCGCTGAAAAGACCTCATACTTTCAAAAAGATGCAACCTTAGTTTGGATGATGGTTGGTTTGGCTGCGATTCCATCCTGCCTTATTTGGTCTATTCTAGCTAAAAAATGGGGCTTCGTTAAATCCTTAGTTCTTGCAATGGCATTGCAATCCCTGGGTATGGCGATGCCAGCCTTTTGGATTTCGAAAACTAGTTTTATCGCAAGTGCTTTATTATTCGGAGCCACGTTTATGGGTATCACTACACTTGCTACAACGTTGGGGCGGCAAATTAATCCATCTAATAGCAGCCGAACGATTGGCATACTAACCGCTATTTATGCTATTGGACAATTGATAGGACCAACTCTTGCTGGAATCTTATCATCATCCACTCATAATTTTAATGCTGCTTTGATAGGAGCATCTATTGTCGTTTTAATTGGGGCAGGTTTGCTTTTAAATGGAATTCAGTTTGAGAGGAAATCTACAGGAAAATTAATCAATAAGTAAAATTGAAAAATGAGGTGTGTAATGATGTTAAATAATGTAATGACAAAACTTCTGAAAATCAAATATCCGATTATACAAGCTCCAATGGCTGGCGGAGTTACCGCTTCGAAATTAGTGGCTGAGGTTTCAAATTCTGGAGCTCTTGGGATGATTGGAGCAGGGTATATGACCCCTGTTCAAATACGGGAACAAATTGTGGAAATAAGGCAGTTAACTTCAAATCCGTTTGGTATTAATTTATTTGTTCCTAACGAATTTAAAGTTACAGACAATGAAATTAAATCGGCTAACCAGTTCTTAAACCCCATTCGTCAGCAATTAAATTTGCACCAAAAAGAAAACTTTGAAATTCCTGATTTTAATAATGTTTATGAAAAATTTATTGAACAAATTAAGGTTGTAATTGAAGAAAAGGTTCCTATTTGTTCTTTTACATTTGGTATTCCTTCTAAAGAAGTGATTACCGAATTAAAACAATCTAACATTATTCTGGTGGGAACTGCTACAACCGTTAGAGAAGCAGTTGAAAATGAAAAAGCAGGAATGGATATTGTTGTTGTTCAAGGTAGTGAAGCTGGTGGACATCGGGGGAGCTTTATCGATGGTGATCAAGAGAGTTTAGTTGGTTTAATGTCATTAATCCCACAGGTTGTTGACAATGTAAGCATCACTGCTGTTGCTGCTGGAGGAATTATGGATGGTAGAGGGCTAATGGCTTCGATTTGCTTAGGAGCGAAGGGCGTACAAATGGGTACAGCTTTCTTGAGCTGCGTTGAAAGTGGTGCGAATAAGGTTCATAAAGAAGCAATTCTTAATGCTAAAGAAGACCAAACTGTTTTAACTCGTTCATTTTCAGGCAAATGGGCAAGAGGAATTAAAAATAAATTTATTTTAGAAATGCAGAAGCACGAAGCACTCTTACCAGATTTCCCAGTTCAAAATACATTAACCCAGGATATTAGAAAGACTTCCAGTACACAAAAGAATCAAGATTTCATGTCACTTTGGTCTGGTCAAAGTCCAAGATTAGCAAAGAGTCAAACCGTCGAATCATTAATTAAAAACATTATTGTAGAAGCAAAAAAATTAAGTTATATGGAAGCAAGGTAAAATTCCAGTATACACAAAAACCTAGCCACAAAAGCTAGGTTTTTGTGTATACCTTATTGAACTAACCTGCCCCGTTAGCAAACAAGAAAAGCGATTGCTCTTATTGAACAATCGCCCCCGTTACTTTAAGAACAATGTTTCACAATCTTTCCGATTACCAAAAATTAATCTTTTATCCATCAACAAAATTATTTAAACCCCTAGGAAAAATCAGTGTGTCAACTATTTTTTAATTTGTTGTTTTATTTTTTATTTTGTCAAAACTATCCCTTGTACTAATTAAATGTCCCAATAAATAAATACCAAATAAAAAGGGAAATGAGTATATGTATTTCCAATTTTCTGGAGTATAGGTATGAATTAATGCAAAGAAAGGTTCTCCAATAAATGCACTCCCACCTGCAAAAATAAGTGCTTTTATATATGGATTGGAATTTGGCTTAATCTGAATAAGAAACATAATAATTACAGGAATAAGAGTAAAATCCCAAGGTAAATAGGAAGGGAGAAGCGGGAGAACGTCATAATTATAATGCCATAAACCTAATGCTATTCCTACAAAATCTAACCAGGAACTAATAAGCATAACCATTAATCCAGAGAGAAGTAGTCTATAAGTGCTCCCTTTTTTTCTAAATAGAAACCATAATATCCACGGAACAACTGTAAGTAGTGTTCCAACCCACCATTGCCAAGAGAAAATAACATTTTCGAGCCAAAATGTTATTTTTTTATCGTGTGCTTTTTCAATTAAATCATAAATCTTATCTGCTTTGTTTAAATAATCTTTTTGATTCATTTTGAACTTCCTTATAAGCGTTAATTTTTGATTTCCAACGCATTAATTATCATTCCCTCAAAGGGTTAGAAAAAACAAAAATTAATTAATTTAAGGTTCCTTTCTTAAACAAACCTGCCAGTTTGTTTAAGAACATTTTTTCACAAACTTTATCCATCATAATGCAGAATCCAGAATTGTAGGCAGTCCTACTCTATATCACCCATGTGCATATCTTTAAACCAATATCAATATGTTTTTTTATATATTTTGTAAACAGGTAGTTTTATGCACTGTTCTTCATGAACTGACACTTTAGTGTTCAGGTAACGGAACATGAAAATAGATTATAAAAAATGCTGCACATAAAAAGGAAATCAACCAAGCTGGAATCGGCTTATAGTAATGAAACCTCCACATTAGCACCATAAGGAAATTAAAAATTAGTGACCATCCGTAATTCCAACCGTGATGGTATGTAATTCTGCCACCGATATGCATAACAGTTTCAATACCAATGAGAATTGCAGCCGATAATAGCAAATATAATATTTGCTTCTTCCATGACTCAGGTAAATTAGACAAAAACAGAATTACCATACATGGAAAAATTAGAAAGGTTTGCAGTAAAAATGAAAAGACTGGGTTTAAAAAATAATCATCTTCCAACCTCCAAAGTAAATTTTCATCAACAAAGAATCTATATAATAATTGATTAACAATAAGGTATAAAATAGTGGGGTAATATTTTTTCCAGTTTTTAACACCCCCCCATTTCCAGCAGCAAAGTACAAGGATTAAGCACAGAACAATACGCAATATCGACACCTAATTTCAAGACTTTTTATTTTAATATCTGCAACTATTTTCCTTTACATTCAGAATATTGAGAGCCAGTTGTTGACGGTTTAATAATACTACGCACTGAAGGGTAGTCCTCTATATGACAGGGGTATATCCAATTTTGGAAGATCAGCTTTTCACTATGTGAAGTATTTCACTTAAACTAAACTGCCAGTTAGTGGAACAAGAAAAAGCATTACCGTTGTTCCAGTAATGCACCCGTTAGTTGATTAACAACATAGTATAAGCATAATTAGTTGGCTAATTTTGAGTTGGTATTTAACAGAGCCTTACTCCTTCAACTGCTAACATATACATCGTTAAAGATTCAGCATCACGCATCATCCATTCACGATAATCGTTTTCAGCACTCACATAATCCTGTTCACAAATAAAACCGTCTCTCGCCATTTGAACTCCTCTGCTTGATGCAGCATCAGCCCATATCCCAATGCGAGTTTGAAAATCAGGGTTTCTTCTATTTGTTACCTCATGAATGGGGGTTATAGTAATATCTTCTATACCAACTTTTCGAAAAAGTCCAGGAAGGTTATCGGCAATAGTATTATCCATACCTGCTTCCGCACGCCATTTTAAATAGGCAGCGTAAAAGTTGAGCATACTTGAAGGTGGCAGGGGATTCCATGAAATCTTATCATGGTTATAATCCGCAATTAAAATGTGACCTCCAATTTTTGCAGCAGATGTCATCATTTTCAATCCTTTTAATGGGTCGGATAACCATATTAAAACCCGTGAACAGGTAACAATGTCAAATTGTTGTTCATAAGGAAGATTATAAATGTCACCTGTTTCAAATGATAATCCTGGTATTTCGCCATATGATTGACGTGCTTTTTCAATTAAGGTTGGATTACTGTCAATTCCTACTACACGTCCATTTGGACCCACAGCTTCTGCTATGCCTCTAGTAATTGCCCCTGTACCACATCCAACATCAAGAATTGCCATACCTTCAGTAATAATTTCTGCAAGCCTTTTGTGTGAGTTTGTTAACGTTCTGGAATCTAATACATTTGTTAACTTTCCAGATAATTCAGCACGATTTCGAGCCATTTTTGTATCCAAACGTGATTCCCCTTCCTTATATTTATGCAATTTTCAATAAATTCATTTTACCATTTAAGTTTTTATTGTTCTAATAAATAATAACCACCCTTTTAATTCCATAATGGAATTAATAAGGTTCATAATTAAAATTTAGGTTAATACGATAACAGTTCTCTTCAAGGGATATTCCTTTTGTTATTGAACTAACTGCCCCGTTAGCAGAATAAGAAAAAGCCACCAAATGGCAGCTGGTTCCTCAACTCTTGCACCCGTTACTTTAATAGCAATAGGTAAGACTTTGATGTAATCTCCATCTTTTCCCCTGCTCCACACCCAACGTGCGACTTTCACCGCATTAGGCGTTCCATCTTATTCTTTTAGACTAAAGCAATTAAATTACAAACTTTACGAAATTGGTTTAGCTTCTTCAATTGTTTTCCATCTAATTGAAGAATGTTCCTATATCGTTTAATCGTCGTTTCATTAGTAGCATGGATTAATCTATGTACATCTTCATGCACGATTACAAGATTGCTAAATTCATCTGTGCCTCCCATATGTCGGGGTAGCTTATGGTGACAGTGCAGCTTGTTAGATGTCAAAAATCCCCCTGTTACCGCACATTTGCCTAGTTGCATAGAGTACCTTGAAATTCTGTTATCTGCAAATTCTAAGTTCTCTTTACCGTAAGGTATTTGTAACATCTTGTTTATTTCTATGGCAATGTCGGCTCTGAGGTTTTGATGAAGTTTAAGCCTTCCTTCTTTTGTATAATTACATATATCCTGACTGAAGTTCATAGCATTGCTTGTTTGTGTATCTCCTAAGGGAAATAAATACAAGCCAGCAATTTTACCTAGCTCCATACACATTAGGGCTACTACCATTCCGTGCATGCAGGAGTATCAGATAACTCGTTTCAGCTCAACATGACGGCTTTCATTCCGAGTTTCGATTAATCAGTTGTAATTGCCTTTCGGCAATCCTCCTATTTCGTGCTTTGGCACTTATAAGGAAACGTTTCGCACAGTGCAATATTTCACAATCTTTCTTGTGAAATTAGGAAAAGCCACTTATAACTTGATTAAACGCACTCATTCGCGGATGGCTAATGGGCAGGATTGTGAAGCTGACGGAATTTCAGGTCTCCTGGGTTCGTTAATTTACTATAATTATAGCTGGTGAGAATGGAAAAAACCGCCCGAAGGCGGTAGTGATTAACTGATTTGTTTATACGATTTGAAAATTGTTTTCTTCATAATGAATCGTCTGTCGATACAGAAAGCTACCAAAAAGGCTAGTAATCCGGTTAGAAGTACATTGCCGTAAGTTTCAAGAGGAAATGGTTTGCCCTCAAGTTGGATACCATTCGAACGATATTCAAATCGTTTCACCGCATGTTTGGCAGTTAAAAGGTCTTCTTGTTTAGCTAAGTCTTCCAATGGTGCTTCGAATACATATCTTTTTGGTGAATCACTATGAATAAGGAGGGTCTCTTTAGCATTAGCCTTTTCATTCCAAAGTCTTACATCTGTTGCGGCTAGAGATTTTGCGTCTCCACCTGGTATGATCATTTTGTCTAATTTTGGTGCATTTGAAATTTGATGTCGAGCCACTATATTAAGATGATGTTTAGTGGTAATAGGAGCATCTGAATTTGAAATGGTTAATACCTGTGTCGTTCCGGTATCTCCATAAGAATCAAAGATAGAAGATAAGGCTAATTCTTCCATACCTTTATACAGAAGTACACCCATCTGTTTCTTATTCCAATGGAATCCAAGATTTAGCCAATATGTTGCAAATTTTATATCCACGTAAAAAGGCTGGTCCACCTTTGGATTTTGAACGAAGTGGTAAGAAGGATAATTGATTTCTTTCGAAATTTTTGCTGCCATAGGTTCTCCTAACTGTTGAGCTATCAAATGCAGCACACCATCGATACCTGCGCTTTGACCAGCAGTGGTTAAAGTATTACCCTCTTGAACATACCTCACGTCTTCTACCCAATGTGTGTCAGGATACTGTTTTTTCAATCCTGGGATCGCTTGCCAGTGTGAGGCGGCTGATTTTCCTTTTAATAAGCCTGCATCAGCAAGATTCTCTGAACCGCCACAAATACTTAAAAAAGTGGTTTTTTCGTTAGAGTGCTTCTGAATCCATTCACGAGTTGGTTGATATTTTTTTTCATCAACGATTGGCATGTAAGGGACCACGACAATATCAGGACTTTTACCTAATAATTGATCTAATTCTTTATAAGAGTAATGTGGGACCACATTCAAACCTCCTGATAAAGACTTGATGTTTTTGTCCGGTGCGACAGCATATACATTGTAGGCATTCATCATAGAAAACAGTGTGTATGGAATGAGAAAATCGAAATCTTCAGTTGGTATTGATGAATCCGCCATCACAACTGCCACAGTAGGTTTATGGGGGTTATACTGAGGGACTTTCACTCCTTGTAGCGAAGGAACCGGCTCATGGCGGACGTTTAAGTAAAAATCTTTTTGATGCCGATTAAAGCCATACCACTCGATCCCTCCCACAAACACGGCGAAAATCAATACATAAACAGCTAAACGTACTACTAACCTTTTCATTTTATATTCCTCCTTCGGATATGAATGTTGTTATTCTTAACGTCACAAAATCTCCCGACTCCATTGAATAAACTTTTGATACTACCTGAACAAAAATCATTTTCTACCTCCAAAATGTGGTTATTTGTTATTAACCCTTTTGTTACATTTTACTTAGTTTGACGATGATAAAAATCGCACTCTTTTTGGGTATTACCGCATTTTTTGCTGTACCCCCGTATGGTATTTATCATTATCTTGATTCCATATTACTGTTTTTCAAAAACTTTCATAATTGAGCTAGAGCTTGATTTTTATATCAGACTTCAGACTTAGCTGGTTTCAGACGACAAAAAAGACAGAGACTGAAATTGTCTCTGCCAAATATTTTGCCTTAAAACCGATATCAAGTTAAAGAAATAGACCGTAACTTGAACAATAAATAATTACTTTGCTTTTGGCGTCAAATATCAATTAAAAGGGATAGAATTTCTCCTCTTTCTTCAACAAACCTGCCAGTTAGCCATCCATGAATCGCTAAAAACCAGCTCTTCACCACAGAAAATGAAAATGGTTTTAAACCGTCAATACTGATTCTACGGCTGGAGAGGAAGGTCGATGAACTATGGTGCGTTAGAGCCCATCCGTTAGTCTGACTCCAACGACCACGGTGCACCACTGACTGTCGCT
>NZ_JAMBOH010000060.1 GCF_023715505.1 Neobacillus cucumis | reverse complement strand
TTCCTCATGAGAGGAAAAGGATTATCCGGTATTAGCACCGGTTTCCCGGTGTTATCCCAGTCTTACAGGCAGGTTGCCCACGTGTTACTCACCCGTCCGCCGCTAACCAACAGGAGCAAGCTCCTATCGATTCGCTCGACTTGCATGTATTAGGCACGCCGCCAGCGTTCGTCCTGAGCCAGGATCAAACTCTCCATGAAAGTTGATTAGCTCAATTTGTTACGTTGGCTTAGTTTCTATAGTAGAAACTAATATTATTGTTTGTTGACGTTTTTGTTTGTTTAGTTTTCAAAGAACAATACATCACTTCAATTAGCGACAGCGAGATTAATTATAAAATGTTACCTCGTAAAAGTCAACATCTTTTTTAATTTAACTTCGCCGCCTTAGCGACAGATAATAATATAACAAAAAATCCGTGTGTAAGTCAACTTCTTTTTGCAAAAAAAATAAAACTCTAAAGAAGTTTTTGAAAGTATTAGCCTTTATGGTCAATAGCAACTAGAGATCTATTAATAAAAATAATGAATTTTTTCATTAGTAGGACACACCTCACTTTTGTGTTCCCTAGTGGATATTCCATATAAATCACACTATACCAATTAATGAGTATTAAATTAGTATACAACAATTTGGTACTCATTTTAATTAACATTTTTTGATGTTTGCTATACTTTGGATAGAAGGCTCTTCTTTGATCATTTATGGGCTCCTCTGTATTTATCCTTGTTAAGGAGATCTTTTAAAGTAACGCCATAAGCTGATAAACGGTAATAATTAATTCTGTGTAATACTTTTTTGCATTTACTTTCTATATGTAGATTTCTACCTTTTAATAATTCTACTTGTTCTTATAAGTAGTAGGTGACTTAACTTTATCTTTCTCAGGATCCATTTTTACATTACTCCTATACATAAAATGACCCACCTTGGTCCGCATTGTTAAGAGGCGTGGCGGGTTCTGTTATTATCATAATAACCTATCAATACACCTTCTCTGTTTTTAGAAATCGCATAGCAAGAAGATTTTTGACCAATTGAAAAGAGGTCTTTTTTATTGTTTGAGTCTAGTTACTATACTAGGAACCTCTCTCTAATACGTTTCGCTCAAAAAACAAGCCAATTGTACCGTTAGCCAATCCTCCGGGTCGCTGAGGTCAACCTGCAGTGCGTCCTCTATTCTTCTTAATCGATGGTAAAGTGTATTTGAGTGAATATGTAACCGGTCTGCTGTCATAGAGACGGAACGATTGGTATCAATGTATGTTTTAAGTGTTAGCTCCAAGTCACCGGCTTTCACCTTGGGTGATTGAAGTGGAGATAAAACTTCCTGGATAAACTGCTCAATTTCCTTAGGATCTTGATTTAAAAATAAACGGTTAAGCCCAATTTTTTCATATTGCAATATACCTGAAATATCACGATTTAAGAGATAGGATAGTGATTTATTAGCTTCCTCTGTACTTTTTGCAATATACTCAAGACCCGTATAAAATCTTCCCATCCCACCGCGGAGGACAGTTGAACGGTCATTTTTCCACAGGCTTCCAACAGTTTTAATTTTTCTAATAATGTTCTCCCTGCTCGTCTCATTGTCAACATGAATGATCATGGTTACTTTATCTTGAAAACCGAAGAGAAGATGGTCAGACTGTTTAAGCGCTTTATTTACGGAAGCGATTAGCTGTCTCATATGTGTCTCCCGCTTCTGTTTGTTATTCCCATTTTCCTTAATCTGTAAAACAGCCACAAAAAAGGGTTTCTCAGGGGATAGACCATATTCCCTCGATTGGTACATTAGTGATTTTGGTTCACGGTATAGTAAGAGCTCATTAAAGAACTCATAGATCTTTTCATAATACATATCTGTCATTGAGTACGTATTAACCATTTTTAGCGCTACTAAAGCTCCAGCCTGCTCTAACACGACCGTATCAAGAGGCTGTAAAGGCATGCGTAACTCTACTGTAAAATAACCAATCGGAAAACCCTCGTTCGCAATCGGATACAAATGGAAGTCTACTTGGTTAACCGTGATCGATAAAGTTTCCACCCGATTCACCAAGTC
The DNA here is from genome assembly GCF_023715505.1 of Neobacillus cucumis. The sequence goes on along the minus strand of NZ_JAMBOH010000060.1, from coordinate 10,995 downwards.
TTCAGATAGTATCGTGTCTTCAAGTTGTAAAAGTTGATCTGAGGAACGTGGATACCATTCGTTTTTGGTTAAATCGAAAAGAAAAACCGGCAGACCAACCAGGCGTTCAACCGTTTGCACGATCTTCACCAAATCGGCATTTTTCAAAGAAAGGTTAGTAAAAACTTCATGAATTTGATTCCGTTTTATCAAATATTCGTTTTTTTGACGGAGCTCGGAAAACAGCCTGGCATTCGAGATGGCGATGGCCGCCTGATCGGCAAAGCCTTGTAACCGGCGTAAATCTTTGCTCGTCAGCTTTCGAGTATTTTTTTTCGTTTGGTGGACAACCATTACACCATGCTTTTCTTTATTCATTCTGACAGGAACTGCGATTACAGGTGGTATAGATTCCGGACCTCCAGCGGCCTTCATTAAGTTTTTATAGTTTTTCTCCTTTATATTGCTTATTCCTTCTATGACTTGTTCGGGATTGTAAATGTTCCCTTTCTCATCTCGAAATACTTTTCCCGCAATCCCCTCACCGATTTCGGTTTTAAAATCATAAATCGATTCTCCCATGCCAATAGCTGCTATCGGTAGAAGCCTTTGCAGCTCCTGGTCATAGAGTGTAAAAAAACCTCTATCCACTGTTGGAATGGCGATCAGAGCGTTTTGCATGATATTATGCAGAAGCTCATTCAAATCCAGATTGGAAGTAAGTGAATTCAAGCCCTGAAGCCATGCGTCGTGCTCTTCCCAAATAAGTTCAAGAGATTGTTGAACAAGCATATAACGAATCTGCATGACAAAATTCTCAGATTCCGTTGCCGAAAGCTGTTTTTCGGAGTGAATTAAGGCATGAACTGTCATCGACTCAGGAGAGTCGGTTTCAAAGGTGAACAATTGACATTTTATTTGCGGGTCGTACCATGATGCTAAATATTCCTCATTTTGTATTTCGGGCCATTTTAATTTTTTGTAAACTTGCTCTTCCTCCATAGACAGTTGAACTCCGCAAACATGAACCCAATTCGTATAGGAATTTAATGTCCAAACATGTAATGTTGAACGACTAAACTTTTCTATCGAAGGAGTATTTTTGTTAGATAACAAAGATGTTTCCCCCTTTGTTAATGAGTTTTTTAAATATTTATACTTATTATAATTGCATTAATTATGTGAATACACAATCATTTGTAAATTACATTGTGTGTTTTACTGGTGATTTTTTGAAAATTCTAATTTATTATTTAAATAACTTTATTGACAAGGAGAGTGGCAAAAAATAGAAAGGGCTTACACTTTCTTATGATTGATTTTTTGAAGAAAGGGATGTATGTGAAAATTAAAAAGGAGCGTGTAGTATGAAGGATAAAATTAAGGCACCAAATGGAAACATGACTTTATTAGCACTTTACTTCACCTGGATTGTATCATACATTGACCGGACTACTATTAATCTTTCCATTGTACAAATGGGTAAGGATTTATCACTCGATGCTTCACAATTAGGGATTATCTTGAGTTCCTTTTTCTTTGGATATGCCTTAATGCAGATTCCCGGTGGCTGGCTCGCGGATCGTTTTGGCTCGCGGAGGGTAATCGTAGTAGCGGTTTTGATGTGGTCCATATTTACCGGATTGACTGGCTTTGCCTGGTCGCTAACTTCTTTATTTCTCATCCGTCTTTTATTCGGACTCGGGGAAGGCGCGTTCCCTGCAGGTAGTACTAAGGCCATATCTGATTATTTTTCAAAAGAGAAAAGGACGAAGGCACAATCAACGATGATGTCCTCAAATGGACTGGGGTCAGCGATTGCTCCAATTTTAGTTGCACCACTGCTCGTTTGGCTTGGGTGGCGCCATGTCTTTTTGGCTATATCGATGCTAGGTATCATCTCAATCATTTGGTTTCTCCTTTCAACAAGAAGAAAAGGTGAATTTGCTGATTCCGAAAAAGCACAAAAGCCAAGTAAAGAAGAGTACCAAAGGCTTCTTCGAAACTCCTATCTATGGAAAGTCCTGATCATTTTCTTTTTTGTTAATATTACAAGCTGGGGCCTCATGTCATGGATGCCTTCCTACTTGATGCAGGTTCTGGGAATCAATCTCAAATCAGTTGGATTTTTAAGCGCTATCCCTTCTTTGTTCTTAACTCTCGGCATGATTATTAGCGGCAGAATTATAAATAAGTTTGGTTCTTATGCAAAGACTGGAGTTCTCATCGGTATCATTATTCTTGGGATTTCTCTTTATCTGATGGCACAGTCTACAACCATTTTCCAAGTTATTTTATTCCAGTCCATTGCATTTACTTTTTTGTCATATATTTTTAGCTTCATCTTTACGCTGCCTCACCGTGCTATGGAGGCGAAGGTTGTGGGTACCGCATTTGGTATGATTAATTTTGGCGGACAAGCTGCAGGTATTTTTTCTCCAATGATCATGGGAGCACTTATTTCTGCGTCTGGTGGCTCATACAAAAGTGCGTTCATGTTTTTAACAATATGCTGCGTAGTCGCTGCCGTGATTACATTATTTTTACCGTCAGAGAAAAAGCAGGCCGTCGTAGACCATGCAGCTGCCAAAACAGTAAGCTAAATAACTTTCATTTCTCTTATTTGTGTTCTCACAAAAGATAATTTGAAAAGAGGTAATAAGATATGGGAAAAAGTGATATTGTAAGCTGGATTGAGGAGAACGAATCAAAATTCGTCGATGTGGCAAAACAAATTTGGGATCATCCTGAAGTGGGCTATAGGGAAAGTTTCGCATCCGCCTTACAAATCAAAGTGTTGGAAGAAGCTGGTTTTACGATTACTGCCGGGGTCGGAGATATCCCAACAGCCTTTATCGCAGAATATGGTACCGGTAAACCAGTGATTGGGATCCTTGGTGAATTCGACGCACTGCCGGGGTTGTCTCAGCAAGTATGTCCGGAATATTCCCCAGTTGTTCCGAATGGGCCGGGACATGGCTGTGGACATAATTTATTAGGAACAGCGGGAGTAGAGGCAGTTGTTGCTCTTAAGGAGCAGATGGAAGTGGAAAGGCTTTCCGGTACCATCCGTTATTACGGCTGCCCCGCAGAGGAGTTACTTTCCGGAAAAACATTTATGGCCCGATCCGGTGCATTTGATGATCTAGATTGTACGCTGACATGGCATCCTTGGACATATAACAGTACAGCCAATGCCAGTATGCAGGCATTAACAGCTGTCGAGTTTTTCTTTTCAGGAAGAACCTCCCATGCCGGAGCGGCTCCACATCTCGGCCGCAGCGCCCTGGATGCAGTTGAACTGATGAATGTTGGTGCCAACTATTTACGGGAACATGTTCCGGATGGTTCCAGAATTCATTATCAGATCACAAATGGCGGGGCAGCACCAAACATCGTGCCAGACGCAGCCAGTGTCTATTATTTCTTGCGGGCAAGCGACCGTAAGCAGGTAGATGAACTAAAAGAGAGATTAATAAAAGTAGCGCAAGGGGCAGCGATGATGACTGAAACTTCTGTCCGCTGGGAGATCAAATCCGGGTGCTACGATACATTGCCAAATAAAACCCTTAATGAGCTCATGTTTAAACAGGCGGAAGCAGCAGGACAGATGACGTACACCCCCGAAGAAGAAAAATTTGCCGAGGAACTCGTCCAAACGATCGATCCATCTGTTATAGCTGCAGTGAAGCGTCAAATGTCGGACAAGAATGCAGACACCCTGCTCAATCCACATTTTTATAACGATACAAATCAGTTTGGGACAACTATGGGAGGATCATCTGACGTGGGTGATGTTTCGTGGATTACACCAATGGGACAAATTATGACTGCCTGTGCACCGCTAGGGGTTCAGCTGCATTCATGGCAGGCTACCGCTTCATTCGGTTCAACCATCGGCATGAAGGGAATGCAATATTCGGCAAAAATAATGGCATTATCCGCCTACGAACTGCTTCTTGATCCAAATGGCATTCTTGAAAAAGCAAAAGAGGAATTTGCTGCAAGTACAAAAGGAGTAGAATACAAGGCAGGTATTCCAGCTGACGTGAAACCACCTGTATCAAATAAGGAAGCTTTTTTAGAGCCGACAATCTGATAGCTGGAATTGAATGGTCTAGTTAGAAAAACGGATGATGGTTGCAGGAGAGTGCATTAACTATGCGACCCAAGGAGCCAGTTCCAATAAAAAACATTTGGAACAAAACTCTCAGGTAGATGAACTACAATTCGACGTTACTCTAGAGAGTGCGTAAACCATTGCGCCCCCCAAATGGGAATGTTCTATTTTTAATAAAGCTAACCTCTCAATTAAAAGGACAGAGAAGGGTAAAGGGAAAAGGAAGCCGGCCCTTTTCTGTCCTTTTTCTAAAAATATGATCGTAAATATCCGCTCAAAAGGTACCCTCTAATCATAACCAAACCTTCATTGTATTTTTCAAAGTAGACAAGCTTGTTAAAGACGGTTTAAAGGTAATAAAAAAATAACCGTCTCGTTTTGGGTTGCGTGGACTAATTTGTGAATTTCTTTATGAGGGATACACAAATGGTTAAAGTTATCCGTTCCTCCATTTTGATTATAATTCCTGTTACAAAAGTTCTATAAAAACCCATCTATGGGTCTTTTTTTATAAAAAACAGCATAAAATTACCATTTTAACTATTACCATATTACTATTTATATTATAATTTAGCAGTACGTCTTACATATAAACAATTAGTAGGGGGAAAAGGGAAGAAAATGGGGAAAACGTTTATTAAGATTGCAGCGGTTTATTTTTCAATTGGGGTTTTAGTGGGAATGTCCATGGGGATTGCCCATGATTTTAGATTGACTTCTACTCACGCTCATATCAACTTATTAGGTTGGGTATCGACTGCTCTATTTGGAATCATTTATTCGATCTATCCGTTTGCAGCGAGCACAAAATTAGCAAAAATTCATTTTTGGTTACATAACATTGGTTTACCAGTGATGGTGATTGGATTGGTTCTCGAATCTTTCGGTGTTTCGGCTGCTTTGCCAATTATGATTATCGGTTCTTTAGCTGTTGTGATCGGTACACTGTTATTCACTACCAATATTGTTAAAACACTAAACAACCGTTCCGTCCAAAAGGCGGATCACACTATAAAAGCCTAGGGTTTATCAAGGACTTCCTAAGAGGGAGTCTTTTTTTTCATCTTCTTTAATAAGAGATCTGAAGAAGTGGATATGAACATTTATCCCCCTTCCCCCACTCTAAAATCAATGAAAAATAAACTCTTCATGCTCCTTACTCCTCTAACCACATATTTTTGGTTATAATATAGGAATATGGATTTTTATAGGTAAACTTTTTAATAGACCATTTTTTGATGGTCCACGCATTACGCATGGACATTTAATATAACCAAGGGTTCCAGTTAAAGGGGTACATTATTTATGCTTAAAACCAGGTTTATCAAATTACTGACAACTAAATTAGAGGATGGCCGCTTTCTGTTGACAGCCCAGAACGAAAAGGGAGCTTATATGAACCCGTTCAGATGGAAAAGCCTCGTTTTTAGCAGCCATGAAGAAAGCTTTTTCGGTACCCTTCTTGAGACCGAAACGGTGAACGACGTCGAAGGGGTTGTTGTGAGCGGCTGGCAGCTTGTTTCTTTGTTTGCCAAAGAATCCTTCAATCGCTTTATTGATTGGGACTGGAATGAGCAATCTGAAATCTGTCTTGCTTCCGCCCTTACACTTTATGAAGGGATTGTAGAGAAGGATTGGCTCCCGGATTTTTCAGTCTGGGAACATGGCGATTTCCGCTGGAAGCTGCCAGAACGGGTCAAGGATGAATTTGACTCTTCTTTTTGGGAGCAATCCATCGAGGATGAGAATCAAGTCTTAGTTAGCGAGGATCACAGTCTTAGCACAACCAAAGACTATCTGTCTGATTTATATAATGAAGCGCTTGATGCTTATTTAACCCGAAATGCTGCTATGAGAGAGCTGTTTGGTCCAAAATTGGAGTTACTGAGGAAGCAGAATATTTCCGGCGTTGAGCTGGCTCGTTATTTTGATGAGGAGAGCTGGCTGGAATGGGTTGGGATTAAGGAAAGTGACACGCCGTTTACGATAGGGCTGCGGCTTGATGAACCGGTTGACGGTGAGGGTGCATGGATTCTAGATGTGTTTTTACGTGGAAAGAAGAATCCAGATGAAATCTATGATGTTGAAGGTGTGAGAAAGATTCCTGCCAAATGGCGTCCATATCTTGACAAAGTGGATCAAGAGCGGTCGCGCTGGGCCCGGTTAATTCCATGGCTTGAAGAAGATGGCTTTTTCAAGACCCATCTTACCGAGGAAGAAGCGTGGATGTTTCTAACCGATGCGAGTGAAACCTTGGTCGCGCTGAATGTGGAGATCCTCCTTCCTTCCTGGTGGCAGGCGATGAAGAATGCCAACTTGAAGGTGAAGGCGTCATTGAAGGGATCATCCAGCCATCGGCCGTCGTTTGTAGGACTGCAGGCGATGCTTGATTTCAACTGGCGTTTTTCCATGAACGGTGTTGATTTGTCTGAAGATGAGTTTGGTAAGTTAGTTGAGGAAAAGCGCCGGCTTGTGTTTATCCGGGGTCGCTGGGTGAAGCTTGACCCGCAGTTTATTCGACAAATTCAGGATTTGATGAAGCGTGCTGAAAAAGAGGGCTTGCATGTCCGCGATTTGCTGGAGCAGGAACTCGTTGATTCGACAGAGACCGAAGAAGAATTGGAGAATCCAAAGGCGTTTGCGAAGATTCAAATTGAGTTGAACCGGCAATGGAAGCAGATGGTCAAGATGTTGTCGGAGGTACAAGAGATCCCGCTCGAGACTGTTCCAGAAGGATTGAATGGTGAGCTCCGCCCGTACCAGCAGCTTGGTATGAGCTGGCTTTGGTTCCTCCGTCAATTCGGATTCGGTGCCGTCCTTGCCGACGACATGGGCCTCGGCAAAACCGTCCAGCTCATCTCCTACCTTTTGAAGGTAAAGAACGAGGAAACATTAGAAATGGTGCCTGACACCGTTAAAACGTCTGGTGAAGCGGCCTCTGCCACAAAGGTGAAGGTGCCGGTGAAGTCGGCGCTGATTATCTGTCCGACTTCGGTGCTAGGGAACTGGCAGAAGGAACTGGAACGGTTTGCTCCGGAGATAAAGGTGTACTTGCATTATGGTTCAAACCGTCTGAAGGAAGAGGCTTTTACGGAAAAAGTCCAAGACGCTGATGTGGTCTTGACTTCTTATGGGTTAAGCCATCTTGATTCAGAGGAGTTTGAATCAGTAATATGGAATTCGATTTCCATTGATGAAGCGCAAAACATTAAGAATGCCCAAACAAAACAATCAAAGGCGGTACGCAGGCTGCGCGGCCGTCACCATATTGCTTTGACAGGAACGCCGATGGAAAATCGCCTCTCAGAGTTGTGGTCCATCTTTGATTTCACTAACCATGGCTATCTTGGCAGCTTAGGGCAGTTCCAGAAGAAGTTTGTTATTCCGATTGAAAAGGATGAAAAGAAAGAAAAGGTGCAGCAGCTTCAGTCGTTGATTCGCCCATTCTTGCTGCGCCGGACGAAAAAGGATGAAGAGGTTGCTCTTAATCTGCCAGATAAGCTTGAGCAGAAGGAGTACTGCCCGCTTACGGCTGAACAGGCATCGTTGTACGAGCAGCTAATCCACGATACCTTTGCGGAGATTGAAAAGTTATCGGGCTTTGAGCGTAAAGGTTTAATTCTCCAAATGCTGACACGTTTGAAACAGCTGTGTAATCACCCTGCTCTCTATTTAAAGGAACAGGCAATTGGCCGAGAGCTGCTGGACCGCTCGAATAAAATGGAGAAGCTCGTTGAACTGGTGGATGCTGTTTTGGATCAAGGAGAGAGTTGTTTGATTTTTACACAATATATTGAAATGGGCGAAATGATCCGCAGTACATTGAAGAAGAAGTTTGGCATTGAGGTGCCGTTCTTGAACGGAAGTGTACCGAAAACACAGCGTGATAGTATGATTGAGCGGTTTCAAAATCAGGAGTTCCCTGTGTTTCTGTTGTCGTTGAAGGCCGGCGGAACGGGGTTGAACCTAACGGCCGCGAATCATGTCATCCATTATGACCGATGGTGGAATCCAGCCGTCGAGAATCAAGCTACTGACCGGGCTTACCGGATTGGCCAATCCAAGTTTGTCCATGTTCATAAGTTGATTTGTACCGGGACACTAGAAGAGAAGATTGATGCTATGCTGGAGAAGAAACAATTCCTGAATGACCAAATCATCACTAGTGAAAACTGGCTAACTGAGCTCTCCACCGATGAACTGAAGGACCTTGTCTATTTAGGTTAATACCGTGAATCGGGGTGCCGGCGAGGGCAACATGAATACTGTGATGAGGTGAGGAACGGTGACAGGCACCATTTCTAACACCCAATAATTAAAAAGGGAAGATTCTATTGATTTTAGAATCTTCCCTTTTTTTATCGTTCACATGCAATTAAATCTTTGTCTCTGTCGCTCTTCTTATTTGCATCGTAAAGAGCTTGTGAAACAAAAGGTTTGTAGTAGGTCTTTCCACCTTTGTTTTTTACGGAGGCGGAACGAGCAACTCCACCTTTATAAACCTTGTTCAATTCTGTACAGTTTTTGAAAGTGACAATCTTAGTCGCTGCTTCTGACTCCCCTGCAGAGCCTAATGTAAAACCTAATAAAAGCGCAAACGGAATTCCTACCTTTAAAAACATTTTCATGATAAATACCTCACTTACATATTTTACTATTTCCAGTATTTATCTTAATTGAAATAAACCATTTTGACAATTTAAAAATTCTGAATTATTACATACTTATACTGTTTTACGCTGATTTCTTATTATTTCTAAGTATTGTGTATCCCCTAATCCATAATCTGTGAATTTGTTAATTAGAGCTAGTACAAGTTCTCTTTCTGGAACATCTTTGTGCTCTTGTATATAAAGCACAAGATCACTATCTTTACTCAGATAACTCAAATATAGCTCTATCCCCTTCTTTATAGGCGCTGGAAGGATATTCACAGGCATTGTCTTATCAATCAAAACCTGCTTATAAATAGAATAATATCCCCCTGCCCTTTCGGTAAAATCACTCACAGGTTTAAACTTCTCTCCGACTATATGAATATCGACAGCATCTTTATAATCTGCTTGATCTAACCAAGCTAGAATAGTAATAAGGTTAATTTGACAGAACATATCGGCATCAAACCATAATTCTATATGAGAGAATTCTTTATCAAAAAAGGGCTGTAACGGCTTTAACGTGTGTTCCGTATATTGTTCTGGAGTTACGTGATGAACGTTTGCCCGGATATCGATGAATTCTGGTGAAAATAAATCGTCACTTGTACCTCCAAAACACATCGCCTCATTAAAAGGGACCATGCATTCCTGTTCAAGAAAATGTGTCTCCTCGTAATAATTAAACATTGCTTGTCCATTTAAAATATGTAATGTCTTATTTTGAGTCATCTTTTTAACCCCTTCTTTTTATTCGCCACCTGAGCCATTCCCACCATTATTAAGCTTAAGCTGCCAATCAATTGATTTCCAATCTAAGATACCCTCTCTTGTTTATCTGTTTACTCCATCCACTGTCAGGGAATATTATAATGTAATTTCGTTTATTGAGGAGGACAAAATGCATAAGAGTTCTTGTTTTAGTGAGTATGACACCTTAAAAAAAGTGGTGTTATGCTCAGCAACCTATATGACTATCCGCGAACCCATTAATGAGACTCAAAAGCAATTTTTAAAAGAAAACATTGATACAGAACTTGCTAAAAAACAGCATCAACAGCTCGTGCAAGTCTTAGAGGCAAACGGTGTTGAAGTGCTGTTACTTACTCCTTCAGAGAAATATCCTGAACAAGTATTCACTCGTGATATTGGTTTTACTCTGGGAAATCAGGTGTTTGTAGCCCATATGGCACATGATGTCCGTCAAGGTGAAGAGCAGCCGTTAATTGATTTGCTCGAAAAGGAACTAATCACCTATACCAACCTACTGGAAGACAAAATTGAAGGCGGCGATGTTTTAATTGACCGCAACACCGTTTATATCGGCGTCAGTAACCGTACCAATAAAAAGGCCATTGAACATTTACAAAGTTTGTTACCCACTTTTGAAGTTATTACCGTCCCGTTTACCGATACATATCTCCATTTAGACTGTGTCTTTAATATTCTTTCAGAGGATGAAGCCTTAATTTTTCCAGGTGAAATTGATGAGGACAAACTAAGGATTCTATCTTCTAGGTACAATTTAATTAAGGTATCAGAAGAAGAACAAGCAACTTTAGGAACCAATGTGCTTTCAATTGGAAACAAGCGAGTGTTAAGTTTACCCATCAATAAGGAGGTAAACAAGAACCTCAGGGACCGAGGCTACCAAGTGATTGAGGTCGATATTTCAGAGATTATTAAATCTGGAGGCGCCTTTCGCTGCTGTACCATGCCGATATTGAGAGAAACTCCACAATAAACACTGCCATTCGGACGATCACTCAGGATCGACGGTGATTGTCCGAGTGCCGCACTATTTCGTATGCAATACTATAAATTATACTTAGAAATGCACTAGAAGATGATTAACTAATAGAATATCATTTACGACAAAAAATGATTTATCAGAGTAGAACTTATTGACGACCGTCATCCCCAAAAATCATTTATCTGGGTAGTCAATAGAGCTTATTGACTACCGTCATCCCCAAAAATCAGTCATCTGGGTAGTCAATAGAGCTTTTTGACGACCGTCATCCCCAAAAATCGGTCATCTGGGTAGTCAATAGAACTTTTTGACTACCGTCATCCCCAAAATTCAGCCATCTGGGTAGTCAATAGAATTTATTAGATTAAGTCCGTATAATTGTGTAAAAAGAAAAGGAGTCAAATTAATTCCTCTTGTCAACAATGTTAACAGCGACGAAAACAATGAGGAGGAATTAATCATGACTCAAATTCAGTTTAACCTAAATA
>NZ_JAMBOH010000006.1 GCF_023715505.1 Neobacillus cucumis | reverse complement strand
GAGTCTGGGCCGTGTCTCAGTCCCAGTGTGGCCGATCACCCTCTCAGGTCGGCTACGCATCGTCGCCTTGGTGAGCCGTTACCTCACCAACTAGCTAATGCGCCGCGGGCCCATCTGTAAGTGTCAGTCGAAACCGACTTTCAACTCTTCCTCATGAGAGGAAAAGAGTTATCCGGTATTAGCACCGGTTTCCCGGTGTTATCCCAGTCTTACAGGCAGGTTGCCCACGTGTTACTCACCCGTCCGCCGCTAATCAAAAGAGCTGCGCTCCTATTGATTCGCTCGACTTGCATGTATTAGGCACGCCGCCAGCGTTCGTCCTGAGCCAGGATCAAACTCTCCATGAAAGTTGATTAGCTCCAAAAAGTTACGTTGGCTTAGTTTCAAATAGAAACTAATATGATTGTTTGTTGACGTTTTTGTTTGTTTAGTTTTCAAAGAACAATTTCATGTCGTTCACAAGCGACTTTATTAATTTAACACATCGTCACTTGTAATGTCAACACTTTTTTTATTCGTTTAACCGTCACTTACGAAAAAATTTTCAAGAATGTTTCGCAGCGACGGTTATTAATATACCAAGTATTTTTATAAAGGTCAATACCTTTTTAATTTTTTTAAAAAAATAATTATGAGATGCGATAACATCTATGAAAGACACCATGACCTTTGGTTTCTAAATTGACTACTTCTATTAAATGTTTTTCAATTAAATATTCAATGAGCACTGCTAAATCTACAGAATAAGGGATTAATTCTTTTTCGTTTATAATTTCATTAAACAGCCAGTATTCTTTCCCGCGTAATATATCCAATAAATGAGAAGTTCCAATACTTGTTCTGGAATGAATCAGAAACTCGCTGGCCAAGAACAAAAGCTCCAGTCTTTTTTCCAAAGTTTCTTCACTATTCACTAGCTCAACATATAATTTATAAATTTCTGGCTCTATTTGTTTTACCTGATGCCAAACAGTAAGTTCCGGATGGAGACCATTTTCAATTACAGCCAATCGAGCTAAATGATGTAAGGAATGCACCACATAATTATAGGCATCTAAAAATTGACCGCTCTCAAATAACGCTTTACCGTCTACATAGCGCCGTATTAATTTAGCAAATTCTAAGCCCATTTTGATTTTTCGTCCATTAAAAGGAAAATCCCTTAGCTCCGTTTTTAAATTCATAACGTACTCATTACGATCAAACAAAATTTTGGCTTCATGAATCCATTCAAATATCTTTCGGTTTGTGCCTAATAGAAGCCATTCCTGCAGCTGAGATTCTGACACAACATGCATGGCTGCCTTTTTGTCACCGTAGGTATAATGCTTAATAAATAATGGCTGGTCAGCCTCTTTCACAATTATCAACAAAACAACATCAAATGAATCAGTTATATGACTTGATTTATGTTTTTTTTCGACCACTAAAACTCCTAGTGTATTGGATTGACTCGCCCTTTCTTGATAAATAGGCCGAAGGATGTCTTCCATTCCTCATTCCTCCATTTTATTCAGGTAGCATTATATGTTCGACAGTGGAATCTAATTTCCTTCTTTCCTAAAAGACAAATTTCGACATTCTTTGTATTTTTTCTTACAAAATAATTATGGTATAGTTTGTCTAGGAGGGTGAAACATGGCAAAATATTCGAATAAGATAAATAAAATACGTACTTTTGCATTATCCTTAATCTTTATTGGTTTTATTGTAATGTATATAGGTATTTATTTTAGGACTTCACCAGTTATTATGACCATCTTTATGCTTTTAGGGCTACTTTTTATTATTGCGAGTACTGTCGTTTATTTTTGGATTGGAATGCTTTCAACAAAAACCATTCAAGTGAAGTGCCCTAGCTGCGGCAAACCAACTAAGATGCTTGGTCGGGTGGATATGTGTATGCACTGCCGTGAACCATTAACATTAGATCCTGGTCTTGAAGGAAAACAATTTGATGAATCCTATAATCACAAAAGAGAAAACAAATAAAAAGAGGATGACTAAAATCTATTGGTTATTAACCAAATGGTTTTAGTCACCCTCTTTTTTTAAATAAAACAATTAATTATTAATGCACTTCTTTACTGGCACACTCAGGACAAGATCCATAAATCTCCATACGATGATTATCAACTTTAAAGCCTGTTACATGTGACGCTAAATGCTCTACCTCATCTAGACCTGGATAATGGAAATCAACAATTTTACCACAGTTTTGACAAATTACATGGTAATGATGTGAGGTTACAAAATCAAAGCGTGCGGATGCATCCCCATAGGTTAATTCCTTAACAAGTCCAACTTCACGAAATACCCGTAAATTATTGTAAACTGTCGCCACACTCATATTAGGAAATTTTCCTTCAAGGGCTTTATAAATTTCATCTGCTGTAGGATGTGACATCGAGTTTATTAAATATTCAAGTATCGCATGACGTTGTGGAGTAATTCGTACACCCGTATCCTTCAGGGTATCCAACGCTTCTTTTAACTGATTCATCGCCATGCACCTTCTTTCTAAAAAATATTATTAGATTGTAATTGTTATAATTAATTTTACTAGGTCTTTTGTACTTTTGTCAATATTGTAATCTAATAAACACTATTTGTTACTAACTATTACCATGTAAGGTTTGTTCATTCTGCCCTAATTGATAATTGACATATCTAGCTGTTACAAACAAAAGGTCGGAAAGCCGATTCAAATAGGCCAAGACTAATGGATTGACTTCTTCCCCTAATGAAACGGCACAACGTTCAGCTCTCCGTACAATTGTGCGGGCCATATGGAAAGCAGCTCCCGCCGGATGTCCTCCAGGCAGGATGAAATTACTTAGTCCCGGCAAGGTAGTATCCCAGTCATCAATCTGTTGTTCTAATAGTTCGATATCTGAAGACGCAAGCTTCCACTTAACTTCCTTCCCTGTAGGTGTAGCCAATTCCGCTCCGACATGAAAAAGGGTTGTTTGTATTTTATGATATACATTTTCAATTATTTCTTTCCCTTGAAAATTTTCATTTTTTAAGTAACTTAAGGCGAGACCAATCATAGAGTTTGTTTCATCGCAGGTTCCATATGCCTCGACCCTTATATCATTTTTAGCTACCCTTTGGCCATAAATTAGGGAAGTCGTACCTTTATCACCTGTTTTGGTATAGATTTTCATTTACTTACCTCCATTAGCAATATTTATTAACTAATATCTTATGTATTTTTGGTCGGGCTGTTTTCTTCATCTTAACACCTATGCTTATATTTAGAAAAGTTGTAATCATGATATTCATTTTCATAAAAAAAGGGTCACTATGGACCCAAATGATTTTATCTGAGGAGGTATGCCCTAATAAAATGATATTCAAATTATGCTTTCTTGCATTGGACAAATGCCTTTTCTTGTGAAAATAGGCTTTAAAGTATGTAGATTTCTAACTCCAAAGAGCATTAATTCCTTGGTATCCAAAATATAGGCCAAAAACAACAAGGGATGCACCTGAAATAATGGATATAGCAATTAAGCTTTTAGCATTTAGAAGTTTTCGGAACCCAGTTGTAAGGGCCGCCACAAATAAATCCCAAAAGGTCAAGCCTAGAAAGATCATACTGCTATAAATTAAGAGTGATTCCGTTCCATTTGTTTGGGCTGTTTTGGCAAGAACCGATCCATAAATCCCGAGCCAAAAAAGGATTGATAAAGGACTTGTGATCGACAACATAAATCCAGTCAAGAAACACTTATAGAGCGGCTCCTTATTCCTACTATACGACAGTGTTATCGTATTGGCATTTTTTATACTTTCAAGCCCTGAATAAATAAGAATAAATCCCCCAAACAGCCAAAGGAATATTTGGACGATAGGAATCCCAAGAAAATGAACCATTCCTAAGTATACCAATAGCATGAAAACCCCATCTGCCATCATCGATCCAACTCCAACAATCCATGCATGCCAAAATCCATTTTTTATCCCCTTATCCAAGCGTGCTGAATTAACCGGACCGATTGGAGCCGCCAATGTAAACCCTAGTATAATATAACTGATTAGAATATTTATGCTCAAATGACACCACCCCACTCTCTTGTATCCCTACTTGTACATTTTATGAAAGAATTCATAACACATGTCCCAAAAAGCGTGAAAACGTTAAGATTATTACCTCTTCTTTTGCATCAAAGTGTTACAAGAAGGAATAATAAGAAATATATAGTTAGTTGGGAGGAAAAAGATGAAAAACACAGAAAACGCCTTATCGATATTCGCACTTGGCGGTATTAATGAAATCGGAAAAAACATGTATGTTGTTCAGTATGAGGACGATATTTTTATCATCGACTGTGGCGGGAAATTCCCAGATGAAAGCTTATTGGGAATTGATTTAATTATTCCTGACATTACTTATCTAGAGGAGAATCAGGACAAAATTAGGGCCTTAATTGTCACCCATGGTCATGAGGATCATATTGGCGGTATTCCCTATTTCTTAAGAAAATTAAAAGTACCGATTTATGCAACCCGATTTACGCTAGGATTAATTGAATTGAAAATCGATGAACATAGATTAAGAGGAGATTCCAAACTCATTACGATCGACTCCAATTCAAAATTGGAATTCGGAAAGGTCAATATATCCTTTTTTAAAGTAAGCCATAGCATACCCGACTGCCTCGGAATTGTCTTTCACACACCTGAAGGGAATGTGGTTCACACAGGTGATTTCAAATTTGATTTAACACCGGCCAATAACCAATATGCCGATATACATAAAATGGCAGAAATTGGCCAGCAAGGCGTCTTAGTTTTAATATCTGAAAGTACTAACGCGGAACGAAAAGGACTCACACCTTCTGAGCAAATGGTAGGTTCCCATATGGACGAAGCCTTTATAAAAGCTAGAGGCAAAATTTTTATCTCGACATTTGCATCCAATGTCAATCGGGTTCAACAAGTGGTTGAGTCCGCGTTAAGGACTAATCGGAAACTAGCCTTGCTTGGCCGCAGTATGGTGAACGTTGTTAATGTCGCCATCGAACGCGGTTATTTAAATGTTCCCGAAGGTATGTTAATCGATGCCAGCGAGGTGGACAAACTGCCTGCTGAAAGGGTTGCAATCCTCTGTACAGGCAGTCAAGGGGAACCAATGGCCGCCTTATCCCGATTAGCTAGCGGAAACTTCCGTGATGTTGCGATTTACCCTGGAGATACAGTGATCTTAGCAGCATCTCCAATCCCCGGAAACGAAAAGGATGTTTCTAAGATCATCGACAATTTATTTCAACTAGGAGCTAAGGTAATTTACGGTTCCGGCAGTACAACAGGCATGCATGTTTCCGGACATGGCTATCAGGAAGACCTAAAGCTTATGCTGACATTAATGAAACCTACCATTTTCATCCCGATCCATGGTGAATACCGCATGCTGCACCATCACCGGATGTTAGGTGAATCCGTTGGGGTAGAAAAAGGAAATACATTTATTATTAAAAATGGAGACGTCGTCGATATCAAAAATGGCGTTGCCCGTCAGACCCGTTCCGTTCCCGCTGGGGATACATATGTAGATGGTATTGGTGTAGGCGATGTCGGTGACATTGTACTGCGTGATAGAAAGCAGCTGTCTGAAGATGGAATGCTCGTTATTGTCATTACCATTAGCAAGGGCGATCGGAAAATTATTTCAGGGCCAGATACGATTACTCGAGGATTTGTTTATGCACGAGACTCGGATGAACTGCTCAAAGAAGTTAACCGCCTCGTTAAAAAGACTGTCAATGATTTGCAAGCGGAAAATATTCGCCAATGGAATGTTATGAAACAAAACATTAAAAAGTCAGTTGGGCAATATTTATTTACTCAAACCAAGCGTAAGCCCATGATTCTCCCGATTATTATAGAAATTTAATAAATAAAGGATGTGCACATAATCCGTGACACATCCTTTTCTAATTTAATTATTTAAATCATATAAACCCGGGCTATGTTCGTTCGGCATTTCTGGCAGCACCGGAACTGGATATCCAGTTGGCGGCGGAACAACCTGAAGTGTACCATCATTCCTACTAGGAGACTCTCCTTGGAATATTTGGCCAATGAGGGTATCATCCAATCTAAAATTGAATTGAGCATTGTGGAAGCCCATTTCAACATATTTACGGCATTCAGGATATTTATTAATATCATAATTTGGCACTGGGAAGATTTTTGCCCAATCGACCCCTAGTGTTTCTAAGGCCTTGGCAAACGCATTTTGATGGGCGTTATCTCTGACAATCAAGAAAGCTAATGTTTCTCTAAATGTCTTGTTAGAACTCATTTCATAAATACGTGACTTTTGCAGGACCCCTGTAGACTCTAACACCAGATTGTCCAATAAATCACTAACAAGGTTTCCATGACTGTAAACATAACTTCCATTCCAGGGAATACCTGCTGCATCTACTGGCAGCGAGCTTTGTGCCCCCATAATAAAGTGATGTGGGTTCGCATGCTTAATAGCTTCCTCAAGCGGAGCTCCTGTACTTCCACCTGCCCCCACCGCTTCTTCTCCCGATCCATTTAAGAGCTGATTAATCGTTGTTTGGACAAGCTCGACATGGCTGATTTCCTCTAAAAAAACACCTCTAATTAAATCACGATATTGCTTTTGATTCCCACGGAAGTTTGAACTTTGGAAAAAGAATTGCATCATAGTCCGCATCTCCCCAAATCTTCCGCCCAAAGTTTCTTGAAGAACCTTTGCTGCGGATGGATCTGGTTTATCCGGTACGATGATGTTAATTAAATCTTCTTTATAAAAATACAAAATAAAAACCCCCCAATGTAGATTCGAATACTTGCTTAGCATTTCCAAATATTTGCCTATTAATCAGACATTTAATATTTGTGAAACCAACAGAAACAAATCATACCTTTGACGGGGGGTAACTAACTTTTAGACTAAATTCTCTTTTACATACTTCAACGCTTCTTCAACATGCCCTTGTACTTTTACCTTACGCCACTCTTTTACTAGCTTACCTTCCTTATCAATCACAAACGTCGACCGTTCAATTCCCATATATTCTTTTCCAAAGTTTTTCTTCAGCTTCCAAACCTCATACGTTTTTGACACTTTATGTTCTTCATCAACTAACAGCAAGAAAGGCAGATTGTACTTTTCGATAAATTTTTCATGCTTCTCTTGAGGATCTGGGCTGACTCCTAAAATCACGCAATCTAACTCAGTAAAGCTTTGATGGTAATCACGGAAATCACATGCCTGTGTGGTGCACCCAGGAGTCATGTCTTTCGGATAGAAATATAACACAATATTCTTCCCTCTAAAATCTGCTAAGCTGACATTTTCTCCATTTGTTGCCCTTAATTCAAAATCAGGTGCCTGTGCGCCAATTTCAATTGTCATTTTTAACCTCTTCCTTCGCTTAGTAATCATTGTTTAAGTACTGTTTGGTACTTTTATTTAACCTAAGCGTAACCAAACTCACCTAATTACACAACTATATCACAATATATGAGGTTACTTTTCATTGTTTAGCACTACTCTAGCAACAAACGCTGCCGGCAATGTATAGCCAATTAATGCCTCAATAACGGCAACCATTCTCCCTAATCCTTGCGGAAGGACATCACCGTTGCCTACTGAAAAAAGCGTCATCGCACTAAAATAAAAGCTTGATTCAAAAATATTATGATGGGGATGATTTACATCACGCAGCAGAGGCATACCGATTAAATTAAACAGAATGTAGATCATGCCAAAACCTAGGATGATTGTTAAATAGACAGCTCCTAAATATAAAAAATTCTCAACCGAAGCAAATTTCCCTCTAAGCGTGTTAGGAATAAATAATGTTCGCAGACTCATAAAAATACAAAATATGACCACTGGGAGTAAGAAATAGAACACAGAACCCCCCCTATTAGAATACGCGCTACTCTATTCCTATGCAGGCTTGGACGATTAAATAGCAAAAACCGGACGTTAGCCCGGCTTTTTTTTTAAAAATATATGATTGTGCTTTTTAATTTAATTCCCTGCACCTCGATATTTTTTAACACCTTGATTCCATACAATCACTGATAAAATAAAGAAAATAACTCCAATAAACGGCGTTAAAAATGAATACCAGTACCATTCTTGTTTTTCAAGGAAGAAGGCTGCAGGATAAATACCCACAAAAGCAAACGGTAAGATCCATGTTAAAACAAAACGAATCAATTGATTATAAATATTCACCGGGTATCTGCCGTAATTGCTGATATTATACATCATCGGCATAAGCGACGTCCGTGCATCGGCCCAAAAGCTAATACAAGCAAGCAAAATAAAGATACCGCCATATACTAGTGCTCCACCTACCACAAAAACTATAAACAATATCGGGTCATACCAATCTATGTCTAAATGAAGCCTGGTGCCGGCATAGAACATAACTGCAAGTCCTGTAATAGCCCCTAACAGTGATTCAAGTTCAAGTCTTTCTAAAATGATTTGAAATAAACTGTGGATGGGCCGTGTTAAAATTCGGTCCAATTCTCCCTTTACAATGTAACGCTCGTTAAAATCCCAAATATTAAAAAAGGCTGAAAAAACCGCATATGGGACTAAGAAAAATCCATAGATAAAAATAATTTCGTCCCTGTTCCAGCCATGCAGTAAATGAGTGTGCCCAAATACAACTAAAATAAAAATAAGGTTAATGGCTTGCGAGAGCAAGTCTGAGAAAAACTCAACTAACACATCAGCACGGTATTGGAATCTCGTTTTTAAATACTGTGATAAATATTGAAAAAACATCGATAAATAGAACACAGATTACCCCCCCTGAATAATCAACTGTTTTTTCGCTAGATACCAAAGTAAATAAATTGGCAGCATTAAGATGATTACCCAAATAAATTGCTGGCCGATAGCGGCTATCGCCTGATCATGTGAAAATCCTTTGGTAAAAATCATACTAGGCGTATAACTAATTCCTTGAAAAGGCAGAAAACCCATTATAAATTGCGCCCATCCAGGAAAAAAACTAATCGGCAGCAGAAGTCCTGAAAACAAGTCAATCACAACTCGTTTTGCACGAATTAATCCAGCATTATTATATAAGAAGAAAGTGGTAATACCCGTTAATAAATTCAGCTCAGTATTAATAAAAAAACTCAACATAATAGAAATGGCAAATAACCCCCATACACTTAAATCCCAAGTGAATTGAATCGGGAAAATAAAATACACGATAATAAGTCCAGGAGCTGAAAAGAAGAATAGTCTAAAAATCCCCTCCCCCAAACCCTGCATTGTTTTCATTCCTAAATAATTGTAGGGTCTGATTAGTTCAATTGCGACTTTTCCTTCCATAATTTCTTGAGCCATCTCGCGGTCAAGATTATTAAAATAAAAGGCTCTTGCCATCCAGGAAACCGCTACATACGTAGTCATTTGAATAACCGAAAGCCCTTGTATCTGTTCTTTACCACCATAAATAGCTGTCCAAAGAAAATAATAAGCACCAATATTAATACTATAAATGAGAATGCCTGTATAATAATTAGTCCGGTATGCCAGCATCATTAAAAAACGAATTCTAATCATTTCTAAATATTTATCCAACTTCCACAGCACCCTTTTCATAGATATTTCGAATGATTTCTTCTGTCGAAGTTTCATTTATTTTTACATCTTTAATTTTGAATGCTGCAACCACTTGGGCAATAACCTGTGAAATTAATTCATCACGATCCTCTACTGTCGCAGTAAAAATCTGGTCCTTCTCGTCTATCTCCCACACCACCGGAAGTCCACTGGTTATTTTTTGTACTGCACGAATATCCACTGCCTCAAGAAATTGGAATTGCAATTCTTTCTGGTCGCCCCATTTTTCTTTTAGCTCCCTTAATCCTCCGTCATAAATGATGTTTCCTTCATCTAGCATCACAACACGCTCACACAACGCCTCAATATCAGAGAGGTCATGAGTGGTCAGTAGAATCGTAGTGTTATATTTTTCATTAATTTCTTTCAAGAACTCACGAATTTTCAACTTTACCAGGACATCTAAACCGATGGTTGGTTCATCTAAGAAAAGCAGCGGGGGGTTGTGAATTAAAGCGGCAGCAAGTTCACAACGCATTCTTTGACCGAGTGATAACTTTCTTACTGGCTTGTCCAAAAGTGGTTCAATATCCAATGTCCTAATGACATGGCTCATATGCTGGTCGTACTGCTCGTCAGATACCTTATAAACTTTTTTCAACAAGCGGAATGACTCCTGCACAGCAATATCCCACCATAATTGCGAACGCTGACCAAAAACAACGCCAATTGTCTGCACAAATCGTTCCCGTTCCTTATGTGGATTCATCCCGTTAACCATGATTTCACCGGATGTCGGGGTTAATATCCCTGTCAGCATTTTAATAGTGGTCGATTTACCTGCCCCATTTTCACCAATGTAGCCCACCATCTCCCCTTTTTTGACTGAAAAATTAATATCATTCACAGCTGGTAAAACTTTATAATTACGGGTAAATAAATCCCGAAATGCGCCCTTTAAACCGGAACGGCTAGAATAGGCTTTAAACTCTTTTCGTAAATTATTAACTTGAATTACATTTTCCATTTTGAATCCTCCTGATACATTGCCCTAGAGAATTAGTTTATCCAAATAATATTGATAAGACAACAATCCTGTATTTCAACAAATTTTCTAAAATATAAAACAGATAGAACTCAACATAAAAAGTGATAAAATAGAGAGATACGTAAATGAAGGAGGAAAAATTGTGCAATTTTCAAATTCAGAAAGATTACATAATGAAGCGTTAGAACACATTGTCGGCGGAGTTAACAGCCCTTCAAGGTCTTACAAAGCAGTTGGCGGAGGTTCCCCGGTGGTCATGGAAAGAGGTCAAGGCGCTTATTTTTGGGACGTCGACGGCAACCAATATATCGATTTTCTCGCGGCTTATGGCCCAATTATTACAGGCCATGCCCACCCACATATTACAGAAGCCATTAAACGTGCCGCAGAGACGGGAGTCCTCTATGGAACTCCAACCCCTCATGAGGTGAAATTTGCCAAAATGTTAAAGGAAGCCATACCATCCTTAGATAAAGTTAGATTTGTTAACTCGGGGACAGAGGCTGTTATGTCTACCATTCGTGTTGCCCGCGCCCACACCGGACGTGATAAAATTATTAAATTTGCCGGCTGTTATCATGGGCATTCAGACCTTGTGCTCGTTGCAGCTGGTTCAGGTCCATCTACACTCGGGACACCGGATTCAGCTGGTGTGCCAAAGAGCATTGCCCAAGAAGTAATCACGGTTCCTTTCAATGATATTGAACCATTTAAACAAGCATTAGAAAAATGGGGCGATCAGGTTGCTGCTGTATTAGTTGAACCAATCGTCGGAAACTTTGGGATTGTTGAACCGAAGCCTGGCTTCCTGCAACAAGTCAATGACCTCACCCATCAAGCAGGGGCACTGGTTATCTATGATGAAGTCATAACAGCCTTTCGTTTTATGTATGGAGGAGCACAGGATTTATTAGGAGTGCAGCCTGATCTAACCGCATTAGGAAAAATTATCGGCGGCGGTCTTCCAATTGGAGCATACGGCGGTCGTAAAGAAATTATGGAGAAGGTCGCACCGCTCGGCACTGCCTACCAAGCGGGCACGATGGCTGGAAACCCGGCATCAATGCTCTCAGGAATTGCCTGCCTTGAAGTCTTAAAGCAAGATGGAGTGTATGAGTATTTAGATCGATTAGGGGCTATGCTCGAAGAAGGAATTTTGGAAGCTGCCAAGGAGAATGGTATTGAAATAACCATTAACCGTTTAAAGGGCGCTTTAACTGTTTATTTTACGAATGAAAAAATAGAAAACTATGAGCAGGCAGAAAATACTGATGGTCAAATGTTTGGAAAGTTCTTTAAACTGATGCTTCATCAAGGAATTAATCTTGCCCCGTCAAAATATGAAGCTTGGTTCTTAACCATTGCTCATACAGAAGAAGATATCGAAGCGACATTACACGCGGTAAGAAATGCATTTTCTTCACTTAAAGACGAATAATTATTCATTTTTTATGCACAAGTGGGAGTGGAAAACACTCCCCTTTTATTTTTAAAACGCGAATGAAAACGTTTACACTAACCCATTTCTTCCTGAATTTGCATGTTTTTTAGTGCACTTTTTTATCCAAAATAATGTATATTTATTTGATTTCTGAAAATTCTTGTGATAATATTAGCTTATTATTTCTTTTTTTGAATCTTTATCTTATACCTTAATAAAAAGTTTAAAATTTCATTTTTAAAAAGTAGATTTATAAACCAATAGTATCATAGGAGGTGAAACGGCTTTAACGGTGAACCGATAAAGCCAAGAATAATGTCACAAAACTGGACCCCTTCCCTATTTAAAGATTTCCATAAGCAGGAACATGATGCCTGCGGAATTGTCGCTTGTCTAGAAAAAAGTAAAATTCCAACTAGAAAAAATATTTTTGACTGTATAGAGGCACTTGTTACCATGAACCATCGCGCTGGTTTTATTAACGGCGAAGGAGATGGTGTTGGAATCCATATGGACATACCAACAAAGCTTTGGAAAGACAAACTAACTGCTGCCGGCATTGATGCAAATCTTGCAGACCAAGAGGACTTTGCTGTCGGTCATGTATTTATCAGCCAAAAAGTAAACTGGCAATCAACCAAACAAGAACTACAAAAAAAGCTAGAAAAATACGAACTTACATTAGTTTTTGAGACAGATGAAGTGACAGACTCTGCCGCACTAGGTCCAATTGCCATCCAAGAAAATCCTGTGTTCTGGCAATTTGCCTGTGTTTCAACTAAGAAAGGCAAGGAACTGACAAAGAATTTGTTTGACGCGCTTATTGACTTTGAGACCAACGAGAATGTACATGTAGCATCACTTAGCCAAAATCATGTAGTTTATAAAGTTATGGGTGCTGGAGATATTTTGCCTCGTTACTATCATGACTTAGCGAATCCACTGGTCGCTTCAACCATGACTTTAGGCCATAATCGTTATTCCACCAATACGTTATCAAGTTTTTTCCGGGTTCAACCATTTAGTGTCCTAGGTCACAACGGTGAAATTAATACCATTGCCAAGCTTCGTGACGAAGCAAGAATGATTGGGGTTCCGCTAGTAAAAGACGGTAGTGACTCACAGGATTTAAGCCGCACAATGGAAACATTAATCTGCCGTGAAGGTTACACTTTATTTGAAACAATGGATTTATTGTTCCCGCCAATCATAAATGAAATCAAAGCATACCCTGAACATCTTCAGGATTTATATACGTATCTTCGTGAAGCATGGGGACATTTTGCTCAAGGACCTGCCGGTATTATCTCCCGCTATGGTGATGAAGCAGTTTTTAGCGTAGATGCTTTAGGATTACGTCCACTATGGATGCTTGAGACTGAAAGCTCTTATCTTTTCTCTTCTGAACCAGGGATTATTCCTTCAAGTGAATATGTGAATGATCCAAAGCCATTAGCACCTGGTGAGAAGGTCGGTTTTAAATGGAACGGTGACACATTAGAGGTTTTCGAGCATAGCCGTTACCAGAACGAAGTATACAGCCGTTTTAATGACCGCTTAGCAATTAGTGAATCAAGAGTTAGGCTTCAACCCCCAACATTTAATAAAATTGTTACAATGAGTTATCCAGATAAAATACACAACGGACAATATAAGGCATTTGGCTGGGAACGTGACCATATCCAATTAATTGAACAAATGGCCGAAAAAGGTGTCGAGCCGATTCGTTCACTTGGACATGATGCCCCACTTGCAGCCCTTAATCCAGAGCGCGTGAATATTGCTGACTATATTAAAGAAAGTGTTGCCGTTGTAACAAACCCTGCTATTGACCGCGACCGTGAAACAGAACACTTCTCTACGCGTGTCATTGTTGGTAAACGTCCAGGCTTATTTGCGGCTGAAAAAGCAAATGGAGTCATTGAGCTTACCACTCCTCTTTTACTGGAAGGAAAAGCTGGATTCTTGTGTGCAGAAGAGGTAGGACAGCCTAGTTTTGATCAGGTAGTCCAACATTTCCAAGAGCTTAAATTAGCTGCCTTCATTTCAACAACCTTTGCAAGCAGCGAAAATTTGGATGAGGCCCTAGAAAGACTGGCAAATGAAGCGGTTCAAGCCGTTCAAGCTGGTAACACTCTACTGATTCTTGATGATGCGAAAGCACACCAAGAAGATTCCTACTGGATTGATTCACATTTAGCGACTTCTGCGATTGATCAAGCATTAGTAAAAGCGGAGTTAAGAAGAGACTGTTCATTACTACTACGTTCAGCATCAATCCGTTCGCTTCATGATGTAATTACAGTATTCGGTTTAGGAGCAGATTTGATTAGTCCATATTACATGTTCTTAACCGTTCAAGATGAAACAACTAAGCCGTTAACAAACCTATATAGTGCTTTAACAAAAGGGTTAGAAAAGGTAATTTCTACGATTGGAATTCACGAGCTGCGTGGATATGGCAGACTGTACTCTAGCATTGGGCTGCATGATGAAGTTGCCAAAGTATTAAACATCGTAAACTTCTTTGGTTCGAATGAAATCAAGATGGATTTTGAAGCAATGAAGCAGGATTCTATCAAAAGAGCAGCAGATTACCAGAATGATAAAGAAAGAGTCGGCAAAACATTCCACCTCTTCCCACGTATTTGGAAAGCTATTGGTGAGGTTGCTTCTACCGGTGACTATAACGTATATCGCGATAAAATTACTGAGCAGGAAGAGCAAAATCCGACTACAATTCGTCATTTGGTCTCACTTAAAAAGGGTAACAAACAAGTATCACCAGAAGAAGTGGATCTTCGTGTCGGCGAACATGATTTACCATTCTTAATTTCTTCTATGTCATTTGGTTCTCAAAACGAAATTGCGTTTAGAGCCTATGCCGAAGGTGCTGATCGTTTGAACATGGTAAGTTTAAATGGTGAGGGCGGAGAAATTAAGGATATGCTTGGAAAATATCCAAGAACAAGGGGTCAGCAAATTGCATCGGGCCGTTTCGGTGTAAATGCTGAACTGTTAAATTCATCAAACCTATTAGAAATTAAGATTGGTCAGGGTGCAAAGCCTGGTGAAGGCGGACACTTACCTGGTTCAAAGGTTACGGCAAAGGTTGCTGCTGCTCGTAACGCAACACTTGGTTCCGATTTAATTTCACCATCTAATAACCATGATATCTATTCAATAGAAGATTTGGCACAAATGATTTTAGAATTAAAAACAGCCAATGACCAAGCTAAAATTGCGGTTAAAGTACCAGTTGTACCAAATATCGGTACAATCGCAGTTGGTATTGCCAAAGCTGGTGCAGATATCATCACGCTAAGCGGCTTTGATGGCGGTACAGGTGCGGCTAGAATCCATGCCCTTCAATATGTTGGCTTGCCAGTAGAAATTGGGGTTAAAGCAGCTCACAATGCCCTATTAGAAAGCGGGCTTCGCCATAAGGTAGAAATTTGGGCAGATGGCGGCATGAAGAGCGCCATGGACGTTATTAAAATTATGCTTTTAGGTGCTAACCGTGTTGGGTTTGGTACATTAGCAATGCTTTCAATTGGTTGTACAACATGCCGTGGCTGTCATTTGGATACTTGCCATGTTGGAATCGCAACCCAAATTGAATCAGAAGTACAGGCGAAAGAACATGGCCTTCGTCGTTTTGTTCCTAGACAACTAGATTTAGCAGTTCAAGGAATTATGAATCTATTTACTGCATTTGGAACCGAATTAAAGGCTCTTGCTGCTTCATTAGGTATTAAAAATTTACAAGATGCAGTTGGTCATTCTGAACTGCTTGAGCAGATTAAGGGTGAAAACCAACTTAGCCTTTCTTATCTGTTAAAAACGCTTGAAATTAGCCAATTTGCAAAAGCTGATGCTTCAAAATCAATGGATGAAGTTCAAATGCAGGTGGCTGCCGGTGCAGAATATCTTGATGCAAGTGTAGATCAGCTTCATTCTTCACGCGAGTTCTTAAGTGTAACATCCGAACAAAGGGTACTAGGAAGCAGGGTATCCTGCCACCGCGTTCGCGGCAGACTTGATGGTTCCTATAAGCAGCTGGCTCCTGTTCAGCTCAAATATAAGGAAGGCTCTATCCCTGGTAACGGCTTAGGTGCCTATAATAGTGAAGGAATTGAAATTACTGTCAATGGCGGCGGACAAGACGGAGTCGGAAAAACTTCCTTCGGCGGCAATATTCATGTTCTTAAGTCTAAAGGTAAAAATGGCCGTTATCTCAATGGTTCTGTTGGTAAAGGTTTTGGTTACGGTGCACAAAAAGGTCTTCTCGTTGCTCAAGGAAATGCTGACGCCCGTGCGGGAATCCGTCTCTCCGGCGCTGATTTAATTATTGGCGGTGCCGTAAAGAAGCCTCTCCCAGAAAAAGAAGCTGGAAATATTGGAGCAAACGCAAATATCAAAGGTTTTGCTTTTGAATATATGACAAATGGCCGCGGCCTTGTTCTGGGTGACCCAGGTCCATGGATTTGCGCAGGTATGACCGGTGGTGTTGTTTATGTCCGTCATCAGCCTGAATTGGGTCTAACCAAAGATGCCATTCAGCGCCGTGTTGCAAAAGGTGCCAAAGTATCTGTTGTCAATTTAGATGAAAAAGGCAAAATAGATATTAATGAATTATTAGGTAAATATACTGCTTTACTCGCGCAAAATGGTCAAACTGAAGAGGCAGAACGGCTTAGTAGCCTTTTAGAAAATCCAGAAAATCACTTTATGCAAATTGTCCCTGTTAAAGAGCAGGCAGATCCATCTGTATCAACAGAGTGATCACTTTGCCTAGGCATTAATCCCCAAAAAAAGGGTTATGAAAAGTCCGCTGCTTCCAGCGGACTTTTTTTAACATTTTTTAATATAAATCGAATATATAAATTGATATAATATCTCTTGATAAAATGGGGTAAACATTGTATAGTACATATTTGTTATTCATTCATACAGACAAACGTATTTTTGAAAGGAATTTAATTAAATGAAGTTAGGTGCCCGCATTTTAAAAACCGGAATAGCCATTGCATTATCCCTCTTTATTGGCCAGCTGGTGCATTCCCCATCCCCTGTCTTTGCCGGAATTGCAGCAATTTTTGCAATTCAACCGACCATATACCGTTCTTATTTGACTATTATTGAACAGATTCAAGGAAATATTATTGGCGCATTGTTTGCGGTAATTTTTGTTCTTCTTTTAGGGAATCACATTATTGTCATCGGATTGGCCGCCATTATTGTCATTCTTCTAAATCTTAAGCTTAAACTAGAAAATACAATCGGATTATCACTCGTAACGTTAATTTCCATCATGGAGATGCAAAGCGGTAATTTTATTCAGTTTGCTGGTATTCGTTTCTCAACCATTATGATTGGTGTATTCTCCGCTTTTTTAGTCAATCTCATCTTTATGCCGCCTAAGTATGAAAATAAACTTTACTTTAAAATTGTCAATACAACGGAAGAAATCATTAAATGGATTCGTTTAAGCACCAGACATGACTATGATCACCAATTGCTTAAAGCAGATATCAGGACTTTTAAAGAGAGCATTCATTCAATGGAGCAGTTGTATACGATGTATAAAGAAGAACGCAGTTATTTTAAAAAAAATAAGCTAGAAAAATCACGAAAACTGGTTATTTACCGACAATTAAATTTAACCGCTAAAAAAGCCTTGGATACTTTAAAAAGGCTGCACCGCTTTGAAAACGAACTTTTACAGCTTTCCGATAGCTTTAAACAGTCCATCCAAGATCAATTAGATAGCTTAATCTATCATCATGAACAGGTTTTACTCCGCTTTATTGGAAAAGTCCCAACTCCGTCCTCAGGTGATAAAGAATTAAACTACATTAATAAAAAAGAGTTGTTCGATTTCTATTTAAAGCACGTAAGAGAAAACAACGATCATGATAATCCGCATTTATATCATTCCATGCAAATTATTGCCACAATTATCGATTATGGAGAACAGGTTGAACATCTTGATACCTTAATTATCAGCTTTCATTCCTACCATCATAACGAAGTATCCGTCGAAGAAGTAAATGAATAAATGAAAAGAACCCCAAGTATCATTTTACTGGGGTTCTTCTATTTGTATCCTTAAATAGATACCTGCTCATTCTTACTTTCAAGCTGCTGGACCTGAAATAATTTATAATAATTCCCTTGTTTAGCCATTAGTTCCTCATGAGTCCCCATCTCAACAATTTGACCATGTTCAATCAGGACAATCCGATTGGCATGGGTAATGGTCGATAAGCGATGGGCAACAATAAAGGTGGTCCTATCTTTTGCCAGCACTTCCAGCGATTCCTGAATAAGATGCTCACTTTCTAAGTCTAAGGCTGAAGTGGCTTCGTCTAGAATTAAAATAGGAGGATTTTTTAGAAATACCCTGGCAATTGCAACACGCTGCTTCTGACCACCAGAAAGTTTTACTCCTCGTTCTCCGACCTTGGTGTTGTATCCATCTGAAAGGTTTAAGATAAACTCATGGGCGTTTGCCGCTTTGGCTGCTAGATACACTTCTTCTTCAGCCGCATCCGGCTTCCCTAATAAAATGTTATCTTTAACAGATTCACTAAATAAGATATTGTCTTGAAAAACAACGCCAATTTTGTCTCTTAGAGTTTGAACCTTAAATTCACGTATATCCACGCCATCTAAAGTAATTTTCCCTTTTGTTACATCATAGAAGCGGGGGATGAGACTAACGAGAGTTGACTTTCCTCCTCCACTCATCCCGACGAGTGCAATTGTTTCTCCCTTTTTAACATCTAAATGGATGTCTTTTAGTACCATCTCTTCTGCTTGATCATAAGAAAAGGAAACATGATCAAATGATATATCGCCCTTTACCTTACTGCAGTCTCGAGCACTTGGCTTGTCAACAATGTCATATTTTTCGTCTAAAAATTCAAATACCCGGTCCATTGATGCAAATGATTGTGTAATGGTCGTCGATGAATTCACAAGTCTTCTTAAGGGATTATAAAGTTTATCGATATAGGCAAAAAAAGCGACCATCGTTCCAAGTGACAATTGATGCTCAATCACTAGGTAGGCTGAGTATCCTATCACAATTAATGGGGCGATATCCGTAATCGTGTTAACAACAGCAAATGATTTAGCGTTCCAGCTGGTATGCTGCAAGGCCTTTTCTAAAAAATTTTTATTTTGTTTATCAAACTGTGTTTGTTCATATTTCTCTATTGCAAAGCTTTTAATCACTGACATTCCCTGCACTCTTTCGTGCAAATAACTCTGTACCTCCGCTAGTGCTTGTGAACGATTCCTTGTTAATTTTCGAAGGTTACCAAAAAAGTACCGTACCGAAATAGCATAAAGCGGAAATAACAAGATTGATACCACGGTTAATTTAACATTCATATAAAACATAAAAATAATAGCTATAACGATAGTGGCAATATCAAGCCATAGATTCATTAATCCGGAAATAACGAATGTCTTCGTCTGCTCAACATCATTAATCATACGGGAAATGATTTCTCCAGCACGGTTATTTGAAAAATACCGAAAGCTGAGCTTTTGAATATGGGTATACATCTGGTCACGTATATCATATAGAATTTTACTTGAAGTCCATTGAGCGTAGTACTGTCGGTAATATTCAATCGGCGGTCTTAGGAAAACAAACACCACAACCATAATACCCATAATAAGCATAAGTTTATGAACCTTTTCACCATGGGACAGGCCATGATTTCCAACAATATCATCAACCACATACTTTATCAGCATAGGTATAATCAGCGGGATGGAAAATTTAATAATACCAATGATAATCGTCCATATAATTTGTAACCGATATGGCCTCACAAATTGCAGGTATCTGCGAATACTGCTCAAGCAATCCCCTCCCCTTCATCTAAAATTAAAAATAGAACAGATAAGAACCTGTTGCTTTCCGAACAACAGGTTCTTTTAACAACCAAGTATTTTTAACGTCTGTAAGTTAAATAACGTTCATACCAAATATCGATAAAATCAGGTGCAAAAGGACCGTTACGTTGACGAATCCATTGAATTAATTTATCAACATTTCTCTTTAAAATTTTATCGATGACATCGGGATAGTTCATTTCACGACGATGTCGTTCATATTCATCTTCGTCTAGTAAGTTAAAGGTCATATCAGGATACACTTTAATATCGAGATCGTAATCAATATACTTTAGTGCTTCACCATCGAATATAAACGGCGAACTAATATTACAGTAATAGTAAATACCGTCTTCCCGGATCATTCCAATTACGTTGAACCAGTATTGTGAGTGGAAATAACAGATTGCCGGTTCTCTTGTAATCCATGTTCTCCCATCTGACTCAGTTACAAGTGTCCGGTCATTACCGCCAATCACTAAATTCTGAGAGCCTTTTAAAACAGTTGTTTCTTCCCAGACGCGATGGATGTGCCCATTGTGTTTATAGCTATGTATTTGCATTGGTTCACCTTCGATGGGTACGACCATTTTCTCCCCTACCTTCATTTGAACGCTTTGAAACCTATTTCATAACAAGATAAATAACGACAAAAGGTAACAAAGTAAAATTCCTATTTTTTATTATTATAACGGTTAAGACAAGAATTTAAAACAAAAGAGCCAGAATTCACTGGCTCTTTGTAAAAAATTGTGTATTTTTTCCTTGTTTTTCGTTCAAAAATTACAGTGAAGGGGTTAAATTCATTTCGCGATAAGAATTAATAACCTCTTCTGTTTGCTTTTCAAAAATTAATTGTATCTCTTTTAGTTCTTGCTTCATGGCCTGAATATCGGTTTGAATGCTCTCTAGATTGGTTGCATTTTGTAATGTCTGGAGCTCTTCCTCAATTTGCTGGCATCGTTCAAGCTCAGCTTGCAGATATAGTAATTTTTCCATTGTCACCATTTGCTCGGAAACTAATCGGTTAAAATGATCCATTTCCCTCACCGCCTTATTTTTTAGCTACTATATGTATTCTCGAACAACAGCATTTTCCCTTTGACTTTTTCTGTAGACATACAGGAAGTTTTGTCGAAATAGAATAGCGGAGGCGACTGCCCTAAGACTCTAGACTAAGACGCACACTGCAAGAAGGTGTTTTTTACCTTCTTTAGGGGGTGGCTTATGGCTCGAGTCCCAAGGAGGCGCAACCGGATAAGCTGATGACCCCGAGCCCCTAGGCGATGGAGCTGGACAGTTAGAAAAGCGCAAGCGCCTTGGTTAGCCCCGACAAGCACAAGACGAGCCGGCCGAAAGGTTGCTCTTTAACCTTTTGGACGGATTGGCTTGTGACCTCGAGGGGCTAGGCGCTGGAGCTGGACAATTTTCGAAGTCAAAAACATTTATACTTTCTTATCTTTTAAGAAAAGCAGAAGCGCCCTTTTCAGCGACGTAAGGGCTGGACTGATCCGGTCAAGATAAAGGACACGAAGAGCGAAGTGATTCGATGTTGACTGAAGGGAAATGAGGGAAGCACTCTAGTGCTAGGGCACAAGAGCTAGACATTAATCTAAGTTCTATAAAGAAAGGAAGAAGGCACTCTTACGAATAAAGAGTGCCTTCTTTTAAGTATTTGTATTAGCTTTGGCCGAATTGACCGCTGCCTTGGTTCTTACGAGCTTGAGATTGTTGGTTTTGTTGTCTTACTTCTTGAGCATTAGTTTCGCTAGCGAATTCAGTTCCAAATTGGCCAGCAGATGCTCCAGTAGCGCCTGCTCCTGCAGAACCAGCACCTGCAGATTGAGCATTTTGCTTTCTTACTTCTGCAGCATTAGTTTCGCTTGCAAATTCAGTTCCAAAAGAAGAACCGCCTTGTGCAGATTGAGCATTTTGTTGTCTAACTTCCTGGATGTTAGTTCCAGCAGAAGTTTTGTTTGGCTGTTGATTGAAGTTTGCCATTGATATCACCTCCACGAAATTAATATGTCCCGGTTGCGTGGAGAATATCCAAAAAAATTATTTAAAAATAATTTAAATATATTTTAAACCAGTAAAGAAATTCCGCCATCAACAATAATCGTTTGTCCTCTAATCATGCTGGATTGATCTGATAAAAGAAACATAACACTATTAACGATGTCATCAATTTCCACCATTCGTCCAGCCGGGGTTTTTTCCCTGGCTTCTTGCAAAAGTTCTTCCCTATTTGGAAAATGCTTCAATGCCTCGGTATCCACAGCACCGCCGGAAACAGCATTAACAATAATATTCTTTTGTGCTAACTCAACTGCTAAATACCTTGTTAACGCTTCAAGAGCTGCCTTTGAAACACCTACTACGGTATAATTTTCTAAATAGCGAATTGAACCAAGGGAACTGATGCTGACTATTTTTCCGCCGCCGTTTCTTTCCATAAGTTTTGCTGCTTCTTGGGCACAAAATAAAAGAGCTTTACTATTGATATTTAACGTCCAATCCCAGTGCGATTCTTCTAATTCCATCACTGGACGTTGTACACCAGAAGCCGCATTATTAACGAAAATATCCAACCGGCCAAATTCTTCGTCAATTTGGGCAAACATATCTTTTATTTTTGCCACGTCGCCTACATTAGCCTTTATAACTAAAACTTTCCGACCCTTTGTTTCAATTTGTTCCGCAACCTCTAGGGCCGCTCTTTTACTTCGTGCATAGTTAATAACAATATCATACCCTGCTTCTGCTAAGCGCAGGGCGGTTGCCTTGCCAATTCCTCTACTGCTTCCTGTAATCAGTGCTACTTTTTGTGTCATATTTTTATTTCCCTTCTATGTATTTTATTTTAAGATAAGTCGCAAAACGTTTCACTTTTCTATTCATTTTATCTTTTCCATGAATAGAAGACAATTAATATAAAACACTAAAATCAAATACAAATGAGGGGGAGTTTAGGGATATGTATGTAGGACGGGATATGACAGAGCTTTCAATGATGGCAAAAACGGATTGGAAGAATAGTGAATTAGCCTTTTTTCACCATTCGTTTCAACAAATTGCTCCGTATTTAAATAGTGAAGGTCAGACGATTCATCGAGAAATTATTGAGGAAATTGAACAGCGCGGCGGGATGAAACGTCAAGAAGCCGATTATACTCATGGAACCAAAACTGTGTATGACTAATATAATGAGAAGAGCGGAAGCGCCTTGAACAGGGGCTGGAGCTGGATATTTCCAGAAAGAGGAATAAACGTTTATTGGCAGCGTCTATTCCTCTTGGGAATTCTTATACATTTGGAAGATTTTTTGATAGGAAACAGGGAAAGCATATTCATCCATCTCATCAAATGAGACAAGCTTCCAATCCTCTTTTTCTAGAAAATCATCAGGAAGTGTCCCTGTATAGACCTTAATATTCCATATCAAATGGGAAAATGCGTGTTCTATTTGACCAATAATCCTTTCAAGATGGGAATTTAACTGCAACTCTTGGGTAAATAAAGATACTACCTCTTCCCGCTCATTTTGTAAATTGTGATGTAGCTCAACATTTGGTAATTCCCATAAATTTGCAAGCAAGCCGCTAGCTGGACGCTTATGAATAAGAAATTTACCTTCGGAATTTGTTAGTACAGCAGCAGCAAGTTGAACATTCCGTGTTTTCGTTTTTTTGGTTTTAACAGGAAGCTCTTCTTGTACCCCTTCAAAAAAGGCCTGACAGTGCTCCCGTACAGGGCATAATAAGCAAGAAGGTGATGTAGGTGTGCAAATTAAGGCACCCAGCTCCATTAAGGCTTGATTAAATGCTGATGGATCATCATGCGAGATTAAATCACGGACTGCTTGTTCAAAAATTTTCCTTGAGGATGATTTAGCTATATCATCCCAAATTGAAAGTATTCGAGAGAGTACTCTCATCACATTTCCATCTACAGCGGGTTCAGGAATCCCATAGGCAATACTTAAAATCGCCCCAGCTGTGTAAGGTCCTACTCCCTTTAGTTCAGAGATTTCCTTCGGTGTATTTGGCACTTCTCCGTTATACTTCTCCCTTACTTCCTTCACTGCGGATTGAAGATTTCGCACGCGAGAATAGTAGCCAAGACCTTCCCAAGCTTTAAGTACTTTATCTTCATTAGCTTCAGCCAAGTCATCAATTGTCGGGAACCATTCAATAAATCGATTAAAATACGGGATAACCGTATCTACTCTGGTCTGCTGAAGCATGATTTCTGAAACCCAGACCTTGTAAGGATCCTGGTCCTTCCGCCATGGCAGGTCACGCTGTTCCCTTTTAAACCAGGAAATTAAATCGTTTTGAAATGCATTTATATTGATTTTTTCAGAATTTTCATGTTCAATAATCATAACTTTTGATCCTCCAGATTGTTAAACACCACGAAAAAAGGGAAAATAAATAAGAAAAGCAAAAGCGCCTTGATTAGGGGCTTATGCCCCCCCGAGTACCTAGGCGCTGCAGCTGGACAATTATCAACATCCATTCATTTACGATAAGCTAAAATCGCTTTTTTGACAAGAATTTATTAAAGGGGGAAAATCCTTTTGGATACTGGAACTCATGTGGTAATGGGTATTGCTTTAGGTGGTCTTGCTACGCTGGATCCGATAGTGGCCGGCAGTCATGCTACCGCTGTAAGTGTCTTAATTGGAACGATCGCAGGTTCACAAATACCAGATATTGACACTGTGTTAAAACTTAGAAATAATGCGATATATATCCGAAATCATCGTGGAGTGACCCATTCCATTCCAGCGGTCATTTTATGGCCGCTCCTTATTATAGCGGTTATCTATCCGTTTTTCTCAGGTGCAAACCTTTTGCATTTATGGGCTTGGACATTTGCTGCAGTGTTTATCCATGTTTTTGTCGATATTTTTAATGCCTATGGGACACAAGCCCTTAGACCCTTCTCTTCTAAATGGGTAGCGCTCGGCGTCATAAATACGTTTGATCCAATTATTTTCGCTATTCATATTGTCGGCATATTTATTTGGATGCTCGGGGCAAAGCCAGGAGTAACCTTTTTAATTATGTATGCTGTAATCATCCTATACTACGTTTGGAGATACGTGGCGAAAAATAGTGTCTTGCATGAAGTAAAAAAACTAATTCCAGACGCCACAGAAGTGATAATAGCACCAACAATGCGGTTTCATCAATGGAGAATTGCCGCCATGAATAAGGAGCAATTTTTTGTAGGGAGATCTGTTAATAAGCAGGTAGAAATCTTAGACCGGTTTATCCGAGTCCCTGTTCCAAATACGCCTGTAATCGAAGCTGCTAAAAAGGATAAAAATCTGTCAGCATTCTTGTCATTCTCCCCCGTCTATCGATGGGAAGTTGATGAATATACTGACTTTTATGAAGTCCGGTTTATTGATTTACGTTATCGTAGTAATGGCCACTATCCTTTTGTAGCTGTTGTTCAATTAGATTGTGATCTTAAGCCAATCAGTTCTTATACGGGATGGGTATTTAGTGAGAAGAAATTACGGAAGAAGTTAAGTATTATACCCAGTTGAGAAGGGCTAACTCAGGTAGCCCTTCTTTCTAATGAGATAAGAAGGGCTACCAGTCTTTGACCCTGCTTTCGCCGGTCAGTCGCCAAGTCGCCCTATATCGGGGCTGACCAAGGCGCTTGCGCTTTTCTTATTGAATCAAGTATTTTTTATATTTTGGATTTGTTGCGACAAACTCGTGAAGTTTGTCTCCATAATTTTCAATCCACTGAGTAACAATCCGTTCTGCCATTTCACTGCCTTTGTATTCCCTGCCAGCTCTTGCATAGGAGGTTTCAAAATCATCCCATAATAACTCCACCCATGTACGCGCTTGTTCGTAGCTTAGCTGTCCGTTTTTAACCATTAACAACTTAATTAATCTTTCATGGTATTCATTCATAAACACACCTCTTTTACCAATTTCTTATAAAATAACCTGCAATCAATAAGCAAATACTAACAGTACGTGGTTAGCACTTTAAATATGATGCTTTTCACGTTTTTCTCATTCCCTAACTGGAGGTATAGCATGAGAAATAAGGCCACTAATTTTCCAAATCAAAATGATAACAAACTTGAGGGAGAACCGCGCGCTAAAGCAGAATATGCTTCCACAAGAGCAGACGGCAGCATCAATACTCACCCGCAAGAACGCATGCGGGCTTCCGGTGAGCGCGATGACGAATCACCGCAGGCTGTCTGGAAATAAGGAAAAGTTAAGCACCTTTAAATGGCGCTGTAACTTGACAAATCTTCAAAGAACAGTAGACAAACCAGAGATATGCCTCTGGTTTGTCTATAATTTTCTTGCCACATGTTTTTTATTTTAACGGTGTTAAAACCGAGATGGGCAATGCCTCTTCCTTACCGCCGCTTTTTAAGCGGTAGCCCCAAGCAAAAACCCCGTTCATATAATCAATTTTAAAATATTGTCCAGGATCTCCTTCAATTTGATAAATTTCACCTGGTTTAAACGAATCAGGGTCCATCATATAAGCTCGTGCCATTTGGACTTTTCTTTCTAGGACAGCAAACTCATTCACCATTCCCATTTGCTCAGCCTTTCTTGCCTTTTCCTTAAGCTCTGCAATTTCTTGTCGTAGTTCAAACTCAGTCATATCACTGTAGCGTTTATCTTGTTGCATGATAATCCACTTCCCTTAACTCTTTATTTTTCGTCTTTCTCAGCTATAAAACGCTCAATTAAATCCATTGTAAAGCCTTTACGGTATAGTGCTTGTTTTATTTTTTGCTGATACTCAAACCCCTCAAGATGAGAATACTTCCTATGGACCTTCTCCCCTTGAAATCTGACAGCTTCCATTTCTTCATCTTCATCCTGTTTCGGGACCTCTATCTCATTAAGAGCAAAGTTTATCACTTCATAAGAGTACCCTTTTCTTAACAGGAGCTGTTCAAGCTTTTGTTGTTGGACCTTAAGAGAGACCTTAGCATTTTTTTGATAAAATTTTTCAGAAATTTTAATTGCCTTTTCCATCTGCTGCTCGAGCGTAAATTCCTCAAGCGCCTGGATAAGAATTCCATCTGCCACTCCTTTTTCCTTTAAGTCCTTTTTAATTACATTAGGACCTTTATCTGTTGTATTTGCTTGCGTCCTGACGTAAGCTACAGCATAATCTTGATCATTAATATAATGTTGAGTGGTTAACTTATGAATAACCTCTTTAATAATAGGCTCGTCCACTTCTTTTTGAACAAGGTAATCCACGATTTCCTTTTCCGCCCTCATTCTTCTAGCCAAATAATTTATAGCCAGACTATAAGCCTTGCGGATGTCATCTTGGAACTGTATTTCTAAAAAGGAAAAGTCATCGAGTTCCATTCCCTTTTTAAGTTTAAATTTAATTAATACATCACTGTCGACACTAAAAGCAAATTCCTCACCTTTACCTTTGCCATAATCCATAAATACGTTAAACCGGTCTGGGTTCTTCTGCTGTGCGGTGATTTTTGTAATAATGGCCATATCCTTCACCTCAAAATTACTTTACCATACGGAAGAAGTATTTTTTTAAAATATATTGAAAAAAACCGTATCTTTTTTTTCTAAAAGGTAAAAATGGAAATAAGTACATATTTGGTTTTATGATTTGCACTTAGGCATTCAGTTTTACAAAAAGGTTGAAAGGAATGAGGATAATGGGTGGAAAGAAAAAGAAGGACAGTAGAGACGGAGGAAAATTTTCTTTAACAAGCATGCAAGAGGTCCGCTATCAGCGAGATTTTAAGATGGCTGACCGTGCGGCTGGTTTTACAGACAAAAAGACTCGCATCTAGGAAAACATTCAAAAATTAAAAATAAAATTTTTCCATTAATGGACTCCTTTCAGACTGTAAAAACTATCTTTGAGAGCATTTGCTGCTCTCTTTAGTTTAATTTGAAAGGGGTTTTTTTCATGGGTCGCGCACAAGGACAAAAGCACAATAAGGGGTCACTTCCACAAGTTCCTAAAAACTTAAAAACAGATGGAAAAGATGTCGAGTATTCTGAAGAGTTAGCGGATCACGCTGATCTTGAGGCACAGGCACGTGCTAATGCTGCTAATCAACGTGTGAAAAATCGAAAGTAAATAACTTCTTTAATTAAAAAATAGAGAAGCAGGGCTGCCCTGCTTCTTAAATTAAAGCTGATTGCTTATTGGATACTACCGATTGAAAATCATCCATATACCCAACTAGGTCCCCCCACCCCATTAGGTCGTCATCATCAATCTTCCAAGTATGTTTTTCTGAGTCCTGCCGTATAACTGCAAAATCAAAACGATCGGTTGAAAAGATGTTAAAATCTACTTTTTTACATTGCTCAATAAAAAAGTAATCCTCAGCACGATTTACTTTTTCAAAACGGATATAATAAAATACATTTTTTCTAAACATCAGGGTTGCACCTGCTACTGTATC
The DNA here is from genome assembly GCF_023715505.1 of Neobacillus cucumis. Next base: position 250,276 of record NZ_JAMBOH010000006.1, on the reverse strand, counting down.
AGACATAGCATTTTCCGCTCCCTGAACATGAATAAGTGCTTTTTTATTTTTAAAATATATATAAATCGAGTTTTTACCAACAATCGAGATATTCGGATCCTCAAAGATCAACATTGCATTTGTAATATAATCAGGTCCGTAATAATCATCATCGTCAAATTTAGCTATAATATCATAGCTGGAGTTCAAAACCCCAAAATTTAAACAGTCGCCTAAAGTGGCATTTTCATACAATTGAAACACTTGGACATTCGGATAGTTCTTTGCCTTTTCAATCCATCGATCAATGTCCATTGAATCTTTATTCAAAACAATAATTAATTCCTTTTCTTTCCATGTCTGTTGCTGATAGTTATTAAAAATATTATTCATGCATTCATCTCTTATTGTACAAGTAATAATGGAAACCACTTTTTCCACTCCTCTCATTTGGTTTATGAGTTTATTACCATCGCCAAAAACTTGGTTAAATTCGGATAGCTTTTAAGGGTTTCAATTTGTTTCATATCATTTATAAGACTTTCTCTAGCCTTTGAACTAAAGCCCGCAGCACCTAAGATATTAAAATGACGAATGTCGACTTCAAGCATAAGAATAATGGTCTCAAGAATAGCAATGAATTTTTCTGAGAAGCGTTGAAATTGTTCTGGATTTGTTTTCAGAAGCAGTTTATATTCCTTTAAAACATTATTCATGGTTAGTATATCTGTCATTCTAGCAAGCTCTAACGCTAAAATTAACACATCTACTTCATGGTGTTTTAAACAGAATAAACCAAAGTTTCCTACGGCTTCTTTCCACTTTCCTTCCCCAACAGGATGCTCTTGATGGTATGTGGTCAATTTATTGCTTACTATATATTTTGCACCCATTTGATGTAATCTGTATCCTAATTCCCAATCCTCATAACCATAATGGTAAAACTCTTCATCAAACATCCCAGCCTGAGTTATAAGCTCCTTCCGTATGGACATATTCCCTGTTAGAAATGCCATCCATGGAAACATGAACCCTTCTAATTCTTTGTTGAAATTACTGATGATTCCTTGATACCATGGGTATGCACTATACGATATTTCTTTGAAGGTTCCCTGAACGATATCGTCTTTTTCGATCAGTGGATATGACTTTTCAATAGGAAATTTACAATCTTGGATTCTCTCATATATTTTTTGATTCTTTTTTGCTAAGTTTTCGAGCTTTTTCATCATTTGGTCGGAGAATTCAGGGAAAATACAAGAATATAACGCTTTTGCATACATTGCCCCTGTTACAATAAGATTTTGGTAATTTTGGTGATAGTTAAAGTGATTCGCGACAAAGTCAGGTTCAGTAATCATTTCTGCATCAAGGAAAATAATAATACTCCCCCTTGCAGCTTGAATGCCTAAATTTCTAACCCTTGCTCTGCCGAGTCTTTGTGTGTTGTGAATATAATGAAACTGAAATGGAGGATGGTATCCTTTTAATGCTTCTTCTGTTTGATCAGTGGATGCATCGTTAATAAAGATTACTTCCATCTTTTTAGTGTTAAAGGTTTGATACTCGAGGGAGTAAAGGGTAAATAAATTTAGTGGATACTTATTTTGTGATGGAATGATAATACTGACTTCAATCTCGTGATTCGTATCATCCTGTGAGATTTTACTTACACCTTTTTCTGATATTTGCTCAGTATCGTTTTTTCGTTTTCTTATACTTTTTGACCACTTAAATTCGCCGCCCCAGCTTTTTTCACCAGTGCCGTCACTGAATCTTTCCTGTTCCAAGGAATCAGAGAACAATGGATTACTTCTATTGGTTATAGACTTTGATGTCATACGGACCTCTTCACTTCCTTTTAGATTATACTAGTCCATTTAGTCTTTATAGGATATGAGGGACAATCGTATCTGACTAAACTAATACCTAAATTAATGGTTTCTGTGCACTTTTTATTGGAAGTGAATGTAAAAAGTAAAAAAAAAAAGAGCCGTAGGCTCTTTTTGTATAAAGGTGATAATGTTTAATTATTCTATAAAGCTACTCTTGCCGATATTTGCTCTTTTTCATATTCTCCTATTATCGGAAAAAAGATAAGTTCATTATTTTGTGTCGAGAGCTCCTCAATTTCTTCCTTTTTCCCTTTTGCAATCCATGTTCCATCTTCAACATGTTCAATCAATTTAATTGAAGGATCAATCACATTATTAAACAATCCAGCTAATAACCAAGTTTCTTCTTTTTGCGCCTGGCCCTGAATGGCAATATTGGCTTCAGTTGTTGATAAGAATCCTTGGCTTTCAGGCCGGTTCTGACAGACGTAGACTAAATCTTCAATAACCGCACTTGCTGTTGGAAACATCCCTGCACCTGGTCCTTGTAGTGTTATTTGACCAACAATATCCGAAGAAATGTTTACTGCATTCTGAACTCCTTCGACATGATATAAAGGATGCTCATTTCCAACAAGGACTGGTTTAACAGATGCCTTTAGTTGATGACTTGATTTGCTTATACTGGCAATATGTTTAAACCTTAGTCCAAGCCTTTCGGTTGTGTCAATCAATTCTTTTGTGATGGAAGTAATCCCTAACCTTTCAACTGCATGCCAATTTGGTTCTTCGCCAAAGGCAAGTCTACTTAAAATCATGGCTTTATAAAAGGCATCATAGCCTTCAATATCATTTGTCGGGTCAGCCTCTGCAAAGCCGTTTTCTTGTGCTGCTAGTAAAGCTTGGTCAAAAGAGAGCTTCTTCTCTCGCATTTCCGTTAAAATGAAGTTCGATGTTCCATTTAAAATACCTTGAACTTGCTGAACACGATTTACATTTAATAATTGTCTTAATGTTTGAATAACCGGAATTCCTCCAGCCACAGTGGCTTCATATCCAACAGAGACATGATGCACTTTTGCAAGTTCAAGCAGCTCTTGTCCATAGTGGGCGAACATTTCCTTATTTGCTGTAATAATATGACAGCCACGCTCAATGGCTTTCTTTAAAAATATGTAGGTTGGGTCTTTACCAACTATGGCTTCGACAACAACATCAAGTTGTGGCAAATTTAGTATATCCGCAAATTCTGTTGTAACTAATACATCTTTGTCAATGTCCCGCTCCTTTTGCTTGTTCTTGATTAGAATGGCTGCCACCTCTACCTTCTTGCCTAAAACCGCCGTCAGTTCTTCCGCATGTGATTGAATCGTTTGATAAAACCCTTCACCAACAGTCCCAAACCCGAGGATTGCCACTTTAATTACAGACATGTTGATCCACCCTTCCTTATTATATTTGCATGATCTATGTCAGTTTTTCTAATAAATGAAGAAAAGCCCTCTTAATAAGAAGAGGGCCAATTCCTCCTCTTATCTTTCAGGCTAAATAACCTGCAGGAATTAGCACCTTTTCAAGGAATACCTTGATGGTTGCCGGGCTTCATCGGGCCTAGTCCCTCCGCCTCTCTGGATAAGAGTTATATTTTATTTTCATTTAAATTACCAAGTTAAGTTATAAAAAGTATTCTAGTTTAATTATTATTAAATGTCAATATATTCTTTTAATTCGATTATTTTATAAGAAAAGCGCAAGCGCCTTGGGCAGCCCCGATATAGGGCGACTTGTCGACTGGCCGGCGAAAGCAGGGTCAAAGACTATTCGCCCTATATGCGTACTGAAAGCGATAGCTTTCTGTAGCCAAACGAGCCGGCCGAAAGGTTTCTTTTTAACCTTTTGGACGGATTGTCCTAAATGAGGAGGCGACTGTCCTGGGACTCTAGGCTAAAACGTACCCTGTAAGAAGGCGCTTTTTGCCTTCTTCAGGGGATGGCTAGACTTGCGTCCCAAGGAGCCGCAACTGGATAAGCTGTAGACCATCGAGGGGCTAGGCGCTCGAGCTAGACAATTCTCAAAGTTAAAATCTTTTCTGATAAATAAAAACTCGCCGTTTGGCGAGCTTTAAAATTACCATTGTTATCTTTGAAGTTTCCCCTGTGCAAGTCGTATTTGATTTTCCACTTGTTCTGGGGCGGTGCCGCCAAAGCTGTTTCTAACCGCGACTACATGCTCAGGAGCCAACACCTTGTATATATCTTCTTCAAATAAAGGACTAAAGCTTTGATATTCTTCAAAACTTAAATCTAATAAAAACTTATTTGCTTGAATTGCATATAAGACTATTTTTCCAATCACTTCGTGTGCCTCACGGAATGGCAAGCCCTTTCTAACTAAATAGTCAGCAATATCGGTTGCATTGGAAAAATCATTATTAATCGCCTTTCGCATCACATCTTTGTTAACAGTCATCGTCTCAATCATTGGAGCCAAAAGCTTTAATGACCCTTCAAGAGTCTCTACCGTATCAAACATGCCTTCTTTATCTTCTTGTAAATCTTTATTATAAGCAAGCGGCAAGCCTTTAAGTACGGTTAACAATCCAATTAAGTTCCCATAAGTCCTTCCTGTTTTTCCACGAAGTAATTCTGGTACATCCGGGTTTTTCTTTTGAGGCATGATACTTGAACCTGTACAGAATGAATCATCAAGTTCAACAAACTGGAATTCTTGACTGGACCAGATGACCAATTCCTCTGAAAATCGAGAAATATGTGTCATAATAATCGATCCGATTGATAAGAATTCCAAAATAAAATCGCGGTCACTCACTGCATCCATACTATTTGGATAAATGGTTTCAAAGCCTAATATTTCTGCCACTTGTTCACGGTTGATTGGAAATGTTGTTCCTGCTAATGCTCCCGAACCAAGCGGCAGCCAATTCACTCGTTTAAGTGAATCAATAAGTCTCTCTTTATCCCGTTCAAACATCCAAAAATAGGCCATCAGGTGATGTGCAAAGGAAACAGGCTGGGCCCGCTGCAAGTGTGTGTACCCTGGAATTAATGTGTGAATGTTCTCCTTTGCCTGCCCAATTAATGCCTGTTGGACATCTTCAATTAACTTAATTAGTTCAGTGGTTTTAGTTCTTAAGTAAAGATGCATATCAGTAGCTACCTGGTCATTACGGCTGCGTCCTGTATGAAGCTTGCCGCCTACAGGGCCGATTTTTTCAATTAAGAGCTTTTCAATATTCATATGAATATCTTCATCTTCAACTAAAAACTCAACTTCGTTAGCATCCACCATTTTCTTTATTGCAAGAAGGCCGTCCTTTATTTTACCAGCATCCTCCATCGGAATAATCCCGCATTCTCCCAACATTTGAACATGCGCCATACTTCCGGCAATATCTTCTTTCGCTAACTTTTGATCAAAGGAAATTGATGCTGTAAATTCTTCAACGAGCTTATTGGTTTCTTTCGTAAAACGGCCGCCCCATAACTTCGACATTACTGTTCCTCCTTAAATAAGAAAAGCGTAAGCGCCTTGGTCAATCCCGACAAGCAGGCCGAAAGGCTGCTTTTTAACCTTTTGACGGATCAACTTGTGACCTCGAGGGCTAGGCGCTGGAGCTAGAAAATTCTTAAAGTCAATTTCTATACTATCTAAGAATAAAGAAGAGTGCCCCCGAAAATGGATTCGAGGGCAATCCGGATTATTTTAAAATCGTTTCTTTGTTATTTACTTCAGAATAAACCTTGGTTGGCAGCCCCCATAGCTTAATAAAGCCGACAGCAGCATTATGATCAAAAGCATCGCCTTTAGCATAGGTTGCTAACTCTTCGTTGTAAAGGCTGTGCGGTGATTTGCGTCCAACCACTGTATGAGTTCCTTTAAACAATTTAACACGAATCGTTCCAGAAACGACCTTTTGTGTCTCATCGATAAAAGCATCAAGAGCAGGTTTTATTGGTGAGTACCAAAGACCTTCATAAATAATCTTCGCCATTTGCTGTTCAACCTGTGTCTTAAATTGGGTAACCTCACGAGTTAGTGTTAAAAACTCTAATTCCTTGTGAGCATTAATTAAAATTAACGCAGCAGGGTTTTCATACACTTCTCTAGATTTAATCCCTACTAATCTATTTTCAATATGGTCGATACGGCCTACTCCATGCTTACCACCAAGCGTATTAAGTGTTTCAATAAGCTGAACAAGTGGAAGTTTTTCGCCATTTAATGCAACTGGAACCCCTTGTTCAAATTCGATTTCAATATATTCAGGTGCATCTGGTGTTAATTCAATTGGATTAGTCCAGTCAAATGCTGCTTCTGGAGCCTCTGCCCATGGATCTTCGAGAACTCCGGCCTCACAGGCACGCCCCCAGATATTAGCATCAATGGAAAACGGATTGTCTAAATTTACTGGAATAGGTATCCCGTTTTCTTCCGCATATTTAATTTCCTCATCACGGGTCATTCCCCACTCACGAACAGGTGCAACCACTTTTAAACTAGGATTTAATGCTTGGATGGATACCTCAAAGCGAACTTGGTCATTCCCTTTACCTGTACAACCGTGGGCAACAGCTGTTGCTCCTTCTTTTTCCGCTACTTCTACCAATAATTTAGAAATAAGCGGTCTTGATAGAGCTGACGATAACGGATATTTACCTTCATATAAACAATTAGCCTTTAAAGCTGGTAAAATATATTCTTTTGCTAACAATTCTTTTGCATCTATCATATACGCTTTCGAAGCGCCAACTTTTAATGCTTTATTTTTAATAGCTTCTAAGTCTTTACCTTCACCGACATCTAAGCCCAAGGCAATTACATCATAACCGTACTTTTCTTGGATCCATTTCACTGATACAGATGTATCTAAACCGCCTGAGTATGCTAATACAATCTTTTCCTTAGTCATTTTTATTCTAACTCTCCTTGAATACTTTATGGATTTTTATTCATTCGATAGAATGATTATACAACACATCTCATAAAAAAGGAACCCATTATGATAGTAAAAGTTTTAAAATTGCTTTTTGAGCATGTAAACGGTTTTCAGCCTCATCGAATACAACTGAATGTGGTCCATCGATAATCTCACTCGTAACTTCTTCACCACGGTGTGCCGGTAAACAATGTAAAAAGATAAAATCTTTATTTGCATGGCTGCATAATTCTTCATTGACTTGAAAACCCTGGAATGCTTTTAAACGGATGGCGGTTTCTTCTTCCTGCCCCATACTGGTCCAAACATCCGTGACAACCACATCGGCATCCTTTATTGCTTCATTAGGATTATTTGTGATCGTAACCGTACTCCCCGTTTCTTTGCCTGCTTGAATGGCTCTTTCAGTAATTTCCTCATTAGGCAAGTAGCCCGCAGGACTTGCAATACTGATATTCATCCCGACTTTAACGGCACCTTCCATTAGAGAATGAGCCATATTATTATTTCCATCACCAATATAGCAAAGCTTTAATCCTGCCAACTTCCCTTTATGCTCAAGGATAGTTAACAAATCTGCAAGCACCTGGGTTGGGTGCTGCAGATCTGTTAATCCATTAATGACAGGTACTGTGGCATGAGAGGCCAACTCTTCAACAGACTCATGCGAAAATGTTCGAATCATAATTCCATCAATATAACGGGACAATACTTTCGCAGTATCAGAAATGCTCTCACCGCGGCCGAGCTGAATATCCCTTGAACTTAAAAAAATTGCATGTCCTCCTAACTGCAGCATCCCTACTTCAAAGGAAACCCTTGTACGAGTCGAGGATTTTTCAAAAATCATACCCAATACCTTCCCGCTTAAGAATGGATGGGGTTTACCTTGTTTTTGCATTCTTTTTAATTCTACCGCTTCATCTAGCAAATAAAGGACTTGATCGGTACTGTAATCAGCTAGCTGTAAAAAATCTTTACCTTTAAATGTTTGTTTATTGCTGATGCTTTTTCCGTCCGTATTAATTGCTTCTAACATGAACGGCACCTTCTTTCTCATATTTGTAATACTCACTAACGGTCCTTACTTCATATTCAGCCCCAAACTTCTTTTGTACGCCTAATGTGGTTTCAATTGTATCTAGATGTGTGAACACCGGTACTTTATAGCGGACTGCATACTCACGTAAATGGAAACCAAATTTATTTTTATTTCGACCTTGATTTGGTATATTAAAAACGGCCAGAATTGGCTTATTTCGGAAGATATTATTTAAATCTTTTTCGTCTTGAACCACTATTTCTACAGAAAGACCATTGGACTTTAGAAATTCAGCCGTTCCTTCTGTAGCCGCAAGCTTGTAATCTTCTTTTACTAGTTCCTTTAAAATAGCAAGACTATCGGTTTTTTCTCTGTCAGAAATTGAACATAGCAGATAACCTTCTCCCTTGCTTCCATTGATTAAAGGGACAGATTTTTGAAGTGCTGCCTGATAGGTAGTGCCGATTCCGAGTACTTCTCCAGTGGACTTCATTTCCGGTCCGAGTACATGATCGACTCCTTTAAGCTTACTAGAAGAAAACACAGGAGCTTTTACTGAAAAGTAATCAGGTTCAGCAAGTAATCCTAAATCTTGACTTAACTCCGTTAACGATTCACCTAATTGAACACGTGTTGCCCACTCAATCATCGGAACGCCGGTGACTTTACTAATAATCGGCACTGTACGTGATGAACGCGGATTTACCTCCAGAACATAAACAGTTTCATCATAGATAACAAATTGGATATTCATGATACCAATAACAGGAGCAGATTTTGCGATTCTGCCTGCATAATCAATTAATGTTCCTTTAATATTGCTAGATAAAGAGATTGGAGGGAAAACTGTAATACTATCACCGGAATGAACCCCTGCTTTTTCAATATGTTCAAAGATACCAGGTACGACGATATTTTCCCCATCACAGATGACATCAATTTCACATTCCAGTCCTGGTAAGAACTTATCAACTAATAGAGGCCACATTTCAGCATGTGAATTTTCTTCGAGCTGGTTAATATACTGTACTAGCTCTTGTTCAGAAAAAATCGTAAACATGGACTGGCCGCCAATTACATAGGATGGACGAACAAGCACTGGGTAGCCCAAGGAGTTAGCTGCTTCTATCAATTCATCCGGCTGCGAAACTGTTTTTCCTTCAATGTGAGGAATCTCTAATTCATCCAAGAGTTGATAAAATCTCTTACGATCCTCTAAGCGGTCAACATTTTTAACCGTTGTTCCTAAAATCTTAATTCCTTCTTCTTCTAAATCATGCGCAAGATTAATCGCTGTTTGGCCGCCAAACTGGATTAACACGCCATCCACTTTTTCTTTTTCAATTACATGTAAGACATCTTCAGCAGCGAGCGGTTCAAAATACAAACTGTCGGCAACCGAATAGTCCGTACTTACAGTTTCAGGGTTGTTATTAATTACAACAGCTTCAAACCCTTTTTTCTTGAGAGCTTTAGCCGCGTGAACAGAACAATAGTCAAATTCGATTCCTTGACCAATACGAATTGGACCAGAACCAATGACAAGAATTTTTTTCCTATCTGTAATTTCGACCTCATCACTGCCATGCCATGTAGAATAATAGTAAGGTGTAATGGCATCAAATTCAGCAGAACAAGTATCAACCATTTTGTACCCCGGCTTCCACTGTAGTTCTTTCCACTTGTGTCTTACTTGTTTTTCCGGGATCTCATAAATTTGCGCTAATAACTTATCGGCCACATTATTTCTTTTGGCTCTTTTAAGCAGGTCGACTGGAACGGTACTCCATTCAAAGGATGCAAGTTCCTTTTCTAACGCAACGATTGAGCTAATTTTGTGTAAAAACCACGGGTCAATCTCTGTCAGCTGTTGTACTTTTTGAAGAGTGAACTCTCTTCTAAACGCTTCCGCGATGACAAATAAGCGCTTATCATTTGCTATATGAAGCAATTCAATTAAAGAGGATTCTTCTAATGACTCATAAGCTGTTTGACATAGACCATAAACATTCATTTCCATAGAACGAATCGCTTTGTTTAAAGCTCCTTCAAATGTTCGGTCGATTGCCATAACTTCCCCTGTTGCTTTCATTTGTGTCCCCAATGTCCGGTCTGCTTCAGGGAACTTGTCAAATGGAAAGCGAGGCAGTTTCACCACAATATAATCAATCGCTGGCTCAAAAGAAGCAAACGTATTACCTGTTATCGGGTTCACAATCTCATCAAGATGATAACCAACCGCACACTTTGCCGCCATCCTTGCGATCGGGTATCCTGTGGCCTTTGAAGCAAGCGCCGATGAACGGCTTACCCTTGGATTAACCTCGATAATATAGTATTGATTGGATTCCGGGTGAAGTGCAAATTGAATATTACATCCACCGATAATCTTTAACTCTCTTATTACTTTAATCGAAACGTCACGCAGCATTTGATATTGAACATCTGTTAATGTTTGTGATGGGGCGACAACAATGGAATCTCCAGTATGAACTCCAACAGGATCCATATTTTCCATATTACAAACGATGATGCACGTATCATTTGCGTCTCTCATGACCTCATATTCAATTTCTTTCCAGCCTTTAATGCTTTTTTCAACTAACACTTGGTGAATAGGGCTTGCGGCTAAACCTTTTTTTAGCACAAGTTCAAGTTCCTCTTCGTTATAGGCGAATCCTCCACCCTCTCCTCCAAGCGTATAGGCAGGGCGGATGATGACAGGAAAACCGATTTTTTGAACAAACTGAACTCCTTCTTCATAGGTGTGAATGATTTCAGATTCTGGGATTGGTTCACCAATTTTTAACATTAAGTTACGAAACCTCTCACGGTCTTCTCCATTTTTAATGGATGCTACCGATGTCCCTAAAAGTTCAACACTGTATTTCTCTAAAACTTTTTGTTCAAATAGCTCAACGGTTAAATTTAATCCAGTTTGACCGCCAAGTGTACCGATTACCCCATCTGGTTTTTCTTTTTGGATAATTTTTTCAATTGTTTCTACATTCAGCGGCTCGATATAAACTTTATCTGCAACTGCTTCGTCAGTCATAATTGTAGCTGGGTTGTTATTGACGAGAACAACCTCAAGTCCCTCTTCCCTTAGGGCGATACACGCCTGTGTGCCGGCATAGTCAAATTCTGCTGCCTGCCCTATTACAATCGGGCCTGAACCAATGACGAGTACTTTTTTTAGATTTTTATTTAACGGCATAAATGTTCTCTCCCAATGATGCGATCTGACTCACAAAATCTTTAAAAATATAATCCGTGTCGCTTGGTCCGGGATGTGCTTCCGGATGAAATTGAACGGTTTGAATTGGATACAATTTATGTTGCAATCCTTCAATCGATTGGTCATTGATATTTCGGTAGGTAACATTAAATACCTTTTGATCAATGCTCTCATCCAGAACAACATAGCTATGATTTTGTGCGGTAATTTTCACCTTACCCGTTGTCAATTCCTTAACAGGATGGTTTCCGCCCCTGTGTCCATATGCAAGTTTTGTAGTTTTTGCCCCATATGACAATGCAATCAGCTGATGGCCAAGGCATATTCCAAGTGTTGGGAAGGCCTGGGTGATTTTTTTAATTTCCGGGAACCACGCTTTTAACTGCATGGGGTCCCCAGGCCCATTACTTAATAAAATACCATCTGGATTTAAGGATTTTATTTTCTCAAATGTAGTTGTGTAAGGGACAATCGTTACCGAACAGTTTTCCTCTAAAAGCGCATGAAGGATAGACTTTTTATATCCGAAATCCATTAACACGACGTGAGGCCCATTATTCTTGAAATATTGAATCTTATTGGTAGATACTTTTTCCACCCACATTGTTGCTTTTTGATCGCTAGGCAATTTGATTCCCTTTTCTTTACCTAGATAGGCTTTTACCGTTCCACGGCTGCGAATAGTTTTGACAAGTCGTCTTGTATCTACATCGGCAATCCCGGCCACCCCGGCAATTTTCAGCTTTTCTGAAAAATTATTGATGGATTGATAATGACTTGGTGTTTCACATAAATCACCTATTACTACTCCTGCTAAGGCGGGAGAAATACTTTCATCATCTAATGCATTAATCCCATAGTTTCCAATGATTGGATAACAGAAAGTGATAATCTGTCCGGCATAAGATGGGTCTGAGATGATCTCCTGATATCCGGTCATACTTGTATTAAAAACGACCTCTCCGAGAGAGTCCTTCTCTGCACCTATTAGTATACCTTCAAAAACTTCTCCTGTTTCCAAAGTAAGATAACCCTTTTCCAAAATATTCACACGCCTTTCTCTATACTTTGGAATGTTTCTTCCAACGCTACAGTAAATTCATCAATCTCCGCTTTTGTTACCGTTAATGGCGGTAAGATTCGAACCACATTTGGTCCGGCAGTTAAGATTAAGAGATGGTTGGCAATCGCCTTTTGCACGATTTCCAAAGCATTAATCTCTACCACTAATCCTTTTAGGAAACCTTTACCGCGAATTTCCTTTATAAAAGAATGCTTCTCTTTTAATTGTAGAAGCTGCTGGTCGAGATAATTTACCGTATCCTTAACATCTTCCAACAGATTACTCTCCATAATATGGGTCACTGTGGCAAGCCCCGCTGCTGTTGCTAAGGGGTTTCCGCCAAAAGTACTGCCGTGGCTGCCGGGTTCAAACCCTTTTGCTGCCTCTTCTTTAGCAATAATCGCTCCAATTGGAAAACCAGAACCCAACCCTTTTGCGATACTTATCACATCTGGTTCGATCGAATATTGCTCATAGGCAAATAATGTTCCCGTTCTGCCGATTCCTGTTTGGATTTCATCCACCATCAGGAGGATCTCATTTTCCTTACAGATATGTGCTAGTTTTGTCACCCATTCCTGATTTGCCGGAATAACTCCGCCTTCACCTTGAACCAATTCCAGTAAAACTGCTGCAGGTTTAAGGGTGATAAGCTGATCTAACGCTTCCTCGTCATTAAATGGCAGGTAGCTGAATCCGGGCATTAGCGGTGCAAAGCCCTGTTGGATTTTTTCCTGTCCTGTTGCAGTTAACGTAGCTAAGGTTCTTCCGTGGAAGGATTGTTGAAAGGTAACCACTTCTGAAGAATTGCTTCCTTTTATTTTATTAGCGTATCGTCTTGCCAGTTTAATAGCAGCTTCGTTTGCTTCTGCACCACTATTACAGAAAAAAACCTGATCGCCACAGCTATTAGCTGTTAGTAATGCAGCAAGCTGCTCTTGATTAGGAATGTTATATAAATTTGAACAATGCCACAGGTTTTGCAATTGTTCCTCTAGCTTTTCCTTAACTGGATCGGGAACATGCCCTAAGTTACATGTGGCTATGCCTGAAGTGAAATCTAAGAATTGATTCTCCTCGTCGTCCCACACGTAACTACCTTTTCCCTTTACTAATGTGACAGGAAAGCGACTGTATGTGGCCATTACTGGTGTGGTTAGGGAGACGGATGTATTGTTAACCATTAGGCTATCTCCTCTTCTAAGACAATTTTTGTACCGACGCATTTGCCGTTTGAGTAGTCTAACAGACTATTTTTCTCAAACCCATTAATGATTCCTACTTCAGGGATGTTGTGAACAAGACCGTCAATCGCGGCTTTGACCTTTGGAATCATCCCTCCATAAATGGTTTGTTCTAGGATCATTTGTTCAATTATGGTCTTTGAGACCTTATCAAGCTTTGTTTTTACCCCATTCTTGTCAACTAAGATTCCCGGAATATCACTGATGAAGCATAGGTTTGCTTCTAATGCCTTGGCAATGGCTGAGGCAGCAATATCACCATTTATATTGTAACGCTGCCCACCTGCATCAATTCCTACAGGAGATATAACCGGGATAAATCCTTGGTTTATAATGCCTTCGATGATGCTGTGATTGACTTCTACCACTTCTCCAACAAAACCTAAGGTTTTTGCATCAGCTGTTGGCACAGCCTTTAGTAATCCACCGTCAACGCCGCTAATTCCTATCGCGTTTCCACCTACTTCTACAAGGTTTCTAACCACTTGTTTATTGACCGATCCGCTTAAAACCATTTCGACTACGTCTAACACTTGATGGTCAGTTACTCTTAATCCATTCACAAATTTGGTTTCAACGTTTAAGCTTTTTAGTAAAGACGTAATTAATGGGCCCCCGCCATGAACAATAATGGGCGTCCACTCACTAGATGTATGCATTTTTACGATATCCTCATAAAAGGATCTTGGCAGATTTTCTAACACACTTCCGCCACACTTAATGACTAAATATTTCATTTTTGTCCTCCCTTAAGTGCGGTAGGATGCATTAATTTTTACATAATCATAAGTAAGATCGCATCCCCAGGCCGTTGCACTGTAGTCACCCTGATTTAAGTTAACATATATAACAACGTTCTCTTGTTCTAAGTAGCTTTTTACCTCTTCTTCAACGATTGGACACGGTAAGCCCTTTTCAAACACTTTATATTGACCGATTGAAACTTCTAATAAATTTGGTTCAATTGGTACACCGCTGTATCCAGCAGCTGTGACAATTCTTCCCCAGTTAGGGTCTGTTCCATAGATTGCTGTTTTAACGAGATTAGAAGAAATAATTGATTTGCCGACCGTTTTAGCTGCATTTGTGCTGAAAGCCCCACTTACTTGGATTTCAACAAGCTTTGTTGCACCTTCACCGTCTCTAGCAATCTTTTTGGCAAGTTCCTTACAGACAATACCTAAGCCATCCACAAAACAGTCCCAGTCTGGATGTTCTTTTGTTAGCTGTTCATTGCCCGCTAAACCGTTTGCCATAACCAGCACCATATCATTGGTACTTGTATCGCCATCGACCGTAATCATATTAAAAGTTTGATTTGTTACATCCTTAAGAGCTGCTAATAAGTCCTCTTGAGCTATGTTTGCATCGGTTGTTACAAAGCCGAGCATGGTGGCCATATTCGGATGAATCATCCCGGAGCCTTTTGCAGCACCGCCGATTGAAATGGTCTTTCCATCTATTGTTAATTGAACACCAATTTGTTTGATACAAGTATCAGTTGTTAAAATAGCTTGTTTAAAATTTTCCTCTTGTTCATATTCCGATTGGAGGATTTGTTTTATTCCAGTATTAATACAATCCATTGGTAGCAATTCACCGATTACTCCCGTTGAAGTAACTGCCACAAGATGCTGTTGTACGCCTAACTCGTCTGCGAATTTTTTTTGCATCTCTGCTGCATCAAGTAAACCCTGCTCGCCTGTACAGGCATTAGCATTTCCGGAGTTTACAAGTATTGCTTGGATTTTATTTTCTTTTGCTATACTTTCTTGGGTTACGATAAGTGGTGCAGCCTGAAAAATATTAGTTGTATAAACTCCCGCAACTGCGGCTGGGACATCCGATACGATATATCCTAAATCAAGGCGCTTCTTCTTAATTCCGCAATGCATACCACCGGCCTTATACCCTTTTGGTAAGGTTACACTCTCATTTCCAAGTATAACGATTTTGTTGGTTGATGTGGCTTGTGTCAATTTCCTTTTCCCCCTTAAGATTCCCTTGGCATTTAACCGGGCTATTTAACTAGTAATTTATTAGTTTTAACTTATGGATATATTGGTAAATCAGTGAGCCCAGTTTGATCATCCCAGCCATTCATTAGATTGGCGTTTTGAATCGCTTGACCTGCAGCCCCTTTAACTAAATTGTCGATAACTGAGATGACAGTTAACCGATTAGTTCGCTCATCCACATGCAAGCCAATATCACAAAAGTTTGATCCCATAACTTCTTTTGTTGCGGGTATATTTCCTTCCTGGCGTACTCTTATAAAATGAGATTCTTGATAAAATTGTTTATATAAATCAATAACTTTTTTGGTTGAAATTTTTTCTTTTAGATTCACATACATCGTGCACATGATTCCCCTTGTCATTGGAACAAGATGTGTAGTAAAGGTAACGGTAATAGGATTACCACTCTCATCTGACAAAACTTGTTCTATTTCAGGGATATGCTGATGTTTTCCTAGTTTATAAGCTTTAATATTTTCATTAATCTCTGAGTAATGGGAAGTTAATGACAAGCTTCTTCCCGCACCAGATACTCCTGATTTAGCATCAATAATAATCGATTTTTCATCTGCTAATTTTGATTTAAGTATGGGTAAAAGACCAAGATTTGTTGCTGTTGGATAGCAGCCGGGATTAGCAATTAAAGTTGACTGCCTGATTTTCTCTTTATAGATTTCACTCAAACCGTAGACTGCCTGTTTTAAGTACATCTCTTCCGGTGATGCGTGTTTATACCAATTCTCGTACTCTTCAGCAGACCTCAACCGGAAATCTCCGGATAGGTCAATACACTTGATTCTTTTTTCAAGCAGCTGTGGTACAAGTTTGCTGCTCACACCTGAAGGGGTAGCGAGAAAAACAATGTCATTTTCTTCACTTAATCTATCAGCATTAAATGTTTCAAGTGTTTGATCAACAACGTGGGAAAGATGTGGATACACATCACTAAAACTAACTCCAGCTTGGGAGTTGGATACAACTGAACCAATCTCCAAGTATGGGTGCTTATTAATTAACCTGACTAACTCAATTGATCCATAACCTGTTCCACCGATAATTGCAGCTTTCATTTCTTCCACTCCCAAGTCGCTTTTATAATGAATTATTATACATACCATTATATAATTATTCAATAGTTAATTAGCCTAATTTTTTATTTTTACTGAAAATTATCCTATTTATTTTTGGAAACGCTTACAATATTCTTTGTAAGATTATACATTTTATATGCAAAAAAAAAGCTCCTGAGATGTGCAGGAACTTCATTAGATTAACTACCAAATAGTAATTTATAGGCTTGTATGGAGCAAATTCAATACGCTTCGCAGTTCCTTAACCGCTACCTGCCCGGGTGCGGAAGCCTTCTTAGCAGCTCCAAAAGTAACGGCCGAGCCGAATAATTCTCCAGCTAAGCGGCTGATAACTCCCTTTCCTGCCATTGACATAGTAATAATCGGTCTATCTGCGAACTGTTCATTCATAGTAGTGGTTGCATCCAACAATGTAAGTACATCAGCCGTACTAGTTGGCATTACAGCGATCTTCGGGAGATCTCCCCCTAGTTCTTGTGCTTTACATAAACGTGAGATAATCTCCTCTTTTGCAGGAGTCGTCTGAAAATCATGATTAGAAATAATCACAAAAACATTTTGTGCATGAGCTGCTTCTATTAACGCCTTAACATCATTTTCTTCATTAAATAACTCAACATCGACGATATCGGCTAGGCCAGTTTCAGCGATCGCTTTATTTAGTTCAAAATAGTATGCGGTGCTAACCTCTTTTTCTCCACCCTCTTTAGCACTACGAAAAGTAAAAACAAGAGGGGTCTCTGTGAGGATTCCTCGAATCTCATTTAAAGCCTCTATTACCTTTTCAATTTGTTCGACATCCTCAAAGAAATCGACACGCCACTCTACTACATCCAAATCAAGTGTGTTTAAATAGTTTGCCTCCTCTATTAGTTGAGCTAAACTAGTCCCTACCATCGGAACACAAATTTTAGGAGCACCTTCCCCAATTGTAATACCTCTGACTGTAATTGTTTTCTTCATTTTCCCCAGTCCTTTACTATTTTTTATACAAAAGTTCATGAGGTATTACGCTTACTTTTCACCATGTAATTCCCAAGCTAATTTTAATGATTCTACAATATAATCAGCTATTTCTTCTACATCTTGATTATCAGTTGATACTACAGAATGGTGATCAGCGTAGATCTCCTGACGCTTATAGAACAGTTCTTCAATTTCTTTTAAGGACTTTCCTTTTAAAACAGGCCGGCTGTCGATAATAAGGCTTATTCGCTCCTTCCAATTTTCCCAGGATAAATCTAGAAAAATGACCAGGCAATTATCTAAACAAATCTGTTTGATCTCTTCTTGTAAAAATGCCCCGCCACCAAGAGAAATAACCTTCATTTTCCTTTTGCATAAATCTGTAATTACACTTTTTTCTTTTTCACGAAATGCTTTTTCTCCAATCTTATTAAAGATTTGGGACGTTGGCATGCCGTATTCTTTTTCTATCTCGGCATCAATATCGATAAAATCTCGATACAGTTTTTTCGCTACAGCTTTACCGATAGTAGTTTTTCCTACCCCCATAAACCCTATAAAAACTATACTCATTTCTTTTAAAGAAACTCCCCGATAAACCAATTTATTATTCCCCCTCAAGGATATGGATTGTATAAACATCTTATCTGAAATAAGGCATTATCTTGTCATAATTATAATAGTTCCCTCTATTGAAAAACAATGTTTATGTGAGTATTTGAGCATATTAAACCTTAAAAGAATTAAAAAAAAAGACCCCAGCTGGAGTCTCAATTCAAAACCTTAGTTCTTCATCTTCGGGTCAAGGACATCCCTTAGTCCATCACCCATTAGATTAAATCCCAGCACTGTCAGCATAATAGCGATTCCCGGAAAAAACAATGTCCATGGAGCCTGGGTAATATAATTTTTTGAATCTGCCAGCATCTTTCCCCACTCTGGTGTCGGCGCCTGTGCCCCCATTCCGAGAAAACCCAGGGCTGCCGCTTCGATTATAGATGTGGCAATCGCTAAAGTTGCTTGGACAATGACTGGTGAAATACTGTTAGGGAGAATATGACGAAAGAGAATTCGTGTGTCCTTCATCCCCACTGCTCGGGCTGCCATAATGTATTCTTCTTGCTTAACACTTAACACCTTAGATCGGACAAGCCGGCCAAAGTTCGGAATATTAATAACAGCAATGGCAATTAATGCGTTTTGTAAAGATGGTCCAAGGATTGCGACAACCGCTATAGCTAATAGAATACTAGGGAAGGCGAGCATGATATCAAAAATACGCGAGATAAGCGAATCAATCCAGCGGCCATAATATCCCGCGACAATTCCTAAAATGGTCCCAAATACGACAGATCCTAGGACTGAAAAAAATCCCACCCATAAGGATATTCTTGCCCCGTAAACAATTCGGGAGAAAATGTCACGGCCAAAATCATCTGTGCCGAACCAATGATCACTTGAGGGAGGGAGCATTCGATCTGTTAGCACTTGCTCCTTAAAACTATAGGGTGCAATGATTGGTGCTAAAATGGCAATCATGATAAAAAAAACTACAATCCCCAGTCCCGCCAGGGCTAAACGGTTTTTATAAAATGATATCCAGGCTTCCTTCCAAGGAGGTGTCAGCTTTTCTTCAACAAATACAGTCTCGATATTAGCTGTTTTTTTTACAAGTTCCGCCACTTAACAATCTCCCTCCTTTATTTCGTATATTTAATTCTTGGATCAACAAAGACGTACAATAAATCCACAATTAAATTAATAAGGACAAAAATGGCAGCAATTAATAAAATGCCTGACTGAATCACTGGATAATCACGATAGCCGATTGCATCATATAAATATCGGCCAATTCCCGGCCAGCCGAAGATTGTTTCTGTTAGGATGGCTCCCCCCAATAGCAGGCCTGTTTGCAATCCGATAATGGTCAGTACTGGAATAATCGCATTTTTTAAAGAATGCTTATAAACCACCCAAAACATACTTAGCCCCTTTGCTCTTGCAGTACGGATATAATCTGATTTCATCACTTCTAGCATCGTGGCACGTGTCATTCTTGCAATTATTGCCATGGGAATGGTGGCCAGTGCCAAGCTAGGCAGTACCAAATGTTTGAGAACAACGATAAATTGGTCAAATCTTCCTTGTAATAACGTATCTATTAAATATAGATTGGTAATGGCTGATACGGGATCTCTAACATTCTCTCTACCTGTGGTTGGAAGCCAGCCTAAATGTATAGAGAATACCCATTGTTCCATTAAACCAAGCCAAAATATTGGCAGTGATACCCCAATCAGGGCAAGTACCATTGCCACATAATCAAACCATGATCTCGAGAACCAGGCACTAACAATTCCTGCATTTACTCCAATAATAACGGCTATAAACATTGCAACAATCGTTAATTCCGCTGTGGCTGCAAGGTAAGACCAAATTTCTTCATTAATAGGACCTCTTGTCCTCAGCGAGACCCCCAGATCTCCATGAATCAATGCATTAATATAATCTACGTATTGTATGTACCATGGGCGGTCTAATCCTAATTCCTTTGTTAGAGTAGCAATCGATTCTGCAGTTGCCCTTTGACCAAGAATGACTTGTGCTGGATTACCGGGAATGGCATGGATAATAGCAAAAACGACTAGTGTCATTCCAATTAAAACAGGTATTAGAGAAAACACACGACGGACTGTGTACGTAAACAAGTTTTTCACCTCTTTTGAGAATGAACCTTAAGTTACCAAAGGGAGGGAAAGTCCCTCCCCTCTGTTCCAAGATAAGAAATGATTACATTACTTTGAAAATGGTCCAGCTCCAGGGCCCAGTGACTAGTGTACTTCGCTAAACGGGCGCTCGCTCTTTTCTTATTATTTAAACTCAACCTTGGTAAGTGCTTCTGAACCTGTTGGATGCGGCAGGTAATGAACTACGTCTTTCCCGGCTGCTAACAATGGTGTTGAGTGTACAAGCGGAACCCATGGAGCATCATCATGGATGATTACCTGTGCCTGCTCGTAAAGGGCATTGCGCTTAGCTTGATCCGTTTCTGTCTGCGCTTTAATTAAGATATTGTGCAATTGGTCATTGCTATAATAAGAATAGTTATTGCTTCCGATGCTGTCTTTATCAAGCAAGGTGTATAAGAAGTTATCAGGATCTCCATTGTCGCCCGTCCAGCCAAGCATGAACATATCAAACTCACCTTTGGCTGCTTTATCTAAATAAGTTGCCCAGTCAACAGACTGGATTTTCGCTTTGACGCCTATTTTACTTAAGCTTTCTTGAATCACTTCTGCCACCTTTTGAGCTTCCGGCATGTATGGACGAGCTACAGGCATAGCCCAAAGGTCAGTTTCAAATCCTTTTTCGTAACCTGCTTCTTTTAACAATTGTTTTGCTTTTTCCAAATCATATGGGTATGGCTCAACAGACTTATTATAGCCCTCAATCGAAGGTGGCATTGGATTAACAGCTTCAAGTGCCTTTCCTCCATAAAATGCATCGATGATTGATTTTTTATCAATGGCATAATTGATGGCTTGACGAACGAGCTTGTTATCGAATGGTTTACGAGTGGTCGTTAAACCAATATAACCCACGTTCATTGACGGTCTTTCAATCACTTGAAGATTAGCATTTGCTTTAACAGTGGCCTCGTCTGAGTTGTTTAGGCCATCCATTACATCAATTTCTCCATTGGCAAGAGCATTAAGCCGTGCTGTATTTTCAGGAATGACACGGAAAATCACTTTGTTTAACTTAGGGTAGCCTTTTTGCCAGTAGTCTGGGTTTTTCTCAAGCGTAATTGTATCGTTTTCTTTCCACTCCACGAATTTGAATGGTCCTGTACCAACAGGATGCTGTCTAAATTTATCACCGTATTTTTTAACTGCCTCAGGGCTGGCAATTCCAAACGGAGACATAGCTAGGTTCTTTAAAAATGGTGCTTGAGGTCTTGTTAATACAAATTGTACAGTATGGTCATCAACCGCTTTAACTTCTTTAATTACATGTCCTTTTTCCCCTTTATAGCCTCCAAACATCGTATAGTAAGGAAAGCTGTCTGCATTTCCATTCATCCAGCGGTCAAAGTTAAAAACTACTGCCTCTGCATTAAAATCGGTCCCATCATGAAATTTAACTCCTTGCCGAAGTTTAAAGGTATAAGTTAACCCATCAGGAGTAACTTTCCATGATTCAGCAAGTCCAGGATTGATGGTGGTATCCTGGTCGCCATATTGGATTAAGGTTTCAAAAATGTTTTCCGTTACTTTAAACGTTTCACCTTCCGTTGAGGTGATGGGGTCTAGTGATGTAGAATCTCCTCCACGGCCATAGACTAGTGTGTCTTTTTTCGCGGCACTTCCAGAAACAGGATCTTTCTTGCCTCCTGTTGCTTCATTTGTTTTACTGTTGCAGCCAGCCAAAAACATGCTGATAGCTAGTAGAGAAATCAACAACAGTATAAAAGGTTTTTTCTTCATAAGAGTTTGTTACCCCCTGTACATTTTATTTTTTATCATAAATGCAGCAAATCACTCGTTATATAAATGACATGCAACAAAATGACCGTTCCAATCATGTTCTTTAGGTCTAGTTGTTTTACAAATATCCATCACCTGTGAACACCGGGTATGGAAGGCACATCCTGATGGAGGGTTTGCAGGGCTTGGAATCTCACCGTCAATTAAAATAGTTTCCTTCTTTAGATCAGGGTCTGGAATCGGCACCGCCGAGAGTAGTGCCTTTGTGTAAGGATGGGAGGGATTTTGATATAGCTGCTCGCTATCGGCTAACTCTATTAATCTTCCTAAATACATCACGCCTACACGATCACTAATATGTCGTACCACACCTAAATCATGTGCGATAAATATGTAGGTAAGCTGAAATTCATTTTGGATATCCTTCATTAAGTTAAGAACCTGGGCTTGGATTGAAACGTCCAATGCTGACACAGGTTCATCTGCTATTATCAGCTTCGGTTTCGTCATCAATGCTTTAGCAATCCCAATCCGTTGACGCTGACCGCCCGAGAATTGGTGCGGATATCGTTTGGCATGGTAGCTGCTTAAGCCGACCACCTCGAGCATTTCTCGCACTTGTTTTTTTCGCTCTTCTTTAGTGCCAATCCCATGAACAATGAGCGGCTCTTCAAGAATTTGTTCAATCGAATGTCTCGGGTTTAAGGATGCATAGGGATCTTGAAATACCATCTGGATATCACGGCGGGTTTTTCTTAATTCATTTTTTGACATACTAGTAATCTCTTTATCTTCAAACACAATCTTTCCTTCACTTGCTTCAAGTAAACGCATTAACAGACGGCCAGTAGTCGATTTCCCACAGCCGCTTTCCCCAACAATGCCCAAAGTCTCTCCCTTCTTAACATAAAAAGAAACATCGTCAACGGCTTTCACTTCACCTTGCTTCCTTCCAAAAAGTCCCCCAGTAATTGGAAAGTACTTTTTCAACCCATTTACCTCAAGAAGTAACTCTGACATGCTTGTCACTCCCCTCCTTCAATATATGTAGGAAACAGCGAACTTCATGTTCCTCTTTTTCCAAGTTCAATAATTGAGGTTCTTCTTCATGGCACTTACCAAATGCCTCCGCGCACCGTGGCGCAAACCGGCAGCCATTTTGAATAGTTCCCGGCGCAGGGACGGTTCCAGGTATGCTATAGAGACGCTCCTTTTTCCCTCTTAATTCAGGGACGGATTTTAATAGCCCTCTAGTATAAGGATGCTGAGGATTTTTAAGTATGGTTCTGACATCACCTTGTTCTACAATTTGTCCAGAGTACATCACGATTACCCGCTCACAAATTTCCGCTACCACACCTAAATCATGTGTAATGAGGATAATGGATGTATTGGTTTTTTTATTTAAATCCTTCATTAATGCAAGAATCTGAGCTTGTATGGTTACGTCAAGTGCAGTTGTAGGTTCATCCGCAATCAGCACCTTAGGATTGCACGCCATTGCCATAGCGATCATGATCCGTTGTCTCATCCCACCCGATAATTGGTGGGGATACTCTCTCAAAATTCCCTCAGCCCTTGGGATTCCTACTAGTCTTAATAATTCAATGCCTCGAACTAGTGCTTCTCTCTTTGAGAGATTAGTATGTAGTTTGATGGCTTCCATCACCTGATTTCCAATGGTGAACAAAGGATTTAGTGAAGTCATAGGTTCTTGGAAGATCATTGAAATTTGATTCCCACGAACTTTACGCCACTCTTTTTCGGAGAGGTTTATTAAATCTCTTCCTTCAAAAATAATTTGACCGTCCTCAATTTTACCGGGCGGTGATGGAATTAACCCCATTGTGGCTAACGAAGTTACACTTTTGCCACTCCCTGATTCCCCTACGATTCCAAGAATTTCCCCCTCTCTCAGATTAAAACTGATGCCATCAACAGCAGGTAAGAGTGTTTTCCCAGACTGAAACGATATTTTTAAGTTCTTTATCTGTAAAATATGACCCACAATTACACCTACCTCTTAATCTATGGTTTTTAAATTACGTTTGAAATATTATAATATAACAAATTTTAAAACTATTATGACATATATCACCTGCCTATTTTTATCAAAATTTGTCAATAAAATAAAAAATTATAAAAAAAAGCCTTACACCACACTGCATTAAAGCGTTATTGCAGACTAGTATAAGGCCTCTTATTTTCTGATTTTTGGCTTATTTTTATATTAATATTATAATTTTTTACCCGTGTAAATATAAATGGCATCTCTTAAAAATTCAGCTGTCCCTGGCTGCTCTTTATCATAGTAGGCAGTGAATCTCTCATCATCTACATACATTTGAGCAAGACCGGCATGGGCCTCTTTGCTATATTCAGTCCAATAATAGCATAACCATTGTTTGTGCAGTTCGGCAGCCTTTTGGGCTAGTTCCCCACCTGGATCGCCTGTTTTAAACGCCTCAGCTAAGGTCATAGTGATATTCTTAGCTAATTCAGTGACCTCATCATGCTGCTCCTCTGTCATATTCATTACCTTTTCATTTGATTGGTCTACTCTATCGTTCCCATATTTTTGGCGAATTTCTTTCCCATACTTTTTCTCGTTTTCCTCAATCATCTTTTTCTTAAAGCCATCAAACTTTTCTTTATCGGCCATCTTCATTCTCCCTTCTGTTAACGCAATGGTTTTATCGACATTAGCAATTAATAAGTCTAATTGTTTCTTTTTCTCAAGGAGTTTTTCACGATGTTCTCTAAGTGCGGCCGCACCATCAAAGGACGGATCAGTGACAATTTCTTTGATTCTCTCTAAGCTGACATCTAATTCCCTGTAAAATAGAATTTGCTGCAGCCGATCGACTTCCTTCTTGCTATAGATTCGATAACCTGACGAATTGATTCTTGCCGGCTTAAGGATCCCGATTTCATCATAATATCTTAGTGTCCTAGTACTTATCCCCGCTAAACTCGCCAACTTTTGTACTGTATACTCCATTTCGTTCACCTCCTCTTGTTTAAACAATACACCTTTACGCTGCGTCAAAGTCAATCAACGGAATGCCCAAATTTAATCAATACCTTTTGATTTGCAATTGGAAGTTCTGTAATTCCATTTAGTTTTAATAATCCTAACTAATTTAAGAGCTTCTTTTAATGTAGTAGAGTGAAAAATTTTTCTAGTCAGAAATAATTAATTATTTCAAAAAAACTTTCTTTTTTCCTTGGTATTTATAAATATATTGAATTATCAAGGTTTTTAGTTGAGCTTCACTTTATTGCCAAAAAAAGTTTTTGACAATTCAAATATGTGAAAAGTATTATAGAATAATAAAGAGGAGGTTGTATAATGTCAAATCTAAATAGGCAGAAAATTGTGGATAGTGTACCTCAGAAAGGATTCTTCGGACATCCTAAAGGTCTATTCACCCTTTTCTTCACCGAATTCTGGGAAAGATTCTCTTATTACGGAATGAGAGCTATTCTCGTTTACTATATGTATTATAGTGTAACCAAGGGCGGTTTAGGTATGGACCAAACCTTGGCCTTATCGATTATGTCGATATACGGTTCCCTCGTGTATATGTCAGGGATTATTGGCGGCTGGTTCGCTGACCGAATCTTCGGTACGTCAAGAGCAGTGTTCATTGGGGGCATCCTCATAATGCTTGGTCATATTGCCCTCGCAATCCCTGGAAGTATCGCCTTTTTCTTTGTTTCCATGGTATTGATTGTCTTGGGGACAGGGTTATTAAAACCAAACGTTTCAACCGTTGTTGGGGAAATGTATGCTGAAAATGATAATCGCCGTGATGCTGGATTTAGTATTTTTTATATGGGGATTAACGCAGGTGCCTTCTTATCACCATTAATCGTTGGCTCCAAAACGATCATGAATACCAGCTTCCACTTAGGTTTCGGTATTGCTGCAGTGGGTATGTTCTTAGGATTAGTTGTCTTCTTAATAACAAAAAAGAAAAATCTTGGTCTTGCAGGAACCACCGTATCAAATCCGCTTACATCTTCTGAGAAGAAAAAAGTATATACTTATTTTGCAGTTGCGATAATTGTTATTGCTATTATTGGTTTTATTACAATTCCAAATGGGTTATTAACATTTGAAGGGTTTATTAACATTGTAAGTATTCTTGGAATTCTCATTCCGGCTATTTACTTTATTCGCATGTACACAAGCCCTAAAACTACATCAGTTGAGAAATCACGTGTTGTCGCGTATATTCCATTGTTTATTGCGTCCGTTATGTTCTGGGCGATTCAAGAGCAGGGTTCGACCATCCTTGCCAATTATGCGGATAAGCGGACACAATTAGATTTTGCTGGTATACAGATTTCTCCCGCTTGGTTCCAATCATTAAACCCATTATTTATTATTGTTTTAGCTCCTGTATTTGCTGCAATATGGGTAAAATTAGGCAAGCGTGAGCCTTCCATTCCGCAAAAATTCTCATTAGGCTTATTATTTGCAGGTTTATCATTTATGGTTATTCTTGTTCCAGCCTATTTCGGAGGAACAGATTCTTTAGTAAATCCATTATGGCTAGTTCTTAGTTATTTAATTGTTGTACTAGGGGAGTTATGTTTATCACCTGTAGGTCTATCAGCAACTACAAAATTAGCTCCGGCAGCTTTCTCAGCGCAAACCATGAGTTTATGGTTCTTATCAAGTGCAGCTGCTCAGGCATTAAATGCACAAGTAGTTAAATTCTATACACCTGCAACAGAAATGACCTATTTTGGTGTAATTGGCGGTGCTTCCATCGTCCTTGGTTTTATTCTATTAATGCTTGCACCAAAAATTCAGGTATTAATGAAGGGTATTCGATAATAAGAAAAGCGCAAGCGCCTTGGTCAGCCCCGACAAGCATAAGAGGCTCAGGGAAAGAAGGGGTTCTTTGCCTTCATTCCCTGAGAGGTTGTAGACCATCGAGGGCTAGGCGCTGGAGCTAGACAATTCTCAAAGTCAAAAACTTTTAAGGTGAAAGGTCTCTTTAATTTAAAAAGACCTTTCACCTTTTTTATTGATCTGTTAGATCATTTAATTCATCTACTAACTGTTTCGTCCGTTTGGCGTTTCCTTGGGCAAAGTTTTCAAGGCGTTCTTTTAATTCATCATTATCATGTACCCGTTCTGCTGTAATTAAATAAGTCCGCATCAAATCTTCTTCAATTTCTTTTGAGTTTTCTAAAACGGAAGCAAGGCTTTCCTTTTCTTCATGATCCTTACTGTTAAACGGATTTAAATTCATTGAGAAGACCCCCTTTTTACCTTTATCCTTCTCTAACCTAACTATTATTATGTTATTTCTTTTGCTCATCATGCTAAAAATCAACCATAACCTTTAACATAGCTTAAATAAAAAAACTCATCTTAGGGTTAACTAAGATAAGCTTTTTTCTGTGATATATAAATATTATAAACTGCGGTTTAAAAAAATCTTAGTCCGTTCGAACTGTGGATTAGTAAATATCTCAGACGGATCGCCGGATTCGATTATCTCTCCATTGTCCATAAAAATCACTTTATTGGCTACTTCTTTAGCAAACCCCATCTCATGAGTAACCACAATCATTGTCATGTGTTCTTGAGCTAAATCCTTCATTACTTGAAGCACCTCACCTGTTAGCTCCGGATCAAGAGCTGATGTAGGCTCATCAAAAAGCAGAATTTCAGGACTCATCATAAGAGCCCGTGCAATGGCAACCCGCTGTTTTTGTCCGCCGGATAAATTCGCTGGATAAGCCTTGGCACGATTGAGGAGACCTATTTTGTCCAATAGCTCTGAGCTTCGCTGTTGAAGTTCAACAGACGTTTCTTTTTTCACCAATTTAGGCGCAATCATCAGATTTTCCTGAACTGTTAGATGCGGGAAAAGATTAAAGTGCTGAAAGACCATCCCCATCTTAGCGGTAATCTGCTTAATCACAGGAAGCTTTGGATAAACTCCATCCTTCACCAAAAATTGATCTGTAACACAGATACTGCCGGCATCTATTTGCTCAAGATGGACAAGACTGCGCAGCATCGTGCTCTTTCCGGAACCCGAGGGACCAATAACCGCTACAACATCATTTATATTTACATCAAAGGTAATCTTTTTTAATACATCCAATTTCCCATAAGACTTTTTGAGGTTTGAAACTTCAATGATCGCCATATTCACCCATACCTTCTATTCAAATCTAAATCTATTTTCAACCCATTTAAATACAAGCGTTAGTACCAGTGTCATCAAGAGATAAATTATCCCGGCAACAACGAATGGTACGATTGTAAAATCACGATTTACTGCAGTTTCAGCAAAGTGCAATAATTCCGGTACTGCAACTGCGTAGAGGAGGGCAGTATCTTTTACTAGCGTTACCGATTCATTTGCGACAGCCGGCAGGGCGATTCGAAACATTTGCGGCATGATAATTCTGGTTGTCATTTGCCATTTATTCAACCCAAGCACTTGAGACGCCTCGTATTGTCCCTTATCAATTGCCAGCAGACCTCCACGAAAAATCTCAGCAAAGTATGCAGCATAATTTAATATAAACCCTAAACAGGCTGCCACAAAACGATCTAAGACTAAATATTCACCAATGACAGGAATCATCGGCAGACCAAAACAAATAAATAATAATTGCAATAACAGTGGTGTTCCCCGCATCGCATAAATATAAGCTTGAGCAAGCCATGACAATGGTTTGATTTGACTTCTTACAGCCAATGTTAAAAGAAAGCCCAATGGAATGGAGACTAAAATGGCAATAATGAATAAAAGTATCGTCATCTGGGCCCCTTCAAGCATTGGCTTCAAGATTGAAATAATGTAATTAATCGACATTCTTAATTTTCCTCCAATTAGAAAAGCGTAAGCAGCATTGCAATTAACAAACAAAACAGGCTTTCCGGAGGAAATCCTGTTTTGCTTTCTTATAAATTTTACTTCAATACTTTATTTTCGCCAAACCACTTAGTTGAAATACTAGATGCCGTACCATCTGCATTCATATCATCAAGGGCTTTTTGTAGATTTTTAAGCAATTCTTCGTTACCTTTTTTTACACCTACTCCGTACTCCTCAGGGGCAAGTGATTCATCCAATATTTTAAAAGTACCTTTTTCTTTAGTCATATAATAATTAATAACGACTTCATCAATGACCACTGCATCCAAACGCCCGCTTTTTAAATCGTTTAATGCTAACACATTGTCTTTGAATTCTGTTACAGTTTTAATTTTTGATTTAATTGGATTTGCATCTAAGGCATCTGACGCAGATGAAAGCGATTGAAGACCGACAACTTTACCTTCTAAATCCGATAGTTTAGTAACTTTAGAATCAGTTCGAGTTACAACCACTTGTGCATTTTTTAAGTAGGGCTTTGTGAAAAGCACTTTTTTCTTTCGATCATCAGTAATAGTATAGCCATTCCAAATTAGGTCAATACGACCGCTGCTAAGTTCAGACTCTTTTGTCTTCCAATCGATTGGCTGGAACTCTACCTTTTTCCCCATCTTTTTAGCAGCAGCTTTTGCGAGGTCAATATCAAAGCCGACAATTTTATTGTTTTCATCTCTGAATCCCATCGGAGCGAATTTATCGTCAATTCCAATTATTAGCGTGTCATCTTTAGCACCAGATGTTTTACCTGAGCAGGCTGTAAGAAGAGAAAAAACAGCTGCAATTGTCAGCATTATTGTTGCTATACGTTTCATCATGTATTCCACCTTTTACAAGATAATTTCAATAAACACTTTAGTACGTTACCATATTATCATACTAAGACATTATAACATTATCATATTTTAAAACACAATCATTTTTCTACTAAAATGAAAAAAGTCTCTCTCTATGTAGAAATAGACCTTTTTTATATTTATGTGTGTTTGTAATATAGTGAATTTTTTATTTATTAAATGACGTAGTTGTATCTACTTAGTATTATTAATCTATACAAAAAGACAACTCCCCAAAACGGGGAGTTGCCTTAAGTCATTTCCTTATGCCTTTGTGTACTGATTCTCAACCGACTTTATCCTATGATACAACTCTTTATTAACCGGTGTTGGCACATCATACCTTTTCCCCAATTTTACTACGGTACCGGAGAATAACTCTACTTCACTAAATCGTCTTGCCTCAACATCCTGGGCCATTGAGGGTTTTCCATCTGGACTTAATTTGCCTAATACCCTTAACCAATAATCTAAATCTTCTTCTGTTAAAGGTACCCCAACTTTTTCAGAGAGTGCCATTACCTCTCTCATAGCCGAAATCATCATCGTTCTGGCAGGTCCCTCATGCTGAACCTCTCCATAATTACTTTCAAAAACGGCAACAGTTTGATTTACCCCTACATTAAGCATAAATTTTCCCCACAGCCTTCTTAACATATCAGGGTCAACCTCATAGGGAATCTCCATTTGTTCAAAAAACTCTGCCAGGCTATTCACCTTTTCTGTTTCATTTCCCCCAAAGCAGATCATCCCCATATGGTGGTATGTCAGTTGGTTCTCCACTTTAACAGCATCCATGCCTTGGGCTACACAATATAATACTTTATCCATACCATAGGCCTCACCAATAATTTCTTCACTAGTGATACCATTCAGGAGCGATAAAATAATCGTTCTCTCTCCAACATGGTGTTTGACCGCCTGAATCGCATCAGCTAAGCCATTAAATTTCACCGCAATAATCAGTAGATCTGCAGGCTCGCACGCTTCATGAGGCCTCACATAGTTGAAATCACAGAGCTCATTATTACAAAAAACCCCGTCCTCTTTATAGCGTTGAATGCGGTCTTCATCAGCTATTATTCTTAAATCAGCACGGGGGAATCTCTTGGAAAATTGGTTCCCAAATAGAATCCCTAATGCCCCAAGACCGATAATAGAAACTTTTTTTATGAACATCTCACTTCACCTTAAATCTGTACTGACCATCCAAAAGGATCTTCTTTAGTGCCATTTTGGATTCCTGTTAATGTATCATATAACTTCTGGGATAATGGGCCAATCTCTCCGTTATTAACCACCATTTTCTCATTTTTCCATAAGAATTCACCAATTGGTGAGATAACTGCAGCGGTTCCTGTCCCGAATGCTTCTTCCAGCAAACCATCGCGATAGGCCTGCTCAATTTCATGAATTGAAATTCTTCGTTCAACGACTGGAATATTCATATAATTTAATAGTTCGATAATCGATTTACGTGTAATTCCTTCTAGAATACTTCCATTTAACTCTGGGGTAATAACCTCTCCATTGATTTTAAAGAAGACGTTCATACTGCCAACCTCTTCAATATATTGATTTTCCCTGCCATCAAGCCATAACACCTGTGAATAACCATTTTCGCTGGCAATTTCAGATGCCTTTAAGCTTGCTGCATAGTTTCCTGCTGTCTTTGCATTACCTGTTCCGCCGGCAACGGCACGAACATATTCACTTTCCACAGCAATTTTAACAGGATTAATTCCCTCTTTATAATAAGCTCCTACAGGAGAAAGAATAATCATAAATTGATAGCTGTTAGCAGGATGTACTCCCAGAAATGCTTCAGTCGCAATCATAAAAGGACGAATATAGAGGGATGTTCCTTCTCCAGAAGGAATCCATTCACGGTCAATTTGAATCAATTGCTTCAAAGCGCTTAATGCACCTTCTTCATCCAGCTTAGGCATACATAATCGGTCATTTGACCGGTTAAACCTTTTCATATTTTCATCAGGTCTAAACAATAAAATCTGTTCATCTTTTGTTAAATAGGCTTTAAGTCCTTCAAAAACCGTTTGCCCATAATGAAATACAGTAGCAGCAGGGTCTAACGTAATGGGCTGATACGGAATAATTCGTGCGTCATGCCAGCCTTTTCCTTCTGTGTAATTCCAAACAAACATGTGATCAGTGAAGCTTTTTCCAAACTCCAAGTTATCAAATGATGGTTTTTGTTTCTTTTCTGTACTTAAAGTAACGTCAATTTTTAACTCCTTCATGTTATAAGCTCCCATCTTTAGTCTCTATAAACTTTCTATAAAAGATATAGTTACATAATTTTAATACTATTTTGATTATTTTAACATATTTTTCGAATAATAGGGTTAAATTTGATAGTATCTAATAAAAATAGGAATGTCACTTTTTGGCAAAGAAAAAGCAAGTAAACTTGTCATATTAAAGACAATGTTTACTCGCCTAGTCTACTCCTATTTCTTCTATTAAACTAGTCCTGTTACTAAATAAACGCCAATAATAAAGAAAGCAGCGATTGTTTTAATAATGGTGACTGCAAAAATATCACGGTAGGACTGTTTGTGTGTTAAACCTGTAATCGCAAGTAACGTGATGACCGCACCATTATGCGGCAGTGTATCCATACCGCCTGAGGCCATTGAAATAACCCGGTGCATAACTTCAAGCGGAACTCCAAATTGGTTGGCCAATTCAATATACTTGTCAGCCATAATTCCTAATGAAATGGCTATCCCCGCTGAAGCAGAACCAGAAATAGCCGAAAGAACGTTTGTGGTCACCGCACCATTTAATAATGGATTAACAAATAATTTAGAAATGCCATCTCTAGCAAGCGTAAAACCAGGCAATGATGAAATAACAGCACCAAAACCGTATTCAGTAGCTGAGTTCATTATTGCTAACAAGGCTCCGGCAATCCCTACATTCATACCATCTTTAAAGTTAAGAACAATTGGTTTTCGATTATATAAAATAGTAGTAAGAATACCAACAATAAGTGCAATTTCAACCGACCATATGCCCACAACCTGTGAAGTTTCAATATTAGGAAAATTTAAACCAATCTTTGAAAAATCAAATCCATTCGGATACCACTTAGGAATTAGGGTAGTTAACACTTTATTTAATACACCGACAAGTACAACCGGTACAAAGGCCAATATTTTACGTGCCAAACTTTCTTGTAAATCAAGGTTAACCTCAATTTGTTTTTCTTTAATCGTTCCGAAGCAATCGTATCCTTCACCGGCTTTTTCAGCCCTTTTCCTGCGTGAATTTAAATAAAGCATACCAAGTGTGAAAATAAAAATCGCACCTATAATTCCAAGGGTTGGTGCTGCATAAAGATCTGTTTTGAAGAATGTGGTCGGGATTACGTTTTGTACCTGTGGAGACCCTGGAAGTGAATCCATTGTAAAGGTGAATGAACCTAGCGCAATGGTACCCGGAATTAAACGTTTAGGAATGTTAGATTGTCTAAACAGGTTTGCTGCAAAAGGATAGACAGCAAAAGCAACCACTACCAAACTGATACCACTATAGGTAAGAATCGCACATAATAATACTATGACCAGCATAGCACGTTTACGCCCTACTAATTGTATAAGCGTTGTTGCAATAGAACGTGCTAATCCCGACATTTCAACAACCTTACCAAAAACAGCTCCTAATAAGAAAATCGGAAAATATAATTTAATATATTCAACCATTTTCCCCATAAATACATTTGAGAAAAACGGTAAAACGAAATCAGGATTTGTAAGGAATACGGCAAATAATGCACATATAGGCGCAAACATAATAACTGAAAATCCCCGGTAAGCAATAAACATTAACATTCCGAGTGCTAATAGGATAATAACCAGTTCCATAAAATCTCTCCTCTAATTCACGAGTTTGATCTAAGAAGTTGCAGCGAGATATATTTAAGCAACTGAGGATAATGATCACAAAACATTAAAACCGCTTTCATTAAGTGCTGCAGTCATTCGAAAAAATATATATCCTTGCTCAGTATGCTGGCGGAAGGGGTGAAGGTTCCCCTTTCCACCAATTCTTAGAAGTTACGAATCATTATATAGTTAGCTTAATGCTACTTTACTATTATTTTTAGCAATCTCGGCCGCCACTTCGACAATCATATCCTCTTGGCCGCCAACCACTTTACGTTTTCCTAATTCTACTAAAATATCACGTGAATCAACGCCAAACTTTTCAGCGGCACGTTTAGCGTGAAGGGCAAAGCTTGAGTATACGCCCGCATATCCTAATGTTAAACTGTCTTTTGTAATTTCCTGTGGTACTTGTAAGATAGGAGCAACAATGTCCTCTGCTAAGTCCATTATTTTATATAAATCTACCCCTGTTTTAATTCCCATCCGTTCACAAACGGCAACCAATACTTCTGTTTGTGTGTTACCTGCACCCGCTCCCAAGCAGCGTACACTTCCGTCAATTCGCGTTGCCCCTTCTTCAATCGCTGCAAGAGTATTGGCCATTGCGAGTGATAAGTTGTTATGACCATGGAAACCAACATTGATGCCAACTGATTCTTTCAACGCATGAATTCTTTCACGTACTTGGTTAGGCAGTAAATACCCTGCAGAATCCACAACATAAACCGTATCAGCACCATAGCTTTCCATTAATTTAGCTTGTTCAACTAATTTGTTAACGGGAGCCATATGATTCATCATGAGGAATCCAACTGTTTCCATCCCTAATTCCTTTGCGTAAGCAATATGCTGGGGAGCTACGTCTGCCTCTGTCACATGAGTGGCAATACGGGCCATTTTAGCGCCTAAATTAGCGGCTTCTTTCAACTCATGCAAAGTACCGATTCCTGGTAATAGAAGAACAGCAATTTTAGACTTATCAGCAACGGATACCGCGGCTTCAATTAATTCCATTTCATTTGTACGGGAAAGACCGTACTGCAAAGAAGATCCTGCTAGCCCGTCTCCATGGGATACTTCAATAAATGGTACGCCCGCATCATTCAATGCTTTGGTAATTTTAAGTACTTGTTCCACTGTATATTGATGATTAATCGCATGACTTCCGTCTCGTAAGGCTACCTCGGTAATCAGAATATCTCTCTCATTTGTCATTTTTCTTTACCCCTTTCAAATAGCTTAAACTGTTTCTTTCGTTAATAGTTTTTTTGCAAATGCTTCAGCAATTCTTACACCAGCAGAAGTCATGATATCAAGGTTCCCTGCATACACCGGCAAGTAATCACCAGCACCTTCTACTTCAAGGAAGATGGTCACTTTATTGCCATCGAAAATGGCTTCAGTACGTAGACGGTAGCCTGGCACATAGGATTGGACTACTTTCTCCATTTCAGCGATCGATTGTCTTATGGATGCTTCATCCATTTTTCCATCTTCCACAAGTGCATAAACTGTATCACGCATCATAATTGGCGGTTCAGCTGGGTTTAAAATCATAATGGCTTTCCCTTTTTTCGCTCCTCCGACTACTTCAATTGCTCTGGAAGTGGTTTCCGTAAATTCATCAATATTGGCGCGTGTTCCAGGTCCAGCACTCTTACTTGCAATGGTAGCAACGATTTCTGCATACTCAACTGGTGCAACACGGTTTACGGCATGTACCATTGGGATGGTTGCTTGACCGCCGCAGGTAATCAGATTGATATTATCTTTATCTAAATGGTCTTCAATATTAACGGCCGCACATACATATGGTCCTACTGCAGCTGGGGTCATATCAATTACTTTTATGCCGGCTTCTTTTAATACTTTTGCATTATATAAATGCGCTTTTGCAGATGTGGCATCAAAAACGATGTCAGCTTCTAAAGTTGGATCTGCAAGAAATCCATCAATCCCTGTATCAACCCCGGCATAACCTAATTCTCTCGCACGACGGAGTCCATCTGATTGTGGGTCGATCCCAATAACGGCAGTTAACTCTAATAGTTCAGAACGGCCTAGTTTGATCATCAAATCTGTACCAATGTTCCCTGATCCAAGAACGGCAACTTTTACTTTTGACAAAATAATTCTCCTCCAATACCTAAATTTATTAATTTATTCGGTGCCTTCTCTATTAAGATGCATTTTTCCCCTTATAACCTAACTGTCTTGAAATCTCAGCTGCTGCTTGTTTAATACCCTCTATTACTTTAGGCAGACGTTCTTCATCTAACCTCATTTTAGGAGCAGCACAGCTTATCGAAGCGATAACATTCCCTTGATGATTAAAGATCGGTGCAGCTATACATTTTAATCCCAGTTCAATCTCTTCATCATCAAAGGCATAACCTTGCTCCCTGATTGATGGCAAAATACTTTTGATCTCCTCGATATTTGTCATCGTAAATTCCGTGAATGCTTCCATGCTGACGGATGATAAAATACGATCAACCTCTTCTTCACTTAATTGGGAAAGGATGGCTTTGCCAACACCTGTACAATGAAATGGGGCTCTTTTGCCAATATGTGAATAAATCGTTAAGGCACTTGGACCTTCTACCTTTTCAATGTAAATTAGTTCATCACGCTGCAGCGTTACTAGGTGAACGGTTTCATTTAGTTCTTCAACCAGATCTTTTATGATAGGTCTGGCAATTCTTCCTATATCAAGATTTTTTCCTACGTAATTACCTAGTTCAAAGAGTTTAATTCCCAGTCGATATTTCAGATTGTCTGAATTTTGCTCCAGGTAACCTCGATGTTCCAAGGTTTTAATAATGCCATGGACAGTACTCTTGGATAGGTTCAAACTGTTGCTAATTTCCTTAATACTTTGTTCAGGATGTGAAGTCAAAAAAAGTTCGAGGACATCTGCAGCTCTTTCGATGGATTGAATTAGTCGTTCCGTCACTTGTTCCTCCTCATCGTTCGACATTATCGAATAACGTTCGTAAATATTAATTACACTTTTATAGTACTCTTCGGTCATAATTCTGTCAACGTTTTCATTTGTAATATTTTCGATATAAAAAGCCGAATTTTCCTATTGGAAAATACGGCTTTTTTAAAAACGATCGAACTAAATAATCTCAAATTGTTTAAAACCAGTTTGATCCGGAATATAATCTAATGTTTTATGATTGAAATAATGGCATTCTCCTGCATCAATAATGAAGTGCAGCCCATCTTTTATGACTTCTGTATCACTTGCTTGAATGGCGTCTTCTACTGTTACCTTCACTTTCATAAAACAACTTTTCCGCATTTGCATTCGAATAAACTGTTTATGACCAAATTGCTTTAACCTATTTTGCAGCTCTTGATTCGCTGCTTCTGTAACAATAAACATAAAATCACCCCGTTTCCGTTCGTACCTAGGATGATTATGGCAGATTTACGGATGCCTGTCATGGACAATAATTTAAGCATCCTATTTTAAAATCTGCCAAGGTGCTGTTTCAATCATCATGCTTTTACTTATTAATCCTTCAGAACAAAGCACGTGATGCTTCTATCCTTACTCAAGTCCCAATCCACAAAAATATCTGCAACAGGCTTGCTAAAAATCTCTTCAAAGCGCCCATCTCGATGCAAATAAGACTTTTCCAGTTCATCTTTGGTGACGATAAGCGTTTGCTCATATCCCTTTTCAATTAATGCCTTTTCAATCTGAACTAAAATTCCATCTCGTTTTATCAAATAAATTTTTGGCGAAATAAAATATGCTTCGGTTTTTTCAGGTCTTTTTTGTACCAATATACTGATCCTTTCCACCTCATCAATTAAAGGTTTGAGGTCCATAGGATCACTAAGCTTACGGCCAACTTCCTCTATAATGTCCCCTTCAAACTGGACAGTTATCATTCCTGTATTTTGCGGATAGTTCCAATCATGGTAAAAGGATTCGATGTCTTGAGAAAATTCCAGCTCAAGAATACCTTTCAACTGATTTTGGACAGTTTTCATCACTATATTTCTTGAAATTTCAATAGTATCGGAATTGCCGTTCTCCAATAAAGTAGATTCCAATGGCGACAGGAACCCCCGTATGTAAAAAACTAAAAAACGCCCTTTTGCATAAGCGTGGCAGGTTTCCGGTCCACGTCCAAAATTTTTTCTTAACAATTTACTAGTTAAGCTGCTAATATCCATTAACTTTTGTTGCAATGGCGATGACATCAGAATTTTGACCTCACTTTCGAAAAGCGCAAAAAAATACTGCCTGACATTATCATACCCAGGCAGTAAAATTTTTATCGTTTTATTCAGGTATATACTTTGTTGAAACTAAAGATCAAATAACATTTATTGTTTTTAAAGTCCCACATCATAAATAAATCCTCAATCGAACGATTAAACAGTTCTTCAAATAATTCCCTATGCTGATAATACCCCTTTTTAATTTCTCTAGCATAGGTAAATAACAAGTCAGAATTCCCCTGTTCTACCATCAAGTAATCTAGAGGCAGCATGACCCCTTTTGATTCAATCGCACAGATATTCTGAGTGTATTTAACAACCTTTAACTCGTTTGGGATTTTATGAAGCTCGGAACCCACCATTCGAACTAATTGAAATAACTTTCTCTCAAAACTCTCATCTATCTTCACATCAGGATTGAAACTATTATTCACTAATAGCAATATACCTGAGTTCGAATTATAGTTCCAATCTTGATAAAAGGAATCGAAAGAAATCCCTAAAACAAGCGATGCCTCTTGCACTAAATCTTGGGACAAGGCTGTTAGGACTGATGAGCGAAAGTTCATCAACAAATTATATTCTTGCTTTTCCGCTAAAATTTCCTCGGCAGGTGTCATAAAGTTACGGATATAAACGTATAACCTGTTTGCTCTTAAGACCGTGTAACAGGTTTCAGGACCTTTACCAAACCCCCTCTTTATGATTTTACTAAAAGAACTGCTCAGAGACAGCAAATCTTCTTTCGTTGCAACCATTCAAATCCCCCTTGATACAATATAAAAAGGCCTAACTCCGCAAAAAGGAAGTTAGGCCACGGTTAAGACGACTTTTAAGAAATTAGTTTCTACCATTTACCATCACAATTAGAATATATTGATATTTAAATAGACTTTAAATCAACTTTTTCAAACTAATGACAGCAAGACATTAGACAAAATTCATAATAACATTAAATCAATAGGTTCACAACCAAATTATGTGGAAAATTACAATAAAAGAGAAATTATTGTTCTGAAGATAAAGGAAATTCCACATGAATAGTTGTTCCATTATTACTACTTTCTATAAATAAATCCCCTTTATGTTCTTTTATTATTTGCCGGCTAACCAGCAACCCTAGCCCAGTTCCATTTTCTTTTGTTGTAAAAAAAGGCTGGCCTATTTGATTAAGAATGTCTTCAGGAATTCCGCTGCCTTGGTCGGTTATACTAACTCGAACCTGACCGCCAACAAGAGGGCTTGCATTTATTCGCAGCATCCCTCCCTCGGGCATTGCTTCGATTGCATTTTTTATATAATTAATAAAAACTTGTTTTAATTGATTATTATCACCAATGATCCACGTATTGGTGAAATCAAACTGTGTTTCAATTTGAATATCATTTAAGAGGGCCTGTGAAGCCATTAAGGTAATAACCTGCTCTAATAAACTGTGAAGATTTATCCGCTCATACTTTTGCTTGTTTGGCTTTGCGAGGACCATTAATTCTTTTAGAATTTCTTCAATCCGGTCAATTTCGGAATTAATGATTTCAAAATAGATTCTATTACCAACGTTTTCTCCCATTAGTAATTGTAAAAAGCCCTTGATAGCGGTAATGGGGTTACGGATTTCATGGGCAATCCCGGCAGCCAGCTGACCCGCGGTAGCTTGTTTTTCCGATAAGCGAGATAAATTATTAATTAAGGCATTATACTCTTTTTCACGTTCCATTGTT
The DNA here is from genome assembly GCF_023715505.1 of Neobacillus cucumis. The sequence goes on along the minus strand of NZ_JAMBOH010000006.1, from coordinate 210,726 downwards.
AACCTGTTCTGTTTTATAGATGTTATATCCTTAATGACTAGATACGTGCCAAGGTAATCCTGTTCAAAATAAATAGGAATCGAAGTAACGTTTACATCTAAGATACTTCCTTCAATGACTTGAACCTGGGCATCAAAGTTATCAAGTTTTTCTTGATCTCTCCCTTTAAAGAAGGTTTGCTCTTGATTTAAAAATTCTGAAACAAACAATTTATTTAATGTTATCTGATGCAAAGTATCCCTCGAGTAACCTAATAAGGGTTCACAAGCATGGCTAGAATATTGAATTTTCCCTTCCAGGTCAACTAATATAAATGCATCACGATTTTTAGATAGGATCGAAAAGTCCTTATCCATATTCGTATCTCTATATACTTTTAAAAGAACACCCTTTCGGTCGATTCCATGCATTACCATAATGCAGGACCCTCCTTTCTTAATTTTTCAAATAAAAAAGCCACAATAAGAGCAGGGGATTCCCTACATCCTACTGTGGCTTTAAGTTCTAGCATTAATTTCTAGAAATCGTTACCATTTTATGTTTTAACTATTTTACCTTTATTCTCCGAGTAGAATAGAGCATTTACTCTATATCCATCTTAACTATATTATATTTTTCCATTTTTAGCAATAAATTATCAGTATTTTCTTGAATCTGCTCCCACTAAAATTTTTCCAGTTTCTCATGTACCGCAAAAGGTTTGGTAGGGACGAGTTGACGGCTCAGGCAGTTTACAATATTCCGCCTGCTCTGGACTGTGTGCGTATGGGTTTGAGAGAACCTGTAAGAGTTTGTTCATAACACTGTAATCTTCTTGAGTAACTGCGGCTTTAAGTGCTTCCTCAACACGGTGGTTCCGAGGGATTACCGAAGGGTTACTGTTTTGCATTAACTGATTTGATTCCTCTTTCGTTTCCTTCTGCCTTCCTAGTCTCGCCTGCCACCGCTCCTTCCATTGTGAAAATTCAGGTGTCGCAAATAACTTGCCATGATCATATTGAGCAAAGGTTAAGGCTTTAAAAGTGTTGGTATAGTCGGCCTGATTCTTATGCATCAGATTAAGCAGCTCTTCAAATAATGATTCATCCTGTTCTTCTGCATTAAAAATCCCCAGTTTACCCCTCATTCCAGCAATCCAATTCGTTTGATATAACTTTGTGAATCCAGAGATTGCCTCCTGCGCTAATTGGACAGCTTGCTCTTGATTTTCATGAAGAAGCGGTAATAAGGTTTCCGCAAATCTAGCCAGATTCCATCCGCCAATATACGGCTGATTAGCATAGGCGTAGCGCCCTTCTCTGTCAATGGAACTGAAAACAGTTGACGGATCATACTGATCCATAAAGGCGCAAGGTCCATAATCAATGGTTTCACCACTAATTGTCATGTTATCAGTGTTCATCACTCCGTGGATAAAACCAACCAACTGCCATTTGGCAATTAGTGCAGCTTGACGTTTGATGACTTCTTGAAGCAGTGATACATACTTGTATTCATTATCTTTAATGTTTGGATAATGGCGCTTTATGGTATAGTCAGCCAATGCCCGCAGATCATCTATTTCCCCTCTTCCTGCAGCGTATTGGAAGGTTCCAACACGAATATGACTAGCAGCCACTCTTGTAAGAATGGCTCCAGGCAGCAGGGTTTCGCGGATAATGGTCTCGCCAGTTGTAACCACGGCCAGGCTGCGGGTGGTTGGGATTCCTAATGCATGCATAGCTTCACTAATGATGTATTCACGCAGCATAGGTCCAAGTGCGGCACGGCCATCTCCTCCCCGCGAGTATGGGGTTCTGCCTGAACCTTTGAGCTGGATATCTACTCGTTCCCCTTGGGGTGTTATTTGCTCCCCAATCAATACGGCCCGCCCGTCTCCTAACATGGTAAAATGACCAAATTGATGGCCGGCATAGGCTTGTGCAAGTGGTAAAGCACCTTCAGGTATCTGGTTTCCTGCAAACACCGCTGTACCGTCTTTACTTTGAAGTGCCGAGATTTCAAGGCCTAACTCCTCTGCCAATGGTTCATTTAAAATCACTAGCTTTGGTGAATTTACAGGGCCTGGGTTTTGTCTTGTGAAAAATGATTCAGGAAGATGGGAGTAACTGTTATCAAAATTCCATCCTGTTTTTGTCATGGCGGCTCCTTTTCTACATATAATGCTCATTTTATTGTTATTCTTCGTAAAATGGTTATAGCCCTTTTTAATTTTTGCCTTCGCATAGTTATTATACCTTTTCTCCTTCAAGGTAATGTGAAGTATGCATTGAACAGTTATAAAAAAAGCAGCTCCCTGAAGAGAGCAGCCTCATATAGAATGGTTAACTAAATTTTGATAATCCTGTTTCGTATCCACATCCAAAATCGTCCATTCATCATCTATCGGCACATAAATATGATGATCAGCAAATTTAAAAATCGGTTTCGCCCCCTGGTCACCTGTGATTGTTTTTAGATAAGGGATCATTGAGGCAGAAATAAAAACAGGATGTCCTGGTGTTCCATTGAAGGTTGGTTGAACAATACATTTGGATTGAGCGAGTCCTTTTCGTATAATAACTTCGAGGATTTGGTCGATTGTCGATGGCCTTAGAAGGGGCTGGTCACCCAAGAAAATTAAAACACCTTTTGTTTCATTATTACCGAAACGGATTGCTGCTTTTATCGAACTACTTAACCCTTCTAAGAATTGTTCATTAGTGATCCAATTGAACCGATCGTCTTCAAGATTTATAGCCTCTTTTAGTTCCTGTCCTTTATACCCAACAACTGCGATGACTTCTTGAAATGGAAACGATAAAACTTTTGTTAAAACAATCTCAAGCATAGGTTTTCCATCAATCGGAAGCAAAGGCTTAAATTTTCCCATTCTTGAGGAAACACCTGCAGCTAAAACTACTGCTCTTATCGGTATCAAATTTATGGGTAGCCCCATGAATTTTTTCCCCCTCTTTTATCAAGCGTGAGGTCTAAAAAGACACATGTTGGTGTTTAATAGAATAGCTCAACCTAAACCATATTCTTTTATTTTGTTATAAAGAGTCCCCCGTGAAATACCGAGTAAACTAGCCGCGGCACTTTTATTTCCATATGTTTTTCTTAATGCCTCTTCTATTTGCAACGCTTCCGCATTCTTTGAGGGAATCTCTGCCAGGGTACTTTCCACACCTTTTCCCTCGTTATTATTGATTATAATTTTGCTCTTTATGTTCTCAGGCAATTGTTCACTTGTAATAGATGGCCTGTCATTCAGTAGGACGATTCGTTCGATGGTATTCCTCATTTCACGCACATTCCCGGGCCAATCATAGTTCACTATGTGGAGCATCGTTTCGGGATGAACCTCTGGAACTACTTTTTTATACTTAGCACTAAATTCATTGATAAATTTATCAACCAATGTGACAATATCCTCTTTTCTGGTCCGAAGCGGAGGGATATCGATTGATATCACTGATAGATGGAAGTAGAGCTTCTCATTTAAACTCCCTTCCCTTAGCAGCAAATCAATGGGTTCGGAGGTGGACGTTATAATCCGGGTAGTAGATGCAATCTTCTCTACCCCTCCAACCCTGTAGAAACTATGGTCGACTAAGTATTCCAGCAACTTGCCTTGGATGGATAGCGGCATTTTATCAACATCTTCAATAAATAACGTACCATTAGAAGCCTGCTCAATCCTTCCAATTTGCAAAGTTTGCGGTTCGGAGGTTTCAGTATTCTTTTGAAAGCCAAAAAGTTCAATTTCTAATAATGCCGCAGGAATAACCGAGCAATTTAAAGTGATAAAAGCTCCATCTGCTTTTGCTCCACCATAGTGAATCGCTTGTGCTAACATTTCCTTGCCTGAACCAGTTTCCCCTGTTATATGGACCGGTATGTCGGCATGCGCTACTTTTTGCGCAATTTTCAACGACTCTTGAAATTTCGGGCTTCCCGTTACCATCGTAGAAAATGGATTTGTTTTAGGGACGAGTAAAGATGAGTTTGAGTCCAATTCTTCATTAAGCCGTATAATATTGGTAATATTATGTTCTGTAGCGACACCTCCGATAATTTTGTTTTCAATTATAATCGGTAAGGCATTTATTAGAACATGCGTATCTTTATTTGGACGATGGTACTCTCCTCTTACAAACCGTCCTTCATTCAGAATTCGATGAAGAATAACCGAGTCATCATTAAAGTGCTCACCAATCTTCTTACCCAGGATAAATTCCTTTTTAATCTTGTATGTCTCTTCTGCCGTTGTATTCCAGTAAACAACATTTCCTGATTCATCCACAGCCGTAACAGAATCACTTATGGTCTCAGCCAAGGTTTCAAAATAAGCTGAAATCTTGTTATTCTCTTCATTAAGTTTTTTAATTTCCTTTCCTGATGTTAGGATTCCCATGTATTCCCCTTCATTTTTAAAAAGGACCGGCCTTCTCCAGTCCACTTCCGACGGGAGACCTTTATCAGCTAAAACTACTGTTGAAGGGAGCCATTTGAGATGCCGAAGCCAGTCAATAATAGGCATAGAATCGTTCCCTAAAGCCATCAGGTTATATTCATAGTTATTAATGATAAAGTATGTTCCACCTGCGACAATGACAAAATTATACTCGTTCAGTTTGTTTTTAATTTCAGTTAATGGTGTACGATCATTTACAATTGTAAAGGAGTAATCCAATTGACATTGTGCACTTTTGAACATACTAAAATCCTTTCTCGCTTTTCCTTCACTTTAACACAAAATAAAACGCTTTATCCACTTAATCGCATCAAAGATTGCTTCAACGCCATAAAAGCAAAATCATTATTATAATCACTGATATTGTCTAAATTCTTAAAAGTGAGTTAATCTTTGTTAGATATTTTAATGCGCCTGATTGTCAATACAAAAGCACAGATTAAGTATAAAAAAGCTGAACCCGTATGGAACGGGTATCAGCTTTTTAAATGGAATTACTGAATACTTACGTATCAACTTAATCTAGAATTTTGACTAATCAATCATAATCAGGAATATCTCTTGGGACAGAACGATTATGCTGATTGTTTGTATTGATCAAATTCTTTCTTTAACTGGTCACTCGGTTCCGGTGTAACCAGGCTGACAAACCATATTGCCACTAACCCGATAATGAACCCTGGAATAATCTCGTAAACACTTTTTGCCAATACAGGAACATTCGCCCAAACAATTACAGTAACTGCCCCGCCAATCATACCAGCAAGAGCCCCCCATCGATTCATCCGTTTCCAGTATAGGCTCAACAGAATAACAGGCCCAAAAGCTGCTCCAAAGCCTGCCCATGCATAAGCAACAAGGGAGAGAATAGTGCCATTTTTATTGAAAGCGAGAAAAACAGCTATAAAGGAAACAACAAGGACAGAAAGTCTGCTTACAAGCAACAGCTCTTTGTCTGTTGCTGACCTGCGGAAAAAAGTCTTATAGACATCTTCTGTCAAGGAGCTTGCGGTAACCAAAAGTTGAGAAGAAATCGTACTCATGACAGCAGCTAACAATGCCGCCAACAAAAAACCAGTAATGAGTGGATGGAAAAGAATTTCACTTAATTTAATAAAAATGGTTTCTGGATCTGAAAGATTGAGTCCTTGCTTTGAATAATAGGCTAAGCCTATAAAACCAGTAAACATCGCACCACCGACAGAGAAAATCATCCAGCCCATTCCTATTCTCCGAGCTTTCTTAATCTCTTTAACGGATGAAATTGCCATAAAACGAACGATAATATGAGGCTGTCCAAAGTAACCTAACCCCCATGCCATTAACGAAATAATCCCGAGTAAAGAAGTCCCTTTAAAAATATCAAATAATTTAGGATCAATCCCTTTGATCTCACCAATTGAGGAGTCAAACCCGCCTACTTGCATAATAGTTACAGCGGGAACAAGTACTAGAGCGATCACCATGATTATTCCTTGGACAAAGTCGGTCCAACTAACCGCTAAAAATCCGCCAAATAAAGTATAGCCAATGACAACAGCAGCGATTATCCAAAGACCTGCCTGATAGTTAAGATTGAACGTTGACTCAAACAGAACCCCGCCTGATACCATTCCAGAAGAGACATAGAAAGTAAAGAATACAATAATAACAAGGCCGGAAGTTAACCGTAGCATTGACGAGTGATCCCCAAAACGATTTTCCAAATAGGCCGGAATCGTCATTGAATTATTGGCAGTTTCCGTATAAATCCGCAGTCTTGGAGCGACATACAGCCAGTTTAAATATGCACCTATCGTCAGACCGATGGCAATCCAAGATGCACTCAAACCTTGGGTAAACATCGCACCAGGAAGGCCCATTAGCAGCCATCCGCTCATATCGGATGCCCCTGCACTTAAAGCGGTGACCGCAGCTCCAAGTCCTCTTCCGCCAATCATATAATCGGACAGATTAGAAGTTCGTTTGTAAGCAAAATAACCAATTAACAGCATTCCCACCATGTAAATACCGATCGAGATAAGTATCTGTGTATTCAATCGTCATCCCCCGTTCTCCGTATTTCCCTATAATAACACGTTTGCATCCATAGAAAATCCCCTTGGTTTAAATTTTCGGAAGAGCCCCCTCCCATAGAGCTCCCTTTTTGTTATTAGAGTTTTTTAGATTTTAATTTAGCTTGAGTAAATAACAGTAAGTAATCGTATCCGCCTGCTTTAGAATCTGTGCCAGACATATTAAAACCGCCAAACGGATGTGCCCCAACTAACGCACCGGTACACTTTTTATTAATATACAGGTTTCCACAATGCATATTCTCAAGTGCATAGTTGATGCGTTCCTCATTCTTAGAATGGTAGGCACCTGTCAAGCCATATTCAGTATCATTATAAATCTCAATTGCTTCCTTCCAGTCAGCAGCTTTTGCAATGGCAAGAACCGGCCCAAAGATTTCCTCCTGCATGATGCGGGCTTTCGGATTAACATCAGCAAAAATTGTTGGTTCAATATAGAAGCCGTTCCCTTCCGCTCTTGAACCGCCAGTAAGCAGTCTGCCTTCCGTTTTACCAATTTCAATATAGTCCATAATTTTGTCGACCGATTTCTGATCGATTACTGGACCAATTGAACAGTTTTCTTCAGGCAAACCAATGGATAGGTTCTTCGTCAATTCTACTACTTTTTCCACTACTTGGTCAAAGACTGATTCTACGATAATTGCTCTAGATCCAGCCGAGCATTTTTGTCCCTGAAAACCATAAGCTGAAGCCACGATTGCACCCGCCGCTGCATCCAAGTCAGCTGTTTCATCAACGACAACACCATCTTTCCCACCCATTTCAGCAATAACTCGCTTTAACCATAACTGGCCTGGCTGTACCTTTGATGCCCGCTCATAAATCCGGCATCCTACAGCACGCGAGCCTGTAAACGAGATGAATCGTGTTTTTGGATGTTCAACCAGATACTCACCGACTTCGATTCCATCCCCAGGCAAAAAGTTAAGTACACCTGAAGGAAGTCCAACCTCTACCATTAATTCCACAAATTTAGCTGCAATCACAGGAGTTGAATCTGCAGGCTTTAAAATAACTGTATTACCAGATACAATCGCTGCCACTGTCGTCCCTGCCATGATGGCCAATGGAAAGTTGAATGGAGATATGACAATACCAACACCCAGCGGGATGTAAGAAATTTGATTGTCTTCCCCTTCGATTTTAGTAAGCGGCTGATGAATGCTTGTCTCACTCAGCCGAATCATTTCCCTTGCATAAAATTCCATAAAATCTATTGCTTCTGCTGTATCTGCATCCGCTTCAGCCCAGTTTTTACCTGACTCATATACAAGATAGGAAGAAAACTCATGCTTGCGCTGCCTCATTAGGTCAGCTGCTTTGAATAAATACTCTGCTCGTGCTGGAGGGTCAACCTTTTTCCATGTATCAAATGTTTTCAAAGCTTCCTGCATAGCTTTTTCAGCTAACTCCTGATTACCTTTACTTACGGTTCCAATAATTTCATCGAGATTTCCTGGATTAATAGAAACGGTTTGCTCTTCGGTAAACACATTTTCGTTTCCTATTACTATCGGATACTTTTTGCCAAGTTCTTTTTTCACTTTTGCAAGGGCTGCATACATGGATTGCTTATTTTCCTCAATTGAAAAATTAGTAAAAGGTTCATTTTTAAATGTTGTTATTTGAACTGTTGTTGTCATATTAATTCGACTCCTCTTTATATCAATTTTTTATTTTAATAGATTTTTAAGTACAAACCATACATTTGCAGGTCTTTCTGCTAAACGTCTCATGAAATAGCCAAACCAATCGACGCCATATGGTACATATACACGGACTTTAAACCCTTCTTTTACCAATCTTGCTTGGATATCTTCACAAATACCATAAAGCATTTGGAATTCAAATTGATTTTTCGGTAGTTGATGCTCACTCACGACTAACTTTGTATATTCAATCATTGTTTCATCATGGGTAGCTATCGCGGTATAGCTGCCGTTCAAAAGATGCTGCTTAATGATTTTTTTGTAGTTCTCATCCACATCTTTTTTCTCAGGAAAGGCAACAGATGTTGATTCTTTATATGCCCCTTTTACAAGGCGCAAGTTAGCTTTTAGTTGATTTAAATCGGCAATATCCTGCTCGGTCCTGTAGAGATAAGCTTGAATAACCAGGCCGACATTGTCATATTCCTTGCGAAGCTCTTTGTAAATATCGATTGATAGTTGACAGTGCGCATAATCCTCCATATCAATTCGCACAAAATTATTATAGAGTTTAGCACGATCAAGAATTTTACGCATATTCTTCATGCAAAGATCTTTGCTAATGTCAAGTCCAAGAGATGTCATTTTAAGGGAAAGATTTGAATTAACGCCAGCCTTATTAATAGCATCCAAAGTTTGAATACACATGGCAGCCGATTCAAGTGCCTCTTCTTCGGTATATACAAATTCACCTAAATGGTCTAAGGTGACAACTTTGCCCTCGCTATTTAGTCTTTTAACAACCTCAATTGCAGACTTAATAGATTCACCTGCTACAAAACGGCTTGCCCCAAAACGCAATCCATATTTCTTTGCGAATTTATTGGCTGAAGTGTTTTTCCCAAGTGATTGAAACATGTTTCTCATTATTAATTCCAAATCATTCAATCCTCCTTAAAAAATTTATGTAAGCTCTTACACAATTTTAATATTACTTTAACACTTTTGTCTATATATTTTTAATTTAAACAATATTGTTAACTTAATAAATTGATAATAAAGTATAATTGACACATTTTGAACATTATTGTCACTTTTTCTGACACGGTATTTATAATGGAGTGTATTCTATATGTTCACGAGTAAATATACAATTGGAGAATTTTGATATCCCTTAAGAACAAAAGCGCAAGCGCCTTGAACAGCCCCGAAAAGCATAAGACGCTCAGGGAAGGAGGCGCTCTTTGCCTTCCTTCCCTGAGTGGCTGTAGACCATCGAGAGGCTAGGCGCTGGAGCTGGACGACGATAGTCCGTTTTTTAATAGTTATCCACAAGCGAAAATTTTATAATTTCTTTAACAAGAACAAAGTTATACTTTTCTAATTTTCTAGTTACCAAATCCAGTAACAAACTTTTACTGCTCAAAAAAAAAACATCCTATTCTCGTAAATAGGATGTTTTCTAGGATTATAGCTATATATATATCGAAAATGGTTAGACCCTAACGTAAAACTCGAGCCGCACTTGAAAACTTAGACGGATTATAAGCAGCAATTTTCACAACGTCACCTGTTTGTGGTGCGTGGATATATTGTCCGCCTCCAATATAGATGCCGACATGATAAGCAGGGTTACCTCTGAATACCAAATCTCCTGGCTGAACTTGACTCGGAGAAATTCTGGTTCCAACATTCTGCTGATCGCGTGACACCCTTGGAAGATTGATTCCAGCTGCATTTCTAAACACGTATGAAGTGAATCCCGAACAATCAAATCCACTTGGCGTAGACCCGCCCCAAACGTATGGAACACCTAAAAATTGCTTTGCATAGGCAATAATTGCACTTGCCGATCCAGAATTAGCCGGAGGGGCTGCAACTGTCGGTGGTGTAGGCTTAGAAGGTGTGCTACTTACTGGTGTTTGCTCTTTAACTGGCTGTTTAACTGGCTGTTTAACTGGCTGCGCCGGCTTTTGAGCCTGTTGAGTTTGAGTAGTTTGCTGAGTTTGTTGTTGTGCTTGTTGTGCCTGTTGTTGTGCACGCTGGCGAGCCTGTTCAGCCTGTTGTTGTGCAATTGCACGCTGGCGCGCTTCTTCTGCTAGTTGTTCAGCATATTGTGCTTGTTGGGTATGTAATGTATCTTTAGCATCAGCTAATTCTTTTTCAATTTCTGTTTTATCTTGTTCAATCTTTTGTTGTTCAGAAGCTAATTCAGTTTGGCTCTCTTGCAATTGAGCAAATTCATTATGTAATTTTTCCTCAGCATTTTTTAATGCTTGTTCTTTTTCATTTAGACCATTAAGCAAGTCTGTATCACTTTGCATAATACTTGAAATGGCAGTAAAACGAGTTAAAAACTCAGAAATGTTATCAGAAGACAACAAAAGCTCTGCGTAAGCAGCCACGGATTGTTTTCCTTCTAATTGAATGGTTTTTAGCCTTTCAGCGTAGACTTCCTTATGAGCATCTAGGGACTTTTGGGCTGCTGTGATTTCAACCTTTGTTTCTTCAATTTTCCCTTGTTGTGTTTTAATTTGATCACTAAGTTTTTGACTTTTCTCCATTGCAATCGATATTCGATTGTCTAATTGTTGAACCTTTGTTTCAAAGTCATCAATTTGATTTTGTGTTTGATTGATTTGTACTTGTGTGACTGGATTTGCAAAAGCGGGTGTAGCTGAAATCATAGTGGCGATAATGGAAGCGGATACGGTATATTTTATTAATTTTTTTAGCATTATAAGATCTCCTCTTGTAACCTATCATTACTTAATAAATTCTTAATATGTTTCTAGTTTATATATTTAAAGAAGGAAAAACAACGAATCAGTCGATAATGTAATATAAATGTAATTTTATGTAGAAAAATATGAAAAGAATTCGACACATGTCTCTTTTTTTTGAAGCTTTTGTAACAATAAAGCAAAAAAAAAGAAACAGGATATATCATTCCATTTCAATAGTTTACTTGTAGGTGTTTCTTATATTGGTATGAGCGATATGGCAGTATTTATTTTTAGTAATTCATCAAGGTTTTTATCCACTAATTTCTATTAGTAATTTTAAGAATATTTAGTTTGTTAAGTATTTCCTTTAGTTTTTACGGGTTAAAGTTTTTAGTTGCCAAGCTAGAATAAAAGAAGAATAGATTGGGAGGAGGTTATTTTCAATTTTATTGTAAGCGTTTCACCTTTTGTAAAAAAATCTTTTATGGGGGAATGCAATAAATGAAAAGAAAGTTGAAAAGGTTGATTTCATTACTTCTTGTAGCCTTGTTGGTTATTCCGTTAGGCTGGATTACACATGTTCCAAAGGCAGCAGCGAACTCGGATATTCCAGTTCTTTTGTATCATCGAATTGTCCAAACTCCTACCAGTCAATGGACGGATACTAGTACTGACCATTTTAAACAGGCTATGCAGTATCTTGATGACAATGGTTACACCACATTGTCTGCAGAAGAGTATGTAGACATCATGAAAGGAAGAGCAACGGCTCCTGCAAAGCCGGTACTATTAACTTTTGACGATGCGACTCCTGACTTTGTTACCACCGCTCTACCCGTATTGAAGCAACACAACATGAAGTCTGTATTATTTGTTGTCAGCAGCTGGATCGGTGGCGGTTATAGTATGTCAGTTGCACAGTTGCAAAGTTTGTTGAATGAACCTAGTGTCAGTATAGAGAATCATTCCAAAACTCACGATCAAAATATTTGGGGAAATGGTGCAGCAGGCACGAGCAGAATGACCACTCAGCAAGCTACAGATGAAATTGTAACAGCAAATAGTTACTTAAAAGCTTTGACTGGTAAAGACCCTGTCCTTTTGGCCTATCCTTATGGTTCTTTTAATGATACTGTAAAAGATGTTGCTCAAAAGAACGGCATCATGTACGCATTTAAAGTAGGATACCCTAATGGTGACGAGTATGCCATGGGCAGATATTACGTATTAGACGCAGACCTTGCTACAATTGCAAATTGGGTTGGCGGACCGGCTCCGACAACGACTCCCGTAACTGGAGACCAGGCCTCAATGCAAACAACTTATCATGAAACCTTTGACAGTGGCCTGGGTGTTGTAACAAAAGCGGGCAACCCGCAAATAGAAGCGGTTTCCGGAAAAGTTTTTACTGGCAATGATGATGGAAAAGCGATCTATGTAAGCGGTCGAGGAAATAACTGGGATAGCGTTGATATCCCATTCAGCAAAGTCGGCATGGTAAATGGTAAAACATATACAATTACCGTCAAAGGTTATGTGGACGATAGTGTAAGTGTGCCAGCAGGTGCACAAGCTCTCCTTCAGAATGTGGACAGCTATAATGGCTTGTATGTAGCAGCAAATTATCAGGCGGGACAAGCTTTTACTTTAACCGGTGAATACACTGTTGACACGACCAAAGATAGAGCACTTCGGATTCAATCTAACGAAACAGGAAAAACAGTTCCGTTCTACATCGGAGATATCCTGATCACGGAAAAGGGAACTTCCGGCGGCAACAGTGATTCCGTGGATCAAAGACCATCTGCGCAAACCTTCAACCCAATTACGTTTGAAGATCAAACAAAAGGTGACTTCGAGGGTAGAGCTGGTACTGAAACGCTTACTGTATCCAATGAGGATAACCATACTTCTGGCGGTTCTTATGCTCTAAAAGTTGATGGCAGAACACAAGCTTGGAATGGCCCATCCTTACATGTGGAGAAATACGTTAACCTTGGACAAGAATATAAAATTTCGGCTTGGGTCAAGTTGATTTCACCTGAAAGCTCACAGCTTCAGCTTTCCACACAAGTAGGAAATGGCGGAGCTGCCAGTTACAATAACCTTCAAGGTAAAACTATTAACAAGACAGACGGCTGGGTTAAGCTAGAAGGAACTTACCGTTATACCAATGCTGGCGGCGAATATTTGACGATTTATGTAGAAAGTTCAAATAACGCTACCGCATCTTTCTATATTGACGACATCACCTTTGAACCTACTGGTTCAGGTCCGATTACAATCCAAGATTTAACTAAGATAAAAGACGTCTATAAAAATGATTTCTTAATCGGAAACGCAGTATCATTGGCAGATCTGGATGGTGTTAGACTTGATCTCCTCAAAAAGCATTTCAATATTGTCACAGCAGAAAACGCTATGAAACCAGATCAAGCGTATAATGCTAATCAACAATTTGACTTTACCGATGAGGATGCGCTCGTCAACAAAATATCAGCAGCAGGCCTAAAATTGCACGGTCACGTCCTTGTGTGGCACCAGCAGACACCAACATGGTTGTTTACTGCTGATAATGGCCAGCCGTTAAGTCGAGACGAGGCACTCGCAAATTTACAAAACCATATTAAAACTGTCATGGAACATTACGGTGACAAGGTAATTTCTTGGGACGTGGTCAATGAAGCGATAAATGACGGCTTGTCGAATCCGACTGATTGGAAAGCATCACTGCGTCAATCCGGTTGGTATAAAGCGATTGGACCTGACTACGTGGAGCAGGCCTTCCTGGCAGCAAGAAAAGTCGTCGACGAAAATGGCTGGAATATTAAGCTATATTACAACGATTACAATGAAGATAATCAGAACAAAGCTGAAGCAATTTATCAGATGGTAAAAGAACTCAACGATAGATATGCACAGTCACACCCTGGAAAACGGCTCATCGACGGCGTTGGTATGCAGTCACACTATAATTTAAATACAAACCCTGCTAATGTGAAAGCATCCATGGAGAAATTTATTTCCTTGGGAGTGCAAGTCAGCGTGACCGAACTTGACATTGCAGCTGGCAGCAACAACCAACTTACCGAGAAGCAAGCATATGATCAGGCTTATCTATACGCGCAATTGTTTAAGCTCTACAAAGATCACGCTAGTCACATCGGACGCGTGACCTTCTGGGGACTTAATGATGCGACGAGCTGGAGAGCTGCCCAATCTCCGCTTATTTTTGATAAAAACTTGCAAGCGAAACCAGCTTACTATGGCGTCATCAATCCGGATAAATTTATCGCAGAACATGCGCCTGAAGTGAAAGTCGCTAAACAATCCACGGCTGTATACGGTACACCTGCCATTGATGGAACGGCAGATGATATTTGGAAAGACGCACCTGAACTTCCTGTTAACCACTATCTGCAGGCTTGGCAAGGAGCAAACGGAGTATCCAAAGTCCTTTGGGATAAGGAAAACCTGTATGTATTAACACAGGTGAGCGACTCCCAGCTTGACAAATCAAGTCCAAATCCATGGGAGCAGGACTCGGTCGAAGTTTTCGTGGACGAGAACAATGCAAAGACATCTTCTTATGAAAACGGAGATGGGCAATATCGAGTAAACTTTGACAATGAGACTTCCTTCAACCCTGGTAGCAATGCCAATGGTTTCAAATCTGCGACAAGTGTGTCGGGTAATAGTTACACCGTTGAATTGAAGATCCCGTTCAAAACAATTACTCCACAATATAACTCGAAGATCGGTTTTGACGTTCAGATCAATGACGGTAAAGACGGTGCCCGTCAAAGCGCTGCTACATGGAACGACACAACTGGTAATGGATATCAAGATACATCTGTTTTTGGCGTCCTAACACTTACTGACACAACTGCACCTGTGACAAATGATAACGCACCAACAGATTGGGTTAATAAAGATATTACGGTTAATCTTACTGCTAGTGATAATGGTTCCGGTATTAAAGATACGTATTACAAAATCGATAACGGGACCCAACAAACCGGAAATTCCTTCACTATTACTGATGAGGGCGTCCACACTATAAGTTATTGGAGTGTAGACAACGCTGGAAATGTCGAGCAGTCAAAGACAAGAACAGTTAAACTGGATAAGACAGAACCAACCTTAAATATTACTCTAGATAAAACGACAATCTGGCCTGCAAATCACAAGATGGTGCCAGTTACAGCTACTATTAGTAAGTCTGATGCCGCATCAGGAATCGACTCAGTTGTGTTAACTTCCATTACTAGTAATGAGCAGATAGTAGCTGATGATATTCAGAATGCCAAGCTGAATACTCCTATTACTGGTTCAACTGCTTCCTTTGAACTTCGTGCAGATAGATTAGGAAACGGTAATGGACGTGTATACATCATTATTTTTACAGCTGCAGATAAAGCAGGTAATGTGACAACTAAGAGCGTTAACGTCACTGTTCCACATGACCAATCTAAATAAAATTTGAATTGCGAAATACCCTGAATGTGCATCATTCAGGGTGCTTTTTGTTAAATAAAATATTCTTAGTTAACTTGCTATACGAAAATTAATCTTTGAGCCGCTCCATCTTATTTGATGTTTGAGATTGTCCAGTCAATCTCCTTTTGCCCGATTTTCCGCAGAAACTCATTGGTCCGGGAAAATGGCCTGCTGCCAAAGAAGCCACTGTTGGCAGAAAACGGACTCGGATGAGGCGATTTTATAATAAAGTGCCTTTGTGAAGTGATTAGCTCTTGCTTTTGCTGAGCAAATCTCCCCCATAAGATAAAGACGACGGGTGTCTCCCTATCATTCAAGATTTCTATGATTCTATCAGTAAACTTCTCCCAGCCAAGCCCTTTATGCGAGTTAGGGTTCCCCGCCTGTACAGTCAGCACCGTATTAAGCAGCAGCACCCCCTGCTGCTCCGTCCATTCGGTTAGAGATCCATGATTTGGTATCTCGCAGCCTATATCAGCATGTAACTCTTTATAAATATTTTTCAAGGAGGGCGGAATGCCTACCCCCGGCTTGACCGAGAAACTAAGTCCATGAGCCTGTCCTGGTCCATGATATGGGTCCTGTCCGATTATGACCACTTTTGTATCCTCAAAGGAAGTAAAACGGAGTGCATTGTATACATCATGCATATCAGGATAAATCACTTTATTTTGATATTCCTCTTTTAAAATCTGTCGCAAACGCAAATAATACGGTTTAGCGAATTCTCCTTCTAATAAAGGAGCCCAGTCATTTGTTAAGATTCTCATTACTTTAAACACTCTTTTCATTTTAAGTTGTCTATATTTATTATAAAGACACTTAGAAAATTTAAAAGAGATTGCCATTTTCGTTAAAACTCATATATTCTGGTTCACTTACTATTTCAATATTTGGATTAATCTTTGCTTCATCCATCAGGCATTCAGAGATGAACATATGTTCAAGCTCCAGCGTATTTTTAATTCGAAAAATCCTCATATGGTTAAGTCAACGTCAAAACATGTTTTCATGGCAGCTCTTATAGCCAGGCTGTCATTTTCCATAACCATAGGAATTTTAACACTTTGCGCCAGTCTGTTTGTCAAGGGGTTAGGGTAAGTGGACTCAAATGATATCTTATCAAAGAGTCTTCTAGAGCAAATATCAGCATTAGCCATACCGTTTGCATTACCATGGGATTCTCTTGTAAGATCCAGTACGGCTAGTCTTTGTGCCAGCGGATTATATTTTAAGGAACCCGAGTAATTCCTTCTAATGATATTAGGATCCATGCCGCTGCCTGAGATGTTTTTCCCCATTTCATCCACGATAAGAACATCACATTTTTCAAACATGATGCTTGGCATAAGTTCGTGTGCTTCTTGCAGTAATCCTGGTTCCTCATCCATAATCCTTTCCTTTGGTATGGCCACAATTTTATAAGTTTCATCATAGGCGTTTTCTATCATTCCAACCGCAAATATGATGTTTGATTTTTCCAACGCCTCTCTTGCGATCTCTTACACTCTGAACGGAATGTTTTCTACACCGGCGGAATGAATGATTTCAGCACCCACTTGTTTACCAAGCCCAACCGCGATCATTTTGGCCAAGCCGCTTTCATAGGAAGCCCTAAAGGATGTATGAGGCTTTATGCGGCCAGTAATAATAATAGCATCCGCTTTCGTATGAGCATTTTTATCGATATTGACTGGGAGTCCATTTTTGGAAACACCTACCTGAACCACCTCCATACTAGAAACAATGGGAGCACCTGTAGATTCTTCGGTTATGCCGAGCTCGGCAAGTATTTCTACCTGTCCTTCTCCTGTTGCACCGCCATGGCTCCCCATCGTCGGCACGATAAACGGGTGAGCTCCTCTTTCTTTGACCGCATTACAATTTCTCTTACTATACAAGGCATATTAGCAATTCCTCTACTGCCCACAGCGATAGCAACCCGGTCACCATTCTTGATTCTCCCTATAATTTCTTCCTTACTGAGTTCTTCTTTTATAACACTAGTTACATCTGCAATCGTTTCTCTTGGGAAACGCTGTCTGATTTTAATCATTCTTGGGATATTTATACCTGTGAATAATTTCTCCATTTTCAATACCTCTTTTCAAAAGGGGAATGCATATGTTGTTCCGCCATACAAAATGGATTCATCCTTTAATCAGGTTATTGGTGCTGGATTAAACAGGGTAAAATCATTATAAATTTCGTATTTTTCTGCATAAGTTTGTTTTCTTCCGCTGGCAACATCGATAATTTCGTTGAATAATAGAGTTCCAATTTCTTGAATGGTTGCTTCACCTGTTGCAATTGGCCCTGCATTTACATCGATTAAATCTTGCCACATATCTTTCATATCATTTCTTGAACATACTTTAATTACGGGTGCAGCTTCTAATCCATAAGGAGTTCCTCGTCCTGTCATAAAAACTTGGAGCGTCATTCCACTCGATAACTGGCATGAACCACATACAAAGTCACTGGCCGGAGTTGCTGCAAAAATCATCCCCTTTTTCGTTGGTCTTTCTCCTGGTGAAAGTACTTCTACAATTGGAGATGTACCAGATTTAGCAATCGAACCCATCGCCTTTTCAACAATATTCGATAGCCCCCCCTTTTTATTTCCAGGAGTTGGATTCGCTGAACGGTCCACTTGACCATTATTTAGGTATTGATCATACCATTTCATCTCATCAGCTAGCTTTTTCCCAACTTCTTCATTCACACAACGCTCTGCAATGATATGGACACCATCACGGACCTCGGTTACTTCAGAAAACATGACGGTTGCACCCGCATTGACTAACATATCGGCAGCATAACCCGCAGATGGATTAGCTGTTACACCTGAAAAAGCATCACTTCCACCGCATTGTAATCCAATGCATAACTGAGAGAGAGGCAGTTCAACGCGGGCTCTTTCATTCAATTTTTTTAATTTGTTTTCAGCCATTTTCATAATTTCCGCCATGATCGCATCATGGCCCTTTTCGTTTTGAAACGTTACCACATTATCTGGTGTGTTATATTCCGCATCCAATAACATTTCTAATGTTAGTTTTTCACATCCCAAAGAGATAATCATAGTCTCGCCACCGAAATTCGGATGTTTGACCATGTTTTGCAACATTCGAATCGGGATTTTTGCTTCAGGGGCATTGATGGCGACACCGCATCCATATGCATGATTTATCACTACAACATCATCTACATTTCGATATTTTGGGAGGAGTTCTTGTTTAATTCTCTTTACTGCATTATTTAAAACACCTGTTACACATTGAACAGTTGTGACAATTCCCAATATATTTCTTGTTCCAGCATATCCTCCGTTTTTGTTTGGATAACCCATAAACGTCCTAACTGGTGGTTCTGGCAGATCTGTAATCAACTTTGTTGCAAACTCCATTTCATCCAATGATGGAGGAATTGGAAGTTTCAACATATGTTCATTGATCCAATCGCCCTTATTAATAAAATGTAATGCATATCCTAAAGTGACGCCATATCGGATTATTGGTTCGCCTTCGCCGATATTGCATAATGCAATTTTATGCCCTTGGGGAATATCCTGGTTGGCTAGAATATCATCCATGACAATGGTACCTGCTGAAATCGCATTTACTGTAATGGCAACGTTATCATTTTCATTGATTTTAATATAATGGTTTTCCATTGCGTTACCTCCTAAACTCTTGTTCTATTCTTAAAACCATTGTAAGCTTAGATCATATATAAAGTAAAAGTGATTATTTTTAGAATTCTATTAGAAAAACTAAGAGTAATAGGGAGAATTTAAATGGATCTAAAACAGTTGGAATATATGATTAAAATCGCTGAGGAAAACAATATTACAAAAGCTGCCGAAAAACTTTTTATCACTCAATCAGCATTAAATCAGCAGCTCTTAAAATTAGAAAAAGAGCTGGGAACTCAACTTTTTGTTCGTTCAAGAACCAATTGGCATCCGACACAAGCAGGAGAAATTTATATTGAGAATGCTAAAAAAATGGTACGTATTAAAAAGAATACCTACAATCAAATTAATGATTTATTGGATATAAAAAAAGGAAAGCTTAGTATTGGCTTAACTCCTGAACGCGGTCCTGAAATGTTTGCATCTATCTATCCTGCTTTTTACAAAAAGTATCCAAATATAAAAGTTGAACCCATTGAACTACCTGTGAAACAACAACAACATGAAATATCAATTGGGAATCTCGATATTGGGTTTGTAACTTTGCAAGATTACCAAAAAACAAATGATGAATATATTCAAATCGGTTTGGAAGAAATTATTTTAGCAGTTCCCAAAGAGCATCCCCTTGCCCATATCGGAGGAAAACTCGGCGATTCACTTCCTGAAATAAGCTTAGACCGTTTTAAGAACGATACTTTTGCCCTTATGCAAAAAGGATCAACTCTGCGAGAAATTTATGATAATTTCACTACCTCCGAAGATTTTAATCCATATATATTGTTAGAAACAAGGAGCTGCCATAACTTATATAATATGGTTGCTGAAGGAATATGCTGTTCCATCATTCCAATTGCTTATGCCAAACAAAACTCTAACGTCGCTTACTTCTTAATCAAACAAAAACCTGTTTGGGAAGTATGTGCATCATATAAGAAAGGTACTTACTTAAGTAATCCTGCTAGAGACTTTATTAAGATTGCCGGTAATTATTGGTCCGCTAAATTATATCAGCCAAAAGGGATGAGCTGTAACCCATAAAATAGACAGTTAATAGAAAGACCGTTTATAGTCAGCTAGAGTGTCGACTGCCTGTCGCACAAAAAAGGCCCCATTGAATGAGACTACTACAAAATACAAATATTATAGAAGGAAAGAAAAAGGGTGAAACACTACCAGTAGTAGGTGTTCACCCTTTTTCATTTATTATTGGTCTTTTGCAGTGCCCTTTTGTATGGTACCTTTACTCACTGTTGCATCTGTTATTAAGCCTTCCAAATTAGAGTGAACGTCACACCACATGTCCGGGTATATGCCGTAATACATAGGAAGCTAGTTAATTAATAGTTCATTTGATTTCATCAATGAAGGCTGTTTTTTTTAACAGGTGTTTTTTGGGGGATAAAAGAAATTCATAAGATTATCTGGAGATGGAATGCTAGTAGTTACATATGAAGGTAATTGCTAGTCTTAATACATTAGCCAAAATATACTCTTACACCCCCTTCCATTTTTGCTGTTGCTAAACAATTTTGTATAAAATTCAAGATTTGTTTTTGATCCCAAGGCAAGGAAGCACTTTCTGACAGGGAATCACTATTTTTATAAAATTGTTTAAAGGCATTCAAAGCCTTTTCAATTTGTTGTAGCGAGAAAGTAGAACTGCCGCCTGATCCACTAACTCCTGCATAGTAATTATTTGCATCAAGTAAATTATACAGTATGGTAGCATTATAATTCCCCATGCTAAAACGAGCATAAGCAATTTCTTCTCCTGCTTTATTGTATCCTGATATATCGTGACCCATTAATCATTCTCCTTCAGATATAAAATTTACTTACCAGAAAAATTTGTCTTAGGAAACTTAAAATGATAATACCTATCCTTTCAGGTCTTTTTTTATTAAACAATTTTTTTGAAATAACATGGATTGAATGGGTGTAAAAGTGGAAAAATGTGAAGATTCAATATGAAGGTTGTTCGTATAAGTTTTCATAATGTAAAAGTTGTATCTATGCTTCAAGGTTTTGATAAAATCATTGTTTTGATGGGGAAAATGCTGGTGGACAAAAACGCTAAAATTTAAAAAGTAATTATGGTCATGTTTCCATTTTGCCACCTCCTATAGATAGAATAATATCACATTATAATTCATATAAATTTAGTCTTTTCAAGGGCTTTTCTACAATTATGTGAACATATTAGCAAATCATTAAAGTATCTTTAAAAGTCAACACCCAAAGGGTTATTTGCCTTCTTTTAAAATGAGTTGCTCCACACACTCCACATGTCCAGAGTGTATGTGGCAACACATGAGATGTTGGTGACCAGATATTTACGACTCTAGCAAAAATCTTTCTAGGATGGATAGCCCTTCCTCCAATTCATCGGAGTCCTTAGGAGATGTTAGGGAAATACGAATAAATTGGGGAGATTCCTCTTTTTTGACCAAGAAACGATGAGAATGAAAGACATGGATTCCCCGGGTTAAAGCAATATTCTCAAACTGGTTAAGCTGCCATTCTTTATGCAATGGTAACCAGCGAAAAAAACTAATAGGGTTTTCGCTCGGATGATTGATTTGAAAATATTTCTGGTAAATCTGATTCCGTTCTTGTGAAATTTCCCGCTTTTTCATAATGATTTGTTCAGCAGTCCCTGTATTAATTAATTCTGTTACAATTTCTGCATTTAAGGCAGATGTTTTTACATTGAGATTGAAAATTCCATACGTAATTTTTTCAACAAACTGAGTGGCGTAAGCGATAAATGCAACTCGAATACCAGCGCTGAGTGATTTGGCAATACTCAGGATATAAACAAATCTTTCCGGTGCAAAATGTGAAATAGGAACATAGCCATGCGGAGCCAGGAAAGAGTATTCGTCATCCTCTATTAAAATAAGCCCGTGTTTATTGATGACCTCTGCTATTTCCTTTCTGCGATTCATATTCATTGTTACAGCAGTAGGATTATTGCAGGAAGGACTCAAATAAATTCCCTGTAATGGATTTGTTCGGCAGACGGCATCTAATCTCTCCGGCTTCATGCCTAACTCATCCCCGTCAATAGGGATTAATTGGATATTCAATATTTTGGCCAGTTCAATAAAATTAGGATAAGTATATATATCTACCGCTATTTTATCTCCCGGATGAAACAAGGCCATCAGAATCAGCGAAAACGAATTTTGCCCTCCCGAAGTGATTGCAATATTTTCTATGGGTACTTCCATGTTAAAGCGCTGCATCCACTTTTTGGCTGCCATTCGATGATAAGGCATTCCCAACGGGTGTCTGTAATCTAATAAATTTTCCAGATAATCTTTGGTGGCAATGCTTTTAATCGCTTGTGTGACGAATGAGTTTGTACTGTCAAAGGGCTTGATGATCCCCATCTCTATATAATTCTTATTCTCATCACTGTCTGCCATGAAAATAGCACTTTTTATATTGGAAGTAACAAAGGTTCCCCTTCCGGTAACGGCATAGATTAATCCTTTCACTTCGCATATTTTAAATGCCCTTGTGACCGTGCTGAGGTTAATATCAAGATAATCTGCTAATTCTCGTTGAGGAGGAAGTTTCGTATTGGGCGCGAGATAGCCATTGAGAATATCATATTCCAGCAAACTGGCAATCGATCGATACAGTGGAGGGACAAGCTGTTTTTTATCCGGCTTCCACGACATAGGATAATTTTCAAATGAATTAACTGGCATACAACACCCTCCTCGAAAAAATTGTATTGCATACAATTATATCATTGAAGCCATACAATGAGGATGATAAAGTTAATTCACATACAAATTTTCTTTATAAGTGGGTGATAGATTTTGAACATAAGTGATAACACTTTTTTGCAGGAAGAAAACAGCTTCTTTGCCGGGGTACGGGATTGTCTGCCCACTGTACTTGGTTACTTAAGTATTGGCTTTGCGGCAGGTGTTGTGGAAAAAACAGCAGGACTTTCGATTGTTGAAATTGGACTAATATCCTTACTTTTATACGCTGGTTCTGGTCAATTTATTGCCGCCGCGATGATTGGGGCTAATAGTCCGACTCTAGCGATTATCTTTACTATTTTCTTTATTAACCTCCGTCATCTGTTAATGAGCGCGGCTATATCGCCATATTTCCGTCACCTTTCACCCTTCAAGAATATATTAATCGGTTCTTTACTCACAGACGAAACATTTGGTGTAGCAATGAATGAAGCAGCAAGTAAGAAATGGCTTAGCGAAAAATGGATGTATGGGTTAAATATAACTGCTTATTTAAATTGGTTCATTGCCAATATTGCAGGAGCAATTTTCGGAGAATGGATTTCAAATCCGGAAAAATTCGGTCTTGATTTTGCATTGCCTGGTATGTTTATTGGCCTACTTGTCCTGCAAGTGGTCAGCCGAAGAAGATGGATGAAAGATGTTTTTGTTGCACTAAGTGCTGTTGCCATTGTTGTAGGGGTAAGTTTAGTGGCATCTGGAAGCGTAGGTGTTATTGTGGCAACAATCATTGCCTCTAGCGTTGGAATGGCGGTGGAAAAATGGAAGTAAGATGGTCAATCTTTTTAATTATTTTAGGCTCAGCCCTTGTAACATTCATTCCAAGAGTGCTTCCAATTGCGGTTCTAAGTCGTGTTGAACTGCCAGAATGGGCCATGCGATGGTTGAACTACGTTCCCATTGCCGTTATGGCAGCCTTAGTGGGGCAAGAGTTGCTAATGCCAAACGGAAAATTAGAACCTTTGCAAAAAAACCTTGAACTAATCGCCGCGTTGCCTGCTTTTCTTATTGCGATTGTCACACGCAGTTTATTAGGTACTGTTTTAGCAGGAATCGTATCTATAATGGTATTACGTTTTGTGTTTTAAATTTTACTAAGATAGAAAACTTTACACTTGAAGAATAAAGTAAAGTTCGCTTTAAAATCAAATAAACAACAGGCAAAAAAGAAGAAAATAAAATATAGAAATAAACCAGACCCCTGATAAACAAATCCTTTGTCTATCAGGGGTCTGGTTTCAGAAAAACAAATATGGACGTTTAAACTATAACCTTTTTGGGGGGCACACCAGTTTAACGTCCTACTTCGCTTTTACCTTGAGTTGGTTCAGTTTTACTGTTCCCCATTCCATCAAGATTCTTTGAAAAGTTATCTAGCACCACACGTACTTCATCTGTTGACTCAGTGCTCATTAATTGATTTCTTAATTCACTCGCCCCTCGAAATCCTTTGACATATATCTTAAAAAAGCGATGAAGAGCCTTGAACGGACGCAGCTCTAATTTTGAGTATTTATCATGGAGATCCAGATGCATTCTTAAGAGATCAAGTAATTCCTCACTGCTATGATCTTTCGGTTCTTTTTCAAAGGCAAATGGATTACTGAAAATACCACGCCCAATCATAACCCCATCCACACCATATTGATCTACGAGCTTCAAGCCAGTTTGACGGTCAGGAATATCCCCATTGATCGTCAAAAGTGTATCTGGTGCCGTCTTGTCACGAAGTTTCTTAATCTCCGGGATCAGCTCCCAATGAGCATCTACTTTGCTCATTTCCTTCCTTGTACGCAGATGAATGGAAAGATTGACAATGTCTTGTTTCAATATGTGTGTCAGCCATTCCTGCCATTCGTCTATCTCAGTGTAACCAAGCCTTGTTTTTACACTTACGGGCAATCCTCCTGCTTTTGCTGCTTGTATTAACTCTGCTGCAACTTCTGGACGACGGATAAGGCCGCTTCCCTTCCCATGCTGTGCCACATTAGGTACAGGGCAGCCCATATTAATATCGATACCCCGAAAGCCTAGTTCCGCCATACCAATACTCATTTGCCGAAAGTATTCAGGCTTATCCCCCCATATATGGGCTACAATGGGCTGTTCATCCTCTGTAAAAGTCAAACGCCCACGCACACTCTGAATCCCCTGTGGGTGACAATAACTCTCCGTGTTTGTAAACTCTGTGAAAAACACATCAGGTCTAGCTGCCGCGCTTACTACATGGCGGAAAACAACATCCGTCACATCTTCCATTGGTGCCAGTATAAAAAAAGGCCGTGGTAAATCACGCCAAAAATTATCTATCATTTTCAATTTCAAATCCTTTCATTATGGGGTACCAGGCCAACCCCTTATCCCAAAATTAAAAAGCAAAGTAACCCTGCTTCTTTTACACTTATACCATGCTTAAGCACCTTTTATCAAACAGATTGGACACGAGATGCTGGCGGGTTTATTCATTCTCCACTGGAAGTTCAATAGTACAATGGTTGTTAATCCGATACAAGAAACACAAAAAGGCAACGCCCCCGAAGGGTTAGTTGCCTTTCTTTTTAAATGAGATGCGAGACCACTCCACATGTGTGGCGTATGTGGCAACACATGGGATGCTGGTAAGTTTTTAAATTTAACGATGTTCCTCCAAAGCAATACTGATAAATCCCTTTTTAAGCTTTTTAAGGAACCTTACTATTCTTTTACCACAAGCTTAAGTGGAGCAGGAATGTTTTTTGAAACCTTTTTCCCTTGGAGAACGTCTATACCAGCTTCAACAGCAAGTTTTCCGATTAGATCTGGCTGCTGCGCAACGGTAGCTTCCATTTTTCCAGCTTTAATTGCATTGAGTGCATCGTCATTACCATCAAAACCAATGACCATGATATTTTTCCCAGAACTATTGATTGCCTCAATAGCCCCAAGTGCCATCTCATCATTATGGGCAAAAACAGCCTTAATATCAGGGTTTGCTTGAAGAAGGTTTTCCATAACGGTTAATCCCTTGGTACGATCGAAATCAGCAGATTGTTTATCCGTTACCTTTAATTTCTTATCCGCGATATTATGAAAACCTTTTCCCCTTTCACGTGTTGCAGAGGCACCTGGAACACCTTCAAGTTCAGCCACCTGAACATTTTCTCCAAGCTTCTTTACGATATATTCTGCTGCCATTTCCCCGCCCTTTATATTATCTGAAGCCACTAATGTCGCAACTTTCCCTTTTTCCGCCGAGCGGTCCAGCGTAACCACAGGGATTCCAATGTTGTTAGCTGATTGAACGGCTGTGGAGATAGCTGCAGAATCGGTAGGGTTAATTAAGAGGAGGTCAACACCCTGCTGAATTAAATCCTCCACATCATTTATTTGTTTTGCGGAGTCATTTTGCGCATCGACTATTTTCACTTGGACTCCCATTGTTTTTGCCTCTTTTTGAACACCATCCTTTAATGAAACAAAGAATGGGTTATTTAAGGTTGAAACGGATAAACCAATCTTAATATCTTTTAAATCTTCTTTTTTCGCCGGCTTTGCCCATTCAGGAGGCTGCATCGAGCAGGCGCCCAAAAATAATAATAGTGACAGTGAAATGAATACTACAGCTAATTTTTTCATAAAAAATTCGCTCCTTATGCTGATTTCTTCCGGTCAAGTAATACAGCAATGGCAATAACAATTCCTTTTACTACCATTTGATAGAATGAAGATACACCGAGAAGATTCAATCCGTTGTTTAATGTGCCAATAATTAAGGCACCAATCAGCGTTCCAAAAATTCTACCCTTTCCGCCGGATAAACTTGTCCCGCCTAATACTACTGCTGCAATGGCATCTAGTTCATAAGATGTACCTGCAGTTGGCTGTGCGGAATTCAGTCGTGATGTTAAAATGGCACCCGCTAAGGCGGACAGCAAACCAGACAGACCGTAAATCAATACCTTAACACTTGGCACCTTAATACCGGAAATGATAGCCGCTTTTTCATTTCCGCCAATCGCATAGGTTTTTCGGCCGAATGGTGTTTTATGGAGAATAATATACAATAGTACAAACATGATAATCATGGTTATAGCCGGAACAGGTATTCCTAGAAAATAACCTCGGCCAAATAATTGGAACAAATAATTATCACCAAGCCCTGTGATTGGATTCCCTTTTGTATAAACAAGTGTCAGTCCTCTAAAAACAGTCATCGTTGCCAATGTGGCAATGAATGGAGCCATTTTTCCTTTTGTAATGAGGAGCCCATTGACCGTTCCCATGATTCCACCGAGTATACAACCGATAATAATCGCTAGAATTGGATCAAGACCAGAGACAATGATACCTGCTGTTAAAGCACTTGCTAATGCAAGAATTGCCCCCACAGATAAATCAATTCCCCCTGTTAAAATAACAAATGTCATCCCGAAAGCAATAAGAGCATTGATGGCTACCTGGCGCAATAAGTTTAATATATTTAAAGGTTCTAGGAAACTAGGATTTAATACTGAAATAATTACAAATAAGATGATAAGTCCTAGCAGCGGTCCAAGCTTTTGCGTCATCGTATTCAAAAAATTACCCTTGACTGCTTTAGTAGTTTCATTGATTGCATTCATCTCATTGACCTCCCGTTGCCAATGTCATAATTTTTTCCTGGGTTGCTTTACTTTTTTCCAATTCACCACTAATTTTCCCTTCATGAATAACCAGGATCCGGTCGCTCATTCCCAAAACTTCCGGTAACTCTGATGAAACCATAATGATAGCCACCCCTCGATCGGTAAGTTCATTCATTAGTTGATAGATTTCTCTTTTCGCTCCAACGTCTACCCCTCTTGTCGGTTCATCTAAGATAAGCACTTTCGGACTAATTCCAATCCATTTGGCTATTACCACTTTTTGTTGATTTCCCCCTGAAAGATTACCAACAGCAATATCCGCAGATTCCGTTTTTACTGTCAGGCGCTTTATCAGCAAATTCACAAAATCATTTTCGCTTTTTTGGTTAATAATCCCTTTAGGCGCAAAACTAGCTAAAGATGGCAATACAATATTGTTCTTGATTGAAAAGTCCAAAATCAATCCTTCATCTTTTCGATCTTCGGTGATAAATCCAATTCCGGCCTTTACAGCCTGGTCAGGCGTTTTTATTACTATTTTCTTCCCACTTAGCCAAACCTCACCACTGTCAAATGAATCGAGTCCGAAGATGGCACGCATAATTTCCGTTCTTCCAGCTCCCATTAGTCCAGAGACACCAACAATTTCCCCTGAACGAACCGAAAAATTTATATCCTTGAATACACCGCGTTTTGTTAATCCTTTTACTTCCAGAACCATCTCACCCGGCTTAAAATCCCGTTTAGGGAATCTTTCCGTTATTTCCCGTCCTACCATTTTCTTTACGACCTCATCAAAGTTCGTATCGCGAATGGCCTTCGTATCCACCGTCTTCCCATCACGCATAACCGTAATTCGGTCACAGATTGTAAAAATTTCTTCCATTCGGTGTGATATGTAAACAATGGATACCCCTTCCTTTTTCAATGAAGAAATGATATCAAAAAGCTTATTGATTTCTCTTTCAGTCAAAGCTGCTGTAGGCTCATCCATGATAATAACCTTGGCATCCGTCATCAATGCCTTGGCAATCTCAATCATCTGCTGTTCCCCAACAGAGCAGCTGCCAGCCTCTTTATCTAGAGGAATTTTAACCATCAACCGGTCAAACTGTTTCCTTGCAAGAGCCTTCATTTCCTTCATTTTAAGCAGACCAAGTGGGCTCTTCAGCTCTTTCCCAATAAATAAATTTTCTAACACCGTCATATCCGGCCATATGTTTAATTCCTGATGGATAAATGTGATTCCTTTTTGCTCGGCTTCTTTCGGATTTTTAAAATAGGTCTCCTTTCCATCAATCGTGATTGTGCCCTTATCCCGAGAATGAAGCCCTGTCAGTACATTCATCATCGTTGATTTCCCAGCACCATTTTCCCCCATTAATGCGTGAACTTCTCCATCCAGCAGTTCAAAATTAACTCCTGTTAACACCTGATTGGATCCAAAGGCTTTATAGATGTTCTGCATCGAAACTCGCATTTTTTTCACCTCAATCTATTAAAAAAACACACCTGATTGTAAAATACAGTTTGCATATGGTGTAGTTTCACCTGTCCGAATAACAGTTTTAGCTTTTTCTGTTAACTCCTTAAAATCCTTATGTGTAACCCGTTCCACATCGATATCGACAAATTTATTTATTAAATATTCTTCTATTTGGGGATTTCCCGCTTCTATTTCAGATGCAATTATACACTTCTCAATTACCATATCTTCTGCAACAGCGTCCAAAACCTCCTTAAAGGAAGGTTTTCCCGGTTGGAGAGCTAGATCGATTCTAAGAACTCCTTCCGGAATTGGTAATCCCGCATCCGCGATGACAATATAATCTGTATGGCCAAGGTCCGCTAACACTTTTGTAATATGACTGTTTAATATTCCATGGCGTTTCATTTTACATACTCTCCTCTACTTCTTCTCGTGTTGGCATACCGCCTTGTGCACCAAACTTTGTAACCGATAGTGAGGCGGCACGATTGGCAAATCGAATACTTTCTTCAAAGCTTTTTCCCTCAGCAAGGGCAACAGCAAAGGCTGCGTTAAAAGTATCCCCCGCACCTGTAGTATCAACGGCCTCAACCCGATAAGTAGGAACAACTACCTCTTTTTCTCCATTATGGAAACGGACACCGTTTTTCCCTTCAGTGATAAATACTTTGTTTGGGTATTTCATTAACTCCTTGTGCAGATTAGTATTGTTAAAGAGGATTGATGCTTCCAGCTCATTTGGTGTGAGATAGGCTGCCTTTTCAATTACTTCCTTACGGATTGGACGTGCCGGCGCAGGGTTTAATAATAGTGGTACCCCGAATTGGTGGCATTTTTCGCTGACATATTCCACCGTTTCTTCAGGGATTTCCTGCTGAATAAGGACCATATCTGATTCACGAATAACATCTAGAGCCTTTTCCACAAATCCAGGTGTCACATAATTATTCGCACCTTTTACCACAATGATGCTATTATCACCTTCTGCCAAGGTAATATGTGCCGTGCCACTCTCCACACCTGTAACCGGTTCCACATATGTCGATACAACGTGATTTTTATTGAAATTTTCAAGTATAGCTTTTCCGAATGCATCGTCCCCGATACACCCAACCATATATACCTCTGCACCCAATCTAGCAGCGGCAACAGCCTGGTTTGCTCCTTTACCGCCAGGAACAGTTTTAAACGATTCTCCCAAAATGGTTTCACCTTTACTTGGTCTTTTTGGGGCGGTAACAACTAAATCCATCGATGAACTTCCGATAACTGTTATTTTAGCCATTGTCCTCAACCTTTCTAGTTGTTTGCCTATCAATAAATGTAACAGGCAATTGGATATTTTTATGCTCTATCAACTCATTATCCATAAGTTTAATTAATAGTGTTGCTGCTTCTTTTCCCATATCATATGCCGGCTGCCTAATCGTCGACAAAGGCGGGAAAAGCAAACTGCTAAGCGGGATATCATCGTAACCGATTATTTGCAGTTCATCAGGAATTGAGATGCCTCTTCTTAATGCCTCATGCAGAATGGCTGCAGCACCAAGGTCATTGCCCGCAATCACTCCATCTGTTTCAGGAAATTTTTCAAATAGTTCCTTAGCTGTTTTTTCAGCATCAGCAAAAGTAAACGACGCAGTGGTCATTACATTAAAATTTACATTGGAATTACAAAGCTCATCAATTGCCCCTTTAAATCGATCCTGAGCTGTCTTCAATTCCATTGGTCCTTTAAGCAGAGTTATCCGCTTACTTCCCTTTTTAACGATTTCTTTTGCCGCCATTTTTCCACCAGCTAACCCATCTGCATAAACAGAGGGATGTTGATTGGATGTCCGGTCTAGAAATACAACGGGGAAGGTTAGGTTTTCATAGTAGCTTGTTTCAGTTTGATTGGTGGCTGTGATGAGACCGATTACATTATTTTGTTTAAATGTTTCAATATAATCAATTTCTTTTGCTGGATTCTCATCCGCATTTCCAATGATCAGCCGAAGACCATGCTCCTGCATCTTGTCTTCAATGCCCCGTGCTAACTCAGGAAAAAATGGATTTCGAATATCCGGAAGCAATAAACCAATTAACCTTGATTTTTTCTTATATAACGACCTTGCTACTTCATTTGGCTTATAGTTTAACTCTTGAATCGCTTTATTTATAAGTTTTCTGGTATCTTCATGAACATATCCTTTATCATTTAAGGCTCTGGAAACTGTTGCTACAGATACTCCAGCTTTTTTGGCAACATCCCGTATTGTAGCCATTTCATTTCACCTCTAGTATGTAACCGATTACACAAGTAGATTAACACATGTTATTTTATTATGCAACAAAAATAATACTATTTTATTTTTTAGTTTGTCTCGGCTGTTTAGGTACGGATTCTTATATCTTGCTGTAATAAGTGTAGAGGTATGTTCACAATGGTTATTTTTCAATACTTCGTGGACAGCCCCCTTCGTTTTTTTCCAAATATTTAGGGTGTTTACATTTATTCATTTTGATTAAGCTCAGTCTTTGCTATCGGAGCTTTTAGCTTTTTTATTTTGGCAGTGTTAATCTTGGATGTTGATTTTCGCTTCAGGCGCCCGCTTTCCGCGGGCGTGCCGGGGAGCCTCCTCGGCCCCGTACTCCCGCAGGAGTCGAGCGCCTTCCACTCCAATCAACATCGTTTCAAAAATCAACAATGACCTTTAACGCAGCCTTTATTTAAACATGGTTGCTTGAAGGAATTCTTTTGTACGTTGCTCTTTTGGATGATCAAAGAATTCATTTGGCCGATTTCTTTCGATAATTCTACCATCGTCCATGAGGACAATCCAATCAGCAACCTCACGAGCGAAGCCCATTTCATGAGTAACCACTACCATGGTCATTCCTTCATCGGCTAACTCCTTCATGGTTGCCAATACCTCACCAACAAGCTGCGGATCAAGGGCAGATGTCGGTTCATCAAAAAGCATGATATCCGGCTTCATGGCCAGCGACCTGGCAATTGCCACACGCTGCTTTTGACCGCCTGATAATTTGCTAGGATAAACATTCGCCTTATCCTCAAGACCCACCTTTTGAAGCAACTCCTTTGCTTCAGCAATGGCTTGGTCTTTTGGGATTTTCTTAACCATGATGGGTGCTTCAATGACATTTTCAAGGACGGTTTTATGCGGAAATAGATTAAAATGCTGGAAAACCATACCCACCGTTTGGCGAACATTGTTAATATTGTGGGTTTCCGGGCTAATCTCTTCCCCGCGGATTGAAATTCTCCCACCTTCCCTCTTTTCTAAAAAGTTAAGGCAACGCAGCAGAGTACTTTTACCAGAGCCAGATGCTCCGACCAAGCAGACAACTTCACTTTCATACACGGACATGTTTATATCTTTTAATACATGTAAGCTGCCATAAGATTTATGTAAGTTTTCTATTTTTATCATTTCTCGTTCATTCACGTTATTGTCCTCCTATCGGTCACTAACTGCCAATCTCTTTTCGAACAGGCTCACCATGATAGTTAATACTGCAACAAGTACTAGATAATAAACGGCTACTATTAACAAATAGGTCATTTCATCAAAATTATTTGAACCCAGTGTCGTCGAAACATTGAACAGTTCATTCATGGAAATAAAGGCAGCCAGAGATGAATCCTTAAGTCCAATAATAAATTGGTTTCCAAGGGGAGGCAGCGCCCTCCTGAAAGCCTGTGGAAGAATGATACGGCGCATTGCTAGTATTCTGGTCATGCCGAGAGAGCGTGCCGCTTCCATTTGCCCTTTATCAATGGACTGAATCGTCCCCCTGAAAATTTCTGCAATATAGGCACCGTTATGGAAGGCGAGTGCAAGAGCTGCTGCCCAAAAGTCAGGAATGAGAAAAATTCCACTAAAGCCAAAATACAGAATGAAAATCTGGACAATGAGCGGGGTTCCCCTTACAAGGAATACATACGCATTTGAAATATAGCCCAATACTTTAATCCTTGAAATTTTTAATAGAGCAAAAAATAATCCGAATAAAATCCCAATTAAAATGGAGACAACCGTAAGCTTTAACGTCAACAGCGCTGCATCTATGAAAAGGTTTTTACTACTGATAAATGTATGTAAAAAGTGAGAAAAACTAGGCAAAATAACAACATCCTTTCTTTCTAATGATCAATCTATTATTCTGGTTTTTTCGTAATATCCTCACCAAAATACTTTTGACTGATTCGGGATAGTGTTCCATCGTTACGAAGTCTTTGAAGTGCGCCATTAATCCGCTTGAGCAGAATTGGATTATCCTTCGGAATAACAATAGCCTGCTCACTTCGCTCGATTAACTGCTGCCCCTGAATCTTGAATCCTTCCTTTTTTGCACTTTTACCAGTGACAAAATCGGTAATAACGGCGTCATGCCGGCCAATACTTAGCGCTTTTAACGCCGTAATATCACTGTCATACATTTTAATATTGCTGGTATACCTTTTGGCTATATCCGCATAGGTGGAGCCCTTTGCGACGGCAACTTCTTTTCCTTTTAAGTCATCTACTGTTTTAATCTCGCTGTCAGGTCTTGTGAAGATCTGTGGACCTGAGTAATAGTAGGGTGTGGAAAAATCAACTTGTTTGGCGCGTTGGGGGTTAATGGTGTGGCTGGCAACGGCGGCGTCTGCCCGTCCCGTTTTAATGCCCTCGATGAGGCCTTTGAATTTCATCCTCTTCTGTACTGGTTCAAGGCCTAGTTCTTTTCCGACTGCGTTTCCTACCTCAATATCGAAACCTGTCATCGATAAATCATCATTGTTAACATAGCTAAAAGGCTTAAATTCTCCTGAAGCTGCAAAAATAAATTTCTGCTTATCTATCAGCTTTGTTCCATCTGCGAGCTGGTCCTTTTGGATACAGCCAGTCAGCATCCCCATCAGAAACAAGCACGATAGTATAATTATGTATCGTTTTTCCATGCTTGATTTTCTCCTCTCTCGTTCAAGTTATACCGTTACTTGAAAAGGACTGCACTTCTACTTCTGAAGTAGAAGTGCAGTCCCCATGTTTTCATTCACGATGCTCGAAAGTTTTGCAAGCTGTTTCTTCCACAGTATCAGCCTTTCTGCTGCCGTGTGAACCTATAACATAAATGGAGTCAGCCACACATTGGTCGCCATCAGCCCAATACTTGCAGTTTTTAACATTACATTTCACATCCAATTTCATAGTGTGCCACCCCCTCTAAAAGGTTTTCTTTTTTAATACCCCCTTCAAAGTTGGTTGAAACAAGAGTTTCCCACCAATACTTTGTCACTGCCAAAGCAGCCCCATCATTAGGAATCTTTTATTCTCTTTAAAAATCATGTACACTTTCACCTCTCTGTGGTACAGCGTTGTTTTATGATGGAAGTGTTAAGAAATAAATAAAAAAGGCTTTCACCATATATGAGAGCCGGGACTTAATATCCATCATGAGTGTTAATTATTTCTCCTTTACAAGACTTTGTTTCCCCTTTAAACTAAGTATACAAATGCTTTAATTCAACGAGAAAAAAGATGTTCTTAATGAATTCAGATCTGAAAAAGCTGTTCCTTCTTCAATCGGTTTTTTTGAGCATAACCGGGTACAGCACCATTTTTATCAGTTACTATTTTTGGAAAAACAGCACCACACGCGGACCACTGATTGCCTTTAATGGCTTAAGTTATTTTTTGTCTTGCTTTGCATATACAATCGGAACGTATTATCTATTTAAAAATAAATTAAAAACAAGCTATTTTTTAAGCGCTTTGTCAGCCATCATCCTTTTTATTGTCCTGCTTTTAAGTTCTTACTTAAACCATATAGTTCTTCTTGTCATTTCAGCAGCTTGTTTTGGTTGTGTTTTTGGTTTCTTTTATTCGTCTTCTAATTACGCGTTAAGTGTTCTATCAACTCGAACAGAACTCGATATCTTTAATTCGCGAATTGGTGAAAAATATCTTAATGATTATACTTCCACTCATTAACTCTTTTTTCATTTATTATTTTAATTTCGCGGTTTCATTTTGTTTTATGCTCTTGATTTCAATTTTTTATTTTGCTGCAGTCACCAAAATTCCCTCAATTGAAGCTGAATTTAAATCAAACTTCGTCCACGATTATAGGACTGTTAAAGTGTCTAAACAAATGGTACCATTTGGAATCATTACTGCAGGCGTACTAGAATGCATGGCGTGCCTTCAAGTCATTTTAATGGTGGTTTTATCCAAAAATGCGCTTTATGTATCGTATTTGAATGTGTTAAATATTGTGGTTTTAACCATTGGCATTGTGTATATAGCGAGATTGAAAAAATTGAAAATGGAAACTCAGTTTGTGATTTATACCTTAATCAGTATCGTGTTCATTCTGCTCAACGGTTTCGCACAGTTAAAACCACTTTATTTTGTGGCAATGGTCGGACTTGTGATTTCGGTTTACGTGTACGGTTACACAATGGACAATACTTTTTTCAGATATTTAAACGGAATGAAAAAAGAAGATCAAATCGTAATTCTTTTGAAACGTGAATTTTTAATCACACTTGGCCGTTCGATAATATATCTAGTGTTGTACCTGTTTGTCCAGTCGATTCATTCTCCTTACCTTCCTTATTTGGCGCTGGAGTGATGCTTGTACTGGTTTACTCACTTATTAGATTTCGAAGATTTGATCATGAAAATGAACATCAGCTAGCGGGGAAAAAAATGATGTTATAGGAAATTAATAAAAGTACTCTGCAGAAAATACATTCTGATTATCAACAAGAAAAAAATCTATTGTCAGGAAACTGAAAAAGACAACGGCCAAGTGGTTTGTTGCCTTCTTTAAAAGACTTGCGCCACACAATCCACATGTGTAGAGTGTATGTGACAACACATGGGGTGTTGATGAGTTTACACTTGTTTTATAAAAATTTAGTTTAGAACTTAACCAATTCTTTCATTTTTTCTATATTTATTCCCAAATGGGAATAACTCTTATCTTACCTCAGGTTTGGTTGTATAATAGACTCTTAACCAATTGTTATACGTCCAATCAATAATCTTATTTTATTAAGATGGGGCGGACTGCAATTTCCACGAAAATCACTCCAAGATAGAAAAAGAAGCCAAATTCTATTATGATATTCACATGTGACATTAGATAAGGAGTTAAAAAAATGAGCGTGTTAAACGTACAAAATTTAAGCCACGGTTTCGGTGATCGTGCGATTTTTAATAATGTGTCTTTTCGACTTTTAAAAGGAGAGCACGTTGGACTAGTTGGGGCAAATGGTGAGGGTAAGTCTACTTTCATGAATATTGTGACTGGGAAGTTGCAGCCCGATGAGGGGAAAGTTGAGTGGTCACGAAAAGTTCGTGTTGGTTATTTAGATCAGCATGCTGTACTTCAAAAAGGTACTACAATGCGTGAAGCTTTAAGTTCTGCTTTTCAATATCTTTTTGATGCTGAATCAGAGATCAATGAACTCTACGCAAAAATGGGTGATGAAGGTGCTGATATCGATGCATTACTTGCAGAGGTTGGCGAGCTACAAGAAACTTTAGATAGTAATGATTTCTATCGAATTAATGCAAAAGTTGAGGAAGTTGCTCGTGGTTTAGGATTAGACGATGTTGGGCTCGATCGAGATGTAGATGATCTTAGCGGCGGGCAGCGTACGAAGGTCTTGTTAGCTAAGCTTTTGCTAGAAAAGCCTGAAATCCTATTACTTGACGAGCCAACGAACTATTTGGATGAACAGCATATCGAATGGTTGAAGCGCTATTTACAGGAATATGAGAATGCATTTATCTTGATTTCACATGATATTCCATTCTTGAACAATGTTGTAAACTTAATCTATCATATGGAAAACCAAGAGTTGAATCGCTATGTTGGTGACTATGATAACTTCTTAAAAATATATGAAATGAAGAAGCAACAGCTAGAGTCCGCTTACAAGCGTCAACAACAAGAAATAGCTGATTTGAAAGATTTCGTTGCTCGTAACAAGGCAAGTGTTGCAACTCGTAATATGGCGATGTCTCGTCAGAAGAAGCTGGACAAAATGGAAGTAATTGAATTAGGGAAAGAGAAGCCGAAACCAGAGTTTAACTTCAAAGAAGCTCGTGCAGCTAGTCGTTATATTTTCACGGCTGAAGATCTTGTTATTGGTTACAATGAACCACTTTCTCGCCCTCTGAATTTGAAAATGGAACGCGGACAAAAAATTGCATTCGTAGGTGCAAATGGTATTGGTAAGTCTACTCTTTTAAAAAGTATTCTTGGGCTGATTGATCCAATTTCGGGTAAAGTGGAGCGTGGTGAGTATCAACACATTGGTTACTTCGAGCAGGAAGTGAAACAGTCCAACTACAATACTTGTATTGAAGAAATTTGGAGCGAGTTCCCAAGTATGAATCAGGCTGAAGTCCGTGCTGCTCTTGCAAAATGTGGATTAACGACGAAACATATTGAAAGTAAAGTCGAAGTCCTTTCTGGTGGCGAAAAAGCCAAAGTTCGATTGTGTAAAATTATCAACACAGAAACGAATATATTAATTCTAGACGAACCTACCAATCACTTGGATGTGGATGCAAAAGAAGAATTGAAGCGTGCTTTAAAGGCATATCGCGGAAGTATCTTAATGGTATCCCATGAACCTGATTTCTATCGTGAAATTGCGACCGATATTTGGAATTGTGAGGATTGGACTACGAAAGTGTTTTAAATAAAGATTAAGGGGTACCCAAGTGAATAAAAATTCACTTGGGTGCCCCTTTTTATAAACCATTCAAAATTTTAATAAAAATATCTTAAAAAAGCTCATCCTAACTAAAGTTAGAATGAGCTTATATCTATTTCAATATTAATTTTACAACAGTTTCGACATGTGCAGAGTGTAATTTAGCAACACATAAGATGCAGGTGTGTCCAAATAAGAGGTGGTATTCCGGTTGGCTAATATTGAATTTGGCCGAAAAAAGCCCGGATTCGTATTGGTTCAAACCCGGGATGACATTAAATCAGAACTAGAAATCGAAATGTTTATTCTAAGGGAAATGGTATGTTTTGGTTCATAAGAGTTCATTTTTGGGTTAGGTTACATCTTAATAATAAGTTGCGATACACACTCCACGTGCGCCGTGTGCGGGAACATATCCACAGGTTGAATATATTTCACATCATATTTTGAACTTAAAGTTTGAATATCCTTTGCTAAAGTAGAGGGATTACATGAAACATAAATCAGTTTCTCTGGTTTCACCTGCAAAATGGTTTGAAGGAGCTGGTTATCTAATCCTGTCCTAGGTGGATCAACAATAATTACATCCGGTTTCCATCCTTTTTTAACCCATTTTGGCAATACCTCTTCCGCTTTACCCGGGACATATTTTGTATTGGTAAACCCGTGACGTTTGGCATTTTTCTTGGCATCATCAATGGATTCTGGGATAACATCCATTCCGCGGACCTCTGCAGCCTGGTCAGCAAGCCATAATCCAATCGTACCTACCCCACAGTAAGCATCAAGGACCTTCTCGTTGCCTGTCAGGTCTGCGGCTTTTTTCACCTCATCATATAACTTGACGGTTTGAATCGGATTCAGCTGAAAAAACGTTCTCGCTGATAACTCAAATTGTAAATCACCTAACGTTTCCTGAATGAATTCTTCGCCGGCCAGTGCGAGAGTTTCCTCTCCAAAAATTAATGAGGTCTTTTCACCATTTATATTTTGAACAATTGATTTCACTTTCGGCAGTCTCTTTTGAATCTCTTCAATAATAGACTCCTTTTTAGGAAGTTCTTTTTGAGTGGTTATCAAAACTACTTGCAACTCACCGGTCTCCACTCCTACACGCGCCACAATCGTCCTGACGATTCCCTTTAGCGTCTTTTCATTATAAATTGGGATTTGTAGGTCTTGTAAGATTGACTTTACGGTTGTAACAGCTTCATTCGTCCGGGAGTGCTGGACGGCACAATGTTCAATATCAATGAGCTGGTGGGAATTCATCCCATATAATCCCGCCAAGACCTTGCCATTTTTTTGTGCTACCTGAAAACTGCTTTTATTTCGATAGCCCCAAGGATTCTCCATCCCGATCGTTTGTCGGATATCAAGATTTTCCACCTTCAATTTTGTATGCCGTTCTAGGGATTGAATAATGATATCCCGTTTTTCTTTCAATTGCTGGCCATATTGTAAGTGCTGAAGCTGACAGCCGCCGCATTGCTCGTAAAACGGACATGGAGGCTGGACTCGGTGCGGTGATTTAACCCGAATTTTTTTAATTTTC
Source organism: Neobacillus cucumis (assembly GCF_023715505.1). The sequence goes on along the minus strand of NZ_JAMBOH010000006.1, from coordinate 171,459 downwards.
GCCTCAGCAAATTTGGGATTGATTTTAGTTGCCTCAACTACTACCTCTTCACCAGGCAGAGCCCCAGGAACAAAGACGACCTGCTTTTTAAAATAACCCACGCCTTCCCCATTAATCCCGAGCCTTTTGATAGTTAACGGAAAGGTTTGTTTCAATTGTATTTTAATACCTTGTTCGGTTTTCATTTTTGCTCACTCCAAAATTTTTCAAAAGCTTGAGATGTATTATATCATGTTTCATTGCAAAAAACCGAATTCAGTTGAATCCGGCTTGGAATGGATTAAATAATTGATAAAAAAACAGGGATAAAATTACTATAAAAATGATTCACTTGGATTCAATCTAAAGAGGTGACGCCCTTAAGTGCTGCCTCTTTAGACTTTCTCCTTTTGAAGAAAGAATTTAAAAATAAAATTCAATTGTAATTACCTAAATCTTAATCGATAAAGAAATCGTTTTTAATTCCAAATATTCGTCTAAGCCATACTTACTTCCTTCTGTCCCTAATCCACTTTCTTTAATTCCACCAAATGGAGCTTGTGCGGCGAATGGTGCCGGATCATTAACACCAACCATCCCGTACTCTAATTTTTCAGCAACACGATACATTCTTGATAAATCATTTGTATAAAAATAAGAAGCAAGGCCATATTCAACACTGTTTGCTTTCTTGATAACTTCCTCTTCAGATGAAAACCGTAATAAAGGTGCTACGGGTCCAAATGTTTCCTCAAACGTAATTTTCATATCATCATTTACATCAAGTAATACTGTAGGAGGAAAGAAGGTACCCTTTTTATATTCTTCACCCGTTGAGGGACTACCGCCACAAAGAATTTTTGCCCCCTTCATTTGGGCATCTCCGATTTGATCCATTACTTTATCCATTGCATCTTTATTTATTAGAGGGCCAATTTCGGTCTTTTCGTCCAAACCATTTCCAATGACCATTGATGATACCCTTTTAGCAAAAAGCTCCGAAAATTCCTGATAAATAGAGTCATGAACATAAATTCTATTCGCACAGACACATTGCTGTCCTGTTGATGCGAATTTACTCTTTATAGCTCCATCGACTGCTAACTCTAAATCGGCATCTTCAAACACAATAAAAGGAGCATGCCCTCCTAACTCCATTGAGATACGCTTCACTGTATCCGCGGACTGTTTGATAAGGATTTTCCCAACCTCGGTTGATCCTGTAAATGATATTTTTCTCACTTCTTTGTTGCTCATTAGTTCTCCAACAATCTCACTAGAATCACCGATTAGTAAGTTTACAACCCCTTTTGGAAATCCAACTTCATCAAAAATTTTAAAAAGTTCTAATGAAGATAAAGGTGCCTCACGGGAAGGCCTTAAAATGGCTGTACATCCAACTGCTAATGCAGGCCCAAGTTTCCTTGCACCCATTGATAAAGGAAAATTCCATGGAGTAATAGCTGCAATAATACCAACTGGCTGCTTAATAACGGATATTCTTTTATTAGGAACAGAGGCTGGAATGATATCACCATACACTCTACGTGCTTCTTCCGCATACCATTTAAAATAAGAAATCGTACTGTCTACCTCATACCGTGCATTTTGAACGGCTTTCCCCATTTCTTTTGTGATGGTTTGGGCTAAATATTCCTTCTTTTCAACTAGTTTTTCCACAACCTTGTGCAGATATTCAGCCCGTTGTTCCCCTGCAAGAGCTGACCATACGGGGAACGCCTTTTTAGCTGCATCTATCGCCTTTTGAGTTTCCTCTTTTCCTACCTTATAAACTTGATCAACATATTCGCCATTAGCTGGATTTACTACTTCTATCACTTTATCAGATTTTACCCATTCCCCATTTATATACATATCTTACCTCCAGTAAGTTTCTTACTTATTTTGTTTTATTAACGTGCATAGACTGAAGCAATGCAGGCTGATTCCTGCCTGTTTTTATTAAAATTGATCCTATACTTGCATATTTTCCACGATCGTTGTAATTCCTTGACCCCCGCCGATACAAAGAGTGACCAATCCATACCTCTCTCCTCTTCGTTCCATTTCGGACAGTAATTTCGTCATTAAAATCGCACCTGTAGCCCCTAGCGGATGACCAAGTGCAATGGCTCCACCATTTACATTTACTTTTTCCAAATCCAAATTCAGTTCCTTTATCACTGCTAGAGCTTGGGCAGCAAAGGCTTCATTTAATTCTATTAAACCGATATCCTCTAAAGCTAGCCCAGCCATAGAGAGCGCTTTCTTCGTAGCCTGTACCGGGCCAATCCCCATAATTTCGGGTGAAACTCCTGAAACAGCTTGAGCAATAATTTTTGCTTTTGGTTTATGCCCTTGTTTTTGTGCAGCCTCCTCAGACATCATTAAAATCGCGGATGCCCCATCGTTACGCCCGCTGCTGTTTCCTGCCGTTACGGTACCGTTTTCTTTAAACACCGGATTCAGGCTTGCCAGCTTATCCAAAGTGGTTGACCGTGGATGTTCATCAACTTCAAAAATCTTCTCTTCTTTTCGCAGTTTTATAGGATAAGGCACAATTTCCTTTTGGAAACGCCCCTCCTTAATTGCCTGCTGGGCAAGCTCCTGACTACGGAGGGCAAATTGATCTTGTTCCTCTCTTGAAATCTTGTACCGTTCTGCCAAATTTTCAGCTGTATATCCCATTGTAAGATTTCCGTAGATTTCTATTGGCTGTGAACGAGGCTGACTTTCTGTATTAGGGTCGATGATTTCTCCATTTCCTGCCCCTAGTCCATAGCGTGCTTGTCGGAGGTAATAGGGTGCTGTACTCATAGACTCGGCACCACCAGCTATAACGACATCAGATAATCCACTCATAATCTGCAATGCAGCACTATTAATGGCTTGAAGTCCTGATCCACATTGTCTATGAACGGTATAACCAGGTACCTTCACCGGAAGTCCTGCACGCAATAAGCTTAAGCGGGCAAGATTGGGTGAATCGGAACTCTGTTTCGTCTGTCCCATGATTACCTCATCTACGTTGTTTTTTTCAATTCCTGTTCGGAGCAAAATCTCATTAATCTCTTTCGCGGCTGTGAAGTCTGCTTCTACATCCTTAAGGCTCCCGCCAATTCGACCTATTGCGGTTCGTACTGCGTCAATTATTACAACGTTTCTCAACCTTTATTCCCCCTAGAATTTTTTGCCTAGTAAGGGCCATTTATAATAACCACCAAAAGTTCAGCGCATTTTCCCTTTTTAAAAATTAGAGGCATTTTTTGTTAAAATTGATACAAATCTATTAGAATAGAATTCTTGTAATTTTACCGTCAATCCCCCATGTCCAAATTTGCACCGACTATTTTTAAATTCAGATTTCCCCTTTATAAATTCAAGAAAAGAGAGGACATTCTTTCGTCTTTCTAAAATATTTAGTAATCCTTGCCTGTAAAACCATTCATCAATGGTGTTATAGACTCCTCTATTGATTCCATACTTATCTGCACATACATGTGCAAAAGAGAGATCTGTTAAATGAATGGTTCCTTTGTCATCTGCTAACATCAATACCCCTCTTTCATCGTCTATGTTCAATCCAAAGCCGTAACCCATTTTCGTTTTGAAATCATGTATAAAACTTTAATTAAACTGGTGCACTTTATTTGTCATTTTAAGTGCTTTTTGCATCAATACGACTTCTTCACTTAATGCTAAAATACGTTCTAACACTTCTTGGTCAACTAGTTCATTCTGAGAGTTGAAATGGTCATTGTGAGCATAAACAAATCCAGGTGCTACATAAGCACGGAAATAACTTGCGATTGGTTTTAACTGATTTTCAATGACTAGATAATGTTGATAAGTTCCTCCATTCGCTACAAACCCCATGACTTTATTACGGAAATCCTTTGGAGGAATAAGATCAAATAAATTTTTAAGCGCACCTGTAATTGACCCTTGAAAGATTGGAGTCCCGATAATATAAAAATCAGCCGAGGAAACAAGATCAATTACTTTTCTTGTATCTCCCGTATATGTGGATGGATTACGTCCATCACAGAATTGGATATCAAACTGCTTTAAATCAAGTAATTCTACTTCAACCTCAGGATGATTTTTCTTCACTTCCTCTAAAACTTTTTCAACAACTATTTTTGTTTTTGATCCTGTAATGGTTCCTGATATCCCTAGTAACTTCATTTTCTAATTCCTCCTCCATAAATTTGAATTGAAAAATGCATCTTTTCTGAAAGGCTAGGCCATCATGATATGAATGATTTTTTGTAATTCTGCAATTTTTTGTTCTAATTTTTTACTAATATCTACTAAAACGGGATCGGTCAATTTTTGATTTTTAGATTTTTTATACAATTGAATTCGATATAACTTAATTTCTCTCCTTAACTTTAATGATTTGGACAGAAACATCTCCCTTTCTACCCCCATTTTTTAATTTAGTAAGTATCAAGTTCTATTTATATATCTTGCAAGTTTCGTACCAACTTTTTAACTCTATTGAAATAGCGGATGATTCATGCAGGTGTCTCAAATTTAAACTGGTCAGGTTCTATTTTTGAAACACCACTTTTTTCTTTTGATAGAATGAATTTCAGGAACAACAAAAGAGAAGCAGTGATGGAACCTGCTTCTCAAGTTTTGATCCTATACAATTAAATTTTCGGGTTCTTTCTCAACAGATAATTCTTTTTTTCGGAAAAATTTATCAGGATTCGCAATGAGTATATACAATATCGCAAAGACGCCCCCAAGTACGGCAAACAGTAGAATCGAGGAATTATATCCTTGCACGACATTGTTACCGGCTTTCTGTACCAGACTTCCGGTAACAATCGGCCCGATTACCCCAGCAAGCGTTGTGCATGCTGTATACGTCCCAATCATGAACGTACTGCGTTCTGGCACTAATCGGCTAATCATGTGCGGTCCAAGTGACATTACGATGGAGTAAAGTCCTTTTCCTGCACAGAAGCAGAAAATTACCCAAGCGACGGAGTGCACCTGTGTGATGGAGTAAAAAAGGCACGCACCGATCAAAATCGATACCCCAATAACGACCACATGGGACATTTTATAACTTGAGGTTTTCTTGTGTATATAGCGCGAGATCGTCGCAATACCAATCGTAAACAATCCTGCACCCAAACCTGTAATAGCTAAAAGGTTCCCCATCTCTGTTGATGACACTTTTACAACTTTTATTAGATAAGATGGCATCCACACCTGAATCCAAGTTAGAAGCCAATAAGCTGTAAAGGCAAGAAGGATGGTAAGAATGAAGTTACGGGAGGCCAAAGCCGAAGAAACTTCTGAAAATCTCACTTTTGGCTTGACAGGTACGGTTCCCTTTTTGATTTTTTCTTCTACCACGCTGTTCTCCGGATGTTCTTTCCCGATGAATACCCACAGGACAAGCCACACTAAACTCAATATCCCTAGTGAAGCAAAGGCCATTCTCCAGCCGAAATGATTAATAAAGTACACTAATATAGGCGCACTGACAAGCGATCCAACCGGGCTTCCAAAGTTAATGATGGCAGTAGCCGCTCCCCGCGATTCAGGGGCAAACCATTTGTATAAATGAGTGAGAACGATTGCAAAGAACGGACCTTCAAAAACACCCAATAAAATCCGATAGATGATAAGCGCTTCTAAATTATGTATGAAGAAAGCGCCTAACTGTAGAATCGACCAGATTAATGCCATAAACGTAAGCATTTTTTTGGTTCCGAAGCGTTCGGATAGGGAGCTGCCGAAGATACTTGAAATAATAAAAGACCAAAAGAAACTGCTCCCTACCAATCCCCATTGTATAGGTGAAAGACCAAATTCTTTTGAAATGTGGACAGACGCAAAGCCTGCAATGGATTTATCCGCATAATTGATTGTAAACAGTACAAATAAAAAACCTAGAGTGATCCAACGCATAGTTTCAATCCCTTCGAATGATTAATAATCTTAAATAGGAACCAGTTCTTTTACCTGACCTATTCCTTTTTTAGAATTTCTGCGGAATACCCTTGCTGTTGACTTAGTGACTCTATATTATGCTGGATTGCCCTAAAGTATCGGCTTATCCACTATTAACGTCAAATGGTTTACAGCCCATTTCACTCCCTTCTTATACTAAATCGAGTAGAGTTTTTGAATTGAAAATCATAACCATTTTCAAATTCTACTACTCTGGAAAATTCTCCTTTCATCCCCCTCTCCTAGGAAAATTTAACAAACTGAATCCATCCCATAACGAACGGGAGATCCTTATAAAAGGAATATGCAAGATTTATGCCAGAGTAGCTTTCTAGTGCGAAAGGTTGATTTAAGTGGCTTTAAGAGTAAACCGCTTTCATAAATATCGTCGCAATTGTCTTATAATTGAAACACTTTAGGTTTTATGAAACACTTTTTACCTGGAGAAAATTTCGTTTAATTGATTTCATTTAATTTTCTCCATAAAGTACTTCTGCTCATCCCCAATAATTTTGCTGCATCTTTTTTATTGCCATTTGTCTTTTGCAAGACCCCTTTGATGGTATTAATCTCAGCTTCTTTTATAAGTGTTTGATAGGTCTCATTTTCCGTAACCTCATTCTTAAATGAAAAATGATTGTCCTCTAAGCTCTCGATTAAGTTATTTAAAACATCCCGTTTCGTTATATTTACTGGAGACTCCAGATAGGCGAAGAACCTCTCTAGGTTATTTTCCAATTCCCTGATATTACCTTTCCATTGGCATTTTGCCAGCAGTTGGCTAATTTCTTGGATCCATCTCTCTATAACATTTATAAAATTCGGATGCCTGCGGGCTGTATAAGATAAGACCAAATCCTCCAGGTCCTCTATACGCTGATTTAAGGATGGTAAATTTAGCTTCAGAACTCCTATACGATAAAATAGATCTAAGCGAAACTTTCCCTGTTCTACTTGTTCTGGAAGATTTACATTGGTGGCAGCGATGATTCTCACATCAACAGGAATGGACTTTGCACTACCTACCCTTCTTACCATCTTTTCTTGGAGAATCCGGAGTAACTTGGATTGCATACTTAATGGAATTTCTCCCAATTCATCTAAAAATAACGTTCCTTTATGAGCAAGTTCGAATAGTCCCGGCTTTCCTCCCTTTATTGCCCCTGTAAAAGCTCCTTCACTATATCCGAAGAATTCTGATTCAAGCAGATTCTCTGGAATGGCTGCACAGTTTACCGCAATAAATGATTCGTTCGATCGTAAACTTGCATTATGAATACTTTGTGCAAATAATTCTTTCCCCGTTCCTGATTCGCCGATAATCAGCACATTTGCATCCGATTTAGCAATCTTTTTCGCTTTATCTTTTACCTTTTTGATGACCTCACTCTTGCCAATAATATCTTCAAATTCATAAATCGCTCTGTTTGAATCATCATATAGTTTTCTTCGTATTTTTTTCTCATGTTTCTGAATTTCTACGGCATCGGAAATAATGATTAAGGAGCCATCATTAACATCCTTTACATAAATAGGAAATGATTGCAGATATAGATTTTTATTCTCGTACTCTAGTAATTTACCGCCGGAATAATCAGAATTTATAAGGTGTTCATATATACCGTCAAGTTCATCAATTTCCTTTATACTGACTCCTCTTAAATCCCGATATTTTTGAAGTCCTAACAACTCAACGGCCTTAGGATTTACCTGGATGATCCTTCCTGTAACATTTAAGCTAAGGACCCCTTCATTGAAATGATCAAGTATATATTCCTGCCTTTTATAGATGCTTTGCTCTTCAAAACGAGCCAATAACAGATTAAAGGCAATGTCAACGGCCACCTTTATACTCTCTTCGCCATACCAAATAAACCCTTTCAACCCTTTTTTTATCGCCTTCGAGACAATTAAACCGGAACCTATCACAATACTTTGGTTTTTTTCGATCAGTTTATCGATTAATCTATCCGTTGCTTCTGTATCTGTATAGTAATATTGATGAATCTTTATATTAAAAATTCTTTCTAGCTCTTCTGTATCATTTTTCAAAAATACTTCTTTATAATTGATGATATTTAATTCGTTTCCTACCATGGCCGCCTGGTTAAGGGCTTTGAAAAAGTCCGATGTTTGAACTCTCATCGGAACTAACTGGCCTCTAACATTTATCTTTTTAAAAACTTCATAAATGGTAGAACCACAAATTAACACGTCATCATTCTGAATATAGGTTGGGTTTTTCAGGATATCACGAGACTCTAATCTTTGAACGACTAGTTCCTGAAAATTTGCTTTTCTAATTTTTATCGCTTCTTCGACATATTGATCTAAAGGTGAAAATCCACTTACAAAAAGCTTCATGGTTACCCTCCTTTGGATGATTCTATACGGGATGATCTAACGATATAAAGGGCAATGGATCAATACTTTAACTTAGCCAACTTTTTACGTTCTCGATCATCAAGATATTAATATCTTCTTCGGTCACTCCTTGAGCTAATAGGGTTGGAATGACTTTATCTAACAGGAATGTCATCGACCAATCAGGGTACTTAGATTTTTTATAACTTTCGGGTTTCAGCAGGTCAGATGTACAACAATAGTCTTGGGATAAAAACATTCGATTCACATAGCCTCTTTCAATCAAAGCTAGCAGGGTAGCATTTCTTTGTTCAGTAGATATAACAGAGGTTAATCCATAACGGTCCATTCCGATATAGACGCCTTTTTCGAGGACTCTTTCCAAATAATCCAAATGATCCGTATCACCGCAATGTCCGATTAATACTTTACTTAGATCCACACCTTCTTCTTCGAAAATCTGAATCTGTAATAATCCATTCTCCTTTTCAGGAACCGAGTGGGTCATGATCGGTACACCTGTACGAAGGTGCGCACGGGCTACGGCTCTTATGACCTTTTCAACATCCGGAGTAATTCCTTGATTACCGGTTGCACATTTTAAAAACCCTGCTTTTATTTCACTATTTTGAACTCCCACTTCGATGTCCCTCACAAATTGATCAGCCATAAAATCGATATCATTTGCCATAAATCTGGACGGTAAATAATGGAAGGTATAAATTCCAGTAGCTGCAATAATTTGGACGCCGGAATCCTCCGAAACCCTTTTCATAAATCTGACATCACGATCAAGTCCCATTACACTTGGGTCAAAAATAGTTTTGATCCCCCTGTCTCGAACAGCCGTAACTTGATCCATGGCTAATCGATATTCCTCATCACTATCGTATAAATGGGGAAACTGAACGGCTACGCTCTCAGCTCTCGTTCTTAAATGTTCATGTACCAACGTTTTTCCTAATCGATCGATTTCAATCGGACCAGTAACTGAATTAATTTGCTTCATAATTTCCTCCAAAATTAGCATTCTAGCGATTTCGATAAAAGGAATAATCACTTTTTCTCTTGGCTGTGTTAAATTAGGCTGTTGATTTCCGCTCCAGGCGCTTCAATCAACAGGTTAAATAATCAACAATGTTCTTTAACACAGCCTCTCTAAAAAATTGAATCAACGTAAATTGTCCACTTTCTAATATCTCCCTAAATTTTTCCTAAAAAGCATGAATTCAAGAAAAAGTTACTTTAAGAAAGATATTAAAAAGTGGCTCTTTTCATAAATATCCGGAGATTGTAACCGCTTTTATTTCACTGCTAACTGCTCATTTTCAACAAAATGCGGCATTACTTTTTCAGAAAACAGTTCCATTGACTTTAATACTTGTTTCTGTGGTTGTCCACCGATATTCATCCATAAAATGATATTATTCAGACCGGTTACTTCCTTGTAACGTTTAATATCTTCGATGACTTTTTCCGGTGACCCCACTAATGTATTGTCCATGTTTAAAAAGCGGTCGTAATCGATATTTCGTTCCCGGTCAATGACTCCGAATGTAGGGCGATTATCACGTTCGCTCATATACCATTCCAGACCTTGTCTATACTCTTCCTGGGCTTGCTCAGTGGTTTCTGCTACGTAACAGAATAGTAATTTGCCTGATCTTGCTACAGCATCGGTCACATATTCTTGTGATAAGCCTGATTCCAGAGCTACCGTTTTATATAAATCAATTTTATGTTTTGTATCTTCATTTGTGATTCCGCCCAGTACAAAGGAATGCCCCTGCTTTGCTGCATTGATCATGGAAGCATCATTGCCTGATACCATTACAAAGATCGGTGGTCCTGATGGTTGAACAGGTCTAGGGTAAACGGGAATATCTTTTATATCAAAAAACTTTCCGGAATAGGTAACTTTATGATTCTTTAATGCGGTTGTTAGAATATCTAACGACTCTAAATATCTTTCATGGCGGTCTTCAAAATTAAAATTATAGGCCTCAAATTCTAAAGGATCGTATCCTTTCCCAACTCCCAAATACAATCTCCCATTACTAATGACATCTACTAATGCCATATCTTCTGCTACTTGTAATGGATGATGTATAGGTAAACGAGATACGGCTGAACCTAACATAATAGTAGAAGTTTGAGCCGCAGCCGCTGCTAAGTAGACGGCAGTTGAGCTGACAACGCCATATGCACGGGCATTATGCTCTGCGATCCAAGCCGAATGAAATCCCAATTTATCTGCTACCTTAATTTGCTCTAAGCCATCTCGCAATTCTTCTGCGTCCGTTTTCCAAGGAGCCACAGAATTTAAAAAAAACAGTCCAAATGTCATATCTTTTCCTAAAATCGCCATTTAAAAAATCCCCTTTATATTAAAAGTTTATTTTCATAAAAATTTGATGCAAGAATCGTTCCAAAAATTATGAAGGTAATCGTTCGATCGATTCCTTCCTAAATTCGCACTATTTCGACTGTTTCTAACTATTTTAACTGAAATTTCACTAATATAAAACGTTGCATTTTTGAAACATCTATGTTTCAATTTCGAAATTCATCACTGAGACATGGTTTTAAGCAATCCATCATCGGATTCTTTTTTTCATTCACCCTTTGAAGATAGAATTTCTTTTAAGATGGGGATACTCACATAAAAAGTATTTACACCTTGTGCACTGGTTAGTTTCAAAACGTCCATGATCTCTTCAAAGGTTGCACCAAACTTTAAGGCATTACGGATATGAACTCTTATTCCTACATCAAATAAATGGGTGGTTGAACTATCAATTGCAATATAAATAAACTCTTTTAATTTTGAACTTAATACTTCCGTTTCCCAAGGATTGGTCAGATAGTCAGAATAACTTTCAAAAAAGTCCTCATCATTAGCTAAGAGAATATCTCGAAATGTATTCCAATAGCCCATCTTTTCGATAAAGTTTCCCTTTAATTTTTTCTGGTTGTCATTCAAGTCAGGTTCGATCGGCCGGTTCCTATATTGTTCACTTTCTTCACTTAGAATTGGAACCCCCACTGAACAAGTATGCATTCCTAGAACACTTACAAGTTTTAAAACTTCTAAAATTTCCTTTTCTGTGGCTCCATGGGTAACGGCATTTTCCATATGAATTTTTAGTGTTTCTTTACAAAGACAAGTGGGTGAGGCGCTTAAGGCAACATTGATTAATTCTCTCGATTTTGCGTCAAGTACGTTATTTTTATATGGAGAGGAAACGAACCTTTTGTATACTTCAAAAAACTCGGGATCCTCCTCCAACAAATAATCTAAGGTGGAATTCCAATAGCCTGACTTATTCATTTTTACACCCCTCCCCTATTTTCTATTTACATACCAGGCGATCCCGATACATAAATGATCTGACCTGTTACATAGGCCGCCTTATCGGAAGCTAAAAATTCGATTACATTCGCAACATCTTCTGGCTTGCCCACACGCTTCACAGGATTTTTTGTGATCACCGCTTTCTTAAATAGGTCGAAGTCAGTAATCCCTCTTTTCCCCGCAGACTTTTCAGATACCCTGCTCATGTCGGTTTCGATGAATCCTGGAGCGACAGCATTCACCAGAATCCCAGAATGGCCAAGTTCCACCGCTAAGGCTCTGGTCATTCCTTGAATTCCAGCTTTTGATGCAGCATAGTTTACCCTACCTTTGGTACCTAATGCCGCAAGGGAAGAAACCAATACCATTTTTCCATATTGTTGTCTCTTCATATAGGGAGTAACGGCTTTACAGCAGTTAAAACTGCCTTTGAGATTGATATCGATGACTTGGTCCCATTGTTCCTCCGTCATCTCTTCAATAAAGTTATCTTGTAGAATCCCAGCATTATTAATTAAGATATCAATTCTATTAAACTTTTCTTCTACAAGTTCTACAGCCTTTTTTACATCACCATAATTTTTAATATCTACTGGAATCTCTAAAATACGATCTTCATAATCCTCAAATTTTTCTTTTACACCTTCTAATAAATCAAAAATTGCGACTCTTGCTCCTTGCAAAAGTAATTGCCTTACAGTGGCTAGACCAATCCCTCTTGCCCCGCCTGTAACAATGGCAACCTTCCCTTCAAACATCTCCATGAGCGGCCCTCCCTGCCAATTTACACCTCTTGGTCATTGAACCACTGAATCGCACCTTTTAGACCTAATTCGCCAATCTTATCTCGGACTAGTTGAATCCCGTCTGCGGTATGAATGATGGCATCTTGCTCCGGTCCGAATAGTACCCCCGTCCGAAAACCTTGTAATTCCATCATTCTGTTATGCGCCTTTTTCTTCAATTTCAAGATATCCAGCGGGGTTTTGGCAATTCCACGGGCGATCTCGAGCGTTTTTCCCTCTAATTCTTCTGCTTTAAAGCAGCGGGCAGCAATGCCATACTCTGTGGCCTCTTTCCCTGTAATCCTGCTTCCCGCAGTTAAATCCAATAATTTCGCGCGCTGGTGTCCTACATGCCATCCCCAGTAAATCCCGACAAATCCGCCGCCAAGAGGCAAGGATGGAAACCCAAATTGTGCATCTTCTGCGGTAATGACGAAGTCACATGAGGCTAGCAGCTGTGTCCCGCCAGCGAGAGCAAATCCATGGACTTGCGCAATGATTGGCTTTGGATATTCCCATACTCGCAGCCATCTTTTTGTAAATTCCTCCAATTTATCCCGGTCTTGCATCACTGTAGGATGAGCGTACTTGCCGACATCATACCCTACACTAAATGCACGTCCACTTCCCTTCAAAATCACGACGCTGATGCTATCATCCTTTTCGATATCCTCTAAAGCACCATCAAGTTCTGTGAACAGCTGCTGATTCAAGGCATTTAATTTATCGGGACGATTCAAAATAACATAAGCAATACGCCCCTTTTTTTCGACCAAAACACATGGTTGTTCCATTTTTATCCTCCTCACAATTCAAGAAATTTTTTAGTTGAAATTTAAATCTCCTTTTAATAAACGTCTGGCAATGGTGCGTCGGTGAATTTCAGAGGTTCCGTCTGGGATTCGGAGTGTTCTTGCCAGGCGGTAACCTGCTTCTAATTTCAGTTCATTTGAAAGACCCATTCCTCCATGAATCTGGATGGCTTTGTCATACACTCGTCCCATCATTTCGGTACAGTAAGCTTTAACCATTGAAATCTCTTTAGTCGGTTGTTTTTTGGAGTTTTCAATTTTCCAGGCACAATGCAGCGCCATATTTCGAGCAGCATAAATATCCATTGCACAATCCGCCAGCATATTTTGAATCGTTTGGTGCTCACCAATTTTCTTTCCGAACGTCTGGCGGATATTGGCATAGTCCACCGCTTGCTTTAGAGCCCATTGAGCATAGCCAATACATTTCCCACTCATTCCAAGCCGTCCATTGTTGATCCCATTCATAGCCCGTGAAAATCCGTTATCTAATTCCCCAATGATATTCTCTTCAGGCACGCGTAAATTTTCAATGCTGATAATCCCGGCGTCCCCACCGATTTCTCCCATGACAGGAACGACGGAGTCTACGTCAAACCCCGCGCTTTTGGTATCAACAAAGAAACAGGTGATTCCGCCTTTTCTGCTCGCTTGCATATCTGGATTTGTCACGGCAAATAACATACAATAATCTGCATATGGAGAATTTGTAATCCATTGTTTTGTACCATTTATGACCCATTCGTTTCCGTCTTTCACTGCTTTTGTTTTAATTCCCCATACGTCTGATCCTGCATCCGGTTCTGTTAAACCAAAACAAAGGGTTTTCTCACCGGTTCGAATTCCATCCAGGTATTGATCTTTCAGTTCTTGTTTCAAACCGTTTAATACTGGTGTTAAACCATTTGTAAAGGGAGAAGGGATGACGACTGTTTCGATCAATTTTCGATTTGGATAGTTCTTACCGATGGCCTCTTGAACTAATAAGGATGTAACCGGGCCAAGTTCTTCTCCCCCAAGTTCCTGGGCTCCAAACATGTTGTAAAATCCAGCTTTTGCCGATTCCATTCTTACTTTTTTTCTTAATTCCTCTACCTTTGGGTGGCGCTTTCCATTTTCCAGATAATAATTTCGCTCATTATAGAGTAACTCTGAATTTTCTTCCTCCAATGGGATGACTACTTTATCAATAAATCGTTTTAGTCCATTAATAATTTCGACTGTTTCTTCTGATGGATTAAAATTCAACATGATTGCTTCCTCCAATTGATTGATGTTTTTTCCTTTTATACAACACGCTTTGTTTCGTGTTTCAACTAATCATTACCCCATGTAAACTCCGCCATTAATTTCCATTACTTCGCCCGTTATGTATCGGGACTCATTCGAGGCTAAGAACACTGCCGCGTTTGCAATGTCAATCGGCTCTCCTACGAAATTCACGAGCAGTTCTTCGCGGAATCGTTTGACCGCTTCTGCATTATCTTCATGAAGCTCCCTCATCTTTTCACCGCTAACGATACTTCCGGGTGCAATCGCGTTCACACGGATGCCGTATTGACCCACATCGTAGGCAAGCTTGCGTGTGAAGGTGGCAATCCCGCCCTTCGAAGTGGCATATGCGGCATTGGCGGTCTTCATTCCTTTTTTCGCCGTCACGGACGACATGTTGACAATACTTCCGCGTTTGTTCTCTTTCATGACGGCAACAGCCGCCTGGGACACAAGGAAGGTTCCCCTTAAGTTGACACCCATCACCTTGTCCCAGTCTTCCGCTGTCAATTGTTCAAAATCTAGCGGTGTTCCGAGCGCTCCGCCTGCATTATTTACCGCAATCGTCAAAGTGCCGAACGTTTTTACGGTATGTTCCACCATGCCGAAAGCATCCTCGCTGCTCCCAACACTGCCTGTATAATAGGTAACATTTTCACTGCCGAATTCAGCAGCCAACGTTTCAAACGATTGTTTTAGCAGTGTTTCATTGACATCGTTCAAGCAAACCTTCGCTCCCTCTTGAAGAAAAGCCTGTGCGATTCCAAAACCGATTCCTCCAGCAGACCCTGTTACCACTGCAATCTCTTCTGCCAATCTCCCCACTTTAACCCCTCCGTCTACCTTAGAATGTTCGTTCGTTTTTAGACCAACTTCATCAATGCATCTACTACCTTAACCCCTTTGTCGTTCTTAAAAACCAGTGTAGGATTAAGGTCAATTTCTTCAATCTCATCTTCGAATGCATCGATAAAATAACTGAATTTTGATATAAACTCACTTAAAGCGGTTACATCATACGCAGAATTTCCTCTAAACTCCTTGAGCATGGCACTCGATTTTAATTCCTCTATCATTTCTGCAGCCATTTCCACAGATACAGGTGCTTTTCTCATTGCAACATCTTTGAATACTTCTATATAAATCCCGCCTAAGCCCACAAGGATCATTTGTCCAAAAACCGGATCCTTTTTAGATCCTACGTACATCTCAACTGATTTTTCTGTTACCATTTCTTGAATTAAGACACCTTCAAATGTTGCATTTTCGGTTTCATCAATGATTTGTTTCAATCGGTTAAAACCTTCTTCTACTTCTTTGGAATCTTTTAGATGTAAGAGAACTAAGCCTTTTTCGGTTTTATGTAAAATCTGAGGGGACATCCCTTTTAAAACAACCGGATAACCGATCCGCACTGCGAATTCGACCGCTTCCTCTGCATTATTTGCCAGTTTTTCCTGCGTAACCGGCAGATCATATTGGGCAATCACTTTCTTACTTGTATATTCAGTTAATTCCTTTGAATCGTTCAAAATAAAGCTTTTCAGGCTTACTTCCCTGTTTTCTCTTGGACTCTCTACTGCTTCCCTTTTCATGGTCTTACCTAATTGAACTAATGCGGACAACATTTTTACCGCCCTCGTCGGGTCTTCGTTGACGACTAATCCAAAATCAGAAAGTAATTTCTTGGAGCTTGGATTATTTAACGTCACGGTAACGAGAGGAATCTGCGGGAACTTCGCCTTTACTTTGAGAAGTGATTTAATTCTCGCGTTTAATGAGTCCGTCTTTAAGCCGGCAAAACCCAAAAATACAATGGCAGAATCATAGTGACCACTTTTTAGGACCGCCTCCATAAAGTCTTCCAGCAATGTCGGCATATAGGAGATTTGTGCCGTTGTATCCAGTGGATTTTTAACACTTGCGATTGGAAGCATTTCTTTTAATCTCTTTTGGACATCCACTGGTGTTTCTGGTAACACCAGGCCATTTTCCATAGCTTGATCCGCAAGCATGATGCCCACTCCGCCTGAAATCGTGAAAATCGCCACTCGGTTACCGTCGACTACCGGCAATTTCGAAAAGGCCTGGGCAAGATCAATAAACTCATCAATGGTATTTGACCGGTAAGCCCCATATTGACTAAAAATGGTATCATATACCGCATCAGAGCCAACCATGGACCCGGTATGGGACATCGCTGCTTTCATCCCGGCATCCGATTTGCCTACTTTTAAAACGACAACCGGCTTATTCTTTTGTTTAGCCAGTTTTAAAGCTTGGGTCAATTTCTTCCCATCTTTCGCCCCTTCAATGTAGCAGGCAATCACATCGGTTTGTTCGTCCTCAGCCAAATATTGAATACAGTCTGCTACATCAATATCACTCTCATTTCCAGTCGCAACAAAATGGCTAAACCCAATATGATGCTGCCTGGCTAATGTAAAGACATGGGACCCGAACGCTCCACTTTGACTGACAAAACCGATATTACCGCCCTGAATCGGTTCCTCTTCTTCTAAGATGGTTGAAAAGGTCGCATACATCCCTTTACTTACATTGAATAAACCTAAGCAGTTTGGACCTAAGACACGAATATTGTTTTCCTTAGCCAGCCTAGAAAGCTCTTCTTGTTCTTTTTTGCCTTCCTTCCCTAATTCAGAGAACCCAGCGCTAAAAATGACCACAGACCGTACTTTTTTTTCTATGCAGGACTTAAAAGTGTTCAACACTAATTTTTGGGGTAAGGCGATAATCGCTAAGTCAATCTCCCCCTGAACACTTATAATATTTTCGTAGCATTGTAACCCACGAATTTCTGGATAGTTTGGATTGATTGGATAGATGTTTCCTTGATAACCATATTTAATTAAGTAATCTAAAGGTCTGCCGCCTATCTTTTTGGCGTCCGGAGAACAGCCGATGATCGCTATACTGTCCGGGTCAAACAAATATCTCAAGTTGTTACTCATACCTTTCTCCTTTCAAATCTATTTACTTAGTATATTTGCAATTATCGTGCCAACATTTAAAAAATATGGGTGTTTAATCCGTCGAATATTGCAGAATCTATCAATCTTTTATTATTTATTGAAATGAATTCAGATCTTTACGTTTCTCAATATTCTGAATGGTTTTAAAAGTGAAACCTGCGTATCTCAAAAATGAAACAATTAGTGTTTCCACCTATTGACCGGTAAAGGCTGCCTGCCTTTTTTCAAGAAAGGCCTGTGTCCCTTCATTCTTATCATGGGATCCAAACAAAACGGCTTGGGACAGTTTTTCGATTAACAGTGCCGTATCCATATCCGTATCAAATCCACGGTTAATCACAAGTTTGGCCATTCGAACCGCAAACGGGCCTTTTGCTAAAATCTTTTCCGCTTTCGCTTTTGCGGCATGCCACAAATCTTCCATAGGTACCACCTCGGAGACTAAGCCGATTTCTTCTGCCCGCTTTGCTGTTATGATTTCTCCAGTCAAAATCATATCGATCGCTCTGCCCTTTCCAATGATTCGGGCTAAACGCTGGGTTCCGCCTGCACCCGGAATGATCGACAAATTGAGCTCCGGCAGACCGAATTTGGCGTGTTGTGCTGCGATTCGAATATCGCAGGCCATTGCCAGCTCACACCCGCCGCCCAATGCAAAGCCATTAACAGCTGCAATCGTTGCTTTCGTACAATTTTCAATCCTGCGATATGTGCCAGACATTCCCGGAAAGAGCGCATCGAGGGGCTGCTTTTCCCTTAACTGACGAATGTCTGCGCCCGCTGCAAATGATTTTTCCCCCGCTCCGGTAAAGACGATTACTCCCACTCCATCATCATTCTCGAGGGTTTCCAGTGCATGGCTTATTTCGGTTAAGGTTTGGCTATCTAACGCATTTCTGACATCCGGCCGATTCATCTTAATGATCCCGATGCTTCCTTCTTGTTCCACTAAAATATTTTGATATTCCATCTCCATCACTCCTTGGCTGATAATGAACGCGCCACAATCTCGGCAATATCCATGGTTTGGACCTGTTCTTCTGCTTCCTTCGCCTTCGTCCCATCGGATAACATGGTCAAACAGTACGGACAATTACTTCCGATCATCGTTGGACTAAGCTTGAGCGCCTGTTCGACACGTTCCACGTTGATCCGTTTTCCCTGCGTTTCCTCGATCCACATCCTGCCGCCGCCAGCCCCGCAGCACATGGCATTTTCTTTATTCCGTTCCATCTCTAAGACTTTTACTCCAGGAATCGATTTAAGAATTTGGCGCGGGGTATCATAGATATTGTTATAGCGGCCAATATAACAGGAATCATGATAGGCAATCGATTCCTTGACTTCGTTCTTCGGCTTAATCCGGCCTTCTTGGATCCACTTCCAAATCAGTTCCGTATGATGATAGACCTCTGCTTCCAAACCAAACTCAGGATATTCATGTTTAAAAGTGTTGAAAGCATGGGGATCGATGGTCACAATTTTCTTCACCCCATGAGCCTGAAAATTGGCAATATTCTCTTCACATAATTGTTGAAATAAAAATTCGTTCCCCATTCTGCGTGCCGTATCACCGGAATTACGCTCTTCGTTACCAAGAATGGCAAAGCGGATACCGGCCGTATTCATAATTTCAGCAAAGGATTGTACAATCTTTTGGCTTCGTTTATCATAGGACCCCATTGACCCCACCCAGAACAGAAAGTCAAATTCTTCTACTTCCTTTACCGTCGGAACTTGGATATCCTTGCATTCCTCACGCCACTTGATGCGCTCCTTCCGGTTCATCCCCCATGGATTGCTTTGCCGCTCAATATTTTGAAAATAACGGGTTGCTTCGTGAGGCATACTGCCTTCCGTCATCACCAAATAACGCCTTAAATCAATGATTTTGTCGACATGTTCGTTCGCCACTGGACATTGATCTTCGCAATTCCGGCAGGTCGTGCACGCCCATAATTCTTCCTCGGTAATCACATCGCCAATTAAATTAGGCATTTCCACCGATGCTGCAGCTTCCTGTGCAGCGGGTCCCAGTGATAAGGCAGAAGAGCCAACAACCAGACTGGGCATCCATGGACTGCGGGAGGTTACAGCTGCTCCTTTTTCTGTCAAATGATCCCTCATTTTCACAATTAATTGCATCGGAGATAAGGTCTTTCCCGTTACAGAAGCCGGACACATATTCGTGCATCGTCCGCATTCCGCGCACGCATAGAGATCAATCAACTGCTGCCGGGTAAAATCCTCAATTTTCCCGACGCCAAATTCCTCAATTGCTTCATCCTCGAAATCAATCTTTCTCAATTTTCCAACAGGACCGCTCCTTTTGAAAAAGAGGTTGAACATGGCAAATACCTCATGTGCCTGCTTTGACTGCGGTACGAATACCATGAAGGATACCACGGTCAAGAGATGCAGCCACCAAAATACGTAAAACAGCACGGTTCCCGCTGTCTTTCCAATACCAAAGAAGGCTTGTGCTATGACTCCTGAGAATGGAGTGTGGGAGAAATCGGGATGATGTCCCAGCATGACCTGTTCAAATCCCAGTGTAAACAGGATGGACAGGGTCAGTGTAATTAAAGCAATAATGACAAATGCAGCTTTCTTATCCCGCTTTAATTGCAGCCGCTTCAGCTTCTCGATATAGCGGCGATAAAAGGCATAGATCATTGCGCACAGCATGAGGAAAACCGTCCATTCCTGCAAGAGACTAAAATATTTGTGCGCACTGCCGAAAGGGAATTCATACCCTCTGAAAAATCCCTTTATAATGATTTCGATGAGTCCAACCTGGATGATAAAAAAGCCATAAAACAAGATTAAGTGCATGAGACCGCTTTTCTTGTCTTTAAACAATTTTCGCTGGCCGAACCCATTCACTAACACAGCATTGATTCGTTCTTTGAGGTCCTGTTTATAATCAACTTTCTTACCAAGCTTTATGAACAAATACCGGCTGTATACAAGTTGGGCAAATAAATAAACGGCATATCCTGTCACCGCTAGGAAAGCAAGTAAATTCAGCAGTAATAACATTTTGTCCTCCCCTATTGTCGGATTTAGTTATTTTCGTTACATTGTGGATTGTGCTAAAACGCTTAAATATTCCAGTGTGTAAAAATAGTCCCCTCTGTTTTAAAAAAGGGGGACTAAAATGGCACCATATTAAACCCGTTTCTAGAAATTTAAACGGTGACCAATAGTTTGTTAAATTCTTCTGTTAAAAGAGGAACAACCTCAAACAAATCGCCTACAATTCCGTAGTCGGCTACTTGGAAAATCGGTGCTTCCGGATCCTTGTTGATGGCCACAATCACTTTAGAATTCGACATACCGGCCAAATGCTGAATGGCACCGGAAATCCCGCAAGCGATATACAAATCAGGTGTTACCACTTTTCCTGTTTGTCCAATTTGCAGTGAATAGTCACAAAAATCTGCATCACAGGCCCCGCGTGAAGCTCCGACTGCACCGCCCAATACTTCTGCCAGCTCCTGAAGAGGATTGAATCCATCTTTACTTTTCACACCGCGGCCGCCGGAAACTATCACTTTTGCTTCACTCAGATCCACTCCAGTTGTGGCTTTCCGAACGATTTCTTTCACAATGGTTCTTAAATCCTTTATGACCGGATGGAATGGAACAATCTCAGCCTGCACAGGATTTTCTTTTAGCTCAAAATTATTCGGTCTTAAGGTCGCAAACACTTTCCCTTGGGTAAAGACCTTCTTTTGGAATGCTTTCCCTGCATAAATCGGCCGGGTAAAGACAATGGCGCCATCCTCTAACTCTGCCCCTGTGCAGTCCGAAACCAGTCCAGCCCCTAATTTCCCAGCCACTCTCGGGGCCACGTCTTTTCCAATCGCTGTATGCCCCATCAGAATGACTTCCGCTTGCACTTCCTCAATTAGCTGACACAATGCCTGCGTATAGGCATCAGTTGTATAGGTTTTCAGGGCTTCATCTTCCAGGACATAAACTTTATTTGGCCCGTACATACTTACTTCCTGCACTAATTCAGTTGCTCCGGGACCAAATAACGCCGCATTGACTTCCCCTCCATCAGCCAACCTATTGGCTGTTGTCAAGGCTTCAAAAGAGACATTCCGCAGCTTTCCATCTTTGCTTTCTACAAAAACAAGTACTTTTTTACCCATTTGGATCATCCTCCTAAGTTCGTAATTAGACTACTTTTGCTTCCGTGCGAAGCAGATTCACAAGGTCCTGAACCTGTTGGCCGATTTCGCCTTCTAAAACTTTCCCTGCTTGTTTCTTTGGCGGCAAATATTGATCTTGTATGGAAGTTCGAGGATCCAAGTCGTCTTCTGATAACTCCAGATCTTCTACTGTGAAACGTTCAAGAGGCTTCTTTTTCGCTTTCATAATCCCCGGAAGAGATGGATAACGCGGCTCGTTTAATCCTTGTTGAGCGGTTGCCAAAAACGGAAGATTCACTTCAGTGATTTCCACGTCTCCCTCAATATCGCGTTCGACGATTGCCTTCGTGCCATCAAGAGAGAGTTTCGTAATCGTAGAGACTTGAGCGATCCCTAATTCTTCGGCCACCCGAATGGCAACTTGGCCGGATCCGGAATCTACCGCCATATTTCCAGCCAAGACTAAATCGTACTCCTGCCCTTTAAGGGCTGCTTTGATGATCTTGGCGATGGCATACTCGTCTGCCTCTTCCTCTAGTTCAACGATGATCCCTTTGTCTGCACCCATTGCGAGCGCTGTTCTTAAAACACTCTCAGATCGAGTCGGTCCGACCGTCAATACCGTTACTTCTGCCCCAGACTCTTCCTTGATTTTGACAGCCTCTTCCACTGCATATTCATCATACGGATTAAGGATAAACTCTACCCCCTCCTCGCTAATCTCTCCGTTTTGAATAACGATCTTCTCTTCAGTATCAAAGGTATGTTTCACTAAAACTAAAATATTCATTTTCTGGTATCCTCCTATTCTTCTACACTTATTTATGGATCTACAGGTATTCCCGCTTTAACTGCGCGGCAATAATATTTTTTTGGATTTCAGATGTTCCTTCATAAATCTTGGTGATTCTGGCATCCCGGTAAAAGCGCTCGACAGGGAATTCAGCAATATATCCAATCCCTCCGTGAATCTGTACCGCCTTATCTGCCACACGATTATAGACCTCGGATCCAAGGAGCTTTACCATTGCCGCTTCCTTAATGACCTTCATCCCTTGGTCTGTCATCCAAGCCACACGGTAGGTCATGCTCCTCAATGTTTCAATATCCAGCGCCATTTCTGCTAAATAATGTTGGATAATTTGTTGTTCAAAAATGGGGTTGCCAAACTGAATTCTATTATTTGCGTGCTGGAGAGACATCTCTAACAGCTTTTCGCAACTGCCCAGGTTTCTTGCTGCAAGCCCCGACCGGCCGTTGGCAAGAATTTTCAAAGCGTTAACATAGCCTTGCCCTTCAAGTCCAAGCACACTTTCTACAGGAACTTCACAATCTTCAAAGAAAATTTCTGCGGAATGGGATCCACGAAGACCCATTTTCTTTTCATTTTTCCCTACTGTGAACCCAGGAAAGTCTTTCTCAACAATAAAGGAGGTAATCCCTTTTGCCCCTTTCGATGGATCAGTTACGGCCATAACCGTAAAGACATCCGCAATCGGTGCATTGGTAATGTAATGTTTGCTTCCATTTAAGACATATTTATCGCCTTTTCTCACTGCCGTTGTTTTCAGGTTCGTTGCATGTGAACCTGCACTAGGTTCAGTCAATGCAAAAGATCCAATCATTTCCCCACGAGCCATTGGCGGCAAGTATTTTCGCTTTTGCTCTTCATTCCCCATCTCGACGATTCCAACAGAACCGATCCCTGTATGGGCACCGATCACCGTGGTATATCCATTATGAGTCCTGCCTAATTCCTCATAGATGGCACACTTACCGACCATTCCAATACCTGTGCCACCGTATTCTTCCGGGATACTTAGCCCAAACAATCCCATTTCCTTCGACATGTCCATGATCTTATCAGGAATCTCGTCCTTCTCCTCAATTTCCATTGCAAGGGGATCGACTTCGCTGTCAATAAATTACCGAATGCTTCGCTTTAAAAATTTAATATCTTCTGATAATTGAAAATCCACTTTTTCCACGTTCCTTCTTATTAATATTGGTAAAATCCTCGGCCTGATTTTTTTCCCAAACGTCCTGCCTTCACATATTTCACTAGTAAGGGAGATGGACGGTACTTTTCACCTAATTGCTGATACAAATATTCCATATTTCGCAAACGGCTATCCAAGCCTACAAGGTCCGCCAATTCAAGTGGACCCATCGGATGATTTAAACCATATTTAAGAGCCTTATCAATGTCTTCGGCTGAAGCCACTCCTTCCATTAGCATGTTCATGGCTTCATTTCCAATTAGACAATTCATCCGACTTGTTACAAAACCAGGAAATTCATTGACTTCGACCGATACTTTACCAAGCTTTTCCGCCACTTGTTTGACCACCTCTACCGTAGCATCAGATGTATCCAAGCCTCGAATAATCTCGATTAATTTCATGCGATGAACGGGGTTAAAGAAGTGCATCGCGATACATTGTTCAGGCCTTCCCGTTGCAGCCGCAATCTCCGTCGGGCTCATTGTGGATGTATTAGTTGCAAGGATTGCATGAGCGGGCGCCAATTCATCTAATTGCTTAAAGATACTTATTTTTAACTCCATTATTTCTAAGGCTGCTTCGATGACCAAGTCCGTTTTACTTACAGCTTCTTGCAGCTGCGTTGTGTAAAATAGATTTTTCTTTGCCTCTGCTTCCTGTTCGGCCTGGATGTATCCTTTTGCTGCACTTCTATTTAACAAGTTTTCAATGTATTCTCTTGCTTTTTCAAGAGCCTGCTCAGATATGTCCTGTAACGTTACTTTAAATCCAACTAATGCAGCGGTATAGGCAATTCCACGCCCCATTGTACCGCCGCCAATGACAGCAATATGATTGATCATTCTAAATAATCCCCTTTTCTTTAAAATCTGCAATGTCTCCAGGACTGTAACCGAGGGCAGTTAACACATCATCTGTATTTTCACCTAATAAAGGTGGTGCTTTCCGTACGGACCCCGGCGTATCTGATAATTTAAGCGGGATTCCAAGCATTTTCAGCGTACCAATGGTCGGATGCTCTACCTCTTGAATCATTTCCCGATATTGAACCTGGGGATGCTCTAGTAGTTGGGCAATGTCATTGATCGGACCACTTGGTATACCTGCCTTTTTTAACCTTTCGATAATTTCCGATGATTCTTTACTCTTCGTATATTCCGTAAGAATCGCAACAAGTTCTTCCCTGTTTGCTACACGGTTCACGTTTACGGCAAATTTCGGATGATCCTTTAAATGGTCAAGTTCAAGGGCAACACACATTTTTCTCCAAAGCCAATCATTGGGTACCGCAATGATGACATAACCATCTTTCGTCTCAAACACCTGGTACGGCACAAGGTTTGGATGTGATGAACCTAAACGTCGGGGAACTTTTCCTGTTGCTAAAACACCTTGCCCAAGGTAGTTGGTCAATGAGACGCTGGTTTCCAACAAAGAAGATTCCACATATTGGCCTTTTCCCGACCTTTCCCTGGCCAGCAAGGCAAGGACAACCCCAAGCGATGCATAAAGTCCTGTTGCCAAATCAACGATTGAATACCCTACCTTAACAGGGGCCCTTCCTTCCTCACCCGTAACACTCATCAATCCTCCGAAACCTTGCATCAATAAATCATAAGCTGGTTCATCTTTCATCGGACCTGTCCGGCCAAATCCGCTGACAGCGCAATAGACGAGACGGGGGTTGATTTCTTTGAGCACATCATACCCTAAGCCAAACTTCTCCATTGTTCCGTTTCGAAAGTTTTCAATTAATACATCGGAATCCTTTACCAGCTGTTTTACGATCCTTTGACCCTCTTCCGTTTTGAGATTCAACGTAATGCCTTTTTTATTTTTATTTAGGCTCATAAAATAAGTAGATTCTCCATTTATTTCTGGCGGAATATAGCTTCGTGTTTCATCGCCAATCCCCGGCTGTTCAACCTTAATTACTTCCGCTCCCATATCAGCCAATTGCATACTACAAAACGGGCCTGCGAGCGTCCTTGAAAGTTCTAAAACTTTTATCCCTTCTAGTGGACCAACCATAAAAACCTCCTAAGTCTTTGTGCATATTCCATCAAGGTACAGCAAAATTTTTAATTAAAATCAATCTTCACTAATGTAATATGCAAAAATCGTGCCAACATATCAATCTACTAAAAATGCTGAACCAGATTTTAGATGTCGCAAATTTGAACTAGTAAGGTTTAACTTTTGAAACATTTTTATAAAGGGAGATGGAACACTATAGCTTAAACCCGTAAACACCCTTTCCTGGGAAGATCATGCATGATTCAATACGAAAGGCCGGATTCTGTTGAATCCGGCTCTGTTGATTTACTTAAGTTTTGGAAAATCATCGAGACTCTTGAATTTATAGCCTCTCTTTTTCAAATCCTTAATCGCTTGCTCAAGTGCATCAGCGTTATCTTTTGAGATAGAATGAAGCAGGATTACACATCCCGGATGGATTTGATTCATGATATTGTTGTAGGAATATTGCCAGCCTTTTTGCTGATTTACGTTCCAGTCTACAAAGGCAAGCGACCAAAACACGTGGGTGTAGCCCTCTTCCTTGGCAATTTGCAGCGTTCTTTCACTGAAGACACCACGCGGCGGACGAAGGTACTTCATTTCTTTTTGCCCGGTTACTTCTTTTGCTTTGACCTTTACTTTTTGAAGCTCTTCCCTTATTTTGGCATCACTGACAGCTGTAAAATCTGGATGGCTCCAGGAATGATTGCCGATGATATGTCCTTCTTCTACCATTTGTTTTGACAGCTCGGGCTGAGAATTTAAAAAGTGGCCTGTTACAAAAAAGGCTGCAGGCACTTTTTCCTTTTTCAACACTTCAAGGATTTTGGGCATGTATCCATTTTCATAACCACTGTCAAAGGTCAAATATAAGACTTTGGATTTGGGGTCGCCTTTATAAAAGGCACCGTATTTGGCTAGGATCTGGTCATACCGGGCTCCTGCTTCCGGCGGAACCTCATTTTGGGCTTTTTTAAACCCCCAGTTTATTGGCTGGTTGGATACTGCTGCATATGTACTTGTTGGGAGCAGTAAGCACATGATGGCAAGGAAAGTGATTAAGCGTTTCATCCGTGTTCCCCCCTATTTTTTATTTATCTTAGTGTTTGTTATAGAAGGGAAAAGGATAATTAGTAATTTATAGGAAATCTTTAGGGGGGTGGTAGACGCGGCTCTTGGTTGTACCTGTATAAGGAAAATCTAATAACGACATGGTATAGGTGGTGACCCGTGAAGATGGCAAGTGAAGGAATAACCGCAATTCTAAGTTTGTAAACGACGATTTCCTAACAAAAAGTAATCTTTTACTGCATTTAGAAAGGCGTCTCGATAAATAAATTGACAGGCAGGACACTGCCAAATCTTTCTCTGATAATACATTGAAAAAAATGCGCATTTTGGACATTGGACTCCTGTTATTACTTCTGATTTTAAAATTTTGAATTTCTCTAAAGGTCTGTATTTAATGGTGTATGTTTCTTTAGAAGCAGCCTTTTTATTTTTTCCAATGTTTTGTTATCTAGCAGTTCCCGATTGTAATGATGATAAAGACCATCTAAGTTTTTTAGTAAGTCACTTAACCGGCAGACTTTCTTTGTACCTTCCGCATACCCAGGACTTATAACTAATTCAGTTGAGGTACTACAAATCACCACAAGGGATTCTATTGGGACAGATGGTATCTTATATTTTTCCAAAAAATAAGATAACAACAGTTTGTGTCTGTTGGCCTGGGAAATGGGATTTTCAAAAATAACTCTTTTTTCATCGTACTCTTGGGTCATTTGATTAGGTTCGATAGTTAGCTTACCTGAGTGATTTTTACCATCTAACATAAATATACCTCTCGAGCAGAGAAGCAGGGCATCGATTTGGAAGTAGGCATTCTCTCCATATGGAAGGCGAAGATCGTGGTAAATATAGAACCTTTCCGGCGGTAGTTGGTTTAAATAATAATTTATTTTCCGTTCACCATTATATCCTGACCGTAAATTTTTGATAAAAGACTTTAAATCGGAAATACTAGGATGATTTTGAGGGATTCTTTTCTCAAGAACTTCCGCTTTTTGTAAAATAATAGGTACTTTTAAGTTTTTAACAAACAAAATTCATTCCTCCTTTCATAATGAGGAGTATTTTCGATTTATTTAAGGCAATATCCTTTAATAATTACGTGAACTGTTTATGAATTGAATAAAATAGGGTAACTTGTTATAGGAATTCTACAAAGTTGAAGCTGATTTCTACAAAATAGAGAAGGAATTCTACATTAATTTAATTTATTCTACAAATCAAGGCTTCAATTCTACATAATTTGGAAATTAATTACCATTAAATATAATGCCCTTCATTCTACAAAAGACCAGGGTAATTCTACAAAATCCAATACTAATACAACAAAAATTGTATTTTTTTACCAACTTGTCTCCAATAAAAAAGAGACAGGCGCACCACACACGCCTATCCCCCAACCTCTTATTTAAAAACTGGCTCCTTAAACTGAGCTAATTTCTCCAATGAAGACTTATCAACATCAGCATGCAGACTGTTACCATGCGAATCCATCGTTACAACGGCAGTAAAGCCTTCAACACGCAAGTGCCACATCGCTTCAGGAATACCAAATTGCATTAAATCAACGCCCTCTACGCCTTTTATACAATCAGCATAATACTGAGCAGCCCCGCCGATCGCGTTCAAATAAACTCCGCCATGTTCTTTCAAGGCTGCCAATGTTTTCGGACCCATTCCGCCCTTACCAATCACAGCCCGGATACCGAACTTCTTCATGATATCGCCTTGATAAGGCTCCTCACGAATACTCGTTGTCGGACCGGCTGCTTTCACATGCCACTCGCCATTTTCGTCCTTCAACATGACTGGACCGCAATGATAAATCACCTGACCATTCAAATCAACCGGTGCATCATGGTCACTTAAATACTTATGAATCGCATCACGTCCGGTGTACATTAATCCATTAATTTGGACAACGTCGCCAACCTTTAACGAACGAATCTTTTCTTCTGTAATCGGTGCCTCTAACTTAATCACATCAGAGGATGATGAAGCAGCCGCTGTTTCCTTTTCAGCTTCCGTTTCTGCAAAATCAATGAACTCACCTTCTTGGTATGCCCATTCTTTAATTTCACCCGTCTCAGCGTCCACACTTACACCTAAACGGCGGAATGCCCAGCAGTTATATGCAACGGAGACGTAGAAGCTCGCTGGAATACGATTCATGACGCCTACTTTACAACCTAAAAGGGTCGCTTCCCCGCCGAATCCCATCGTCCCAATTCCTAATTTATTCGCATTTTCCATTACATATTCTTCTAGCTTGCGAAGATCCTCGTTTGGATTGACATCCTCCACTGAACGGAATAATTGCTCTTTTGCTAAATCATACCCTGATGAACGGTCACCGCCAATTCCTACACCAATAAAACCGGCGCTGCAGCCTTGTCCCTGTGCTTGGTAAACGGAATGCATGATGCATTTGCGGATACCATCAAGGTCACGTCCAGCTCGGCCAAGCCCTTCTAATTCACATGGAAGGCTGTATTGAATGTTTTTGTTTTCACAACCGCCGCCTTTTAAAATCAGACGCACGTCAATATAGTCTTTTTCCCATTGTTCAAATTTGATGACCGGTACGCCAGCGCCAAGGTTATCGCCGCTATTTTCACCTGTTAAAGAATCAACCGAGTTCGGACGCAATTTACCTTCTTTTGTCGCAAGAACAATGGCATTTCTAATGGCCTCTTTAATTTCTAATTGGTTAACGCCCACAGGTGTCTTAATTTTAAAGGTCGGCAGGCCCGTATCTTGACAGATGGGCGATACCTGATCGTCAGCCATTTTAATATTATTGGTGATCGTGGCAAGACTCATGGCAGCACTTGTTCCTGCATTTTCTTTTTGCTTTGCAGCTAACACAGCACGGCGAACGTCTTTCGGAAGTTTAGTTGATGTTTCAACAATTAGCTCGTACATGCTTTCTTGAAGTTTTTCAATATTCAATTCGAGTACTCCTTTCCCTTTGTTCCCCAATTTTCATCTATTTTCAATTTTACAACTATTTGCACGCTTACATTATACTCCTATAATCACTCAAATTAAAGGAAAAGCTTGCTATTGGCAACATGTACAAGTCCCAAAAAAGAGCCTGTTATTTAAACAGACTCACTTACTTCACGATTATTAAATTCACGGCACTTAGATTCCATATCATCCAGCATCGCGATTAAACGGTCAATATCCTCTAAATCAGCATCTTCAGGATCGATCGCATCAAGAACATCAATAAACATGTTTAAACGGTGTTTTAAAAAATCCACTTGCGTATTTTTATTTTGAATTTGGCTGCCCAAATGACTCACTCCTTTCATTACCGTTCCATCCTATCGAAATATAGGAACTTTGGCAATGGGTTAATTCTATTTTGCCCATTATTATTGAAAAAAGAACCCCTCAGTTTTGAGGAGTCCTTTAAAAATTTTGTTATCTTGGCCGTTCCGAAGCGGCAAAGCCAAAGGATACATAATCCTGAACAGGGATCCACGCACCAATGCCCTGAGAAGTAACGTTCTTGATGACAATAAACTTCTTACTTCCTTTTAGCATCAAATAGACTTCCCCGTAGGTTACCTTTCCTTTTTCATTCACCCCTGGGGCATAGGCATATAAGTACCCTAAGCGATTTGGAGGAATGTTGTAAATATGGTCGTTCTTTGTACCTGTTCCAATTATCGTTTCAAAAGCAAGAGGAAGATTAGTCTTTTCCATAGCCTTTAACAGCATCATCTTTTTCACTTCTTCGGCATTTGGGATTTTGGACGTCAGACCGCCTCGAATTACCTTTTGGGATTCCTGCACGTATTTGATTTGGTACGGCGTCTTGCCGCCGCGATTATCGAAGTAATTGGTGTTAATTTTTTGATACTCCCAGTTAGGGGAGGTTTCAGATGATTCGTAGTTTAATGGCCACTGGCCAAGATAAATAACGGCTCGATATCCGAGAGCAAACGGAGTGCTGTTAATGCTTGACTCATTAAGCATCCGAATGAGATCCGGATTTTGAATTTTAACTCTTGATGAATTAATGAGCTTTTTGGTCAAATCACTTGGCTGCAATAACGGTAAATCCTGGGTTGAATTTGGATACGTATTTTCTTTTGAAATATTACGTACAGACGGTGGAACTTGATATTTTACTGTGTTTTGTTTTACCGGGGCTTTTTGAGCAAAAGCTGACGGGATAAAGGATAACATTAATAGAAATGTCATAAGTAAAGAAACATTTTTCTTCACGGGTTGGAACTCCTTTCACTAAGAACATTAATCAGTCTGCTAATAGTTTTTTCGGAGTTCCCTCATATTATCCATTTCCCTCTAAGACTTTTTTACCTAACCTATGAATATTTCGTTTGCAAACGCTGCATAAATTTTTCAAAAAAGGGAAAAAACAATTGGATTGCCGGTCCTACTGTAAACGTGATGATAATCGTTCCGTATGAAATAGGTCCATTTAGGAAAAAGGCCGGGATTAAAGCGGTAATCTCGCCTATTGTTTTTGCCAGCATTAAATTCACACGGAACCGTTCTTTAATCGCTAACATAAAATTATCAATCGGGCTTTGCGGAAACTTAGCCTGCAAATAAATGGAGGCCCCAAATCCGATAATTAAGATCCCCACCAATAACATTGCCAGTTTAGCAAGTAACTGCTCTACATCAAATAAATTAAAAACAGTATCAAGCCAAAAATCCACTAACAAACCAATGACAATAATCGTCAGAAGCGATAGAATGTCCGGCCTTCTTTTGACTAAAAAGGCATTAACAAGGACTAAAATGGCGCCATCTATCATAACCCACTTTCCTACTGATAGCCCCACTCTTTCTGTCAGGGCGACATTTAAAGCATCCCATGACCCCACTCCAATATCAGCAACCTTGATTGTCATACATACCCCAAAGGTCATGATTGTTAACCCAATCATAAAAAATAGCAACCTTATAGTAAATTTCATTTCTCAGCTCCTTATGTTCTGGTTCAGAAGTAACACAATTGTAATAATCTGATTATTTACAAAACTTTAACTAGGATTTATAATAAACTTAACCTTTTAAAAAGGAGGGCAGTAATCAATCGGCTTACAATTTACTTTGACTAAGGAGGTTGGGATACCCGTCTTATATGAAATTCAACACTCGTGTTTTTCTAATGATTTCCACTAAACATGAAGGTTGGTGATTGATGGCCCCACGAAATGAAAACGATTGATTTAGAACCCTAAAAAAATAGTGCTGTATCATTATAGCATATGAATGAAGATTTACCGTACATTGAAAAAGTTGATGAAAAAGGAGACTCTATACCATTTGGCATAGAGTCTTTTCTATTTTTATAGCAAAAAAAATCCAATCCCCATAATGACATAGGCAGCTAGTAACGTTAATCCTTCAAACCAGTTGGATTCTCCATCGTTTGAAATAACTACCATCAATAAGACAGATGAAACCATGGCGATTAATTCCTGCCAGCTAAAAATAAGCGGCATCGAAGTTTCAAACAAGAGTGAAATTAGTACTAACACCGGCAAAACAAACATCGCAACTTGCAGCGTAGAGCCAATCGCGATTTCAACAGAGATATCCATTTTATTTTTATAGGCCATTAACACGGCTGAAGCGTGTTCTGCGGCGTTACCGACTATAGCGACAATGATTACCCCAATAAATAAATCTGACCAGCCAAATCTCTCCCCAACATATTCAAAGGTATGAACAAGATGCTCAGATATATAAGCGACAGCAATTGTCGCGATAAGGAGAACGGCGATTGCTTTCCCTTTGCCCCATTCTGGAATCTCTTCCTCGTGGGCATCTTTAGGGGCTGCTGATTGATATACTCCGCGATGGGTAACCAGCTTAAAGAATAGGGCAGATAAATAAAGGAGAATTAAAATCACAGATGTCCCTATGCTTAATGTTAACGTACTGGACTCCTTCATGTTGATAGAAAACACTTCCGGAATTACAAATGCAATCATGACCGCGAACATTAGCAATCCGGAGTTATGTCTGGCATCATATACATTGAATTCCTGGCGCTTAAATTTTAATCCGCCAACGAAGAATGAAAGTCCCGCAACAAGGAGTAAGTTCCCTAAAACCGACCCGGTTAACGAGGCCAGAACCACTTCCACCAGTCCAGCCTTTAAGGCAAAGATGGAAATAATCAGCTCAACTGCATTTCCGAAGGTTGCATTTAATAGTCCGCCAATCCGAGGACCGGCCACAATGGCAAGGCTCTCCGTTGCCCTGCCCATAAAGCTTGATAAGGAAATGATTGTTAAACAATACAGGATAAATAAGATTATGTTCGACCAATGCATCATTGTACCAATTACAGACACCGGTACCCCAATGAATGTCATTAGCATAAAAACTTTATTCGTCAACGTGTTCCCTCCAGTTTGCTCGTCCTTTTTCTTTTATAATTTTCACTTGTACCTTAATTTACCTAAAAATGAATAAAATGTCTAGGTCGCAATTCCCTTGCAAATGGCTCACTTTCTAGATACCATCATGGAGGTACTATTAAACTTACTTTAAATTAATGTGAGGATGGTTTATGAAAAAAATAAATGTACGTTTCTGGATCCTTGTCAGTATTGTGGCAATTTCTGGATTCTCTCAAGGCATGCTCCTCCCTCTCATTGCTGTTATTTTTGAAAAAAGCGGGGTATCATCTTCCTTAAATGGTTTTAATGCAACCGCCTTATATATTGGAATACTTTTGGTATCCCCGTTTATGGAAATGCCGTTAAGAAAGTATGGGTACAAACCTGTAATTATTTGGGGCGGAGGCCTAGTTGTTATATCACTTGCCTTATTTCCACTTTGGAAGACATATTGGTTTTGGTTTTTGTTACGGCTGCTGATCGGGATTGGTGATCACTCCCTCCACTTTGCAACACAAACGTGGATAACTTCATCATCTCCAGCTGAGAAGCGTGGCCGCAATATTTCCTTATATGGGTTATTTTTTGGAATAGGTTTTGCTGCAGGCCCGCTAATGACCCCGCTGGTTACTATTAATCAATCCTTACCTTTTATCGTTTCTTCTATTTTATGTTTAATTGGATGGGGTTTTGTGTTTACTTTGAATAATGAATTTCCCGAACAAAATGCCAACATCAATTCTTTTTTAGCGACGATTAAACAATTTAAACAGGCTTTTAAATTTGGATGGGTTGCATTCTTACTTCCCTTTACATATGGGTTCTTAGAGTCTTGCCTAAATGGAAGTTTTCCGGTTTACGCTCTTCGGACCAACATTAATGTATCGAGTGTCTCTGTTGTCCTATCTGTATTTGCCGTTGGAAGCATTATTACACAGCTCCCTTTAGGAATGTTAAGTGATCAATACGGGAGAAGAAATGTCTTAATGACCGTTCTGATGCTCGGGTTTTTAAGTTTTACAATGGCCAGTTTTGTGGAACACTCATTTATTGGACTTTTCATCGCGTTTCTTTTTTCAGGTATGCTTGTCGGATCAACCTTCTCACTGGGGATTAGCTTTATGACTGATTTGGTGCCAAGGTATCTGTTACCGACCGGTAATTTATTATGCGGTATTTCCTATAGCATTGGCAGCCTTATTAGTGGACCAATAATCGGCGGATTATTTATTAAGTTTTTTCAAAATGTAAGTTTCTTTTATATTATAAGTACCATACTCCTGGCTGTCTCCTTCATTTTATTTACCTTTGCAAAAAGGATACAGAAAAGGCTGGAATAGTAAAAACAAATCCTAAAAATTTTTGTAGGCAAATACATATCTTAAAACATACGATATATGGTAGAATAAATAAAAAGAATATCAGTTGAGATTCGCGCTGTCATCACTTGATGACAGCTTTCGTGTTTTTTAAGGGTATTGAATATGATTATTTTTCTCAGTCAGACTCAAAAGCGTAAGCGCCTTGACCAGGGGCGACAGGCATAAGACGAGCCGGCGAGAAGGTTGTTCTTTAACCTTCTTGACGGATTGGCTTATGACCCCGAGCCCCTAGGCGCTGAAGCTGGCCGAATCAAAAATAATGAGGGGGGAGAATCAATGAGTTCTGAAGCAAAAGTTCTATCAAATGGGGTTCAGGAAGACAGTTTGTTCGAAAAAATAAAACCACATTTCGAATTGATAGCGGCGGCGTTAAGCGGGGTCTTAATCGCAGCAGGCTGGCTGTTTGATAAAAGTGGTATTGAGGTCGAGTCCATTATTTCTTATTTATTAGCCTTTGTGATTGGGGGCTTTGCCAAAGCAAAAGAAGGAATCGAGGCCACCTATGAAAATAAAGAATTAAACGTCGAAATGCTGATGATTTTTGCTGCAGTCGGATCGGCCGTCATTGGTTATTGGACAGAAGGGGCTGTATTAATCTTTATCTTTGCCGTCAGCGGTGCGTTGGAAACTTACACCATGAATAAAAGCCACAAGGAGATCTCCTCTTTAATGGAGCTGCAGCCACAGGAGGCTTTAAGAATTACTAATGGTTATGAAAAGCGGGTGGCAGTTTCTGAACTAGTGGTAGGGGACCAAATCCTGATTAAACCGGGGGAGAGAGTACCATCTGATGGGGTTATTATCAAAGGGCTAACCAATATCGACGAAGCGGCAATTACCGGGGAATCAATGCCTGTTTCAAAAAGTGAGCAAGCAGAAGTTTTTGCCGGCACCGTCAATTTGACGGGTTCGATCACAGTTCAAATAACAAAGGAAAGTACAGATACACTTTTTCAAAAAATAATTCAGCTCGTTCAATCGGCTCAAAGTGAAAAATCTCCTTCACAGCTATTTATTGAGCGTTTTGAAGGAACTTATGTTAAAGTGGTCCTGCTTGTCGTTATAAGCATGTTCTTTTTACCTTACTTCCTACTTGGCTGGAGCTGGCATGAATCTTTCTATCGGGCCATGATTTTACTTGTAGTTGCATCACCTTGTGCATTAGTTGCCTCAATTATGCCTGCTACCCTTTCAGCCATTTCAAATGGGGCGAAACACGGCATTTTAGTAAAAGGCGGCGTCCATTTAGAAAACTTAGGTCATTTAGAAGCAATTGCCTTTGATAAAACAGGTACCCTGACAAAAGGAAAACCCGAAGTTACAGAAATATTAGTGAAAGATGGCATCGATAAAGAAGAACTTATTTTAAAAGCGGCTTCGATCGAGAACCTATCCAACCATCCACTAGCACAAGCCATT
Organism: Neobacillus cucumis; assembly: GCF_023715505.1. The sequence continues at coordinate 135,465 of NZ_JAMBOH010000006.1, read as the reverse complement.
GTTAAACATGCAAAACAAACACTGCAGAAGGATTTATTACAGCCTGAAAGCTTAGAGGATATTCCTGGCTGGGGAGTTAAAGCAGCAATAAACGGGGAACAATGGAAAATCGGTAAAGCTGCATTTGTTGGAAATGATCAGGTTGATGAATTTGCTGAAGGAAAGGCCTTAGAATTAGCTGGTTTAGGTAATACTTTAGTCTTTATTGAGATAGATGGCATGCTTAGTGCAATGATTGCGATGAAAGATGTGGTTCGTGAAGAAACAAAGCATGCAATTGAGGATTTAAAGAAGCAAAACATAAGGACAATTATGCTGACAGGTGATAGTGAAAAAACAGCCCGAGCCATTGCGGCCGAGAGCCATGTGGATGAATTTTACGCAGAATGTCTCCCAGAAGAAAAGGTGGAGCAGTTAAAACAACTCAAGGAGAAATATAAAACAGTGGCAATGGTTGGCGATGGTATTAATGATGCCCCAGCATTAGCCATTGCTAATGTAGGAATCGCGATGGGTGGAGGCACAGATGTGGCCCTGGAAACTGCTGATATTGTCTTAATGAAAAACGATCTTCCTAAAATTGCCGAAGCGGTCCGGCTCTCACAGAGAATGAACAAAATCATTAAACAAAATGTAGTTTTCTCCATTGCTGTCATTATGCTGCTAATATGCTCCAATTTCTTTCAACTGCTAGATTTGCCATTCGGAGTTATTGGCCATGAAGGTAGTACCATCCTTGTTATTTTAAATAGCCTCCGGCTGTTAAAGGCATAACAAAGAAAGAAAGGCCTGGTGGAACCTTCATCCACCTGGCCTTTTTTATATTACGGCCTAGTGATAGCCATTAGAACCGTTCGCAGAACCTGAAGTTTTATTCCCCTTACTGCCTTTACCCTTTTGCTTTGTGCTGCCATCTTTTTTTGTATGTTTTGTCATTTTTTTAAGCCTCCCTTAATGTTCAGGGACTAAGCCCTAATCATAGTTTGGACGGATAAGTTATTTTGATTAAGGTAAGTGTTAGCAGTTTGTCCGTTTTTTGTCACTGTAGAAGGCATTTACTTCGCCTCCAAGAATAATAATAAAGGCGGATAGGTATAACCAGATCATTAACACAATGATTGCCCCAATTCCTCCATATGTAAGGGAATAATTACTAATATTGCCAACGTAGAAGGATAAACCCATTGATGATAGAATCCAGCCTATCGTGGCAAAAATAGCCCCTGGAAAAGCACTTCTGCATTTAAGCTTTACATTGGGTGCAATCCAATAAAGCCCTGTAAAAATAAGAAATAAAATGATGGCACTTCCCAGCCAGCTTAACGTATTCCATACCTTAATAAATTGTTCAGTATAGCCTAAGTGCGAGAATAAAAAAAGACCTATTTCCTTTCCAAAAACAGGGACGATAATGGCGAGCAAAAAGACGAAAATCATACCAAATGTTAATAGAACCGCCATTCCTCTTGCAACAATGAAGGAGCGGCTCTCCTTCACGTTATATGCCTTATTAAATGCCCTTACGATAGCGTTAATTCCGTTAGATGCCGACCAAATCGTCCCAATGATTCCGAATGATAGTAAGCCGCCATTACGTTGGCTCATAATTTCCTTAACATTTTTTTCAATAAGCTTCATAGCTTCAGCAGGGGCAAAATCGCGAATCATGCCGAGCATATCCTCATGTGGAATCGGGAAATAAGGTAGGAGCGTAAATAATACAATTAAGAGTGGAAATAAGGAAAGAAGAAAAAAATAGGCCAATTGCGCACTCAAGCCGGGAAGATCATCTTCTTCTATCCGATGCCAAAGTAATCTTAGCAATGATGAGCGTACATTTACTTTCCTTTCCATACAGATCCTCCTTCTTATTTGTGATTTATTTTTCCTTTCCTAATACAATATTTAAATTTTCATCTTCATCTTGTTCAATAAAGGTTTCCTTGGTTTCCTTAAGTATTTCCGTCACCTGTGGTGTCAGTTCTCTTAACTCCTCAACTTTTTCTGTAATAAAGGAAATATCTTCACTAACAGTTTCAAAGGTGGATTTAAGTTTTGCAGCTGTCCCCTTTACTTTTTCTGATAGTTCATCAGGATGTCGAACAATATAGCCCACCATACCAGAAGTTCTTTTTACATTTTCCTTCATAGCCTCACGTGTATCTTTATCTAATAAGCTTAGTGCTCCGCCTGCAATTGCCCCTAGCAGCATACCTTTCCAGAACTGATTTTTTTTTGTCATCTTAACCTCTCCTTCAAGCATCATAATTATCACTCTTATAATTGAAAATGATACCATTGTATATCTTACCATTTATTTTACGATATCAAACCTTCCAATCCAATCAGTGTCGTTGTCATTCAAGATTTTTCTTTGGACAAACTACAATAGAAATGAGTATTGACAGAAACTTTTTATCATGAAAAGATGGGATTAAAAATTAAGAAAAGGGTGACCATGATGAATTTATCAGAAAAGTCTGTCGAAAATGTCGAATTCATGATTGAACAAATAAAAGAAAAATTAAAGGTACTGAACCTTGGGGCCATCAAACCCTCTCATTTCGATGAGGAAATGTATGAAGAATTAAAGGAAATTTATGATATGGTTTTGAAAAAGAAATCATTTAGTCCAAATGAAATGCAGGCATTAGTCGAAGAACTTGGTAGTCTAAGGAAAAAATAAGAAAAGCGCAAGCGCCTTGGTCAGCCCCGATATAGGGCGACTCGTCGACTAGCCGGCCGAAAGGTTGCTTTTTAACCTTTTGGACGGAATGTCCTAAATGTGGAGGCGACTGTTCTGGGACTCTAGGCTAAGACGTACCCTGCACAGAAGGCGCTTTTTTCCTTCTTCAGGGGATGGCTAGACTTGCACTTGCGTCCCAAGGAGCTGCAACTGGATAAGCTTGTGACCATCGAGGGGCTAGGCGCAGGAACTAGACAATACTTAGAGTTAAAAAATTTTTATCTGATAATTAAAAGACCCGTTATTTTGTTTTTTAAAATAACGGGTCTTTTGTTTATTTCTGTTCAGTTAAAATGATTGGACCATCCTTTGTAATGGCAAGGGTGTGCTCATATTGAGCAGAATATTTTCCATCAATGGTTCTAGCAGTCCAGCCGTTCAAATCCATTTTGGTCTGGTAGCGGCCGATGTTTACCATTGGCTCAATGGTAAATACCATCCCCTCTTTAATTCGTGCCCCCTTACCTGGGAGTCCATAATGCGGAACATCTGGTTTCTCGTGCATAACTGCGCCGATACCGTGACCAATAAAATCACGAACAACAGAAAAACCTTCACCTTCTACATACGTTTGAATCGCATGGCCAATATCTCCAATTCGATTGCCGACAACAGCCTGCTCAATCCCTTTGTATAAAGCTTCCTTTGTTACCATTAATAAATGGGTTGCTTCCTCCGAAATCTGGCCAACACCGTAAGACCAAGCTGAATCTGCCAATGCACCATTATAATTAACAACCATATCAATCGTGACAATATCACCATCTTTTAATGGCTCTTTCCTAGGGAAACCATGGCATACCTCGTCATTAATACTTGCACAAGTTGCATACTCATAACCTTTATACCCTTTTTGTTCAGGTGTTGCTCCATTTTTCTTTAAAAATTCATCCACAAATTCTTCTATTTCCCACGTGGTGACACCTGGTTTTATTAATTTAGCAATTTCCTTATGACAAGCTGCAAGTATTTCTCCAGCCTTTTTCATTGCTTCAATCTCACGTTGTGATTTTAAGACAATCATCTGTTTCCCTGCCTTTTTGATTATATTTATGTACATTCATTATGTATTGTTCGTTGAAGTGTGGATTAGAAAATATACCTTCATACATTAATATTAACGCTATCTAGTGATTTTTTCAAAACATACCTTCCTTAAGTCACAGGTCTAGGAAGATATTCACATAGTTCATGATATTGTAATAATAGTCCGTTCTTAATATGGTACTTTCACATCCTTTTTGATAGAATATATATAAAGAAGTCTAACCGATTAAAACGTAATTACATTATTAATCGGAAAAAATTAAAATGTAGGTGTGTGAGACTCAATGATTGGTGACCGCGTAAAAAAATTTCGCTTAGAAAAGAAGATGTCACTATCCGAACTTGCTGAACAAGCGGGAGTTGCTAAATCTTATTTAAGTTCACTAGAAAGAAATCTGCAAAAGAATCCATCTATTCAATTTCTTGAAAAAATAGCTGGCGTTTTAAATCTTCCTGTTGAACATCTAATTCACGAACAAATCGATAAGGACGACTTAGATAATGATTGGATGAACCTTGTTAAAGAAGCCATGAATTCTGGTGTTTCGAAAGAGCAATTCCGGGATTTTCTCGAATTTAATAAATGGCGGATTAATCAAAATAATCATGAATAAAAAAAGCATTCTACAAAAGCGATTATTTTGTAGAATGCTTTTTTTAATATGTACCTGATGACTCCAAATCATCATGAGTAAGAAAATTCCGCACATCCTCAATGGAGAGTCCAAGTTTTCTTGCCTCTAAAATAAGGTCCATCCATTCCTGATCCACAACATCCACGTCTTTTTCAGTAATTAACATTTTACTCACTCCCCAAAATACACTGTATTCCAGGTAACCCGGCCATCATAGCAAATTCATAATCGCCTTAGATCCTCGGCTTTGCGTCCCTGCTTTTCAACAGGTTTGCCCTTTTCTGATTTCCCTACTTAAGTAATACATCGTCATTTTTCCAATGTTTTATATCTAGGTCCTTTTGCTTATTTAATTAGCGATATGTTCATTATATCGATTAGAATTCTTAGAGTGTGTAGTAATTTGTCAGTTTTTACTAATTTCCTTACAACTTTTTCAAACAAATTCCCCGGTATTTCTACAAAAATCCCCATTTTATTAACAAAAAGTATCCTAATTATCCCTGAATGTTAAATTTGTCTATTTTGTGACAATAGGCATATAATATAAACAATATTAAATAAAATAAATATTTAAAATATTAAATGAAGGATGTGTCATGTATTGACGTTGATTCATGTTTTAAATTTTTCCATCCCTATCGCCTTTATTGTTATTGCTGGCTTTTTATTGGACAGAATGTGCAAACCTTTTCAACAAGAAAAAAAGCTGGTGATGAATAGCCCCCGCTTCATCAAACCAGCTTTTACTTATTTATTTTACGCTGCACCTTTAACTCATAGTTTTTAAAAAAGGATGAATTTGTTTTAACTCCTCGTTTTGCCATTAACTGATTAAATCTTAACAGTTTTTCATTTAATTTTCTTTGAAGGTTTTCTCTTTCATTTTCATCGCATTTTTTGAGCAGGTCTTCTATACCTATCATTTCCTGTCGTAAGTGTTCTTCTTCTTCTGTATAACCGGCATTTTTCATTATTTTATAGGCCATGCGCAGTTCCTCAGGAATACCAGATAAATCCTCAAGCTGCATGGGTTTTCCAAATCCAGGTAATGCATCAAATTCACCTTCTTGATAGGCTTTTTTTATTCTATCTTCTGAAAGAATCTGAAAAAAATCCATGTTCACTGCCTCCTTTCACAAAAACACTATTCTAATTATAACAACTCATGTACCATAGATAAATTGGAAAAATCATTCCAATTTATTTTCAGGAATGTTTGGGGAAACTACTTGCGAAGACGAAAGGAGTGTTAACATTGGCACGTGGAGAACATTTTGATCACAAAAAGAAGAATCATCCAGGTAATTTCCCAAAGGACAGCCTTACAGAAAAGCATGTAAAGGAAGCTATTGGGGATGAGGAATTAATTGTAACCCAGGAAGCTTTTAAAAATAGAATCGAGGATGAGGATGAACGGCGGGTAGATACTGGCCGCTGGCTCCCAAATCATATGAAGTAAAAGGCGTGAGTTTTTCACGCCTTTTTTGCATTTTCTTTTATAAAGTGATGAAATTCAAGCAGCTTTAACCATTCAGCCGCCTTTTCGATATCCTTTGAAAATACCCGATCTCTTGCAATGGAAGGTACTTGTTTACGCCCTTCTTCATATAACGCTTTTGTATATATTGCCAGTTTATTAATTCCACGAATTTCAACTGCCTGCATAGCACAAATCAATTCAATCGCAAGGACTCTTCTGACATTTTGGATAATTTGATACGCATGCCTAGCGGCAATCGTCCCCATGCTGACATGGTCCTCTTGGTTAGCAGAAGATGGAATCGAGTCGACACTTGCAGGATGTGCCAGTGTTTTGTTTTCTGAGACAAGTGACGCCGCTGCATATTGCATAATCATGGCACCAGATTGCAAACCAGGCTCAGGACTCAAGAACGGGGGCAAATCGTTTAGTTGCGGATTGACTAATCGTTCAATCCTTCTTTCTGAAATATTTGCCAGTTCTGCAACCGCAAGTTTCATAAAGTCCATTGCAAAAGCAATCGGCTGTCCATGGAAGTTACCACCTGAGATTACTTTTTCCCCTTCATTAAAGATTAGCGGGTTATCCGTTGCCGCGTTCATCTCGATTTCTAATTTTTCTTTTACATAATCTAGAGCCTGCCATGTGGCACCATGAACCTGCGGGATACATCGTAACGAATAAGCATCCTGAACCCTTAACTCCCCCTGTCTTGTTGTTAACAGACTATCACTTAAGTAATGACGGATTCTCGCAGCTGTTTCAATTTGTTGTTTGTAACCTCTTGCAATCTGGACCTCCTCTGTGAAGGCATCCATGATCCCATTTAAAGCTTCTATCGTCATAGCGGCTATTAATTCACTTTCAAAGCTAAGCTTTTCTGCTTCTAGGTATCCTACCACCCCCATTGCCGTCGTAGCTTGTGTACCATTTATGAGGGCGAGACCTTCTTTAGCTTCTAATGTCACAGGTCTAATCCCTTCCTGCTGAAGGGCTGCAAGTGAATCCATCCGTTTTCCTTTGTAAAATACCTCCCCTTCGCCAATTAATACCAGGGCAAGGTGAGAAAGTGGAGCGAGGTCCCCGCTTGCTCCGAGCGACCCTTGCTGAGGAATGACAGGAATAATGTCTAAATTTACTAACGCTAATAATTTTTCAATAATAACAGGTCTGATCCCCGAATACCCTTTTAACAATGCATTGGCTCGAAGTAGAACCATCGCTTTAGAGACTACTTCTGGAAAGGGTTCTCCTAACCCGCACGCATGGGAGCGGATTAAATTTAGCTGAAGGTCCTGAACATAGGCTTTATCAATTAAGACGTCGCTAAATTTTCCAAACCCTGTTGTGATTCCATAGACGACTCGAGATTCTGAAACAATTTTTTCAACTGCCTCCCTGCTTTTTTGGACAGCCTCCATACTTCTCGTTGAGGCGACGACCTTTTTCTTAGCGTATAACACCTCTTTTATTTGCTCTAAGGATAAATCATTACCTGTTAACGTAATCATTTGTCTCTCTCCTCTACCAATTTAGAAGAATAAAGAAAGAGGCTGGATTCCTCAACCTTTTAGATTAGGGATCCAGCCTCTTTCTTATTTGACGTTTATATTTCAGGGAATGCCGCATGTCTCTTCATTCCAATCTATAACTATTCCGGTAATTTTATTGTATGTTAGGAAAAGATTGGCTGTCAATCCAATTTAACCGGAGAAAAAACAATTTCTCATCCGGGCAATCGAAGCTTGAGCTAAGAGAACAGATATTAAGGAATGTATCACTGCCACCGATGCGAGTATATGCCTACTCTAGGTTTAACTTTCTTAAAGCATCAGCCAGAGCTGAATTGATTGGCTCTTCTTGTTTTTGCTGCTGTTTTAAATACTTTTGGACGTCGCCTTTGGATACTTTTCCACGAGATTCCTTTTTGCGTCGTGCTTCGAAAGCAGATAGCTTTTCACGATATCCACATTGACATGCAAAGATTTGTCCTTCTCCCTCACCACGTAATTCAAGCTTTTTACGGCATTGTGGGCAGCGCGCATTTGTAATGCGTGAGACGTTTTTGCGATGCCCACATTCACGATCCTGACATACAAGCATTTTCCCTTTTTTGCCGTTTACCTCAAGCATTGGTTTCCCGCAGTCAGGACATGATTTTGTTGAAATATTGTCGTGCTTATACTTTTTATTACTTGATTTAATTTCTCTAACGATTTCTTTTGTATGCTGCTTCATCTCATTGATAAATGTTTCTTTTTTAAGTTTACCTTTTGCAATTAACTCAAGCTTTTGTTCCCATTCTGCCGTAGTTGCAGGAGATTTTAGTTCTTCTGGAACTAAATCTAGCAGTTGACGACCTTTAGAAGTAATATGAATATCTTTTCCGCGTTTTTCAATTAAGAACGAATTAAATAGTTTGTCAATAATATCAGCACGTGTTGCAACTGTACCGAGACCACCGGTAGATTTCAATGTGTCTGCAAGTTGTTTATTCTGATTCTCCATATACTTCGCTGGATTTTCCATTGCTGATAAAATGCTCGCTTCTGTAAAGCGTGGAGCCGGTTTAGTTTGACCTGACGTTTGGGCGATTAATGTAACATTTAATGTATCACCTTTTTCTATTCGGGGTAAAATCTGCTCCTTTAAGTCGTCTGGATTATCATCATCTTCATAGCGGTTTTCATATACTTCTTTCCATCCGGAGTTCAGAATGGTTTTTCCACGTGCAATGAAATTTTCATCACCAATTTTTGCACGTAACGTTAATTGTTCGTACTCAAATGCAGGAAATAATACTGCTAGGAAGCGTTTAATAACTAAATCATATATTTTGCGTTCTTTATCGGTAAATGCTGAGAAATTCACATACCCTTCAGTTGGAATAATCGCATGGTGATCACTTACTTTGCTATCATCTACAAATAATTTAGAAGCCTTTATTGGTTTCTTTAATACTTTATTTACTAACGGACGATAATCTCCTATTGAACATGCTTTAAGACGTTCTGAAAGCGTTGGAACAATATCTGATGAGATAAAGCGTGAATCCGTACGAGGATACGTTAATACTTTATGTTGTTCGTAAAGCTTCTGCATAATATTTAGCGTTTCTTTAGCAGAGTAGCCAAAGATTTTATTGGCATCACGCTGTAATTCTGTTAAATCATAAAGACCCGGAGAGAATGACTTCTTCGGCTTTTTCTCAATCTCAGTTACAATAGCATTTTTCCTGCCAAGTTTTCTCACAATCTCATCGATCTTTTCCTTATCAAAGCTGCGACTATCGCCTTTAGCATTTTGCCAGGTTAGTTTTAAGCCATCAACCGTTTGTGCTTCGATTCCATAAAAGTCTTGAGATTTGAAATTTTTAATCTCATCTTCACGTGCTGCAACAATTGCTACAACCGGAGTTTGCACACGCCCGCAATTTAATTGCGCATTAAACTTTGTCGTTAGTGCCCGGGTAGCATTAAGACCGATATACCAGTCAGCTTCAGAGCGCGCTACTGCAGAAAGATATAGATTTTCATACTCCTTCCCATTTCTCAGCTTTTGAAATCCTTCTTTAATTGCCTTGTCTGTAACGGATGAAATCCATAACCGTTTTGTGGGTTTATTTACCTTTGCCTTAGCAAGAATCCACCGTGCAACTAGTTCCCCCTCACGAGCACTATCTGTTGCTATTACAATCTCTTCTACATCAGAACGCTGTAGTTGGCTCTTCACTGAATGAAACTGCTTACTCGTTTGCTTAATAACGACCAGCTTTAATTCATTCGGCAACATAGGTAAATCTTCTAATTTCCACGTTTTATATTTATCGTCATACACTTCAGGGTCTGCAAGCGTAACTAAATGTCCTAACGCCCATGTTACAATATATTTATCTCCTTCTAAAAAACCATTACCTTTTTTATGACAATTCAATACACGCGCAATATCTCGAGCGACTGAAGGTTTTTCAGCTATTACAACACTTTTTTTCACTTTTTCTAAACACCCTTTCGGAAAGCCATTGAACTTTAATATAGCATACAATCCCTTGAATTGCAGAAAAGCTTGTCCATGTTTGATGCTTCAAAATACTCAATGAACAATTGACAAGCAATCAGTTACATACTTAATTTCTAAAACTTTTAAAAGGTGAAAATAAAGGTAGACAATTCTTATAAAAGACAGGCCTACCTGCCCATTTTTTCTTGAAACCACTTCCAATGGGATAGTATGATGGAGTGGCATGCAAAAGAGAAACGAGGTTTTTTATGAGGATAAGGGACTGGGATGCAAATTTAAAGGTTCGATTAGGTTCGGAAGCCTTGTTGAATATCACCTATTGGATGTTTTTTCCGTTCTTGTCGATTTACTTTGCTGAAGAGTTTGGCAAGAGTAAAGCAGGTTTATTATTAGTGTTTTCCCAGATTTTTTCAGTATTGGCTAACCTGATGGGAGGTTATTTCGCCGATCGCTTTGGGCGAAAACGGATGATGGTCCTTGCATCCATCGGGCAGGGGCTTTCATACTTATGCTTCGCCTTAGCCAGCTCACCATGGCTAACGTCGCCGTGGTTAGGCTTTGTAGCTTTTACAATAGCAGGTGTGTTTGGTTCCTTCTACTGGCCAGCGAGCCAGGCCATGGTTGCAGACGTGGTTAAGGAGAAAGATCGCAGCGATGTGTTTGCTATCTTTTATACATCGATTAATATAGCTGTAGTAGCCGGACCCATTTTAGGTTCCATTTTTTATGTCCAATATCGCTTTCAGCTGTTACTTTTTGCCGCGATGGTTTGTATTTTAGTCGGCTTGATTCTGACAAAATGGACCCGCGAGACGGTACCACTGCAAAGAAGGGCTTCACTTTCTAGTGAAGGAAAGTGGTATTACTTTTTAGGAAATCAAATGAGAGATTACACTTTAATTGTGAAGGATAAAACCTTCCTCCTGTTTATTATCGCTGGAATCTTAGCAGGTCAGACCTTTATGCAATTGGACTTATTAATTCCTGTCTATATAAAGGATTTTGTAAAAGATCAGAGTTTGTTTATCATTGGGGATTGGTCGTTTCGTATAAAAGGGGAGCAGGTTTTTGGAATTGTGCTGGCTGAAAATGGCTTTCTCGTAGCCCTGCTGACTGTCTATGTAACTAGATGGATGGGGAGATATTACGAAAGAAATGTCTTCGCCCTCTCTTCCGTTGTTTATGCGGTATCGATCGTTATTTTTAGCCAGACACATTGGATTTGGGGTTTAATTTTGGCGATGGCCATTTTTACGTTTGCAGAATTAATGGGAGCCGGACTGCAGCAAGGTTTCGTTTCCAAACTGGCACCAGAGCATATGAGAGGTCAGTATTTCGCGGCGGCGAGCTTGCGATTTACTATCAGCCGGACAATTGCCCCCCTTGCCATTCCAATGACTGTTTGGGCAGGTTATGACTGGACTTTCTATATTCTTTGTCTACTGGCACTTGCAAGTGCGGGATTATATTGGTTGATGTTTTATGTGTTTGAAAAACAAAGAAAGAGAATCACCGCTTAACCGCTCGACTACTATGTTTTACGGTTTATTTTTCCATTTAAACACGTTACAATAAAAGCAGATTCCGATAAAAGGAGATACATATCATGAGTGATTTTAAAAAAAGTCTTGAGAAGTATGCAGAGCTTGCTGTCAAGGTTGGGGTTAATATTCAAAAAGGCCAAACCCTCGTGGTCAACGCCACTTTAGAAGCAGTTGAATTTGTCCGTCTTGTTGTCAAAAAGGCATACGAAACAGGGGCTTTAAATGTCATTGTGAATTGGAACGATGATATCGTAACAAGAACAAAATATGATTTGGCACCAGATGAGGCCTTTTTAGAGTATCCGGTTTGGCGTGCAAAGGAAATGGAGGATCTAGCAGAAAACGGTGCTGCCTTTATGTCGATTATTTCTTCAAGCCCTGACTTGTTAAAAGGTGTAAATCCTGAACGAATTGCTAACTTCCAAAAAGCAGCCGGAAAGGCGCTTGCTAATTATCGGAAAGCTGCACAATCTGACAAAGTCAGCTGGACAGTGATTGCTGCAGCGTCTAGCGATTGGGCTGTAAAAGTATTCCCGGATGAGCCTAGTGAAAATCAAGTGAATAAGCTTTGGGAGGCTATTTTTAAATCTGTTCGAGTTGATACAGAAAATCCGGTGGAAGCTTGGAAAAAGCATGATGAAACACTTCATGAAAAGGTCCACTATTTAAACGGAAAAAGATACAAAAAACTTCATTATACTGCTCCGGGAACTGATTTAACGATTGAACTTCCGGAGAAGCATCTTTGGGTAGGTGCAGGAAGTGTTAATCAAAAAGGTTTTGAGTTCATGGCCAACATGCCGACTGAAGAAGTTTTTACTGTACCATTGAAAACTGGTGTTAATGGTACAGTTGCCAGCACGAAACCTTTAAGCTACGGCGGCAATATCATTGACCGCTTCTCGATCACATTTGAAAATGGAAAAATTGTGGGTGTGAAGGCCGAAGAAGGCGAAGAAATCTTAAAGCGTCTTGTTGATACAGATGAAGGTTCGCATTATCTAGGAGAGGTAGCGCTTGTTCCTTATGACTCTCCTATTTCAAAATCCAATGTCCTTTTCTTTAATACGCTTTTTGATGAAAATGCTTCGAACCATTTAGCGATCGGCAGTGCCTACGCTTTCTGTATTGAAGGTGGAAAGCAAATGTCCTCTGAGGAGTTAGCACAAAACGGACTTAATGAAAGTATTACCCATGTGGATTTCATGATTGGTTCAGCTGAAATGGACATTGATGGGATTACTGAAGATGGAAAGACAGAACCTATCTTCAGAGCTGGAAACTGGGCATTTTAATAACAAAAGCTGTTAGTTCAACAAGTTAACGAAACGGATATTAAGAAGGGCTCAGTTCAATATAACTGAGCCCTTCCTATTTTTAATTACAAAAACATGTTCTTACCCCCCGAAGCTGCACCACCCTGAGGTTTTCAGGGGATAAGCGGTGTTCTTAACCCCCGTAACTCCACCACCCTGAGGTTTTCAGGGGATAAGAGCGGTTCTTAACCCCCGTAACTCCACCACCCTGAGGTTTTCAGGGGATAAGAGCAGTTCTTAACCCCCGTAACTCCACCACCCTGAGGTTTTCAGGGGATAAGAGCAGTTCTTAACCCCCGTAACTCCACCACCCAGAGAATTTCAGGGGATAAGAGCGGTTCTTAACCCCTGAATCCTCTCCATATTATGCTGTTCGGGGGTTATAAACCGAAGTGAACATACTGCATCCTGGGCAAGGTGCCTCCACCGTTTAGAGAATTAACCCAATTTATAATATTTTTTTCCTTGTAAATAAATCAACCAAATATGTATGGTAATATATATCAAGTAATGGCTCAAAGTACCTTGAAAAGTGCTTAATTTTCAATGGAACATTGAATTTGAAAATAAAAAAAACAGATGAACATAGTGATAGGAATAACGTAAGTATAGGGCGTCTAGTAAATAAATGACTGTACACAAACATCTTAACGTATAATATTCCTGACCATAAAACATTCCAACCGTGAGCATACAGAATTAAGTGCTTCTTGTGAATCAAATATTCAACAGCGGTACTTATGATAATCCACCGTAAGAAGTAAATAAATTGCTTAAACAGTGTATTTGGCATTTTGTTTAAGAATACGAGTACTAATAATGGAGTTATTATTATTGTATGGACTACCCTAATAAGCCACCAGTTTATCCCATTTGGAATAAACTCCCAAACAAGATGTCTTCTACATAGTAAATAATAAATTGCATTAAATGAACTTACATATACCATATTTTTATAATACTTAGGAATCTCACGCCAAGATTTACTGAAGATGGTTAATAATATAACGCTTAGTATCAAAACGATATGCCTATTTCTAATTCTATGTTTCTTTTTCATTTTAACCCTCTTTATAAAAGTAAAATTAAGAGCTTAGTAAGAGATTTCCCTCAATTCATAATACTTATAAGCTAACCTTCCTGTTAAATTAAGTACATTTATCATTTTTTTGTTTGACCACCTGTATAGTAAAGCGCAAGTTAAATTGAAGGGGTACAACAGGCTGGGTACCCCTTCAATTTAGCTCATCAATAAAAATGAGTGCCAAATTCAAATACAATTTGGCACTCATTTTTAATGTTTTGCGATAGGTAACGGAACCCGTTAAGAAAATTCCGCTCCTTTTTTATGGTTTAATAATTATCGCTCCATCCTTTTCCTTTACCACTCTGTCACGGATTTTAGTTAGTTGTTGGATTGGATCCTCGAGTTTGATTCTACCCAATAAATCAAAAAGTCCAAGTGATTTTAATAAACCTGTTTCCATTTTTTGAAGCTGATCCGTTAGCGTGGTATCCTTCTGACATACTTTGCTTATAGGCAATTTCTTTTCTATTCCTTCGTGGATTAAATCCAGTGCGAGCTGCTTATCCACAACTCCTTTGCTTTCTTTTAAGCGTTCACACACCGTTAGCATCGCCGAATCCCCTTTAGTTACGGGTTCGAGCGGTTTATTAATTAGTTCAAGCGATTTCAATACTTGCTTTACGGGCTCAGTCACCGGTTTCAACACTGGTTCCAACGGCTTTGGAACGGGCTCCAGCGGCTTCTTCACTGGTTCCAATGGTTTCAACACAGGCTCCAGCGGCTTCGTCACCGGTTCTAACGACTTCGACACTGGTTCCAGCCGCTTCGTCACCGGTTCCAACGGGTTCAGCACGGGCTCCAGCGGCTTCGTCACCGGTTTCAACGGTTTCAGCACGGGCTCCAGCGGCTTCGTCACCGGTTCCAACGGCTTTAACACAGGCTCCAGCGGCTTCGCGACCGGTTCCAATGACTTCAACACAGGCTCCAGTGGCTTCGTCACCGGTTCCAACGGTTTTAGCACGGGCTCCAGTGGCTTCGTCACTGGCTCTAAAGGAGATATTACTGGCTCCAGCGGATCCATTACTGGCTTTAGCGCTTCCGTTACTGGCTCCAATGGTTTTGTTACCACTTCCATCGGATCAAGAATAGTACCAGCAGAATCTGTAACCGCTCCTGTCTTTGAAAGATCCTCACACAATAATGGCAGATGACCTGTCGTTATTTTTTCAATTTGTTTATCCATTTCCCTCACCGGAAGTAAGCTTAAATCTTGTAATACTTTAATAGTACCGGGCTTTTGTGGATTTGTTTTTCCAGATAGCGTGCTCAGACTCAATCGTTCTATCAAACTATCGTTTGATTTCATATAATGTGCAGCCATCACCACATTTTCCATGCCAAGCTCAGGTATCGTCTCTTCCGCGTTAATACAGGCACCTTTAAAGGAAATGGCCGTTGTGTCAACGGTCATATTTTTCACAGTAACCGGGCCATTTGCTTTTAAGCTGATGGTTACTGCCCCGTTGGGTGTGTCAATTTGTTTGGTTAATTTCATCCCATAAATGGTTGCTGATTGATACTGGATTCGGAGCATTGGCTTTCCATTGTTCTCGGAGGTCTCTTGTTTGACAATGGTCGCAAACATACCGGAGCCTACCACTCGGTCTGCTTCGATAATAAACCCCTCATCGTTGGTTTTTTCTGCTGCGAAAACAGGATTGTCGAGAGAGCATAATATTAGTATCAGCAACTGAATACAAAAGGATAAGAGAATGCGTTTTCGTTTCCACCACATAGTTTATCCCCTTTAAATTGAGTGTGTATTCTCAAGTCCACTTGGTGGTTCAGTCTTCACTTCTACAGGTTCAAGGCGCCATGCCATTAATAAGGATCCTCCAATTATTCCAAATAGTGTTCCAAATAAGAATCCTCCCAGAGCACCTATTACCGAGAGAATTGAAAGGAAAATCGTAAAGATTCCAAGTATCTTAGAAGCATTTGGAAAAAAGATTGCGACTATGCCAATTAAGGTAATAGCACCTCCGAATAATAAACCGATGGTTGCAATCGAACCTGGTAAAAAGGTGCTTAGATACAGATTTAACGGTACCCATAATATCGTTAGTCCACTTAGAATCGTGATGAATGATCCCCACAGCGGCCGGCTTTTGCCCCACACTTTAAACAGCATTATCCTTAGCCCCCTACCTAATTCTTTTTGATTTTTTCAACTGTTAAGCGCATACCGCTCATATTAATCGACTTTTGAAAGAGATAGTGAGTTTTTAATTTTGCATGCTCAAGCGTAATAGTTGATGACGTCTGCTTAAATTGTTTCTGCCAGTCATCACTATGCTTTTCTTGGAGGACTAAATTCTGAAATTTGGCGTCCGCCTCAATCAACCCAGCATCTTGCTGCAAGCCGGTAATTTGAACAGGCCTGGAGGCGGTTATTTTGACACGAATCCATTCCCCGCCTACTTTAAAATCCTTGTATAATTGAAGATTATCTATTGTCAGTGTTTCAATTAAATTGGTTCCTTGCGGTGTAGAATCTGATGAGCTTGTTTCACCCATTTTTGGATAGAAAGTATAATTATTCCCTACTAACTTATCAAACTCTACATAAAAATCCCCCACACCTGCAATAGGAACTGCAAAGGCAACCCCCGATATCCCAAAGGAAATCAGTAGTAAGGCTAACGTCAATACACCTGTCGCTAGCGCCGACCAAAACACCTTTTTACTCGTAGTACCCTTAACAAGTTGAATAGAACCTTCCATCATACCCCTCCTATTTTTCAAAATATTTATACAATTGCTCTTTCCCCTAGAATACAATCCTTCTTTTATTCCAGCAATCACGGAAAATATCGTGATATTTTTACCCCCCCGTCAAATGTCGGGGTCGTTATTTCACTACGGACATATTAGAAAGATATTTTACGAAATATTTAAAAAGTAAAGTATGAGGATGGAGTATGGATGAAACATAAAATAGAACAGTTATTAATGAAAGGGCTTTCTCTTTTATTTGAGCATCGAGAGCCTTTTTTAAAAAAATGGAAATATCAACTTAATAAATTAAATTATCAAAACGATCACTTAGTATCTAAGTTTGAAACGATTATTGAGCTTGCCTTATTGAAAGCTTCCGAAGATAAAAAACTTAATGTTGATGCTTTTATCTTTTCACTTTTTTCGGAGTGGCAGGCCCGATTTTCTAAGAAAGAAGAAGAAGATGAATGTATTTTTCTACTTACTACCATTGAACATCTCTTTCATCAGCTCTTAGCGCTCAAACCTTCAACGACATTTTTTGACCATCAAGCCGTGCAGTCCATTTTTTCAAGAATCCTTGACCAAACCTTTTTAACGCAGAATGTTGAAAGTCAGAGTCAAAAATGGTTAAAATCCATTATCACAACCAATATCGTTCCGGTGAAATGGATAGCTGTTGTGAAAAAGAATCAGCCAGATTATCAAGTAGAAACAGTGGTCTGTTCCGATTTGTATTCTGTTGACCGCCATTTACTTGATATCTGCTCGAGTCTAAAAGCAGGGGAAATCGATCATCTATCGTTAGCGATTCAGAAATTAGTGGGTAGAAGTACCGACGAACAAGACATCGTTCAAATACCATGTATAAATGATTATCTCCTTATATGTCCTGAAGATCTGTTGACAGATGAACAGATAATGTTTTTTAAAGGGATGTATATACGGAAATTAAAGCTGCTTCAACTCGAAAGTAAAATGGAATGGAAGGATGCTTCCCTTTTATTTCTACAACGCCTGATTCGCACCAAGAGTGTTGACGATGCTGTTAACACAATATCAAGAGGTCTAGTGGATCTTATGCCATTTAAGCGTTGTGCCCTATTTTTATATAACCACTTTGTGGATAAAGGTATAGGAGTTTCAGGTTATAATGTAAGCGCTTCTGCGGTTCAGCAAATAAAAGAGGAAATTTTCACACTGCCCTTGATAGATAAATACTTTTATTCTCTGACCCATTCACAACCACTCTATTTTTCAAATGCCCTAGATATTTTGCCAAAAAGATATGTGCAGGAATATCAGCTGAAGTCACTAGTTATCCTTCCTATTTTCGTTCCAACCAATAGCAAACTGCTAGGGGTTGCCTTGTTAGACCAAGGGGCGGATGCTCATTTCTCGGTATTACCCGAGACGCTAACGACATTAATAAGATTCGGTCAATATTCTGGAGAACTATTGTATTCCATTTGGGATGAGGCCCTCCAGCAATTCGGTGGTCCGCAGACGATTTTAACACTACGGGAAAAGGAAGTTCTTCAATTAATTGCTGATGGGGCTTCCATTAGTGAAGCAGCAGCAGAGTTACACCTTAGCAGTTACACAGTCCGAGACTATGTATCATCCATTATTCAAAAATTAGCTGCCAAAAACCGCACGGATGCCGCCGTAAAAGCAATAAAGATGAATTTAATTTCATAAACTGATAGACATACCCAAAGCAATTTGTTGCCTTTCTTGATGGGTCAAGATAAAATGAACAATTAGGAAAAAGCAAAAAGGGGGCTACTTAGTGTGGAATGAATTTAAACAGTTTGCCATGAAAGGTAATGTCATTGATTTAGCAGTTGGGGTCATCATTGGAGGAGCATTTGGAAAAATTGTCTCTTCTCTTGTCGCAGATATTATCATGCCATTGGTTGGATTATTATTAGGAAAAGTAAACTCTTTTGCTGAACTTTCCTATCATAGCTTAGCATACGGGAAATTTATTCAATCGGTTGTTGATTTCTTTATCATTTCATTTTCCGTTTTCTTATTTGTGAAATTAATAACCCGTTTTAAAAAGAAGGAAGCACCTGCAGAGGTCGTCGTCAAAGTAGAGCGACAAGAAGAGCTGTTAGCGGAGATTCGTGACCTTTTAAAAGAAAACCAAGAATTTTTAAGAAAAAATGAAACATCTTGACCACTTCTACGTATATCTTAATAAGGGAAGTCAGAAATAAGGACTTTCTATCTAATTCTATTTGAGGTGAAGAGCTTTGTATACACAAACATCGACTGAATTTATGCCATCCGTTCTAAGGACGTTTGCTCTTTCATTAGCGATCGCTTTCTTAGGAACGATGGCTGGGGCCTTTGTCGTACCGCCAGGGCTGTTTATGCCGTTAATGATTTTAGAATTTGTTATGCTGATTAGCGCCTTTTTCTTTAGAAGGAGAAAAGCTGTTTCCTATGCATTTTTGTATATTTTTACTTTTATTTCAGGGATTACTTTATATCCAATCGTAGCTTATTATCTGTCAACATCTGGAGCAAATGTAGTCGGCATGGCATTTGCCAGCACAACGGTTGTCTTTACTGGAATTGCCATTTACGCCGCAAAGTCCAAACATAATTTTTCTTTCTTAGGCGGATTTTTACTGGCAGCTATCTTAGCATTAGTGGCCATTTCGATTTATAATATTTTCTTACCATTAAGCTCAACAGGAATGCTTGCATACTCCTTTATCGGTGTTTTAGTATTTAGCGGATACGTTCTTTTCGATATCAGCCGTATGAAGCACTACGGAGTAAGACCAGAAGATGTTCCGCTGATGGCATTAAACTTGTACCTCGATTTTGTTAACTTATTTATCAGCATTCTTCGGATTCTTGGAATCCTTTCAAGTAAAGACTAAAAAACAGGAGTTTGGCAAATGCCAAGCTCCTGTTTTTTTATATCTGTTCGATCAATGTTATGCCTCTATCAATCATTTGTTTAATTGATGGATCCCAGTTCGTTTTTTTTAGCTTATTCAGAATAGCGCTTACATTTTGATGAATATCCTGATTTATTTTATATAGCTCTAATATTTCAATCCGTAATAGCCATTCATTTGGATATTTTTGATCGAGAATGGCTAAAACCCGATCTACGTGCATTAAATTAGTTTGCTTCCACTGTCCCTCTCGTAAGTCTCGGATTTCTGCATACATGTTTTCTAGTTCAGTCAAACATTGCTGTTCAACCTCTTCCATGCTTTCATCGTTTGTTGAAGGGGAATCATAATAATGGTTCGGGTCAGCTGCTCCCGCAAAAACCGACGTAACCCTTGCACCGACAGCCATATCAAATATTCCCCATGAAGGTTCGAAAAGAACAATATTCTTGTACGTCACTTGACAATTACTAAAACTAATCAAAATCGGTTTCTCGTCATAGAATAATATATTTTTAACAAGGCCTTCCACTGTAACCCCGCTTTGAAAGTTTAATAAGACATTAGTTCCCTCTTTAATACCTAAAGCTTGCAATTGCTTTGTGGTACAAGCTTCTATTACAATACCTCCTTTTAATTTACCGATTGGTGTTCCAAATCCTTTACGGTGTATATCCGTACCTTGATCCTTCAATTGTTTATAATCATAGGACAAAGCTGTAGGGCCTTTTGTTCTCACATAAATGGCCTCCGCATTTTCATCCTTTAAAATAGCAGTCAGCGTACCGGTAACCTGGAGGCCTGATGATAAAACCATTGTGGCAACACTGTTCGATTCTAGTGCTTGATCTAGACTTTCCGTGCCGCCTTTACGGAAGGCCATAGTCGAGGCGAATTGTTCAATCTTCTCCACTAAATCATCAAAGGACTTACATACAAATAATTGCGGCTGTGGCTTTGTAACATCATAGGGAGTATTGATACATTCTTCAACGGAGAAGGGGATTTTTTTCACATCTGGTTTCAGGCAACTTTGACTTTCCCCTACCGAAGACAGTAATCCCGCTCCATAAATTTTAGGATTGTTCATATCTCCTATTAATCCGTACTCAACTGTCCACCAAAACAGCCTAGAAACTTTGTCAGCCTCAGACAAACCTTTGACCCTGCTCCTAGCTTCCACAACCTGCCGTTCAGCTTCTTGAACCTGCTCAGGAGTTGAATCAGGGTCCTCGGCAATAATCGTCAAATGGCGAACCGCTTTAAACACTTCTAATTTCTCTTTACTCGACAGGGCCTTAGCTCCCATTTCACCAATTTTCCTGACAAAGTCCCGGTAAGTTTCATCCAATAATATTGGTGCATGCCCTGCCGCTTCATGGAGCATATCCGGTGCAGGCGTATAGGCTATATTTTGGATGTTCCGGATCTCCGTTGCAATTGGCAGGATCCGGTTAGCTAAAAAGCCATAAAAAGCCGAGCCTGGAATTAACCCATCAATTGTAACGGCACCCCAGCCGATTTTTGCCAAACTCGTATCCATATCTCCTACCTTTGGAACCTGATCTATCTTAATTCCCGAATCTCTTAATCCATTAACATACGCAGGATGGGCTATATCCTTTAAGAAATAATGGTTCTGTTTCATAACAAAGCGCCAAACGGAATGGTCGATTGGCGTGTAATTGTGGTAGTATTGCGTTGATATATACGGCTGCAAATGCTTCGGAATCTGTTTCTTTTCTTTATCAGTCATTTTGACCTTCCCCTTTTCCAACCTTATTTGATTAAGGACGGGAGCAATCAAGCAAGTGACTGCATTTTTGGACGTAGTCTCTCCTTCGCTCTTCTCATTCTCGTTTTCACTGTCGACATTGGCAGATTACTTTTTTCTGCAATTTCAAGCAAAGATAAATCTTGATAGTAATATAGAAAAATAGGGTCACGGTAAATGTCGGGCAATGTCCTTATCTTTTCAGCCATTTGTTCTCTCGAGTATTTATCCAGGACTTCCTCTTCGGGAAAGGAATGTGGTTCAAACAGGACTGAATAGGCAAAAACCTCTTCTCTCCAAAAATGCTGCGATTTTTTTTCTTTCCGCCAAAAGTCACGGCATTTATTTAACGCAATCCTAAAAAGCCAACTTTTATATTTTGATTGCTCCTTAATGGAAGGATATGCTAAGTAAGCTGAAAGTAATACCTCTTGAAAAAGGTCTTCAGCAAGTTCTTTCTGTCTCGTTAACGATAAAATATATTTAAATGTAGCCTCACTATGTTCATTCACTAGTTTCTCAAATGCAAGGGCGTTCATCCTAACCATCCATCCTTCCTTCAACAACATCTTTCATATAATAGACGGAAAGGAACTGCAACTTCCCTACACTTTGTGTAAAAATAGATTCACCTTTCAGTTGCTTCCGTAACGAG
This sequence comes from Neobacillus cucumis, assembly GCF_023715505.1. Next base: position 113,519 of record NZ_JAMBOH010000006.1, on the reverse strand, counting down.
ACCTTTCATAAAAATAGAAACTCCAATCTTCTTACAGATTGTTAAATAATGCATAAGGGCTAATAGGACAGCTCCAGTATTCATACCGATAATCACCCCGTTCATCTGCCAATCGTGAGAGGAGCCGAGCCAAAGAATCAAAGCAAATGAGATGATGGTCGACCAAATAATATGAAAAAATAATTCTTTTAACATATCAAGACCAATTAAGAAAGCCTGCATTGGCATAATAAAGAAATGAAACAGGAAATACGGCCAAAGTAACTGCAGATATATAGCAGAGGTATCCGATTTAAAAAATAAAGATGTTAATTCTGGTGCAAAAAAGTAAAAAATGACAACCGCTGGAGTTCCGTACAAAAACGTAATCGTCATCACTTGCTGAAGCATTTTTTGCAGGGTTGCGAAATCTTTTTGCGAGTTAGTCTTTGATACAGCCGGAATCAGCACAATCATTAAGGAGTGAGCAATAAAGGCGGGGAAAAATCCAATTGATGCTGCCACACCCATCAGCATTCCAAATTGTTCTACAGCGAGCGTACTGGATAATCCTGAGTAAACCAAGGCTCCCTTTATAACAAATGGTTGAACGGCATTCATGATAGCGGAGAACAGCCTCAGTCCTGTCGTTGGAATCGACACCGCAATTAAGTTTTTCCGTACCCCTTTTCGGTCCATATTGGAGAAAGGCTTCCTTTTCAGCTGTTGGAATTGAATGATAAATAAGTAAAACAGATATAAAAACACCACAACTTCACTGCCTATCAAGGCACAAATGGCAATTAATAAGGATGCCTCCGCATCGAATTCAAAAAAGCGAAACAAGATAAACAGACCTATAAGCTGGATTGACTTGCGAAGAAAGTTCGAGACCGCTATTTTCCCCATCTCCTGAACGCCCATAAAATAGCCTCTAGCTACGGATGTAAAGGAGATGACAGGGACTAATGCCAAGACAAGCCATCTTACATATGGGTGGTAAGCATTAAACACAGGGATAAATGGAATAAGCGCGGCGGCGGCTAAGAAAAGAATACATGTAAAAACGATCGTAATGGTCAAGGCGTGATAAAGAATATTACGATGGTAGCGCTGATCCCGTTCCGCAATAAATTTCGAAATCGAGACCTGTAATTCAAAGCTGGATAATAAGACAAGTAAAAAAATCGAGGGAAGAATCGTCATATAAAGTCCTAACCCGTGTGACCCCAGCTCTCTAGCCAAAATCATATTGATCAGGACCTCAATCATTTCACCTAAAAAAGCAGAGGCAGCTAAAAAAAAGATACTTTTATAATAAATATTCAATTTACAAATCTCCCTTACTCTCATCTCTTTTAATAACTTATGAGACAAGTCTCTTGAATAGTAGGAGAAATTTTTTTCAAAAGAAAAAAGGGCTGATGGGCAGCCCTTTTAAGCATTTGTTGATATTACTTGTTTACCTTGACTTTTTTTAACTAAATAAGTCGTAAAAAAGATGATTAACAATAATAGTAATTGGGGTAAAGTGGTCTCGTACGTTGGATAGAGTCCCAGCCAGTCAATAAATGGTAAGCGTTCTACCGTTGTGGTTGAAAGTACATCTGATATCTGCAATGCATGTATACTAATCCCTAAAATTTTAAATGCTAAAAAGTAAATTAAGATTGTCGCCGTTCTAAAGAACAAGCGAATGGGAATCTTCACACTGTAATGAATGATGGCAAAGCCAGAAATGACTAACAACACAAGGGCCAAACAGATCCCCATCACGAGTTCCGCTAAACTTATATACGGGGTAATGCCGGTATAGAAAATAATCGTCTCTGCACCTTCACGGAAGACCGAAAGAAAACTAATAAAGGCAAAGGACATAAGGCTTCCTTTTGCGATGGCTTGCTGCATTTGCTGATTAATATATTTATTCCAATTACCGATGCTTGACTTATTATGAAGCCATGCCCCAACCGTCAACATCATGACGACAGCGACTATACCGGTAATCCCTTCAATATACTCCCTGCTTGACGCGGCAACAAATTGGGAAAAGACTATATTGATAATTACGGCTAGGACGGCACTTGCTAAGATACCAGCAACCACTCCGGACCAAATCCACCTTTGCTGGGCGGATTGCCCCATCTTTTTCAAAAAGGCAATGAGCGTTGCGACAACTAGTAAGCCTTCTAATCCCTCACGTAATAATATAAGGGCTGCATCCCATAATGAGTAACTTGTTTTACTTAATAATGGGGCAAGCCGATCTTCTAAGTCCTTAACAATATCGGCGGCTTTATCGGCGTTTACATTTTCAGAATTTAATAGACTGATGGCAGTTGGTACCTTCGTTTCCAAATCACTGTACAAACCGCTGTCCCTAGTTTGGACATCGCCTTCCACCATTGGCCAGATAGTCAAAATTTTATTTAAATGCTCACTGGCCCCTTTGTAGTCACTTTGAGAAATAGCATTTTCAGAATCACTTAACAAAGCAGCTAAGTCATTCAAGGAATACTCTCCTGCTGCCTGTTTCAATACTTTACCGGCAATAAAGTTATCTACTTCGCTTTTTAATTGATCCAAGTTTTGACTGGCTTTCTCTAAATCCGCAGGTTCCTGTGTAATCGCAATTCGAATGAGGGCTGTGTATTTTTCAATATTTCCATACGCAGCAATACTCTCATCGTGAACGGCCTTCTCTGAAGCAGTCCAGCCATTCATTATTTTTTGGTATTGAAACTTTAATGGAGCCGTATCCCCTTTTTCTACTGAGTCCTTCATAACGGTTATAAGCGGAAGTAACTGCTTTACCTGTTCTTTGGCTTTATCTTTATCTTTAGGATTTTGTTCCTCATCATATTGGACGACTGCACTTGAAAGGGCCGAGAGACTCTTCGAAAGTGCCTCTTTATCGACGCTGTCTTTTGCTAGTAAACTTTGAACTTCTTTTAATTCTTGGTCCACTTTTTGGGCTTGTTCGCTGCCAGTTTTTTTAATGGACTGCCACTGGCTTGCAAACTGCTCCATGTTTTTGGCCACGACAGCCTGTTCGCCATCCTTTGCCTTCATTAAACTATCACCAATTAGCACAAAAAGTTCATCACTATTTTCTGCCGCCTTTACGGGAAGGATCATTTGAAAAAAACTGATCATCATGATTAATACTAATAATGGCTTCCAATTTAAACGCTGCATAATCTTCTCTCTCCTCTTGTAAAAGAAAAACCACTAGTTAGTTAAATAGTGTCTCTCCGATAAAACCGCCTTGTTTAGCTCCTGGTAAACAGGCAAAGATGGCACTTCCACGATGGGACGTATATTCATTTAACTTATCCATTTTAGCTAACCTGTTCTGAATCGGGATAAACTGCTTACTTGGTGTACGCTGAAAACATAAAAACAAAAGACCTGCATCAAAGCTGCCTGTTTTCAAGTCCATCCCATCTGCATAGGAATAGGCACGGCGGAGAATCTGCTGCGTGCCATCTCCATGGGACAAGCGTACATGAGAATTGACAGGAATCACGTCCTCACCGGTTTCTTTCTTTTGGGTGAAATCAGGTTTATCAAATTCATTCTTTTGCCCTAACGGTGCACCACTGTCCCTGTATCGGCCAAAAGTGTTTTCTTGCTCCCTTAGATTGGTTCTATCCCAGACCTCAATAAACATTTGAATCCGGCGGACTACAAGGTAACTGCCATTAACAAGCCAATCAGGTCCATCACCTGGCTGAACCCAAATATGCTCATTCACCTGTTTTTTACTGTCAACATCAGGGTTTACGGTACCATCTTTGAAACCGAATAGGTTTCTCGGTGTTTCCTTTTTAGGATCAGCCTGCTTTGTGCGCTGGAAACCAGTTTGCGCCCAGCGCAATGTTGCTTTCCCTCTGGCGATTCGAATAAGATTTCTGACCGCGTGAAAGGCTACCTGTAAATCATCAGCGCATGCTTGGATACAAATATCCCCACCGGTCCATTCCTCTTCCAATGCATCAAGCGGGAAAGCGGGAAGATCAACCAATTCTTTCGGCTGCTTGTGTTTTAACCCAAATCGATCTTGATTATCTTTTACAAAAAGACTAGGACCGACCCCAAATGTAATCGTTAAATTGGATGGCGATAATCCTGCTGCCTCCCCTGTATCGTCCGGAGGTAAAAATTCGTTGCTAGAAAGCTTGCCGACTGCCTTCCCCTCTGTCATTAAAGCGGAGGCCTTGGTCCAATCCTTAAATAGTTTGGACAAGTCTTCTCGTTTTGACGTCGTTACATCTAAGGAAACGAAATAAACATGATTTTGTGGTTTTGTCGTAATACCGCTTTGATAATCACCATAAAAAGGAACAATCTCTTGATTCGACTCAGGGCCAGATGCCTTACTTTCCTTTAGCGAAAGGACACTGCCGAGACCCGATGCTCCTAGAATGACTCCAACACCGCCAATTCCGGCGGTTTTCAGAATATCCCGTCTTGATACCTTTTTTTCAGCTAATGCCTCTAAGTTGGTTGGATTGTTTGTCAATTAAGACGCCTCCGTAATAATACCTATTTGTGATAGTGGTTCAGCTAGTGCATCAATAGCCTGGCTAAGTTCTTTTACCTGCGCTTCCGTCAATTCTGTATAAAGCTTATAGCCATCACCATTTCTATGCTGGTTTAATAGACTATAAACATCATCAAAACGAGCCTGAATCTCCGTTGAAACGTCTTTGTCTTTTTTCTCTAGTGCCGGTTTAAGAAGCTGATAGATTTTCTCCGCTCCTTCAACGTTTGCCGCAAAGTCGTAAAGATCCGTATGGGAGTAGCGGTCCTCTTCACCTGTTACTTTTGAAGTTGAAACTTCATTTAAGAGGTCAACAGCTCCGGTAATTAATAAATCCGGCGTCACTTCTACTGTATCTGCTTTAGCACGTAACAGGTTTACATCTTTCATTAGCTGATCAGCCATTTGTTCATAACCTTTTGTCGTGTTTTCGATCCATAATCCTTTTTCAATCCGGTGATATCCGCCCCATTCTGCGTCGGGAACGTCTCCTTCTCGTGCATCAATTTTAGGATCGAGGTCACCAAAGCTCTCGGCGATTGGCTCGGCGCGCTCATAATGCATCCGGGCTGGTCCATAAAGCTCCTTAGCTTTATCAATTTCACCGTTTTTAACAGCTGTTGTAAAAGCCTCTGTGGCTTTAACAAATTCTTCAATCTCAGATATCGCATATTGTCGATATTCATCCGATACCCCTTTTAGCGATTCGGTTGATGTGTTTTGGGTTTTCTTTGTTTTTTCTGTGGACGAAGCTTGATCCGAATTGGAACAGCCAAATAATAGACTGCTAGATAATAAAACAAGGCCAGATAATTTATATATTTTCATGTGTGAATTTCCTCCAGATAGAATAATAGTGAGAATGATTTTCATTAATTATTATAATAACAGTAAATGAGAACAATTTTCAATCATTTTTTTAAAAATTAAAAAACCTCCCAACATAAGTTAAGAGGTTTGTACGTTTATTTAATTAATGAATGCTTAAAGGCATAGATAACTGCTTGAGTGCGGTCCTGTACGTTAAGTTTACTTAGTATATTACTGACGTGGGTTTTAACGGTCTTCAGAGCGATAAATAATTCATCCGCAATATCCTGGTTAGTTTTCCCCTCCGCCATCAACAGTAAAATTTCAAGTTCACGGCTGGTTAGTTCTTCGTGCGGCAGCTGCGTATTTTTTTGACGCATTTTGACCATCATTTTCCCGGTGACTTCAGGCTCAAGAACCGATTGGCCATGATATGTAGCACGGACAGCATTGGCAATTTCACTGGCCTTTGATGTCTTCAGCATATAGCTCGTCGCCCCTGCTTCAAGTGCCGGATACACTTTTTCATCATCTAAAAAGCTGGTGACGATAATGATCTTTGCTTCGGGCCATTGCTCAATAATTTGCCGGGTTGCTTCAATTCCGTCCATTTCCTTCATCACCAAGTCCATTAAAATAATGTCAGGACGTAAGCTTAAGGAGAGTTCTACTCCCTTTTTTCCATTATCAGCTTCACCCACCACTTCAATATCCTCCTGCGCAGAAAGGTAAGAGGATACACCGATTCTAACCATTTCGTGGTCATCGACAAATACTACACTAATCATTGATACCATCTCCATTAATCATCACCGGAACCTTTACTTCCAGCCTTGTTCCTTTATTTTTAACACTAACCACTTTTAATGTACCACCTATTTCAACCGCACGTTCGTGCATGTTTTGCATACCATAGGAGCCTGCTTTCATTTCATTCACTTCAAAACCAATTCCGTCGTCTACAATCCTAAGAATGACAAGGTCATCCCGCTTCACTAATAAAACCTCAAATTTGCTGGCTTTTGAGTGCCGTAGGGTATTAGAGACAGACTCCTGCAGGATGCGGAACAGATGATCTTCTACCCCTTTATCTAATGGAAAATCTTCAACTTTCCATTTAATATCCATTGTCACCTTTTGAGATAATTCGATTAACAGCTCCTCAATTCCTTCTTGCAGTGATTTATTCTTTAAGGCAGCTGGGCGTAAATGTAACAGAAGGGCCCGCATCTCTAACTGTGATTGGTGAATCATTTCTTCAACGAGTTTTAATTGTTTGGTTTCACGGTCATCTTCAGACGGGCCTTTTGTTTCATTAATTGCCGACATCATCATCGAAGCAGCAAATAATTGTTGGCTGACGGAGTCATGCAATTCCCTTGCAAGCCGATTCCGCTCCTGTTCAATGATCTGCTGAATTCTTTCTTCTTGGCCCTCTACCTTTTCGGTAGCTAACCGCTGTGACAGCTTTGCCTGCTCAGACATTTGCCTGCCAACGTTCTCAATTCTTTTAGCAATGGCTTGGATTTCTGAAACAGAGGGCTTCTCTGGTACTTCGATTTGTCTTCCTTCCTCAAGCTGATGTAAAGAATGTTCGACGGCAAGTAATTGTTTACGCCAAAAAAGTCCTGAAAAACCGCCTAAAAGTATTCCGATTGCAATACTAAAGACAGGAACAAAAATCACAATTGGAATATTCATGAATTGTCTCGTCCATAATTCCGACCAGTCTCCCAATGGGAATACATAAATTAGAACCGCTCCAATGACTAACGCAATCAGAAAGCAGAACAGAATATGCCAGATCATTTGCCGCTGGGTTGAACTCATATCCGGCTCACCTCTAAATTTCCGACCACAAGTGAAGTAACAATTTTCACCTTGGTCTCAGAAGTTTCATAACCGGAAGTTTTCAAGTGGAAAACTTGGTTGAATATTTTATCTCTGTCATTGCCAAATACTTTAGCTGATCCTACGACACCAGAATGGTGAATACTTACATCCGTTTCGTATGGTACAAGGATATGGATATTTCCAATAATATTTCGGATAAAAATAACCGCTTCTCCCTTTGGCAGCATCGTATAGCTAAGATCAATAACGGTATCGCCAATTCCCGTTTGAATATTCACATCATCCCACTCGTATACACCTAAAGGTGTTTTTTGCTGTCCTACGAGAATATTACTAAACAATGGTTCCGAACTAATCAACGTTTCTTCTAATTGTGCTGGTTCAGAAGAAACAATATCCGGCACTATTTTTTTTGGCTGTCTTTTCGTTTGAAAATATTGAATGAAAAAGTGCAATAATATCGCTAATAATAGAAACTTAAAGGTCATCATATTGACAATACTTAGAACAAAGAAGATGATCCCTACAATAAACAGGACTTTCCCTAACCTTTTACCCGCCTTTTTCCGGCCTAAATAAATCATCCCGCCTGCAATAAAAAGAGAGAATATCAGCCCTCTGTTAAAAAATAAAATCTCTAAGAGCAAGATTACAATCCCGATGATAACAAGCCAGCTAAGATAATCACTTTTTGTATTTTTAAACATTGGCCACCCTCCCTTTTATTGCAGTAGTTTTACAGGTAAAAGGCGCAGTTTAAACTACGCCCTTTACGAATCCGCTTGCGCTTTTATAATAGAATAGTCCAGTCCTGCTCCAGCGCCTAGCCCCTCGAGGTCACAAACTTATCCAGTTGCGGCTCCCTGGGACGCAAGTCTAGCCATCCCCTGAAGAAGGAAAAAAGCGCCTTCTTGCAGGGGCCATCTTAGCCTAGAGTCCCAGGGCAGTCGCCTCCACATTTAGGTCCACCCGCCCAAAAGGTTAAAAAGCAATCTTTCGGCCGGCTCGTCTTGTGCTTGTCAGCCCCGTTCAAGGCGCTTCCGCTTTCTTTTATAGAATACCATTTTTTTGATTAAATGGACTTGCTTTCTTCTAATTTCATTTCTTTTTCTAATTGTGCAATTCTCGCATCGATTGTATTCCGGTAGAAGGAACTGTTAACTTGATGTTCGAGACGGTCAAGATAGTTTTCAATTTCTTTAAATCTTGAGTAAGATTGATCCGAACCAGAATGTGCATCAAGCACTTGGTTTATTCGCAGATTTGCCCGAGTCACATTCTCACGGCCCATTAACTCCATACGGCGCAAATGCATGTCTTTTAATTTATGTTTCATTTCTTCGTATTTTCTTTCTAAATCTCCAAGCTGTCCCGTGACTTGATCAAGTGATGCCTTAATGCGGCTAGACCTTTCTTGATATTGCTGATACTCAGCCGAAGCAAAATCGGATAACTCTGTTTCTCCCGCTTTGGAAGCAATTTCTGCCTGATGCTTTCTTTTATTGGCTAACTCCTCTGCCTGATGATATTCTCTCGTAAATTCATCCTTTAAAGTATATTGACGCTGCAAAAGTTTTCTTACCTTTTCCGTTTCCTGCTCACATTCGCGAAGATATTGGTTCAACATAGCAATTGGGTTCTTATTTTCCTTCTGGTCGAGCGCCTCATGTAAATCGGCGGTAATCGTATTTTTAATCCTTGTAAATAAGTTTGTCATGTTCATTCTCTCCTTTTAATAGGGTTAGCATTTCTAATACTGTTTCAATTCGCTCCATTGTTTTTCAAAATTACTAAATGGATCATCAGCTTCGATTATTTTGCTGACCTTACTCTTGTTCCACTTTTTATAAACAAGGTATAAAACGTATGCTGCTGCTATGCCAATAATTGCCGGTACATTGTGAAGCGATGCAATTAGGACTATAAAGCCAATGATTCCCAGACCAATTCGTCCCCCAATAGATTTTGTCTTTAAGAATTGCTTAAAGATGAAATACAGAAGAACCACACTTACAAGTAATCCAACCATTGGACCGATGGTTGAAAGCAGGATGAATGCCGCAATTCCCCCGGCTAACAGTAAACCAAACTTTTTCATCTTTGTTTCACTCCTTTCCTTTCTTGTTTTCATCATACCTGTTTTCCTTGGCTCCCATAATTGAGCCTAAGCTTGATTTTTTTATCGGTCTTAAGACGTAGAAAGGGTCAGCCTCTTAAGCAATTGCTTAAGAAACTGACCCTTGGCTTTAGATTATTTAGAGATAAACATCTGAACCCAGTAATAACCATAGGAACCGCCCTTAGCGTAACCAACTCCAATTCTAGTGTTGGAGCTTAGGATATTGGCTCTGTGACCTGAGCTATTCATCCATGACTGTACCACCGACTGTGGTGTAGTTTGTCCGGCAGCAATATTTTCCGCTGCAGAACGATAAGTAATACCAAAATTCTTCATCATCGTAAAAGGACTGCCATACGTTGGACTTGTATGACTAAAATAATTTTTGTCTCTCATGTCCATTGCTTTGTAGCGTGCAACCCTTGACAGTTCCCAATCGGCAGCCATAGCTGGCAGCCCGTTCTTTGCACGCTCTTGATTTGTAAGCTGAATAACTTGGTTTTCAATTGATTTTACTCCGCCTAAATCAGGAATGGTTACTTTTTGACCAGGATAAATCATGTTAGGATTCTTAAACTGCGGATTTGCTGAAATAAGCTCACTAATTCCTACTTGATACCGGACAGCAATTTTCCAAAGTGAGTCCCCAGATTGAACCGTGTAGATTTGTTGGGCAAAAGAGACACTTGGAATGCAGAAAAGGGATAGTAAGAACAGAAAACTGAACCAAAAAGATTTTTTCATTTTATTCGCCTCCTCGATATATAATTTTGATTTCAGGCTCAAAATATACAGGCAGCGAAAAAAACTTTTCTAAAAGTAACACTAAAACAAACCGTCTTTGGAGGACTAAAAAAGTGGCAGACATTTCTGGGATGACTTATATCATGTTAATTTTAGCAAGCTATCGATTAACCCATTTGATCGTTTTTGATAAAATCACCGAATTTATCCGAAGACCATTTGTAAAAAAGGTCAAGGTAGAAACGAGCGAGGGAACCACAACAAAGGAAGTTCCTACCTCCATGTTTGGTTACTTATTAAAATGTTATTGGTGTGCTGGCATGTGGAGCGCTTTTTTATTAGGCGGCGCCTACTTGCTATTCCCCAAGGTCACCTTTGTCATTATTTTAATTCTCTCTATAGCAGGCGGCCAATCGATTATCGAAACTTTTGTCGGAGTAAACATAAAAAAGGTCGATTACTACTCCGAGCTTCACAAAAAAGACAATAACAAATCTTAAGACAAGTGGAACAATTTCTCCCCCTTGCGCATATATTTAGTTATGCTTCTGTAGCTAGGCATATGTAAAGGGGGATTTTCAGTTGGCAATTTGGTGGATTACAACCATCGCTTTTGTCCTTTGTCTCGGTTTTGCAGGCGGAACCTTTATTCATTTCTTACGGCAGGGGCTGGATATAGACGACGCTAAACGGATTGATAAAATTAATTCCGATCAAGAATCCATGTAACATCCCTCATTTTGTGAATCACGATGACTCGCCTATTGGCGAGTTTTATTTTTCTAAAAAATAAGTTCTCCCTTACATCACATGATTTTTTCATTTTAGGAAAAATTAAACATGTGATTATTTTGAAGTGGAGGAATACATATGAATTCATCTGAAAACGCCCAAAAGTTTCCTCGAACATATTGGCGTGAAATTGAATTACCAACATTCAAGCCATTAGAACAGGATATTAGTGTAGATGTTGCCATTGTTGGAGCTGGAATAACAGGGATAACTGCTGCCTATCTGCTGACTAAAGAAGGTCAAAAAGTAGCCTTACTTGAGGCTGGGGGAATCTTAAACGGTACAACCGGACACACAACGGCAAAATTAACTGCTCAGCACGGGCTTATTTATGATGAGTTTATTAATCATTTTGGTAAAGAAAAAGCGAGACTATATTATGAATCAATGATGATGGCTGTTCAGTTTGTGGAGAATACGGTGAACGAGAGGGGCATAAAATGTGATTTTAGTAAGCAGGATGCCTATGTATATGCCACAACGGATGAGTATGCCGACAAGCTAAAAACTGAGTGGGAGGCTTACAAGAGTCTTGATATTGAGGGAGCCTTGAAAGATTCGATTCCCTTTAATATTCCAGCAAAAGCAGCTTTGATGATGAGCAACCAGGCTCAGTATCATCCATTGAAATTTTTAAAAGCACTTTTAGATGAGGCCGTTCAAGCGGGCTGTTCTGTTTATGAAAATACCATTGCGAATGATATAGTGGATGACCATTCAGAGCCAAAGGTTATTACAAAAAACGGGCAAAGAGTGACGGCTAAGCATGTAATCATTGCTTCACATTTCCCTTTTTATGACAAACCAGGACTTTACTTTGCAAGAATGTATGCGGATCGTTCTTATGCCATCGGGGTCAGAACGAATCAAGAATATCCTGGCGGCATGTACATCAGCGCTGACAGCCCGTCACGTTCGATTCGGTACACCCCGCTTGATAATGGCGAAAATTTGCTGATTATTGGCGGCGAGAACCACAAAACAGGACAAGGTGTTGACACGCAGAAGCACTTTGAAGAGCTTCAAACCTTCACTGAAGAGGTTTTTGGCATCAAGGAATACCAATACCGTTGGTCTGCTCAAGATAATGTGACCCTGGATAAAATGCCTTATATCGGTCCCTATACGGAAGAACGAAAAAATGTTTTAATCGCAACTGGTTTTAAAAAATGGGGGATGTCCACAGGTATTTTAGCAGGGCATATTATAAAAGATTATATTGTTGGCGGAACGAATCGTTTTGCAGCATTATATTCACCATCACGCTTTCATGCTGATCCTGATTTAAAGGAAGTCATTTCGACTAATGCTGATGTTGCCAAACACTTACTCAAAGGTAAGCTTGAAATAGTTGAAAAGGTTCCGGAAGATTTACAGGAAGGTGAAGGTTCGGTTGTGATGTTCCATGGCAAAAGAGCTGGTGCCTATAAGGACGAGAATGGCAAGCTTTATATTGTTGATACGACCTGTACTCATCTTGGGTGTGAATGTGAATGGAATCGTGCCGAAAAGTCTTGGGACTGCCCATGCCACGGCTCCCGCTATTCGTACGCGGGCGATGTGATTGAGGGTCCAACCAAAAAGTCGTTAGAACTGCTTCAAGGAGAGTAATTTTCCGAGGGGAAATTAGTGATATTAACTAAAACTCGTCTGATATTAACAAAAAAATCGATATATTAACAAAAACTTAAAGGATATTAACAAAAAATCAGATATATTAACAAAAAGTCGGGATATATTAACAATTCAATACTAGAATTCAAAAAATGCCCCCTTCCCATCGAAGGAGGCGTTCCTTTTATTTGCTATTCGGACGATTCAGCTTTAATTCTTCACCCGTTGTAAATTCCACTAATTCAGCACTATCTTTCATGCCCTTTTTACGATTGTTATTACGCTGGGCATTAGCATTACCAAGCTTCTGTTTTCCCACACTACCATCTCCTTTTCAAGAAAATCATTTATAGTATGGATGAAACAGATTCCCCCTATTCCTAACTAAAACTGGCGGCTTTCGATTGCAGCTAAAAAAAATCCCTCTTTAATAGAAATAAGCAGTGGAATATTCCACTGCTTTCCTCTTACCGTTTTAACTTTTGATGGCGTTGGTCTTCCGAAACAATTTTCCCTTGAAAAAATACTCTTTTATCAAGAGGAATTTGCAATTCCTTGCAAAAACGTTTCAGCTCGCGTTCTTCACGCTCGGTTACTAATGAAATAACGGTACCGTCAGCCCCCATTCTTCCTGTTCTCCCAGCCCTATGCACATATTGGGTAATATCCTTCGGAAAGTCGATCTGTACCACATGGCTGACACCTTGGATATCCAGCCCTCGGGCGGCAATATCAGTGGCAATCAGCATTTTCATTTTCCCATCACGGAAGTCCTTTAACGCGGCCTGACGCTCCAGCTTTTTCATATCACTATGGAGGATGCCAATGGATAATTCTTTAAACAACAATTTTTCTTTAAAAACTTGAATTTCACCAATATCATTTATAAAGGCAAGTGATTTATTATTCTCAAGACGTGTTATTTTTTCAAGCAGCTTAATTTTATCTCTTTGCTCAACTAAGAAATAAATATGTTCCACTTCCCCAGCAGATGCGATCTCGTCTTTTTCAATCCGTAATACTTCGTAATCATTAGTCATTTCTTTCGCTAATTTTTCTGTTGCCGGTTTCATGGTAGCCGAAAATAAGACGACTTGGCGGTCACCCAGTGTCGATTTGACAATTTGCTGAACCGTCTGCAAATGCTCTGGAATTAACAGCTGGTCACCCTCATCAAGGACAACCATCTTGGCTTCGTGCATTTTCACCTTTTTTTGCTTGATTAGCTCCAGTAAGCGTCCAGGTGTAGCAAAGATAACATGCGGCCGCTTCTTTAATTTTTCAAGCTGGCGTTTTAAGTTGGCACCGCCAATTATGGAGGTACCTCTAATACCACTGCCTTCTGACCACTTTTGGAATTCTTGAAAAACCTGCATGACTAGCTCTTGTGAAGACGCTAAAACAACTGCCTGCAAGGACGGGGTATTACTGTCGATTTTATGTAACAATGGAAGCAAATAAGCAAGTGTCTTCCCCGTACCTGTCGGCGACTCCGCAATCACATCTTTGCCCTCGAGTATGAGTGGAATAGCTGTTTCCTGGATGGATGTTGGTGCTTGGAAGCCAGACTTTTGCCATGCTTCCTGTAGAAACGGTTGTAAGGTGTTTAACATTTTATACTCCTTCTATATCTAACATCATTTTTTACTTTATTATTTGTTATTCAATATCGTATTGATACTATCTTATTATTCTTAAGGTGTCTAGTTTTGATTATGCTGAAGTTTTGAGGTAGAGTACGACCCAGACCGTATGATAAACAAGAACGGATAGATATAGGACACAGGTTGAAATGAGCAGCATTCGAATAGTTCCCTTAAAGGGCTTTAGATAAAATAAACCAAGAAGCAAGAGCGGTAGGAATATCTTGATCAAATAAAAATAGGACCAGCCCTTGTTAATGACTTCTTTCATCATTGGGTTTCCTTCTTCAATAAAACCGGATGAAATTCCGACATGTGTCAAGATAGCATCTAACAAACCAGCAGCGAGCAAAAAGATACAAGGTTTCATAGTTCCTCCTTTAGACTAACTGTTAAACACCATTCTTTCTAAATATATATATGCTAATACATTCTTTATTACGAACATACAGACGGAGTAAAAGGCTGCTGGTTAAAGCAACCTAAGCAATCATTTTAATTTACGTATTTCCCGCTTTCAGGTTTAGCCATTTCATTAAAATGCTCCACTAAGTATTGAAGGTTTGTTGAAAGTTCCTTCCCACTCATCGGGACCCCATGCCCCGTCACAGCCACTTGCGGTTTTAGTGCCTCCAATTTTTTAACAGACTCATAAGCCGCTTCCCAATCAGTCGTATAATACCTTGGCGGTCCGCTTATTTCCTGTGTTTGTGTCAAAACCTTATAAAGGGATTCCTGTTTTACAGTAACAAAGGCATCTCCTGCAATTAGGGTTGTGTCTTGTTCTCGGAATAAAGAAATATGACCCGGAGTATGTCCAGGGGTATGTATACATTTCCAGCCAGGCATATTAGGAACCGTTCCATCACTTGGAAGGGGCTGAACATGAGCACTAATATCAATCCCATGGTTTGGGAACATTGGAGACATCTTGGCTACTAGGCCGCTGTCCACATTCGGGTCCCCTGGCGGGTAATCCTCTTTTCCCGTTAAAAAAGGGAGCTCCTGTTCATGTGCATATACAGGAATATCCCAATCCTCTAATAGAGCTGCAATCGACCCGACATGATCAAAATGCCCGTGTGTCAGTATGATCGCCTTTGGTAAGGCATTTTCCCCAAATCGATTTTTAATCATATTCTTAATTTGCTCGGCCGACTTTGGCATCCCCGTGTCAATCAGCACAAATTCACTTGTCTCACTTGGATTTCCCACTAAAACAAGATTGACGATTTGATCGGTATAACAATAAACATCTTGCACTACAGCAACACCAATCCCGCTGCCAATGGAAGACATCGGCAGAAATGAATCTTCAAATTTACTATCCTGAGTCTGATCCAATGAAATACCCCCTTTTTGTATATTATTTAACCCAGAAAGTAAATTTATGACCGTCTCTACAAGACAAAAGATAAATACATTATAACAAACAAAATTGTTTTTAATAAAGAATAAATACTTTAGCAATCGTTACCTTTGTTCAGGAAAACTTATACAATTTCAAAGTTCCTTAAATTCGAAAGGTTTGTGAACAATGTCGCTAATTCGATTAAAACCCGTGCATTGATGATAAAATGAACATCAATATAACAATATATTGGAGTTGAATATGATGTTTAGCAGAATTGCACTTTTCGTCTCATTTTTGTTCTTTATATCTGGAACAAATGGGTTTGCTTATACACAATCAGAAAAATCTACTCCTAAATTCGATTCTGTCCAAGCAGATTCAATTTATAATAATTCAACATTAACTTTGGTGACAGTCTCAGATAAGAACACAAATATACAAGCTACCGACACAAAAGACACCAAGAATGAAACAGAAAATGCTGTTTTGCTTACGAAAAAAAACCAAACTGTTGAACCTTCTATTAAAGACTACGTTGTTCCTGCAGTTGTATGTCTTTTCCTCCTTATCGGTCTTAGCAGTTACTGGTTTGTTTTTAGGAGGAAGCATGTCTAGCAAAACCAAAAAAGCGTGTATCCACATGGTATACACGCCTTTTCATTATTATCTTTCCTCCACTTAATGAAAGGTCCTCCAAAATTCTCCGTTGACATCCATCCATTCCTTAAGTTCATTAAAAGGGATTGTAAAGGTAGGAAACCCAGCCGCAAAAGCAGCGATTTCATAAGGTTGAAAGAAGATATTTAAGCCTGCATCATTGATAAAATACGGCTGATCTGATTGAATACCATGGTATTCATTTGGAAAGATATATGAATTTTGATCATTACTTTTTATCTGATCCTCAATTAAATCACTAATTACCTTTACATAAGGGCTTCCTGTTATAAAAAGATCTTTTAACTGGTACAACCTGCCCGTTTTAAGGTTTATATGTGCATATTTCTTTATTGGCATGCCATGAGCCGCACAAAAGGGATAATCGTAGCCTGTTATTTCAATCACCAATAAATTTTTCTTGTAAAAAGTAATCTCATAATCACCTGTGTAATTGGATACCAATGGAGTGGAGGGTACTGGTTTTACCCC
Source organism: Neobacillus cucumis (assembly GCF_023715505.1). The sequence continues at coordinate 96,915 of NZ_JAMBOH010000006.1, read as the reverse complement.
GGCCATATCTTCTAAGGTCTTATTAACTTGGGCTGAATGCTCCATCCCTTTAATCTCGGGATAATAAACGAGATAATCAAAATTCGGCTTATATTTATGTTCCACAACAGCATATTGGTTATTTAACGAAAAAGTGGATGCTTCTTTCCAAATCAACTCATTATTTTGACTAAAATACATCAAGCGCTGATCAATATCACCTTTTATTAGGGTCTGATCAAAACTAAGCCGCCCGCTGCCAGTTACTTGGGGCAAGTGGTCCATACGGTTCCCCTGTTTATCTATAAAGTAGGTATGCTGATCATCCGAGACAGATGCCAAACCGTCCTGAAAGATTCCCATTTCGTGAAAAATAAAGCCAGTAAAAATATGTCCTTCATCAGTTGCCAAGGCAAAAATCGATCTCATGCATGCCTGCTTCGGATCGATCTCTTTCCCAATGGCGAACCGTTGTTCTCCTAAATATAAAATTTGATTATAATTAGGTTTTATTACAAATTGTCCATTTTGATCAATGAGTCCATACTGTTCCTTATTATTTATTTCTAAACTGACAATGGCGCGTCCGTCTATAAATTGTCCTGCAGTTGTAAACCGCGGCTCAATGACTATGTTACCCTGAACATCGATATAGCCAAATGGACCATCATTACTTTTCTTAAAGGAGAGGAGACCATGACCAAAGTTTCCAACCCATACATAGGAGTAGGTATGCAATACTTTTCCTGTAAGATCTAATAGTTGATAATGACCTCCCTTAACTTTTACTACTGCCCTTCCCTCTGTAAATTCACTGGTTGATTCATAAATAACCGGAATAACCAGCTTGCCTCTTTTATTTAAATACCCATATAAATAATTTCCGTGTACATCTGTTTCTGCAGCTTCTACGCGCCCCTCCTTATATTCGGGACTAATGAAAGAGTATGCTTTTTCAGTTATCTCTTTACCGCTTTCATCAATAACCTTAAAGCCTTCATGGTCATTAACTACCGAACGTCCTTCTCGAAACGGCTGGATGGTATCATATTTTGGTTTAACGATTAGATAACCTTTTTCATTGATGACACCAGTTTTATTCATTAGGCCTACACTTGCTAAACCATTATCTTGAAAATCTCCCGCCTGGTCATAGATTGGAGGAAGAACAAATTTGCCTCTAGGATTGATAAATCCCCACTTATTTCCGCCAATCTCTTTAATCGAGGCAGGGAATAAATAAACGGCTCTTATTTCAAAAATTTCATTAAGTATTCTAACTGCCCTTTTCTCAACTACCTTAGAAACTGGAAAATAGGATAGATAGGCTCCATACGGATTCTTTAAAATAAATAAGTATCGCTGTTGATGATAATGATAGAGGCCAAAGACTTCATGGATTCCGTCTCCATCCAAATCACCCCATCTTAGAATGGCCTGTTCGTTTTGATATATGATTTCTGCCCCAGCTGGGAGGTAAGGTAAGACAAAATTTACCTCACGATTTAATTCAACCATGGTTTCTCACCCATTTTTTTAATATATATATGAATTTGATGGGCCATTTGTGTGATAGTGTTTTTTCAAATAAAATAGCCCACAACTGAAAGTGTACAATAAAAAACTTCCGAACTTTAATCGTCCACAACCGGGAAATTTAAAAAAACAGCCAAATTCTGGCTGTTTTTTTAATGACCAATATATCGTGCTTCCGGAATTAATTGTCTCCATTCAGCATATGTAATAGTCGTAGTCCAGTGACCAGTCATTTTCGCTACGCTTATGACCACGAAGAATAAAACAAAGAATGTAACCGGAACAAACCATTTATTGACTTTCTTCTTGGCAACGGTCATGTTTAACGTACCCTTAATCGGACATGCCTCTACACAAGACATGCAGGCTGAGCAATTTAGGGACGTAACTTTTTCCACTTGATGAACCTTTAATCGCTGCGGACATACCTTTGTACACATTTCACAGCTGGTACAAGTATCAACGTTTCTTTCAATTTTTGTTATTCTAAATATGGAACCCAGACCAATGAATGCACCATACGGGCATAAAAAACGGCACCAGAAGTTCCGAAAGAATATAGATAAAATAAAAATAACAATAATGAACTTCAAGGTAAATCCACTAATATTTAAGAATAAGAGCAGCATTTTCACATCTGAAACTTTATTGTAGTTATCGACGAGAAAACTTTTGGCACTAAAAATATCCATTTGGAGGACCATACCGATAAAAAGTAACAGCAGCACATACTTTATGGGGGTTAGCAGCCAGACAAGCCATTTTGGTAGTTCAAAGTTTCTTTTAAATATCTTTCTGCCAAGCCAGGCAATGAGTTCGTTTGCTGTACCCACTGGACAAATCCAGCTGCAAAAGGTTTTACGGAGAAGGATTCCTGCACTGACGAAAAACGAGAGCAAAACCAGACCAGCTGGATGAATTACATCAATATCCCCACTGATCAGCCAAACCTTTAGGGCAACCAGGGCACTGATTGGCAAAAATCCCTCAACAGCAGCTGGGCGCTCCACAAAAGGGGCTGTTCCATTTGTTACAAAATGCTCGTAAAATTGATAAAATTGCAGACCTATATAGAGCGAAAACAGCAAAAACACAGCCTGAATGGTGTATCTGGTGATTTGTACCGGCTTTCGTTTCAACTGTTTTCTATACCAAGCCTTTGACTTCATAAAGAGTTCCTCCATTCATTATCAACCTAACTATACTGAACGCAGGAAAGCTGGTAAGTGATATACATCATTGGCAGATTTTATTTCAAAAAAATGTCACATAAGCATTCTTAAATTTGTCAAAAAGTGATTTCATATCCGAATAACAGCAATGTAAACTTTGACCATTAGAAAACTTGCCGATTGGCGAGCCCCTAAGGGCGATGACAGAGGCGTAGTTGCACTTATGCCTGATTAGAAAGTTTTACTTTGGCTATCCGCTAAAAAATACCGGTGGATTCAATTGAATCCACCGGTATTTTTTATTGATCCGCCTTGAACACGATTTGATTTTGCCTTCTTGCTTCATCTGTAATTTTGAGGACAATTTTACTCCAGTCTTTTAATTGCTCATATTCTTCATGATTATTTGTTTCAATTATTTCCGCGATATTCATACATTCATAAACCATGTTTTGTTCTTCCTGGTTCACACTTAGGATTTTGCTTTCCTTTGTATGTGTATCATGGAACTTAATTTCCGAGATTGGGGCGGCATCTTCAAGGACAAACGTCCCCTTCTCCCCGTGAATTTCACAAGGAATCATCGAATCTACAATTTTAGAACAAAGAATGGTGCAAACAAATCCCTCATAATTCAATAATAATGTTCCACTGCCGTCGACACCACTTCGTAAAACAACAGGGTGGTAAGATACCTTCTTAGGCTCACCGAACAGACAAACAGCTAAATATAATGGGTAAACGCCTAGATCTACTAACGCCCCTCCAGAATAGAGGCTTGAGAAAATATTGGGTTCCTCTCCTTTTAAAAATAAATCATAACGAGAGGAGTACTTCATATAAGGAAGAATTGCACTTCTTAGATCACCTGCAAGGTGCAGTTTTTCCTTGAGGATTTTAAAATTTGGAGTATGTATATTTCGGATTGCTTCAAATAAATAGACTCCATTTTCTTCAGCGGTTTGGTAGGCTTTTTCTAATTCAGCCGTATTAGAGAATATCGGTTTTTCACAGATCACATGCTTTTTATTTTTCAAAAAGGTAAGTGTTTGTTCAAAATGAAGCGAATTTGGCGACGCAATATATACGGCCTGAATCTCTTCATTTTTTGCCATTTCTTCTAAATCGGTAAAATAATTTGATGCGTTATATTCATTAGCGAACTTTCTCGCATTTTCCTCATTACGAGAATACACCCCAACTAATTGGTATTGCTCACTAAGCTTTGCTGCTTGAATAAAAGATTCCGTAATCCATCCTGTCCCCACTGTAGCAAACTTAATCATTTTATTACCTCTTCCTATTAAATACTTTTAGGTTCCATTTTATCCTTTTTAAGTACCGCTTTCCAATATAAACAAGTAAATTTTCATATTCTATCTGTTTTGAACATGAATTGTTGGGAACAATGGAAAAATATCAGATTTTATGTTATATGTAATAGATATGAAGAAAAGTGCAGGGCTTCAACTTAGGGCCGGACTAGACACTGAAGAAATGAGGTTGTAAAGGTGGAAAATCAAACATCTAATTTCATAAAAGATATTATGATAAAAGATTTGGAATCAGGTAAACATCAAAAGATTGTGACAAGATTCCCACCAGAGCCTAACGGTTATTTACATATTGGGCATGCTAAATCAATTATTATCAATTTCGGTTTAGCAGATGAATTTAATGGAGAAACCAACTTACGTTTTGATGATACCAATCCGTTAAAGGAAGATATTGAGTATGTTAACTCCATTAAAGAAGATGTAAAATGGCTAGGGTTCGAGTGGGATAACTTATTCTTTGCTTCCGATTATTTTGAGGAAATGTATAACCGAGCTGTTTTATTAATTGAAAAAGGGCTTGCTTACGTTGATGACCTGTCAGCAGATGAAATCCGTGAATACCGCGGCACATTAACAGAGCCTGGAAAAAATAGTCCTTACCGCGACCGTTCTATCGAGGAAAACCTTGACCTGTTTAAACGGATGCGTGCCGGTGAATTCGATAATGGTCAAAAGGTACTCCGGGCAAAAATTGATATGAGTTCACCTAATATCAACTTACGTGACCCTGTTATTTACCGTATCTCTCATGCAACACACCATAATACCGGGGATAAATGGTGCATTTACCCAATGTATGCTTTTGCTCATCCGCTTGAGGATGCAATTGAGGGGGTAACCCATTCTATTTGTACCATTGAATTCGAGGACCAACGACCATTATATAATTGGGTTGTAGAACAATGTGAAATGAAAAGCACACCACAGCAAATTGAGTTCGGCCGTTTGAATGTGACCAACACCGTGATGAGTAAGCGGAAGCTTAAGCAGCTAGTTGAAGAGGGATTTGTTGATGGCTGGGATGACCCGCGCATGCCAACTATTTCGGGAATGAGAAGAAAAGGCTTTACGCCAGAATCCATTCGTGCCTTTGTTAAGGAAACAGGCGTGCACAAAGGGTCCGGTGCCGTCGATTCACAAATGCTTGAACACTATGTCCGGGAAGATTTAAAATTAAAGGTACCTCGGACAATGGGTGTCATTAACCCGTTAAAAGTGGTGATTACCAATTACCCAGAAGGACAAATCGAATTACTTGATGCGGAAATTAATCCAGAAAACCCTGATATGGGGATGAGGAAGATTCCTTTTTCTCGTGAAATTTATATTGAAAAAGATGATTTTATGGAGAATCCGCCAAAGAAATACTTCCGTCTTTTCCCTGGCAATGAGGTTCGTTTAAAACATGCCTATTTCATTAAATGTGAAGAGGTTGTCAAGGATGCAAATGGTGAAGTAATAGAACTTCGCTGTACCTATGATCCTGAGACTAAAAGCGGAACAGGCTTTACCGGGAGAAAAGTTAAAGGAACGATCCATTGGGTAGAAGCTACTCACTCAGTTCCGGCTGAATTCCGCTTATACGAGCCGCTTATTTTGGAGGATACAGAAGACAGCAATGAGGAAGAGAAAACTTCTTTCCTTGATCAAGTCAATCCAAATTCATTAGAAATCCTGCAAGGCTTTGTCGAACCAAACATGAGAGAAAGCCGGCCGCAGGATAAATTCCAATTCTTCCGCCACGGCTATTTCAACGTTGACCCTAAAGAAACGACCGTTGATAAGCTTGTCTTTAACCGAATTGTTTCATTAAAAAGTTCGTTTAAAATATAACAAAAAGAACCCATGTTTTTATTAACGGTTCAGTTTTGAAGTAAAAAATGCTCAGAGCTAAAAACTCTGAGCATTTTTTTATATATTCGGCTTAATTCACAAAAGTTCCCTGACTTTAGTGAATTTTGCAAACATGGCCGTTCCACATTTCTGTTTTGTACATAGACTCTTAAGTAAATGGAAAATAGGATAAGTTAAGAGGGGTTAAGTATCATGATTAACGTTTTATTTGTATGCCTGGGGAATATTTGTCGTTCACCAATGGCTGAAGCCTTGTTTCGAAACTTAGTCAAAAAAGAAAGTTTGACAAACAAAATCGCAGTTGATTCCGCTGCAACCAGTTCATGGCAAATCGGCTTTCCCCCGCACGGAGGAACTCTTGATATTCTAAAGAAATACAATATACCTTCTGAGGGGCTTATTGGACGCAAACTAAAGAAAGAAGACTTTAGGAGATTCGACTATATTATCGGGATGGACGAAAGCAACTTAAAAAATATTTACAGGATAACAAGCAAAACTAATCATCCAAAGATCATTAGGCTGCTCGACCTGACAAAATACAGGAAAGATGTCCCCGATCCATTTTTTACAGGTGATTTTGATGAAACTTATCGTCTTGTTTCAGCCGGGTGCCGCGCATTACTCTATAAAATACGCAGAGAACAAAAGTTATAAAAATGCAATTATCAATGATTGTTGGTTCTAAAGTAGTTTGAAAATTCCATGAGAGGAAACTAAACAGAACCAGGCAGCTTACGGAAGCCCTGGTTCATTTTTATTGAATATTGGTATATCTAAAATCACTTTTGTTCCTTTTCCCGGTGACGCAAAAATAGACAAATCACCGCCGACAGAGCGTGCCCGTTCATCCATACTGAATAGACCAACTCCAAGGGTCTGTTTCTCTATATCAAACCCTTTTCCCTTATCCTCCACCATGACCCGGACAACATCATCCATTTCTCTTATCGTGACTGCTGCTTCTGGTACTTCCGCATATTTGCGTATATTGGTTAATGCTTCTTGAATAATACGATAAATGGTCAATTCAATATTAATGGAAAGACGCTGATTTAACACACATTCAAAATAGACATCGATATTGTAATGGTCAGAATATCGGGATAAGAAAGAACGGATCGCCGGGACTAAACCAAGGTCATCCAGTACAGATGGACGCAGTTCCCAAGAAATTTCCCGTATCTCTTCAATTAATTGTGCCGCTTCCTCCTGCATCTGATGCAACAGTGGATGATCAACCTCAGCCATTAAGCGATTAATCGTAATTAAATGACTATAAAGATTTTGGCCAATTCCATCATGTAAATTACGTGACAAACGTTTTCGTTCTTCTTCCTGAACCTCAATAATCGAGCTCATCATTTTTTGAAGTTCTTGTTCAACACGCTTTCTTTCTGTAATCTCATATCGAATCGCTACATATTGATAGGGCTTATTTTTTTCATTTAAAAACGGAACGATCGTTGTATCCACCCAGTAATAAATACCATCTTTAGCTTTGTTTAAAATTTCACCCTTCCAAACCTCACCTGCTCCGATTGTTTTCCACATCTCTTTGAAGAATTCTTTTGAATGATACCTTGAATTAACTATCCGATGATCATTACCGATGAGCTCTTCACGTGAGTATTTCGAGATATGGCAAAATTGATCATTCACATATGTAATGGTACCTCGCGAATCGGTAATCGCGACAATGGAAGATTCATCAAGGGCGAATTTATAATCCATCAGTTCATTTCTCGTCTGCTGAATATCCATCTCTATCTATCCCCCAGGTTTAAAGTCCAATATAATCCTTTAATATCGCTTCCAAAGCCTGACCTGATTCTTTTACCACTTCTTGATCATTATCGTAAAACGGACGAGATTCACGGTTTCCAACCAATAATACACCTTTTGGGACCCCATTAAAAAATAAAGGAACCGCATAGGATGTGTTCAGCTTTTCGGCAAGAGCAATCGGATAATCCGTTACCTTTCCAGCTGCTTGATGAGGAAAATTTACCAACATCATCGGGGTTCCAGTTGAGATAATTTTCCCGGCTATACCTTTCCCAAAACGGACGGTTATTCGTTTATATTTATCGTTTAAATTGCCAACTGCATAATGCCACCTAACGTCAGGACCCACTCTATTTTGAATGGCGAGACCAACAAAGTCACAAGAAATTTGTCCCTTTAATCGATTACATACTTCAATAACCTTTTGCAATTCCTTTATTTCCGTCATCTAAGGGCTCCCCTTATATCCCATAGCCTAGGAGCCCTTTTTTCACGGCATACTCAACTAGCTCAGGCCGGGTTTTCATCTGAAGCTTCTCCATCACTTTTCCTTTATGGGTCTCAACCGTTTTAACACTAATGACGAGCTTCTCTGCAATTTCTTTGTTTGAGTAACCTTTCGCTATAAGGGTAAGTACTTCTTGTTCGCGGTCAGATAAAGGATGATACATATCATTACTATCCTGCTTTGCCCCTGCCAAGTATTCTTCCATTAAACGTTTCTGTGCGGCAGGATGGAGATAGGCATCCCCTTTGGCCACCGATTCAATCGCAGACATTAACTCAGCATGAGGCGCACTTTTTAATATGCAGCCAGATGCCCCGCCTTCAATGGCACGGAAGAGGTACTCCTCGTCGTCATGCATTGTTAAAATTAAAATACTTACCTCAGGCATAAGTTTTTTTAATTCTGTTGTGGCTGATAAGCCATCTTTTCCATGCGGCATGCTTAAATCCATAACAACAACATCAGGTTTTAATTTTAAAGCCTTTTTGATCCCTTCATTTCCTTCCGATGCTTCTCCGACTACTTCCAGTTCAGGATTGGTATTCAACAACATCTTTAAACCGCTTCTGACTACTGCATGATCATCAACTAACAGAATTTTTATCAATGATTAAATCTCCTTTTCTTCTATAAAGGCAATGATAGTTCAAGTAATGTCCCTTCTCCTATTGTAGAAGATATCGCACATGTGCCGCCAGCGAGATGCATTCTTTCTGTCATTATAGCAAGTCCTGATGAATGATGTGAGCCGTTATGTTCTTCGAGTTGAAATCCCTTACCAAAATCATGAATGGTAATCTTTAATTCTTTTTCCGTCCAAAGAAAAGACATTTTTACTTTCGATGTATCAGCATATTTTGCAATATTAGCCAGCGCTTCTTGGCAAACACGGAAAACGGCAATATTGGTGCGTTCAGGCAGACTGAACTCTTCACCAGTTGATTTTAAATCCACCAAGATTCCAAACGTAGATGTATATAACTTCAGATAGCTTTTCATTGCCGGAAGTAAGCCAAATGTGCTCAGGGTAGGAGGATGCAATTCTACAGATAATAATCTTATCTCCTGGATTGTTTTTTCAATGAGCTGCGACATTTCACGCACATGACTTTTCATATTCTGCTCGGTTATCCCGGATTCCACAAACTGCAAGCCTGTTAAAATACTATATAAATTTTGGCCAACACCTTCATGCAGCTCTAAGGCAATCCGCTTAATTTCCTCTTCCTGTGAGTCAATAATATAAGAATTAATCTTTTGCTTTGTCTGTATTACATCCATTAAAGTTCCCCCCTTTTAGCCCCATTTACTTGAAAATATGAAAAAAGTCAGGTTCTTATTAAAGGACCTGAACCTTTTTTAATGTATAGGTTAATCCGCTGTCTGCGTCAAACGCTGCCCACACTTCGTCTGACTGATTGATTTTGCTTGTGAGCGGGACAGCAAGAAAATAAAAATGATCAAAATAAAAACGAATATGCGTTTTATCCGGACAATACTGAACCTTTTTAATCGTTTTTCTTACTGCAGCTGCTTGGTCGCCGCCTTGTTCATCCTGGATGATAATCTCGACTAGGGCACCAATAAAATGTTCTACATCTTCCAAATTAATGGGTTGCACAGCTATTACATCCTTTCAATACCGGATAGATGAACATTTTGTAGCCCTGCAAATACTCCCAAAACGCCTCGCAAGCATGGTCTTCGATAAATTGAATCGTCTCTTCTTCTGACTGCCAATTGCTCATCCCTTTGATTTCTGCCACAACCATTTCAATACCTTCGCTTATTTTTTCTTCTAAAAACCAATTTAACCGCTTTTTCGCAAAGGTCTGTTTCAATAGCTCATCAATCTCCGCTGCAAAACCGCCTGATGCTGGCCTTACAAAACAAAAATCAATATAGGTCTCACTAGTCATTGACATTCACACCTTTTTTATAAATAAGAAAGGCAACTGGAAATAAAATCACGTTGATGACGGCAGCAATAATGGTGTTCGTATAATTTTGGTAGAAATACTGATGTACCATATATTGTGTAATAATTATGTTTAACATGAGTACAGCTAAAAGGAGGCCAACGGGTACGTAACTACGCCTCATAACGTTTCACCCCCACGGCATACACCGCACCGTTTTCTACTTTTACATAGACTTCTGGAAGCGGACGTCTCGGCGGCCCGGCAATTGGTTCTCCCGTTTTCACATCAAATTTTCCGTGGTGGCATGGGCATAACATCTCACCCTCGTCTTTTTTCCAAAACACTGGGCAGCGTAAATGGGTACATGCATTTTGATAAGCCACATATTTATTTTCAGACAACCTGATTAAAATAGCGCTGTCGTGTTCACCGGGAAAGGCAAAATCAACGGCATCCCCCACTGGAATTGCACTTACATCAGTTATTTTTTGCTTTGGATACTTCTTATCACTAAGCCCAGTTAATTCTTTTGCCGCTAATGCTCCCCAGGGAAGAGAGGAAACCGCGAATACCCCTGCAGCCCCCACCAATGTTTTCATGAAACCGCGGCGGTCCAGTTTGCGCTCATTATTTCGATTAATATTGTGTGTGTAGTTATCTTCATTGAACGGGATTTTATTATTTTTCTCTGTCATCATACTTAATCCCTCCTAAAACAATTTAGTGACGCCCTGAAGGATCCCAGGAAGATTCACTTTAACATTTGTTTCGCCTTCTAAGTAAGGCATGCTTGTTACCCACTTGCCATTATCAAGGTTAAACTGCTTTTGCTTTGCTTCAATTTCCTCGTCTGTGAGCCATTGTAATGTATTTGACGGGCAAACGCTCGCACACATTGGTGGAATTCCATCCTTTGACCGGTCGATACACAAGTCACACTTATACATTAAATTCTGCTCTGTGTCGAACTTTGGTATTCCGTAAGGGCAAGCAATTGTACAGTTTTGACAGCCGATACACTTTTCTACTAGAGCCGATAAAACAGCTCCAGTTTCGTGAATTTGAATGGCTTGTGCTGGACAACTTCTCGCACATGCTGGATTCACACAGTGAAGACACATGAGAGGCATGGTTTGACGGTTGACGAGAGGATTTACGTCGTAAACATAGTTACGGTTCCGCACTTCGTGACCGCCGCATTGCGTGCAGGCAGCCAAACAAGAACGGCATCCTATACAGTTTTCAAGTTCTAAATATAATCGCTTTTTCATTACTGAACCGCCCTTCTTGTAAGTTTTTGTATCTGCGCTGCACAAGCTTTGAATTCCGGCATCCTAGAAATTGGATCAAGTGCTCCAATTGTTAAAAGATTAATTGATTGTTCATGTCCCCAGTGATATGGAACAAACACTGTATCTTTACGAATTGCTTCTGTGATTTTTACTTTATATTCTGCCTCTCCTCTTCTTGTAAAAAGGCGGACTCTTTCTTCGTGCTCGATATTGTATTTTTGTGCCGTCTCAGGATGTAGTTCTACAAAAGGTTCCGGACACATATCCCGCAAGAATTGAATTCTTCTAGTTTGATTACCTGATAGATAGTGAAAAACAACACGGCCAGATGTTAAACGAAGCGGGAATTCTTGATCCGGCTCTTCTGCTGGCGGCCGGTAAGGTAACGCAAAGATTTTTGCCTTTCCATCTGGGTGATAGAATTTCTTATCTAAGAATAAATGCGGTGTACCAGGGTCATTTTCATCCTTACATGGCCAGAATACCCCATCTTGTTTCTCAATCTTTTCCCATGTTACCCCGTAATAATCGGCTGTCCCGCCTTTAGAAGCCACTCGAAGTTCATCAAAGATATCCCTAGCAGATTTTAAGTGTGAAAAATACTTCCCACGGCCCATACGCTCAGCAATTTCAATTTGGATCTGCCAATCCGGTTTTGATTCACCAAGTGGTTTTTGGGCTTGGTTAATCTTAATAATGCGGCCTTCTACATTGGTTGTTGTCCCCTCGTCTTCCGCCCAGGTTGTTGTCGGAAGAACCACATCTGCAAATTCAGCAGACTCCGAAAGATAAAAGTCTACACATACCATGAAATCTAAGTTTTTCATTTGTTCACGAACATAATTTAAATTTGGTGCAGATACTGCGGGATTTGAACATAAAAGGTATAAGGCACGAATTGTCTTTTGTTCCATTAGGCCAAATAGTTCGTATGCTGAAACACCCTCTTTCGGCATTTCTTCCGGTTGGATTCCCCAAACTTTCGAGATATATTCAACATGTTCGGGATAAGCAAGTTTTCGATAGCCTGGTAGAGCATCCGCCTTTTGACCATGCTCACGACCGCCTTGACCATTTCCTTGTCCAGTAATTGTAGCAACCCCAGACTTAGGACGACCGATTTTCCCTGTAACAAGAGCCATATTCGTATAGGCAGAAACATTATCTACCCCTTTGATTTGCTGCTCAATTCCTCTTGCAAACATTACGATTGCATTGGGTGCTTTTCCGTAGATTTCAGCTGCACGAATAATTTTCTCAGGAGCGACACCTGTTAGTTGACTTGTATATTCGGGCGTAAATTCTTTTACTAGTTCTTTAGTTTCTTCAAAACCATTTGTATGATTATTGACAAATTCCTTATCCACATGACCATTTTGAATTAGCAAGTTTAGAATTCCAATAGCAAGCGCTAAGTCTGTTCCAGGTCTTAAATCAAGATGAAGATCGGCTCTTCTTGCGATTGGCGTTTCCCTTGGGTCTGCAACAATTACATAGCCGCCTCTTTCCTGAACTGCCCATATACGGAACATGGAAGTCGGATGACATTCTGCTGTATTGCTTCCTGCAAGGAAGATACAGTCTGTTTCATGAACATCTGTCCAAGGAATTGTGGATCCACGATCAATACCAAGTGAACGATTTAAACCGCCTGCGGCACTAGCCATACAAAATCTCCCGTTATAATCAATATAACGTGTTTGCAGCCCTACCCGCGCAAACTTACCAGTTAGGTAACATTTTTCATTTGTCATAGAAACACCGCTATATACTGACACGGTATCTTTTCCGTATTCTGCTTGAAGTTCGGTGAATTTTTTTACAATAAGGTCATAAGCCTCTTCCCAGCTGGCTTCACGAAAGCCAGCTTGCGTACCTTTTAAGGATTTGTCATCACGGATTAATGGTTTTAAGATCCGATCTGGATTGTTTACCTGCTGGTAAGCTGTAACACCTTTAGGACACATCTTCCCAAGCGTAACTGGCCAATCATATCGAGGCTCAACCCCGATAATTTTATTTGTTTTTGTATTTACTCTTAAGTTCATCCCGCATTGCATCGCACAGTAGCTGCAGTGTGTTTTGACTAATGTTTCATTTGGATGATTTAGATTTTTAATATCTTTAAAGAATTTATCTCTTTCGTTCCTAAAATTATCCCTTTGCATTCTGGTTAGCCTCCTTAACCTTCACTTGGTGCGTTGCGAATCCCGAAAATCTTGCAATTCGATATTTACGACGGCATGGTAAGCACAATTCCGCTAAATTAAAGCCGTCCGCCATATTAAATTCCATTTCATTTACTCCCAAGACCTGATTTACATCGTTTGATTGTTCCACTGATACGAAGTGATCTCCACACACTTTACATTTTTTCATTTCTTGTTCTCCGTAATGTTCACGGTAGTTTCTTGCAAATACACTCATTGGACGGAATGGTATATGTGCTAATTTCCCGAATGGAAGGTAAATTAAAGTGACGATCACAGAAAATTGGTGAATCAGCGACATTTGTGGCTGCATCCATCCATGTAAAAGAACATTTTGGACAGTTAATAAAAGTCCTGTAACAGAAATAAACAACAAAAGATAAAGCGGTAAGAAGTCGTACATGAATTTTTGTTCTGCTCTAGCCTGCATATTTTTCAAGCGGCGGTGCAGCGCCATACATACGCCTGTAGTAACCATGATCGCTGCAATATTTAGGGCATTATAGGACATCCAAGCAATGGCTCCATCTGCTTTTACATGCATGATGTTCATTCCGAATAATACGATTGTGTAGTACCCATTGTCTTCCATCGTGAAGTACATCCAGCTGAATACCAGTGGGAAAGTAACTAAACATGCTAGCACACAGCCCCAGCCGATCAAAATATGCTGAACCCATCGGTAAATTCCCCGATTGCGAATGAAATCGTAAATAGCTAAGTGATTTACAGCTGTCTTTGGTGTGCTCTTCCTAAGTAACAGTTTTAAGCCTTTTTTGATAATAATTTTGGTTGGCGGTCTTTCACCCCATGCTATAAAGCGATAGAAGAACCCACCGATAAAGACGAAGGTTCCGACCATGTATCCGTATAGGTTTAAGTCGATATGTGTAAACATTCTTGTTCCGATTAATGTTAAAATGACAAGTCCGATGATGGTTAAAAACATGGATTTAGCAAAGTGGGAAGCAAAGGCATCATTAACCGAACGTCCCGCTTTTTTTGTCGCTGCTACAGTGGTTGATTGCATTTTTTGATCCTCCTCAAAAAAAATAACACATCCGTTTTTCTTATTCTTATTGTAAGAAAAACGGATGTGTTATCTATATCAGGGAAATCCCCTATTATGCGGGGGAAAAACCCCTAATAAAGTTATTTTAGACAAATTCTTGTCACATTATCTTTTTAAGTATTTTTTTCGCCATGAGTAGAGAAGTAGTGCTAGTCCAATTAGTATTTGTAATGAAAATAGGGTAGCGTCCCAGAATGAATAGGAGCCGAACCCTTTTGCAAACCCAGGTAGGACTTTTTTCCAGGCAAACAGTAATTGCGGGATATAAAAGATAATGTATATGCTTACTGTTAATACAACACCCAATAAATAAAATATGGAATATGTGAAGACAGTCTTCTTCTCACCTGTAAAAACCACTTCTTCATGAACATGTGTTTTTTTTATCGGAAGCCATCTTCTAATCAATCGTTGAGCGTTCTCCATTATGTTATGGCAACCAGAGAGGTTTTCAAATACATAATAAAGATCGGTTTTCATATAAATACAGCATTGGTAAACAATGCGGAGAAATGTATTTAATACAACTACAGACATTAATCTCAGGAAAATTCCTGATCCACTTACAAAAATGAGCTGACTAATTAAAGCAAAAAATAGGATAACCATATCAAAACATAAGCCAGCAATATATATTACATTACGTTCTTTAGAAGGCAGCTTCCAAACTGTGGAGATATCCGACTCAAGTACTAATAAGAACAGTCGATGTCCTACATTTAGTTTAGTCGAAAGGTTTTGTGCCCGCATTGCCAATATATGACCGAATTCATGGATTAACACCGTGCAAAAAGTTAGAACAAGAAAAGCTATAATATTAAAAACCATATAATTAGAAATAAATAAATCCTGGTAATGAGGAAAAAGATTTGGGTGGGAAACTAGTAGAAACGCATTTAAAATGGACAATATAACATAAAAAAACAGTGCTACCTTATTAAAAAAGAACTTTCCCACCTTAGGTGAAATCCACAAAAATCGTAAATGTTCTTTATTATTTTCCTTTTGTTTAGGAACAATCTCTTTTCCATCCATTATCGCAATCAGCTGGAGACTTAAAAGCTGTTCAACAAAATCAAGTAGGTCTACTTCTTCTTCCGGAAACTTTTCCTCTAGATGCTGCTTGGTCTCCCCTAATGAATGGCCACTGTTTAATAAGTCAATTGCATCAATACAAATCTTTGGCATTTCATAAAACTCACCGGAATTCATATCTTCAACAATAAAGTGTTTTTTTTCTTCTCTAATATTGATAGGAACTAATGTAAGGTATGAAAAAAGGGTAATATCCATTTAATCCCCCACCACTCTTGTATTCCAACAAAGAAGGATGCAAGCCGTTTGCTAGCACCCCTCCTTTATTGTTTATGCTCCTCCTCCAAACCAACATATCCAACATAAACTAGTTACTTTAATTTTTTTTAATTTCCGAACCTTCAAGGATATCACCTCCTTAAATTAGAGATAACTAAATTAGAGATATCTTTTTCACTAATCTCATTTGCAGATTTCTCATGGATTTCCTTCCATGTTGGATAAACCTGTTTAAATAAATCAACTAATTTTGGATCAAATTGGGTGCCCATCCCCTCTAATATCCGTTTGTAAGCTTCATCAACTGACAAGGCATTTCGATAAGATCTATTCGAGGTCATCGCATCAAAGGCGTCTGCTATTGCAGCAACCCGTGCCAAAAATGGAATTTTCTCACCTTTTAACTGATCAGGGTAACCATTTCCATCCCATCGTTCATGATGAGAGCGAATAACTTCAATACTACTATTTAAACCTACCACTTTTGAAACAGCATCTGCACCTACATTTGTGTGGGATTTAATTATTTCATACTCCTGATTAGTTAGCCTAGACGGTTTCATTAATATTTGATCTGGGATGTGAATCTTTCCAATATCATGAAGTAAACAAGCAAATTCAAAATCCTTTAGTTCTTTTTCTTTATATTTTTGAGTAGCTTTAGCTAGCTCTAGTGCATACCCTGCGACACGTTCACTATGTCCTCTTGTATATGGATCCTTAAGTTCAAGTGTTGCAATTACTCCTTTAACAAGACCAGTTAATTGTTCATCATAAGATGATTTTATTGCATTCACATAAGATTGAAATCTTGATAATAAAATAAATGAAAAAATGGAAAGTGTGACTGCTAATATAAGGCCTATCACTAAGTTTGGAGGACTAATAAGTATTCCAATTATAATATATTTCAATATAATTCCACTTGAAACTACAATAACAAAGGGTTTACTAACGAAAATTGCTGAGAGCAACAACCAGAAAATTTCTACGGCACTACCCCCAGGATATTTTTCAGGATGGCCACCGTAAGTAACTACATCATTTATTAAGGTAATAAAAGTATAAGTTAGAAAGTAAATGTATTTAATATAATATGATTTTTGTTTTTTAATTGCATAGCGTGCCACTGGCAGTAATAAAAACATTAATAAATATATCCAATATATAAGATTATAAGGCGTATTTTTAATATGAAGCCCATTTTTCGATATGAAAGAATAAATAATATCAAAAGCAATCGATATTATATAAAATAAAACTAAAAACCACTTTAGAGTGCGGGTCTCTTCATTTCTAATATTTGGATCAATTATATGTTTTTTCATTTTAAAACCTCTCATAAAGGATCATACAATATTCCCCTTTTAGGTAGTAAGTAGTATTTTTAAGTACAAACAACTAATTTTGCGACACTTTCCTACATTATAAAACATTTATTTTAATAAAAGTACAATAAATCCAATGGATTTATGTATAAAATAGAAAAATTTTATAATAAAATGTTGAAATTGCTCCTTTATTCGGATTTATTGGAATATTTAGTCAAACTTTAGCTTTTATGAATAATTGGTAATATCACATTCACTTTTGTTCCCTCTTTTAGGACACTTTCGATCTTAATTTCTCCTTGATGATCATTAATAATTTGGTTGGTAACCATTAAGCCCAACCCTGTTCCATCCTTTTTGGTAGTAAAAAAAGGTTCACCAAGATTCAGAATATTCTCATTCGCAATACCCACACCTTCATCCTTAATTGATATTAATAATTTATGATGTTTTTCAATAACTTTTACTTGGATTTGAATCCTACCGCCTTCAGGCATCGATTCAATTGCATTTTTTATTAGATTAATAAAAACTTGTTTTAGTTGTTTTTCTTCACAATCAAGCGGGGGCAATGGGCCAGCAATAATTGTTTCGACAGTTACACCCTGTCTTTCAGCCTGCTGCTGGGTAATCGATAGGGTATAGGCAATAATTTCCTCAATGCTTGCCTTTTCAAATTTAATTTTTTTTGGTTTCCCTATATACATAAGATCATCAACAATTGAGTTTATGCGGTCAATTTCTTCAATCATAATTGGAAAATAGTTATTAGTATTCGGATAGTTTTCCTGCTGGAACTGAGTAAATCCTTTTAATGCTGCCAGAGGGTTCCGAATTTCATGACCAATAGCTGCTGCCATTTGACCAATCACCGCGAGTTTCTCCTTTTTCTTTAGTTCCTCGTAAACATCAGTTAACGAATGAATGTAAGAATAAAATCTTACCAAAACAGTTAGAGCAATTCCTGATAAAATTAAGTAAAGTAATATGGGAAAAACAACATTAATATCCTGCAGGATTAGACCCATTAATATATATTTCCCAATGATTCCTACAGCAGTAAACCAAAAGTATTTCTTATTTACAAATATAGGGGCAAATAGAATACAGAGGACCTCTACTATATTCCCAGTTGCAAAATGATGATTTGTTCCAATATACCTAATTAAGTTATCTATAATATCAATCATTAGGAAGGCAGTTAAATATTGATATTTAATTAAGAAAATCTTCCCTTTTTTTAATTGATAAACAGCCAAAAAAAGGGGCAACAACATTAAAAAATATAAAGATAGTCCTAAACCACCTCTTGAAACTTCAACACTGCCACCAATGTATAACCTAATATAGTAGTAATACACATCCCAAACATAAAAAAGCAGGTTAAATAAACATAAAAAAAGGATTACCGCTTTTTTTTCTTCAGCATATAATCTAAGATTATTGCTACCTTTTTTCATATAGCTAACTCCTTAATATTTAAATAATAAGATCAAACTAGTTCTCTACTCCTATTCTACCATCTTTCACGAATCCAAATGACAATATTTTTGCTTTCTCGATGATCTTCGACAATATTCGATGAAAAATTACAACAAAAAAGAACTTGCCCCAAAGCAAGTTCTTTTTCCAATTGACTAGCTGGCTTTCTCTATTCGTCCAGCGTTATCATTTAGTGTTGAATGTCTACGTCCGTATCCGAAGTAAACAAATAATCCAATTACTAACCAAACAGTGAAACTGATCCATGATAAAGCTGGAAGCTGAAACGCTAAATATCCACAGAATAAGAAAGCAAGTATCGGAATATATGGTACAAATGGTACAAGGAACCCAGTTTTTGGAGCCTGCTTGTTTTTACGCAAATACAATATCCCAATTGAAACTGTCATAAAGGCAAATAAAGTACCGATATTTACCAACTCCGCAAGTCTTCCTAACGGAACTAATCCTGCGAAGATTGATACTAAAATACATGTGATCCAAGAATTTATCATTGGTGTTTGCTTCTTTTTATCTACCTTAGAAAATACCTTTGGCAGTAATCCATCACGACTGATTGCATAGAATAAACGTGTTTGTCCATAAACCATAACTAATAATACTGTAGTGATACCGGCAATTGCTCCTAGAGAGATGAAACCTGCTACCCAATCCTGGTGAATATAGTTAAGAGCAAAAGCCACGGGATTTTTAACTCCTAGCTGTTGATAAGGAACAATCCCAGTTAAAATGGCAGATACCACGATATATAAAACCGTACAAACTAATAGAGAGGCAATAATACCAATCGGCATATTTTTTTGTGGATTTTTCACTTCTTCTGCCGCTGTAGAAACAGCGTCAAAACCAATGTAAGCAAAGAAGACAGTAGCTGCTCCAGTTGTCACACCAGAGAATCCAAACGGCATAAACGGAGTCCAATTACCTGGTTTTACATACCATACTCCAACAGCGATAAATAATACTACAACTGCAAGCTTAATAATAACCATAATAGAATTTAATCGAGCTGATTTTTTTACACCTTGTGTTAGTAGCATTGTGATAATGAAAACAATTAAGATCGCTGGAACATCAATATAAGTTCCATTTGCAGGATTATAAGCACTGGTAATTGCTTTAGGAAAGTGAATTCCGAAGCCTGCTAACAATCCTTGAAAATAGCCGGACCAACCGCTCGCTACAGCAGATGAGGCAAGCCCATATTCGAGAATTAGATCCCAGCCCAATATCCAAGCTATGATTTCACCAAAGGTCGCATAGCTGTAGGTATAGGCACTACCGGACACCGGGACCGTTGAGGCAAATTCTGCATAACATAGTGCTGCAAATACACAGGCTAATCCTGATAAGATAAAGGATAGTATTATTGCGGGACCCGCATGCTCAGCAGCTACTACTCCTGTAAGAACAAATATGCCTGTACCGATAATAGCCCCTATGCCGAGCATTGATAAATCAAATGCTCCTAACTCCTTTTTTAATGTTATATCCTTTTGACCAACGTCTTGTATAAGCTGTTGGATTGACTTCTTTCTAAATAAATCCATTATATAACCCCCTGGGTTTTATTTCTAAAATTTCTGAAAAGTAATTAAAACTTATATTTGAAATAATATAATCATTTTTCAGAAAAAGCAATATTTTTTCAAAAAATAAACTATTTCAAAATAGTTCCAATTCAAAAAATCCCAATCAAATTAATTAATATAGCTTATTTTTCACTAAAACCGATAGTTTTACTTTTTTATTTCATTATCTCAAGAAAGTAATTATTGTATTTTTAAAAAACAAAAAAAAAAAAAAACGGTTAACTCTTACCAGTTAAGCATATCAAGTGGGCTTGGTAACTTATTAAATAAAAACAAAAAACAATTACGCCGCCAGCACCCCTTGACATGGTGGATGAAACAGTGTATTATTAATTTTTGTGCCCCAAAAATAAAGAGTAACTTGTAATAGATAAGATTAATGCAATGTAAGAATTTTTTTCTGGCATTCTGCTTATGTTTTAAGATAAAAACTTATTCACACTGGATCGGCTTCGGAGCCGTTAGGATGTAAGAGAGGTAGGGCTTACGTCGTTTAGGTATAAAACCATCAGGTGGAAGAATAACCGCGGCAAACTTGTTTTTATTAAACAATTACAATAAATGGAATTTTTACCTTGCAATAGCTGATAATAATGACAACACCCATTAACAAGTTACACTAGATTCTAACTAAATGAATCTTCTTTAAAAGAAGGCAGAGGGGATATTCCCTCTGCCTTCGCCCAATTTCACCTATAGAAAAATGTCCTGTACTCAAAATACAGGACATTTTTTAACCTTTTATAACGATTGCTTGCTTGCCCATTTGCTCCCAAGCCTTAATGAAACTTTCACGGTTTAATTTTTTATTTTTTCCACCATATGGATCATTAATATAAATATAATTTTCATCATATCCAGTTATAGCAACACTATGTTCGCTAAAGGTGATTTTAATTTTACCTTGGGGTGTATCCCATGTTTGAAAAACAGAGATTGGAGCGAAGCTCGACGTGGTAATTATCCAGACAGGACGCCCCTGTCCCACCTCTTTTAAAATATCAGTAAATGGTTTATCCGTTAAATTTACTGCTCGATCGCCGACATATTTCTTTGTTAGTTCAAAAACAGGCCCATTATATACTCCAAGCCCAGGTCCATGTGCCATATCTCCAACAAACCCAACATTAGGATTTCCTTTTTGGCCATTACTATAGGTTAACGGGACTGTTTTAATATTATTAGCTAACTCATTTTTCGTTACCTTTACACCAGAATAATTAAGAATCATCGCAAGGCTTGTTACCTCACAGCCGTTGTAAAGAAGCGGTTGATCCATTTGCATAATTAAAGGCACATCCAGTTTAATGCTATCTGGTAAGCTGGGAGCTACCTTCGCCTGAAGAACTACTTCTCTTGTTTTTAAGGGAGCAGCCTCCAATGTCTTTGCAGATGCTTGCCGCTCAGACATGACCGCAAAAATCGTTTTGGCCCCCAAAATGGAAATTGAGAGAATCACTATGACAATCAGAAATTTTTTCATAAGCAGATAAACCATTCCTTGTTAGATTCTTTGCTGATCATGTAAAAATTAGTAAGATACTATTATATTACATTATCAAAGTATACTTATTGTTTAAAGGTAAAACTTTACCAAATTTAATCATAATTGCTTTTTCTTAATTTTTCCTTAAAAAAAGGGATGCATGGGGACGGTTCTTCTGACGCAGAAGAACCGTCCCCATGCTTCCTAATGTTTAATTTTTTTAACAATCTGATTAATAACCTCTGAAAAAACTAATCCAAAGGCAATTGTACCTGCCAGCATGAGCACTCTCGCTGAGAGGGCAATTGCATTGTTATAGTTATTTTCCACAATATTTCTCATCGCATCATACGCCAAACCGCCAGGGACTAATGGAATAATGCCGGCAACACTAAAAATAATCACCGGCATCTTATAGATCTTCGCCATTTCTTGGCTGAGGACTGCAATAAAAATTGTTGCAGCCAATGTCGCTACTATTGGATCATGGTTATAACCTTCGAGAAGAAAATAAATTAACCATCCGCCCATCCCGATTATGCCGCATTTTATTAAGGATTCTTTTGGGGCATTAAAGAGTATCCCAAATGCTGCTGTAGCCAGGAAACTGGTAATAGCCTGCGAAAGAATGTCCATTCTCGTTCACCACCACGCTATAAAAATGATAATACAAACGCAATTCCGGCCCCAATCGCAAACGCCGTCAGAAAGGCTTCAGCCCCTTTTGACAGACCTGAAACCAAATGGCCGGCCATTAAGTCACGGATGGCATTGGTCACTAAAAGCCCCGGAACTAATGTCATGACTGAGCCAATGATAATCGTATCTAATTTATGCCCCAAGCCGATCCTAACAAATAATAATGATAGTAACCCAATTACAAATGAAGCTAAAAACTCCGAAAAGAACTTAATCGGAACAAAGCGATGAAAAGCAATAAAGCTTACATATCCTGCTCCACCAGATATCATTGCAGGAATAAAATCATTCCAGCCGCCGTTAAACATGATCATAAAACAACCACTGGCTATTGAAGCTGCTGCTACTTGGTATCGCATGGGGAAAGTAACATTAAGGTCTTCAATATCCTTTAATTTGTTCAAAGCTTCGTTCAAGTCCAATTCCCCGCTGCTAATACTCCGAGAAATACTATTCACCATCGCTACCTTTTTCAAATCAGTTGACCGTTCAGATATTCGGATAAGTTTAGTTTTAGTGGGTTCCGATCCTTCTGCTGAGAAAATGATTCCTGTTGGAGTGACATAACTATGTGATTTTTCAATCCCAAAGGAAGCAGCGATCCGCATCATGGTATCTTCCACGCGATAGGTTTCTCCGCCGCTTTGAAGCATAATCTTCCCTGCAAGCAAACAAACCTCCATGATTTCATATGTCTGTTCAACCATTTTGTCCATCTAATACTCACCACGTGTTTCAACATTTAATATTTAGTTTAAATCAAAAGAAGTGTTTGAAGCAATCACGCCAAATATAACAAGCAGCCTTATCACTAGGAAGGCTGCCTGTTCGTATTATTGTTTCCAGATTTTTATAAACACTAGATTCAAGATTACCACTACCCCATAAAGGGAAGCAAGTGTTGTTTTTTCAGTCACAAGCAAGGCAAGAAAGGGCAATCCAAAAACGATAAGTTCTAAGAAAAGAAAGGGAAATCCCCTTAATCCAAACTGTGCTTTAGGTGCTCCAAACATCCCCCAGATTACTGCGAGCAACAGCGGTGCTCCAATACCAATCACTACCTTTAAAATGGTACCATGTTGTGTTTTAAATCCCCAGTAACCTAGAATTATTAAAGCCAAAATCTCAAGCAAAAAGCGGACTCCTAGATTCAATTGTTTGATGACTTCCATATTCTCCATCCACACCCTTTTTTACTTAAATATTCTGTCAATTGCTTTATTAAAATAGGTTCAGCCCTTTGTTCTTCCCAAAATGCAAGCGCCGCTTGTGCGGCAATAAAATCCAAAAATAATATGGAAATTTTAGGTGAATTATTCCTTCCATCGCACATATAAATTTCATTTTGAACAAAAAATGAAGATAGTTAATCTTTAGAAGTATTTCGACTGCTTATTTAATTCAATTTTAAAGTCAAAAAAGTTTCAAAACAATAATTATTTCAGGTACAATTATGATATAAGAAATATTTTTTCATATTATTTATTATTTAGAAGAATTTTTTCTTCAGTCAAAAACTTCTACTTAATATTGAAGGAGATTGTCTAATGAATAACTTATCTTACTACCTTGGCGTAGATATTGGAACCACTAGTACTAAGACAGTTCTTTATAGAGATAAAGGAACGGTCATTAGTATGCACCATGTCGAATATCCACTATATAGCCCAACCCCATCAATTGCCGAGCAAGACCCGGAAGAAATATTTCGGGCGGTGGTGGAAACCATTAAAATGGCGGTCAAGAAGGGGGAAATCGATTCCCAGAAAATTAAACTTGTCTCATTTAGTTCCGCAATGCATAGTGTCATTGCCATGAGTGACGAAGATAAACCGCTTACCCGCTGTATAACTTGGGCAGACAGCCGGGCAACTGCCTGGGCTGAAACGATTAAAAACGAACTAAATGGACTCGCTATTTATCGAAGGACAGGAACACCGATTCATCCGATGTCACCATTAAGTAAAATTACATGGCTGCGCCACGACGAGCCTGAACTCTTCAATCAGACAAATAAATTCATCGGGATTAAGGAATATATATTTCATAAGTTATTTGGCAAATATGTTGTTGACTATTCCATTGCATCGGCAACAGGAATGTTTAACCTAAAAGAGCTTGCTTGGGATGCTGAAGCCCTAGAAGTAGCTGGGATTACCGGTGATAAACTAGCCGATCCTGTCCCAACTACCTACTATTTAACAGGCTTAAAAGAGGAGTTTGCCAAAGAACTAGGACTATCTATAGAAACGCCTTTTGTAGTAGGGGCTAGCGATGGTGTTCTTTCCAATTTAGGAGTAAATGCCATAGACCCTGGTGTAGTTGCTGTTACGATTGGGACAAGCGGTGCCATCCGGACTGTGACGGATCGACCGGTTACGGATCCAAAAGGAAGAATTTTTTGCTATGCGCTAACAGAAAAACACTGGGTTGTTGGCGGCCCGGTGAACAACGGCGGCATGACCTTCCGGTGGGTGCGTGACCAGTTGGCATCAGCCGAAGTGGAAACTGCTAAGCGCTTGGGAATTGATCCTTATGAAGTATTAACCAAGATCGCCTCAAGGGTTGCTCCAGGTGCTGATGGCCTTATTTTTCATCCTTATTTAGCCGGTGAACGCGCGCCACTTTGGAATGCCCATGCAAGAGGATCCTTTTTCGGTCTTGGACTTCATCACAAAAAAGAGCATATGATTCGCGCTGTACTCGAAGGTGTAATCTTAAATTTATATTCTGTCTTACTCGCGCTTCAGGAAGTTATTGGAGTGCCCACCAAAATTCAAGCAACAGGCGGTTTTGCACGGTCTGAATTATGGCGTCAGATGATGGCAGATATTTTCAACCAGGAGGTTGTGGTCCCAGAAAGCTTTGAAAGCTCATGTCTGGGTGCAGTCGTTCTAGGTATGTATGCTCTTGGGGAAATTGAGGATTTTTCAATTATGTCTGAACTAGTTGGTTCAACCCATGCCCATCAGCCAATCGAAAGTAATGTAGAAATTTATAATGACTTAACACCTATCTATATCCGTGTCTCACGGGTTTTAGAAAATGAATATGGCCCTATTACAAGTTTCCAAGAGAAGTGGGTAAAATAACAACTCAAATAAAAGAAAGCATCCGGCTGAAATGTACGGATGCTTTTTTACTAACTTATGATTATTTTTTCTCTACTGCATGTCCACCAAATTCATTTCTTAAAGCAGCAACAACTTTACCTGTAAAGGTATCTTCATCGAGTGAACGATATCTCATCATCAGTGACAAAGCAGTAACAGGCATTGCTGTTTGAAGTTCAAGAGCAGTTTCAATTGTCCATTTACCTTCTCCTGAAGAATGCATGATTCCTTTAATAGAATCAAGTTTAGGATCTTTAGAAAATGCGTTTTCCGTTAGTTCCATCAGCCATGAGCGGATAACGGAACCATTATTCCAAACCCGCGCAACCTTTTCATAATCAAAATCAAAATCACTTTTTTCCAAAACTTCAAACCCTTCCGCAATTGCCTGCATCATTCCATACTCAATTCCATTATGAATCATCTTTAAGAAATGGCCGCTGCCGATCTTGCCGGCATACAAGTAACCATTTTCTACATTAATATCACGGAAAACTGGTTCAATCACGCTGAAGACCTCCCTATCTCCGCCAACCATCATGCAGGCTCCTTCCCTTGCTCCAGCCATACCGCCGCTCGTACCTGCATCGAAGAAATGTATGCCTTTTTCTGCAAGTTCCTTGCCTCTCTGAATGGAATCTTTATAGTGAGAATTCCCTCCATCAATTACGATATCCCCTTCGACCAGCTCGTCCTTTAGCTCCTCCACCACTTGTTCAGTGATTGAACCTGATGGAACCATCACCCAAACGATTCTAGGAGTGGAAAGTTTTTTTACCAGAGCCGAAATAGACTCAGCCCCAACTGCTCCCTCTCCGCTGATTTTTTTAACAGCTTCCTTATTTACATCAAATGCAACTACATTATGTTTATTTTCCATCATATTTAGTGCAAGATTATACCCCATTTTTCCTAGTCCTATTAAACCGATCTGCATTTGGAAAAACCTCCGAAATAATTTTTTCTTGATAATTTTATTATATGAAAATTTATTTCCTAAATCAAATTATACGTGAAAAAATATTTTTTCAGATAATTTCATGCTATACTTAAGATATGATTTTTTATAGAGAGGACATCACTTTATGGCACAAAACTGTTTGGGAAAGATTCGCTCTTATTACGCACGTCTAAGTGAAAAAGAAAAAAAAGTTGCAGATTATATTTTAAAAAATCCTGAAAAAATTATCCATAATACAATTAATGAAGTCGCCGAAGATTTGCAAGTGGCGGATGCGACGGTATTTCGCTTTTGCAAGCGGATAGGTTTTAAAGGTTATCAAGCAATGAAAATCGCTCTTGCTTCCGAAATTATCGAACCCATACAGCAGATTCATGAGGAGATCAATGAAAACGATAATGAAAAAACAGTAGCTGATAAGATTTTTCATTCAAATATTAGAACATTAGAAAACACCTTACAGATCCTTGACAGCGATTCCATTCAAAATGCTGTTAGTCTGCTAATGAAGGCCACCCGGGTTGAATTTTATGGTACTGGCGGATCAAATGTAGTAGCAATGGACGCTTTTCATAAATTTGTACGCACAGGAATTAAAGCGTTTGCATTTATAGATACCCATTTTCAACTCATGTCGGCATCTCAATTAAGAGAAAATGATGTTGCAGTAGTGATCTCCCACTCAGGGACAAATAAAGACACCCTAAATATATTAAAGACCGCTAAAAAAAATGGGGCAAAAACGATCGGCATTACTAGTTATCCAAAATCGCCCATTTGTCAGTATTCTGATGTAGCTCTATATACGAGTTCTGAAGAAACAGAATACCGTTCGGAGGCCCTCTCATCCAGGATTGCTCAATTAAGTCTTATAGACGCACTTTATGTAAATATAATGGTCCTCAATAAAGAAAAAGCAAAACACTCACTTGGAAAAGTAAGAGAAGCGATTTCTGATACAAGAATATAAATATAGATATAGAGAGAGGATGACCTAATAAGGCCATCCTCCTATTTTTATACAAAAATATTAAGAATAAGTGCACCTGCAAATGCAATGAAGGATAAAATCGTTTCCAGTACAGTCCACGTTTTAAATGTTTCTTGAATGGAAAGACCCAAATATTCTTTCACCATCCAGAAACCTGCATCGTTAACATGAGAAAACATTAACGAACCTGCTCCTGTGGCGATAACAAGTAATTCTAAATTAACACCTGACATATTAGCTACGATTGGTGCCACAATTCCAGCAGCAGTTGTTAAAGATACCGTTGCCGAACCAGTTGCAATTCGAATTAAACCGGCAATTAAGAAGGCTAATACAAGTGGAGATAATGACATTCCTTCAGACATAGACGCAATAACCTTCGCTACTCCGCTTTCAATAAGGATCTGTTTAAATCCACCGCCGGCACCGATTATTAATAGAATAGAACCAACTGGTAAAATACATTCCTCTGTGAAATTCTTAATTGTGTTTTTATCGATTCCCTGACGGAAGCCTAAGAAATAAAAGGCAAAGAAACATGAAATCAATAACGCAATGATTGGACTACCGATAAATACTAAGAACTTCTCAAAACCAGCTGGTACAGGTAAATACGGTGCGGCTGTTCCTAAAACCATTAAGATAACTGGCATTAAGATAGTAAGGAAAGATACACCTACACTTGGTAATGACTTTTTGTCTTTATTGTCATCAACACGTACTAATTCTGGTTCACCAACCGGTACGACACGCTTGTTGATAAATTTAGCAAATAATGGTCCGCCGATGATTCCCGCCGGAATCGCAATGATTAATGAGTAAAGTAATACCTTACCAAGGTTTGCCCCATAAAGCCCTATAGCCGCAATTGCACCAGGGTGCGGAGGGACAAGTCCGTGTACAATCGATAAACCTGCAATCGCCGGTAATCCAATTAATAAGATATTTTGCTTAGATGCTTTTTGAATTGAAATAACAAGCGGTAATAAAATTAAAATTCCGACTTCAAAGAAGACCGGGATCCCAATGACGAACCCTGAAAGAAACATGGCCCAAGGCAGTTTCTTCTCACCAAATACTTTTATGAAGAAATTAGCTATTTGTAAACCTGCTCCAGATTCAGACAACATTTTTCCTAGAATTGTTCCCAAAGCCAAGATACCGACTAAGTGCCCTAATGTACCGCCGACTCCTGTTTCATAAGCGGCAACAATTTTATCTAATCCTAATCCTGACATAATCGCCAAGAATAATCCTGCTACTGTTAAACTAATAAACGCATGCCACTTAAACAATGAAACTCCCAAAATAACAATAACAATTGAAACAAGTGTTATGAATAATAAATAGGCATTCATTTGATTGCCACCCCTCTAAGTTTTAATCGATTTTTGTAGAATTACCATGAAAGCACTTCCAACAAAAATGATTATACGAAAAAAAATTTTTTATTTCAACATTTATTTTGAAAAAATATTTTGTTTACTTGCTAAACAAAATATTTTTTTCATTTTCCACAACAAAATAATTTAAGAGGCCCTTCCGATTAAGAAAAGAGACGGGTGCAAATGTCCCGTCTCTACTCTCCAATATTGTCTTCAAACCATTCCTGGAGCTCATTCAAAGAGGTGAAAGTAAAAATCTCTTCACCATTCTGGCCATTGTCTATGCCAGAATTCCCTCTCAGAGTAACTTGTCCCTCATCCTCCGAAACAAGGATAGCATAGGGGTGGTTGACGTTGATATACCTTGAGTCTAAATCGGTATCAAGCCAATTCTTGCTTCGTAAAAATGCTTCAATATGGTCCATTAACTTCCCTCCTCATCCTTTTATTGTTCCAAACTGCAAAAAAAAGAGACAGAATTAATGTCTCTTAAAGATATTTTTATTTTAAGTAATTTTAAGAAACTTATTGACTTGTATCTATAAAAAGTAGCCTTACTTCAATAAGTATTTTTTTGTTACAAGACAGCGGTCATTTCAATTTGTACTCTAAGGCCTTCCCTTAGATTTTTAACACTGGTATGTCTTGCAGGGCGATCATATTCACGGTCCGTTGATGAAACACTTAAATATGCAATATCATCGGTCGTTCCTCCGGCAAGCTCCATGATCTCTCTCAGTAATGAAAAAGATTGGCCACTTCGTCTTCGACTCTTTCTGGCATTTCACCTGTTTTAGGGTCCGATCCAATGATGGCTGAGATGTATTTGTTTTTACAAGCTTACATCAGATTCCAGCCGTCTCATAAACTCTTCTGCAGCACTGTATCCTTCCTGCTTCAAAAGCCAGTTATTAGCCGCGGCTTCAATCAACCCCGCAACATCACGGCCAGGTTGCAGCTGAATTTCAATATGAGGGATTCGAACGTCCATATATTCCGTAAATCTAGATTCGTGATCCAATTCATTATGGAGGGAATCTTTTTGCCATTTGGTCAATTCAATATCGAGTGCGATTCTCGTCTCATCCTGAAAAGCTTTTCTCCCATATAGGCGGACCACATTCAATAGTCCCACACTTCGCAAGGCAAGAAATTCCTTCGTTTTCCCATCATGTGTGGCAAGAATGGTTCGTGGACTAAGCTTTTTTAATACAACAATATCATCAGCCACAAGCCTATGACCTCTGCCAATCATTGTGTGTGCAATTTCACTTTTGCCGATACCTGATTTTCCCCGAAGTAAAATGCCCATTCCATATACATTAATACATACCCCGTGGACGGCGATTTCTGGCGCTAATTTTTTTACCATATATGCATCAAGCTTCATAATAAATTCAGAAGTCGTTTGAGGCTCTAACGTACATAACAACGGGATTCCCTCTTCAAGACAATACTGTGTTAAATACGTTAGACCTTCCTGTCCTGCTGTAACGATAAAGCATGGAGGATGGTATTT
Source organism: Neobacillus cucumis (assembly GCF_023715505.1). The sequence goes on along the minus strand of NZ_JAMBOH010000006.1, from coordinate 66,351 downwards.
AACGATATTACCTATTCGTATCTTACGCTCCTCAATGCTTAACTTATGTAAATAAGTAATTTCCTTTCTTCCTAGTATTTGAACACGTTCAGTTGGAAAAAAATCAAAGTGTCCCACGAATTCTAAACCCGGACGATGAGATCGGGATTGTGTAATGGTTTGTTGTAATTGATTTTCTCCAGCCAATATTTTCAAAGAAAATTTTCGAACTAAGTTTTCAACTGTTAATATCTTCATGTCTGTGCCACTCTCCATCCTAAATCACTTTCTTAGTCTTGATTTTATCATCCTTTACATAGTAGAATGTGAGATTTTTTAAGAAGCCAGCTGTAGCCGTTAAACCATAACAATAGAAAAGGTCAACCAGAAGACTGGTTAACCTAATGCTATAAAATAGGGAAGGCCAAAAAAAGGACCATACCTCCCTTTTTTAGCCTTCCTAACACTATTTTTTCCTATTACTTTATTATAGTTGCTTTCTGTGTAGCAAAATCCATATCTTGATAATAACTATTCTTTACTAAGATATTAGGTCCTAGACAGGACACAGCCGGACAATGACAACTTAATTCTTTTGCAATGTTAGAGGATTGCCAACTGTCATAGGCCGATATTAAATCGTCTGTTTGAATATTTCCAAGTGGTGGTGTATCACCGAAATCCGTAACTATGATGTCTCCAGTAAAAATGTTCACATTTAATCGAGAACGGCCATCTGGATCGTTTCTTACGGTGACATTCTTACTGTCATAAAGTCTTTTTAGAAGCGCTAGGTCCTCTTCTTTCTTACTGCACGCATAAAATGGCAGTGTCCCAAACAGCATCCAGACATTTTCATCCCGAACATCTAATAAATGATGAATAGCCTCCCTAATCTCCCCTAATGAAAGAGTTTCAAGGCTGCTGGCAAAATCACTTGGATACATAGGATGGACCTCATGCCGTTGACATAACATCTCTTCAACAATTTGCCGGTGAATTTTCTCTAAGTGCGGAAGAGTCCGCTTGTTTAACATGGTTTCTGCGGATACCATGATTCCCGCTTTCACAAGTTCACGGCTGTTTTCTATCATTCTCGTAAAATAGGCTTCTCGTTGTTTGAAATCGGGCTTTCTCTCCATCCTTGCAAAACCGCCCTGGGCAAAATCATCCACTGTGCCCCAGTTATGCGAAATATGTAAAACATCTAAATAAGGGACAATGAGCTCATAACGTCCTAATTCAAGGGTTAAGTTGGAATTAATTTGTGTTCGGACACCACGCTCATGAGCGTACTTTAATACTGGTACAACATAATTTTTTACCGAGGATAAGGAGAGCATCGGTTCTCCGCCAGTAATACTTAATGAACGCAATGACGGAATTTCATCCAATCTTTTTAATAACAGATCAAGCGGCAGTGCGTCTGGGTCTTTTGGCTGTAATGTATAGCCAACTGCACAGTGTTCACAGCGCATATTACATAGGGTTGTCGTGGTGAATTCAATATTCGAAAGCAGCGGCTTCCCATACTCCTCAATGTCTAAATAAGCTTCCCATGGATCATATTTTGGGGTGATTTGTTTTCTAGTCAACATTTGAACTCCTTAAAAATCAATCTTCAAAACCTTTTTATTATAGCTGATTTCTAGAATAATGGGTTGTTTTAAGTGTTAACAAATTTTATGTTACAGTAATTGTGTCTATTCAAGGAAAATTCGCCAAAAATATACATATCCTGACCCCTTTCGTTTACAATATACAGATAATATTAAACGTTAGAATGGTGGTAATTTACATGGAAATGCAGCCTTTAAGTGAAGCGGAAAAGCTCGCTTTAAAAAAGGTTAAAATATTCCGTCAAAGCATCCTTCGCTACCTATTACGGGCAATGCTTGCGAGTATGTTTATCGGCTTTGGCGTTATTGTTGCCTTTAAGACAGGGAACTTTTTCTATCTAAAAGATTCCCCGTTTGCCTATCCAATGGCAGCTCTTACCTTTGGAGCAGCTATTATTTTAATAGCATATGGAGGCGGTGATTTATTTACGGGCAATACATTTTATTACACCTATGCAGCACTCCGTAAGAAAATGGCTTGGGTCGATGTCATCAAACTATGGATTTGTAGTTACTTTGGTAATATCTTGGGAGCTGCCGTGTTTGCCTTTATTATTTTTACTACTGGACTTTATGCAGATTCATCTGTGAACGGCTTTTTACTTCATGTTGTGGAAGTAAAAATGCAAGTTCCGACAACTCAATTATTTTTTAGAGCGATTCTTTGTAACTGGCTCGTATGTATGGCCTTTTTCCTTCCAATGGGATTAAAAGGAGATGGTCCAAAAATGTTTGCAATGATGTTGTTTGTATTCTGTTTCTTTATTTCTGGATATGAGCACAGTATTGCTAATATGTGTACGTTCGCTATTGCTTTGGTATTAAATCATCCAGGCACAATTTCTTGGGCAGGGGTCGTACATAATTTAGTTCCGGTCACGATTGGTAATTTAATTGGCGGTGCTGTGTTTATGGCGATGATGTACTACTATGCAAATAAGCCATTTTTAGCTGAGTATGATAAGGAGCAGGGGCATTAAATGATGGTTCCGGTTTATCGACAAATTTCCAGGGAAATATCAACAAAAACATCTGCATTTCGACAATATTAAAAGATGAAAACCTCGCCGCAAGAGATGGCGAGGTTTCTCCTAACTCCAAGGATTCCTCCATTTTGGGTTGCTCTAGGGCTATAAAAACGATTATAACTGTCGAAGCTCTTATATAATGGCTTTTTAAGGGTTATGAAATGCTCTTAACTCCCGTAGTATTTCCATCTCTTGCACTACGACAGTTATGAATCTTCATAACTGTCGTAGTGCCTTTATTTCTTACTTTTAAGCAGTTATGAACCTCTCTTATCTGTCGTAGCACCTTCATCTCTTACTTTTCAGCGGTTATGAGCCTTTCTTATCTGTCGTAGTACCTCCATCTTTTGCTTTTCAGAGGTTATAAACCACTCACAACTGCCGTAGCACTCCTATCACTGCTGATCAGAGGTTATAAACCACTCGTAACCTTAAACTTAACCCAATTTTAATAGCTTTCCTTTATTACAATATGGCCTTGATTATTTACTTAAAAAATAAAGATATGCCTTGATCATAAAGTAGCTGACTTCTTCAGGCAATAGTTCCTTAATCGGTTTTAAGCGGCTCCTTCCTGCTTCTGCTACCGCCTGCTCTAGTAATGGCAGATACTCCTCGGGAATAAGTGCGGTAAAGTTAATCTCCAGCCCCTGCTGTGCGCACTGAATGATATGTTCCTCAACTGTTTTCAGAGATAATGCCCTCTTTTCAGCAATTTCATTTAGAGAGAAGTTCTCTTTATATAAGGTATACGTTTCTAAATGTGAGTCACGAACAGCCTTTTTGGTCGTTTTTTTCGGTGTATTGGATGCTGGTACTTCTTCACTTTGATATTCTGGATTCTCCTCAAGAAACACACGTATAGCCTGAATAAACTCCAGTCCATATTTTTGCAGCTTGTGCTCTCCAACTCCGCTCACTTGTAAAAATTCCTCACTCGTTTTCGGCTGTTTGGCACACATATCTTTAAGCGCGGCATCCGAGAAAATCACAAATGGCGGGACATTTTCCGATTCGGCAATTTGTTTGCGCACTTCTCTCAGGCTTTCGAATAATGGATCATTTTTCGACACTTGTTTAACCTGTACCGCTTCTCTTCGATAGACATGCTGCTTGCCTAGGAGGACCTCCTTGCCTTTTGGCGCGACAAAGATGGTAGGAAATTGCCCTTGCTCAATCGCAATTAACTCTTGTGAGATTAGGAATTCAATAAATTCTCCTACTTCTCTTGCACCCTGATTCTTCATGATTCCATAAGTGGTCAGCTTATCAAAGCCCATCTCTGAGACTTTTTTGTTTTTTGATCCCGTTAGCACTTGGGCAGTTAGATTTTTCCCAAAGCGCTGGCCCATTCGAATCACACAAGACATCACCATTTGTGCCTCTTTTGTTACATCCACCATGCTTCTTGAATCTAAGCAGTTACCACATCTCCCACAGCTTTCTGTTTCTGTTTCACCAAAATATCTTAAAATAAATTCCTGAAGACAGTTTTCCGTGTGGCAGTAATCCGCCATTTGCTGCAGCTTTTCTAACTCTTGCGTTATCCTGCCGCGATCACTCGATTGATCGATAAGAAAACGCTGAACTTGAACATCCTGAGGAGAATAAAGCAAAATACATTCACTATCTAACCCATCCCGGCCTGCACGTCCTGCTTCCTGATAATAGCTCTCCATATTTTTGGGCATCTGAAAATGAACGACATAGCGGATATTGGATTTATCAATACCCATCCCAAATGCGGAGGTGGCAACCATCACAGAAGCTTTATCCTCTAAAAATCGTTCCTGTTCTCGAGCCCGGTCCGCATCCCCCATTCCGGCATGATAGCGGGCGGCATTGATTTGTTCCTTACGCAGTCTTTCATATAGCTGATCAACATTTTTCCTTGTAGCCGCATAAATAATCCCGGCTTCTTGTTGATTCTTTTTCAGATAATCAAGGAGAAACTTAAGACGGTCCTGCCCCTTAATAACAGAAAAAGATAAGTTTACACGTTCAAATCCGGTGATAATTGTATTCGCTTGATCAATTTCGAGAGAATAACAAATATCTTCCCGAACCCTTGGTGTCGCGGTTGCTGTAAGGGCGAGTACAACTGGTTTTTGCGGCAGGTTATTAACCATCTGCTGGATATGACGGTAGCTTGGGCGGAAGTCGTGTCCCCATTGAGAGATACAGTGAGCTTCATCCACTGCAACTAATGATATGTCCATCTGCCTTAAGTCCTCGAGAAAATCATAGGACTCTAATCTTTCCGGCGCTATGTACAATAGCTTGTATTTCCCTGCTTTCGCTTCGTTTAATCTCCTATTAGCTTCTGAAAAATTTAACGAGCTATTAATAAATGTGGCAGGGATTCCTGCTTGGATGAGGGTATCGACTTGATCCTTCATTAAGGAAATCAATGGGGAAATAACGATTGTAGTACCTGAAAGGACGAGGGCTGGAATTTGATAGCAAATCGATTTACCGCCGCCTGTCGGCATGACACAAATGGTATTCTGACCTGTTAGTACCGACCGGATTGCCTGCTCCTGCCCGTTTCGAAAGGAACTGTAACCGAAGTGTGTTTTTAGTAGGGAAAGTGCTTGTTCAAACAAAATGGTATCTCCTTTCAATTTTAGGAACTGTCTATATTATACTGCTTTTGGAGCTGCTACTGTTCTATTAATTAAAAAAACTGAGAGAGAAAATTCTTATGCCTAGAGTACTTTCCGCTTATCCGAGAGCAACCTTTTTTAATCCGAGAGTATTCTTAACCATAAAAAGAAAGACTATCGCTCCCTCCGATAGCCTTTCTCTTGTTTATATGAAGATACTATTTAAAACTTCTGCTTTATGCTCACCTTTTTTAGGAGGAGGAGCAATCACCGGGAGCTCTAAATCACTGTGCATTTTAACCTGATAATCTCCCCAGGACGATGCAAAAATAAGTTCTTTTTCTTTAAAATACGGATTTTCGCTCAGTTCCCCCACCTCGAGGACTGGTGCCATACAACAATCTACTGCCTGAGCAAATTCGATCCATTCGAAAAAGGTCTTAGTTTTAAAAAGGTTGATGAGCTCCTGATAGACTGGGTTAGATGCTTCTGTTCTGGAAAAATGAGCTCCTATCCAATCCTCGCGTCCAAGTGCTTGGCAAAAACTCTTCCAAAATTTGGGCTCTAACGTCCCTAAGCTCATGTAACGCTGATCCTTCGTTTCGTAAATCGCATACGAAATAATACTGCCGTTCAAAACGTTTATACCGCTTCCTTCACCTGTTTCTTTTTCTACCAAGACATGATTTCCCAATAGTGATACCAGTTGATCAGTAATGGAAATAGAATGATAGCTTCCCTTTCCTGTCAACAGTCTTGAAACAAGCCCTGCTAAAATCCGCTCATTGGCGGCAAACCCGCCCAAATAATCGGCAAGAGTGATCGAGGGATGGATGGGTCTTCCCTGTTGATCTTTAAGCTGGGCAAGGACCCCGCTTAGAGCCATATAATTAATGTCATGGTTTCCGAGCTTACTTAACGGTCCTGTTTGACCGTATCCAGAAATAGAACAATAAATAATATCAGGCCTCACCTGTTGAACCGCCTCATATCCCAAACCTAGTTTCCCCATTACCCCAGGTCTGAAACTTTCAATCACAACATCGGCATGGGAGATCAAGCTTAGTGCGGTCTCCAAGCCAGCTTTTTCCCTCAGATTTAGTGCTATACTCTTCTTTTGTCTATTATTCGCTAGAAAAACAAGGCCAGTATTGTCCTTTAATACGCCTGTGTTCCGGGCCGGATCTCCTTCCGGTGACTCTACTTTGATGATTTCTGCCCCTAATTCCGCTAGTCTGAGTGTTGCAAATGGTCCCGGAAGATAGTTAGTAAAATCAATTACCTTTATTCCTTTTAACATAGACAAAACCCTTTCTATTTGCTGGAGTCGGGGGAAAGAAGCTCCTCCAATTGTTTTCGCAAAACGAACTTTTGAATTTTCCCGCTCGCATTCCGTGGGAGTGATTCACAGAAAACATATTTACGCGGGCGTTTATAGTTGGCCAGCTGATCGCTGTTTTTACAATAATCATCCAGCTCTTGTTCCGTAATAACGGGATTCTTTTTTACAATAAAAGCGGTAACCGTTTCTCCCCATCGGTCATCTGGCTGACCAACAACTGCCACATCAAGGACACTAGGGTGAGCATGTAAAAGATCTTCTACTTCCCTCGGATAAATATTTTCTCCACCGCTAATAATCATGTCATCGACACGGTCATTGACATAAAGGTATCCTTCTTCATCCATGTAGCCGATATCGCCAGTGTGGTACCACCCTTTGTACATAGCTTTTTCAGTCGCATCTACACGGTTAAAATATCCCAGCATCATACATGGCCCCTGTACAATAATCTCACCCGTTTCTCCCACTGGAACGATATCATCCGGATCTGAGGGGCCATCCTCCCTCGTACGGACAATTCGAATATCATGACTAAGAGCAGCTTGCCCGGCAGATCCTGCCTTCCGAAGCTGATCATACTCGGATAAAAAGGTAATGGCGGGTCCCATTTCCGTCATTCCATAAGCCTGGATCAGGGAGATACCTAAGCGGTCATGCAGCTTATTAACAAGGGATGGAGCCATGGGTGCAGCACCATAAAGCCCAAGCTTCAAACTAGAGAGATTATATTGAGTTAAATTCTCTTGAAGGAGCATATTCCACATCGTTGGAGCAGCAAATAGTTTCGTAATTTTTTCTTGTTCTAATAATTGAAGAATAGCTTTTGGATTAAATTGATGCAAAATGACATTACTCGCCCCGACATGGACCCTTGGGAGAAAGGCACAATGGAGTTCAGCACAATGAAACATCGGTGCGGTAACCAGACCGACATCGTTTACTTCAAGCTTTTCTGCGGCGATACACAATACACTTTGGTCCACCATATTGCGGTGTGTATGCATCACACCTTTTGGTCTTCCGGTTGTTCCGCTTGTATAGATAAATGCATAGATGTCAGATTCTTTTACCTCTATTTTTTTATCCTCTGTAGAAACTTCTGCCAGTTTTTCTTGATACGATGCGGCATAGTCAGGCTTATTTTCATCGATAAACCAAAAGGCAGTTTTATCAAAACGACCTGCGATGGCCTCCATTACAGGTTCCAGTGCCCTTTCAAAAAGTACCACTTTCGGGGTAGCATCTGAGAGAATAAAAGCAACCTCCTCCTGCGTTAAACGGAAATTAATTGGATTAAATACCGCTCCAATTTTGGCGCAGGCAAACAGTGCTGTACCTAATTCTTCGGTATTAAACATGAAGGTAGATACGCGGTCTCCTTTTTTTACCCCTTCTTTGAGTAGGGCATTGGCTAGCCGGTTTACTTGTTCGCTCCACTCCCGATAGGTGTAACGGACATTTTTTCTGACATCGTAAATGGCCGGTTTGTTCGGGAACTTTTTCACTGTTAAATCAAAGATTTTACCAATCGTCGTACTCATTAGGCCGCCTCCAATTATTTAAACTTAAGGGCAGCCGGGACTGCCCTTATTTATTCATAAGGATTAGGATGTTGGTTATCAGCGATTTTTTCAGTTTATCAGCGAATTGTTTTTTAACATTGCAACCGTTCAATAATAGTCGCATTCGCCATTCCATGACCTTCACACATGGTTTGCAATCCATATCGTCCACCTGTCCGTTCAAGCTCATGCATCATCGTAACCATTAAACGTGCACCACTGCCGCCTAATGGATGGCCTAGGGCAATCGCACCTCCGTTCGGATTCAGCTTCCTAGGGTCGGCACCTGTCTCCTTTAGCCATGCCAGCGTAACTGGAGCAAAGGCTTCATTGACTTCAAATACATCTATATCAAAAATCGAAAGGCCTGATTTTACAAGCACCTTTTGTGTCGCCGGGATTGGTCCTGTCAGCATTAGAGTTGGGTCTGATCCAACGACCACACGTGTGTGGACTCGAAAACGAGGTTTCAAACCGAGTTCTTCTACTTTTTCCCGTGACATCAGTAATAAGGCGGCCGCACCGTCACTAATTTGGCTGGAATTTCCGGCATGAATGACCCCATCTTCTTTAAACGCTGGACGGAGACCTGCTAATGCTTCAAGAGAAGTCCCTTTTCTTGGACCAGAATCAGCCTTAATAACAGCCGTTGTTCCATCATGAAGGGTCACTTCAATTGGAAAAATCTCTCTAGAAAAATATCCTTCTTCTTGTGCCTTAAGGGCCTTCTGGTGGCTCTCCAGTGAGAATTGGTCAAGTTCAGCGCGGGTAAACCCATATTTTTCAGCAATCCTCTCAGCCGATAGACCCTGGTGTATCATTTCATACTTTGACCGTAACGTCGGGCTAAATGGCTCTGCCGCACCCTTGTAATTGGATCCCATTAGAACACGGGACATACTTTCAACACCGCCAGCGATGACCACATCCATGTCGCCGGAGAGGATCGCTTGTGCCGCAAAGTGAACGGCTTGCTGGCTGGAGCCGCATTGGCGGTCAATTGTTGTTCCTGGAACTTCGACTGGGAACCCAGCAATTAATGCAGCAACCCGTGCAATATCACCAGCCTGCTCTCCCGACTGAGTCACGCATCCTAAAATAACATCATCAATGATTGCTGGATTGATTCCGGCCCTGTTAATGAGCTCTTTAAGGGTTAAACCTGCCAGGTCATCCGGCCTGATATCCTTTAATACTCCATTTTTTCTTCCTACTGGTGTACGAACGCCTTCTACAATGACAACTTCACGCATGATTATTTCCCCCTATAATCCTAGATTTTTTGCAATAATCGTTTTCATGATTTCGTTTGTTCCGGCGTAAATGCTTGAAACTTGGATGTCGCGGAATCGCCTGGCAATCTCGTATTCTTCCATATAGCCATAACCTCCGTGGAGCTGCATGCATTCGGAAGCGACCCGTTTAGCTATTTCCGTCAGTTTCCATTTGGCCATCGACACCTTCGTTACCACATTCTTCCCTTCAATGTGTTCTGCGATTAACTGATCTAAAAAGGCTCTGCCCATTTCAATTTCTGTTGCCAGTTCGACAATCTTAAACTGAGTGTTTTGAAACCGGCTAACTGGTTTTCCAAAGGCCTCCCTGCTTTTTACATAATCCATAGTCTTCTTGAGCATCACTTCTGAGGCCGTTTGCGCCCCAATCGCGACCAGAAGGCGTTCCTGTTGGAGTTTTTCCATCAAATAGAGAAAGCCTTTTCCCTCCTCTCCCAGCAGGTTATTTTTTGGGACACGGCATTCTTCAAAAATTAATTCAGCTGTATCCTGTGAATGCAGACCGACTTTGTTCAGTTTTCTCCCTCGAGAAAACCCCGGTGTATCCCGCTCAATCACGAGGAGACTTACGCCTTTATGTTTGGGAACTGCTTGAGTGTCTGTTTTGACTGCAACAACAATTAAATCAGATTGGATTCCGTTTGTGATAAAGGTCTTTTGACCATTGACGATATAATAGTCACCGTCCAGATTGGCTGTAGTTTTTATGTTGGCTAAATCTGAGCCAGTTCCGGGTTCGGTCATAGCGATTGCTGTAATAATATCGCCTGTTACACACCTCGGCAGCCAGCGCTGCTTTTGTTCATCCGTTCCGTAAGAGGTTATATACGGAATGACAATATCATTATGGAGCCCGATGCCTACTAAACCTGATCCTACTCGTTCAAGCTCCTCATTGATGACTACGGCAAATCCCCAGTCGACTTCGCTGCCGCCATACTTCCCGTCAATATCCGGACACAGAAAGCCTTGATTTCCCATCTTTTTCCAGAATGACCGAGGAATCATACGATTTTCTTCCCACTGTTCATAGAAGGGATATGCTTCTTTTTCTAAAAACTTTCTAAATGACTGACGAAAAATTTCGTGATCTTCGTTTAAGTATGGATGTTTCATTCTAATAACCTCACTTTCAAGTATTGTAAGCGCTTACTCTTCTGATGTGGTTTTTAGATTAAGAGGATTTTGAATGTATTCTCCTACGGTTATTCTACAAATCTAAGCTTTTTACTACAAAAATAAAGGGGAATTCTACGATAAAAACAGGAATTCAACAAAAACAAAGAACAATTCTACATTTTTTGGTAAAAAACTCCCAAACCAATCATTATATTTGGATCATTGCTTCACTCACATATCTCTATTGTACCAAAAAAGCATGACAATTTAGAATATTTTTACATTTAGTTAGCAACTTTTTCTTACTTCAATCGTAAATATTTTGAGATATCTAATTTGGAGTTGATTGCGATGAGTGAAAAAGGATGTATTAAATGCGGAAGCAGGGATACTGGCACGAAAGATGTAGCAATGACAGGAACAGGACTATCCAAAATGTTTGACCTTCAGCACAACACTTTCACAGTTGTTTTTTGTAAGAACTGCGGATATTCAGAGTTTTATAATAAAAAAACATCGAACGCTTCGAATATACTGGATTTGTTCTTTGGAGGATGATTTTTTAGTAAGGGATTCTCCTAAAGGGGAATCCCTCCAATTTTATAAGCCTAATTTTTCGGCATCCTTTCCATATCCATATATAGAACATTCCACCTATGACCGTCGAGATCAGTAAAGCCGCATCCATACATCCAGCCCTGAATCTCAGAAGGCTTGCCATATAACGTACCTCCCGCATTTACCGCTAATTCGGCTATTTTATCTACTTCTTCCCGACTCTCGGCATCAAACGAAAGCAATACTTCAGAAGCCTGCTTTGTATCAGCAATTTCATGCCTGGTAAAATGTTTGAAAGTTGATTCCGGAAAAAGCATAATCGATGTATCCGTATTTCCAATCACTAGTTGCGCTTGGTCGGTTTGGTCAGCGCGAGTGTGTACTGAAAATCCAAGTTTACTATAAAATTCCTTTGATTGATTTATGTTCTTTACCGGCAGGTTAATCCAAAACTGTTTTATCATTAGTTCCTCTCCTATTCTTGCAAACGATTTACCTCCATTATGACACGAATGAAATGGATTCATAACGCTAAAAAAGGATCGCTGTTCGTCGTCCCTTCCATCATATTAATTAGGCTGCATCCTGATTGCTCCATCGAGCCTGATGGTTTCACCATTTAGCATAGGGTTTTCGATAATGCTTTGAACGAGCTGTGCGTATTCGCTCGGATAACCTAGTCGTGGAGGAAACGGCACCATTTTCCCTAATGAAATCCTTGCATCTTCCGGGAGAGTATCAAACATCGGTGTGTGGAACAATCCCGGTGCAATGGTCATTACACGAATTCCGTAACGGGCTAACTCTCTGGCAATCGGCAAGGTCATGCCGACAATCCCTCCTTTAGAGGCACTATAGGCGGCCTGCCCGATTTGTCCATCAAAGGCCGCCACAGAAGCCGTGTTGATAATAACGCCGCGCTCGTTTTGTTCATTCGCATTATTTCCTGCCATTTTCTCAGCTGCCAAACGGATTACATTAAAGGTTCCTATTAAATTGACTTGGATGACCTTAGAAAAGAGCCCAAGATTATGTACTCCCTTCTTGCCTAGTACTTTATTAGCACTCCCAATCCCTGCACAGTTTATTACCGTGTTGATTTCACCTAAAAAATCGGCAGCTTTATTAACAGTCTCTTGGATATCCACTTCTTTGGTCACATCTGCTTTTAAAAATAAAGCAGCTTCTCCTAATTCATTCTGTAGACGCACACCATTATCCTCTGATTGGTCGAGAATTACGGCTTTTCCACCCATTCTAATGATATGGCGAACAGTTGCCTCTCCAAGACCCGAGGCGCCCCCTGTTACAATGGCCCTGCATGATTTTATTTGCATATATTCATCCCCCTCATATTCATCGTATTACAAGTTTTATGCTAGATGAGGTTTTTGTGCGGCTGCATGAGAGCGCGATACGGTACACTTTTTTTTGGATTGTTCTTGCAGACAAAAAGCTGTAACCGCAAGCTATTCCGTCCCCATCGAGCTTTCATGTGGACAAAAAGCTGTTACCAGAGGCTATTCTTGTCCTCATGGAGCCTTCATGCGGACAAAAGACTGTTGGCAACCCGCTATTCCTGTCCTCATGGCGCTTTCATGCGGACATAAACCTGTTGATACAAGCTATTCTTGTCCTCCTAAACAAAAACTACACCGTAACCTTTTGGACAGCGCCAAACAAAAGTGCCTAAATTTGATTTGTACACCCCCAATAAAAAGAATCTATTAATATTTTATTATATATACGATATGATTAGTCTATATCAACTAAAAGGTGGGAGTTAAATGGGCAACCGGAAAATAGTCATTACACAAAACTTAAAACAGGAATACATAGGGAAAATTAAAGACATCGTCCCTGAATGGGATGTAATCGTCAACAAAGACCCAGCCGTTTGGAAGGAACATGCGCAGGATGCAGAAATCATTGCCGGCTGGCGAAAAGAATTAACAGATTATTGCCTTACCCCTGGGTCAAACCTGAAGTGGCTGCAAACCTGGAGTGCCGGCGTCGATTCTTTGCCCCTTGAGAGATTGCAATCAAAAAATATTAACGTAACAAGCGCCAATGGTGTACATGCTTATCCGATTTCTGAAACTATTTTTGCCTTAATGCTTGGATTAACAAGAAAAATTCATACCTATGTAAAAAATCAACAAACGAAAACATGGGACCATGCTCACTTAAGTCTCGAAATCCATGAAAAAACGATCGGAGTAATTGGCGTTGGTGAAATTGGGAAAGAAACAGCTAAAATTGCTAAAGCATTTGGAATGACGGTACTTGGTGTCAGGCACTCAGGGAAACCATCTGACTATGTCGACGAAATGTATACACCCGAACAGTTAGACCAGGTGCTGCCAAAATGTGATTATGTGGTGGTCACCCTACCGCATACACCAGAAACCCATCACTTATTTGGAGTACAGCAATTTAATCAAATGAAACCGTCTGCCTTTTTCATTAATATTGGCCGTGGTGAACTCGTGGTTGAAGAGGAATTGATTTCTGCTTTACAGGAAGGCAAGATTGCAGGTGCCGGTCTGGATGTGTTTGAAACAGAACCGCTAAGTACAGAAAGTCCACTATGGGAAATGGACAACGTCATTATTACCCCGCACACCTCTGGGGCAACCGAGCACTATAATAAACGGGTCGTTGAAAACATTCTTATTCCAAATTTAAAGACCTATCTAAATGGACAGGTACCAGACATTAATCTAGTTAATTTTGTAAAAGGTTATTAGAGAGAAATTATGAATAAGTATTCCGGCACAGGACGACCGGAATGTTTTTTCATGTTCTCCTCCACTCAATTCTCCTATATCTTATGTTCCATATTATTCTAGGAAAACCTTAATTGGAAGAAAAAAAGAGTTCAATTACCAACACCAAAAAAAAGGAGTACCACTTAGGTACTCTTTTATTAATATACAGTTTGTATTCCTTTTCCAGCCACAGTCATCCATTCAAATTGTCGGAGTCTTACCCCGAAAAGTGTCAACGGATCACGGAACATTTCCGGATTGGTATTCATTTTGTTAAGCAGGTCCTGGTTTGACTCAATTCCTAACTTAGCTTCTTCTACGGCAGCTGTTAAATTCCTTAACGGACTTTTGATAAATAAAGTTACATCCCGCTCTATTGATTTTTCGAACAGCTCAAACGGCTGGAAAAATTGCTTACTAACTTCGTCAATTGTTTCAGCGTAGTCCTCATTTTCCACGAATGCTTTGTATTTATTATAAAGCATTGCTTTGTTTTGCGAAATCGCCCCAAATAATTTTCCGGCACTCTTCAGTAAAAATTGTGATGGCGTCCGGCGGAGGAGGATATTCACGTTTTCAAGCTGGAACCGGCTTGTCATACGATCTATATCGCGGAGCCAATCATCTAGCACCTTGAAATCACAAACAAGTGCGAGGTGCTCCTCCCCATACATTTGGTTAAAGCCGTCCCCCATCTCATTTAAAAATTCCTGTGCCTGGTCAAACTCCTCTTTGCTATAGGCAATCCAATCCTGTAAGGAAGAATAGAATTTAGGCATGACCGTTTGTTCCAAGTATTCTTGTAATCTGCGATTCATTTCCTCATTCAATTCCAGATGAATATTACTAAAGTTGCTGTCCTCTTTAATAAGTGCAGAGCATTCTCTTAACATAGAGGGAACTGTCTTGGCGATATCCTTTTGAATCGATTCCCTGATGGTCCGGTAGGATTTCGTAATCGCTCTTGTTTTTTGTACTTCTGTATCCTTTAGCTGATTTACGGCCCCATTTAACTTGGTGTACATTTCTTCATTCCAGCGGATTGATTCTACCAGTTGATCTTCCACATCAATCCGTTTTTGCAATAGGTTTGCAATAATCGTTCGGATAAAATACAACAGCTTAGCTAGTCGCCTGTCCTCTAGGTTTCTAGTACTTTTTATCGACTGAATAAACTCTTTTATATCCTTTAACTGCTGAACTCTCTCATATTGCGATGAAAAGGCAAAGACGTTTGCATCCGGCAATATGGAATGAATCAAGGACTCGGTTTCTTGATATATTCTAACCGCTTCCTGCTCACCCGCAATCGTATCCATTTTGCTAAGCAGAAAATGAACCGGAATATCAGGTGCTAATTCCTGAATCTGTACCAATATTCCTCTTTCTTTGTCTCTAAACGGAGCGTTACCATCGAGCACAAACAAGATAGCGTCGGCGACTTGCAGGTTTTTCAATACTTCATAGCGGTCATTGTGGTTTCCCCTTAAACCTGGGGTATCAATAAAAGCCACCTTATTTTCCTGCAAAAATCTGTTTGGACTTGTAAATTCAATAATCGATTCTAAGGCATTACGTCGGCGGTCCATCCGTTCCTGAAATTCCGCAAAGCCATCTAATCTAGTAATCTCTCGATCCGTTATTTCAGTTATTTCCTC
Source organism: Neobacillus cucumis (assembly GCF_023715505.1). The sequence continues at coordinate 50,811 of NZ_JAMBOH010000006.1, read as the reverse complement.
TTCTTCCCCGTCTTTAAACATGACGATAGAAGAAGTTGGGCTGTCCTGAAGGTCTTCTCCAAGAACAGTATTAATAAAAGTGGATTTACCACTTCCTGTTAACCCGGTAATAAGCAAGTGCTGTCTGTCAAAATCCACCAATTGATCGACAAGCCATTTAAACCGGTTATTCTCACCCATATCATGTGCTGCTGCCCAATCAATAATAGCGTCAAATAATGACAGGCTCTCCTCAAGTTCATCCATTTCAGTCTCAGTTATACTAATCAGCTTTTCCGCCTCGGAAACAATGGATAAACTGATAGTAGTAGGAAATAATTCGTTCCAAGAAAGCACAGCAGCAGACGATAACACGACATTTCTTTCATCCGCTAAGCGAAGCCAATTGGTCAACATGTCTGGGATAAATTCTTGCAGCATTTTGATAAAATATCTGCCTTCAATCAAGTTGAAATAAGAATTTTTATGAAGCCTTGACAGCTCATGCCAATTATCTTCTCTTTCTAGGTCAAGTTGTAATAATAACTGGTTGATTTCTCTCATCCAAGTAAAATAAGATTCTTCGTGTTCGTAGCTTTTCCATAGTGAAGATACGAGTTGTTCAAATTTTTTCTTATCAAGTTGAAACAAGCGAATTAAGGCAGGGGTAAAATAGCTTGGCGCATGGCCCTTTGTGACACCTTTGTCGACATAGGTGAGTAATACGTTAATCCAATTTAAATCCTCAGAGCGCATGGCCTCGGATACTGCCAAATCAACCGCATTATTCCAGTCCTGCTGTCCTTCAAAAAATGCCCTGGCGATTTCGGTAACGTTCGGGTACTCCGGATTAGACGCAATTGTCCTTTTAATTGTTGCAACCGCTGCGTCGTTCTTGCCGCGTTCGATATACAGAGAAAATAGCTGTAATGCGACTTCAGTGTTTAATGTTGCATTATCTGATGAGATAGTAGTGTAAATATCCTCTGCAGTCGACAGCAAACCTAATTCATAATAGGCATCAGCTGTATTTTTCTTTGCCCATGGTTCAAGTTCTTCGGTAATGTTTTCCCATTTGAATATAGCCGCTTCATAGTCTTTATGGTGAAAATACACTTCCCCTTGGGCAAAGCGTATGGATGATAGGTTTGGGAGATCCTTTGTTGCCTCCTCCTGAAACGCTTCGCCAAGAACGCGGATCGGGTGAATGTCTTCATGCTCATTGATGAACATTTTATAATACGTCTTTTGTTTTAGCTGCTCTTCTAACGTCATTTCTTTCCCTCCAATTGCAAACACTCTATGTCATTCATATGGAAAAGAGTCATATTTATTCCATATACTATTCGACGTATGTATGGATTTTAAGTCCCAATTATATCGATTCTAACAAAGGAATTTTTTAAAATGATGTCAGTTGTATTTCATTTTGAAGACAAACGCTTGGGTAAGCGGAGGATTTGTTGTCATTCTGCTAACCCGTAGTTCTTCCATAACTGCCGGAGGGGCAGCCTACTTGTGTCTTTTGAGGGTTATGAAGTGTTTATAACCGCAGTGACTCCTTTGTCTTTCATCGTTCGGGGGCTATCAAACATTCATAATTGCCGTAGCTCATTTGTCTTATATCGTTCGGGGCTTATGAAGCATTCATAACTGCCGTAGCTCCTCTGGCTTACATCTTTCGGGGGCTATGAAGTGTTCATAACTGCCGTAGCTCCTCTGGCTTACATCTTTCGGGGGTTATGAAGTGTTCATAACTGCCGTAGCTCCTCTGGCTTACATCTTTCGGGGGTTATGAAGTGTTCATAACTGCCGTAGCTCCTCTGGCTTACATCTTTCGGGGTTATGAAGTGTTCATAACTGCCTCTGCTCCTTTTTCTTTAGCTTTTCGGGCGTGTATAGCGTTCATCTTCTTTAAACAAGGATTGAACTGATAGCCTCTTTGAAAAATTCATCCTGTTTTACTCACTTTTTCAGAATTATCAATAAACAAAGTATAGCACCTTTTTCTTTAGTTAAAAATAGAAATAGACTAGCTTCCTTTTTTTACGACTGTCAACGTATAATGGTAACAAATACTTAAAGGGGATATTTATTTGGAAAAAGGTCAAGCTGATTTTTTAATCGGACAAATTAAACGAGCTAATCCCATAAGATTTGAGATTAAAAAGCTAGAAACTGAAGCCGGGATGCTGCCAAAGTTCCATCAATGGACGAATGGCAAGCAAGTATTAGCCGCATATGAAGTGATCCGGCCAGAAACTGACAGCGGCTATTATCTTTTATTTATAGATTGGCATCGTAATGACAACTATTATTTAGTTATTTATGCACATGATAAATCCACTACCTGTGCTGAAATAAGGCAAATACAAGAACTTGAGGAAGGGCCCCATCTGGTTTGGTCCTATAAACCTTTTAAACGAGACGGAAAAAACGGCCAAAGAAAGGCATATTTTAAGCAAATGTTTGGGTCTACAACTATTCATATAAAATTGCCATCCTCTCCAGCTGAGGTGGAGGATTTCCTCAGAAAACTTTTCAAACTATGTCAAAACCGGATTAAAGCGGATAAAATTACCGAAGTGTTTGATTTTGAGAATTGAAATGGGGTGTGGAAATTGGGAGTTTATAAAAACTGTCAAAGCTGTGGGATGCCTTTAGCAAAAGATGAGTTAGGCGGCGGAACGGAGAAAAATGAAACCAAAAGCACTAAATATTGCAGCCACTGCTTTATGGATGGCGAATTTACTCTTCCTAATATAACGGTGGAAGAAATGGAACAACGAGTAAAAGAGAAGATTGTTGAATTTGGAATGCCCAAATTCATTGCTGGGATGTTTACAAGAAATATTCATAAGCTTGAGAGATGGAAGAGATGATGAGTAGTCATCTTTTTATTTTTTTGGAAATGTGATCGTTTCGCTGAAAAATTCTCACTATCTTGCATAATAATTTTTTTATGACCGTTAAACTAAAAGGTAGCACCAGCATAGGCAAAATTATTTTTAATTTTGACCGTTCCACCCAAAATTGGAGCTTCTCAGGCATATTCCACCAGATACAAGACCAAATAAATAGGAGCCTCTTAGGCCCCCAATAAAAAAGTTATAATACTTTACTCAAAAATGCCCTCGTCCGTTCCTCTTGTGGATTATCGAACAACTCAGTTGGAACTTTTTCTTCTACTACTAATCCGCCGTCCATAAAGATGACCCGGTCCCCCACTTCTTTCGCAAAACCCATTTCGTGAGTTACGACCACCATCGTCATGCCCTCTTTAGCAAGATCCTTCATTACCTCTAATACCTCACCAACCATCTCTGGGTCAAGCGCAGAGGTTGGTTCATCAAACAGCATTATCTTCGGTTCCATCGCCAGCGCCCTGGCAATCGCCACCCGTTGCTTCTGTCCACCTGATAAAGAATCCGGATAGGCATCTGCTTTATCCTCAAGACCGACCTTACGCAGCAGCTCCATCCCTTTAGCCCTCGCCTTATCTGCAGGTATATTCCTTACCTTCATCGGTGCAAGCATAATATTATCAATAACCTTCTTATGAGGGAAAAGATTAAATTGTTGAAACACCATTCCAACCTCGGTCCGAATTTTATTGATATCTGTTTTTTTATCGGTAATATCAACGCCCTCAATCAGGATTTGTCCACCCGTAATTGATTCAAGCATGTTGATGCAGCGAAGAAACGTCGACTTTCCTGAACCGGAAGGACCAATCACAACTACTACCTCTTTTGGCTTAACCGTAACATTAATATCTTTGAGGACCTCATTCGTCCCGAACGACTTCTTTAAATTTTTCACCTGAATCATTCTGTTGCGAACCTCCTTTCAAGTTTTCCTAATAGGAAGTTTAAAGATAAGGTTAACACTAGATAAATCGCCGCTGATGAAAGATATGGCTCCCACGGACGCATATACTCCCCTTGCATAGCTTGTCCCCAGTACATCAACTCAGGGGCTGCAATCAATGCTGCCAATGACGAATCCTTTATCAAAACAATAAATTCATTCCCAAGCGGAGGAATCATCCGTTTAAAGGCTTGTGGTAAGATAACATAACGCATAGCTTGTCCATGTGTCATCCCAAGAGAACGAGCTGCCTCCATTTGCCCCTTATCAATAGACTGAATCCCAGCCCGGAATATTTCCGCCACATATGCAGCCGAGTTTAAAGAAAGTGCTAGGATGGCTGCCACAATTGCATTTGTGGTACTGAGAAATGCGGGAACAACAGCAAAATGAATTAATAGAATTTGCACCATTAATGGTGTGCCTCGGAAAAAGTTAATGTACCATCTAAACGGCATGGAATAGAGCTTATTTTTCATCAATTTTCCTAATCCAATAAATAAACCAAGAATGGTACCAAATATAATACTAGCAATTGAAAAACCAATCGTTAACAATGTACCCTTTAAAAGTAAAGGTGCATAATCAACGATGATATCCCACCTAAAATCCATTATGATCCCCCCGCTTAGATTGTTCGTTGTCCAGTTTGTTTATTAACCAAAAATTGCGTAACTGCCTATTAGATAGAAGTTACGCAATTTCAATAGAGTACTATTGTTGGTCTTTTAATGTTTGGGTATCTGGTTCAACCCCAAACCACTTTTTATAGATTTTTGCATATGTTCCATTGTTAATTACTGCCTTAACTGCCTTATCAAGTTCAGGCTTCAACTTACTGTCCTTCGGTAATAATAGACCATAAAATTCCTTTGAAAAAGCAGTATCGTCTTCAATGAATTCGAAATTATCTTTTGGATTATTTTTAACATATGTTTCAATAACTGTGTTATCCGCAACAACTGCGTCAGCTCCGCCATTTTTCAATTCAAGGATGGCTAGATTGTTATTTTTAAACTTTTTAATATTAGGGTTATTTTTCCCAAATAATTTTTCGACTACTTCCTGTCCAGTCGTTCCATTTTGAACCGCAACCTTTTTGCCCTCTAAATCTTTCGCACTCTTAATTGAACTTCCCTTTGGCACTAAGATTTCATTTTTTGATAGGAAATATGGAACAGTAAAGTCATAGCTCTGTTGACGTTCTGGAGTGATGGTAATCGCAGATACAGCGAAATCTGCTGTCTTCTTTTCGATTTCTACAAAGATTGGATCCCAGCCAACATGTTCAATGTTTACATTGAAACCTGCTTCCTCAGCAACAGCGTTAACAAAATCAACATCGAAACCGACGACTTTGCCTTTTTCCTGGTATTCAAATGGTGCATAGGCAGCATCGGTTACAACTCTAAGTGTTTTCTTCTCGCTGTTCCCTGTTTTACTTGTTCCACAAGCTGATAGCAGCAAGAGTAATCCAACCACCATGAGCGTTGAAACTAACTTCATTTTTTTCATGTTTGAACCTCCTAATTATTTTTATATAATATTAATTTTACAAGATTAATAATATTAAGACTATAAGTGATTATAACTTGTTTTGTGTTTTTATTCAATATTTTATTTTCTTACTATATTAATAAATTAATAAACTAAAATCACCTATCTATTATAGAAGTTTTTATACTAAATACTCCTGTATCCTATGTTCTGGAATAGTAAAATCGAAATACTTTTCTATAATTCCCCAATAGCAATATACTAATTTTTAATAAAATATGGATTTCCATTTTTTTGAAGAATATAAGTTTTTTATAAATTTAATGAACTATCCCTATATTTCTGAATCAAATTTCCTTTATAGGCATACGCCGTTTCCCACTGCATTCGACTACATAATCTATAGGGTACTATCACACAAGGAGAGATGCCTAAATGAATCCCTACGGTTATTATCAAGGTCCACAAATGCCAACTGAGTATCATACCTATGTTCCAGTAGAACAATACCCTTCCTACAGTCCAAATGAACCATTTCATTCTTATGCTCCAATTGATCAAATGAATCACTATGCTCCGATTGACCAATATGATCCAGATCGGCAGCCCCAGCAGCTTGAACGTCGAGTTAATCAGCTTGAAAGGCAAAATGAGCGTCAAGAAAGAGAAATTAATCAGCTCCAGCGGGATGTAGCCCAATTGCAAAGACGGCTCCAACGCGTCAATCAACGGGTTAGAGCAATCGAAAATCGCCTCCGCATTCCATTTACACCTTTTGAAGGAGAATTTTAAAGCATCATGAGAACCGGTCTTTGGCCGGTTCTTTTTCATTGGCTGTGTAAAAGGGTTATTGTTGATTGTTGAGCATGTTGTTTGGAGCGGAAGGCACGAAGACTCCTGCGGGAGTACGGGGCTGGGGAGCCCGCGGAAAGCGAAGTGCCTGGAGCGGAAATCAACAGCCAAATTTAACACAGTCTTTTCATTCGTAAGAATTCCTTTCAATACATTCAGGCACCCCAGAAAATACCCTGTTAACCTTTCTAACATCTTCACTGACAAGAGCAAAAAAATCAGTTAATTTTTGAATATAAACTAATCGAGGGGGAGAATTCACATGAATCAACGATATGAAATTAAATTAGCGATGCAAATCTTACAATTAGATAAATTACGTGATGAATTATATGAAGAGCTTATGAAAACTATGGGCTCTAAAGGACACGAACTTTTACGAAAATTACAAAACGCCTAGTATCTAAAGGAGGGAAAGACGTTGACAACCCACTTACGAAGAGGCCTTGAACGATTAAAGCAATTTTATATTAAAAAGTTAGCAGGTTCCGATATGCTTTATTCATCCGCCGAGCTTCAATCACTTACAATCAGTGAACTGGAGATTCTTTATAAGAAGTCAATGCCCTCAAAAAAATAATATCCTTCTACTCCAAAAAAAATTTATTCATAAAAATAAAACATATAAATACAAATATCCATTTTCATGTGAGGAAATGTAACGTATAATATTAAAAATATTCTAACTATAGCTAACATTGGGGTGTGGTGAGCGAGTAAAATGGGAAAAGATATGTCTTACAAAGATAAAAAGGTTATTACTATTGGTATTGTCAGAGACTTAACCGGACTTTCCGAAAGACAAATACGATATTATGAAGAAAGAAAGCTGATATTCCCCGAAAGATCTGCAGGCGGAAGCCGAAAATTTTCCTTTACGGATGTCGAATTGTTAATGGATATCGCCAACAAAATTGAGGATGGAATTCAAACACACGAAATTAGAAAGGAATTGCTACGAGAACAGAAGAAACAAAATCAGGATGATTTACGCCGCAAAATGATCCAAGGACAGCTAAATGCCCAGTTCGGAATCCGAAGAAATTGATAAAAGAACAAAGGCGCAAGCGCCTTGAACAGCCCCGACAATCATAAGATGCTCAGGGAAAGAAGGCGTTCTTTGCCTTCATTCCCTGAGTGGCTGTAGTCCATCGAGGGGCTGGGCGCTGGAGCTGGACGTCGATAGTCCGTTTTTTAATAGTTATCCACAAGCGAAAATTTTATAATTTCCTTAACGAGTACAAAGCCCTCGATTCTTATAACAGAAACGAGGCTTTATTTTTACATATCATAGGGAGATTATTTCCCCTTTTTCAAAAACCATGTTAGAAAATCTCCCACAATTATAGATAGCACCTTCAACTTATTGTAAAGTTACAACTACAGAGGATGTTATAAAAATTAACATCATTAATAAGGGGGAATATAAATGGATACTACATTCTTAATGAATAGTCTTTGGGTCATGTTAGGAGCAGTACTAGTTATTTTAATGATCGGCGGTTTCATCCTCTTAGAAACAGGATCAACCCGGATGAAAAATGCAGGACATATAGCGGGGAAAACCATACTAACATTTAGTATCAGTTCCATTATATTTTGGGCAGTTGGTTTTGGTTTAATTTTTGGTAAAGGTAACTCACTGATTGGTTTCTCGAATTTCTTATATTCAGGCTATGACATGGACAGTTTATCACTTTCCGGCGCAGTTTTCTTCTTATTCCAATTAGCCTTTGCAGGTATTTCACTTACTATTGCGTTTGGCGGTTTTGCAGAGCGTGCTAAACTAAGTGCTTATCTAGTATTTGCCGTTCTTTTCTCAGTCATCGTTTATCCTCCTATCGCTCACTGGATTTGGGGAGGCGGCTGGTTAGCTGAGCATGGTAAACAAGACTTTGCTGGATCAACAGTTGTTCACTTAACTGGTGCAATGGCAGCACTTGCGGCTACCATTCTATTAAAACCACGGATTGGAAAATATAACAAAGACGGTTCCGCTAATAACCTAGCAGGACACAACCAAGTATTCACGGCCCTGAGCGTCTTACTATTATGGGTTGGCTGGTTCGGATTCAATGCAGGTAGTACATTATCTGTTGACAAAGGGTTCTTTGGATTTGTTGCTATGAATACCAACCTTGCCGCTGCAGCTGGAACCATAGCAGCGATGATCGTTTCTTGGATCGTATTAGGGAAAGCAGATGTTCCAATGATGTTAAACGGTGCTTTAGCGGGTCTTGTAGCGATCACAGCTTCCTGTGCTTTCGTAGAAACATGGGCAGCAGTATTAATTGGTTTTATCGCTGGAATATTAGTGTTTTATAGTATCAGATTCTTTGAGAAGATTAAAATAGACGATCCAATTGCCGCTCTATCTGTTCACGGAACTGCCGGGGTTTGGGGGACCTTATCTAATGGATTCTTCGCGACAAAAGAATTAGCCACTGTTGGTAAGCCCGGTTTATTTTATGGGGGCGGATTACATCAGCTCGGTGTTCAAGCATTAGGGGTTTTCACTTGTGCAGCCTTCGCTTTTATTGTCTCCTTCATTCTTTTAGCTGCGATGAAAAAAGTAATGAATGGATTACGTGTCACTGAAGAAGAAGAAATTATTGGTCTTGATATGAGCGAGCATGGCAGCTACGGATACCCTGAATTGGTAAAAGCAGAACAACAATTTAAAATTCAATAAGAAATGAATAATGAAACGCAGTCAATCCCTTTAATAAGGATTGACTGCTATTTGAATTTTGGGGGTGTACATGTGCAACTTGACCCATATATGGAACTAGTTCAGCTTCGCGACGACAATATGAAAAACGTATGCCATGACCATTTTAAACTAAACGAACTGCACGATACATTAATCCACCGCGTGGCAGATATCGCAATTAATCAGGTTTCGAGCCAATATGGACCTCCTCCTTCACCTTTCACATTCTTCGTCATGGGCAGCGCTGGCAGGATGGAACAATCTGTGTGGAGTGACCAAGACCATGGAATTATTTATCTAGCTTCATCTAACGAAGCCAAATCTTACTTTCTAACATTAGGAAAAGAAATCTCAAAAGGGCTCTATCAAGCAGGGTACAGATATTGTGACGGCGGCGTAATGGCCAGCAACCCGTTCTGGTGTAAATCACTTAATGAATGGAAGCAGCAATTATCGAAATGGATGCTGGAATCAACCTGGGAATCGATCCGCTATCTGCTCATCTTTCTAGACGGAAGATCTATTTATGGCGATGCCGCCTATGTTGAAAAGTTAAAGGAACATATTTATCAAAACATGAACCAACATCACTTACTGATGAAATCTTTAAGCAATACCCTTCATCTCAAAAAAGGAATCAACGTATTGGGCCAGCTTCTCGCAGAAACACACGGGGCCCATGCCGGAAAACTAAATATCAAAGAAATTGGTCTTTTTCCATATGTAAATGCAATCCGTCTTCTCTCCATGAAAGAAAAATTGTACGAAACCTCATCTCTTTTGCGTCTTGAAAAAATACCAGATTCCTATTTTCCTGCGAGTGATAAAGCTTTTTTCAAAAAACAGTTCTTAAAGCTGCTAACCTACCGATTATTATTTTCTGACCATAAGGACTATGACTCAGGTCATTATTTAGCTGTCAGCCGCCTGACAAAAGAACAGATCAGAGAGGTTAAAGAAATCATTAAAAACGGTGCAGTCCTCTTTCATAATATGAAAAGGTTAATAGAAAAGGATGATTTAGATGAGAATGAATGATATGATCCAATTTTTCCGCCAAATATCTGGAAGAGCAAATTCAAATCTATTTGCCAGCTTACCAAATCAATCCTCTCTGCAGCAAATGGCATTCCTTAGAGAAATTCAAAGAGAGATGAAAGAAAAGAACAGTTTGGACGTTCCGTTAAAAGAATTAAGGGTTGTGGTCTTTGATTTAGAAACGACCGGTTTTTACCCCGAAAAGGGGGACCAAATCATTTCGATTGGTGCGGTCAAAATGACAGGAAGCCAATTAAAGGAACAGGAGACCTTTTATACATTAGTAAAATCGAATCTTCCATTATCGAGTGAAATTTCTGCTTTAACGAATATTCACGAAGAAGATTTAAGTACTGCCCCGATTGCTAAAGATGCGTTAATGCAATTCTTTCAATTTATAAAAAGCGATCTTCTAGTTGCACACCATGCCAGTCACGAGCAGGCGTTTATGAAGAGAATCACCAGCGACGCCTTACGAACAAGATTCGACCATCGGATTGTCGATACTTCTTTTCTCATCCGCCTATCAAACCCCTATATGAAATCAGCCCCGCTTGAAGAAGTTTGCGAGGAATGTGGCATTGAGGTAGAAAATCGCCACCATGCCCTTAGTGATGCCATCATGACAGCAAAAGTTTGGAGACATTATTTACAGATAGCAGAGGAAAAAGGCTTCCGATATTTACGACAAGTATATGAACATTTAGCAAAAATTGGTTGATAAACTACTATATTAATCTAACATTTTTACTTATTAGCATAGTAGTTTTCAACTGGACTTTTATACTCCTCCCCCCTACTTACTACTGAAATTTCTTCGAATTTCCTCTCCTCAGTTTCAAAGAATAAAAAATTTTTTAAAAATTTTTTATTTATAAATTCCTTATTAGACCAATGATGAAAACGCTACCAGATTAATTGATTTGTTTGAATTGTCAGATTTTTATATTGACCATGTTCTCGATTGGTTGTATGATTATCGAAAATAAATCATCAATCATTAATAGATGAAATGTAACAAACGACGGAGTGGCTTGTTACCCAAGATACAGACCATACCATTGTCAGTTAGGAGCTAAGAAAATGCGAAGCGATATGATTAAAAAGGGAATTGATCGTGCTCCCCACCGCAGTCTATTATATGCAACCGGGGTAAAAACGAGTGACCTTGAAAAGCCATTTATTGGAGTGTGTAACTCGTATATTGACATTATCCCAGGACATAAACACCTTAATCATTTCGGTGAAATAGTGAAAGAAGCGATCCGTGAAGCTGGAGGTATTCCTTTTGAATTTAATACAATCGGCGTCGATGACGGAATTGCAATGGGACATATTGGCATGCGCTACTCCCTTCCAAGCCGTGAAATTATCGCGGACAGTGCTGAAACTGTAATCAACGCACACTGGTTTGACGGTGTTTTTTACATTCCAAACTGTGACAAAATCACACCAGGGATGTTAATGGCTGCCGCAAGAACGAACGTACCATCTGTTTTTGTATCAGGCGGTCCAATGGAGGCTGGTGTTTCACCATCAACAGGAAAAAATCTTTCCCTAACTTCAGTTTTTGAAGGTGTTGGTGCCTACCACAACGGCACAATTAGCCAGCAGCAGTTACTTGAGATTGAAACAAATGCCTGCCCTACTTGCGGCTCATGTTCCGGAATGTTCACAGCAAACTCAATGAACTGTTTAATGGAAGTTTTAGGAATGACCGTTCCTGGTAACGGAACGATGGTTGCTACTTCAGAAGAAAGACACCAACTAATTAAGCAAGCCGCTAGACATCTTATTGAATTAATTAAAAATGATATTAAACCACGTGACATCATTACAAGAGAAGCCATTGATAATGCCTTTGCACTAGATATGGCAATGGGCGGCTCCACTAATACGGTGTTACACACATTAGCCATCGCTCATGAAGCAGGGATTGATTACGATCTTCGCGAAATTAACAAAATCGCTGAAAGAGTCCCTTATCTTGCAAAGATTATGCCAGCATCTGATTATTCTATGGACGATGTTCATCGTGCCGGCGGTGTAAGTGCAATCATCAATGAGCTTTATAAAGTAGAAGGCGCATTACATGATAATTGCCTAACCATTACAGGAAAAACTCTTCATGAAAATGTGAAGGAAGCAACAATCACAAATGAGGCGGTCATTCGGACTAAAGACAATCCATATAGCCCAGTTGGTGGACTATCCATCCTATATGGAAACATTGCTCCTGATGGTGCCGTCATCAAGGTTGGTGCAGTTGATCCTTCTATTAAGACCTTCTTAGGAGAAGCCATCGTGTTTGATTCTCAAGAAGAAGCACAAGAAAACATTAATAACGGCACCGTCAAAGCTGGCCACGTAGTGGTAATCCGCTATGAAGGACCTAAAGGCGGACCAGGAATGCCAGAAATGCTTGCTCCTACATCCGCTATAATGGGACGTGGACTAGGTAAAGAAGTTGCGCTTATCACGGACGGCCGATTCTCGGGTGCAAGCCGTGGAATTTCGATTGGTCATATCTCACCAGAAGCTGCAGAAGGCGGACCGATTGCCCTCGTTGAAAATGGCGACAAGATTTTAATTGATTTAGAAGCACGTTCGATTGAACTAGTTGTTGATGATGAAGTGTTAGCTGAAAGACGCAAGGCATGGGTTAAACCAGAACCAAAAATTAAAACTGGTTATCTAGCAAAATATGCTAAGCTTGTTACTTCTGCTAATACTGGCGGCATAATGAAGATATAAAATAACGGCATGATTGCCGAAGCTAAAGCACGGGAATCGTAGTACCCCTCCCCTTCCCTAAGGAAGATAAGGTACTAAAAATGACAATGATGGTTATTTGACAAAATAATAGTTAAATCGATGACGGGAATAAAGGAATAAGATCTTGTATTTTCAGAGAGCTGGGGTTGCTGGAAGCCCAGTAATACAACTTATTCTGACATCATCCCTGAGTGTTGGGCTGAAATGTTTTATAAAGTAGGCTCAATCAGGTGTTATTTTTAAAGCACCTGTTACCAAAAGAAGCGTTCTAATTAGTTGTCGCTTCCTAAGGCAGTATTCGTAAGGATACTGTAAAAAAACGGGTGGTACCGAGAAAATGAAAGGCCTTTTCTCCCCGATTATTCTGCTTATGTTTTGGTTTTTGCAGTTAATTCGTGGAGAATGGGCCTTTTTGACTGTGTATAAAGATTTGTTGTAAAATTCCAACATTTTATTAATAAAATTATCTGTTTATTTACAAATTTCTATATTATAATACAAAAAACGACATTTACTTAAAAATTCATTATTTTTCGATATCTACATTCAATTTATACCTTTAAGGAGGGATTATGACGTGAAAGTAGAAGCAAAAAAGCTTGAGGTCCAAACAACTACAGAACCGAGAACCGGTGCAGACCTTCTCATCGACTTACTGAAAAAAGAAGGTGTAGAAACACTGTTTGGATATCCTGGTGGTGCCGTTCTTCCAATTTACGACGCCATATACCGTGCCAAAGGAACAATCGAGCATATTCTCTTCCGACATGAACAAGGAATGATTCATGCAGCCGAAGGTTATGCCCGCGTTACAGGCAAACCTGGAGTGGTCATTGCTACCTCAGGACCTGGAGCAACCAACCTTGTTACAGGCATAACGGATGCAATGATGGATTCCCTGCCGCTTGTCGTTTTCACTGGGCAGGTTGCACGAAACATCATCGGAACAGACGCCTTCCAAGAAGCAGATATTATGGCGATCACGACACCAATTACCAAACATAACTTTCAGGTCCAATCCGTTGAGGACTTACCGCGCATCGTCAAAGAAGCTTTTCATATTGCTTCTACAGGGCGGCCAGGACCAGTCGTAGTGGATGTCCCGAAAGATATCTCAGCTGGATTTTTAACCCAGGAATTTGAGGAAGCAAGCATTAATTTACCTGGATATCAGCCAACAACCAAGCCAAATCCATTACAAATTAAAAAGCTTGCCGAATCGATTTCAAAAGCTATCAAGCCATTAATTCTTTCGGGCGCCGGTGTCCTTCATGGAAAAGCATCCGCTGAATTAACTGCTTTTGCGGAAAAACACCAAATCCCAGTAGTCACTACCTTACTTGGACTTGGTACCTTTCCTGCAGATAATCCCCTTTCGTTAGGAATGGGTGGAATGCACGGAACCTATGCAGCAAACATGGCGATTTACGAATGTGATCTGCTTATCAACTTTGGTGCCCGATTCGATGACAGGCTAACAGGAAATCTTAAACACTTCGCCCCATTTGCGAAGGTTGCCCATATCGATATCGATCCTGCTGAAATTGGTAAAAATGTTCCAACACATCTCCCAATCGTTTCTGATACGAAAGAGGCACTTAGCGAACTGCTTAATCAGGAAATTGAATCACCTAAAGCTGCTGAATGGCTGGAAAAACTGAGCCAGAACAAACAGGAGTATCCGCTTTGGTATAAACATGATCCAAACGGAATGTGTCCGCAATGGGTAATCGAAGCAGTCCATAAAGTTACTAAGGGTGACGCCATCGTTGCAACTGATGTTGGGCAGCACCAAATGTGGGCAGCACAATATTACACCTTTAAGCAGCCACATCGCTGGATTACCTCTGGTGGACTTGGAACAATGGGCTTTGGTTTCCCTGCCGCAATTGGCGCACAAATCGCCGAACCAGATAGTACCGTTGTAGCAATTGTTGGGGATGGCGGCTTCCAAATGACACTTCAGGAATTGTCGATTATATATGAAAGAAACCTTCCGGTAAAAATTATTATTGTCAACAACGGCGCCCTAGGTATGGTTCGCCAATGGCAGGAACTCTTACATGGAAATCGTATTTCAGAATCGATTCTTCATACACAGCCTGATTTTGTCAAACTTGCTGACAGCTATTCAATTAAGGGTTATCGGGTTAACAATCAGGAAGAACTGATCACGGTTTTACCGGAAGTATTTGCCCATAATGGTCCGGTATTAGTTGATTGCCGTGTCCTTCAGCAAGAAAAAGTATTCCCGATGATTGCCCCTGGTAAAGGAATTCATGAAATGTTGGGGGTGAAACCATGAAACGGATCATAACAGCAACCGTTCAAGACCGAAGCGGTGTCCTAAACCGCGTAACCGGGCTCCTGCAAAGACGCCAGTTCAATATTGAAAGTATTTCGGTTGGCCCTTCTGAAACCGAGGGAATTTCAAAAATGACATTGGTAGTTGAAGTTGAAGACGAACAGCGTCTTGAACAGGTAACAAAACAATTAAACAAGCAAATTGATGTTTTAAAGGTATCCGATATTACTGATAAAGCAATTGTCGCAAGAGAACTTGCCCTAATAAAAGTAGCATCTAACAGCCAGTTGCGCAGTGAAATCAACGGGATTATTGATCCGTTCCGTGCCTTAATTATTGATGTAAGCAAAGACAGTCTCGCCGTCCAAATTACAGGACGTCCTGATAAAATTGATGCCTTGATTGAAATGCTTCGCCCCTACGGCATTAAAGAAATTGCAAGAACCGGTCTGACTGCCCTCCAGCGTGGGCACCAGCCACAAGTAAACGATCTAGCAACATATTCACTTTTAAAATAACAATATATCTGAGAGGATGATTCATAATGGTAAAGGTACTTTATAACGGAGATATTCAAGAGGAAGTTTTACAAGGAAAGAAAATCGCAGTAATCGGATATGGCTCTCAAGGTCATGCACATGCGCTTAACTTAAAAGAAAGCGGCTTTGATGTAGTAGTTGGTTTACGCGAAGGAAAATCATGGGATAAAGCAGTTGAAGATGGTTTAGACGTTCGTCCTGTTGCAGAAGCAACTGCAGCTGCTGATGTAGTAATGGTTCTTCTTCCAGATGAAATGCAGCCTAAAGTATATGAAGAAAGCATCAAAGCAAATCTTCAAGCAGGAAACGCATTAGTTTTTGCACATGGTTTCAACATTCACTTCAGCCAAATCGTTGCTCCTGCTGATGTTGACGTATTCTTAGTAGCTCCAAAAGGCCCAGGACATTTAGTTCGCCGTACTTATACAGAAGGTGCTGGAGTTCCTGCTCTATATGCGGTTTACCAAGACTACACTGGTCAAGCTCGTGATGTTGCTCTTGCTTATGCAAAAGGAATCGGCTCTGCTCGTGCCGGAGTATTGGAAACTACTTTCCAAGAAGAAACAGAAACAGATTTATTCGGAGAACAAGCGGTTCTTTGCGGCGGTGCTACTGCCCTAATCAAAGCTGGCTTCGAAACTCTAGTAGAAGCTGGTTACCAGCCTGAAGTTGCTTATTTCGAGTGTTTACATGAATTGAAATTAATCGTTGACCTTTTATATGAAGGTGGATTAGAAAACATGCGTTATTCTATCTCTGACACTGCACAATGGGGAGATTTCGTTTCTGGACCACGTGTAGTGAACGAAGATACTAAAGCACGCATGAAAGAAGTATTAAAAGATATCCAAACTGGTAAATTTGCTCAGGGCTGGATCTTAGAGAACCAAACAAACCGCCCACAATTCAATGCGATTAACCGTGCTGAAAACAATCACCAAATCGAGGTAGTCGGCCGCGAGCTTCGTGCATTAATGCCGTTTATTAAGAAGCCAGTAAATGCGAAGAAAGAAGTGGTGGTAAATGGTTCACGTTAACATCTTTGATACAACCTTACGTGATGGAGAACAGTCTCCTGGTGTAAATTTAAACCAGCTTGAGAAATTAGAAATCGCCAGACAGCTTGAACGGTTTGGTGTTGACATTATGGAGGCCGGCTTTCCGGCTTCCTCTCAAGGCGATTTTGAAGCAGTAAGAGCCATTGCCCAGACAATCAAAAACTCTTCGGTTACAGGCCTGGCACGTGCAACAAAATCGGACATTGACATTGCGTGGGATGCGTTAAAGGATGCAGCCGAACCTAGATTGCATGTTTTTCTTGCTACCTCCCCTATCCATATGCAATATAAGCTGATGAAAACTCCAGAGGAGGTTATTAACACAGCAGTAGACATGGTTAGATATGCGAAACAAAGATTTCCGCATATTGAATGGTCTGCAGAAGATGCTTCCCGCTCTGATCTGGATTTTCTAGTTCAAATTATTACAAAGGTCATTGATGCCGGCGCAACTGTCATTAATCTTCCGGATACAGTAGGTTATACAACCCCTGAAGAATACGGGCGGATGTTCCGTTACATCAGAGAAAATGTACCTAATATTCATAAGGCTGCCCTTTCCTGTCATTGTCATGATGATTTAGGAATGGCCGTCGCCAATACGTTAGCAGCAATTGAAAATGGTGTAACTCAAGTTGAAGGTACCATTAACGGGATTGGGGAACGTGCCGGCAATGCCTCTCTAGAAGAAGTTGCCGTTGCCCTAAATATCCGTAAAGATAAGTATCCATATACTACGAATCTAGTTTTAAAAGAAATTAAACGCACAAGTGATTTGGTCAGCCGTTTAACAGGGATGATTGTTCCGCCTAATAAAGCAGTTGTAGGAAGAAATGCCTTCGCTCATGAATCAGGAATACATCAGGACGGTGTATTAAAAAATGCACTAACCTATGAAATTATCACCCCTGAATTAGTCGGGGTTACATCCAATGACTTAGTTCTTGGAAAGCATTCTGGCCGCCATGCCTTCAATGACAAAATCGAGCAATTAGGTTACTCCTTATCACCTGAAAAACTTGCTGAAGCATTTACTTCTTTTAAACAATTAACTGATCGTAAAAAGGAAGTTACAGATGAGGATTTATTTACCATCTTAACTGACATTCAGACAGCGACTATCGATGTGAAAAAATATGAATTGGTTGCTTTCCAAGTGCACTATGGTTCAGCAAATCTTCCTACTGCGACTGTTGCCCTTACCACTCCAGAGGGTAATCGAGTTGAAACAGCACGTACCGGATCTGGAAGTGTTGAAGCATTGATGAACACTCTTGAAGCACTAATTGAAGAAGAAATCCATTTGACTGATTTCAGACTAAGCTCTGTTGGTCAAGGACGCGACGCTCTTGCGGAGGTCCATGTAAAGATGACGGTAAACGGAAACTCTTACTCGGGCCGCGGCTCTGCCCAAGACGTTTTAGAAGCATCAGCAAAGTCCTTCTTAAATGCAGTCAATCGTGCTTGTTTTAACCAAACAGCAGTGGTTCAAGAACCAGCAGCACTATAAAAGAATCTTATATAAAAATTAGGCGTCTACATAGGCGCCCTCTCTTAAAACACAAAAATAAGGAGGTTGCTTCTAGTGAAAAAACATATTGTCTTACTTCCCGGTGATGGAATTGGCAAGGAAGTTATCAACTCCGCAAAAGATGTCTTACAAGCTATTGCGGAAGAATATAATCATAGTTTTAGCTTTGAAACCCATGAAATCGGAGGAGCAGCCATCGATCAGTACGGCACTCCCCTTCCGGATTCAACGGTAGATGCCTGCAAACAAGCAGATGCTGTTTTACTTGGTGCCGTGGGTGGACCAAAATGGGATCAAAACCCTTCCCATCTTCGTCCAGAACGTGGCTTGCTCGGTATCCGAAAAGCACTGGATTTGTATGCAAATTTAAGGCCTATTAAGGGATTTAAGAACCTCCTCCATGCCTCTCCACTAAAGGAAGAAGTAGTGTCAGGTAGCGACCTCCTCATTGTACGTGAATTAACGGGCGGGCTTTATTTCGGTACACCAAGCGAACGCCGTGATAATGGTAATGCTGTAGTCGACACACTTTCTTATACACGTAAGGAAATTGAAAGAATCGTAGATAAAGGCTTCCAAGCTGCCCAGCAGCGCTCGGGTCACCTAACTTCTGTTGATAAGGCCAATGTCCTTGAATCAAGCAAGATGTGGCGTGAAGTAGTTGAAGAGAAAAAAGCTCATTACCCTGATGTTGTGGTAGAACATTTGTTAGTTGATGCTGCCGCAATGAAATTAATCACGAACCCAACACAGTTTGATGTTATTGTGACAGAAAATCTTTTCGGCGATATTTTAAGTGACGAAGCTTCCGTTTTAACGGGCTCGATTGGTATGCTCCCTTCTGCCAGCCTGCGTGAAGACGGTGTTGGTCTGTACGAACCAGTTCACGGGTCCGCACCTGACATTGCGGGTAAAGGGATTGCCAATCCAGCTGCCATGATTTTATCAGCTGCCATGATGCTGAGATATTCATTTGATTTAAATAACGAAGCAAAAGTCATTGAAGATGCCGTACAGTCGGTTCTCGATTCTGGATTCCATACAGGTGACCTCCAAATCTCAGAAGGACGCCAAGTAGGAACCGCAGAAATGACAAAATTGATTGTTGATTATATCAAATCCCAGCATGCATCCAAATGCATCGCGAGCTGTTATTATTAATTCATTTGCAGGGTAAACCAGTTGGTTAATGGTTTACCCGCAATTTTTCTATCCAGAAAAACTATAAATCTCTTATAGTGAGGAAGTGTGCTATGAAAACACCAAAAACGATTATCCAAAAAATTTGGGAACAACATGTTGTTCATCAAGAAGAAGGAAAACCAGATTTACTATATATTGATTTACATCTTGTTCATGAAGTAACTTCCCCTCAAGCGTTTGAGGGCTTACGAATCAACGGGCGCAAGGTACGCCGACCTGACCTGACGTTTGCCACAATGGATCATAACGTACCCACCCGCCAGAGGCTGACTATTAACGATCCTGTTTCGAAAAATCAAATCGATACATTACAAAAAAATTGTCAGGAATTCGGAGTAACCCTTGCTGACATTCATCATCCAGATAACGGAATCGTCCATGTTATCGGACCTGAGCTTGGACTTACACAACCGGGTAAAACCATTGTTTGCGGCGACAGCCATACCTCTACACACGGTGCATTTGGTGCCCTGGCCTTTGGTATTGGAACAAGCGAAGTTGAACATGTTCTTGCCACACAAACCCTTTGGCAAGCCAAACCAAAAACCCTTAATGTAAAGGTTAATGGAAAACTTGGGACAGGCGTTACTGCAAAAGATTTAATCCTTGCGATTATCGGTAAATTTGGTGTTCAGTTTGGTACTGGTTACGTTATTGAATATACTGGTGAAGCAATCCGAGCCCTTTCCATGGATGAGCGCATGACGGTCTGCAACATGTCGATTGAGGCTGGTGCTAGAGCAGGATTAATTACTCCAGATGAAACCACTTTTGAATACCTACGCGGCCGGAGACATGCTCCACAAGGTGAAGAGTTTGAGAAAGCTGTAGAAAAATGGCGTGCTCTTGCAACAGATGAAGGTGCAGTTTATGATGCTGTAGTTGAAATTGATGCAGCTGAAGTTGAACCACAGGTAACATGGGGAACGAACCCAGGCATGTGTATACCGGTTACAGCAAACGTACCAAGCCCCGATGGTACCGACAAACCAAATGAAAAAGACGAAATCAAGCGTGCCCTTGAATATATGGGTCTTGAAGCTGGACAGCCTCTTTCAAGTGTAGCGATCGATCATGTATTTATTGGTTCCTGTACGAACTCAAGATTGAGCGATTTACGTAAAGCCGCTGAAGTAATTCGCGGCCGCAAAGTGAATCCTGGTGTTAAAGCGATTGTTGTTCCAGGTTCATTTAGTATTAAACTTGCCGCTGAAAAAGAGGGCATTGATCAAGTGTTTATTGAAGCTGGTTTTGAATGGCGTGAAGCAGGCTGCAGTATGTGTCTTGCAATGAATGATGATATTGTTCCTCCAGGCGGACGCTGTGCTTCTACTTCTAACCGAAACTTCGAAGGACGCCAAGGAAATGGTGCCCGCACCCACCTTGTAAGTCCAGAAATGGCAGCAGCTGCTGCTGTAGCTGGTCATTTTGTTGATGTCCGTCAATTTACTGCACAGGAGGTAATTTAAAATGGAACCGTTACGCTTACATCAAGGCCTTGTTTATCCATTAAACCGTTCCAATATTGATACTGACCAGATTATCCCAAAGCAGTTTTTGAAACGGATTGAACGCAGTGGTTTCGGCCAATTTTTATTTTATAACTGGCGTTTTGATGACAACGGGAATCCTCGTCCTGATTTTTCATTGAATGAGCCGAAGTATAAAGGCGCATCCATCATAGTTGCCGGCGAAAATTTTGGCTGTGGCTCTTCTCGTGAGCATGCCCCATGGGCAGTTCAGGATTTCGGCTTTAAAGTCATTATTGCTCCAAGCTATGCCGATATTTTTAAAAACAACTGTGTAAAAAATGGTATACTCGCGATTGTAGCTAGTGAGGATCAGGTTCAGACAATTATTAAAAAGGCTGAGTCCACAGAATACACATTAACAGTTGACCTTGAGGAACAGAAAGTATACGACAATGAAGGTTTTGAACTTTCATTCGATATCGCTCCATACCCTAAGCAAATGCTGCTTAATGGCTGGGATGAAATTGGCGTCACTTTAACATACCAGGATAAAATTAATCAATATGAAGCTGCAAGCAAATAAAATGCGCTGGGCATTGCCCTAGCGCATTTTTTCTGCAATTAAAATTCTGGCAGTTGATCCAGATTGTTCTCCTTAATGCCGTCTGGTTCACTCCGAATGATGTCCCGGCCATATTTATGAAAAACATCTACATGGGCGAGTTTGCCTGCCTTCGCTTCATTTAAAGCGGTTAGATAATCTAATTCCCGCCCAGAACTAGTTCTGAACGCGATGATGTCGCCATCATCATTTTTTCTAACTGCAACAAATTCCTCTTTTCCTGAGCTAATCCCTTGATTTGCTTCAACTTGTGCCTGCTGTTCACCTTGTGCCTTATACTCTTCGTAAATTTTTTGATAATCCTTCTGTTCCATCACTTCCACCTCCGAACATTAGTTATTATTTTTCATTATCATTTCATTTATCCTTTTGACAAAAATGTAAATAAATGTTCAAAATTACCGTTCATTTATGTAAGGGTTCTCTTTTTTTCAAAAGAAGAATAAATTAGATCCTATCCATCATGAATTGAACGAATTCTCTTACTACTAAGCCAAGTTTAGATATTGATAACTTGGCTTTTTACTATTTTCACTATCATAATTCACTTAATGGTGCCTGACACATCTTTTACGTTTTTCAAGATGAGAACCATGGTGTAGAGGAATACGATGTTAATGAGGAGGACGATGATGATTAAGACAGGGCTTATTTGGACACCTGTTGAGAATTGTAGAATGACCATGGCGGAAAGGGCAGTTAGTAGTGTTACATCTTTAAGGGTAATCACGGCTGCAAGAAGATAGCCGAATGGTCTTCGTCTGAAGAGTAAAATAGCCGCTAAGAAGCCAACCGGTACAACAAAGCCAAGGTCAAGTGCTTGTATGACAAGTGTTGTGTAATGTTCAAGTCCATCCGGTACAATGTGGAGAATCATCGGCAGTACGACTTTTCCGAGCCACATCATCCCAAACACAGTCGAAACAACAATTAAGAAGCCGCTAATGAATTTAATAGGAAGTGCCTCCTTAAATAATTGTGGTAAGATCGGAATATCAAAGGACATCATGGATAGTGTAAACGCAAAGAAACTTGCTGACATGATGAGGATATAAACAAGGAACATGGAGTTATACATGGAAAGAAACGAATAAGAAGCATATGTGTATAAGAAGTATCCGAGCGTTCCTGTGAGGAGCAGCCTCCCCTTTATCAATCCCTTTCCCGTTAGAACAAGTGAAATAATGAGCAAAGGAATACCTAAAAATAAGGTCACAAAATCTTGGGTGATGGCTTGTGTTGCCATTGATACGGAATCATGCTGATATAGCCCCTTTCCATAAATATCTACACTTTTACCGAATATTGACTCAAATTGATATCGACCCTGATCTTGATTTGAAACAAGAGCATATATCGTGGCGGCTAATGAAAATATAGATATTAATACCACCAACAAGCTGATCGGTCTGTAGTTTTTCATGTTTATTGCCCCTCCCTTAATATTTGGTTCATCTCTCCTCTTTATCGTATACCAAATACTCCCTATTACCTACAAACATACTAGTTCTTCACAAAAGATTCAGAATTCAAATTCCCACTTTTAACGAACCCTTGCTTTTTCACTTTGAGGCCTGACCAGTGTATACTACACTTAATTAGCTTTTACGGAGTGAAGACCATGCTAAATTTTGATAAATCCCATGATCCGCGTCAGAACAAATTGCTGATTGAGCAAATAACGGGAAACAGACTACCAATAAAAGATTTGATACTAGAAACCGAATCCCTATTTGAGCAAACACGGAACATTTCAACCATACCTCAACCCGAGGTAAACAACTCTTTTTCTATCTTGAAAAAACTTGAAGGTGGTGTTTTTCATCTTACTGCTGAGCGAACTCGACTGTTGGAACCCACTCGAATATTACTGGACCATGAGGGAAATGTCGTTCCAGATTGGAAAGACAAGCTTGATGTGGAGTACAAGCGTTTACTAGCTAACATTAAGACAGAAATAAATGTATTGGATTATGGTGCAGTTGGCGACGGAAAGACAGATTGCACCTCTGCATTTAAAAAGGCACTTGGTAACGGACAAGTTAAAGTAATCGTTCCTCCTGGAATTTATGTCACGAAGGGTATTACACTGCCGAATTGGTCATGGCTTATCGGCTCGGGTACAGGCACGACCACGATTAAACTTCATGACAAAGCCCCAAAGGGCACTAGATTAATCACAAACGCTAATCATTGGAAAGGAAATCATCACCTTTTTGTCCAAGGGTTAAGTTTGGATTGGAACGTCGAAAGACTCGGTAATGTTCAAAAGACAAGTACATGGGGCAACCATTCAAGCTGTTTAACCTATGCAAATGTTACTTACGGCTGGGTGAAAGACGTGGAAGGAATAAACCCCGGGCTTCATTGTTTTGATATTTCTTCAACATTATACAATTATGCCGGTGACGGATATCGGGCCCGCGGCGGCAGCAAATATGTCTGGATTGATCATGTGACTGGCTACGGTTTTGGTGACGATGGAATTACCACACACCACAGCGATTATATTTTTATCTCTAATTCACATATGTGCGACCCAAGCGGTCGTGCTCATCAACAGGGCTTCTCTAATTCAAACGGAATTGAGATTGATGATGGTTCGCGGAATGTTTGTTTAGTGAATAATTCGAGTGCCCGATGCTTTGGCGGAATTGAAATAAAGGCCCATCAGAATTCTTCTGCGGCGTCCAACGTGATAATCATGGGCCATATTTCTCTCAATGATAATCGTTCTTTTAACTTCCGCCATATAGGCCGCCATAAACTGAACGATTCAGAATCGAGGAGCGCCCATAATATTATCGCTGCCAATCTGGCGGCGATTGCACCGGTATACTCTGATTTATATAAGGATTCAACACCACGAGGATTAGTCGTTTCCGCGTATAAAAATGTGGCCATTAATCAATTTACAGTGGTTGGCAGCCCCGAGTATGACTTTAAAGGCAACCCGGTTATTGCGGTGCAATATCGAGCTAGAAATGTAATTTTGAGCAGGGTGACAATCAAGGATTTTACAAATCGAGGGCCTTGTATAAAGGTTTACGGCGGTGTTAATCATGCTGACTCTATTAAAATTCAAGATTGCTCTCCAGAAGAAATTGAGGTTGGGCCGGGTGTACAAGATGTGTGGATTGAAACAATGGCCCCTGCTGCCCATTGACCTACCGGAATTTAGACCACAGAACAAAAGCGCTGGAGCTGGACGTCGATAGTCCGTTTTTTTATAGTTATCCATAAGCGAATATTTTATAATTTTCTTAACGATGAAAAAAGCGTCAAATTATTTTTGACGCTTCCCTTCCTTCTCAACCACAATTTCGTCTACTAGTTTTTCAGCAGCTCTTCTATATAGATTACTCATATGGACTAGAGAAGAAATCATCAGAACCTTCTCTAAATAAGCAGCGTCTTCTTGGTGGTCCTCAGAAATTTCCTCCTTTACTTGAGTTGTCCTATCTCCAATATCTACTTTAAAATCAGCAACATTTTGGCTGGTTAGATGTAAGTAACTACTATAAAAAGAATCTAAATCCATTTTTTCATTTATAATTTTTTTATTAATTCCGCTTAGGGTCACTTTAATATCATTGATCGATAGTGCCCCCTTTAGTTGGTAAATCAAGCTCATTAAAATTAGATGTTCTTTTGAGTATTTTTTATTTTGTATCGGAAAAATCAATTTTCCCTTTGCATAGTTATTAATCATGGTTTTAGTAAGAATCTTATCTTCTTGATTCCGCTTTGACTCGTTGAATTTATTTTCAAATAATTGAATGACCTGGTCCATATATAAATCAATGTTTGGAATTTCATCCAGTGTTAAATTTATCTCAGGACCTATCGAATCAATGATATGTTTGATATTTTCCATTTTAAAAGCCCCCGCTAACTTAAATCGATAATATTATTATACATAATGAGATAAAGATTGACTAGGTTCTGTTTTATCAGTATTATTATAAGTAGTTATAAAAACTACATGTTGTGATCAGGAGGAAAAAAATGCATAATTATATTCGAGAACCCATTAATGGATTAACCCATTTAGCCGGAGCCGTTTTATCCTTTGTCGGTCTGCTCATGATGGTCATAAAAGCGTCCATGACCACCCCAACTCCAATTGCGATTACAGCCG
Organism: Neobacillus cucumis; assembly: GCF_023715505.1. The sequence goes on along the minus strand of NZ_JAMBOH010000006.1, from coordinate 25,216 downwards.
TCATTATTTTTGGTGTCAGTATGATCCTCCTCTACTCTGCTTCAGCGACATATCATATGGTCATTGCACGTGATAAAGTGATCGCCTTTTTGCGTCGGCTCGATCATTCGATGATTTTTGTTCTGATTGCGGGAACGTATACGCCTTTTTGTTTTATTAGTCTGAACGGAAAAACAGGTGCCATTTTATTTTCAATTATCTCGGCGGTTGCGATTAGCGGCGTTGTTTTTAAAATGGTCTGGTTTTCTTGTCCGCGCTGGATTTCGACTGCTTTGTACATCGCGATGGGCTGGATGATTGTGTTTGTCTTCTCACCACTTACCGGAAGCCTAAACTCGATTGGACTGTTCTTACTTATCCTTGGAGGAATCTTCTATACGATCGGCGGAGTCATTTACGGGGCAAAACCGAAGTTCCTTGAAACTAAATATCTTGGCTTCCACGAGATTTTTCATATTTTTATCTTATTAGGAACCCTGTCACATTTCTTAACGGTATACTTGTATGTGATTTAATTTAAACGCCTCTAATCAAGGCGTTTTTATTTTGCAAAAATACATATTTAATACAAATTCGTTAACATTAAACTTTTTATATTGACTCAAACTAAGATGAGGTTTTAATAATGTTTATCTGCTTCTTATTAAGTTTAGCCAATTTGGATGGGATTAAATCGGGGTCATGTGAACGTATAACAAATTGGTTAAAAACAACTGAGGTGTTTAATTTGTTTCGATTAATATTTCAAATTATCGTCATTGGACTATGCTCGATTCTTTTCGGCTTTGCGTTTAATACCTTCCTAATTCCCCATAAGCTAACGTCCGGTGGTGTAACAGGTATCTCCTTTTTAATTCAACACTTTACCCATATTAATACGGGGTTAATTATTCTTGCCATTAATATTCCATTATTTTTTGTTGGGATGAAATACTTAGGGAAAAAATTTGTCTTGTTTACTGGATATGCGGTGTTGGTTTTATCTCTTAGTATGAGATTCATCCCGATTCGGGCTATCAGTCCTGATATTCTTCTATCCTCGATTATTGGCGGTGCACTCTATGGAATTGCTGTTGGACTCATTATCCGTCAAGGCGGGTCCACGGGCGGGACTGATATTATCAGTTTAACCCTTGCCAAAAAGAGGAACATTCAAGTTGGTTTTTTAAACACGATTATGAATCTTTTTGTGGTAGGGAGTTCTGGACTGATTTTTGGCTGGAATATTACCCTTTATACAATAATTGCGATCTATGTGGCCGGCCGTGCTGTCGATATGGTTTATACCAATCAAAATAAATTGACGATTACAATTATAACCGATAAGTATCATGAACTAACGGACGCTCTATTTCAACTGCATGCGAGAGGGGTTACAATGACCGATGTCGAGGGGGCTTACACTCATAAGCAAAGGAAAATGTTAACAACTGTTATTACCAAATTTGAGCTTAATGAAACAAAGCATACGATTAAAAATGTTGACCCTCAGGCGTTTGTGAATATCATACAAACGATGGAAGTGATGGGGCGATTCCGGAAAAATTAAAAGCAGACGCCATTTACGGTTCGGCCTTCTGCTTTTGTACTGGGGATGATGTAATTCTAGGATCCGGCTTCCTGTCTTTTATGTCTAAGCTCCTCCATCAACACTTGAGCATGATTATAGATAGGTTCTTTTGCTCCATATAAAAGAGTCACCCTGTCTTCCTCAGCCAGCTCAAGTATTTTCTTGACTAAATCACCTTTCTCATTATCCGTCCGCAGCTCAACAAGATACTTTGTTCGAAACTCTTCAAAAAGTTCCGGTACATGACAAAACGATTTCCTCAGCTCATTACTCGGGGCTACTTCTTTAAACCAAAAAGATAATTTTGCTGCATCCTTCGAAATCCCGCGCGGCCAGAGCCGGTCAACCAAAATCCTGCAGCCATCCATCTCATCATATGGTTCATATATTCTTTTAATAAAGACATTAGACAAAAACAATCACCTCAATACGGGTCATCTCTCCATTCGTCCACTCCACACGGACAATGTACACGAATGGTGTCAGGCACTAATCGGTACACTTTTAGTTGATGAAAGACTTAGTCTTCATCTTTTATATCTATATCTTCTGGAATTGGTTCACTCTTCAATTCCTCCACTAATTTCTTGTATTTCTCAAGCTGTTCAAAATGTGTTTTGAACTGATTCTTGAAGATCATTACTACGCCATCTTCGTCATGCAAAACTCGTATTTTACCTTGTAAAATTAGTTTCTCTACATATGGTACAGACACCGATAAATACTTAGCCGTTTCCTCTAATGTTAAATACACTTTTTCGTCACTCCTACTACTAACTTTGTAAAGCCTACTATAGCCTATTTTAGCATGAGTTACTTAATTTTCTACTATTCTCATTTCTGTCCGTTCACCAACAAACTCATGCCGTAGAGGTTGAACATAAATAAATGAATGAGAAAAAAGGACAACAAACAGTTAAAAACCCCTGCATTGTAAATTTCATGGCAGAGGTTTTTGTTTATTGTTATCAAATGAATATTTTCAAAAGTGTTAGTCTATTTTGTAATAACCACAAACAACTTGACCGACTGCTTTTGCGGCTACTAATAGGGCATCTTCATCAATATCGAATTTTGGATGGTGATTAAAGTATGGTTTTTCTACCCCTTTTGGTGTGCAGCAAATGTAGAAGAAGCACGCAGGAAATCTTTTCGCATAGTGTGCAAAGTCTTCTGATGGAGACATCTTAGGAAATTCCTTTACTTGCATAATTTCTTTTTCATTTGCATTTTTCAAAAATCCGGCAACCATGTCTGTCACTTCTGGATCGTTATATAATGGAGGATAATCTGGTGTATAAGTAAGTTCACAAGTTACATTAAATTCTTGTTCAATCCCCATGGCGATACGGCGAATTTCTTGTTCAATTAATTCGCGGGTTTCATCTGTCATGGCACGGACATCACCTTCAAGCACTACACTATCTTTAATGACATTGAATGTTCCTTTTCCGTCAAATGACCCAATCGTAATAACCCCCATATCAAATGGGTTTAAGCGGCGGCTGACAACCGTTTGAATAGCTGTTACGAAATGGGAAGCAGCTACAATGGCATCATTTGCTAAGTGAGGAGAAGAACCATGTCCCCCTGTACCTTGAACTTTCAACTTAAAGTAGGCACGTCCTGGAAATACATAGCCGCTGTTATAGCCGACAACGCCTGCTGGTCCAAGCGGCAGTAAATGAATCCCGAAAATATGATCTAAATCATCCAGTAAACCAGATTTAATCATCCCTATTGCGCCACCAGGCGGTACCTCCTCAGCAGGTTGATGAATAATTTTGATCTTGCCAGGGATTTCATCCTTGAGTTGAATTAAGCAGTCAGCAAGAATCATCAGATAAGCGGTATGTCCATCATGAGCGCAAGCATGCATGACACCTGGTTTTTTCGATTTAAATGGTACATCAGTTTCTTCAAAAATTGGAAGCGCATCAAAATCAGCACGCAGCCCAATTGTTTTTCCAGGTTTTCCACCTGTTATGGTCACGATAAGGCCATGTCCGCCTCCAACATTGGTTTGTACTTCGACAGCTTTACCTTTATAAAACTCTTCAATAAATTTACTGGTATTTTCTTCTTCAAATGATAGTTCGGGATTTTCATGAAGATATCGACGAATTTTAATCATTTCTATTTTACGGTCTTCTAACATTTTCATTAATTTGTCTTTCATTCTTTTTACCTCCATTTACATTCTTACTCATTGTTCAGTATGTCGAATAGATTAATTAACTAACCTTTTTGTTGAGTACATTTTCTTTATGTTCTTTTCCTCATTTTTTGGAACCAATAGATATTGGGCGGCTACAGGGGTTTACAAAATGGAAAGCTCACTTGGAGGAGCATTCGGATTTGCCATTTCTGCAGCTGTTTATGGAGCTGTTCCAAGTGCTGCTATTATTGAAGTTGCATCAGCAGGAGGAGTTATTGTCAGTTGGATTAAAAAAGAACAAAAAAGCCTCAAACCCTTCTCTCTCAAGGGTTTGAAGCTCCTAAAATGATAATGTTTTAATCCAAAATAACGCCAATCCCCGGACGGTGATTAAGAAAGTTTTCGCAGGCAAAGCCTCTTACCTCTTCCTCTTTATAATGCTTCAACAATTCATTAATCAGATTATGACTCTTAGAGGCATCTTCCAAATCCTTGACAAAGGCAGTAATACCATCAAAATCAGAACCCAAGCCAATTTGCTTCACGCCGCCTAGGGAACAAAAATGATCAATGTGTTTGACCAAATCTGAAATAGTCACTACTCCACTTTCCTTAATAAACGGAGGATTATAAACCACATGGACCAATCCACCTCGCGTAAACATAGCCTTCGCCTGTTCGTCCGTTAAATTCCGAGGATGGTTACAAAGAGCGCGGGCATTGGAATGGCTGGCAATCGGATACCTTGCTAATTCAATCACATCCCAAATTCCTTTGTCACTCAGATGAGATACATCCGTAAGAATTTGATGTTGATTATTAAACTCAACAATCTCCTTGCCAAACAGAGTCAGCCCTCCTCCGCGAGGTTCCCCGGCACCATCTGCAGCAAGATTTGCTTGGTTCCAAGTCAATCCCACCGACCGAACTCCTAACTGGTAGAGAATATGAAGCTTAGCCAAATCATTTCCGATGGCATCTACACCCTCAAGTGTTAACATCGCTCCTATCTGCCCAAGCTTCAAACGGTCAAAGTCCGACCACTCTTTGATATGGACCATATCTGGATTACGGCCGAGAACTTCCTTATAAAAATAATCAATTTGCTCAAGAGCGACCTGAAACTTCTGATCGCCTTTAATATCCGGCTCAATAAAGATGGCAAAGCATTGGACTTTGACCTGGCCGGCTTGTAGCCGCTTCTTATTGGTATTGAGTTCATTTGCATCAGCAAATCGTAAGGAGCCCTTTGCTTCTTGGAGTTTCATCAAGGCATCGCAATGCAGATCAATAATATTCATATTTTCCAAACTCCTTTTTATAAAAATTTTACCATAACCAAAAAAGGTCAGATATAAAAATATCTAACCCGATTAATAGCGGCTTTAGTTTTCCTCCGCCATCTTTTTCACTCTCGGCAGGACCTTATCCCAAATTTCAGCGCTGGCATCTCGATAGATTTGACCATCTGCCATCGCCGAAAAATCACCTTGGAGAATATGAAGGGTCGTCTTGCCTTCCACTTCATCTAATTGAAAGGTAATTCCATCTTGCTCAGTAACCTTTGGTCTTTCTGCCATTCGAACATCAAAGACAGTAAAACGGAGAAGTTTGTTTCGCAGGGCAGCGGTTACATTCCCTTCAACAATTACAGTTCCGTCCTGGCCTTTCCAATAGACTGGACTTCCTAACTCCCAAGTTGACTCTAGATGAAACTCTGGCCCACCGCTTGAAAACTCGACTGCCCACTGACGATTTAATTCACTAATGGTTAAGACACCCCAAACCTTTGATGCAGGTGCATTAATTTCAATTGTCTTGTCCACAAATAATTTAGTCATCTGGCCCTCCAAAACTGGTAAAGTATTATTTCTATTATAAAGAAAAAATCGGCGGTGGTCCAAACCACCTGCCGATTAATATTTTCTTAGAAAAACAGGATCTGTTTTCAATATGTTCCGTCGGATGGTTTCATGACAGATGGATTGGACCTTTCCAATCCCCTGTGTCGAATTTGCTAAAACTCTCACCACAAAACCCGGAACGCCCAGCATCGATATACCGATTCTAGCATCCAGGTACTCATCAAACCTTTCTTGCAGTTCCTCAACCGCAGCTGAATTAATCCGATGATCAATAACGATCAATGACCCAAAATGAGTATAACCCTCCATCATGCCAACCCCTTCAATATCTTTGTCGGGTTGTAATTTAACATGATCAAAAAGTACCAATCGATCCCCCATGTAAATTTCCATTTTTGACTGGAGGAAGTCATATTGAAAAAGAGTTCCATCAGGAGCCCAGCCCGGGGTAAAAATGTCCGAGCAAATGAGCGAAGCATCTACCTCCATCTTCACCACCATCGTCTGCTTAAAACGAGCATTCTGATAGGCGATGACAGGGTCTGGCAAATACTCTAAAACACTTCCACTTTTTAAATAGATGTTCGTCTCTTGAAAAGCCGGTCGATTTCGTGTTTTATAAATTTTGGTAGAGGATTGGGTTGTCACAACCGCGCTTGCCGCTTCTTCCACCCCAATATCGATTTTATAGGTATCCCCGTCAACGTAGCCTCCACCGGGATTCATGATATAAAAATAAGCCTCGCCGCTTGTGGTAAGGTAAACGGGTCTGGTGATTTTAAAAGCCCCCTCTGAATACGAGTCCTTTAAAATGGTGTGATCCCCTTTTTTGGAAGCCATTAGGCTTAGGTATCCAGTCCACATTTCCACCTATCCCAATCCTACTAACAACGTATTCTTTTTTATCCAATCAATTACCTGGTCAAGGCCTGTATCGGTTTTTAAATTCGTAAAAATGTATGGTTTGGTACCTCTGGCTGCCTTCGTATCTGATTCCATGACCTCCAAACTCGCCCCCACATACGGTGCCAAATCAATCTTGTTAATAATAAACAGATCTGATTTAATCATGCCTTGGCCGCCTTTACGCGGGATTTTTTCCCCCTGGGCAACATCAATTATGTATATAGAGAAATCGACCAGTTCCGGACTAAAGGTAGCAGCCAGGTTATCCCCTCCGCTCTCGACAAAAATAATCGAAAGGTCAGGATGTTTTTCCTTTAATTCATCAATCGCGGCAAAATTCATTGATGCATCTTCCCGTATCGCGGTATGCGGACAGCCTCCTGTTTCCACGCCAATTATTCGGTCACCAGGCAGCACACTATTTTTAATTAAAAATTGGGCATCTTCCTTTGTGTAAATATCATTCGTTACGACAGCCATTTTAAATTCATCATTTAGATGTCTCGTTAACCGCTCGACCAGCATGGTTTTTCCTGCTCCAACCGGCCCGCCAATTCCAATTCGTATAGGCTCCATCTTCTCCCCTTCTTTCTTTTATTTTTCAAGACATAAATAACCGTACATGCAGCCTCTCATGACGCATTTGGGCAATTTCAATCCCAGGGGCAACTGCACCAAAATCATCATGCTCCATTTTGTCTATTTGTTTTACCGTTTCTACTAAATAAGGCTGAAGCTCTAAAAGAATTTGTTGGCCCGCTGTTTGACCTAGCGGAATACCGCGTACCGCATTTTGAACTAGTGTTCCGACAGTGGAATATAGAAAGGTCAACATAATTTGATATTGGTCTATTTTTAAAAATTGACTAATAATCGCAAATACAATAGCAGGATGTCCATAGGCTTCACTTTGTTTTATTTTCATCTGATAATCTTCTAATAATGGAATTGAATATAAATCCCTGCCCATTTTAATGAGCCTCTCGCCAATTCTCCTATTAGCTTGGCGGGTTTCTTTAGGAATATTTTGTATATAAAGCTTTCGGTCGAGGGCCCAAACCTCCTCTATTTGTTTCTGTCTTAAGGCATCAATAGCCAACCGGCAGGCGAGCCCATCAGTTGCAGCAAGTTGTTTTTTCAAAAACATGCTAATCCAACTAAAGAATGTTTCTTTATCATGAATCGTGCCTTCCTGTATATAGGTTTCCAGACCAAATGAATGGGAAAAGGCTCCTGAAGGAAAGTTCGAATCGCCAAATTGCAGCAAAGCTAATAGCTGGTTATCCATGATGATGACCGATATGACGGAAGGCCTTTTTTACTTTTCTTATTTGCCTAGAATACGGTACATCTAATTGTTCTAGGAGCTCCTGAACAAGGTAATCATATTGGACGAGCATATCTTCACCTTCAAATTGAGCAGGCAAATGACGGTTCCCGAGCTGATGGGCAATCTCCCCCATTTGCTTTATATTCGCAGGGTGAATCACCAGCAAGTCATCATTCATGACACTTATGACGATCATATTGTGTTCATCCATATATAATATATCGCCCTCTATAAGATCTTTAGGCTCCTTTAAACGAATCCCCACCTCTTTCCCATGGTCGGTAGTCACCCGCTGGATGCGCTTCACCAAATCATCGCTTGATAAATAGACCTTTTCGATATGCCTGCCAGATGATGGGATATCCTCAACATTCCCAACGATTTGTTCAATAATCATCTTTATCCCCCTTTACTGATCCTCTTTTAAAATAAAAAGTAGCGCTGGGCCATCGGTAGAATCTCAGCCGGTTCACAGGTCACAAGTTCCCCGTCCACCATGACCTCATAGGTTTGTGGATCCACATCTATTTTGGGCATTTCACCATTTAGCTTCATATCTGTCTTGCTTAAGTGACGAATTCCCTGGACCGGTTTGATGAGTTTTTTTAATCCGAGCTGCTCTGGTACACCAAGATTAATCGCTGCTTTAGACATAAAGGTAATCGAAGTAGAATATTTTGCTTTTCCATAGGAAGCGAACATAGGGCGGTATAATACAGGCTGCGGAGTAGGAATTGAAGCATTCGGATCACCCATCAAACTGTGGGCAATCATACCGCCTTTTAGTACCAGCTCAGGCTTAACACCAAAAAATGCCGGATCCCAGATGACGAGGTCGGCCAGTTTTCCTGCCTCAATAGAACCAACCTCCTCCGCAATACCATGAGTAATCGCCGGATTAATCGTATACTTGGCAATATAGCGTTTGACCCGAAAGTTGTCGCCCACACCCGTATCCTCTGGCATCTTTCCTCTTTGCTTTCTCATTTTATCCGCAGTTTGCCATGTACGGGTAATGACCTCTCCCACACGGCCCATCGCCTGTGAATCGGAACTAATCATGCTGAATACGCCCAAATCATGGAGAATATCTTCAGCCGCAATCGTTTCTTTGCGAATCCTTGAATCGGCAAAGGCAATATCCTCCGGTACCTCAGGGTCTAAGTGATGGCATACCATCAGCATATCAAGATGTTCATCTAAGGTATTTTTTGTATAGGGACGGGTTGGATTAGTAGAAGACGGAAGAATATAGGGATAGCTGGCAACCTTAATAATATCAGGGGCATGCCCGCCTCCTGCGCCTTCCGTATGATATGTATGGATGACCCGCCCATTGATCGCTGCCAAGGTATCTTCGACAAACCCGCCCTCATTTAAGGTATCGGTGTGGATCGCGACCTGGACATCATATTGGTCAGCAACCCTAAGGCAATGGTCGATTGCCGATGCCGTTGTCCCCCAGTCTTCATGAAGCTTTAGGCCAATGACCCCAGCATTAATTTGTTCAATTAACGATTCTGGTGCTGACGCATTTCCTTTTCCTAAAAACCCCAAGTTCATAGGGAATTCCTCTGCTGCTTCTAACATACGATGGATATTCCATTCACCTGGTGTACAGGTTGTGGCATTGGTTCCAGTCGCAGGTCCCGTGCCGCCTCCAATCATGGTCGTAATCCCTGAGGATAGGGCGGTTTCAATTTGCTGCGGGCTGATAAAATGAATATGAGCATCAATACCGCCGGCCGTGACAATCATCCCTTCGCCGGCAATGACCTCTGTTGAGGCCCCAATAATCATATCCACTTTTTCCATCAGGAGCGGATTTCCGCTTTTACCTATACCAGCAATCCGTCCATCACGAATCCCGATGTCCGCTTTATAGATTCCAGTATAATCGACGATAATGGCATTGGTAATCACAGTATCGAGCGCTCCGGCTGCTCGGGTTGCGAGCGGATGCTGTCCCATCCCATCCCGAATCACCTTTCCGCCTCCGAATTTCACTTCATCGCCATAAACGGCGAAGTCCTTTTCTATTTCAATAAATAAATCAGTATCAGCAAGGCGGATGGCATCCCCTGTTGTGGGACCAAACATATCCGCATATTGCTTTCTCGACATTCTAAAGCTCATGATGTCCCTCCTTTTTAGTTTCTAGAGGACCATTTGTTTGATTATTTAATCCATAAACCTCGCGGCGGCCCGCGAAGGGAACGAGCTCTACTTCTTTTGTGTCGCCAGGTTCAAACCTTACAGCCGTGCCTGCAGGGATATTTAAGTGTTTGCCAAATGTTTGATCGCGGTCAAATTGCAGTGCTGCGTTTACCTCATAAAAATGAAAATGTGACCCTATTTGGATCGGTCGGTCCCCAAGATTGAGCACCATGACCATTGAAGCAGGCCTTCCTTGGTTACAAATAATTGGGTCCTTTCTTAAGCGGTATTCACCTGGAATCATACTTTTCACTCCGTAAAATTGGCATATTGTAAATTTTCTACATTATTTGTAGAATTGTTTGGTTATTTCGTAGAAATAATTTAATTTTTGTAGAATTGATCCTAGAAAACGTAGAAAACTCCCTTAGTTTCGTAGAATAACTCACTAATTTGGTTGAATAGCCCTAAAACCCGAAATTTCTATTGAATCGGTTGATGTACGGTTACTAGTTTTGTGCCATCAGGGAATGTCGCCTCGACCTGAATGTCCCGAATCATTTCAGGAATACCTTCCATGACATCTTCCGAGGCTAAAATTTTGGTCCCCGCACTCATTAATTCCGCAACCGATTTGCCATCCCTTGCTCCCTCCATAATTTCGTACGTTATGAGCGCAACTGCTTCCGGATAATTAAGTTTTAAGCCGCGGTCCTTCCGGCGCCTCGCTAAATCGGCGGCCACCACGACCATTAATTTCTCCTGCTCCCTCTGGGTAAGTTTCATTCCTTTTCCCTCACTCCCTTAGTTCAGACAGACACCCATTTTTTCATTTGTTACTCCCTTTTGATCGTCATAAATCACCTTGCCACGCAGCATCGTCTTCTTAACCTTGGTTGAAAATACTCGGCCCTCATAAGGGGAATAGGCATTTCGAAATCCAAAAGACTCTTTTTCGGCAACAGTCGTTTCATCTAAACAAAAGAAAACTAAATCGGCATCTAACCCCGGACTAATTCTTCCTTTTCTTTCCTCAATCCCAAAACGGTCTGCGACATTGGATGTTCCTAAAGGGAAAATCTGTTTAAGAGGCACTCCACGTTTCAAAGCCTCATCCACCATTGCCAGCCACGTAAATTGAACTCCTTGGATACCACCCCAAGCATCCCAGATCGAATCGGTTGCTTTCATGGAAAATAGACATGGAGAATGGTCAGACCCAATCGTATCAATCATATCGTCTGCCAAACATTCCCATAGTCCTTCTACCTCTTGGCGTGGTCTTAATGGCGGGGCACATTTTAGGAGCGCACCCTCACGAAGAAAATCCTCTTCATCAAAAATTAAATAATGAGGACACGTCTCAACCGTTACGTTTACACCACTTTTTTTAGCCTCCTCAATTAGACGAACTACCTTTGGTGAACTAATATGAACAAAATGAAGAGCTGTTCCAAATTTGGCGGCAAGCTCTAACGCATAACTTACTGCCTTTTCTTCTGCCGAGATCGGTCTGCTCGCTAAATAAGCACTTCGTTCATTCAGCCATGGATGCTGTTTATTAAAAGCTATAAGTCTAGCAATATCCTTTTCCCATTCCGCATGGAGGGCGAGTACTTTGCCATGGTCCTTTGCCGCTAGCATGGCTTGTTTCAATTCAGTGGGAGATAAGTATTGAAAGTCATCGATCCCGCTTTCACTCATAAATGACTTCCAGGCAATCACTCCCTCACTCATTTGGGCTAATTCCTGTCTATTATTTAGGTTAGTACCAGTCATCCCGCCCCAGAGGGCATAATCGATATGGGATAATGACGTTAAATACTCTCTCTTATCAGTTAAATTTTGTAAGCTTATGGTAGATGGGGAACAATTGAGCGGCATATCAAAAATGGTCGTCGTCCCTCCCATTGCGGCAGCACGGCTTCCTGTCTCAATCCCTTCCCAATCGGTTCTGCCTGGATCATTAAAATGAACATGGGCATCGATAAATCCGGGAACCACTAGGCAGCCACTTGCATCGATAATGTTTTCCGCTGTCTCCAAAATTGGACCTGCTTCACTCTCCACCAGTGAGACAATCTTCTCATCAACAATTTTAATGGTGATATCTTTAAAGCCTCCCTCAGTAAAAACAAGGCCATTCTTTACCAATAGCTCTTTTGTCTTTTTATCCTCCTTAACTACTTCAGTTAGTACTTTAGCCATCGGTCAATCACTCCTCGATGTTAGTAACCTGATTTTCTTTTAAGCTTGTAATCGCCTTTTCCACTGCACGAATGATTCCGCCATATCCCGTACAACGGCATAAATTCCCCGAGAGTGCTTCCTGTATTTGTTGTTTAGTAGGGCTGGGGTTTGAATCAAGCAATGCCTTAACAGCCATGATCATCCCCGGGGTGCAATACCCGCATTGAAATCCTCCCTCTTCTAAAAACGCCTTTTGAATCGGATGTAATTCATCCTCCTCTAGTCCTTCTATTGTATGAATGGAGGTATGGTTTGCTTGATAGGCCATAACCAGACATGAGTTAACTAATTGACCATTCATATGAACGGCACAGGCACCACAGCGGCCAATCTCACAGGACATTTTTGTACCTGACAGCCCTAGTTCCTCCCGTAAAATATCCACAAGCCTTGCTGCTGGTGCTGCTTCTAACTGATGGAGGACGCCATTTACAGTAAGGGTAAGCTCTATTTTAGGGGCAGCTATTGGCAGGTCCATACTCTGGATGACATGTTTCATATCCATGGTTTCATCTCTCCTAAACTGATCGATTTTAATAAAAATTCAGGAGAAACAGGCAGCTTATTCACCCAGCAGCCCGTTGCATCATAAATCGCTCGAACAATCGCCGGCGCAACCGCAACCGTTCCAATTTCCCCCACCCCTCTTGGACCAAATGGGTCGCCCGCCGCCAGTTTTTCAATCGCCTCAACATTCGTGTTGTAGGGAACATCACAAATGGTGGGAATAAAATAGTTATCAAAGTTATCAGTTAGATAGATTCCCTTATCCATGACGGCTTCCTCCATCATGGTATAGCCTAGGGCCATTACGCCTCCTCCTTCTATTTGACCTAGATATCCCAATGCGCTGACAACAGGGCCAGCCGCTACCGCTTGGTCGATTGTGCTCACCTTCACTTGGCCAGTTAACAAATCCACTTCTACGTGGGCGATTACAGCTGCAAAAGCATAAAGATAGTGACTTCCCCCCACTGTTGCATCAGGACTCGTTGGAAAGTTAAACGAAGTGTGGACATTAATTGACCGGCCAGTTGGCATCTGATGCGCCAGCTGGGTAAAAGTAATAAAAGGTCCCGAAGCGTCCATCTCTCCAACCTTCCAGATTCCCCTTGGTCCCATTCGCAGCTGATCAGCAAAAATCCCTGTAATCATCTGTGCGAGTTCTAAAACTTGCTTCCGAAAGGAATCCTTCATTCTCATTAGTGCCTGCCATACCATACTTGTTGATCTTGAGGCAGTCGATGAACCGCTGACAGGTACCAAAGCGGTATCTCCTATAACAATCTTAATATCTTTTTCTGTACACTCGAATTCTTCTATTAGTAAGGTTTCAATCACGGCCAAAAGACCTTGACCACACTCTTCAAACCCGAAGGCGGCTTCAATTTTCCCGGCCTTTGTAAAAGAAAGCCGGCCGCCGGCAGGATCATTCCGGTCGATTCCAAGTCCGCCTCCATGCATCGTGAGGGCAATGCCAGTCCCTCTCACCTTCCATTTATCAAGTTCCTCCTGCTTCCACCTCTTGGATTTTTCAGCATGGGAACGTTCAATCGCTTGAAGGACATCTGATGCTCCATTCGTAGGAGCTATTTTTTGTCCTAATGGCCCAGGATCATCCGCTTTCCTTAAATTCTTTAAACGGAATGTTACTGGATCCATATTCAACTTATTAGCAAGCCGGTCCATTTGCCCCTCTAATGCAAACGTGATTTGGTTCCCGCCAAAGCCCCGGAACTCACCTGATACGCCATTATTGGTAAAAACAGATAATCCCTCTATTTCCATATGTGGGATGATATAGGGACCTGGTGCATGCTCCACAGCAAAATCTAAAACGGCAGGACCTAAAGTGGCATACGCCCCAGTATCGGCGATAATTTTTACCTTATGGGCAAGAATATTCCCCTCTTGATCCACTCCCGTTTTCATTGTAATGTTCATTGGATGGCGTTTAAGCCCTGCTCTGACCGATTCCTGTCTGCTGTTATGAATTTTGACAGGACAGTTTGTGGCGAGTGCAAGTAATGCCCCATATGGCTGAATATTTAATTCATCCTTCCCGCCAAAGGAACCACCCATTGGGCTTGAAACTACACGGATATCCGTTTCCGGCATATCCAGAATTCTTGCCAATTGAAACCGGTCCTTAAAACCATGCTGCGTCCCTACATAAACGGTTAATTTCCCATCTGGTTCTGGGACAATCACGCCGCCCTCGGTTTCCATATAGGCATGCATTTGTCTTGGCAACTCGTAGGTTTCCTCGACAACAATAGCGCATGTTTGAAAAGCGATTTCCACATCTCCTTTTTTAAAATAAGGATGATGTAGAATGTTGCCTCCTGGATGAAGAAGCGGGGCATCAGGCTGAAGAGCTTTCTCGGGACTATCAACTACTGGCAGCTTCTTGTATTCAACCCGAATTAACCGTAATGCCTGCTCGGCGATTTCCTTTGTATCTGCCGCGACAGCAGCTAGAGCATCTCCGACATAGCGGACGCGGTCTTCACATAAAACTGGCTGATCCGGAAAAATAAGTCCAAAACCATTCAAACCAGGAACGTCCTTGTAAGTGACAACCGCCCTAACACCTGGAAGCTGCTCTGCTTCATCGACCGAAATAGATACAATCTTGGCATGTGGCTCCGTGCTTCTTAAAATTTCCCCATATAACATGTTAGGAAACGTTAGGTCTGTAAGGTATTTCATTCTGCCGGTCACTTTTTCGGGACCATCAGGACGTACCCTTCTTTTCAGCTCTGAAAGGCTAGTTTGTAATGCCATAAGATCCCTTCCTTTTCTAACCAGCATAGCCTGCAATCTTTGAAACAATCATATTGGCAGCGACCGTTTTTTTATATTCTGCCGTGGTAAACATATCTGTTGCTGCATTGAATTCATCTTTTATCTTTTGAAAAAGATTTTTTAAGAGTTCATTGGATAATTTGCAACCTTCCACTAATCTTTCACCCCCGGCCAGTCGTTGAGGCGGCGTTGTCCCTCCCCCCGCAGCAAGGCGAATGTACTCGACCTCCTTTTGTTCGTTGAGCTGACAGCAGCCGGAGATGGTTACAATACTAGGGGTAAATGCCTCCCTGTATCCAAGCTTTTTATAAAAATAACTCTTCCCTTTAAGCTCTTTATTGTCAGGAACATAAATGGCGGTAAGAATTGCAGCATCTGATTTACCTAGACAATCTGATAATCTTTTTAGTTTTGTTTTACCTCCATCATAAAAGGATAAGGTTGCATCGAGCGCCAAAAGGGCAGGAATTATATCGCCAAATCCTCCCGCAATATTGCCGCCAATCGTTCCACGATTACGAACAGCCAGTGCTGCAACATTTCTTATAGCTTCTGCTAATAAGGGGATATTTTTTGAAAGTGAAGGGTGATCCTTGCAAGCTGCTAGTGTGGTTAAAGCACCAATCCGGATACCAGCTTCTCCGTTAAAATTAGCTCTCTCACAACCTTGCATTTCTTTAATCTGTTCCAAACTAATTAAATGGCGGGGGCAATCCGTACCTTTTTGCCACTGAGTCTGCATGAGTGTTCCTCCCGCGATAAAGCTAGCCTCTTCACCTAACTGTTGTTTTAATTGCCAGGCTGCTGCCAGATTATCCGGAAGCCAAACCGCTGGCGAGTTCAACATCGTTGCTCCCTGTCTAATCATTACTCGACCAGCTCCTTTCCATTACCATCTCAGGCCGCTCTGTCCGCTGTCTCTGAATTAGTTCCGCTACAATACTAACCGCAATCTCCTCTGGACCTTCCGCCCTTATTGGCAATCCAACCGGGCTCTTAATCTCCGGCGGAATTTCTTGGCCATCAAGCAAACGTTGCGTTCTATCTTTTGAGCCCAGCACACCCAAATATCTTAAGTTTTTACCTTTTAGAAGATGTAACAATTCTCGATCCTTTTGGAAATGATGTGTAAGGATGATGACAGAGTCTAAGCTGGATAAAGTCAGCATAGGCATCACTTCATTCGGAAAACCCACAATTAATTGATTAGCCTCCGAAAAATATTCTTCTTTACATAACGCCGAGCGCCAATCAGAGACAAGGACGGAAAAGCCTGCTTGAGCTGCCATATTAACTAATGGAATGGCATCCCGGCCAGCCCCAAAGACAATTAACCGCGGCTTTGGTTCAAAGCAATGGATGAAAATATCAGCTGATAATTCCGGTAAATAAGAAATTCCACTTTTCGGTATTTTTTGATGTATATCATTTACAAGCCTTTTTATTTGCAGGGGTACTCTTCCGTGCCACTTTCCAAACAGCTGTTGATGATCTGTGATAAACAAATAGTCAGTAACCGAATTGTCTTTCGCTAATTTTTTTATCACCGTCACACGGTTCCCATTATCTAAATGGAACTTTAATTTACAGAGATGCTCACGAAAACAGGCATCAATCGGTTCCAACAGAACACTTATTACACCGTTACAGCCTGCCCCCTGCCCCCATGACAGATCGTCTTCGTCCCTTAAATCATAAACAACGGTGTTTGTTTTTCTTTGGTTTATGACTTCTTGAACTCGAAAGGACAAATCCGTCTCAAGACAGCCGGCACTTAGAAGACCTATTTGCGTTCCATCACCTCGAAACAGCGTGGAAGTCCCCTCTTTTCGATAAGCTGATCCTTCTACGCGAATAATCGTAGCAAGGACATCATCATTAGCAGACCCGACAATCGCGTCTAGAATCTCATGTATCCCGTCCATACAAGCCCCCCTTAAATTTATTAATAGACCTCCTAAGAACAACCATGTTCTATCTCTCTAATTTTGGCTCAGTTGGATGGGTGAGAATATGTAACTAAGGAAAATGTTAAAGTTTCTATCATCAGCTTTTCACTAATAATATCCAAAAGTGGAGATAGCTTCTACATTGGCGTCATATAATCTAACATGAAAATTTTTATTTTTTAGAATTACAAAGTCTGGACCTTCAATCTTTAACCGTCATATCGTTGGCATTCTTTCTTACAATGGCTATTTTGAAAAAGTCTGTCAGAAACCCTTACGACAAAGGAGAAAATATGCGTGTGTTATAGAATAATATATCTCAAGTTTAAAAGGGAAATCTTACTTTCCTATTACAAGGCATACACCTATAATGACAAACGTTTAATATATAGACGATTGGGGAGATTATGATGTCAGCTGATAAATTTATGGTGGAAGCCATTGATGAGGCTCTAACCAATGTGATGAACAGTCATGGTGGACCATTTGGAGCTATAGTAGTAAAAGAGGGGAAAATTATTGGCAGAGGCCGTAATGAAGTTACAGCCTTAAACGATCCCACAGCCCATGCTGAGGTTCAGGCAATCCGCGAGGCCTGCCAGACTCTAAAAAGCTTTCAGCTTGAGGACTGTGAAATCTATACGAGCTGCGAACCATGCCCAATGTGCATTGGCGCCATTTATTGGGCACGTCCAAAAGCTGTTTATTATGCCTGTACTAAAGAGGACGCAGCCAAAATCGGCTTCGATGATCAATTTATTTATGACCAGCTTACATTACCTTTCGAAGCACGAAAAATCCCTATGAAACAAATTTTCCCTGCTAATGGCGACTTGCCGTTTAGAACATGGGAAAAAACACAAAATAAGGTGGAATATTAATCTGACAAAAAGAGGATGTTGAAGATGGAGAGAAATCAATTAGAAAGAAGAATCTCTGTGGCCTCTGGAAAAGAACCTGCAGATACCGTCATTAAGAATGGAAAAATTGTTGATGTATTTAATGGAGAAATAATGGAAGGCGACATTGCTATAGTTGACGGGTATTTTGCAGGGATTGGAGAATACAGTGGGAAAAACATCATTGATGCAAAAGGCTGTTATATTTCTCCAGCTTTCATTGATGGTCATGTCCATATTGAATCCTCTACCGTAACAGCAAGGGAATTTGCCAAGGTCCTCCTCCTCCATGGGGTTACTACCGTAATTGCGGATCCCCACGAAATTGCCAATGTATCAGGGGCGCCCGGCATACAATATATGCTTAATTCAACTAAAAACCTTCCTTTTGACTTTTACTTTATGCTCCCCTCCTGCGTGCCGGCAACAGCCTTCGAACATTCCGGTGCCACACTTACGGCTGAGGATTTAAAGCCTTTTTATCAACATCCGCGAGTACTGGGATTAGCAGAAGTAATGAACTACCCAGCCGTGGTAAACGCGGAACAAGATATGGTCAGTAAAATATATGACGCCAAACATTTGGGTAAAAAAATCGATGGCCATGCAGCCGGCCTAAAGGCTATTGGTTTAAATGCATATATGTCTGCGGGCATTCGAACAGATCATGAAAGTACAACAGCTGACGAAGCAAGAGAGCGACTGCGCAGAGGAATGTACTTGATGATTCGTGAGGGCACAGTTGCCAAGGACTTGAATCAGTTAATTCCTGTTGTAAATGAGCGTAATGCCCGCCGCTGTCTATTTGTGACAGATGATAAGCACCTGGATGACCTGGTTCACGAAGGCAGTATTGATCATAACGTTCGACTGGCGGTTGCTTCAGGGCTCTCTCCCTTAACTGCTATTCAAATGGCGTCCATTAATGCGGCTGAATGTTTTGGTCTAGATGACAAAGGAGCCATTGCTCCTGGATATAAAGCTGATTTCATCCTTTTTGAGAACCTGGAAACTATCCAAATAACCGATGTATATAAAGATGGGCTTGCTGTTGTCAAAGATGGCTTGCTAATCGATAAACTAGGGAACGCAACTCCTTCTATATCTGCATCCATAAGGGAATCTGTCCGGTTTCATGAGTTAGAAGAGGATAGTTTTCAGATCCTTTTAAAGGATACGAAGGCGAATATTATTGAAATTATTCCTAACAGTCTAGTAACGATTCATCAAATTGAAGAAGTAGATACCTGTGAACTTGGTTTATTTCGACCATCTATAGAAGCCGATCAGTTAAAGTTAGCCGTGATTGAACGCCATCATATGACAGGTGCAATTGGCTTGGGTATTGTGAAAGGCTTGGGTCTAAAATCAGGGGCGATCGCTACCACCATCGCCCATGATTCGCACAATCTTATCATCGCAGGCACTAATAATTACGATATGGTTGTTGCAGCTAACGCGATTAAAGATATGCAAGGTGGGATGATAGTTGTTAATCAAGGGGAAGTAATTGCCTCATTAGAGCTTTCTATTGCAGGGTTGATGTCTGATCGCCCTTATCAGGAAGTGTACAGTAAATTAAATGAGATAAATCTGGCTCTTCGTACGTTAGGAGCGAACGACCACTTTAATCCATTCTTAACGCTTTCCTTTTTATCACTGCCAGTGATTCCGGAGTTAAAGCTGACAGATCAAGGCTTATTTCAGGTTTCCACATTTAAGCATATTAGCAATGATGCATAGTAAAAAAGCCAGTTTCTTCAAACTGGCTTTTTTAACATCTATAAAGCAATTGACTTCTTCTGATTGCTGACTTCCTTTTTACTATAAAAACGCTCAACAAAATGACCATTTAATGAAGCCAGGACTTGCTGAAATAGCATCGCTACAACAACTGGCACAGCAACTGCTGCCGGAAAAAAGGAAACCGCTAATACTGCACCCGCACTTATATTTCTCATCCCGCCAGTAAACGTCAGTGTAATCACAGTACTCTGTCCCCTTTTCATTAATCGCCCTACAAAGAAGGAAAACAAGTAACCAGTTAAAGCTATGAAAAAGACAATTACTATAATGCTAACCAGCTTAAGGTCAATATGTTTCAAATAAGGGGCAACGACCGATCCGTTCAACATCACAACAATGCCTAAACAAATTTTTGAAAAAGGAGCAAGGCTTGGCCCTATTTGTTCTTTCACTTTCCCCTTTGTCAGCTGGTTTAAAGTCATCCCGATTAATGACGGGATCACCACCATCCCCAACATACCTTTCATAATACTAATCGTATCCATTTCGACCTTTTGACCAATAAATAATGACAGGGTTAAGGGAACAATAATCGGAGATAATAACGTATCGATTAAAATAATCGATAAAACCAAGGGAATATTCCCCTTATAGATTGAAACCCAAATGAAACTCGTGACACCCGTTGGAATCACCATACCAAGCACAAGTCCTGTAATCGTGTATACATCTCCTGAAAAAGCAACATGACCAATCCCCCAGGCCCATAGCGGCATAAGAACATGTAAAATCAGCATCGCTAGAAATATAGGAAACGGATGGACAATCACATCTTTTAATGAGCGGAAATTGGAACTTAAACTTCCCTCAAAGGTCATGAAGGCAAAAATCCATGGAATTAAATAAGAAAAATCCTTTATATAAGTGCTTAACAGAACGCCCAATACTACACTAACTGGAGTGATAAGCGGCATGATTTTAACAAGACGTTTATTTAAATTTTGCAGCATGTTAATCTCTCCTCCCTATCAAAGAATACCACAATTTCTTTGCAGAGATTAAAAAACTTCGTGAATCGAAAAAATAAAATTCTTAATGTCTTGGCGCCCAAAGGATCACCGAAACACCAATCAGACAGATGATCGCACCAATCCAATCGTATAAATCAGGGGTCTTTTTATCGACGCCCCATCCCCATAGTAAAGCGAGAATAATAAAGACGCCCCCATATGCAGCATACACCCTTCCAAAGGAGGGGAATTTTTGAAACGTGGGGATTACCCCATATACAACCAATATAATTCCGCCAAGAATTCCATACCACAGTGGCTTGTCCTCACGCAGCCACTGCCAAATCAAGTACCCCCCTCCAATTTCAGCTAGCCCAGCAAGAATAAACAATATAATTGCTTGATTAATGATCATCACTCCCCCTAAAATGGTTCCATCACTATTTTAATCAAAATTTCCATATAAATAAAATTAGGAAAAGATAATACATACACCTAAGGGCTTACATAAAAAATAATATCCGGTTGGAAAGATGGAGACTATGTACCGCTTTGATAATTTCTCCTATTCGTAACCACTATCGACATGGAACAAAAGACCTCCATTTTTCATAACGTATATTGTCTTGTTTTTTATTATGGAAGGAGAGACACAATGTACTACAACCCTTTTTATTATCCGGTTGTTCCTCCCATGCCGGTATACTCGACCTATACCGTTAACTATCCAATCCCTCGTATGTATCCCCCAGTCGATACGAAAATCTTTGAAGGGTCGGTCAAATCGTTTCGGCTGTTAATGGCACAAGGAAGTATCTTGTTAGATCGGTTAGGAAATGCCGCGTTTGCACAAAAAGTAATGAGTGCAGCACAGCAAGGAAAAAATGCTGAAGTCGATCAATTAATTAAAACGATTGGTCTAAGAGTCCCTGTTATAACTAAATTTACACCGACCGGCGTAAACTTTACCCTAACGACACAAGCTACTCAGCAGCAGCCGATGAACTGCTGCACGTTAACTGTTGCGATGAAGTGGGGGCAATAAAAACAGTTCGATTTTTTCAAGTTTTTTCAAGACTAGCTGACTCTTAAATTAAAGGAGTCAGCCATTTTACTATTAACGTTATATACAAACCCAAGGAAATTTCTTTATTAAAAACTTACGTTTAAGAATGCTCATTCTTAAACGGTCCAACGAACTCGAAATTTCCTTAATCGCTCTTGTCTTAAAATCCCTTTTTCCATAAATCCTATTCACTTATAGGATTTAATCGCTTTTATATTATCACTATCAACCCTAAGACAAATTTTGTTAAGTTCTAATTCAAAAACCCCCTAACGAAATATTCATTTCACCCATTTATCACGCATATAAACAATGTAATTGTTGCAGTGGACTTTTACGGCGGCAGCATCTGTGACTGCTAAACTAGAGTAGACAGTTTTCGCTTGATTAGATGAAACACTTATTTACCCAAATGTACCAGTAAAATATAAGCCTCTTCCATTGTAAGATGACTATGAATTTATTCATACATCAATGGAGGGTACAGAAAAGGTGGATAAGTGGGAAATGTATATGGAAATACAACCAAAGATATCGAACTATAAATAAAAAAACGGAGAATTACTCTCCGTCTGCAGATGAATCTCTTCCTGAAGTCCCTTTATATCAACTTAAACAAGTTAAAAACATTTGTGCATCGTTTTCCTTCAAATATTTGTTCATTGGATTTGGAGGGGATAACCCTACTACTGCTACTTTTATCTACGTAATGAATATAAGATATAGAAAGAGACATCACCAAGAGAATATGAAGCTATTCCGGACATAGGCCCTCACAGTGCTTTCACCTATCTCTAGTGCTGGATTCCTTTCCTGTAGCCAATCTTGTACCTGAGCTGCTGACATATCAGGATGTTCCCTCAGCCAGGATCGGATTATTTCCTTATAAGTATCTAACTTCTTTCTTCTTGTTTGTAAGGATTCTACCCATTCCGCCATATCTGAGGGAGATCTTTTAAGATTTCGGTAAACGATTTGCAACGACACTTGGCAACTCATTACGTCGCATCCTTTTATCTTCACTCCCCGGTGCCGCTGTCACTTCCATACAAAATAGATGGGTGCAGAATGAATTTTCAACTATTGATGGGATAGAAGAAGATGTAACAACTATCATTTTGAACATAAAAAAATTATCTATGAATATTCTCTCTGACGATGAGAAAGAATTGATGATCGATGTACATAGAACCGGTACAATAACAGCTGCTGATATTTCTCATGATAGTGATGTAGAAGTCTTAATTCCCGATTTGCATCTTACTACCCTTAAAGAAAATGTACATTTTAGAATGCGCCTAACTGCAAAACGTGGACGCGGTTATGTTCCTGCAGAGCAAAACAAACGTGATGGCATTCAAGTAGGAGTCATACCAATAGATTCAATCTATACACCGGTTACACGCGCCAGTTATTTAGTTGAGAACACTCGTGTAGGTCAATTGGATGGTTTTGAAAGGTTATATTTTGAAGTTTGGACAGATGGAAGTTTAGGGCCTAGCGAAGCCATTTCTGAAAGTGCAAAAGTGTTTAAGGAACATCTTACTTTTTTAGTAGGACTTAATCCTGAATTACAAGATAGCCAAATTATGTTGGAAAGAGAAGAAGTTTCAAAAGATAAAGAAATTCTTAACCTGACTATTGAGGATTTAGACCTTTCTGTTCGTTCTTTTAACAGTCTAAAACGCAATGGCATTAATACGATTCATGACTTAGCTAATAAGTCCGAAGAAGATATAAGAAAATTACGCAACTTAGGACAAAAATCTTTAAAAGAGATCATAGATAAATTAGAAAGTATGGGTCTAGCCGTACGCAACGATGATTAATATCCATCTTATTGAAAAGAGAGGCTGACCCTGAAGATCAAAAATAAATTTGTTTATATCCAATAACGTTAACTTTTTCCAATGGTTAATATCTTTATATGTATTATTTAATAGTAATCATGATATTGTCAAACGGAATTAAAGATAACTTTATATGATAAGATATAATATAAAATAACATATATGGTGGAGTATATTTTAAAACTATTATTAAAATATTGGGAGGGAAAAGACACTCCAAGTCAAAACGAACCAGCTAACGAAGAGAACATAGAGGAAAACATGAACGTTGAACGTTCAACCCCAATTTAATAGAAAAAGTGAAGACGAAAAAATGCGCCTCAGCCGTTTATTGGGTGCCATCATGAGATATTTAACGGACGATCAAGCAAGATTGACATCGGGTATCTACTTAAAAACACAGAAGGATTACGGGAATGGTGGGATGAATATCGGGAGTTACACAGCTGTATTTGTCAATATTAATTTGATCCAGAGCGATCACTTCAAAAGTGAGCCACTTCATTCTGATTATGTAATTTTAAAATAGACTTACAAAAATCATGAGAATAAATTAAGTAGGTAATTCACTACTTAGAAAACAATACCTACACGCTCCTGAATTAAACAAGAAATAAACCTGTTTCCCCTGGTTTATTCCTTGTTTTATTAATATGAAAATTTCTTATTGAAGCGGTCGAGAAATATCACTTAACGCATCCCCTGCTTCATTAATATGAATGTCAACTGTTGCTAGGTCACCAATAGCACAAATGCCAACCAATTCTCCATTTTGGACCACAGGGATACGGCGGATCTGATTATCAGACATCATACGAGCACATTCATGTGCATCTGTATCCGGAGAACAGGTAATTACATCTGAAGTCATAACATCATGGCAATGGATTGAGTTACAGTCTTTTCCATCAGCAACACAGTTAAGGACAATATCACGGTCTGTCATCATTCCCACCACTTTTTTACCTTCACAAACAGGAACTGAACCACAATTAATATCACGCATAATTTTTGCTGCGGCTGTCACTGGCTCATGCGGTGTACATACCTTTACATCTTTTGACATTAAATCTTGTACTTTTGTCATTTTTTCCTTTCCTCCCTTTTCGTTACAATCTTTTGTCAAATGTATTTTCTCCATCCAGAATTAAAATATTACTTACCAGAATTTTAGGGAGGCATTTGAACTAAAGCAGGTAACAATGGTTTCAATTGGCATTAGTGAAGGACCTGATATGGCTAAATTTGAAGGGTCAATTCTGCATGGAAGGTGAAAAAGAATGCTGTTTAATTGATGAAATGTTTCAAGAGCTAATAGCACTAGTGTTGCATTAAAAATGTCGTAATTTTCAGTTTAGTCATCTTTCTTATTTAGAGCCAAAAAAGTAAATACCCAATCAAAGGTGGCTCCATCCATTTGGAAATTTATTTACAATTAGACCTATGTGACGACGACATTTTATTTATCAAGGAGTAGCCTTTCCTTCAATCTTTCGAAGCCAGATATTCGCTGGTTTCCACAATGCTGCCCTTAAAAAACGACTAATTTGTAAGGTTTTTCGCTTGCTTCTAGTTTCGATTTGCACAAGAACATGTAGGCAAAAAACAATAAGTGCGATAAACACTTGATTTTGAATCGCCCATTCGCTTTG
>NZ_JAMBOH010000059.1 GCF_023715505.1 Neobacillus cucumis | reverse complement strand
ATAGGTCTAATTGTAAATAAATTTCCAAATGGATGGAGCCACCTTTGATTGGGTATTTACTTTTTTGGCTCTAAATAAGAAAGATGACTAAACTGAAAATTACGACATTTTTAATGCAACACTAGTGTAACAAAATAAATAAATTAAAAAGAAATTGTGGTAATTAAATTTATCGACATATTCCTAAGGGGTTTCGGTTTAAATAAAGAGATATTAATTATTAGGAATAAATTATGCAAATAAATTAAAAAAATAAACAAAAAAGTAATTACATTTATTTATATTCAAAATAAATGTAATTACTTTTTTAATTTAATAATTTTAATTTTAAAATTTTTTTAGGAAAAAGCACATACACATGGCACGGTATCATCAGGTTTTTGCAGATAATTTTCTACACCCTCTTTTTCTAATAGCTCTCTATATTGTCTAAGTGTGTAGGGCTTTCCATCTTTCTTCAAAATTGAAACATCTTTTTCAAAATGTTTCCTAAAATTCTCTTCCATTTCTTCCTGTTCAGCATAACGATCTGGCCAAATTGAGTAAAGTAAAGCATAATGCTGAAAGCCACCTCTTACGCATCGGCCACCACAATTTGCATGAGAGAATCCTTTAATCCCCAGTTCTGGCTTTAATTTTTCAGCAATTGAATACATCCTAGGAAGTTTAATACCCCATTCGTTTTCAATAATTGATTTAACATCTATATCTGCTCTAAAAGTTTCAATCATCGGAAAACGAGTCTGTATTGGCTCTATAGGTCGATGCTCATAAAATTCCTTTAGATTATCTGCACGATGGGATTCATGCGGTCCAATACCAAAATAGAGTATTGGCTCCAAATTATGATTATCTCTAAGTTCTTCAAGAAAAACTATAGTTTGTTGAACCTTTAGTTCTTCTGAGCACTTTGCTAATCTAGAATTTCCTAAAAAACGATAATCATAAAACACCTCTTCTGGTGTCCTTCCATCAATTCTTTCAGTAATTTCTAGACCAATATAATCTGCTATTTCATCCATGAACCGATAGTTATCATCGTCTTCCCATAAAGTGTTTGTAAAAAATAAGATACAGTTATCCTTCCCATATGCTTGTACCATATTATATGCAACGTAGGCACTAGATGCTCCACCACTAAACATTGCTACATGAACTGGTTTTCTATTCATTATTTATCGCCGCCTACTCTATGAACTCATCTACTAATTTTATTACCAAATTTTCTATTTCTTCTTTAGTTACATTTCGACCAGCATTCCTAATCATTCGTTCAACATTTTTATAGATTGTTTCTGATTTTGTTGAAAGACTAACTTTATTTATCGCTTTTACTTTGCCATTATATGATATTTCTATATAATTTTCATCATGTTTGCTCACTTCTAAAGTGGAGTTAAAATCAGAATTTAACTGATTTTTGAAAAGTTCAAGAGTTGTATCTGACCAATTCTCCAAATTAATACCGATATAATTATTAACAAAAGATAGTAACCACTCATCTATATCCGTACTGTTTAAGATACTTTTTACTAAATTATTTTCCTTTTTTAACTTTGGAGATTGATCCTCTGCCCATTTATTCAATTCCACAAAATTCTCTGATTTACAAATAACATAAATTTCTTTTTCTAATTTTACTCTGTACTTTACAAAGTAGTTTTCTAACTCTTGTTTGTGGAGAAGCAAGGGTTGTATATCATTCCCATATTTTTCATATAGAAGAGTTAGTGACTCTTGTGGATTAATTTCACTTCTTCGGATTGTATCTTTTATCCAGATTAATTCCTCATCTTGATGATTTGTGATTTGAGTAATCCTTGGTAAACTTCTTAACCAAGATAATAGAGCATTATTTAATCGAATTACTATTGGCTTATTCTTAACTAGTTCATTCTGATAATCACCAAAGTATGTCTCCAACTTTTTAAAGAAGAGTTGATACTTTTCATCGAAATTA
This sequence comes from Neobacillus cucumis, assembly GCF_023715505.1. The sequence continues at coordinate 13,038 of NZ_JAMBOH010000059.1, read as the reverse complement.
TAATAAACATAGTTATAATCCGATGCTTCATCAAACATCTTATATAACTTTTCCCCATTTATTCCTGAGACAAATAAATCATTTCGATAAAACATTATCTGATCCCATTTATCCCTTAATAATGTGACTAAATATATTGGAATTAATGATTCACGAATACCAAAAGGTGGTTTAATCATTAAATTAACAAACTCATCAAGAGTACCCATACTATTTTGTTCAATATGGTTTATTAGTCTACTACGTAGTTTCCCAAACTCTTTAGATTCAATATTATTTAACCTATTAGGATCTAGCTTATTATTCTTAAATATCGTAGCATAAATTAAATAATCTGGGCCCTGGCCTTCAATACCAAGCCCTTCTTGATGATAATTATTGATAAGATGATCTAGCACTATCTGTCCAGCTTTCTTCTGAACATTATTCAGCCTTCTTCTATTAAATGAATCATTTCTTACTTCCGGTGTGTCAGGGAAGATTTTAAACATTATTGAACTCAACTTATTTTCAAGCATAATTTCACTCTTTATTTCAATAATATCACCATTGTATACCCACATTACATCCTTACCATATGATACATATTTTGATAAAAATTCATCAATAATAAATCTGCTATCTTCTTTTCTTAATAACAATTCCTGTTTAAGATTTTTATCCTCGTTTAATAATTCCGTATCTCCTAAAAGTAGATCAATTATTGAATAATGGGTTAAACTTTCTTCAATTGCACTAAAAGGTAATCTGGAAATACAAAACATTGAAAGTTGATGCTTATTATTTTTTATTTTATTAATAATTTGTTGTGTATTGCTAGGATCTTCATTTAATACATAATAAATAACCGCATCTGCTTTGGTTTCATCTTTAATTTCCTGCCACATTATATCGTTTTTAATTATTTCTGAACTTAGTAAAAACTTCACACTAGCATAACGAGTCATACTTTTTTGATCATTATATTCGTTAGAGAAGAAGTGGTGTTTAGGTAAGCAGTTTTCTAATAATGCAATCTGCTTACTTCTTGATAAAGTATTTTGAGCTAATCTTTCTGCAATTAATTGCTCAATTTGAAATGAGCTTCCCTCAAATAACTCCCAGTATCCATGAACACGATGAAAACGTATCACCTTCAACTGGGAGAGATCTTTTAGTAGTGAAGAAATTTTTTCTGTTTTAGTATTTAATGCGAAACAGAGAAAATCAGAATCTAACTTGATTTTAGATTGCAACCCTGCTAGTTGCCAAAGTGTAATAAATCGAATAATGTTTAAATAATCTTCCTTTTCTTCTATCTGTGGGGTCTTTGTAATTAATGCCTTATAAATTCTTAAAATATTTTGTTCTTCATTTCCGGTATCCAAATCAAAAATATTAGGAAAGAAATAATTAAATAAATCTGAAGGCAAATAATACTTATCTGTCTTATTAAGATGATTTAGTAATCCACCTGTCTCATTACTTTCTAAAAATGTAAACAATGTCCTTTCATTTTGGCCAAATATACTAGACAAATAAGGTAGTAAATAAAGTGAAACTGGATGAACAGGATATATCCCTTCAATAATAATCTTATCTATTTCTTGTTGATTAAGTTCGGGAAAAAGTGGATATTTCCTTAAGTAATGCTTTATAATTTCCACCCTATTTTTATTAGGAATATTATCCTTTTTTATACCTTGTATAATATTGTCAGCTAGCCTTATGAAAGTTGATTTATCACTTTCAACATAATAAACCTTAAATCTTTTTTCGATTCGTTGAAATTCATTTTTTAGATCATCACTTAAAATAGTAAAATAGTGTCTTAAGTTACGATGTGTAATTAAAAGTAAATGTAAATTTTCATTTTCATGATCTACTAATTCAGCGAGATCTTGTAAATCTTGCATTGTTTCGTTTATTTCTTGTAATTCAAGTGTTTGCAATAATCTCCCAAATTCATCATAAGCAATAAATAAACCTATATTCTGTTTATTAAGCTCGAATAAAATATGCCTAATTTCATCAATAAAGCTTTCATTGTACTCTGCTGTAAATCGTGCCCCAGAAGTTAATTGTGGATATATGGATAGGAACCAATCTACCTCTTGCCGATCCTGGTTCATTATTTCAAGCCGCCAAATATTTAAATCTTTATTATTTTCCCTTAAAAGCTTCTTGAATTCTTTAAATGTTTTGGGGAATTGTGATTCCCATAAATCAATGGTTTCAATTATTTTCCCGTATTGACCTGGCAACAATATATCAATTTCATTTTCATTTATAGTTCGTAAGATTGCATTGATTAGAGCCTCACGGAATCGTCCTTCATAACCATTTAGTACAACCGGGTAATATATTTTTTTTAGATTTTGTACATTTTGCAATTCAACATAAATGTCATCATGAACCTTATTAAATTTCTTTGAAAGGGTATTTAAGGTTTTTTGATCTTTTATCTTTTTGGAAGTTAGGTTTCCAACAATCGTAGCGATAAGAGATTTTCCAGTTCCGTATGGTCCTACGATAATATGTGAACGTTTATTATTTTTAGGGTCATTAAATCCTTTAAGTAAGCCAATAAGAGATTCTGCATGAGATGGTGTAGGAAGATAACGATTGACAAACTCCTTCTTACCAAGGTCAAACTTAATATTCACACTTGTCTTAAATGCTGCTAATTTGGTTGTCATACTAGTACTTCAACCTTTCGAGAATATTCTTTTTGAAGGAAATCCAGCGGGCTAATTTTAGGTATTCTGATTAAATCAAGATTGTTTGTTCGAACAAAATTAATTGGATTTTCATTAGACATAGACAGTTCAGTTAGAGCATTTACAATTGTAGCTCTACTCATATTGAAGACCCTCCCCCACAGACCTGGCTTATTTACTAAATCTTCTACTGAAATCGAATCTATATTGTGATTGATTTGATAATCTAAAAGAACGTACATCAATGCTGTATGCCCTACGTTTACAACACTTAAATTCTGTTTATAAACAATCCCTTTTTTCTCCTCTAATATACCTATCTTACTTAATGGACTTTGAATTACTTCTTCTGGATCAAACATGCTCTGACCTGATGTATATAGCTTTATTAAACAATCTATATCTTTTTTTAATGAGTTATTTGAGAAGGGTTTGTTTTCATTTTCTTTAACCCAATTAATAAATTCCTGTGTAATATTTTCCTTAGTTCCCATTGTTTCCTTCATTTCATTAAAAAACCAATACCAGGCGGTACTAGGTTCCTTTTGCTTACACATATGATAGTGGATAATTGCAGCACTATCCTGAAATTTTATGAATTTGTCATACTTGTAAATAAGTTTTCCGAATTCTGTAATTAAATGTTCCTTCTTTCGTTCTTCGTTAAATACTTCTTCAACAATTCCTGTTGCTATAGACCAATATCGCAGGGACTGTACCATATTTTTTCCTAGTCCAATTTTCTCAAAAGCTTCTTTATCATAAAAAAATCTAGCATCATCATTTAATTGTCTTATAGCTTTGTTTAGCCATCTATCTCTTAGGTAAAAACTTTGATGTTGTCCATATCCCATGTGAATCACCTTTCCCACTTCAAACTAATTTCAAATTATTGGAGGAAGGTCTCCAGTAGTAATGTATCAGCAAAATAATGCATCTAGATATTTAATCTAGATGCACTCTAAGTTATTTTAGTGATGCAAAATACTTTAAAAGAGCCCTTTTAACTTCAGGAGTTAAGAATGGACTTTTTCCTCTTTGAACTTTTTGACTACCTGTTTTTGCTAAGAAATCTCCTTTTCCTCCAAGATTCTCAGCACCACTTTCGCCCAAAATAACACTCGAAGCCGTAGAATCTGTTGCCTTTAAAGCTAATCTTGCTCCTAGATTATTTCTGATATTCGTATTAATTATATCAGATTTAGGATTTTGTGTGCATATAATTAAATGAATTCCTGCCGCTCGTGCCTTTTGACCTAGTCTTAAAATCGCATTTTCAACTCTACCTGCAATTTCTTTTTCTTGACTCATAAAATCTGCAAACTCGTCAAATACAACAACAATTCTTGGTAAACCCTTTTTAGTTATAGACACATATTCATCTAAATTTGTAACATACTCTTCGGAAAACAAGGAATATCGACTTTCCATTTCATTTACTAATTGCTCTAAGACAAAAACTGCTTCATTTATATCAGTTACAACAGACTTTGTATGTGGTAAATTCTTATAAACAGTGAACTCAACTTGTTTCGGATCAATAAACACAAATTGTAATTTATTTTTATCGTACAAACACATTGTACTTAAAATAATTGAATTTAATGTTACACTTTTTCCGCTTCCTGTGGTACCACCAGTTAATAGATGAGGTGTTGAAGGATCAGAAAAATCGATGTATAGAACATTATTCAAAGGATCAAATCCTAATGGTGCTACAAGATTTGTTTCCTTTATCTTATCATTCAATTGTTCTCTAGAAATAGCCATAAAGTTTTCAAAGAAAATGGTGTCCGGATCTTCCCTTACTATATCTACGTTTATTCCATTTTTATCGATAAATATATTTGGTTCTTGATCTAAACCAAGTCGCAGCTGCAGCTCTTGTCCTCTTTTCATAATTTTATCCGAATTAACAGAAGAAGGTATATCTAATATCAATCGAATAACGCTTGAACCGACAATGATATTTTTAACTTTCACATTAATATTATTTCTATTAAAGTAAGTCTCGATAGTACCAACATATTTTCTTTTTAACTCAGAATGGTCATCATTACTATTAACTGTGTGGTTAGTTTCCAAACCTTCTAGGGCTTTTTTCTCAGGGTAATATTTGTAGCCTGATTTGTTACTAACCTTTGGAATTAAATCTACACCTGTATCTAATCCATCGTTGGTCTCAGAATCATTTGCATTCGAACTATCTTCTACATCCTCACGAGTATTTTCATTCAAACTATCTTCTGCTTCCGCACCAGTATTTTTATTCAAACTATCTTCTGCTTCCGCACCAGTATTTTCATTCAAACTATCTTCTGCTTCCGCATGGCCATCTTCAACTATTTTTTCATTTGATTCCGTGCCTTCACTGTTAATTAGCTCATTTTCCTCGACATTTTCGATTTTTGATAAACTTTCTTGGAAACTAGAGAGACTTTCATCTAATTCATCGTAAACTGGTTCATTAACCTCCATGATACCAAGTGAATTTAATACATAAGAACGATTAAATATATTGTTCTTATATTCACCATCCAATATATCAACAAAAACCCCATCAATTACTTTTTCAAAATTATATTCATATAAATTTGAAGTATAACAATAGGCATCAATAGCAGATGTAATATTTACTTTAATATTAGAAACATCCATATTCTGTAGTTTCTTTAACAAATAAGCCTGTTCTGGTGAATAAGACTCTCTCTCAAGAAAATAATGTACTAATTCATCTCTCCAATATGCAGAATCAGTTTTATTCTGATCAAACCTAAAAAGTTTCTCGTAAAGGTTAATACCAGACTCTATTTGCTTAATTGCATCGTATCGTTCCCTTTCGAAAATCGAATGGTTAACAAATTTCAATTCAAGTAACTCAAAATCGACTTTGAACCCTTCAGTATCTTCTTTAATAGTTGTTATAACTAAATCAGGTCTCCTGTTATTAGATCTAAACCATGGAAGCTCATCACATACTGTCCAAACTTGTAGTACGTTTGAATCTTCAAAACGATATTTCTTACTAAGATATGTGGCGATTAGTTCATGCGAATACTTTCCAGGGCCTATTGCCTTTAATACCAAAGCACCCGATATTGATTTAACAACATTTATGGCTTCCACCATTTTATCTTTTTTAACATTATTATTTTTAAGTATCAAGCCTAACTTCTTGCTAAGTCTATCGTAATATTCGTAATCATCATTTTTAGAATTAAGTTTCTTAATATATTCTGATGAAGAAACAATTAGTTTGTAATTTTTATTTGAGCCAGCTTTGGACTTATATTGTATTATCTGCGCCTTAGAAGAAGCATTCTCTAATAAAGACTTATCCAAATATCTATCTATAAACATAATCCAATTAAAATTGTCATGCATAAAATCAATAAGTTCATTATCAGTAAAATGCGATAAAGAAATTTTATTCTTTAAAACAAAGAGCTCGTTTACATCTAGCATTTCCTTTTTTTGATAAATGTATTGTAATTGATAGAATTGCTTTAAGATATCTGGTAAGTGTTCGCTTACAAAAGAGATTCGCTTCATACCTTCTGTTTTTAACAGAGGTTCCTTGTATACCACCTCAAACCAATTATTTGATGGTTTGGGTTCTATCTTATCAAATTCAAATTTAATCTGATTGCTTTGACCAAAATAGTCAGCTAAAACAACTAAATCCGTATCAATCATATTATCTTGAATTTGTAATGATATATCATTTATAGAATTTCCAGATATCACCTTAATTTCAACTTTAGGAAACTTACCTAAACTATCAGGGTTTGTATATTCTTCTTTGAGCCTAATCCAGTTATTTAACCTTTGATGCACTAATGCAGCTTGGCTACTATGAACTGTTATTTTTAATTTTTTCAAAGAACTAATTTTATTAAATAAAACATCAATGGATTTAATTATTATATCAGCACTTTGACAGTATAAGAATAATATATCTAATCCATCTTTGGCATATGGATAAACCTCAAAATAGTTCTTAACAGTCTTCAACAGTTCTTCTGATAATTCTTGAGATAGGTGATCCATAGTTTCGGATCTTTTTGTATTTAAAATAAAATGACCTTCCCCTAATATTTCACTTACTTCTATAAGAAATGTATCATCCCCGTCACTCGAAAAGTACCTAGGAGCTAAGTAAAGGATATTTTCTGAAACATGTCCCAAATAATCATCCAAATGACTTACCTCAAGGTTTTCATCCCTTGCTCTTGTAATCCAGTTCTCGATTTGAAGATTCAGTTCCTGAAATCTTGAGAGATAAGCACATAGCCTAATTGGATTAAATACAGTTAAAATTCTCTCATTGCTGAATCCAGATTGTCCTCGTTTAATATCTAAAGTATCAATTGCACCAATGTAATTGATATGTCTGTAAATATGACTGCAAATTGTTACAGTAGAATTAATACCTTCTAATAGTGAAGTAAGGTGATCTTTTAAATCTTTAAAATCTATACTAAAAATCCCATCTGAACAAACATTCTTTAGAATTTCAATAAAGTATTCTGAGAAAGCCTTAAAGTTTTTATAGTGCTCGTTAATACCTGGTTCATTTATAGCTAAATAGCCTTCAATTTGTTTTAATACCAGATTATTAATGTCTACAACCTCTACTTCATCTTCTTGATAACTTTTCAAATACGGTAAATTATCCTTTTCAATCGATTCTGTTAAACTTAAAAGGTTAAGTTCCTTGAATCCAGTTACTTTAAAACTTTCTGTTTGAACAGCATTTCCACCAATTTGGAAAGTTAATTTAAAGGTAAGAAGAGAATCATCAGTAGATTCGTCGATCAATATTTTATTTATTGACTCTTTATCGAATCTGACAGTTGAAATTATGTTTTCAATATTATTTAGATAAAGATTTAATAAAAAATATGAATTACTTGTTAACTTAGAGGAGTTAACTTCTAATATAAATCTACATTCTTTTGAGCCTAAACTTCCTGTTTGTTCTTCCACCATTTGAAATGTTTCATAAATTAAAGCATCCATAATATCTCTGTACTCTTTAGGATTCCTTAATTTTTCAATTTTTCTAGTAATGGTTTTGACTAATGCAGGAGGCAATTGGGTTTCGAATTCTTCTAAAAATTCTTGAATATCATCAGCATTTTCATTTTTGTCTATAGCGTTTATACCTTGTTCAGCTTTATCCTTTTGATCCTTTTGTAAATCGTCTATAGACAGAGCATCTTTTATTTTGTCAGGCAACGTGGTTTTAACTCTAAAATTAAAAACTGATTCAATTATTTCATATTCGTGCTTAAGCAATTCTAAGTTTTTTTGGTTAATAAAATCTAAACATTCTATTTCAAATTCCTCAGGTTTTGTTTCTAACCATAACTCACTTGTATATCCGTTATTTTCCTCTCCATCCAAAAACGCATAAAGGTTATTTTGAAGTTTTTCAGAATCTAACTCACCATTAGGTTTTTGTAAATTTGACAATAGAAAGTTCGATCTTAATCTTTTTAATCCTTTCGAATTAAAAATTAATTGAGTATCTTTAAATAAGTTAAGCTCAGGAAGATTAAATTGCAATTTTCGAACTATCGAATCAGAAGGATCTTTCAACACATGACTTATAAACCTTAATATAAACCTTAACTGGGGTTCAGTTAAAGATTTGTACATTTTAATAAATCCCTTAATCGTATCAATTTCTTCAGCTGCAAGTTTATATTCAATAGACAGGATAGAATATAAACTCTCAAAACCTTCATTTGATAAAAGATATGCTTCATCAATTGCAAATAAATTTTCAAGGCTCTGTGCTTCTGGGGTTAACTCATTAATAATCATTACAAGAGCATGATTTGGAAAAGTATTATTTCTTAACCATGTACTTGTCTCAATTGCCTTTAATTGAAATTCTGGAAATTCTGGTACCGCTTTTAAAGTCCGAATAATGGGAGTATAAAATTTATTTAATTCTTGATTTTTTTCCTTTAATTCATTTAATACTCCATGGATATTATCTTCACTAAGACCTGAAACTTTAATAAAAATTTTATCGGTATTATCATTTTTTTGATTCTTAAAATGGTTGAATAATACAGTATATATCCACTTTCCTAATAGCTTATTAAAAGAATTCATCAAATCACCTGTCCTGAAAGTTCGTAAGGATTTCTGATCATCGCAGTTGCATCAGAATACTCAACTAATAATCCGTTGTAACGTAACTTTTCACGTAGAGCAAATTCATTTTTTTGAAAATAGCTTACATTTAATTTTGACTTTTCATATATACCACTTGATTTTGCTTGGAGTTCCCCAATAATAAATCCATATTTTAGATATAGATCTTCAAGGAATTGATTAAACTCAATCTGTCGATCTGGTTCTATATTTGCATATACAATTGCTTGAATAAAAGAGTCTGTCATAAAATATCTATATTTAGTTCCCCTTCTATATCCACCAAAGCCACCATCACGAGCTAATCCTCTGATGATACTTAATTGATGTCTTTTTAATTGATCGGAAACTAGATCTTTAACGATAGTGAAAAGATTATCCTTGACATCCATGTAGGAATGACACTTTGATATCACTTTTTTTACTTTACTTTTTCTTTCCTTTGAGAGCTTGGTTAATCCTAAATACGAAATTAATTCTTCAGGATCTGCCTTCCATTTAGCTAAATTTGCCGTTACAAATGCATAATTACCCATCTTTTCATTAAAAACTTTTTGAAAGTATGACTCAAATTTGTTTTTAACTAAAAGCTCATTATCACTAAAGGATTTTGAAGATAAATTTTGAATCGGTCCCACTTGAGCATCTAAACAGTCAAAAAAGAACGTAATCGGGCTACCTTCATTTTCAACAAGGGATCTCTTTAACATATACCTCGATAATTGAAATGTAATCAGACTAATCATCAACTCAAACATCTCGTAAATATCAATGTTTAGACTAATTAATTGATTGAATTCAACTGCAAATTCATGATAAATCGGATCATCTTCTACGGGAAGGTACGGGTATTCCTTAGTTTTTTCATTTACTTTTTTTAAAGGATATAGTTCGTCTCTTTTTTCATTTTCATCTTCAAGTGATGAGGTAATTTTATTAACAATATGTTCTATAGCTCTATTTTTTTGTAATAAAAATTTGAGCCTATGTTCTATTTGTGCTCTTAAAATAAGATCATTTACAGTCCCATAAGAGAGCATAAGAAAGTAAAGTTCTCCCCCTCTTGCAAAAAAGTTTCTCTCAAAGCTATATGTTTTTTTATCATTTTTAACTTGAGTTCTTAATTCAAAGAAAAGCAAGGACTCATGCAATGGATATAATGTTTTCGCATACCAAGAACGATTGGCCGCCTTACCTTGCCCATCAGAAAGAGGAATTTCTAAATTCCTAAAAAATTCCCTTATCACACTAATTTGATCTTTATCACGAACCAAATTATATAATTTATTTTTTTGATCTTCCGATAGAGTTACAACGCCTTGCTGTGCCCCTTCTTTATTTCCTTCAAAAATAAACTGTCGAAGCCCCGTCGATCTTTTTCTAAAATATTCTGTAGCACCTAAATTATAGTTAGTTCCATTTAGGACATTTAGGAATTCCAAAACATATTCAGGACCTTTCTGGCCTTCTTTGAAACGATGACCCCATATCTGAGCTGACAACTGGGTAGAAAATTCCTCTACCCCTCCATTAGCAGCATTTGTACTCATGCCAACTTCCCTCCATTAATCTAAACTAATTTCATCCTCAACAAAAAGACCAACCTTTGAATCGTACCTTAGAATATTTAATTCAAAATCATCTGGTTCACTTATCCGAATGATTTCATTTTTAAAAGTATCAATAAGAATTTCCGCCTCGTGTTGAAGTATATTATGAGTTCCTCCTCCATTAGCCCTTAACAAGTACTCAAAAACAGCTAAGTTGATAGGTAAAACAACATTTTCCTCTACAGTAAGTTCAAATTTAGATGGTATTCGATCTATATCTTTTCTCTCATTCTCTTGTTCAAGCTCAATATCCTTATTAGTTTTAAATGATTCGTAAACGATTAAGTTTTTATTAGTTGCAAGCAAATTTTTGTTAAATTCGGTAAGTCTCCCCGAAAATATCCTGTTTAATCCATTAATTAAGCTTCTCTTTATAAGTGATTGATTCTTGGTGTTATTAAATAAATTTTGATACTGATTAATATATTCAAAAGGAAGAAGTTGATTTGCGTTGAAAAGAAGTTCGTTTCTCACCTCAAAAAAGAATTTTCTCCGCAGCCTCGGAATCCATTCTTCTATTATACTTAGATCATTTTCTGCATTATAATCTCTATACAATCTTAATTTCTTTAAAAAATATCCTAACTGTAAATCTAATGAATCATCAAATAATTCCTTATGTATTTCTTCAGTTTCTGGATCTCCATTAATATCTCCGTTAATAATAAAGTCATCAATCGTGGAATGCGAATAATTACCTGGATCCAATGATTTGAAGATTTTAAGTGCTTTCATTTCAGAAAATGCATTCTCATCCAGTTCATGCCCGTAAAAATTCTGATAATAAGCCTTTTTTGTTTGTTCCTCTAATTTTTTATAATCACCATTATTAATATCGTCACAGGTATATCCACCAGTTAACATATAACTAATATGGATTAGCATTTCTCTAATTGTAATGTGAGTATCTAGATAATCGAGTAATTTATATTGTTCAACCAATCTTTGTTGAATCTCTTTTTTTACAGTTCTTTTATGATTCAGATAAATAATACATCTGTTCGATTTTGCACAATCAGTACATGGAGACCAATTTTCTGGCTGGTTCCATTTCTCCAACAATCTCTCCACATATACAGAGGATGTTACATCAAGAAGATTAAAGACACTAAACGAATCCGTATTATTTTCTTGCGATTTAAAGCGTGATGAAACTTTATCAGCTAACTCTAAAAGATCTGGATTTTGAGAAAGAAATTTAGTTAGTTTTCCTTCATTCGCCGCAATTAAATAATAAATTTTATCCATGTGATTAGAAGTAATATAATTCTGAAGTGTAAGTAATTCTCTTTTTATTACATCATCTTTAAGTTCCGACAAATCCTTTACAATCCTTAATTTCCCATGTAAAAATGTAAATTCGATAATCCCCTCTTCCGGCCAACCTTCAAGATTGGACTTGCTAAAATAATCATGCACTATTCTACATAACCTGGTTTTCCCATCTCCCGCATTTCCAGTTAAGATTACGCTTTGTGGGTTATTTTGAAAAATGTTTATTAAAGTATCCTCGATTTTTGTTTCGATTTTAAAAACATATGAATTCTCTTTCCCTGGATCAATGGTATATTCATCATATATCTTTGAATGATTTGGTGATAACACATTGTATTGATCTAAGTAATAAACAAATGGATTTCCTTTCAAATGTACTCCCTCCAATAATTCCCGGAATCCTATATAGTCAATTTTTACCTAATTATTATTATAAACTATTTTCCAAAAATAGATAATCCGTTTCTTAATAAGATAAAGACTTTTTACCTTCTTTTAGATATCTCGAAATAACTATGAATAATTCATTTAGTTATACATTTTTTACGATTTTAAATTTAAAGTTGATTTAACCCACAGATTCTATCTAAGATTTTTTTCAAACATTATCCAGCGACTATATGCCAATTGAAGTAAATTCATTTACAATACAAAGGATGATAAAAATATACAAGATACTAGAAGCAAACCTAAAGATTGCTTGGATGTCTGTCTGAAATCCTTAATATACCTGCGGAGCTATTTTTAGAAAAATGACAACTTTCCTCAAAATTGATTTAAAAAATATGACTCTTTTTGTGGAAAAATTTGATCTCAACTCGACATATTCTTTGTAAGAGCACTTTTCCCTCTCATAAGGAACCCTGTTAAGAACATTTTTTACTTGCCAATATACATAAAGTACCTTCCATTTGATAAAATCGATAAATGCCATTTGAACGGACAGGAATACCGCTTCCTTTTCTTATTTCTTTATTACCATGTTCAATTCTTATTTTTAAGTAAGGAAAGTATTTACAATCAAATAAAAAGCCTTAGCCCTTTAGAATATAGAGCTAAAGCTGGTAGAGTATTTTTTATTATTTCCACAATTTACTTGTAGGATTGCTAATCATATTTTGAAAAGTATTTTGTGAGTACTTAATATTAATTACTAAACTTTCGCAGACTGAAATAGGCAGGTATGCCTTGATATAGTTAGGCAAGCCCGCAATCCATTGCTCTAGTTGACTTTTAATTAACTTTTGAATCTTTTTGTTACTCTCTTTAAGGGTATCTTCAAG
>NZ_JAMBOH010000058.1 GCF_023715505.1 Neobacillus cucumis | reverse complement strand
TAACGGATGGGCTCTAAGGCACCATAGTTTATCGACCTTCCTCTCCCAGCCTTAGGAACATTATCGCCGGATTCAATATATTTTCATTCTTTGTGGTGAAGCGCCGATTTTTGCGCTTCATGGATGGCTAACGGGTGCTTTTGTTCAATATCCCAAATTATTAATTAGCCGAAAATATGCAAGTATTTATTCATTTCTTGCATATTTTCGGCTTTTTTACATTCAAAAAACATACTGCCATAAACAGCATTTTTTAATTGCCAAATACATAATTATGAACTTTGAAAATAGAGGGACAACAATATGTTTTGTAAGCATACCTATTGGTAGGGAATATTGATTGAGTATATATAGTGTATAAGATAATATGAATATACTAGACTCCTTGAGCACATGTTTATTTAGAAAAAATATGCCAAAGAAAGGAATTATGTTATGCGTAAACGCAGTCCATCCGTTTTGAAACCGCTTATTTTTTCGACTCTATCACTCGTTCTTATTCTAGTTGTTGGTATTTATTTTTTCGGGTGGGATAGAGGCGAGAAGCAGCTAGACAAGGCATTTCCTGAAACTTCGCACCCAACTAGGAGTAAACCATCAGATTCAACTGTAGATAAATCTTCGAGTCTAGAAGCATTGGTCCGTGATACCTTCTCACTTTCTAAGGAAGGGAAGGTAGTAAACTCTCCGTTCATTTCCGGTAAAACTCAAAAAATAGACGTAACCAATCAATGGGGAAAACCGGACCAAACAACGAAAACTTCAAGTAGCAGGTACGAAACATATACAAAGCACCATGTTGTCCTTGGATATCTTGGGGAAATAGTGAGCGATATCAGGTCCAATGATTCGGAATTACAGACTATTCCATTCAATGAAATTAAGAAGGCTGGCGGTGAACCTGATCAGGTTGGGTACTATCAAGATCGATACAATAACCAAATTATCCTTATATATCATGTAAATTCAACAACTGATTTAAAGTGGATATTACCAAAGCCTACCAAAAAGGAGCCAAACCCCAAAGTGGATCATATCTCTGTCTATACCCAAGTTAAAAATCAAGCCGAACAACAAAAGAGCATAGATGAAATCATTTCGGAAATGAGTTTAGATGAAAAAATTGGGCAGATGATGATCGCTGGTATTTCGGGTACAAAAATGGATCCACAAACAATAAGTTTAATCACGAAATACAAAGTTGGAGGGATGATTTTTTACCAGAACAATTTAGTCAATCCCGAGCAAACCGTTCAGCTGCTAAATGAAATAAAGACTGAAAATGTTCACAACCGTCTTCCGTTATTTTTAAGTGTTGACCAAGAAGGCGGACGCGTTACCAGGCTGCCTGGAGGACTTTTCAATTTTCCTACCAATAAAGAGATTGGGGAAATAAATAATTCTCAGTTTTCTTATAAAGTTGGAACAATTTTAGGCAAGGAGTTAAATGGGTTTGGGTTCAATCTTGACTTCGCTCCTGTACTTGATGTCAACAGCAATCCGAAAAACCCAATAATAGGGGACAGGTCATTCGGAAACAATCCGGACGTTGTCAGTAAGCTTGGAATTCAAACCATGAAAGGCATTCAGTCGCAAAATATAATCGCAACGATTAAGCATTTTCCAGGACACGGAGATACATCGGTTGATTCCCATCTCGAATTGCCAATCGTATACAAAAATCTAACAGAGCTAAAAAAACTCGAATTAATCCCGTTTGAGCGTACCATAGATAATGGGGCCGATGTGGTCATGGTCGCACATATCTTACTGCCAAAATTGGATGCTCATTACCCAGCGTCTATGTCCAAAGTTGTCATCACGGATATCCTTAGAAAACAGCTTGATTTCGGAGGTGTTGTGATAACGGATGACATGACCATGAAGGCAATCACAGACCATTATAAAATGGGCGCGGCAGCAGTGGATTCCATTAATGCTGGCAGTGACATCATTTTAGTGGCCCATGATTATAACAAAATAGTTGAAGCCATTACATCCATAAAGGTCGCTGTCCAAAAAGGGGAGATCTCTGAACAAAGAATTAATGATAGTGTCAGAAGAATTATCTTGCTAAAAAAGAAATATGGAATGAACAATACGAACATAGGAAATGTGAATATTGAAGAGCTGAACCATTCGATAAAAGATCTGCTTGATGAGTACAAAATAGAATGAAATTAAGGGGACAGCGGACTTTTTAGTAGAAGAATTAAAAAGAGATTTCCTCAAAGTTACGGGTTTGTTCCCTCTTGCAAACAAAGATATAGATTCAAAGATTTGGTACTGGAGAGAATGGGCAGTAAAGTGACACGAAAAGAGTTGGATTGTGTTCGATAGGTGTCTATGTGATAATTGGTCGTTGAGTGTAGTAATTATTAAAAACTAATTTAATTCGATGGAGGTACATTCGGAATGTCGGAAAAAACCACAAGTGAGGCTGCAGCTAAAATGCACTTTATGTTAAAGTCTACTCCTCCAAGAACAACTTTTCACCAGGATATGACAGTAGAAGAACGGAACATTATGTTAAAACATATTGCTTATTGGACTGACAAGCAAAACCAGGGGATTGCCTTGGTCTTCGGCCCTGTTTTAAATCCTTCCGCACCGCACGGACTTGCCGTAATTGAAGTTAAAAATGAAGCTCAAGTCCCAAAACTTATAGCAGATGACCCAGCAGTAATGGCTGGTATTATGACAACTGAATTTTATCCAATGATAGCAACGCTGCCCAAATAACACGCTTGCCTTTGGCAGGCGATGTTAATGAAAAAGAAACTTGAATAGACAAAAGCAAATGGCTCAGTATTGGACAGAGTCATTTGCTTTCTTAAGTTTTATAATCGTGATAAAAAAATTCAATAACGGCAATAGATCATACTTAATCCGCTTATATTCCATGTAGTTTAAGTATCTTCATCGCTTTTGTACTCTAAAATATCTCCAGGTTGACAATCCAAAGCCTTACATATCCCTTCTAACGTTGAAAAACGAATCGCTTTTGCTTTCCCGTTTTTCAGAATGGAAAGGTTTGCCATTGTAATCCCAACCCTTTCCGAAAGTTCCGTTACGCTCATTTTTCTTTTTGCCAGCATCACGTCAATATTGATGATAATTGCCAAATTAACCACCTCACACTATTCAATCATTTTCAGATATTATATCTACGCATTCATACACAAGCCTTTGGATACTGATTTTGCTAAGTTTTCAGCCTTAGACAGTTAAATCGTTTTCTGATTTGATATCAATCGCTTCTTTTAAAAGCTTTTGGAGAACAGCAGCAAAAACCGCAATGACTAGTGAAGCAAAAGGAACAACCATTCCGACAAAGATGACACCAGGCGCGTCGTCTTTTTCCGCAAAGAGATAGAAGAGCGGCAAGGTTAACACATGCAAGGTACTGATTGTGATGGCACAGTATTTGATTTTCTTTAAAGCATTTACAGATAACTCGGAGAAGGCTTTATTTTTGTCAATATAACGTAATAGTTTGAAAGCCTGATACAAAGCAAAGTAAAAAGGAATTGCCGAAGCATAAAAAACAATGGAAACGAGATATTTTATAAAAGCAAACTCTGGAAGCAATTTTGCTGAAACATTCCCTATCTCAGGAACCAAAAAGATGCACAAAGCAAGAATGGGGATGCCAATAAGAATATCAGCGATCTTTAAAAATAATGTTGTTCCTCTTTTCATAAAAACACCTCTCTAATTTATTGTTAATTGAATTTTAAATTAATTTTTATCGTATTAAATAATGTTTTTGCTGTTATCTGTTGAAAATAGACAAAGATGTGTGGGAAAGAGATAGAAGAGGGAAGTTTAAAAAAGGAAAGAAGCGATGCTTCCTTTAGCATCGCCCTTAAATACAATTTTACCATGTATTAAAATAGATGTTTTTTAATAAAAGCATTTAGTGAGAGACTTTAATTACGTAGAATTATTAGTCAATGATTAAAACAAGTTTACCATTTCCTAAACCTTTTTCCAGCTGTTCAAAGCCCTGTGATGCTTGCTGGAGCGGCAATGTTGTCCCAATAATTGGACGAAGTGCACCACTTGTTAGCATGCCAATGATACCATGAATGCTTTGTTCATATTCATCTTTTGGTGCGTTCCAAAGAGCTGTTGCTAAAATATCACATTCCTTTTGCATGGCAAGACGTGGATTTATTTCGATTGAACCACGATTACCAATAATAACAATTTTACCAAATGGTGCAATCAGCTTTAAATCTGTTTCTAAATTCTTATTTGCTAAAAACTCAATAATGACATCAGGTCCATTGCCACCTGTTAAGGCTAGCACATCTTCAATCGTTGCTTCTGTCACATGATCAATGACAAAATCGGCACCAGCCTGCTGCACCAATTTTTTACCCTCTTGTCTACTTGCTGTTCCAATCACTTTAGCACCGTGAGATTTTGCCATTTGCACAGCCTGTAATCCAACTCCGCCACTGGCGCCATGAATAAGAACGGTTTGACCAGGCTTCAGACAAGCACGTTGAAATAATGCACGATAGGCGGTTAACGCAGGTACGCCTAATGCTGCACCTTGTTCAAAAGATACATGCTCGGGTAATGGATGAACCATAGTTGCATCACATACTACTTTTTGTGCAAATGTGCCTGTACTATGACCTTTTTTTAAGGACGCAATAAATACACGGTCACCAACACGAACGTTTGTGACTTCTTCTCCAATCGCTTCCACAATCCCAGCACCGTCTACCCCTGGTGTATAAGGCAATTGAGGTATACTAAACGCATATGTACCTGTTAATGTGTAAGTATCACTTGGATTGACGCCCGCCGCATATAAACGAACACACATCTCTCCCTTTTCTGCAACGACATCCTCTACGTCTTTATAGACTAATTTCTCAGGTCCACCAAATTGTGTAACTTGAATGGCTTTCATGATATCAACCTCCTCGTAGTTATTATATATCGAAAGAGTACATATACCGTAATATCTAGTTTTGGTCCTGAGATTAATATATATTTAAGTAAAGCCAAAAAAGTGGCAGGTAGAATTTAAGTGAGGTGTACCTTGTTGACAGAGAGAAGAATGAATCCTAAGGTTGATGAATTTTTAAGTAAAGCTAAAAAGTGGAAGCAAGAATATGAGAAGTTGAGACAGATCGTTCTTGACTGTGAGCTGACTGAAGAATATAAGTGGATGCATCCTTGTTACACGTTTGAGAAAAAAAACATTGTTTTAATCCATGGTTTTAAAGACTATTGTGCGCTTTTGTTTCACAAAGGTTCCTTATTAAAGGATGCGAGGGGGATTTTAATTCAACAAACGGAAAATGTACAGGCGGGTCGCCAGATTCGGTTCACCAATGTTCAAGAAATTGTTGCAATGGAGACCATTCTGAAAGATTATATTTATGAAGCGATTGAAGTGGAAAAAGCCGGTTTGGAAGTGAATTTTAAAAAGAATACAGATTACACCATTCCTGAAGAATTTCAACATAAATTAGATGAGATCCCTGCCTTGAAAACTGCTTTTGAAGCATTGACGCCAGGAAGGCAAAGAGCATACATTCTTCATTTTTCTCAGCCCAAACAATCTAAAACTCGAGTGGCAAGGGTTGAAAAATATATGCCGCAAATTCTCAATGGAAAGGGATTAAATGATTAATGCTTTAAGACCACTTAGCCCCCAAATTAACCTTTGATCTTTTGGTCAAAGGTTTTTTTTGCTAGGATTTTTACTTTAGCAAATCTTTTCAATAATAACGACTCTTAACATGCTAGAGAATAACGATCTAGTATTTTAAAATTATATTAAAATTACTTTGTAATGAAATTATCATATTGCTGTGATGAGTCTGTCATACCTTTCTAGTATAGTGAACTTATCAAATCACACTAGGAGGAAACAATCATGCTAAAGAAATTCATCGTAGCCTTTACTATCTTAGCTTCTTGTGGCTCTTTGTTCGCCGCCAAGGGTGAAAAAGCGGAAGCAGCAACTTATAATTATCATACAGCAGCCATTTCGATTGCAAAATCAAATATCGGAGTTCCTTACCGATGGGGCGGGATTTCGCCTGGCGGATTTGACTGTTCAGGTCTTGTGAAGTACTCATACGGAAAAGCGGGAAGAACACTAAATCGCACTGCTGCACAAATGTACTATGGAAACGGATATCGACCATCAAACTTGCAGATCGGTGATTTATTGTTCTATGGACCGAATAAAGCAAGTGCCCCAACACATGTTGCCATCTATATCGGATACGGGAAAATGATCATGGCATCCTCCTCTAAAGGGGTTATTATCACCTACACAAGCAACCCATATTGGCATCCTAGATATATTGGAGCAAAGCGAGTATAAAGATCATCGGTGACGATGGTCTTTTTATTAGTATTTTTCTTTCCTTAAAACTTATTTTAAAATAGATTTTTTGTAGTAGTTGACAATCTCAATGGTCAGAAAGCCCCTAATCAACTTACTCTGAGGGGCTTTTCATTATCAGATAGTTGATTAGTCTTTGAAGAAGAATCTTTACCCAAAGCCAATATTAGAATCATTCCAATAATACATACTGTACCAACCCATTGGAAAAAACCAAAGGGTTCTTTTAACCAAAAGACCGTTGTTAAAACGGCAGCTAGTGGCTCTATGCTGCCTAGAAGACTGGATTCTTTAGGCGACAGACTTTGCAAACTTTCTATATAAAACCAAAATGCAAGCATAGTACCAAATATGATTACGAAGACTAAATATGAATAAGCTTCTAGCGTCAAGCTTTTAAAGTCTATTTGCCAAGGCGGATGGATAAAACTTAATGCAATACCACCGATGATCATTGCCCATCCGACTATGACAAGTGAATCGTATTGTTTCAATAATGGAACGGCATATAGAGTATAAAATGCTAAAGCTATTCCAGATAAAACACCCCAAACGATGGCAAGAGTTGGCACAGATAATTGAGAGATTGAACCGTTTGTTAATAAGAAAAAACAACCAACTAAAGCCAGCAAAACAGTCAACAAATCATTTCGTGTTAGAACTGTTTGTTTGCGGAAAAGTAAGTACACGATAATCATTACAGGTGCTAAATACTGTAAAAGTGTTGCAACAGCCGCATTTCCATGTTTAATGGACGCCATATAGGTATATTGAACCGCAAGCATACCGAGTAAACCGAAGATCACCAAATGAATCGCTATCCTTCGAGTTTTCCAGACACCAAGAATCTGGGAACGGTCTTTTCCAAAAAATTGAACGGTTAAGAGTAAAAAACCAGCTATCAGCAATCGGATTGTTACCATCCAATTTACATCGATTTGATACTGCTGAAAAAGCTTTTTTGCAACTGTGCCACCAATTCCCCAAAATATTGCTCCCGTTATGACAAGAAGGATTCCCTTTCTTCTATTCATCATAGATTCTCCACCTTTAAATATAAAAATAAAATGATAATATTTTATATGATAAGTGAAAAATCCCTGAAATAATACCCGAATCGAATGAAAAAATATAAGTATATTGAGGTATCATGGTATTTCTTCAGTAATCCTTTTATGGAGGAAAAATTATTCGTGAATAAGTTACAACTTTTCTCATCAACTTAAGAAATATACAAACTAGAAGAAGGTGTATCATGGCGAAAAACGGTTTCCGGTCATTCACGATCATTTCTTTATGTATGGCATTATCACTAATGTCATCCTGTAGTCAGATAGAAAGAAAAGAGGCAAACAATAAGAATAAAACTCCTCGTGAAGTCTTAGGTTTCTACACAGAACAGGAAGGAACCTATCCAGGGTCTCAACCTACAGTGAACTCGCAATCCACCAGTTTAAGCATCATTGCACCCTTTTGGTATAAGCTTGATGATAAACGTCCAGGCAGTCTTATAGATTCCGTTACAGCTGATCATAAGAGAAAGGTTATTCAGATTGCTCATAAAAAACACCTGAAGGTATATATGGTTGTACATAATCTCTTATATGAAACCGTGGAGAAAGGCAAGCAGGCAGCGAGTAATGTACTTGATAATGATAAAAACCGCAATCTTTTCATTCAGAACTTACGCAATGAAATCAAGCAGTATAAATATGACGGTATTAATATTGATATGGAAAATTTATTTTTGACTGACCGAGATTCCTTTAGTCTAATGATAAAGAAATTGTCAGATGCTCTGCATCGTGACGGGAAAATAGTTACGGTTTCAGTGCCGGCAAACACAGGTGATTCCCGTGCTAATCCCTGGTCTCCATGGTTTGATTACGAAAAGCTTGGTCTATACTCAGATAGTTTAATGATCATGACTTACGATGAACACAACCCAAGAACAGTACCAGGTTCCACAGCATCAGTCAATTGGACAGAAGCAACAATTCGTTATGCTTTGAAACAGGGAGTACCACCATCAAAAATTTTACTCGGCATTGCTGGTTATGGATGGGACTGGAATACAACAGCAAAAAAAGCCGTATATAGCTCCTATTCACTGTTAATGGATCAGAAAACCAAATATAAATCTAAAGTGATTTGGGACACCCGTTCGCAAACACCACATTTCAGTTATGTAGATGAAAAACATCATAGCCATCAGGCTTGGTTTGAGAATAGCTTTAGTCTGCGGTTTAAGCTAAACCTTGTAGAAAAATATAACTTACGGGGAATCGGGATTTGGAGGCTAGGCTTAGAAGACCCCATGTACTGGACGACCATACCCAAAAAAATAAAAGTAAAAAAGTGATAGAATCGTCTTCTTGTACTAACGGGGCTGGCTACACGAGGAAATATGGTATTTTATAAATAACTTATCAGAGCTGTCATCTCGGCAGCTTTTTTGCTTTTAACTAAAGTCGCAGTTTAGTTTAAGAATAAATAAATGGTAAAAAAAGGTGATTAAATTAATAGCACAGCTTAAAATTAAAAAAATTCAAAATTGTAATATTTGATTAATGTGCAATATTTAACTTGTGGATGTTTTTACAATTTGTGGATGTATTGATGCAAATCTGAACTCTTATCGCTAGTATTAAAAAGGAGAGATGACCATTTGGCTAAAAATTCCGTGTCATATTACACTTTTTGGAATGTATTGTTAAGGGATTTTTGCCCAAATTTCCTTTATGGTCTAGTAAATAAACACTGTCACTAAAGAACCATTTACATCTGAGTTGGCCTTCAATAAAATAAACCATAGTTACATTTAAAGGAAAATGTTGCTAAAAAGTTCACAGAACTAGTACATATAATGTAACTTAGGCATTCATCTAAATCGATTGGAGAATGCCATATTTTCTAATAAGGGAGTGAAATTGTTGAAAAAGAGACTCTGTATTATTGGTAGTGGCGTAGCCGGACTACACCTAGCTTATGCTCTAAAGGACGATTTTGATATTACAGTCATTGAAAGACAATCATCAGATCAAATTAAAAATGGTCGAATCATGTCTACCCAAGTGCATTTTGGATCAACAAGGAATCGTGAAAAACGCTTTAATGTGCCAAAATGGGGAGAACAAGCTCTTATTAAAAGTATTCATATTACGATTGGAAATCAAAAACTATTTGTAGGAAAATTACGTGATCCGGCATTATCTGTTGATCAACGTTTGTATTACTCTCATTCTATTAAAGATCTTGTAGAAAAGGGAGTTTCCTTCCGTCTAGAAAAGGTAGAAAAAGAGAGTGTGGAAGTACTTATAGATGCGTTTGATTTGGTGATTGATTGTACAGGGAAAAATGGACCTCTTTTTCCGTTTCCGATTGAAGAGGATCTGTCTCCTTTTCAAACTCCTCAGCGAAAATGTATCGTTGGTTATTTCAAAGGTATAAAAGCAAACACCCCTTTGGGAGTAAGTGTAACGGTTCTTCCTGAGTTGGGTGAAATGTTTGAAATACCCGCAATAACAGAACACGGTCCTGTTACCATACTGTTCATTATGGCAATACCAAACAGCGATTTAGACATATTTAAAGGAATAAAAAATGCAGAAGAGTTTACTCTTAAAATGAGGAGCACAGTTCAACAGTTTTTTCCGGAAATTTATAACCGAATGGATGGAAAAAATTTTGAATTATGTGATGAAAATAGCTTTCTCCAAACGGCCTTAACACCTGTTATTCGAAAGCCGTATCTGATGGTTAAAAATAAGCTGGTAGTTGGCTGTGGCGATAGTGTATTTTTAAACGATCCTATTACGGGTCAAGGCTGTAATCTCTCTTCTTACTGTGCTGAACAATTGTATGAAACACTTACCGAATACAAAAATTCTAAGTGGGACGTAGAAACAGGAGAGTGTTATTGGAATCGAACGAAACAGTATGTAAAAGAAGTAACTGAATGGACAAATGCCATGACGAAACCATTACCTGAGCATGTTGTTCAATTGCTACTTCAGGGTGCACAGGACCAAGTAAAAGCAAACGAAATTGCTGAATGGTTTGCCAATCCGACAAAAGCGTATAATGCGTTTTTTTCAAAAACAACAATACATTAAAAAGTCGATGACCGCCATGAAGGCGGTCATTGTTCGTCCACAATAAAAGCAGGTCCGACCGTGTTGCTTTTGATGTTTTTCAAAGTCTGTAATACTTCATGTTTATACTCTTCTTTCTCTTCAAAAGCTTTACTCATTATTTTTAGGTTTTCTCCTGTTCTTTCTGCTATTTTCCTTGTATACTCTTCCTGATCAAATTTCAGTTTAAACATAGATTTGCTATTAAATGAAACCTAAATCTTTTATCCGTACCTAATCCTTTGAAAAAGTCATCGGCCATTCCTATCGGTATGAACAAGATGGAAACATTAGGTGCATATAGGGCAAAGGATTATTATGAAATAAACTTATGGGCTAATGGTGAGTAGCTTTTTAAACTAAATGTGAGGTCATAGTTTCTGCAACCAGCTACCTAGTTTTATTTTTTATAGTAACAAAAATAAATTGACGTTGATTATCATTATCATTTAAAATACTAAATGATAATGATAATCAATTTCATGAGATTTTTTATTATTTTGAGCTTTTATTCTTATTTGTTGGAAAGTAGGTATTTATGATATGCGGAAATTAATTGGAAAAATTCATTTATGGTTGAGTATGTTAGTGGGTATATTTATCGTGCTAATTGGAATAACTGGAAGTCTACTTGTCTTTGAACCAGAATTAAATCATTTATTACATCCTAATTTGTTTAAAGTAACAGAAAGTAAAATAGTAACGTATCAAAAGGCATTGGAAACTGTAAAAATCTCATATCCAAAAGGAGAAATTCAACGTGTATATACACCAAATGAACCAGAGTCGAAAGGAGTTTACTTATTTCGACTGAAAGAAGGTGAAAAGCAGCGATCAATATTTGTTGATCCTGGAACAGGACAGATAAATGGAACCTTAGGGGATAAGACATTGTTTAATATCATCCTTGATTTTCATAGATCGCTCCTACTGGAAGATTTTAAAGGTGAAAATATTGTTGGTATAATTGGAATTCTTTTCTTTTTTATAACGTTGTCAGGAATATATTTATGGTGGCCAGGATTAAAAAAATGGAAAAATGGTTTTAAAATGAGACGCAATAAAAACGTTTTTGTAAAGAATTATGATTTACATAAGGTCCTCGGGGCAGTGTCAATACCATTTTTATTGATTGTTTCATTAACAGGAGCCCTTTTTACATACGATGAGACAATTTTCGGTTGGTTTGGAGGAAAAGCAAAAGTAACACTTCCAGAAGAGAACCTTATTTCTAAACCTCTTCCAACTGGAAAGCTTCCTCTGGATCTTTTATTAAGTAAAGCTGAAAAAGAAGTACCTAAGGGAACAATTACTCAAGTTAGAATGCCAGAAAAGATGGAGCAAGGAATGGCTGAAGGGGCAATAGAAATTCGGCTTAGTCGTTCTTACGACCCTGGGGATGGAAACATACGAGTATGGCTAGACCAGTATAATGGAAAAATAGTAGGCAAGTTAGATCCAAAAATAAACAGTGGTCTACTTTATCAAATATGGCATCATCCTTTACATACAGGAACTTTTGGAGGAATATTTACAAAAATTTTATACGCAATTGGTGGCCTTACTCCAACCATTCTAATGTTTACGGGGATTTATATGTGGTGGTTTAAGAAGAAGAACAAAAGAAAACCAAAAAAGAGAGCAGTTCAAGCAGCATAATAAACCGTGCAAATTTGATTATGATTAGATTTAAAACTTCCTCAGATTTTAAAACTATTTTAAGAGAGGTATAAGAAGTTTTATAAATAATAATGGACAAGGGTTAGAACTTAAGGTAACTGGTGCTTTAACACAGTAATGAATAAAATTATTAGCCTAATATATGCAAGTTTTTGCACAACTTGCATATTTGGCTTTTTTTACATTCAAAAAAGATTAATAGAATTCATAAATGAAACACATGAAAATATGTAGTTATAATTCCTTGGATGACAGCGGTAAGAACAGCTTAATCCCACGCTTATTGAATGGAAGTATTTTTAAATCCGCTATCAGATGACTGATGTAACCACCTATACAGGAATAGAAAACACCATGAATCTCAAGTGATCCCTCTAAATTGGAAGCAATAATCCCAAAGAAAACAATCCCTAAGATGGAATGGGTATAGCTGCGGTGAGAAGAAAAGGACGCAATGACGATGTAGATTCCAAGCAGAATTAACCATAGTTCGTCTAGCGAGAATCCTCCCAACAGTATGGCAATCCCTGTAATGGTTAACATATGTTTTTGTTTAATGAAGGATGCAACCACAATAATCAAAATGCCGATTCCAATCCCCAGCCATCTATCTTCCCTTGTTTTCTCAATGAAACTATAAAAAATCATCATCATTCCAATTATCAGGGCAGATAGCCGTATCACTTTATGAGACAAAGTAATTTTTCCACGAAGCTTACCGTCAATATCTAGATCAGGGATTAATCCTGAGACGCCTCCTAATCCAACAAATAAGAGTGTCGCTGTAGGAGAGGTTTGCAATGAATTAGCAACAATAAATCCTGTTGCTGATCCAATGACTGCATGTGATGTACCATTCAATTTAATTCCACCTTTAATAATCATAAATAGTTAAAAAACAGACATTAACTATTTTACATCAAAACATCCGTTCTGTTTAGAAGCTAAAATAGGTATTTGGTAGCTTTTTTCATTTGGACTAACAAAATCTTGTTTAATGTGTGGAAGAGTTTTTAAATTTTAAAATGTATCTTTGATAATATCTTTATTTGATTCCAAGGAAAGCTTATTTACAAGCTGGAGATATAATTAGGTCCTTGCAAATGCTTTTGAAAAATGGTAATATAATACAGAATTATTTTTGTTCGGTGTAAAGGATTGTATAAGTAAAACTTTTCGTCTTGATGATCACTGAGAGCAAGGATAGTAATACACTGTGTGTTTTGCACACTAGGAGGCAACATAAATGGAAAATGGTAAAGTAAAATGGTTTAACAGCGAAAAAGGCTTCGGATTCATCGAACGTGAAGGTGGAGAAGACGTATTCGTTCATTTCTCAGCTATTCAAGGCGAAGGTTTTAAAACTTTAGAAGAAGGTCAAACTGTGACTTTCGATGTTGAGCAAGGTCAACGTGGAGCTCAAGCAGCTAACGTTCGTAAAGCTTAATAAAAACAAACTCGGAGCAGGCTCTTTTTATAGAGTCTGTTTTTTTTATCAAAAAACAAGGAGCCCCACTCACGAATGAGTAGGGCACATGTAAACAGTAAATCAAATGGTAAACAAAGTGTATCACATAATCAAGGATTTTACTAATTAGCATAAATAAATATTGTATTCTCGAGATTAGCTCTATTCATTGAGCATTTTTGAGCTAACTGTCAACTAAAATTGTTTTTCCGATGATTAGTTGATGATCAGAAGATTTTTAACAGAAAACAGTTTAGTCAATCGAAAACCGGATGGAAGTCAGTGAAAGTTAAAAAAATAATAATATTATGTTAACTTGAAAAAGTGAAAAGTGCAATGTAAATTCTCCCAATAGGAAATACCTAGTAATTTTTTATTTTTTATATCCTGATTAAAAAAAGGTCTTTGAAAAGCATAAACTATTCTACAGTTAATTTATCTACCTAACTAAAACCTGCGGTTTTCTTAAATTCCATTTGATGGACAAAGTTTTGCATGGCATCTGAACAGTCAATATTGTCGAAGTTTAATTTGTTTAAAGAGCGTTTGTCAATTTTAACAGGGAGAATCGTCATCTTTCTTAGATGCCTGTGGTTATATCCATAATGGTATCTGTGGTATGTATATAAACGGTATCCCAAGGTAAGAGGGCAAACATATCTCTTGCAATTCTTAATACACAGCTGCAGACATAATCCTGTTGGATATCGAAATATTTACTTTTTGTTATTTGTTTGACAGATAATTTTCCCGTTTTAGTTAAAGATAACTGTTCCTTTGGAACAACTGTTTCACTATGTACATCAAATTCGATCTCCATCATTTTTGAATCGTCCGCGAAGAACTCAAAGCTGCTCGCGAATTCCGTTAAGTGGTCTAAGGGGTTAAATTCTTGAATCACTCCGAAGTAAGTATCAATATCTCCCTCAATCACCTTCGTAGCGATTTTTACGTCTCTCTCCCAAGACTGGTACTCTTTCTTATCTTTAGTTCTTGCTTCGATCACTTCTCTTCTAAGGTCTTCTAGCTCTTTGTCTTATTGCTTAAATAACTTAGTAATGACACTAGGTTTGTAGTTTTGTAATTTTGCTAATGCTGCCTGTTCATGGTTTCCCAATTGTCCTTCGTTGTTATTAAAAGGAGAGTTAGTACTCCTAACCTTGATTCAATTAACGGGATTTTCTGTATGAATCGTGAATCGAATGAATTCTTTCTAATGTATTTTCATAGGCATCCACAGGTCTGCCTTTAATAGTTCCTTATGTATTTCGACAAAGGATGGACATTAACCGGTAATTCGCTAAACACATCCAGGTATGTTTTAATTCCAAGAAGCTGAGCCATTAGCTGACCCTTATTGTCACCTGCTCCCCGAGCATATTCTTTTCCTTCTCGGACTGCGGGTTCAAAGGGAGTTCAAAGCCGATTTATCATGGTAGCAATTATCATTAGGGTAGGCTGCACAATTGGTACAGGTCGCAATGTATGATAGCAGCCGTGATAAAAAACTTTTCCGAATCTTTTTTTACTGGTTTGTTAAATTATAAGCATCTTAAGAGTGGTGGTGAAAATATGACAAAACGGAATATTAAAACTAAATCAGGGATGCAAAGTGCGAAAAGTATTACTAGTTCCGAATTTGCTTCAGAAATAAAACCGCAAGACAAAAAAACAGAAAAAACAAGACCTTCCACATAACCTTAAAAATACGACGTAAGCCAAAAAGAGGCTGGGACATAACTAGCTTCAAATAGTAAGAAAGGTGAATTTGAACGTCCTCAAATTCACCTTTCTCTATTTTTGGGCTTTAATTCTTTTATTATCTTAGTTGTTGGCAGTGAATTTTCTTA
>NZ_JAMBOH010000057.1 GCF_023715505.1 Neobacillus cucumis | reverse complement strand
GAACTTTTTGATTATGTTAATTGGTACAATAATATCCGTTCGCACAGCACACTTGACTACTTAAGTCCGGTGACTTATCGAAACTTAGCCCTTAAAAAAAATGTTTGATTTAGTGTTGACATACCAAAGCGCTTAAGGGTGGATCGGCAAGGTTTTTGTATAAGGAATTTCCTGAATCTAAAACAGATCATGGAAGCAGCCTGTGGGAGTCAAAGTATGTAATCTCTACTGATGAAATGCAGTTAGAAAAAATGATTGAAAACTATAAAGGTGTCTCAACTATTTAAGCCTCTTTTCTTTTATGGGGGCTTTTTTGTTTTAACATCACTAATAATTAACGACTCGAATACGCTGAGTATGGAACCGAGAATGAGGTATTCTTCAAATTTAAAGTAGATTTTTTCAGCAAAAAAAATAGAGCATTTAAGCTCCCGTTGAGTATCAGCCCCACCTACGCTGTATACCATGTGGCCACGGTTGCTCACATAACACTTGCATAATATTAATTCCACTTATATTTCAGAATTCTTCTTACGTATGGACTTTTTTAACAAAAGAAGGGGTTTATTATATTAATTTAAGTGCACAAATTATGATAATCGCAATAAGGAGAACGATAATGAGCAAAATTTTTTCATTAATAGGGGCTGGAATAGGTTTATTAGTAGGTGTGAAAGCATTATTATCAAAGTCTGAATTGGAACAAGCTTTTTTAACTCAAGAGCAGCTTATAAAACTGGGTCTTTATAGATTAATCAGTTTGTCTGCATTCATCGGGGTTTTGGCAGCTGATCTTTATTTTATGTGGTCATTAATGTTTAGGGGAAAAAAATATGAAACGACAGACTGGAATTATGTATTAGGATTAGGAATTGCCTGGTTTATTTTTGGACTTATGTTTGTAAGTATGTTTACGACTATAATTGTACCGGTTTTTGCTAAATATCACTTTAAATATAAAGTACACATACCAGGTACAGGGGACGTTTATATCCATAAGATGATGAATCCAGAGGTATGTATCTGTTCAAAAGATCCACATCAAGACATAAACCAGGATGATTCTGAAACGTACCTTTTTAGTTTCAGTGATATACAAAAGTTGCCAATAATTAAGAAAAAATTTCAAAGGCCCCAAACTAAAATACAAAGATTTCTTAAGTATAATTCCCCCGAACCAGTAAATACGAATACAGTTAGTTAAATATTAAAGGTCCGTCTGTAATAGGGCAGACCTTATTTTATTATTCTTATTCGGGGTCGAATATTTCTACTTCGGTAGTAACAGTAAAAAGAGGGCGGGCGCGACTGGGAATTCTCCATTTGTGCCTTACTCTGGCTCTACGAATAGTGTTCTTTTTCTCGTTCTCGTAGTGTTGTTCGGCTATTTTAACATATTTAATAAAATTCGGATCATCCCAAAGCCTTTTGTATTCTTTTTTTGTGATTTTCCCACATACCACTTTCCCTTTGTAAATATCTCCGGTATGAACTTGTAACTTATGTGAAGAATTAACGCTGTGCCCATGCGGAACAGAAGGGAATGGGTCTGCGTCATAAGAGTGAAACGTCCATTTCATTCGATTCATTTCAAAGGGAGGACAATACCCTTTTTTAAATTCAGGTTTATGAACCTTAGAGGGTTTAATTCTCATATTCTTCTCCTTTGGAATATTGTTTTCTTTCTATAATTCTATTAAGAATGTAATCCTTCCTTCTGGAGCCATTCAAAAAAAGATCACGCTTTACTCGTTTTAAAGGTTTCGTTAAAGACGAAAAACTCCTTTTAATTAAAACGTTCACTAATTTGTCGAGATACCTGGAATAACCCGTGCCTTATACTCAAAGGGAAGGAGTTGATACAGTATGGAAAATATCCCATTCGATGGGGTTTCGTGGTCATTCTATAATGAGCATGGTGATCTGGTTGAATTAGATGTGTTTTACTTCCCCGGATTGATAAAAGTCAGTGCTTTACTTTGTGAGGATAAACCTAAATACAGAGATTATGTTGGAGAAGGAGAGCATCGGAACAATAGAAAGAAAGCAATCCAGGCAGCACTCATTAATTTAAACCGGAAGGCATACGGAGAGAGGATTAAGTAATGAAAGAAAAGATAAGCATAGAAGAAGACTTGCAGAATCCGATTTATAGGATGGTAGGACAAAATATTAAGAAATTACGTATTATTAAGGGTTTGGATCAGGATGAATTAGCCACAATGACTGGATATTGTCGCTTAACGATAAGGGAAAGAAAAGAGTTTCACTGGGTGCCTTAGATACAATCGCAAAAGCATTGGGAGTTCCGATCAATATCTTTTTAGCCGAAAATTCATCTAGTGAGATGAGATATTGGAAAAAAGAATACATAGATACCGAGAGGAAATATCAAGTTTTGAAATTGAAGGTTAACGAATTAGCGAATCTGGTGAAAGAATAACGGGTAAAAATAGAAAATTACAATTTTTGTTGCTATTTTTTATTTATTTTGTGTTTCTGGATTTTCCCTCTCAACCGTAGCCCGTTAATTCTTGTTTTCCCTTATCTTTTTTTCGTCTTTTAAGAATTTCTTGAATTTTTCTTTACTTACATTTGATATCATTGCATCTTTTACTAACTCTACCCATTCCTTGGGAAGTTCTTGCTCACTTATCTTCATTGTTAACCTCCTATAAAAATGAATTTTTTTGTCCAATCATATTACAACATTCGAAATAACGAATGCGTTTTTATGGGTTAATCAATGAACAACCTATTAATAGAGGGAGAATTTTTTTGTTAAGTTTAAGAGATATATTAGTTTAGAATAAATAGTGGTGAACCGTATCATAAGTAAATGAGGTTTTTATCTTTTAGCGTACAATGTCTATTATTAAAGTATTAATGAACTTATATACACTTACCAAAATTACCCCCTTTACAAGAAATAATAAACCAAGTTATTTTAAGTGGAAATAGTTTGTCCCTTAATAGCACAATGCGACAAGCGAAAATAGATCCAAGTGAATGATCTTCACTTGAGTCTGTTTTAATTCGTGTTTTGATGTGTTCTGCTTTTTTGGATATGCATAAATTCTCGCAAACATCCTTCCTTTTATTTTATGAATAAACGATTAACTAATGAAGAACGATGATATTGAAGGAAAAACTCAGAAGATATGATAATGTATAATTTAAATGAAACTAACGTACGTCATTTCAAAGCACCTTTTTATATTTTTAATAAGTGTTTAAAGAAAGAGGGATAAGATTGTTTTCAAATCGGCAAAAAAAAATACTTTTATACTTAACTAATACCAATCAACCTGTCACAGCAATATGGATTTCTAAAGAATTAAATGTTAGTGATCGAACTATCCGTAATGATTTAAAGGATATCCAAATGAAGAGTGCCTCATTGGGTCTAAAATTAGAACTGATTCGGGGAAAAGGGCATAAAGTAACAATTACTGATAAGGAATTGTTTAATCAAAAATTCTTAGAGTTATCTAATAATGAATTAAGGCATACTACAATTGACTTTTCTGAACAAGAGAATAGGATTTTTTATTTGTTGAACCGTTTTTTGTTAGAAAATAGCTATATTAAATTAGAGACAATTGAAGAAGAAATGTTTGTATCTAAATCCACAATACAAAACGATTTAAAAGAAGTACGCAAAATACTGACAAAGTACAATCAGAGTTTGGTAAACCGACCGCATTATGGTTTGTATGTTGACGGTGATGAATTTATGAAACGAATGTGTTTATCAAATTATTTATACAAAAGAGAAGAAAAATACAATTCACCCCATGAGGAAATTCCTTTATTTGATAAAAAGGTATACAAAAAATTCAAAGAAATAATAATCGAAAAAGTAAACAAATACAAAATTGAAATATCAGATATTGCTTTAGATAATCTTACTATTCATATAGTCATTGCTTGTAAGAGAATCGAAGAAGGTTTTACGGTTGAACAACCGTTGTTAAATCTTAAGGATGATTACCCTTTGGAAAAAATTGTGGCCAAAGAAATTGTCAAAAAAATAGAAGCTTATACAGGGTTGCTTTTTCCTAATTCCGAGATTAATTATATAATCATTCATTTATTGGGTACAAAGTTGTTTCCTAATGAAAGTTTGTCAGAATTCAGTAAGTTTGATGAAGTGAAATCCATTTTGCATTGTATGTTGAAAAGATTACAGAATGAATTAAACTGGGATTTTCACGAAGACTTTGAATTTATTCAAGCACTAACACTTCATATCAGGCCTGCAATGAACAGACTTAGATACAAAATGAACATTAGAAATCCTTTATTAACTGAAATTAAAGTAAAGTATCCAGCGGCATTTGAAGGAGCCCTTATAGCTAGCAAATGTATTAAAGAACATTTGAATTTAGAAGTAGGGGAACATGAAGTGGCGTATATCGCTTTGCATATTGGGGTTGCTTTAGAAAGAATGAAAAATAAAACTAGAAAAATAAAAAGAGTGATTCTTGTATGTGCTTCAGGTATCGGAAGTGCCAAATTGCTTTATTATCGATTGATCAATTTATTTGAACAGGACTTACAAGTTGTAAATACGATTAGCTATTATAAACTTGCTGAATCCGATTTATCCTCTATTGATTTTATTATCAGTACAGTTCCGATCGATAAAGATGTAGGTATACCCATCATTGTTGTAAATACATTTTTAGAAGGTGAAGATATTAAAAGAGTTAGGAACGTTTTGTCGACTTCGAAACAGCTGGATGAAACTCATACTTATCTAAATCCATCTAGGATATTTGTGAAAAAAGAATTAGCAACAAAGGAAAGCGTCATTCATTTTTTAAGCAATGAGTTAGTAAAACTAGGACTTGTACCAGATCATTATGAATCCTTAGTTTTAGAAAGAGAGGCATTGGCACCAACAAGTTTTGGTAATCTTGTGGCTATTCCACATCCATCTATACCAGTTACTAAAGAAACTTTCTGGACAATTTGTACGTTAAAACGCCCGATTCGATGGGATGATAAGCAAATGGTACAGTTAATTTGTTTGTTAAACATTAAAGAAGGAAATACTACCGATCTAGATAAAATGTATAAAAAACTCATTTCCCTTATAGAGGATAAAGAGATCGTCCAACAAATTATCTCCAAAAACACAGTGGAAGAAATACTAGAGATTATAATCTAATAATCCTACCCTAAGAGTATTTTGTTTAATCATTCAAGATCTGATGAAACACAGGTAGCAGAATATGGTATGTCAACACTAAATCAAACATTTTTTTTAAGGGCTAAGTTTCGATAAGTCACCGGACTTAAGTAGTCAAGTGTGCTGTGCGAACGGATATTATTGTACCAATTAACATAATCAAAAAGTTCAAGAGAGAGTTGTTCAAGGGTAAGAAAGTGCGTACCGTTGATTAATTCTGTTTTTAGTATCTTAAATGTAGCTTCTGCCACCGCATTATCATAAGGGTTCCCTTTTTGGCTTAGAGAGCGTGTAATCTGAAATTCATTTAATAATTCATCAATATCAACATTCTTAAATTCAGATCCACGATCTGTATGAAATATTTTCACATTTTCTAATGGACGTTTGACCGATGCGAAGGCACGCTGAACTAAAGCTGCATCTTTGCGCTCTCCAGCGCTGTAACCAACTATTTCTCTATTATATAAATCTATTAAAAAACAGACGTAGTTCCAATACTGTCCTACTCTGACATAGGTCAAGTCACTGACCAATACAGACATCTCTTTGTCTACATGAAATTCTCGATGTAACACATTTTGAATGGATTCTTCATTTGGTGGTGAAGTCATTGGTTTGTAGGACGCCTGTGCATATTTCGATTGCATTCCAAGTTCCGCCATTAATCGACCTATGCGCCGTCTGGAGACCGTGTGACCTGTTTTAAAAAGGGCATTTTTAATTTTACGAGTTCCATATACTTGACGGTTTTTGTTGAAAATCATTTGGATTTCTTCTTTTAATTTTTGTTCTAGTTCAGCTTTTTCTTGTTCTTTTTGAGCTGCTATTTCTGTTTCGTAGTAAAAAGTACTACGAGCAATTTGTAGGACTTTGCACATTGCTGATACCGAATATTTGTGACGATTTTTTTCAATCACTTCTATTTTCGTCCCATGATCAGCGCGGCTTGCTTTAAAATATCGACTTCCATTTCTAGCTGCTTATTTCTTTTTCTTAACTCCACTAATTCTTGTTCTTCAGGACTTCGATTGTCTTTCTCTTTAAAAGACCCGGACTGTTGGAATTGCGTAATCCACCTGTCTAAAGCAGATGCAGTTAATTCATATTCACTGACAATATCTTGGCGACTTTTCCCATTTTCATATAAAGCCACCACCTGCTTTTTGAAATCTGTTGTAAACGTTCTTCTTTTTTGGGTCATAGTAGACACTCCTCACTTGTTATGTATTATTCTACTTGCCCTTATTTTTATTGTCCAACTAAGTGTAACCTATCCAATATTCCTAAGTGACCATTTAGAATGTAAACGTTTCCTGTTGCTTTTGGAAAAAGATTCTCTTAAAAAGGAAGCGCTATAAGGTTAAACTTAAGTTGTTAAGTAAAAGAAAAACCTAAGGAGGAAATGAAATGAAAACAATTATGTTAGTGTGCGCTGCTGGAATGAGTACAAGTTTATTAGTGACAAAAATGCAAAAGGCAGCTGAAGATAGAGGGATTCAAACAGATATCTTTGCCAAATCGGCACCTGAAATTGAATTTACTTTGCAAGAGAAAAAAGTAGACGTCTTATTATTAGGGCCTCAAGTGAAATATATGCAAAAACAAATAGAAGTTAAATTAGCGGATAAGAATATTCCAGTTGAAGCGATTAATATGCAGTATTACGGCATGATGAACGGTGAAAAAGTTTTGGAACAAGCATTACAGATAATCGAAAGTAAATAACAAAGGGATTTGATTTATAAATAAAAGGTAAGAAGGTAGATGTGTGATGACAGTAGAAGTAAATGAGTACTATTCAGTGGCGTTTAACATTATTAGTAACGTAGGCACAGCTAAAAGCTTAGTAATGGAGGCGCTTTATGCCGCAAAAGAAGGGGAATTTGAATTAGCAGAAGAAAAATTAGCAGAATCAAAACAGTTTTTTGTAGAAGGACATAAGATGCATGCTTCTTTAATACAAAGAGAGGCTAATGGAGAGCAGCTTCAGTTCTCTCTTATATTTATGCATGCAGAGGACCAACTGATGAGTGTAGATACTATTACACTGCTAGTTACAGAAATGATTGAACTATATAGGCGATCAAAAAAGACCTCGTTGAAGGCTATTTTGAAAACTTCAACTTAAGGTTGATGAAGGAAAACTAGAGTAAAAAAACTAAAAGAGGAAGCAATGCTGCAAAAATATTTTTTTTGGAGAGGGATAAAGAATGGATAAAATAACAAAATTTTTAGAAGAAAAGGTAATGCCTGTTGCAGGTAAAATAGCAAGCCAACGGCATTTATCGGCACTTCGTGATGCAATGGTTTTAACAATCCCTTTTATTATTATAGGTTCTGTGTTTTTAATCTTAGCCAATCTACCAATTCCAGCCTATATAGATTACTTAACTGCTCATCCAAAGATCAAAACCGCTTTACTTTATCCATTTAATGGTACATTTAACTTGGTCGCATTAATAGCTACGTTTGGTGTCGGATATCGACTAGCGGAGAGCTATAAAGTGGATCCGCTAGCATCAGGGGCCGTGGCATTATGTTCATATTTTGTTGTTACTCCTAGCACCATATTTACAGTAGATAAAATGGTTACAACAGCGATGAATGTTAACTATTTTTCAAGTCAAGGTTTATTCGTAGGATTGCTTATTGCTATATTGTCCACCGAAATTTATCGTAGAATCGTTCAAAAGGATATTGTAATCAAAATGCCAGAAGGAGTTCCGCCCACGGTTGCGAAATCCTTCACAACAGTTATTCCAGGATTTATTGCAATCATTACCGTCTGGATTATTCGTTTACTTGTAGAAAATCTTACTACTTTCGGGAGTGTCCATAATATTGTTGGAAAACTTCTACAACAACCCTTAACCAATATTGGAACAAGCTTAGTTGGTACAATTATTGTATTTTTCCTAATCAATTTGTTGTGGACTATTGGGTTACATGGCTCTGTAATAGCGAATTCCGTTATATTGCCTATCTGGTTACAGTTGACATCAGAGAATGCAACAGCTTTCGCAGCAGGGCAACCCGTTGATCATATCGTTACGGCGGAATTTAGATATCTAATATTTATCGGCGGTTCAGGTGCAACGCTAGGTCTTGTTTTAGCTATGGTGTTCCTATCAAAGAGTAAACAAATGAAGCAATTGGGGCGCCTAGCCATTGGGCCTGGACTATTTAATATCAATGAACCTTTATTATTTGGACTTCCAATTGTATTTAATCCAACGATGTGGATTCCGTTTCTCATAACTCCAATTGTAACAGTTTTAATTACCTATTTATCTATGGATTATGGATTAGTTGCGAAACCAATTGGTGTATTGCCTCCTGGGACAACGCCAACACTGATTAATGGATACCTAATGACTGGCAGTGTCTCTGGAGTCATCTTACAGCTTGTTTTATTTGTTACTTCATTCGTTATTTACTTTCCATTCTTTAAAATCATGGATAATCAAAAATATAAAGAAGAACAGACAACACTTACAAATCAAGATGAATCCAAAATATTAAAAGTAAATTAACACCACTATAATCAAAAACAACTCGATGTAAACTTCATTGCCGGAAGTATAGAGGTGCAATTAGTCTAGTGTTGTAAGAGATAAAGATTAATTGAAGAAAGTAACGTGTATAAATATCCAATTATATCATAGCAAAAATATTATTTTTCTGTCAATCTATTGGCTATTAAAGTTAGTTGGAATTCCTAAAGGAATTATTGTTTAAATTTCACATAATTGAATGTAAGTATATGATTATTTTTCAACAGGAGGGTTTACCATGTTTCAACTGAAAACAAAGTTTCCAGAAAACTTTTTATGGGGAGGGGCAACTGCGGCAAATCAACTAGAAGGAGGAAGTAATGTTGGCGGCAAGGGACTTTCTCTCGCTGATGTATATACTTTTGATGAAAGTATTCCGAAGGAACACTGGTCAGATCAATGGCATTTAATGACCCATAAGCAAATTGAAGAAGCTCAAAATCCTGATAGCGATAAATATTATCCAAAAAGACATGGGGTAGACTTTTATCATCATTATAAAGAAGACATCGCCTTGTTTGCCGAAATGGGTTATAAAGCTTTTCGAATGTCAATTTCTTGGACTCGTATTTTTCCTAATGGTGATGAATTGGACCCAAATGAAGAAGGATTGGCATTTTATGATCGTGTTTTTGATGAATTAAATAAATATGGAATCGAGCCAATTGTTACATTATCTCATTATGAAATGCCGTTGCATCTTGCATTAAAGTATGGTGGATGGGTCAACAGGAAGGTAATAGATTTCTTTGTTCGATATGCTACTACAGTTTTTGAAAGATATCAAAATAGAGTGAAATACTGGATGACTTTTAATGAAATTAATTGTGTGAATCATCACCAATATGTAAGTTTGGGCGTTATTGAGGAAAATCACCCTAATATTGAACAGGCAAAATTTCAAGGTGCACATCATCAATTTGTTGCAAGTGCGCTTGCAACAAAAGTATGTAAGGAGATTAATCCGGAAGCGAAGGTAGGCTGCATGATAAGTTATCAGGTTCTTGTACCATACAGCTGTGATCCTGATGATGTTTTTGCTACAGTTGAGAAAGAGCGCATTAATTCTTTATTCTTTAGTGATGTTCAAGCAAAAGGCTACTACCCTGCTTACACGGCCAAAATGTTAGCTGAAAAGAACGTTATAATTAGGACAGAACCTGAAGATGAACAAATAATGAGAAAATATCCAGTTGACTATGTGTCATTTAGCTACTACATGTCCGGTGCAGTCTGTGCACATCCAGAAAAGTTAGAAGGAGTAGAAGGAAACTTACTTACTGGAGGAGTTAAAAATCCTTATTTGCCATCAAGCGACTGGGGATGGCAGGTTGATCCTAAAGGCCTACGAACTGCTTTAAACAATTTATATGACCGCTATCAAAAGCCCATAATTGTTGCGGAAAATGGCTTAGGTGCTATAGATGTTGTAGAAGAAGGCGACCTAATTAATGACGATTACAGAATTTCCTATTTGCGGGACCATATAAAACAAATTAAAAAGGCAATTACAGATGGTGTCGATGTAATTGGCTATACAAG
Organism: Neobacillus cucumis; assembly: GCF_023715505.1. The sequence goes on along the minus strand of NZ_JAMBOH010000057.1, from coordinate 5,622 downwards.
CTGGGGCTGTATTGATATCGTAAGTGCTGGTACCGGCCAGATGTCTAAACGATATGGCTTCATTTATGTGGATCAAGACGATATGGGTAGAGGGACAAAACGCCGCATAAGGAAAAAATCATTTAATTGGTATAAAAATGTTATAGCTACTAATGGAGAACAATTAGAATAAAATTTGTTAAATGAAATGTAGTTTAGTTTTGACTTGAATTAAAGTAGCCAAATCTTCCTCCATTTATTTCTTTAAGAAGAAGCCGGACTAAAGTTTTGTCTGGCTTTTTATGCTAAAAGCGACTTTACGGTTATTATCTCCACATTCAAATGATGAGACACTTTATAAAATTACATATTAAAAGGAGAATGATTGGCATGGCTAGAAAACAATTTAAGATAATCGATAAAACAGGAATTCATGCTAGACCCGCAACCTTTTTAGTTCAAACTGCTAGTAAATTTGATTCAGAGATTACTTTAGAATATAAAGGGAAAAAAGTAAATTTAAAATCAATAATGGGTGTTATGTCTTTAGGAGTAGGGCAAGATGATGAAATTACAATATGTGCAAAAGGAAATGATGAACAAGATGCACTTAGAAACCTTGAAGAAACAATGACTAAAGAAGGATTGGCTTATTAATGAATGTTCTAAATGAAATGTCCAATTGCCTTTTTTTTGTACATTCCATACTGTCATATTAAGCTTTAAATATTCGTAGACAGCGCTTGTGACCTTTTGGCAAGAGTACTAAAGCTATTTGATAGAAAGAAATCATAATTATAAAAACCTCATTTAGATGTGTCACGGAGAACCGTACCACAAATAGACTTTTCATTTATATTAGGTCCTTATTTTGTACTACACTATGGGTATTTAAACTAACATGCGGCAGTTTTCTCAAATAACCTTAATGATTCATTCATACTTTGTTCATTACTTCGTGCTAAGATAATCATCACTCCCATTTTTGGATTATACAGCATAGCCGGGTAATTAATCTTTGCTGAAACATAAGGGCGACGAATATGCCCATATGTTTATAGTAGTGAGCCGATGGGGAAGATAATCTTGAGAACTTGGAAAAGGAGGAATGAAGAATGAATGTTCCATTCACATCAAAGGAAGTCATTACTCACATCCAGAAGTTACAGAGCGAAGGTCAATCTCTAAAGAAAAAAGAGGTAAAACAACTTTATCCTGATTTAATGCGGAGTGCTTTGTATTACTACCCAAGTTGGCAACATGCCTTAGAAGAAAGTAAAACAGGCTAAAATTGTATGATGTTCTTACATATAATTATTCTCTATGGACATTTGGAGATTTCTTTTTACCCACCCATACATTAAATAGTCTTGTTGTAACATTCGTAGGTTTTCCTTGCTCTGTTCTAATATTTCTTTCACGTTTTCCTAAACACTCTAAAATAAAAAAAGTTATATATGTTGCTCTTTGGGCTATTTTATACTTAGCTATTGAGTATTTTTTTGTTGTGATTGATTTATTTTATTACGACAACGGATGGAATATTTGGTGGTCGGCATTATTGGACATTACTTTATTTCCAATGTTATTGCTTCATCATAAAAAACCCTTATTGGCATATTTAATTAGTATTCCAATTATTATTTTTTATTTGTTAGTTTTCAATGTGCCTATTAGTAAAATGAAATAAAATTGATTAAACAAAAATAAGGTATAAGAATAATCAATAATAAAGTTTCTTCAACTATCGGGTGCTTGAGTTGAAAAAAAATCAGTTGCATATGCAGCTTTTTTTGTGCTCTGAATCAATGTAACATAATAGATAAAATGTTACGTTAGACTTCTTATAAAATATTAGACTTGTCTTTTGATGGGAAAAGTATGTATCTTTTAAAAAATAAGTTACATTTATTTCGTTCAAAATACTGGCATTGACCATTCGGGTATAATCTGTAGGATCTACAACAAGGAGTTATTTGGATGCTTGTCGTAATTTTATAAACATGACAGCAAAATTCGAATTGAAATAAGAGGTGATCATAATGATAATGTATGAAGAAGAACTGACTATCCTGAAAGAAAAAGGTGAATTAAAGATTCCTTTAACGGACGTCGACCAAGAATTTTACATTGAAGATGCCTTAAATAGTTTAAATGTTAAATATCATAAGTTTATTCCTAAAAAACAACCTCCTGGTAATAAAGTACTGGTAATAAAAATCAAACATAATTTAAATTAACTTAGGTACTATCCTCTCTTTATGATAGTCTAATTAACGTATGTTTCCGTATTTTGTCGGAATGACTCCTTCTCAATGGAAGTTTCATCTTAGTTTGTGCATATTGTGAAAAGAAACGTCATTACCTTATGTAAAGAATTTAAGCAAGCTCGATGCCAACACTTTGCAAAAAAAGTTCGATAATTTATACAAAAATTTGATAATTTCAAATAAAGTTTGATTACAAGTCCTGTACGATATGCAGGATTTTTTTGCGGGCCAGATTGTTGAGGAAACACAACAGTCGATATACTGATTAAAGATTGTTTGTGAAAAGTTACACTTAAAGTAACGGGCAGGTTAACTTAAGAAGGTGAAAACGAAAAGTGTATAGAATTATTAGTATTGGCTCCTAATGCTATCTTCTAATAAAAAATGTGTAAGGATTGATTTCTATTGTATTTAATCAAAGAAGGCTTCAAATATCATCAAAACTTAGACTGCTTAGCAATCGAGGACGGCAGAATAAATGATTATATTACTCATATCAATGATAACAAGATTAATAAAATATTTATTAGTTCCAGTGACTATTCCATATCTGATGTTGACTTTTTAAAAAATTGCCCTAGTATTAAGCAGATCCATTTTTTTAATGATAAGATTACTGATTATTCGGGGCTAAAATCTTTACCTCATTTAAAAGGATTATATGCTGATGAACCTATTGGGGAATTAAACGTTTCTTATTGTAAAGGATTAGAGGAACTCCAGGTAAATGACTCGAAACTTTTAGTTGGGGTAAATGAGTGCCATAATTTAAAGTTCCTTCAGTTGACTAAGTATAAACCAAAAAGTAAGAATCTGAATGGTTTATCAAATCTAAGCCAATTAGAGACGTTAAATTTATACTTACCAAACATCACTTCATTAGAAGGAATACAACATTTAAAAAAGCTAACTGAGATGGAAATTTATAGAGCAAATAAACTTGAATCCCTTGGGGAACTCGATTGCGTAAAAAGCACCTTAACAAAGTTGAAAATAGAAGCCTGTAAAAAAATCCAAGACATTGATTCTACTGCTCGCCTTCAATATTTAGAGGTTCTAAAGATAATTAATTGTGGCGACCTCGATAATATTCGTTTTATTAAAGAGATCACCTCCTTAAAAGAATTTATTTCTATTGATACAAACATTATAGACGGAGACCTTTCACCTTGCATCGGTCTCGAATACTCAGGATTTTTTGACAAAAAACATTATAGCCATACTTTTAAAGAATTGAATGACGAAAAGTATTGGTAAAAGGTGAGGATACTTTTAGCAGCATCCCATTTAATTTAGTTAGCCATTCAGATTGTGAAAAAAGGTACTTACGCTAACGGGTGCTTTAGCAAAAGTGGATGACCGCTGCTGCGGTCTTTTTTCTTGTTAAGCTAACGTGGATTTTAGCTAAAGAAGGAATTAGTCCCTTTAGCAAAGGAAAATATAGTACCAAACTATTGCCTAATCCCCTGGAGGAATTATTAATATGAAACAGTGGAATGTTTATAACTATTCAAAGCAGAAAGCTAGAGGATTAAGAAGGAGATGCCGTAACTTTTCGAGATATATTCTTGAACATACAGAATCTTTCACTACCATAGGTGGTTCTCATCTTTGGTTTAACTTCTATAAGTTTTTTGGTGATACTCCAAAGGTACCAAATTCGGTAAGAAAATTCTTTGTACAGACGATTATTAACAGAGCTGAGCATTTAATTTCATTAAAGACAGATCCAGAAAAAGAGTATCGTGTCATTTGTGTTTTTAGGCTTCCCGAATTAGAACAGACTCTAATTCTTATACCTCCTACCCAAAGTGCATATGAACGCTTTTTTGATGGTTTCTTTAGTGCAGAGAAATATGGAAGGAAAGCTATCCCAATACATCAAGACTACTTCGAATCTGAATGGGGATTCATTATACCAAAAGGATTAGATGTGCAAGGATATAGAATTGAAGTTAATGAAGAAGAAGATGACCATTGTACTCAAGAAGAGGTATGGTTCATAGGAGAATTAAAGTAAACCCTTTTAAACTTATGGGATTCGGTAGAATCGTTTTTCTTTTTAACAAGTTTGTGAAACTTTGTACTTAAACTAACGGGTGCAAGAGTTTAAGATTACACTTAAACTTACGGGTGCTTTAGTTCAACAGTCGATTCCTTGAAATCGGCTTTTTTATGGATAAAAACTTCCTTAGCGTTGTAAATCCGCATTTTCCTGACGCTACCCCTAATAGAAATAATTTAAAAGTGCAAACTATTTTAAAGGAGGTGAAAACATGCCAGAGATGAAAAATATAACAGGTTTAAAAACAGCAGTTCAACCGACTGAAGGCGGGGAAGGTATACCATCTTTTGCAGGCTCCATTTCAGGCGGTGTTGAACCCCCAGGAGCAACCAATGTTGAATCACCAGGAGCAACTGCTCATGTTTCAACAAACTCAAATGCCCCCAATGACCCGGTTATTGCTCCACCAGAACATTAAGACAACAGTTCGGGAGCCTTTTTACTTCGGATTATGTCCAATTTCTATTATATCTATATATATGAAAGATTGCACGGGAGAGGATGATTCCTCTCTATTTTTTTGCCCAAATTGGAAGAACTCACTAGCTCAATAAGCGCTGACAGAGAACTAATTTCACGGCATTATTAGTAATGTAATCAACATTAACAAAAATATTAACATTAATATATATATGGGAGGAAACAACATTATGAAAAAATTAGTAGCAGGTTTATTATCCGTTGGACTTTTATTTACTGGATTTTCTTCTGCACAAGCAGAAGGAAAAGCGTTAGGGCATTATAAAGATAAAGCACAAGGGAAAGCAATTGGACATATTCAGAAAGTCGAACAAGAAGTGTCAGTGGTTCCAGAACCGACAGTTAAGGAAGTTCCGGTTATTGAGACACTAACAGGAGGTATTACAGACAGTGTTCGTGGAGGTTGTGGTGCGGAATATTATGTTTGTGGATCGAATCCTCAATTGCTCGAAGCAATTATTTTTAAACGGTTTGTGAATGGATCTTTTTTTTTATCTTTCTAAATCCTTAACGTTGTAAATGCAGTTTCTCGAAATTACCCCATTGGTAAACACATTGGAAACAAGTGGTAAATCCGTGGCAATCGCTGGTAAAAAACATGACAGAAGTGGTACATTCTTTTGGCTGTAATCATTTCCATGTAAAAATATAAATCAACTATTACATATATTTCAACATATATGATATTTTTAATACTAATTACTCAACTTTCGCACCTGGAAAAATGTAATGAGTTTATATGTGTGTAATGTTTGGAGTGGTTAAAGTATGGTACTAGACTTTAAATATAGGCATGAAAAAACACCTCTTCATTTGGTATAGTTGATT
>NZ_JAMBOH010000056.1 GCF_023715505.1 Neobacillus cucumis | reverse complement strand
GGTCTAATTGTAAATAAATTTCCAAATGGATGGAGCCACCTTTGATTGGGTATTTACTTTTTTGGCTCTAAATAAGAAAGATGACTAAACTGAAAATTACGACATTTTTAATGCAACACTAGTGATTCCCAAATTTAAATGGGTTAAGTTTATGGAACACTATAATTAATTTCAAAATAAGTGGAGGAAAAATGTTATTATCATATCCAATTTTATCTGCTCTTTTAAGCATGCTGATTGCTCAATTCATAAAAGTTCCAATTCACTATTTAACATCAAGGGAATTAAAATGGAAATTGTTGTTTAGTACAGGAGGAATGCCAAGTTCTCATACTTCTATGATTATTTCATTGACTACAGCAGTTGGATTGACTTCTGGTATTTATACAAATGACTTTTGTAATATGTGTTGTGGTTTCACTAATTGTTATGCATGATGCAACAGGGGTGCGAAGGCATACAGGGTATCATGCTGAAGTTTTAAATAAACTTTTGGTTGATTTTAATCGGTTAATTGACACTTTAAAAAATCCAAACATAAAGAAAACAGAGTCTAGAGAAAAATTAAAAGAGTTACTAGGACACCAACCAACAGAAGTTTTTTTTGGAGCGATTACAGGCATCATTGTAGGTGTATTAACTTATTATGTGTATCCTTTCTAATAAAGGGATATAAATAAAATGGCCTAATAAATCAGTTATATTAGGCCATTTTCTTTTTTTATTTTTAATTCTGATTCAGTAAAAGACCAGAGGGCATTCAGTCTTTAAAGAGTTTAGATATTCCAAACTTTTCATATTGGGAAGAATAATAAGGCTTCTGTACCTTCCCCTTCTTTGACACCATTCATCATACATATGCCATTTTGTTTTTAAGACACGAGCAATCTGGGTTTCATCTTCTATCACAAGAATACGTGTTTTCTTTTTTTATTTACCTCATCTTTATTTAAAACAATATATTGATACTTTCCCAAGACTAGCCGAATCATTTCAAACAATAAAAAATTAAAGAATATCCAGACTCCTCCATATACATATCCGCCAACAAAGTCACTTGGAAGTACATGGTTAACTCAACATTTACAATGGCTAGACCCATTAATAATATTAAACAGGGCACAGGAACCACAATTGTTACAAAATTATTTTTCGAATGGCGAAGAAGTAAAAATAGACAAGTTCCAAAAAAGACGATCAAAATAGTGGAGTTTATATCAGGAAAATTAGGTGAATGAAAACCTCGGACAAATCCATATTTTTGAAGAATAGAAAAAACCTCCAAGATTGTTTCACGGAAAGGGATTCCTCCAAATATGGAAATTACGAGTAACAGACACTCTAACATCCTGTTCTTTTCCTTTATCCAAATTTGAATAATTGTAACAGCTATGATGCTGATAAGTGCAAATGGCTGTTGAAATACGATAAACCCTTTCATCCAGCTCATATAAACAGCAGAGTGCACCATAAATCCAGTAATTTTATCAAATTGGGTAAAATCAATGTCTAAATAATCATCAGCTAGTCCAAGCATCAAGATAACCATTCCAATTAAAACTACAGTAAGAGAAATAAGGAACATTTCCGTTGCTCTTATGGTTTTAAGCCATGAAAGCAACCTTTGTATCCAACGAACAAAGAAATTTTTAAGTGGGTTTTTATAAAATCGATATACGAAGTAAGCACCCAATAATACAGCTAAAACAATCAGAAAAACAACTAAATACTTAGTGGCTGCTTGATGAAAGGCTTGCCATTCAGGCCCCAATACCTTATAAAAATGCACCTATATAAGCAGGAACAATAAACTTTTTAAAAGGCAATTTAGAAATTCCTGATACATATCCAGTAAAATGCCTTACTCCTGGAATGAAATACGCAAAAACCAATAATTTACTCCCTGACTGTTCAAACCAAGCAGCTGTTTTATTATATCTTTCAGGAACAAGGTGAATATATTTCCCGTACTTTTCAATCAGCTTATATCCGCCTGCTTTCCCCACCCAATATGTTACGGTTATGCCTGCACCACCTGACAAAAAAAACGGTTAGGAGTACCAACATATAATTCATTTTCCCTTGATAAACAAAGTATCCCGCATAGCTCATTAAAAATTCTCCAGATACAGGAAGAGCCATCAGCTCTAGAATAATCCCTAGAAATAAAATGAGGTAACTATGTTGTTCAAACAAAGTTTTGAAGAAAATTAAAAAATTATAGATAGAAGCGAGGGGCTAGAGTGAATTACGAAATATTTCAAGCAATTAATCAAAATGCAGGCCATCAGCATTTATTGGATGGTTTAATGGTTTTCTTTACCCAATTTGCATTTCCGTTTTTTGCACTGGTTTTATTATTAATGTGGTTTTTGGGGAAAGAAAAAGAAAAATATACGGTTGTATATGCAGCGATAACCGCTGTGATTGGTTTAGTTATTAATTTTGTTTTAGGTCACATCTTTTATGAAAATCGACCATTTGTAACACATCATGTGAATCTTCTGGTTCAGCATGCAAAAGATTCTTCGTTCCCAAGTGATCATGCAACGGGTACATTTTCAATTGCTTTAGCGATATTATGGAGGAAACATCGTAAGATTGGAATTGGTATGTTCTTGTTTGCTATTTGTACAGGGATTTCCCGTGTTTATGTAGGAAACCATTATCCTTTTGATGTACTAGCTAGCATCATCGTAGCACTTGTAGTAAGCGGACTTGTTTTTGCATTGAAATCATATTTTGCACCAATTGGTCATGCTATTATCACCATCTACAATCGAATTCCATTGGTCCCCAAAAACGAACAAAGCATTTCAAAATAAAAATTAATTTAACAAATAAAACATCGGTTTTTTTGCCGATGTTTTTTTACAATCAAATTAGTACAAACCTTTGTTATACTCTTCAACATGTGCTTAAAGACTATGTTAAGTATACGCTGCAATTAGTTTGTATCACACAGTTAGCAAAAGCAAAGCATTTTACTGAAAAATTCAAGGAGTATAAGCCTTTATTACTGAACATACAGTCTTTAACGATGAGGTTTTAAATCACGTATTCTTTGATGAGGTCAACGAGTATTTTGTTGATTTAATTGTTGCAGTTTAGTTGAAGAATAAATTCCTTAAATATATAAATACGAGGATTTTCAAAGTTATTTTATTGGGTGTGCCAATTAGGATCGACTTAATTAATTTAGGGGAGTTACTACAGGAGAATAGCCAACAAAATCTTTTCTACATAAGGCAAACTTAATCCAAACAACATATAATAACAATATGTGTTACACCAAAAAGAAGACCGTGACTTAAACATCACGGTATAACAATTCAACTTAGAATTGAATGAGTAATCCATTCTCGTCCGCAAAAACAGGGTGGATTATTCTTTTTGTTTATTTTTGTTAAACATGTAACACCACTCTTTCTTTTACTTTCTGTTGAGTGAATTAAAATCTCAAGTTCTCACATCGATATTACGGTAATTGAATTGTTTTGATATGCTCTAAATTCCGATAAACAGGTTCCCCTTCAGCTGTTATCAGCATCATTTTGTTATTTCGAACCTTTTGGATTAAGCCTATTTTTTCCGAATGTTCTCCACCATCTAGAATAACTAGTTGATTTTCTACTTTCTTCAACTGCTCCTCAAAAGATCTGGCTAGTGAAGTGGAAGGTGGATTTAATTGGAGTTTCTGATTATCTAAAGAATACGGCGTTGTATTGGGTGGGTACGGAATGACGAATTTGACATGATTCATCGAAATGAACATGGCTTTATATAAAGGGGAGTGAAAGACAAAATAGTCATTCATAATGCTGGTTACATAGCCATGAATCGGTTTATTTCCTGTCACATACACCTGGACAAACAAACCTTTGGCGATCGTTAATGCTTTTCGAAAGGATATTACCTCCGCTTCAATCGGTCTTTCTGATGGAGGTGGTGAATAATAGTAACCTTCATCGTCGAAACTGATTTCTTTCAATTTTTGAACATGAATAAAGGGAATGTAGAGAAAATGTTGGTTTTTGCCATCGAATACGACGATAATGTCCAATCCACTATCTACCAAGGTTCCCTTATGAAAAGTGCCTCCTGAGATTTCCACCTCAATATTTTTACCTAATAAATCTTCAAAGTCCATCTTAATCCTCCTTTTTTGCATATAGTCTTATCGTTGAAGTACGCCACCAAAAAGCCATGAAACCCAAAAATATAAAACAACTAAGGTGAATAACACAGTTGGTGGAATCACAACGACCGTAACTTTTACATACTCCAACCAACTAATCATCACTTTTCCCTTTCTAACAATGTGCATCCACATCAACGTCGCCAGCGTTCCCATAGGAAGAAGTAACGATCCCATGTCGCTGCCAATCACGTTGGCTAAATAAGCAATTTTCAATTCAAGTAAACTGAGCTTCATATGCGTCAACGTAAGTGTTCCAACCATGAGTGCTGGGTGATTATTAAAAATATTGGAGAGAACTGATAGTAGTACACCCATCATGACACTCGCATGCAGCAGACTTCCAGCAACAATCGGTTCCATGAATCCTATCAACCAGTCTGTTAAACCGATGTTATTCAGACCGTAAATGATTGTATACATACAAAAGGCGAAAACGATTATATACCACGGTGTTTTTTTCAGCATATCGGCAGGGGATATTTTTAAATAAGCCCACCGCCATCCTAAAAGAACAAGAGAACCAATTACAGCCATTACAGAGACTGGAATATTCACAAACGAAGCCACAAAGAGGCTTACACGTACTGCAAATACGAATAGTAGAACGTTTCGCATAAATCTTGAACGAGCTTTTTCTGAAGCATATTCAATTCCATTTTTTAATTTAAGTGGGTGGTAATTAGATCTTGACAGACCCGATACATTAGTAGGAACGGTTTTCGGCAAGATTCTTCTAAATCGCAGGAACAGAAGTCCTACCAGCAAGAGCAGACCAAGTGTTGCGGGAACAAACATCATGGCTGTATGCAAATACAAACTCATATGCACAATTTTTAGGGCGATTAGATTGACGATATTGCTGACTCCAATTGGAGCACTTGAAGCGGTGGCAATCAAGCCCCCTGAAAGTAAATAAGGGATTTTTTGATGATTCTTTAAGCCCATGTTGTTTAATAACATGACTAGAATGGGGGTTGTGATTAAGATACTTCCATCGTTATTAAAGAAGAGTGTCATGAGAAAACATAAAAGATTGACATACCAGAATAAACGAATTCCTGACCCCTTTGCCATGGCCGCCAGTTTTTCTGCGACCCAATTAAAGAAACCAAAGCTTTCTAAAACAATGGCCATGACGATTGTTGCCATTATCGTAATGGCGGCACCACTTATGGTGTTAGTAATTATCGCCAGGTCTAATAATGAAACACTTCCACTAAGTACGACAATGATCGCACCTATTGCGGCAAACACGGCTTCATTAATGCCTCTAGGCCGCCAAAGAATAAAAACGAGGGTAATCAAAAAAGTTGCAATCGTTATCCAAAACATTGGATATTTTACTCCTTTCATCTAGCTAGTAGTTCAAGATGTACCTGAGACGACTTTACCTCCACTTGTCTGTGACTCCGCTTCTGTCCCTCCCTTCCATCTATCCCTCTGTTTTGTTGTACTGTATGTATATGTATCCTAATGAGACAGGCTTTAGGTTTGTACCCTTTTTCTAAAAAAATCAACTAGAGTCTATAAAATCGTAATGTTCCTATCAAAGGAAGTCATGCATTTGCTATCTTAAATGATCTAGTTATGTTTAGTTATGGTTATGACCATAGGGCAGTGGTGTACTTGTTTTCTTTAAGGGACAAGAGAAGAAAGAAATTTCAAACGGTAAATCAGATTGGAGAAGAACTGAAATATGATTATGCTGTTGGCAGAGGGAGCAAATTGTTCTTAGTTAAGGATGATGATGTTTACTTAATAGATATGGAAGATGAAAAGTTTGTGAAATAATATAATTAAAGTAACGGGTGCGATACTTCAAGAAGAAGGTCGCCTTTTTCTTTTTCCACAGGAAACATTGTGAAATGCTGTACTTAAAGTAACGAAGAAGTTTAGCGGAAGAAGGATTTATGAATACGGGGATAGAATCAATGGGTATAATTCCAATGTAATTCATTAATTTAGGGGGAAATTATGTTAAATATAAATAAGAAACTGAGTATCCCGCAAATAATATTTACTGCGTTTTTTGTTGCCACGTTTATGACTGTTTCGGATTCTTTCATAGAATGGGATAATAGCATATATCACGGTATCTACGCTGGTATACTTTCTATTGTTGGAGGAGTAATTGCTAAAGTTATATTTAAGGATAAATAGTCAAATGGAACAAGGGATTGCAGCAGCTGCCTTTTTTACTAACGGGGCAGGTTAGTTAAACAAGGGACTAAAAATGGGACTGTTTCAAAGTCCCCAAAAAAGACTGTTGAGAGACAGACTCTCTATAAAAATATCTATTGAAAAAAGCGAGATTGCTTTTCTTTTAACCTTTTCACTACCACTCTTACATAACTACAATAACTCTTCTTCATTGCATTACAAATTTTTCTGAGATCAAAATATAAAGCTTAATTTTTTTTGAAATTTAAATAAAATGGGTATTCTTTTTAAGGATAAATATACATACATTTTTGTCTTCCAAGAATGGAGACAATATGAAAAGTTTTTGTTCAAAAAACTAATTTTTTCTTTTCGTCTAAAAATCCATTAATTTTAGCAGTAGTATTTTTAATTGCTTAAGTTCTTCTGGTGTTAAGCGATTACTAATGAGTGCATCGTATTCCTCAAAAACAGAATAGGCTTCTTCATAAACCTTAGATCCTGTTGGAGTTAAATAAAGTTTTAAATTACGACGACTTTCTGGATCCTGTTCACGACGGATAAATCCTTTTTCTTCTAAATTAGCTGCCATTCGAGCAATATTTGCTTTGTCTTTTCCTAATAGTTCGCCAATTTCTTTTTGTGTAAGCCCATCTTCCAGACGTAATACAAATAATATCAAGCTTTGCTCTGGCGCGAGTTGGTACGGTGCTATTTTGTTTTTAACTGCAGTATGTATTTTTGTATTTGCTTGGTTTAATAATGTACTTATATATTTATCAAATGGATTCAAATTAAATCACCTATCTAATTCTTTATACTTTATTATACGTTATAAATAGCGAGTTCACAAAATAGACAAACTTTTTTTGTAGTACTATAATAAAGTCGTTGACAATAGTTGTTATACGAACTGTTGTTACACAAACTAAAATGACACAAAGTTAATATAGGGGGCTTATATAATGAAATTCGAAAATAAAGTAGCAATCGTTACAGGTGGCGCAGGTGGCATTGGTGGCGTTACTGTCCAAGCCTTAGCTGAAGAAGGAGCGAAAGTTGTAATTGCAGATTTTGCAGATGCCGCTCAAAACTATTCTGATGAATTAAATGCGAAAGGTTATGACACATTCTTTGTAAAAACAGATGTTTCAAGCGAAGAAAGCATCAAAAATATGGTCAACCAAACAGTTGAAAAATATGGGAAAATTGATTTATTAGTTGCCAATGCTGGTATTGGTTTAGATGCACCTATTCATGAATTACCATTTGAACATTGGAAAAAAACATTAAGCATCAATTTAGATGGAGTATTTTTAGCGGATAAATATGTCATCGAACAAATGCGTAAACAAGGTACTGGTGGTGCCATTGTCAACACTGGTTCAGTCCATGGTTTAGTTGGGAAAGAAGGCATTATTGCATACGGTGCTTCAAAAGGCGGCGTAAAATTATTAACACAAACTTTAGGAGCTACTTATGCTAAAGAAGGAATTCGTGTGAACTCTGTAAACCCTGGATACATTGATACACCACTTTTACAACAACTCCCTAAAGAAATTTACGATGAATTAGTAGCTCTTCATCCAATTGGTCGTTTAGGTAAAGCTGAAGAAGTTGCCAAAACAATTCTATTCTTATTAAGTGATGATGCATCGTTCTTTGCAGGAGCAAGTTTAGTTATGGATGGCGGATATTCAGCAGTTTAAATAAATTTAAAGAGGGCGAATAAACATGGAATTTCAAGATAAAGTAGTTATTATTACAGGAGCAGCAGGTAATATCGGAAAAGAAGCAGCAAGACAATTTTCAAGTGAAGGAGCTAAATTAACTTTAGTTGATTTAAATGAAGAAACATTACAAAATACTGCAGCAGAACTTAACTTAAAAGAAGGCAACTATATTATTGCACCAACAGATGTAACAAAAGAAAATCAAGTAGAAAACTATGTAAAACAAACAGTTGAAAAGTTTGGTAAAATCGATGTATTTTTCAATAATGCAGGATTCCAAGGGAAAATGGCACCATTGACAGAATTAGCTGCTACGGATTTTAATGCTGTTATTAATGTGAACGTAAATGGTGTATTCTACGGATTAAAACATGTATTAAAAGTAATGAATGAACAAAAGTCTGGTTCAATTATTAACTCTGCCTCTGTTTCAGGTTTAACAGCAGCACCAATGCAAACAGCATATGTAACAAGTAAGCATGCTGTTCTTGGTTTAACAAAAATGGCTGCACTTGAAAATGCAATCAATAATGTACGCGTAAACGCAATCTGTCCATCGCCGGTTGATTCTGCAATGATGCGTCGTATCGAAGAAGGTATGAACCCAGAAGATGCAAAAGCTGTACGTGAAGCAATTGCTAAATTAATTCCAGCTGGTCGTTATGTAACAATAGAAGAAGTAGTGAACTTAGTTGTGTTCTTAGCTTCTGATAAATCAACATTTATCAATGGGGCTGCTTACACTATTGATGGTGGTTATACAATTCAATAATAGACAACCTATACAAAAATAATTTACAAGAATACAAAACGCTCTGAGGCTGAGATAGCTCGGAGTGTTTTCGTTTTTATTAGAAGAAGAATTTTTAATACTTGGTCTTCTCCGTACTTATTTATATGTAAAAAAGGATAATAACCTAATAACCAATTTCTCGTTACTCTCTTTTGAGATTGTGAAGGATTACACTTAAAGTAACGGGTGCTTTAACACAATTAGGAATAAAATTTAAGAGCCTAAAATATGCAAGTTTTTATGCACTACTTGCGTATTTTGGCTCTTTTTACATTCATAAAAAATACTTCCATTTATAGCATTTTTTAATTGCCAAATACACCTACATTTCACGTATTAACCTACTTTGTGGTCTAGAGCAGCAACCCTGTGATTAAGCCTTCAATGAGTTTGATCGATTATTTATGCCTAAGCATGAAAGAAATGTACAGCAACTTATCGTGAAAGTTTTCGATTATGTAACCTTTTGCTTTATTTATGCGGTTTTTGGGTTTCTGCTTTCATTCTGCTTTAACCCTAAAATAATTAAAGGTGAGATTGGTAAAGTTTTTGTGTTTGTGGTCTTATTGCTTTTTATTGTAACGTACATTTTACTTTTACTGAACATAGCAGTTAATGAGAAGCTTCATAGAAGATCAGGAAAATATATCGATTGGATAAAAGCGGTGTTTAATAAAGAGCTGTGGTTTAATTATATTTTTACCATCCAAATAGCTCTTAGCTTTATTGTTTATTCGTTTTTTATAGAGAATCCAATCTTGTATGAAGTCCATTTCCGGATGGGTTATTATATCACTTTACTAATTTCTCCATCTGTTTTCCTATTTACCTATCGAAGTTACAGTAAAAAGTCTAAACGAGAATATCAATGCCGGGTTATTGATGAAAAAGATTTTAATGAGGCAATGCCAATTGTTAAATACTCGTTAGATAACGATAAAATTCTATTTAGTCCTGGATGGGAGGACCTTGAGGAAGTGATTTATCTCTTTGATCGGAGCTGCAGCAAGTACTTTAAGTTTACGAAGAAAGAAAATGATAGCATATAAAGTGATAATTTTCCTCAACATGTTTAAAGATCACTAAAGTAGTCCACCTTTAGTGATCTTTTGTATTATTCAATATTTATATGTGAAAAACATATCCAAGTTAGTAAAGCCTTTGCATTTGCAGTAAATGGACGAATTGTGGGATTTGGAATAGAGGACGGATATATCCTTTTCCCCTTATCATTACATCTATTTCACATAAAAAATGCGTTTATATTTAAAATAAAAGTTTGTTATATTTTCAGATTTATAAAAAGTTAATAGTAATTGTCAAGATAATAAACCATAATAATAAAACACCAAAGTAAATTATCACATCACGTAATTTATAATGAACCTTCCATTTTACCAATAATCGATCTATAAAGAAGAATAAAATAGCTCCTACTAAGCTATACCAGATTAAAATTAAACCGAAAATTCCATGTAGTAACGCAGAAAAGATAATTATGTACTTTTTAGAAATTATTTTGGACATTTTATTAGCAATTAAATCACTAATATATGATGTTATAGTTCCATAAACAATAACTATTGGAAAAATATAAAGTAAATACACTGGGATTGCAATAAATGCCTTTTGAAAATCATTTGAATTTTCTATTGCAGGAATTATTAAACTTAAAATAAAAGTTGTAATGATTCCTGATATTAACTTTCTATATATATTTCCTTTTTCCATATAACTCTCCTTATTATTTATTATTATATTCATTATATAAAAAGAGGGATTCCCGTGAAATCCCTCTTTTTACTTAATATGATGCGTTAATTGCATAATTAGGATACGTTGGTAACAGGTGATAGAAATCTACATGTGATCTTTGATGTACAGTCATATATTGAGTAGTTCAAGGAACGAACAAATAAATTTCATGTGATGGAGCTTTGTCATGACTACCGGTGATTGTATAGGTTCCATCTATATATATATGTGCATTATATGACCAGGTTATATCTGGAGTCATATAGTTTAAATAAGGAATACCAATATCATGGTAAGCATTATAAGATACTACGCCTTCGGACCCAGAAACATCACGAATATTCATTCCAGCATTACTAGCAATAGCACTTCCTATGACATTATAGTTTTTGTCATAATAATATGTTCTTTGAACTTGTTTATTTCCTGAAGGTAACGTTGCTGTACCATTTCCATCTAGAGGGAAATGAATAGCAACGTCCATACGAGTTTTAAATGAAGTTGCGAAAGGGCTAAAAGAACGATTATTTCCATTAAAGTATTGAGTTTCTGCAACGCCTGCGAACGGATTTGCTGCATACTTCATAGGAATGAATGTAGTGTATCTAAGAACGTAATCTCCAGCTATAGCACGTAATTTAATTTTTGTACTTACAGATCTTGTTAAGCTATATGTATCGTAAAAAAGTTCCTTCTCAAGTTCAGGGGTAATCTCTTGACCTCTTGATAATAGATCTTCTTTTATTACTTTTATTTTCTCCTCTGGTAATCTTTTATTTCCTACAAATTCATAAATGTATTCTTGATCGCTCTCTAAAGCGTTATCTATATATTCATTACTAGAAATAGAATCTATTTTTTCTCCGTTTCTATATACTTCATAGATTCCATCATCATCTGCAAGAAAGACTATTTTAAATTCAGGAAGAATAGTTACTTTACATTAAAACTTTAGTCTTAGTGAAAGATGGTGTGTTGTTGCTAAAGGGAGTTGGAAGAAGGTTTTTTATTAAAACTCGAAGAATAATAGATAGAAAATATTTTTTTATCCCTAATAAGGTTTATAAATAAAGCAAAGAGGTAGAGTTAATTTTTGATGAAAATGCGACCTCTGTAAAGGAGAACGGGATGATAACAAATAATTTTATAGATTTACTTGAGAAGCAAAACTATCAGGGGGCGATGGAACTCTTTCTGGAGCAATTCCAAACATATATAAAACAAAATAAATTAACGGCGATCAGAAGTCTTATGGATTTACCGGAACCAATTGTGAAAGATTTACTTACGATTATGGATTTGGCCCTAATGGAACAATGGAGCCGGATCCTCGCTAGGCACAGCTACAGAAAACTAAAGTCTCCATTAACAACCATTTGGTATGGTGAGGAATTGATCGCGGAACAAAAACTAATTGAAGCAGAAGAGCTGTTAAAGGAACTGGAAAGACAGGAATTATCTTCTGAATTAGCCGAAAAGCTGTATTTCAATTTGGCGGTCGCACTCATTAACATGCAGCGCTTTCGAGAAGGCTTTTCCTATATGGAGAAATGTGAAACAGCATCAAAGGACAGTATGAATACGAGGTGGGCTTATTTTTACCTTCAAAAAGGGGAATGGGACACGGCCATCCAGCTTCTCGAAAAAGGCAAAAAGGACCAGAAAGATGGGGCCCTTTCTTATGCTCTTCTTGTCCAGCATTACTCTATGCAGGGAGAAATGGAGAAAGCAGAGAGGGTGTTAGAGGAGGGGTTACAGGAGTATCCTCATTATCCAAAACTTTTGGTGGAGAAAATCAGGTTTCATTACAAGCATAAGCAGTTCAATATTATGAGAGAATCCATTACTGAATTATTGAGAATTTCTCCTTATCACGAATATCAGAAAATGTGCGCTATTTACGAAGCGGAAGCTTATTATGAGGAAGAAAAGCTTGTCCTGCTTCAGCAGCATCTTACTTCCCATTCAGAGCTCACCAAACAAACACATTATAAGCATTTCAACGGCAAGAAGAACAAACCTTTCAAAAAAATAAATTACAAACCCGTTGTCCAAAAATATAACTTTTGCGTTCCCGCTTGCGTTCAAATGGCTTTGAGCATGTTTTCTCACGAATTCAGACAGGAGGAAATTGCAGCGTCAATCTTTGATGTGGCTGGATCAAGAATCTCCAAAGCAATCGGTTTTTTTGAAGAAAGGGGATACTGCTGCCGTCTTTTTTTGGGAAATGAGGAAAGATTTAAAAAATTAATCGACTTAAATACCGCCGTTATGGTGACGATTGATTATCCTACCTCTTCCCATGTTCAAATGGTAACTGGGTATGATGATAATTTACAGGTATTTCACATTCAGGATCCGAATTTCAGAGAACCTCATCAACTGGAATATCAGAACCTTGAAAAAGAATTTGGAAATAACTTTGCTCTTTCAGTTGCGATTGTTCCTGCTAGTGAAGCGGATAAACTTGATTTCCTTGATCCAAGTGATCATGATAACAAGAAAAAGCTGTTGCTGCTTACGGAGGAATGTGACCATGCGCTTAAACCTGAAGATTTGTTTTTTTTAAAAGAACACGCAGAAGATCCCGTTGTTGCAGCCTACTCAGTTAGATATTTGGCTAGTAACCTGGATGAAGGGTTGCTGAAGAAGCTTGTAGCTACAACGGAGCACCATTTGAAAAACTCTCATTATAGAAATCTAATCATTGCCATGGCATATGCAGCTGCTAATAACGAGCAGGGTGCCTCTGAAGTCCTTGATAAAGCGGAACGTAAAAATGATCCGACTTATCATTACCTTAAAGGCAGATTATCTTATGACAAGGGTGATTATCTAGCGGCTTCCGATGAATTTAAAAAGGGAATCAAACTAGAACCCGATGATTATATACTCTGGTCGTATCTTGCAATTTCAACCTCCAACCAAGGTGACAATATAGAAGACGCATTAAGATTTTCAAAGATTGCGCTTGATATTAATGACCGTGATGTTTTTCAATTAATTAACCATGGAATGATTTTATTTAATAACGAACAATACGAGGAAGCAAGAGATGTCTTTACCACCGCTCTACAACTAAATAACGACAATGCCCATATTTGGTATGAAAGGGCCCTTTGTGACAGACGGATTGGCCGCTTTCACAAGGCGGAAAGAGGATTCAAAGTCTCGATTGGCTTGGACCCGGATTATCCGTTACCTTATCGTGAGTTGGCAAATCTTTATGAATTTGCCTATGAAGATCTCAATATGGCAGAAGAAGTTTTGAAAAAAGGACTAGATGCAACAGATGAATCATACCTACTGCTTATGGAGCTTGGCGAGTTTTCCGAAAGGACGCAGAAGCTTGATCAGGCAAGGGCTTTTTACTCGAGGGCTACAGAGAAAACACCTGAAGAGCCGGATGCGTTCCTTTCGCTTGGAACATTACTAAGGGAAGAGGGAAAAATCACTGAATTTTTCTCCTACATGTACGGCCTTTATGATCAATTTAAAGAGCATAATGAATTTTTAATCAATAGTGGAAAAATCATGTGGGAAGCAGCGATAGAAAGGGGATTGGATAAACAGTATATTCAGCAGGCCATGTCTTACATGGAACAGGGTATTAAAAGGACGACTACCAATCTGGTAGATGCATTGGATTTGTACACAGGGCTTATCGAGAACTCACCTTTTTACAGGAGAGGGATTGAATTCCTTGAAGGGGAGCGTATGCATAGAAAAAATGATGATTTTCTGTTCCTCTGCTATATTGGCTGTTTATATGAACAGAATGGGTATTTGAACAAAGCGAAAAGTTATATTGAGCGTGCTCTGACCATGAAAGAAAACCTCCTTTCGTTATTCAGGCTCGGTGAAATTTATTTTAAATCTGAAGAATATGAGAAAGCCAGAGAGTATTATCTAAAAGTGATTAAGCTTGACCCTTCTCATGAACAGTCAATGCTGAGTTTAGCCAGCATAGCAAGCCACGAAGGTATCCAAGCAAAAGAGCTTCATTACCTAATGGAAGCATTCCGTATAAATCCTTACTGTATTCCAGTTGAAACGGCGGTCGAGTTAATGGAAGAACCCTCCATGTTGCAGGACTTTTTGCAGAGGTTCCGGGAGCTGGAGCTCGGCAAGAAAAAATATGATCGGGCGTTTTTATACGATTCCATGGCTTATATTTACGGAAAGCTCGGTGACATAAAGGAAGAGGAAGCCTATTTAACAAAGGCATTGGAGCTTTCACCTGAATTGCCGCAACTTTTACACCATCGGGTTCAGCTTCTTCTTAAGAGAAGAGATCTAAAAACAGCCAAACAGGAATGCTTGCTCGTCATTCAGGAAGATTTCAATACGGTAGAATGGTATGAAACACTAATCGATATCTATTCGGAAACCAAGTCCTTGACTAAACTCGAAGCTGATTTGAAAAAACTAAAGCTGACAGATAAAGAAAAATCCATTGTCTTTATGAATAGTGCGACAGCTTATGAAAAAGTGGTTGATAATTTAGTTAATGAAAGTACTGATGGAGAGCGTAAGGGCTTGTTCAAAAGACTGACCGGTTTTACGAAATTAAGTTACCATATGGGAGTAGTTATATCCTTTTATGAAACGGCTATGAAACTTGATCCCGAGAACCGTTTTGCGACTGCCTGTTTTTCTGATTTTTACCTGAAAGCATCCTCTCCAGATGAAGCCATCAAGGTGTTGGAACAATCGCTAAAATCACAATGGGATACTGAGCTTGCCTATAAGCTTGTTACTCTTTACGTGAATGAAAGCGCGGAAATGAGCGAGAAGAAACAGATGAAGGCATTAGCGAAGGCTGAAAGCTTGATGGAAACTCTTGTGGCAGAGTATGATGAGCCGGAGTATATGAATTTATTCGGTTTTATCTTATTTTTGCAGGGGAGGCTGGAGGAAGCTGAAGCTGTGTATGTTCAATGTCTGAAACTTGAGCCTAGTGTTGACAAAGGGTATCTTCACCTCGGGAAAGTGTATACTGCGCTTGAGAACTACCCGGAAGCGGAGTTCACATTAAAAAAGGCATTGGAGCTACAACCTAATGATCCGGATGCCCTCAATGAATTGGCAATGATCTATCGACAACAAGGACATATTAATGAAGCACTTCAATGTATCGATAATGCATTGAATCTTGACCAGCAGGATTTATACTTTAAATATAACAGGGCTTGCTACCTTTCTTTGCTGGGACAATTTAAAGAATCATATAAGCAGCTTAGAGAAGTGTTTGAATTGGATGAGGAAGGTGTTTTTCTAGAAATGTCAGAGGATGAGGAAGATTTTGATCCACTGAAGAAATCTGGTTTATTTCCTCTAGAGATAAAAAATTATGAATAATAAATTAGTGAATAAAAGCCTGAAGAAGTATATTTGGTTCAGGCTTTTATTCAACTACCATGAAAATTTACTTCTGTACCTTCGATAAAAAGGCAATACTAAAGAAGACGCAGCTCATTCATTTTTTAAAAAGGGGAGAGCGTCTAATTCATTGATCTATGGAATTCAGTTGAATAGATT
>NZ_JAMBOH010000055.1 GCF_023715505.1 Neobacillus cucumis | reverse complement strand
CCTGAGCCAGGATCAAACTCTCCATGAAAGTTGATTAGCTCAATTTGTTACGTTGGCTTAGTTTCATAGTAGAAACTAATATTATTGTTTGTTGACGTTTTTGTTTGTTTAGTTTTCAAAGAACAATATCCCGTCGCTCAAATGCGACTTTATTATCTTACCAAGTTATCAACTAAAAGTCAACAACTTTCTTTTTTTCTTTATCATCTCACTGACGACCTTTTATATATTACAGCATTCCATTTAATCCGTCAAGCAAATAATCATTATTTTTTCTTATACCTCAAGCATAAGAAAAACCGCTGTTTTTCAGCGGTTTTTTTCTATAGAACCCAATGCTGGATCGCAACTAACGCGACTAATCCTGGTATACCAAGAAAACCTGAAACAGCGGAAGTTGCAAAATTAATCGGGACATGAATTCCATAGCGATTACCAGCCACATTTAGAAAAAATAAAAACAAAGCTCCTATTAAAAACTTTACAGCTGCCTGTCCGACAAATCGTATTGGCTTAAATGGAGCACCAGAAAATAATAATAAAAGAATAAGCCCGCCTAAAATAGAAATTACGACTATTGGTTCCAACTAAAGCTTCCCCCCTCCAATGTCTTTTTACTACAACATATGTACAAGTTGTTCTATATAGACCATATGGGGAGAAATACTGTTTCACTTAAGAATGGTTACATTTCGCTGCTTTGCTTCTCTTAATAGAAAGATATATTTAGCTTCCGCTATTTTAGTTTGACAGATCACTTCTTCTGAAGGGTCAAAGCTTTTTTCTAAAAGCATCTTTTCCTGCTGCCAATGTGTTTTAAATCGGTTTAATTGTGCTATCAGCTTCTCATCATACTCTTTTCGCAGCCGCCCTTTGCGCCGAAAAAACATCTGTTATTCCTCCGGTTATAGTGTGTCTAGCTAAAATCTGTAATTAGACTTTATGAGACTTTTCACCTCTTTTTGGTTTACAATTCCCGTCTTCCCTCAATTGCCTTAGATAAAGTTACTTCATCCGCATACTCAAGGTCCCCGCCAACAGGAAGTCCATGAGCAATTCTAGTTGTTTTAATGCCTGATGGTTTTAATAATCGGGAGATATACATGGCTGTGGCTTCTCCCTCAATATTTGGATTTGTGGCGAGAATGACTTCTTGAACTGCTTCATCTTGGAGACGTTTCAATAAATCGGGAATATTTATATCCTCTGGTCCAATTCCATCCATTGGTGAAATAGCCCCGTGCAGAACATGGTATAGGCCATTGAATTCCTTCATCTTTTCCATCGCAATAACATCCTTTGGATCTTGAACGACACAAATAATGCTTTTATCCCGGCGCTGGTCCTCACAGATATAACACGGATCTTGATCGGTAATATGCCCACAGACGGAGCAATAAGTTAAATTACGTTTTGCGTTGACAAGCGCTTTTGCAAAGTCGAGCACTATGTCTTCTTTCATATTTAAAACGTGAAAAGCTAACCGAGCAGCCGTTTTAGGACCAATTCCCGGCAACTTCATAAAGCTGTCTATCAGCTTAGATATGGGTTCTGGATAGTGCATTTAGCTTTTCTCCTCTAGAAAGCAGGGGTGCCAGGTCTCGGAGTCGAAAACATCCTAAGTTCCTATGCACCCCAACTCAACATTTAATAAAATAGCACAGGCGCCTTGAACAGGGGCTTATGATCCCGAGCCCTAGGCGCTGGAGCTAATCAATTCTTTAAGTCAAAAACTTTTTTACTTACTTATCTCATTAAAAAGGTAAATTCATTCCTTTAGTAAATTGACCCATTGTATTGTTTGTTAATTCTTCCGCCTTTTTAAGGGCATCATTAACAGCAGCAAGGACCAAGTCTTGAAGCATTTCAACATCGTCTGGATCTACGGCCTCAGGTTTAATTTGCACATCTACTACTTCTTTATGTCCTGTAACTATCACTGTCACCATTCCGCCGCCGGCAGTACCTTCAATTTTTTGCTGGCCTAACTCTTCTTGAGCCTCTGCCATTTTCTTCTGCATCTTTTGCATTTGTTTCATCATATTTTGCATGTTACCCATTCCGCCGCCACGCATCATAATCCTAACCTCCATTTATTTATTCATTAGTCAATAATTTCTACAAACTCAGCACCAAATAATTTCTTTGCCTCTGCAATATGCGGTTCCTCTTCCTTTGCAGACTCACCGCCTAAGCTTGATCCTTCTTCATCATGCTGACTATTTAAAAAGCTTTCGCGAATCGGCATCCATTGATCTTCAGGGACGCCTAAAAGCTGAAGCCTCTTACCTGTTAATTTTAAAAGTGCAGCTGTAACGGCTTCAAGAAAATCGGTGCGGTTCATTGCCATTTGGCAAATCATTTCATGCTTAAATTTTATAATAAAAGCGGTAGAGGAAGCGGCAATCGGTTCAGCATCATTTAATAATGCAGCCTGCGATTTTAACAGGCTAGACCGCATTTCTCCCCAATTTGCTTTAATTAAATTTAAATCGTTCTTTGTTGCCTGCTTTAAAACTTCATTTATTTTTCCAACTGGTGCCTGATAAGCCTTTTTAGAGGATGATCTTTGTGCAGGTTTTTGCTGTTGCGGTGCTCCCTCTTGAGCAGCCGGTGCTGCACCATTGGCCTTTAAGTGCTGTAGCTCTGACTCAAGGTGATCAATTCTTGCTAGTAATTCCCCAATAGGTGCAGTAACCGCTTGAACCGATGATGGTTTCACTTCCATTTGACAGAGCTTTACAACCGCTACCTCCAAAAAGATCCGAGGGTGATTGGTCCAGCGCATTTCCTGCTGTGTCTTATTCAGCAAATCAATAAGTTGATAAATTTTTTCAACTGGGACCGTTTCCGCCAATTTTCGAAAATCCTCATCCAGCATCACTCTTTCAAGCGATTCCTCCAGATTAGGGGCAGTTTTATAAAGGAGCATATCCCGATAAAATAAAATGAAGTCCTCCATAAATCTGGATGGATCTTTCCCATGGAATAATAGTTCATCGAGTGCCTCTAGACCACTCGCCACATCACCTTCTTCAAAGGCATGGGCTAATTTATTAAGAAATCCTTGTGATACAGATCCTGTAACGGTTAACGCGTCTTCAAGTGTAACACGGTCCTGACTGTAGGAAATAGCTTGGTCCAACAGACTTAAGGCGTCCCGCATACCGCCCTCAGCAGCGCGGGCAATCATTTGCAGTGCCGTTTCATCACAGTTCACGCCTGTTTCTTCCACGATTAATTTCATTCTATTCACAATGGATCCTGCTGTTATGCGTCTAAAATCAAAACGCTGACACCTTGAGATAATCGTTAGCGGGATCTTATGAGGTTCCGTTGTTGCCAAAATAAAAATAACATGCTTTGGCGGTTCCTCGAGCGTCTTCAACAAAGCATTAAAAGCACTAATCGACAGCATATGCACTTCATCTATAATATAGACCTTGTAGTTTACAGCCGTTGGTGCAAATTTGACCTTATCGAGGACATCCCTCATTTCCTCAACACGGGAATTTGAAGCGGCATCAAATTCTAATACATCTGGAATTGTGCCATTAGTAATGCCGCGGCATGCCGCACATTCATTACATGGCTCTGAAACCGGTGCATGCTCACAATTAATAGCCTTTGCTAATATTTTAGCAGCACTTGTTTTACCTGTTCCTCTAGGGCCCGAAAAAAGATAGGCATGTGAAATTTTTTGCTGAAGCAGGGCGTTTTGCAATGTCTTGGTAACATGTTCTTGTCCTACTACATCAATAAATGCCTGCGGACGCCAAACACGATATAAAGCTTGATATGCCACTGGACACCGCCCCCTTCAAAATTTTTATCATCATATCCATTATAGCTTATTTAATTTCCATTTTTCAAAATGTATGTAAAAAAAACTCATCCCGTAATTTGAGATGAGTTTTTGAGTGCATGCATATATGTACTGCCGTGCACCTTCCGTCGACATACGCCCATAAGCGTTACTTAAGCAGTTAGCTCGGCCCAGGCAACCCTGCGGCACATGGGAGCGTCCACTTAATGCTGCTTCCTTCCGGACCTGACATGGTTCATGGATTCCCATTGCGCAGGACCAGGGCGTCAACACCACTTACTTAAGGCAGACCCTACAGGTCGTAAGCCTCGGGAAGGGATTCAGTCCCGCTAGAGCGGATTGCGGGTACAGGGCACCGCTGCCTCCCCACCTAGCACGGCAAAATTGATACCTAAATTTTCACGCGTCGTATCTGACGCCTTTCTAATATACAACCTATCGCGAAAAAAAGCAATCTTAATCCACTGTAAATTACTGTAAATTAATAAATGCTTGATTATTCTTCATTTGCTTTTCGAGCTTTTTTCGATCTCTTATGCTTCGAAAAAATGCAGAAAGCAACTGCCCGCATTCTTCTTCTAAAACGCCCTTCGTGAGATCACACTGATGATTGAAGCGTTCATCGTGTAACAGATTCATGAGAGTTCCGGCACAGCCCCCTTTTGGATCACTTGCACCATAAACCACCCTTTTCACTCTTGATAAAATAATCGCACCGGCACACATAGGACATGGCTCCAGAGTGACATATAGGGTTGAATTCTCTAACCGCCAAGATCCGGTTTGTCGGCAGGCCTGATCAATCGCTAGCAACTCGGCATGAGCAATGGCACTTTGTTCTAGCTCTCTTAAATTATGGGCCCGGGAAATAATTTCGCCTTTCATCACCAGCACTGCACCAATTGGTACTTCATTTAATTCTTCTGCTTTCTTTGCTTCCTTTATTGCTTCCTTCATAAAAAATTCATCTTGAGATTCTACGATATTTATCAAATTATCACCTAATTATTTTAGTATTAAAGGTTTGAAATCCCTTAAGACAGGATAAAAACTTTCTAGCTATTCCAAAATAAACAAAAAGGAGGGAGACAGTTTGAATCATGAACGTCCTGCCCTGTTAATCATTGATATGATCAATAACTTTGATTTTACACATGGCCATATTCTTGCTCAAAAGGCACTGAAAATTGCCGGGCCAATTAAAGAATTAAAAGAACAATTTAATCAACAGCAGCTCCCTGTTATCTTTATTAACGATCATTATA
This sequence comes from Neobacillus cucumis, assembly GCF_023715505.1. Next base: position 11,215 of record NZ_JAMBOH010000055.1, on the reverse strand, counting down.
ATTTATGGCAAGCAGATTACCATACCATTATTGAACATTGCCGAAATCAATATAGTGAGCCTATATATGATAAAGTGCTCCCTGATAAAAAGGATTATTTTTTAATTAAGCCGAAACACTCTGCCTTTTACGGAACTGCCTTAAATACCTTACTGCATCAGCTAAAAGTAAATACCCTTATTGTAACGGGCATTGCGGGCAATATCTGTGTTCTATTTACAGCAAACGATGCCTATATGCGGGAATACAAGCTTTATATCCCTACTAATTGTATTGCCTCGACAGATGATCAAGATAACCAATATGCTCTAACGATGATGAAAAATGTTTTAAAGGCAGAGATTAAATCCTCACATGATTTACCAAAAGTATATCATGTAAACCCACCCTCCCTCATAGAATAGCTGTAGCGTATGTTTCGGGGAGGGATCAGGATGCAAATCCATATCATAAAGAGCAATGAATCATTAACAACGATTGCAAGGACTTATCATACGACCGTACAAGACATCGTTGAGGCAAATGAACTGCCAAACCCAAATAATCTGGTCATTGGACAATCCATTGTTATTCCCATTATCGGCCATTTTTATTTTGTTCAATCCGGAGATTCCCTTTATTCAATAGGGCGTAAGTTCGGCGTTTCTCCTCAACAATTGGCAAGCGTTAACCGGATTAACATCAATCAGCCCTTAAATGTAGGGTTCCGTCTCTATATACCTCAAGGGGCAAAAAGAAATGCTGAGTTTAACGCCTATGTTGAGCCGCGCGGAACGACAGTAGCCGCTGGTTTAGAATCAAGCGCCCGAGAAGCGGCTCCGTACCTAACCTATTTAGCCCCGTTTAGCTTCCAAGCGCGCCGCGATGGGACCTTAAAAGAGCCTTTATTAAATAATTTCCCTGCAATAGCTAGAGCCAATCGAAACGTATTAATGATGGTCATTAACAATCAGGAGAATGATCAATTTAGTGACGAACTTGGCCGTATTTTATTAAATGATCTGCCGATCCAGGATCGATTCCTCAATAATATTGTCGCTACCGCCAAAAAATATGGATTCCGCGACATTCATTTTGATTTTGAGTTTTTACGGCCAGCTGACCGAGAAGCCTATAATAACTTTTTGCGGAAGGCGAAACAAAGGTTTAGCCGGGAGGGCTGGTTCATGTCTACTGCTCTTGCTCCGAAAACAAGTGCCACCCAAAAAGGAAAATGGTATGAAGGACACGACTATCGAGCACATGGGGAAATCTCTGACTTTGTCGTGATTATGACCTATGAGTGGGGATACAGCGGCGGCCCGGCCATGGCTGTATCACCAATCGAACAGGTCAGGAAAGTTTTAGAATACGCCATTACTGAAATGCCTTCAAATAAGATTCTAATGGGACAGAACCTCTATGGCTATGACTGGACACTTCCATTTGTCCAAGGAACAGTAGCAAAAGCAGTGAGCCCGCAGCAGGCTATTCAGCTTGCCGCAACACATAATGTTCCGATTCAGTATGATACAAAAGCACAAGCTCCGCACTTCCGGTATACTGTAAGTGGTAAAGAGCATGAGGTCTGGTTTGAGGATGCCCGGTCAATCCAGGCAAAGTTTGATTTAATCAAGGAGCTGAATCTTCGGGGAATGAGCTACTGGAAACTTGGGTTAGCCTTTCCGCAAAATTGGCTTTTAATCGTGGACAATTTCAATGTAACCAAGAAAGGATCCTAGTATTTAAAATTTCCATTTCTACAAAAACTGCCGTTAATCGGCAGTTTTTTCATGTATTTGACATAAAATTAACAGCTTGAAAATATTCCATATCCCTTCCTTCGACAGATTATGATAAAATATTCTTTGCGTCATAAAAAGACCGTATAACCATAGGAACTAAGAAAGTTAGGTAAAAAAACTTATCATAAGATAACATAGATGTGCAGGCAGCTGGAGAAGGAGGACTTGCAATGGGGGTTACACCCTTTATTACCGTTGAGGGGCCGATTGGTGTAGGAAAAACATCTCTCGCAAAAGCTATTTCAGAAAAGTTCCATTTTGCTTTATTAAAAGAGATTGTCGATGAAAATCCATTTTTAGGGAAATTCTACGAAAATATAGAGGAGTGGAGTTTTCAAACCGAAATGTTCTTTCTCTGCAATCGCTATAAGCAATTAGGGGATATCAATACCCATTATTTAAGCCAAAATAATTCGGTTGTGGCAGACTATCATATTTTAAAGAATTTGATCTTCGCTGAACGGACTTTAAATAATGAAGAGTACCAAAAGTACTTTAAAATTTATCAAATTCTAACGGAAGATATGCCGAAACCGAATGTGATTATTTATTTAAATGCAAGCCTCGATACACTTTTGAAACGGATTAAAAAAAGAGGCCGAGAAGTAGAGAAAAATATCAGCCCCTTATATTTAGAACAGCTCTCTATTGACTATGAAAATACCATAGCTGCCTTTGAGAAAGAATATCCGGAAATTCCCGTTCTTCGCTTTAGCGGCGATGAGTTGGATTTTGTAAAAAGTGAACAGGATTTAAATTATATTTTTCAAAAGTTAACTACTTCCTTAAAAGAAAGCAGCTGGGCAAACAACATATTATTGAACGGGGGATGTTAGGTTCGTGAGTATCGTTATTGGTGGTATGATTGGTCTAGGAAAAACAAGTGTGGCCGATACATTAAATGCACACTTTAAAAATAAAGGCATTGAGAGTAAAGTCTTTTATGAAGCGGTCGATGATAATCCGATTCTTCCCCTTTATTATGAACTGACACCAGAACAATTGGATGCAAGAAGAATTCCGTTCCTCTTACAATTATTCTTTTTAAACAAACGATTTAAGACTGTTAAGGAATGTGTAAATTGGAGAGAACCCGTTTATACCATTCAAGACCGTTCCATATATGAGGATTGGTATTTTGCATATGTAAATAAAAACTTAGGCCGAATTTCTGAATTGGAATTCAAAATCTATGAAGAGCTTGTTGATAATATGATGGAAGAGCTCAATGAACTTCCTAAGAAAGCACCAGATTTAATGGTTTACCTAAAGGGATCATTTGATACGGTCATTGACCGGATTATGGCGCGTGGCAGAAGCTTTGAAATCAACCCTGAACTAAAAGAGTACTATTTTGAAGTTTGGAAGGGTTACGACGAATGGGTCTTAAATCAGTATGCAGCAAGCGAAGTTTTAGTGATTGATATGGACAATACTGATGTGGTCAAAAGCAAGGCAGACGCTATCAGGGTTTGCAATGCTGTAGATGAGAAATTAATTAAAATATTAAAAATAGAAAAAGCACAGATTGGTTAAACCAATTTGTGCTTTTTGTCGAAAAGCGGAAGCCCCTAGGCGCTGCTAGACATATTCTTTTGCAAAAAAAAATTCGCTACAAATACTTGTAACGAATTTTTATCTCCAGTTTTTATGCGCGTGATTCTTTTTAGATAATGGCGGAGGAAGAGGGATTCGAACCCCCGCGCGGTTTAACCCGCCTGTCGGTTTTCAAGACCGATCCCTTCAGCCGGACTTGGGTATTCCTCCGTATCAACAAATGATAATTTACCATAAAAATAATGATAATGTCAAATAGTAAAAAAGATTTTTCCGGACAAATTTAGAGTGCCCGGAAAAATCCTTCTATATGCAGTTTCTACATAGGTTTAATGACGTCGCGGTTGCCCATATATGGACGTAGTGCTGTAGGAATGACGACACTGCCGTCCTCCTGCTGATAATTTTCTAATATTGCGGCGACCGTGCGGCCAATTGCAAGACCAGACCCGTTTAAGGTATGAACATGCTCCGGTTTCGCCTTCGGATCACGACGGAAGCGGATATTTGCCCGTCTTGCCTGGAAGGCTTCAAAGTTACTGCAAGAGGAAATCTCGCGGTAGGTTTCGTAGCTTGGGATCCAAACCTCAATATCATATTTTTTGGCAGCTGTAAAGCCGAGGTCACCGGTACACATGCTTAACACACGGTAAGGAAGTTCTAGCAGCTGCAACACACGTTCTGCATCGTGAGTAAGCTTTTCAAGTTCCTCATAAGAATCTTCGGGTTTCACAAACTTAACAAGCTCAACCTTATTGAATTGATGCTGACGGATTAATCCTCTTGTATCACGCCCTGCAGACCCTGCTTCAGAACGGAAACAAGCACTATAGGCAGCAAAACGAATCGGAAGGTCCTCTCCACTTAATATCTCATCACGATGATAGTTTGTGACTGGCACCTCAGCTGTAGGAATGAGGAAATAATCTTCATTTTCTATTAAGAAGGCATCCTCTTCAAACTTTGGCAATTGTCCAGTACCGGTCATGCTTGTACGGTTGACTAAGTATGGCGGCAATATTTCTGTATAGCCGTGCTTATCAACATGAAGGTCCAGCATGAAGCTGATTAAGGCCCGCTCTAAACGAGCTCCCAGCCCCTTATAAAAGACAAAGCGGCTTCCTGTAACCTTTCCTGCCCGTTCAAAATCAAGGATGCCTAGTTCAGTTGCAATGTCCCAGTGTGGCTTTGCTTCAAAGTCAAACTCACGGACTTTCCCCCATTTTCTAATTTCTACATTATCATCCTCAGTTTCACCGATTGGTACACTTTCATGTGGAATGTTAGGAATGCTTAATAACAATTGTTCTAACGTCTCCTCGACGCCGCGGAGTTCGTCATCTAAGCTCTTTATTTGATCGCCAACTTCACGCATTTCTGTGATTATGTGGTCTGCATCTTTCTTTTCACGCTTCAATGCGGCTACTTGCTGTGAAACCTCATTCTTGCGGCTCTTTAATTTTTCAGATTCAACGATCAACTCCCGTCTTTTTACATCCAGATCCTCAAATCGGCCTAGATCAGTTAAATCCTCACCGCGATGCTGAAGCTTTTCTTTTACTTCAGCAAAATTAGCTCTAAGTACTTTAATATCCAACATAGTACTGGCACTCCTTTTTTAATTTATTTTTCAAGGCACTTTCGCTTTAAAAATAAAAAAACTCCCGCCCCAAAAACAGGGACGAGAGTTAGTCGCGATACCACCCTGGTTGACAGCATAGGCTGCCCACCTCAAAAAACTGTAACGGTTTTTACCGAAAGTACTTACTTACCTTAGAGGTGTTCCGTACCTTGCTCGAGGAGGGATTCACAAGTATCACACACCGGTTCACACCAGCCACCGGCTCTCTTTGGAGTGAGGTTCAAGTTACTAGTTCCTCTCATTGCTTTTTCATTATTGATTTGTTTTATAATTTACTATAATTATGAACCAAATGCAATCGAATTAAACAAATTGTTTCGCTTTTGCTTCCTTCACCATTTCGACGAAGTAAGCCGTAATCTCATGGTTCTCGGTTAATTCCGGATGGAACGAACAGCCAAGAAATTGTCCTTCCCGTGCGGCGACGATGCGGTCATTATGCTTGGACAAAATTTCAACATTCTCGCCTGCCTCAACGATGTGCGGCGCACGGATAAACACTGCTGGAAAACTGTCTGCTACACCTTTAATCGTGAGGTCGGCCTCAAAGCTGTCAACTTGGCGGCCAAATGAGTTCCGTTCCACCTTGATGTCCATTACACCAATGTGTGACTCATCATAACCCACAAGTTCTTTTGCTAAAAGAATCAGACCGGCACATGTACCAAACATAGGTTTCCCCGCACGTGCAAATTCCTTTAGAGCATCCATAAAGTCATATTTATCAATTAAGCGGCGCATTGCCGTGCTTTCACCGCCAGGAAGAATAAGGCCATCGAGGTTCTCTAATTCCTCTTTGCGCTTAACTGCAACTGCCTCTACTCCACATGCCTCTAAAGATTTAATATGTTCACGGACAGCTCCTTGTAAAGCAAGTACGCCGATTTTAATCATTTTACCAACCACGCTCCTGCATGCGAGCTTCTGGTGCTAGGGAAGAGATCTCGATACCTTTCATTGGTGTTCCAAGATCCTTTGAAAGTTCAGCGATTAATTTATAATCTTGATAATGTGTAGTTGCTTCCACAATCGCTCTTGCAAATTTAGCAGGGTTTTCAGATTTGAAGATACCTGATCCAACGAATACGCCATCTGCACCCAATTGCATCATCAATGCTGCATCAGCAGGTGTTGCAACACCACCGGCAGCAAAGTTCACAACTGGAAGGCGGCCATGGTTCTTAATTTCAAGCAATAATTCATATGGAGCACCAAGAAGCTTTGCTTCAGTCATTAACTCATCTTCGTTCATTCCAACAACCTTGCGAACTTGTGCATTTACCTTACGCATATGGCGAACAGCTTCTACAATGTTACCAGTTCCAGGTTCACCTTTTGTACGAAGCATGGATGCACCTTCACCGATTCGGCGGGCAGCTTCACCAAGGTCGCGGCAGCCGCACACAAATGGCACTGTATAGTCTTTTTTGTTTAGGTGGTATTCTTCATCTGCAGGTGTTAAAACTTCGCTCTCATCGATATAATCAACGCCCATAGCTTCAAGTATACGTGCTTCAACGATATGGCCTATTCTTGCCTTTGCCATAACAGGAATAGAAACAGCTTTAAGTACCTCTTCAACAATTCTTGGGTCAGCCATTCTTGCCACACCGCCAGCTGCGCGGATATCAGATGGAACACGCTCCAATGCCATTACTGCAACGGCACCAGCTTCCTCTGCAATTTTTGCCTGCTCAGCGTTAATGACATCCATAATAACGCCGCCCTTTTGCATTTCAGCCATACCGCGTTTTACAAGATCCGTACCAGTTTTCATAAAAAATCCCCCTTTTATTTTAATTTTGAGAAAAATTTGTTCATACTTTTAGGAAAAATCCCTATTTAAATATCGGAATAATTTTACCATAAAAACATTAAAGCAACAAAAAAGGATTCCTGTCAAGACAAGAAATCCTTTTCTTTACTATATGGTAAATATTAACGGATTAAGATTTAAAACCATCCCTTAACTGTTGTTCCTATCCCATGAAACACATCTCCAAAGAAATTACCGATACCACGCATCATTAAAACAAACCAGTTAGCCTTTTCAACATCTTCTGCTGCAACAACATCCACTTGTGCTTTCTTTTGACCCTCAGCTGTTAAAAAACTAACCTTCTCGCCATTCTTAGGCTTTAATGTCACATAACCGACTGTTTCTCCCTTTTTAATCGGAGCAGTTAACTCACCATTTTTGTTAACTTTACTTTTATCTAATACAAGCTTAGGTTGATAGTTTTTCTCTTCACCATTAAGAACGATCATATTAATAGCGGATTTTGTATAAATCTTTACCTGATCTTCTTTTCCTTTAAGGACTGGCACTGTCTTCTGTCCTTTGAGCTGATAATGTTTTGGAACAAGTTTTACATTGGTATAGTTACTAAAAGCATAATCCAGCATTTTCCTAGTTTCTTCAAAGCGGGCACTGTAACCGCCTTGTCCAGAAGCATCCTTAGCGTTTTGTACAACCGTAATAAATCGTTTTCCATCACGGCTCGCTGTTCCGGTAAAACAGTAACCTGCAAAATCTGTTGTTCCTGTTTTTAGTCCGTCCATCCCTTGGTAACCATAATCTAGTGATGGAAGCATCCAGTTCCAGTTAATCATACTAATTTGGTCATCTGTTCCTTCACGAAAAACCTTCTTTGGTGTGCTGGCTGTTTTTAGCACATCAGGAAAATCATTAATTAAGTGAAAAGCTAGTTTTGCCACAGCCCGGGATGACATCACGTTTTCGTCCTCCGCGCCCGTTCCTTCTGGCTGCAGACCATTGTAGTCTCGATTGTTCAAACCTGTTGAGTTCACAAATTTATAATCCTTTAACCCAAGTGCCTTTGCTTTATCATTCATCATTTTAATAAAATTTGTTTCTGAACCGCCCATAACTTCTGCAAGGGCAATGGTTGCAGCATTGGCAGAGTAAATCGCCATAGCTTCATATAATTCTCGAACTTTATAAGTACCATCCGCTCGTAGTGGCACATTGGAAAGATCACGGCGCTGAGATATTTTGTACACAAGGTCACTTACCTTGTATTCTTGATCCCATTTCACTTTTCCCTTTTTTACTGAATCAAGCAGGATATACTCAGTCATCATTTTGGTCATACTAGCAATTCCTAGTACACTATCAGCATTTTTTTCATATAAAACCTTACCTGTCTTACCGTCTACTAAAATGGCTCCATCTGCATTAACATTTAAGGCTGCTTCTGCATGGGCCTGATGTACACCAGCAAAAACGCTAAAAAACATAATCATTGCCAACGCACTGGCAACATATTTTCGATAAAGATGTTTGTTCACTATTACACGCCCTCCAAGGAATTTATACACTTTGAATATTTTATCATACCTGCCTAGTAAATCATAGAATGAGCATTGGACCATTCTTTGGCATTGGATTAAAATTTTCTTAAAATTTAATAGGAAATTCTTCATAATAAAAACAGAGAGGTATGACCTCTCTGTTTAATAAAATCTATAGTGAATAATTGGGTGCTTCTTTGGTAATTTGAACATCGTGTGGATGACTTTCCTTCAGACCAGCACCTGTCATCTTAATAAACTGTGCTTTTGTTCTTAAATCATGAAGATCCTTTGTTCCGCAATAGCCCATACCTGACCGTATGCCGCCAATAAGCTGATAAATGGTCTCAGCTAATGGACCTTTATATGGAATCCGCCCTTCAATTCCTTCTGGAACAAACTTTTTATTGTCCTCTTGGAAATAACGGTCTTTTGAACCTTTTTCCATCGCAGCGACTGAACCCATTCCCCGGTAAACCTTAAAACGGCGTCCTTGGAAAATTTCCGTTTCACCTGGGCTCTCTGATACGCCTGCTAATAAACTTCCCAGCATAACGGCATGTCCGCCGGCTGCCAAGGCCTTAACAATATCTCCAGAGTATTTAATTCCACCATCAGCGATAATTGTTTTTCCAAGCTTTATCGCTTCCGCTGCACAATCATAAACAGCGGTAATTTGTGGTACTCCTACACCTGCTACAACCCTTGTGGTACAAATGGAACCAGGTCCGATCCCTACCTTTACCACATCAGCGCCAGATTCAATCAAGTCCTTTGTTGCTTCTGCTGTTGCAACATTGCCTGCAATAATCGTTAGGTTAGGATACGCACTTCTGATTTCCTTCACCATATCAAGAACACCTTTAGAATGTCCATGTGCTGTATCAATAACGATCGCATCAACATTTGCCGCTACTAGGGCTTCAACCCGCTTCATCGTATCCTTTGTTACACCTACAGCTGCACCTGCCAATAAACGGCCCTGACTGTCTTTTGCCGAATTAGGGAACTCGATTACTTTTTCGATATCTTTAATCGTAATTAAGCCTTTTAATACGCCTTCCTCATTCACAAGCGGAAGTTTTTCAATTTTATGCTTTTGTAGTATTTTTTCAGCCTCTTTCAACGTTGTCCCGACTGGGGCTGTTACAAGATTCTCTTTTGTCATAACATCAGAAATTTTAAATGAATAATCTTGATCCTGGATAAAACGAAGATCACGATTGGTTATGATACCGATCAGCTTCTGGTCTTCCATATTATTGACAATAGGAACCCCGGAGATACGATATTTGCCCATCAAATGTTCCGCATCAAAGACCTGGTGTTCAGGGGTTAGGAAAAATGGATCCGTAATAACTCCGCTTTCAGATCTCTTAACCTTCTCAACTTGTTCTGCCTGCTGCTCAATGGTCATATTCTTGTGGATGATTCCTAACCCGCCTTGACGGGCAATGGATATCGCCATTTCAGATTCTGTTACAGTGTCCATTCCAGCACTGATAATTGGAATATTAAGCTTTACACTTGGCGATAACTCTACTTGCAGGTTGACATCTTTGGGCAATACCTCTGATTTACCCGGAATTAATAAAACATCATCAAACGTTAGTCCTTCTTTTGCAAATTTGTTTTCCCACATTTTTAACAGCCCCCCAGAACAAAAAATATTATTTGTAGGTTATCAATTGGACAAAATACTGTCAAGGAATAAATATTAAATTGATTTTTCTGAAAAAGGTGAGCGACTTGGTTACTAACTATAAAGATTGGAAAAGTTACTCCTGTTTCTTTTCGGCGGAATACTGCCAAAGATACTTAAAGACGTGCTACCAAAAGCGAAATATTGATAACCCTGAACAAAAAAGTTATGAAAATGGATATGCCTTTCTCTATTATCTCGAACACGGGCAAATATATTATGATCAAGCAGAAAAATCTCCACTAATTTTAAAACCTATCTTACTCTTTTATGGACTTGTCCATTTAATTAAAGCCTGTATCTTAACCATAGACCCCTCCTATCCAGAAACTACCGCAGTATTGGCCCACGGCGTTTCTACAAGGAAAAGGAAGAAGCAAAATTATCTTTTTTTCCATGATGAAGTAAAGTTTCAAAAAAATGGCCTTTTCCCTTTTATGTCAGAGAAAATGTTTCACATGAAACAATTGGAAGGGGAAAAGGCTATTATGGAGGATTTATTACAGCTTATACCTGAATTAAATGATTTATTCTTTATCGTTGAAGGAAAAAGGACATTTGCCAGTTTAACTCAGCATGATAATAAACTTCTGATCCCTGAGTATGTACTGGATAGCTATCATATGACGGAGAGCAGGTTTAAGGAGTTTTTTACCTCAAAATTTAAAAATAATTTGGAGTTTGCTAATGAGGGGCTTGCCTTTCAAATAAGTGAGGATTTTCTTTCTGAAATGTCACCGCTTTTTTACAATTTGGAAGATAAAAATTACACCATTCCACTTGGTAAAGGAAACCTCATTAATTTTCCAGAGCTGCTTGTTCACTATCTTTTGTTATATAACCTAAGCATGATTGCCCGTTATGAAACGGAATGGTGGAGTGAGTTAACGAAGATGATGCCCAACCAGGATTATCCATTTATTAAATCATTCATCGAGGTCACAATGAAAAAAGGGCCGTTTTTGATCTATAAATTTCTTATGCAATAAAACAAAAGCGCTGGAGCTGGACATCAATAGTCGTATTATGAACAGTTATCCACTAGACTGAATTTTATAATTTTCTAAACAAAAAGGACAATCCTTTCAGATTGTCCTTACATTGCCTGGCAACGTCCTACTCTCACAGGGACTCGCGTCCCAACTACCATCGGCGCTGAGAAGCTTAACTTCCGTGTTCGGTATGGGAACGGGTGTGACCTTCTCGCCTTAATTA
>NZ_JAMBOH010000054.1 GCF_023715505.1 Neobacillus cucumis | reverse complement strand
ACCCTTAAAGAGAGTAACAAAAAGATTCAAAAATTAATTAAAAGTCAACTAGAGCAATGGATTGCGGGCTTGCCTAACTATATCAAGGCATACCTGCCTATTTCAGTCTGCGAAAGTTGAGTAATTATATTATAGCTATTATTATTAATTATATATTCGTTATATAATGGTGTTGCACATGATCTTTCTGGCATTTAAATGATGTATGTTTATTAATCATTTTGATCATTACTCAAAATGAAATTGTATAGACACTTAAATTTATACATAATTTTCAAATTGTGCTTATTGTATCAACAAGGCAGTTTAGTGAAAGAAGGAAATTGCTTTCAAAACTAGAATTTAAATTAATAACTAATATTTAGGATAGGTAGGGGATTCTTATGATAATAAAGGGTTTTGGAGGAATCTTTTGGAGGACTAAAAATCTAGAGCATATAAAAAAATGGTACAGTGAAGTGCTAAAGATTGAAATAGAAAATTGGAATGGTACTATTATTACACCACAACCAGGCAATGAAACTATCTTTTCCTTCTTTTCTGAAAATGACCACTATTTTCCAACAGAACAGCAAGTGATGTTAAACTTTCAAGTTGAAAATTTGGATGACAGTATCAATCATCTAGAAAAAATGGGTGTTCCCCTTGTTATGGAAAAGACGATTAATGAATATGGAAAGTTTATTTGGATTGAAGATCCAGAAGGAAGACGTATAGAGCTTTGGGAAAAGTAATAGGGTAATAATACTTTTTGTTGTTGAACTAAAAGGGGCATTACTTCAAAAAGGAAGTGATGCTTTTTTAGAAGTTATTATATTAACAAGACAGGTTAGCTGTACAAGTAATAAATTTTATGGTTTAAAGTTATAGAGCATTTCTTTGAATGAGGAATGCTTTTTATTTTTGCTTAAAAACAAAACCAACAATAAAAATGTTATAAAAATTAATAAAAATTTATTGATAATCAATAAATTATATATTAAAATCAAAATCAGAATAAATAAGTGAGGTGCTTTTTATGGAAAAAGTAACAACGTTTTTTTTAAAAATAGCTGTTATTCTTTTAGGAGTCCCAGTTCTTGCTCTGTGCATCTTTTTGGTGCCTGAGATGGCGAATCTTGCAGCAAAATTGCTTCCAGAGTTTGCTTTTATAAAATATCTCGTTTTCATCGTTTTTGATGCATCGGCGATACCTTTTTACTTTGCTTTGTATCAGGCTTACAAACTTTTAGGCTATATTGACAAAAAAAAAGCTTTCTCAAATTTATCTGTAAAAGCTTTAAAGAAAATCAAATACTGTGCAATCACAATCAGTATTTTGCATGTGCTAGTTTGGCCGCTCTTCTATATCTTTGCGGAAGTAGATGACGCACCAGGAGTTATCTTTGTCGGATTGGTAGTTCCTTTTGCTTCGATGGTTATCGCAGTCTTTGCGGCGGTTCTCCAAAAACTTTTACAAGAAGCAATTGAAATAAAATCAGAAAATGATTTAACTGTCTGAGGTGAATAACAATGCCAATTATAATCAATATTGATGTTATGATAGCAAAAAGGAAAATGAGCGTAACAGAACTTTCGGAGAAGGTTGGAATCACAATGGCGAACCTTTCTATATTGAAAAATGGAAAGGCAAAAGCAATTCGATTATCAACTCTAGAGGCGATTTGTAAGGCTTTAGATTGTCAGCCTGGAGATATTTTAGAATACAAAAGTGACGAAGACAGTTAAACATTGTGGAGGAAACTTATTAACAATTATTAGGGGAGGTATAACCATGGACATTAACAATTTGATTATTGAAAATATTGCTAACCCTCATGAGCTGGAGAGAATGTATAGAAAAGACCCCAAAGCTTTTATAAAGTCATTCTCACACGCATGGGAACAAAATCCTGATTCTCAGGTTCTTGGCGTTTGGTTTGAAAGATTGCATTTCAAGGAGACGGCAAATACAGAAAAATCTTCCTTGCTTCAAAAAGGTTTCTTATTTATGTGCATTTTAGCCCTTCTGGCCGGGATAAGCACCAGGATCATTTTCCATTTTGTCGAACAGGAAGCAATTGCTCCAATTAACCTGGCTTTTGGTATAATTCCCTTTATTGCTGCCTATTTTGTTCACAATAATACTCCGAAAAAGAGTGTTATTTATTCCCTTGCAGCGTTTTACCTAATTTCCGGTTTTTATCTTAATATGCTGCCATTGTCTAATAAAGACAGTATTATCCTTGCTTATTTACATCTTCCCATATTCTTATGGGTATTGGTAGGGCTTGCATTTACAGGAAATGAATATTCAAAAGGCAGTGCAAGATTAGCCTTTATTAAATTTAATTTGGAATATTGTATTCTCTACGCCAGCATGGCAGTTAGCGGAATGGTGCTAGCAGCATTAACCATGCAGTTATTTAGCTTTGTTGGCTTAGACATAGAAGACTTCTATTTTAGTAATGTCGTTTTATTTGGTGCTGCCGCTCTCGCTATTGTGGCTGCATACCTAGTATCAATGAATCTTAAACTTGCTAAGAATATTACACCATATATAGCTAAAATTTTTAGTCCTCTTGTCCTGGTCACATTGTTGGTCTATCTTATAACGGTTATATGGGTCGGAAAAAATCCATTCTTAGACCGCAATTTCCTGATAGCCTTCAACGGAATACTTCTTGGTGTATTGGCCGTTACCATATTTTCCATTACCGAAAGCGACTCAGACGAGAAAAAGAACATATCAGATTATATAAATTTTGCCTTAATTATTCTTGCGCTTATTATTGACAGTGTGGCTTTGTCAGCCATCGTGTTCAGGCTTTCTTCTTATGGGATTACTCCTAATAGACTTGCTGTTTTAGGAGTAAACATACTTATCTGGGCAAATCTAATTTGGATAATGCTCTCCTATAAGCGTTTTCTACAAAACAAATCCGGACCTTCAACTATCCAAGATGCCATTACTAAGTATTTGCCGGTCTACGGACTTTGGGCAGCTTTCGTTACATTTACTTTTCCAATAATTTTTAATTAGAAAGGCTCTGTTAATGTAACGAACAGCTAATCTTCTATAACGTTTATAATCCTTAGAGCCGATATTATGCAACTTTTTATACAGAGTAGCATAGTTTTGGCTTCTTTTCATTACTAAAGTTAAAGAGAGGGTATTCAAACTAGCACACATAATATATTGTTGCAGCTGGATTCTTTAAAATGTGTCCAGTTTCATGTGCTCACCGAAAAAAGGACTTAATGAAATGTATTTGATAAGCTAAATTTGCAGGTTTTAAGTTTGGGATTGCTTTAGATTTATGTGAAAAGATGTACTTACACTAAAGGGGTGCAAAAGTTGAAGATCCAACTGCCATTTAGGCGGCTTTTCTTATTGAGGTAACCTGGCAGTTTACTTGAAGAAGGGAATTCGATTCAACTGCCGAATTGATAATTTTAGATAATGAAAAGAGGGCTGAATGGATATTTTGTATGATGATAAATATCATCTGCATTTAGGTTACTACGATGATAACTGTGATTATGAAGCGATAGCTTTTAAAAGACAATTGGAGGATGTATGGGATATATTCTTTGATATCATAATGATCACTGTGGCGGTCATTTTTCTTATTCGACTAACTTGCAGTTTAGCGAAAGAAGGAATCACCAAAATAAAATTGAATTTTAAGTTTAAGATTTTATTAAGGGGGGGTGCCGATGAGAAAAACTGAAATACTTCCTTGGACAGAGGATTGGGTAAAACAATATTATAAAGAAGAAAGTATACTTAAAGAAATTTTTAAAGATGAATTGCTTGGAATTTATCATATAGGGAGTACATCTGTACCGACCATTGGTTTTGCTAAACCGATTGTAGACATCTTGATTATTGTAAAAGATATTGAGAAAGTTCATTTATACAACGATAAAATGTCTTCAATAGGTTATGAACCCAGAGGTGAAAATGGCATTTTAGGTAGAAGGTATTTTCCAAAGGGTAAGGAAAGAAGGACCCACCACATACATTTCTATCAAGAGGGAAATGAAAATATTAGGATACATTTAGATTTCAAGGAATACTTAATTAATAACCCAGAGGACGCAAGAAGTTACGGGGATTTAAAAATAAAATTAGCTAAACAGTTTCCAAATGATATTCATAAGTGTAGATTTATATAATAGAGAAATAGTTGGTTACAGCGCTGGAGAGCGCAAAGATGCAGCTTTAGTTCAGCGTGCCTTCGCATCGGTCAAACGTCCATTAGAAAATGTGAAAATATTTCATACAGATCGTGGATCTGAATTTAAGAATGTTGATATTGATGAATTATTAAATGAATTTCAGATTACACGCTCTCTAAGCCAAAAAGGGAACCCTTATGATAATGCGGTGGCAGAAGCTACATTTAAGATACTAAAAACAGAATTAATCAACGGTACGCACTTTCTTACCCTTGAACAACTCTCTCTTGAACTTTTTGATTATGTTAATTGGTACAATAATATCCGTTCGCACAGCACACTTGACTACTTAAGTCCGGTGACTTATCGAAACTTAGCCCTTAAAAAAAATGTTTGATTTAGTGTTGACATACCATATATTCCTATCCAGAGAAAGGATTTGTAAAAAGGGTCAAATAATTTGACACCTTTTCTCTGTAGGGATTAAAAGTTAACCTCAATTGCCGAGTATAGACTAGATTATTGAAAGAGTTTTGAATTTATTTAGTTGAATTACAACTGTAGAATAGCCCCCATCTGAATAAAGGTGGGGGCTATTTGACAATTACATAGAAAGTGTATTCTTTTAACTGGACATATTATATACATTATATATTAAGTAAGGTTTTCCCGTATGCTTGTCCTATATATAATATTTCACACTCCAAATTTTTTTGTGAGAATTCTATATATAGCCAAACTAAAAGAATGCTCTCTTTATATTAAAACCACAATCTTTTATTATAATCATATTCAGAAATATCAAAATTCTCCTCGTTTTTTTTTGGAGTACACTCTTCACAAAGTTCTTCTAACTGATTATGTTTACATTGTTCAAATAAAACATTTTCCATAGTTTTGCACCCCTCCTATTTCTTACTATCTATATTAACGGAGGCGGCTTCATATGACTGGTTCTTTTTACTTTACATAACAAAAGTAATTAAAGATCCAGTATACATAACTCTATTTGAAATAAGCTATCTGATAGAGACCAAAAAAATAGTTCACACCTAACTGATCCGTTACTACTTTACACTCATAATCAATATCATACAAGACCTCTAAATGTTCGGCTACAAAGGCGATAGGACAGTTTATAAATGATGTATAACCATGTTGTTGGTATAGTCCCTTCGTAAGTTCTCGGACATCCGGACCGAAGCCAAGATTCTTCAGTCCTACCTGCACTTTGCCAACCGACTGTATAACTTTTTATGTTGGCTTTAGTAGCTATTAATTCAGCTGTTTTAGCAACCTGTTCAGGATAGGGATCCCATTTAATAGAATTTTCTCTGGTAGACTATGAGCAGAAAAAATCATATATCAAGGCTTTAAACCTCACACTCAAAAATGGCTGCCCACCAAGATAAATTTCAGCCTTGTTCCAACTCACTCATTCAACTGTATTTTAATGCATAACATATATTGGGTATATTAGTCATAGAAGAGCCTTAATGAACGTACTATAAATCTTGTCCTTTTGTTTTACCTTTGACTACTCAAATAAAATGAGTGGTCATTTTTTTATCTAACATTTTTCTCCCACCACACCAGAGACCGAGGGTTGTGTTCGTGGCCATGGTGTAGTTGGTTGTCAGGAAAAATATCTTATAATAGGCAAACGAACCGACAAAATCCCACAAAAAACACTCTCATAAAAATTAATTAAACGTTTGATTAATTTTGCTGTAAAGCCCTATAGTATAAGGATTGTATCGATTGGCAAACAAATTTTTTGTCAGTTAATTAAACGTTTAATTAAATTGGAGAAAAACCTATGAATAATAACATCTCTTCTCTTACATAAGGCGAACATTGACGAAGAACGGGTTGATAGCCTAGTATTGGTACTTACTTCACTAAGAACCTGACAAATCCCAATAAAATACCCTATCAATTAAAACTAATTAATCGTTTGATTAGTTTAGGCATGAACCTGCCCAGAGCAAGGTTTTTTTCTTTTTTACTGAGAAAAAATTGTCAATAATTGACGACGTTTATTTTAATTCATGTCCTTCATAAAACCATCAAATTATTTAAACCAGGTTTCGACTTTTACTGATATTTTTTCTTCCAACATCCTTATATTCCCATACCATGCGATAATCTTCTAGGATGTCCATTTGATTTTTAATCATAACACTAGTGCTTTTGCTAACCTTTTTATGATACTTATTTTTGTCCTTTACCTCTGTTTCTTTTAATATTGAATCCGATACCAGAATTGAACATTCATTACCTTATCCCTTCCTTGATGGGAGATTTCGACAATAGAACGTAATAACCTGTATTTTATACACAAAAAAAGCCTATCACATTGGATAGACTCTTTAAGATATATATTTTACAAAAGAAGGAATCCTTAACAATCCTGCTTTTGTGTAATTCCTAAATTTAACCCTGCACTTTAGTTCCGGCTCTAATAATATGAACTTCTTATTTTCGTCCCTAAATAGCTCCTGATACTGTTTAAAAAACACTTTTTTAGCTTCAGGAACCATAAATTCCAGGATTCCTCCTGGTTTAAGTTGGCCATCCTCCTCCACTGCCAGCAGTAAGCCGAAATCATCTTTCCTTAATCCTGTTATAACAGCATCCGTATACTGATAGTTGATGACTTTTAACCAATCGTTAGAGCGTTTATTAACCTGGTATTTTGAAGCTGCCCTTTTTAAAACAATTCCTTCTATCCCTGTTGTTTGACTAAATCGAAATAAGCCTCCCCATTGCCGTACATCCAATGAATCTTAACCACGGTTTCAGTTTGATCAAGAATGGAATCAAGCAGCTCTTTTCGTTCATACAAAGGCAAAGTTAGTTTTTTTCCTTCAAAATAAATGATGTCAAACACACAATATTGGATTCTATGATTAGATTTGCAGGATTGGAATTTTTCCATGATGGCCTCGAAGTCAGGTTTACCTTGTGAATCGGTCACAATGATTTCCCCATCCAATACTGTGCCCGTCCGGAATATCAAGATTAAGAAGCTCTGGAAACTTAGAAGTTACTTCGTTATTATGCCGAGTGTAAAGTTTTATAGTGTTATTAAACTTGGGTAGGATTAACGGTATCCCGTCTAATTTCAATTCGGTTATATATTGATCTTCATCAAAAGGCGAATCACTTTTGGATAATAACATCGGTGATTACTTTGACCGACGAAAGAAAGATATAGTGATTAAGCAATCTATTAAACAATTAGAGACACTTGGGTACAGTAACAGTTGAAGCTGTAGCTTAATATGTTTAAAAACCAAAATAGATCAAAACCAGGGGTTACATTGTCATTTAAAAAGGTAAAGCAGAAGCAATAGTGG
Source organism: Neobacillus cucumis (assembly GCF_023715505.1). The sequence continues at coordinate 9,464 of NZ_JAMBOH010000054.1, read as the reverse complement.
GGTAAAGATTGACATGAATAAAGCAGAAGTAATCATGGCAATGCTCCCCATGGCTCCTTCTAATTCTCCCCATTCAAACGCACGGTTGGCGCCAATTGCCTGTGCTGAGGTTCCTAACGCTAATCCCATTGCAATCCGGCTTCTAATCCTTACAAATCTTAAGAGAAACGGCCCAATAACTAACGAAAAAATCGCTGATACACAAACAAACAAAATGGTCAATGACGGAATTCCTCCTAATGACTGTGATACCGACAGGGCAATCGGAGCCGTAACCGATTTTGGAATAAGTGAAAACATCAATTCCTTGTTCATGTGTAAAAACTTTGCCAGTACGACAATAGAGATGACACCTAATAAGGTACCGGGCATAACCGCGGTGAATATAAGGACAAAATGTTTTTTTATCATTCTTATATGTTTATATAGAGGAACAGCAAGAGACACAGTGGAAGTTCCTAATAAAAGCATAAATATTCCTGTACCTGATGAATATTGGGAAATATTGATATGAGAAAGTGTCAATAAACCAATGATGAAAACCGAAACCGTATATAACGGATTTAACCATGCCTTTTTATACTTTTTAAACACCTTATTTCCTGCTGCATAACTTAAAACAGTGAGGACGGTACAAAACAATATATTAGTAATCATTGTTTCCATTTTGTTTGCTCCTTTTTCTTTTAGTTTCGAAATACTCCGCAATAAAAGCAGTGACAAGAAGAACAACCAGGCTGCTTGCTGCCAGGATAATCGCTAATTTTATTCCTTCCACTCTAAAAATGCCTGCATAATGCGAAACACCTACAATAAAAGGAATAAAGAGCAGCGTTATATGTTTGATATGGAGCTGTGCGGCTGTTTCGACCCATTTAAGCTTACACACGCCTGACACCAAGGCAATGAATAAGAGAGCCATACCTACTATGCTTCCAGGGACAGGAAGACTCAGCCATGCAACGAGCCTGTCTCCGAGTAAATAAATGAGCAATATTGTGAGGAACTGAGCAATTGTACGAACCATTCGGCCCACCTCCTGGTTAAGGAATAATGTCCCCATAGATTGTTAGTTTTTTAACAATGGGATACAGCTTTATTTCTCTACAGCCAGTATCGCATATCATTTCCAGTATTTCTGTAATTATGAAAGGATTTCTCACATAAAAACTTCTAAAAACGCTTACTATTTGGGAGAAAATCTTACTTTTTCTAAGTTTGTTCCCAAAGAAAAAAGCCGATCCCAGTACAATGGAAGCGTCAAATCGTGAAATAAAAAGAATTGAAAAAGGCTAGATATGACCTCATAGAAAAGGCAGCAATAAATAAAGGGATAAGTATTGAAGAATTGCATAAGGACCTTTTTGTGTATAGGTACCTAGATATGTGAGATTCAATTAATGTTCATCGGAACCATTCAGTGTTAACTAGAAAGGATTGTGTTGTCTTTTATGTCTAATAATCAAAAAAACACAACTACAACGGGTGTTCTTAGCGCTCCAAAGGCAAAAGCACCTTTCGAACGCACTACCATTGAAGAGAATTAGACCTGACGACATTTTAATTGATATTAAATTTAGTGGTATTTGCCACTCCGACATTCACAGTGCCTATGATGAATGGGGCGGTGGAATATTCCCAATGGTTCCTGGTCATGAAATTGCTGGAGTCGTGGCAGCAGTGGGATCAAGAGTTACAAAATTTGCTGTTGGGGACCATGTTGGTGTTGGTTGTTTTGTTGACTCATGCGGAGAATGCGAATACTGCCAGAGCGGTGAAGAGCAATTTTGTACGAAAGGTGTTATCGGCACATATAATTCATTAGATTATGATGGTAATCCAACTTACGGCGGATATAGCCAAAAAATCGTAGTAAAGGAAGATTTCGTTGTCCGTATTCCAGATGCTCTAGATTTGGATGTAGCAGCTCCGTTATTGTGTGCAGGTATCACTACATACTCTCCCTTGAAACACTGGAACATAGGTTCAGGTAAAAAGGTTGCCATTGTGGGGGTTGGAGGCCTTGGACACGTAGCTGTTCAGTTTGCACATGCCATGGGTGCCGAAGTAACTGCATTGAGCCAAAAAGAAAGATGAGGCAATAAAGTTGGGTGCGGATCAATATTATGCAACCAGCGATCCTGCTACATTTAAAGAGTTGGCTGGTCGATTTGACCTAATATTAAACACGGTTTCCGCAAATCTAGATGTTGATGCGTATTTATCTATGCTTCGGGTAGATGGAACACTTGTAAATGTCGGTGCTCCAGCTGAGGCAGATAAGTATCATGTTTTTTCTTTAATCATGGGTCGTCGTAGCATTGCAGGGTCACTTGTAGGTGGAATTCGTGAAACACAGGAGATGCTGGATTTTGCTGCTGAACACGGTATAGCTCCTATGATTGAAATCATCCGTGCTGAACAAATAAATGAGGCATATGAGCGTGTTTTACGTAGTGATGTACGCTATCGTTTCGTCATTGACATATCAACAATGTAATTCTTAAAGCTAATTCTCTATTACCTAAGTTAAGTCAATCGATTATTAACACCAAGGAGGGCTTCTCATGAGCCAAGAGAAAAACTTTTCTCCTAACAATGGTAATTTCGCAAAATTTGTCCTAAATCACACCGACAAAAATAACAACCATGAACAAAATGTAAGCCAGGTAACTGAAGAGTTTGCTACTGAAAATGATGCTCAATTCATTGATAACAATAATGTTTAAAATGATGCACGAAAATAATGATTCCTTAGAAAATAAACTGCTTCTGTAGAGGCGGTTTTTCTATTGGAAGGGCTACTGCAAAAAAACTTGCAATCTTTAGGTGCGAAGTTTGTTCTAGCAAAAATTATTAAAAAGTTTGGTGAAGCTGACCGTGATGATCCTAAATGGACACTTGATGAAGAGGACAGTCGTCCTATCCTAAAAAAGCCCTTGATTTAGGAATCAATTTTTTTGATACAGCGGAATTTTTTTCAGAAGGTACAAGTGAGGAAATCGTTGGGAAATTTGTCCTTGCGACAAACGTTTATTTTCTCGATGCATGATGGCCCCAATGGTAAAGGACTTTCCCGAAAGCATATTATAAGCGAAATTGATAAAAGCCTTAAACGCATGGGCACAGACTATCAGATTAGAACAATGTGAAAAACGGAAAACATTAAAAATATGAAGCCAGGTAGGAAGATTCCTGTGTATTTATCACACACCTGCAAGAGGGGACACATCATATGATACATTAGGGAATTCATAGTGTTTCAATCACTGCTATCATATAGAAAAGGATTATTGGGGGAGATGCTTTTTTCAAAAAAGGAACTTCAGGGGGGACATTTTGAAGACATTATTATTGGAGAACATTTTAACGGCCATGAACATTCAGCCTAATGAAAAGCACAAAGGAATACGGATCAAGACGGTCACTTATGACAGATTTGAAATTAGGAGCCATACGTTATATTTTCGTTGGAACAATAGAGAAGTGCCTGTTGAAAGGATAAAGAATTACAAGAATGTATTCATCGTTACCGATACACCATTTTCTAATATGGAAAAATTAAATCCTGAGCAAGTCATTCTGGTAAAGGATCTCAAAGACACTTTCTTTAAATTCACTTCGTATTACAGGCATCTGTTTAACATTCCGGTAGTCGCCATTACGGGTACATGTGGAAAGTCTACTACGAAAGAAATGTTAAAACATATTTTAGAAGATACACACAATGTTCAGGCAACCATATCCAGTAAAAATGCTGATTATTATAACCTTTCTTACTTAATGGGAATAGATGAAAATACAGATGTGGCAGTGTTTGAAACAGCCGTATCTAAAAAAGGGGATATGACGGAGTCCTGTAAGTATTTTTACCCGACGATTGGGATTATGACCATGATTGATGTCGATCATACGGATAAAATTCGCTCCTTTGATGATTATCTAGCAGAAAAGGCAAAAATCATGCAAGGGATGAACAATAAGGGAATTCTTATCCTAAATTCGGACGACCTCTATCTCTCCTCCATCGATACTTCTAAATTCAAGGGAAAGATAATTACATTCGGAAAAAACAAGAATGCTAGGTTTAGAATTAAGAAGTTTCAGTATCATTCATCCGGCATGACTTTTTGGATGGAATATAAGAAGAGGGAATATAAAGGTTATATACCGGGTCTAGGGGAGCATAGTGTCTATAATGCAGTTGCTTCATTAGCCGCAGCTACCATGTTAGGGGTAGATATTGGCTATGCTTTAAAAAGATTATCCTCATATCATCATATGATATCCCATTTTCAAATATTGGAAGGACGAAATCAAATTACGCTGGTGGATGATACATGGAAGTCAAATCCTGCTTCCTTAAGAAAAGGCTTAGAAACATTAAGCAGGATAGCATTGCCATCCCAAAGAAAAATTGCTGTTCTAGGAAGAATGGCATCACTGGGAAAATATGCAGATGAAGAATATGAAAAGGCAGGTCATCTAATCGCTGCTTCGGGGGTTGATGTACTCATCACCAAAGGGTTTATTGCAAAGGATTTTCAGAAGCCAGCGATCGAGGCAGGAGTAAGTCCAGATCATGTTTATCATTTTTCAGATGCAGATGAAATGAAGAGGTTTTTTGATTCATTTTTACTCCCGAATGACATTGTCTATTTCAAAACGGGCGGGAATGACTCGGACTTCGATGATGTTATCGAATATTTAAGAAGTTAAAATTTCACATAAAGAGGCAGCTTTCTTTTAATGAATTTCAACCCAATTGTTGCTGAAGTTCATGAGCGGCAAGCTGCCTTTTTAGGGATTTCAGTATGGTAAGAAAAAAATAGGACGCCATAACAGCGAACTTAATGTGTAGGGAGGACTATATAGACACGATGATGATTACAAAATGGGGGATATGAAATGTTGAAGGTATTTAGTGTTTTATATGAATTCCCGTCTATCGTTTATTTGTATCAGCTAGATATTTAGCATATAAAATCGTATTTTTGGCTACATCTAATTCAAGACTATAGATATTTGGCGGACCGGGTCTCCAATTCACTTCAAAAAGCCATAGTTTTTGGTTGGCATCAATTCCGACGTCAATTCCTAGTTCATCCAATTCATCTTCATATAAAGAATCAAAATGATTGGAAAAACTGAGCGCAAACTGTTCAAGATACCTTTGAATATCATACCAGGAGTCACCGAACTCGTGTTGTAAAAAAGTATCCAGGTAAGTACTATAACCACCACTCCCCATATTAGAAGTTATGGTCCCTAAACGCCCGATCCTTGGATAGATTGAAGTAATCACCCATTTTCCTTCTCCATTTTTTTGTACATGCAACCGGAAATCAAAAACATGACCAGCTTTTGTTTGACTAGTAATAAACTGTTGAACGACGTAATCTCGTTCTTGGATCTTAGGGGATAACCAGTCTAACAATTGTTTTTCATTCATAGATGATTCTAATCCCGCATCATTCATTTTGTAATGATTGGAACCTTCTTTTTCAATGAAAACAACGCCGCCTCCTTGATGCCCGGATAACGGTTTGATAATCACTTTTTGATAACGTTTAACCATGTCAATAAAAATCTGTACGTTAGTTAATTCATAAAAAGGAATAAGGTATTGTTTAAATTTATTTGCCTTTTTTATTCTGTTATATACGGTTAATTTGTCCCCGATCGAATGACTTGTAAACGGAATCCTATCATACAAATAATCAAAGATATGTTTCGTTTTCTCACTTTCAGGATAACTTGCATTATAAATGACATCTGGGAAAGGAAATTCCTTTTCAATCCATTGTCCATTTTCATAAGCTTTTCCTAAAATTATCTGCTGTTTGATATTCACTTTCCCTGGGGTAAAGTAAAAAAAGGTTACACCTTCTGCTTTTGCCACAGCAGCATACGCATATGCTTTCCTTACCTTACTTGGATCTCTACGATGATGAAGCATGCCAATGAGCGTCATTTTACTTCTTTTCACCTCTCCAAATACACTTTTAATTTTTGTTCAATCATTAAGAACTTACGAGGAACATCATACTCACTATTTGTCACTCAGAAATTAAAGAGGGTCAAGGTAGAAGGTGATATTGCTGGCTGCTCTTATGGCCATTCTTTTCGCTTCCATTTTATAATCTGAGGATGTCAAAATGTATCCGCAACGATCTCCCATTGATAACGGCGGACGGACGATCTGTCCTTTTCGAGGTTTTATATAAACCTCTTCTACACTGGGATATTGAGAGCTGCGTTCTTTCCCCGTTACCTTTATTAATTTCCCTTTTGAATCAACGATTAAATAATGTGCATATACATACTTACTGTGTTTTTTCGTAAGGTTAGGCTCATTTCCTAACATTAATTGAATCGTTTCTTCTACTAAATTAATTCCATATCCAACTTCAATGATTCGATTCATCGCCCCACCTGAGATTCTCGGATTAATTTCAATTAACTTCCATACCCCATCTACTAAACGCATTTCAAGGTGACAGGCACCATTTCTCATCTGAAAAGCTTGTAAAATGGAACTTACTGCCTCAAAAATACGATTGTACATTCTCTGAGTGATATTTGGCAGTAAACAATATCCAGTTACGATAAATCGTTGAAAAAGGGTAATCTCTTGTTCGATGACCGTTACAATATGAACTTTTCCATTGTGTACTAAAACCTCAATTAAATATTGCGGTCCGTCTAGATACTCTTCCAGTAAAATCTGTTCATGTTTTTTTTGTAAATCTTGAATTGCCAGTTTTAACTGGTTCTCGTTATTTACTAACATAACATCTTTTGAGCCGGCAGATGTGGGACACTTTACTATAAGAGGTAAATAGTCCTTGGCTTGATCAATAAATTCCTCTAAAGAAAAATCATCTGGATTATAAAGGGCATAATGGGGAGAATTTGGGTGTCCTTTGAGAAGCTCACGAGTTAAAACTTTATTTTCCATCTTTATAATGGAATCAGTAGAGACTATACTTGTACAATATTCTTCCGCTAAGACGGCTGCTAGATGAACGTAAGAATGGACAAAACTAAAAATGCCTTTTATATGTTTACCTTGTTGTTGTAATTGGTTGAGTTTTTTTCTTATTTGATCATAATTGGATAATTCCACTAAAATCATTTGATGGACGTCGGGAAATTCTGTTCTTTGTTGAATGAATCTTTGTTTATTGGTGAATAGCACTGTAAAATAACCGAGTCTTTCAGCCGCTTTTAATGCTTCTCTACTGGATCCATGTTTGTTCGTTTCAATAAATACAATGGTTTGCATAAGCCTTGTCATCCTATCTTTGCTGATTTTTTATGAAGGATTTAGATTTACCATTCTTATTTTGAATTATCTAATAAGTACAATTTATTATATTGTCTAAAGACAACAGTGGTATGGACAAACGTCATTATTATTAAGACAATTAAATTAAAAGATTTTGGATCAGCTAATTATACTAGTGGAATCTTGAGCATCTAAACCATGGTTCTTAGGAAAGTACAAGAAATGGACCTGGAACTCATATATGGAATGGACAAATTTATACAAAAAAAGTAACTCCCTGCAAGAGAGGAGTTACTTTTTAACGGTTATAGGTTTTTTTAACTGTTATAGATATAGAAGAACAGAAGCTAGCAAACTTTCAAACGGCTTGAGACCCGTGTCACAGAATGGTGAGTTCGTGCACTCTACTCTGTACAAGAGTTTGATAAGCTGGTTATATATTATTTTCATCTTTTACCAAGTAGACGACTTTCCCGTCTTGCGAAGTAATGATATGTTTCCCTAATCCTGAAGGGGGAACATCCATTTTGATTGCTTTTCCGTTTGCCATAACGTAAGTACAATTTTCCTTCGGGTCGAATATGACTACTTGAAGATCTGTTGGTATCAATTCGTTTCCCTCCAATAGATCAGAAACAGATTTGGGTTTCATTTGTGATCCTCCATTTTGTTTTTTTATTGAATCCCAATTTGGTTTTCAATTAATTATTAAGCCAACGATCCTAACACCTCCTTTTTTCCGTTTGTATTTATAGGCTTTGATTGTATATTTACCCATTTCTACTAGTCCACATCATACTTATTAGAAGAATAGAAGAGTTTTCGGATGGTGAGGTATTGTGAATGTTGTAAATGAAGAAATTTCATTAGGAAAATCATAAAAATACCGGCAATCGTTCAGGACAAAATACTATTGGGGCAAAGCTCCATAAACAAAATAAACCTCACTGCGGATGGCTCATCGAGAAAAAGATATATTAGTCTTACTCCGATTTACCTATTCAACCAGTAATATTGCTGCATAACATACATAGGGTATATTAGTTAAAACTAAGCCAGTTTAATTCCAACTTTGTACTGTCCCATTGACTGCTCGTTTATTGAGTAGTCATTTTTATTTCAATTAAAAAAGCACCCATAATCATGAGCGTTCTTCCCGATCTTGTGAATACAAACATTGATGTCTAATAGAAAAAACAGTAAAATGTAAGACTTTAATAATTTTGATCTAAATCTCATCACTAATTTTACGTATATTTCCAGTTGAAGGAATGATTAAAATGTTGCTTCTAGCTTGAGCCAGATACATAGTATATGAAAAATATATAGAGTCATGTCCAATAAATTGATAAATGTTAATATGTTTGGAAATCACATTTAGGCACAAGCTGATAGCAACCTCCAAAATTCAATCATACAGTAAACAAGGTATTCACCTAATAAAGAGAAAAAAGCGTATTGTTTCCTTTGATGCAATGGATGTTAAACATTCATCGATTGAAGTAGTTCAATCTTTGGCAAAATGGAAAAGAATGGCCCTTGCACGATATGGGTTTACTGTGGGTGAAGGGCTTTATACGGATATGAATGCGATTCGACGAGATGAGATTTTAGACAACCTACATTCCATGTATGTTGATCAGTGGGATTGGGAGAAAGTCATTACTTATAAACAGCGGAACTTAAAAACCTTAAAGTCAGAAGTTCAAAAGATTTATCAAGCATTAAAGTCAACCGAGAATTACTTGTATAAATTATATCCCCAACTTGAGCCTATCCTGCCAGAGGATATTAAATTTATAACGACGCAAGAACTCGAGGACCTGTATCCTAATTTAACTCCAAAGCAACGAGAAGATGAAATTACTAAAGAGTTTGGTGCTGTCTTTATTATGCAAATTGGCGGTAACTTACTATCTGGAGAGAGGCACGATGGGCGCTCTCCTGATTACGATGATTGGAGCTTAAATGGAGATATTGTTCTTTGGTATCCGCTCTTAGAAAGGTCATTTGAAATTTCCTCCATGGGGATACGCGTAGACGAAAGCTTATTAGCCCCAAAATGAACTTGGACAGTAAGAGTAAAATTTATTATACTGCTTAATGTACCAAGGAGGTTGACATCATGAAACGCACAAAACATTCCAAAGAGTTTAAATTACAAGTCATCAAA
>NZ_JAMBOH010000053.1 GCF_023715505.1 Neobacillus cucumis | reverse complement strand
TTCTCATGCTTCGGAAGCATGAGAACCGTCCCCCTGCTCCCACCCCTGCACCCAAACCCCAAAAAAATTTTTAAAAAAATAGGTTTAGAGTTTTTAAAACTTGGTTATATACACTATAAATATCTCAGAGGTGATGATGGAGTGAATCTAAGTATAGATGTACATCAGAATAACGACGAAGTATCCGTGATGCTGGCTGGTGAAATTGATGCCTTTACAGCACCAAATCTTAGAGAGGAGTTATTACCGATCGCCGAAGGAAAAAACACAACCATGACTATCAATCTCAAGGACGTTTCTTATTTAGACAGTACCGGTCTTGGTGTGTTTGTCGGCTTATTTAAAAAATTAAAGGAAAACGGCGGAGAATTAAGGCTGATTGAGTTATCCGATCGGCTGAAAAGGCTCTTTGAGATTACAGGCCTGGGGAATATAATGAATATTTCTGCAAATTAAGGGGGTGGGGGACGATGAAACAAGTGATGGACTATATTGAAATGAAGATTCCTGCAAAACCCGACTATGTTGGTGTGATTCGATTGACATTATCCGGAATTACCAGCCGCATGGGTTATACATACGAGGAAATCGAGGACATTAAAATTGCTGTAAGTGAAGCCTGTACCAATGCGGTCCAACATGCGTACGGAGATGAGGAAGGTGGAGAAGTGACCTTAGGCTTCGGTATCTATGAGGACAAGCTAGAAATCATGGTTGCAGATAGCGGGGTGAGCTTTAATTTTATCAAGACCAGAAACGAGCTGGGCCCTTATACGGAGTCAAGTACGGTGGAACAACTTTCAGAGGGAGGGTTAGGTCTGTTTCTGATTGAAACACTCATGGACGAAGTCCGTGTGTTGAATCATTCAGGTGTAACGGTCTTCATGGCGAAGTATCTAAGTGGGGAGCGTGAGAATAATGGGACAGCAGCCACAACCCATGAGGCGAACTAAGGAAGAAATTGACGCCCTGATACTAGAATTTCAACAAAATGAAAACCCCTTAGCCCAGACAATTTTAGTAGAACATTATACGGCCTTAGTCGGGAGCCTTGCGAGGAAATATTCAAAGGGACGAGATTTTCATGAAGATATCATGCAAGTCGGAATGATTGGCTTATTGGCCGCGATTCGAAGGTATGACCAAGGTGCCGGGAGGGGGTTTGAATCTTTTTTAATCCCAACCGTAATCGGAGAAATAAAGCGGTTTTTACGTGATAAAACATGGAGTGTCCATGTGCCGAGACGCGTCAAGGAAGTTTGGCCCAAGCTAAAAACAGTAGTGGACGAGCTCACCAATCAATACCAGCGGTCTCCTAAGATCCATGAAATCGCCGAATACATGGAACTATCTGAAGAGGAAGTCTTGGAAGCAATGGAAATGGGGAAAAGCTATCAAGCCGCTTCTGTTGACCTGCCGATAGAAACGGGTTCGGAGGGGAATGTGGTAACGGCCTTAGATATACTCGGTTCTCCAGATGATGGTTTTGAAAAAGTAGACCGAAAATTGCTGCTAGAAAGCGCCCTCCATGTATTATCAGACCGGGAAAAGGAAATTATCCATTGCACATTTGTGGAAAATAAAAGTCAAAAAGAAACTGGAGAGCAATTAGGAATCTCGCAAATGCATGTTTCCCGCCTGCAGAAAAAGGCCATTGAAAAACTGCGTAAGGAACTTGCAACGATGCCCATCGAGGGATAAACATTGTTTGATAGTATTAAAGGTGCCTGACACCCATTCCGGGTCAGGCACCTTTTTCAAAAGGGGAATGTTTATGAACATTGTTATAGTGGATGATAATATAACTAATTTGATGATTATTGAGAAAATCCTGCAAAAGGCAGGCTATGATCAATTAGTTTTGTTATCTTCTGCCCGGGAATTATATGATTATCTGCAGCTAGATGCGTCTAATTCTGTGGAAGTCCCAGTGGATTTAATCTTAATGGACCTGATGATGCCCGAGATTGATGGTCTAGAAGCCTGCCGGACGATTCTTGCCAATGAGCGGTACGAGGACTTGCCGATTATTATTGTCACCGCCATGGGGGATTCATATAAGATGGCAGAGGCCATGGATGCCGGTGCACTTGATTATGTGATGAAACCGATCAACAAGGTTGAGCTGCTGGCACGGATTCGGTCTGTTCTGCGGTTAAAGTATGAAAAGGACTTACGTAAGGAAAGGGATAGGCGGATTCAGCATGAGTTAGACTTGGCCAAACAGGTCCAGCTCAGCATGCTGAGTGATCCGATTGTACAGGGGGATGTGACCATTTCAGCTGTCTACAAGCCTTCCTTTGAACTTGCAGGTGACTTGTATGCCTGGTATCAAATTACCCCGGGGCGTTATGGGGTGATTTTGCTTGATATGATGGGGCATGGGATTTCGTCTTCGCTTGTTTGTATGTACATTTATTCGACGTTAAAGGATGCGATTACAGGTTTAGGCGACCCTGAGGCAGTGATGATGGAATTAAACCGGAGGATGAATCAGCTCCATATGCCTGATAGACTAGAAAACTACTATTTTACGGCGATTTATTTTGTGCTGGATACAGCCGAGCAGACGATTGAATACGTGAATGCCGGCCATCCGGCTGGGATTGCGATTGTAGATGATGAAGTAAAGTTGATGACGGATGGCTGTTGTCCACTTGGCTTTTTTGAGAATATTGATGTGACCAAGGGAGTGATTCCTTATAAAAAGGGAGCCCGAATTTTGCTGTTTACAGATGGTCTGTCGGAGGGACTTGAGGAGGAATATGAGGATGCCATCTCAAAACTTGTCCGAAGTTTGCAAGAGCAGGGGATGGATGATCCAAAGGAGTTATTTGAACGGCTGCAGCTGAGTTCGGAGATGCTGCAGGATGCAAAGGATGATATGTGTTTGGTGATGGTCTCAACAAACGGGTTGTGAGCGGGTAAAAAGGATTCGAACAGGATGATAGTGCCCGTGGGCAGGAGAAAATGAACCGGACGGGCAATACGAGAGGACGATTGTGCCCGCGAATGGGAGAAAATAATCCTGACGGGCAATACGAGAGGACGATTGTGCCCGCGAATGGGAGAAAATAATCCTGACGGGCAATATGAGAGGACGATTGTGCCCGCGAACGGGAGAAATGAACCGGACGGGCATAATGAGAGGATAATAGTGCCCGTGGGCGGGAAAAAATAATCAAAACGGGCACTATGAGAGATTCATAGTGCCCTTTAAAAATAGCTATCTAGTTTCGGTCCAACAATAAAAAAAGGGTACCGGCTTGGACTCACCGTGCACCCTTTTTACTCTTATTCTGCTAAATAAGCCTTCAACATCCAGCCATGCTTCTCTAACGAAGTCCGAATCGCAATAAACATATCCGCCGTCGGCTGGTCATCATTTTCCTCGGCTTCCGTAATCCCTTCAGTAAGCTCCTTGCAGACAGTATCAAAATCATCAGCAAGCGCCTGAACCATTTCCTGAGCAGTTTCATCCCCACTAGCTTCCTGAATCGAGGAAAGCTCTAACTGCTCCTTAAGAGTCGCAGTTGGTAACGCGCCAAGTGACAGCATTCTTTCCGCAATCGTATCCAGATGCAGCCCTGCTTCCGTATACAACTCTTGAAACTTAACATGCAGAGTGAAAAAGTTTTCCCCCTTCACATACCAGTGAAAATGATGCAGCTTCATATAAAGAACGGAGAAGTTAGCAACTTGCTTGTTGAGTACCTCTGTTACTTGAACCTTTTCTTTTGTTTTCGCCATCTTTTTATCCCTCCAAGATTGTGTGATAACAATGTAGTACCCGTCTCTCAATCAATCGAAACACTAATAATTTTTAAAAAAAGAGGTTTAAGAAGTTTAAAAAGCGGGTAGTAGAAGTAGGATAAATGAACTGGATATAAAACTATTACTATCGTATCAAAATGGTTTAAAACGGGTGAAACCTAGAATTTTACAGGTTAGAATAAGGATATAATGATAAGGGGGGCGATTACCATTAAGGGATTTAACTTCAACATTCATGCAAAAATTATTATTGGCTACCTAACGATCTTACTTTGCTTGGTTCTGTCACTATTAACCGTAATTAATAGAATGACAGATTTGCAAGATGAGATAGACTTTGTTGCCGAACACGATATAGAAATACACGACCTGGCTAACCAGATTCAAAAAAATGTACTGGATATGGAAACCGGCATGAGGGGATACGTCATAACGGGGGATGAGCAGTATCTGGAACCGTATGAACAAGGGAGCCGAAGCTGGCAGGATAATTACAATAAACTACATGCCCTGTTGTCAGATAACGGAAGCCAACAGCGAAATTTGGAAGAGATGAAACCGTTAATACTAAACTGGATTACAAATTCCGGCGAATATGCGATCAATGCCAAGAGGGACAATAATACCACTTTATTAACACAGCATTTCGCTGAAAACGAAGGAAAAAAAATCACGGACCAACTGCGTACGCAGTTCGATTCCTTTCTTGCCACAGAAAAAAAATTGACAACGGAACGAATTAATAAGCTAAATGAACATACAAACAATCTTAAATTAATTTTATACGGGCTCATAATTGTAGTAACAGCCTTTACGATTGCCATAGCTGTGATCCTATCGAACTCGATTGTTAAAACCATAAAACAGGTAATAACAACGATAAAAGGAATAACGGACGCCAATTCCAATGTTGATCTGACGGCACGGATAAAAGTGAATACACGCGACGAATCGCGGGAACTGGCTGAGGCAATGAACGAATTGCTCAGTAGTCTTGAAAAACACAACTGGGTACAAAAAAGCCTGGCCGATATTTCCAATTTATATCAAGGGATTACCGATATTAATGAACTAACACAACTGTTTATTAACAAACTTGCACCGCTACTTCAAGCGTCATATGGGGTGGTCTATCTACGCCGCGAACATGACGGCGAGATTGACTTTGTAAAAGTAGCCGGTTACGCCACCGTGGATGACGACCTCGTTAAGACTCGTTTCCGCTTAGGCGAAGGAATTATTGGCCAGGCTGCACAAGATAAAAGAATTTTTCTCATTGATCAAATACCGGATAATCATTTTAAAATAACAACTGGATTAGGGGCGTCGAACCCGCGTAATCTATTAATTGCCCCCATCCTATTTGAAAATCGGGTAGAGGCAGTAGTAGAGTTTGCCGCGCTTCAGCCATTCGATTCACAACATTTGACCCTGCTGGATTTACTTCAGGACAAATTTGGCTCATCGATCTCAAGTGTAGCAGGACGTATGGAAGTGGAGAGGCTCCTGGCGGAATCGCAGGTCCTTACCGAAGAATTACAAGCACAATCCGAAGAGCTGCAGGCACAATCGGAAGAATTACAAATGCAGCAAGAACAATTGCAGCTCTCGAATGAATACTTGGAAGAACAAAAGGAATATGCCGAGCAGCGGGCGATGGAACTCAAAAAAGCGAAGGACGAGCTAGAAGATTATTCGTTGAAATTGCAAATGAGCTCACAATATAAAACGGATTTCCTTGCGAACATGTCACATGAGCTCCGGACACCATTAAACAGTATTCTTATTTTGTCGCAAATGCTGATGGAGAATAACGGAGAAATGGGCGCGAACGAAGTGGCCGAATACGCGCAGGTCGTCAACACTTCAGGGGCAGATTTGCTGCGGCTGATTGATGATATCCTTGATTTATCGAAGATTGAAGCTGGAAAAATTGAAATTGTAACAGATGAAGTCAATGTTACCGAGATTCCACAGACAATGCGGAATATGTTCAACCCAGTAGCAGCGAAAAAGAATCTACAGTTTGATATCATAACCGATTCAAATGTACCACCGGTGATCTCGACGGATGGACAACGATTGCAGCAAATATTAAAGAACCTTTTATCAAATGCGTTTAAATTTACGGAGCAGGGAGGCGTTACGCTTCAAATTGAGCTCGCTCCTCCTGAGAAAACAGGGAAATTACTGAATAAACAAACGAAAGAACCTGTCCTTGCGATTTCCGTGACCGATACTGGAATCGGTATTCCACAGGATAAACAGCAAATTATTTTTGATGCTTTTCAGCAGGTGGATGGGACGACAAACCGGCAATATGGCGGCACGGGTCTGGGCTTATCGATTTGCCGTGAATTCACCCGTCTGCTTGGCGGGGCAATCGAGCTTCAGAGCGAACCTCAGAAAGGGAGTACGTTTACGCTTTATATTCCGAGCAGATTGGATGTGGACGAATCCCTGCCTCTTGATGTCCAACTGGCGCAGGAGGAAGCCGCCGCTGCTAGTGAAGTAACCGAGGAACCGGCAAGGATGAGTGAGGAGCGGAAGAATGGCCAGGCCGAAGAGGAATCCTCTGATAAGCAATTGTTTAAAGGGAAAAAAGTGCTTCTAGTTGAAGATGATGGCCGCAATGTATTCGCCCTAGTTACGGCTTTAGAGAGGAAGGGTGTGACCGTTAACGTCGCGCAAAACGGTAAGCAGGCATTAGATATGCTGCAAAACCGGTCCGATTATGACCTTGTTTTTATGGATATCATGATGCCGGTTATGGGCGGTTATGAGGCAATGAAGATCATTCGTGAGGATCTTGGAATGCACAATCTGCCGATCATTGCGTTGACGGCCAAGGCGATGAAGGGTGAACGAGATAAGTGTATGGAAGCCGGTGCTTCGGATTATATTATGAAGCCATTGAATATCGATCAGCTTTTCTCGTTGATGCGAGTATGGCTGACAGAGCAGGTGAACCAGGGTTGAACAACAACACGACGGGTGATTTTTTGACAGAAACAGAAGAACCCACAAACGAATTACAGGAAGTTGAAATCAACGTGCTACTTGAAGGGTTGTATCAGATGTATGGGTACGACTTTAGAGGGTACGTACGGGCTTCCTTAAGAAGAAGGATTCTAAACCGCATGAAAGCGGAGCGGCTACCAACGATTACGGCCCTCTTGGAAAAAGTTCTGCACGAAAAAGGTTATTTGGAGCGCTTGTTAAATGATTTGTCGATCCGGATGACAGAGATGTACCGTGACCCTAGTTTTTTTGCCGCCTTTCGCAGCCAAGTCGTGCCGATTTTGAAGGACCTTCCTGAGATTCGCATCTGGCATGCTGGCTGTGCCACAGGTGAAGAGGTTTACTCGATGGCGATTCTGATGATGGAAGAGGGATTGGCGAAAAAAACGAAAATCTATGCCACCGATATGAATGAAAAAGCACTGCTTGCCGCTAAAGAGGGGGCATTTCCTCTAAAGAAAATGCAGCAGTATACAAAAAACTACCTGAAAGCAGGTGGGAAGAAGGCTTTTTCGGAGTACTATACGACCGACCACCAGTATGCATATTTCCACCCCAGCCTCGAGGAGAACTTGTTTTTTGCACAGCATAACCTGGTCACGGACGGCTCGTTTAATGAATTTCACGTGATCTTATGCCGAAATGTGATGATTTATTTTGATAACGTGCTGCAGCAGCAGGTACATCACTTGATTCATAGCAGCTTGGCTGAGGGAGGCTTCGTTGGCTTTGGCAGTAAAGAGTCGATTCTGTTTGTGCCAAAGAGTTTGAAGTACGAGGAATTTAATTCACAAGAGAAGATTTACCGAAAGATCTAGAAATCGCCGATATATGGCAGAAAATAGCCGATATCAACTAAAAAACCGCCGATATTTTACTTTTTTTTCCGCCAGCCACCTTTTCAAAGCCGTTTGGAGCCCGCCCGATTATGGGTGAGGCTTCTTTTGTTTTATGGACAAAAAGAAAGGGTATTCCATAGGAAAAAGGGTGATCGCGGTCATGAAAATTAAACGCTTTGAATGGCTTTTTGCAGCCATGATGATAGCCTTTGGCTATTTAGTCCTTTTTATGGATGTTCCTTTTTGGTGGAAGGCACTGTGTATGACACTATATGCCTTCCTAATCATCTACACGGTCCTGGCCTTATGGCTCGAGAACCGACCAGCCCAAACGACACTCTTATGGACCTACATTTTAGTGTTACTCCCAATTCTGGGCTATATCTTTTATGTGTACTCTGGGCAATTGCTAGTCAAAGGGGAGCTGTTTAAAAGAAAGCGGATGAGTGACCGAGAGTTGCTAGAAGCCCTAGGGAAAAAACAAAAAAAGCTCGACTTATCCAACCTGAATGATCACCAGCGCAGTTTTGCCAGCTATTTGGAGAAGGTAACCTTAACCGACCAAAACCAGAACACGAAAACCAAGATCCTGCGAAACGGTGCTGATACCTTTCAGGAGATTAAACGGCGGTTAATAGAAGCACAGGACTTTATCCATTTGGAATATTATATTTTCCGCTATGACCGCCTTGGCCAGGAACTAATCGATATTTTAAAGGTGAAAGTAGAGGAGGGTATCGAGGTTAGGCTGCTGTACGACGCGGTCGGCAGCTTTTTTCTCTCAAAACCGATTGTTAAGAAAATGAAGGAGGCTGGCATCAATGTTCAGCCTTTTTTACCGCTAAATAGAGGCTGGTACAATCAGAAGTTTAACTTCCGCAACCACCGCAAAATCATTGTTATTGATGGAAAAGTAGGTTTTGTCGGAGGACTAAACGTTGGTATCGAATATCTTGGTGAAGACGATGACTTCGGCTTTTGGTGTGACAGTCATGTCGTGCTCGAAGGGGAAGCCGTTCAAACCCTGCATGCGGTGTTTTTACTAGATTGGAAGTACGCGTGTGGAGAAATCCTTTTTGATCAAGAACGCTATCTTCGCCCGATACCGGTGGCCGGTGATGGATTGGTGCACGTCGTCGCAACCGGTCCGGAAACACGAGACATGAGCGACCATTACTATTCGATGATCAGCTGCGCCACAAAATCGATCTGGATTGCCACCCCGTACTTCATACCCAACCAGGCCATCCAAACCGCACTAAGAATCGCCGCACAAAACAACATACAGGTGCGCTTAATGGTGCCTGACACCAATGATGGTTTCCTGACTCAATATGCGACACAATCGTATTTCCCGGAGCTTTTGCGGGCAGGTATTGAGATTTATTCCTATCAAAAGGGATTTCTACATAAAAAGGTGATGATCGTTGATGGTGATTTGGCCTCGATTGGTACAGCCAATATGGATATGCGGAGCTTTCATTTGAATTTTGAGGTGAATTTATTCTTAACGGGAACGGACTCGATTCATGATCTTGTCGCCCATTATGAAGAGGACATGAAGGAGTGCCGTCGGATCCGCCCGGTAGAGTTTTATAAAAGAGGCTTGGAGATTAAGTGGAAGGAGTCATTTGCCAGGTTGTTTTCTGGCGTATTGTAGGGGTATTCGCTGCGGCGGGTACTTTTTTTTACGAGTAGGATTCATTACTCAGCAAAGCGGGAAAAGGTTTTTGGGGGTAAATGAGGTGGCGGTTCATTGCCCGCAAAAAGGAGAAGCAAGGTAAAACGGGAAATGAATGACCTACAATCAAAATAAAAAGACCGCCGGTTAGGCAGTCTTCATTAATTCCTTTTGGTTATGCAGTTTTTCTCATTCCTTTAAGGATAAGACTTAAGACAAACACTAGGACAATCGCACCGATTAGGGCCGGAAGGATATAGAATCCGCCAATCACTGGCCCCCATCCGCCTAAAATCAATGACCCAAGCCATGCTCCTACAAATCCTGCAATAATATTACCGATAATTCCTCCTGGAACGTCACGTCCAAGAATAAGTCCAGCTAACCAGCCGATGATTCCTCCAATAATTAATGACCAAATAAATCCCATGAAAATGTCCCCTTTCTATTTTTCATTGAGTTATGCTAATTAAATACCCGCGTGTTTCGACAATTAAACTTAAAAACTAAACTTATTTTGATTTTCCTTGATGTGCTTCTTGTAGCGGTGCTTGGAATCCTGCAGTGCGTGGTCTAAGAAATGATGACAAAGCTTTAATTCAAACGTTCGCTTTTTAAAGCCTTCTTCATCCCGTTCATCAAGGCATTGGTCAATCTCCCGCTTCAACAGACTGATTTTTGAAATGATCTCAGCCCGGCGCCTTTGATCTTCCTTCCATTTTTGTGAATTTTCCCATTGGTAATCACTTAGTTTGGTTAACCTCCGTCCACACTTGCATAATGTTTCGCCTACATTTAGAACCTTAAACTCTGCATTCCCGCAATTTCTACAAATTAATTTCTTCATATATGCACCTCCACTAATAATAGGTGCTTTCTATATACCCATATTGAAATGGTTCCTAAACTTCGAAGATTTTTAGAAAAATAGGTTTCAATTTAGTTGGAGCGGTTATATACGTAACATAAGTTAAAAAAAGGAGGAAACGATATGGAAACAGTTAAAGTCGTTGAAAATGGTGTACAAGCAAAGAAGGAAATTGAACAGTTAATGATGCAAGGCTATACAAAAGAAGAAATTTACCTTTTGGCACACGATCGAAACCGTTCAGAGGATTTAACTGATTCGCTGGATATTAATGATATTAGTGTTCAGGAACAAGGCGTCCTCGATTCGATTGCAAATGTATTCCGGACGCGGGGAGATGAACTCCGCTCCAAATTAGAGTCACTGGGGTTAACTAGTAACGATGCAGAACGATATGAAGAAGAATTGGATCATGGCAAGGTTATCGTCGTGGCATCAAAATCAGCATAATATAGAAGAAACCGATAGGAAGCCCAGGTTTCCTATCGGTTTTATAAAAAATAATGAGGTGAGGAAGATGAAATTTTCAAAGCAAAGTTTAGATACATTATTAGGTGTCCACCGAGTAGTAAGACACAACAAAAGTAAGAAACGCAGTTTGGAAGAGTATTTTGAGAATCCGATCATCCACAAGGAGATTCAGGGAGACAGAGTATTTGTACCATTAAATATAGACCGGGTGTGGAATGAAATATAATTTCGAATTGCCTGTTTAAACAATGGTCTTCTAATGAGGATTACGGTTTAGGCGGGCAATCGTTCGTTTGTAAACCCTTTCCATATTCTGAAAATTACTAAAATTCCTAATCAGTGAATCTTTTCTGGTTTTCACTCGTCTATATGATAGAATATTCATTGGACCTAAAAAAGGAGGACCGTTCGATGGATGATTTTGGGCAAATAGCGCTTGTTAGTATCCTGTCACATATCGTCTTTATTGCGATCGCTTGGTATGCACTACAGGCCATTCGCTTAGAGAAGCTGTTAAAACCGAACCATGTGTTCCAGGCGCGTTTACTATACATATTATTAGCTATTTTTATCGGTTCATCTGTTAGTAACTTTTTCCTTGATTACCTCCAATGGTCAAAGCAGTTACCCTTGATTATGCAATAGTTGACGCAAGGAAATCGTACGTTAAATTGGAAGCACAAGAACCGTCCCTTTGCTTCCTTCGACAAAATTGGAAAAAATTTAGGTCTTCTTACATGTTCCCAATTGAAGATATTTTGAGTACAATCGAGTTTATGTGGAAAGCTAAGTATGTCCCAAAAAAGTTCATCTTTGTCATAAAGTGACGACATTTCGAAAGTATTGCTCTCTTTCTGCCTGGCAACAATGGTAGTAAGGGGGAGTAAAGAAATGAAAAGACATTTAATGAACTTTTTATATATGATTACGATTGTATGTTTCATTCTTGTTGCGATGGGAAACCGAACAACTGAGGCCATGGGCGGGCAAACAGCCGGAAAAGGATTTTTCTCACTTGAAGAGGTTGGCTCTAATCTTTTAAAAGCGGAGAAGGGTACCGGCAGCGACTCGTCGATTCTTCCAAAAGGCGCCGATGATTTAGCAAAAATAAGCTCTGTTTTGCAAGCCGAACATATTTTGCTCGATGATTGGTCTTTTTATGCACGTGAACATGTGACGGGCATGAAAAGTGTTGAGGAAGTGCAGGAATATGCAAAAAAGCTTCAGCAGAAGTTTCCGGATTGGAAATGGTCTGTAACGAACACCAGCCAGAAATGGCAAGTGACAGCAGTATCTCCAACATCAAAACACCACCAAGAAACGCTTCAATTGATGTCTTCCCACACAAAACAACCTGTAGATGCGTATATAGTATATAGTGTTCGTGGAAACGAGTGGAACAAGGCGACAGAGGGCTTTTTCACTACCAAAACGTTCCGGAATAGGCTTTCTGACATATTTCGAGGCAAACCAACAGTTTTCTCTTGTATGAAAGGCGTTTACAGTGATAAGATTGATACGGCTTTGGCAAAGAAAACTGACAGGATCATGTCAGGTTTTAATGCAAGAGAGATCGAAGCGTTAAAAGAGGAGAATTTCATGTCTGTTTCGGCATCATCGCCAATTTTTACAGGCTCCATAGATCACAAATTGCATAACATGAATATACAAATTGGCTTACGCTCCGAAGGATTGGGCAGTAAAACTACCATAGTAGTTGGAACCCCAATCATTACGATTGAATATTAATATAGAGAAAATGGACGCGGAGGGGAATACTCTTGGAAAAGATCATCGTCCGCGGCGGACAAAGGCTAAATGGAACGGTTAAAGTTGAAGGTGCAAAAAATGCCGTTTTGCCTGTTCTCGCTGCAACATTATTAGCAAGTGATGGAAAAAGTGTGATACGTGATGTACCTACACTCTCCGATGTATACACAATTAATGAAGTGCTACGTAACTTAAACGCTGAAGTGGCTTTTGACAATAATACAGTTGTTGTTGATGCATCTAGAGTGTTAAAAGAAGAGGCGCCGTTTGAATACGTACGAAAAATGCGTGCGTCGGTCCTTGTAATGGGATCGCTATTGGCTCGAAATGGCCGGGCTCGTGTAGCATTGCCTGGCGGCTGTGCGATTGGATCCCGTCCGATTGACCAGCATCTTAAAGGCTTTGAAGCCATGGGTGCAAAGGTTAAGGTAGGGAATGGCTTTATTGAAGCGGAGGTAGACGGCCGCTTAAAAGGGGCAAAGATTTATTTAGATTTCCCAAGTGTAGGCGCAACAGAAAATATCATGATGGCAGCATCTCTTGCACAGGGTACGACCATTATTGAGAATGTTGCGAAAGAACCTGAGATTGTTGATTTAGCTAATTTCTTGAATAAAATGGGCGCTCGCGTGAAAGGTGCCGGCACTGGTACTTTACGTATTGAGGGCGTTGACGTATTATTCGGGGCTGAACATGCAATCATTCCTGACCGGATTGAAGCGGGAACGTTTATGGTAGCTGCGGCGATTACGGGCGGAGATGTATTGGTTAGAGGTGCTGTGCCTGAACATTTATCTTCTTTGATTGCGAAAATGGAAGAGATGGGCGTTGAGATTCATGAGGAAGCGGATGGCGTTCGTGTCATCGGTCCTGATCGTTTAAAGGCAGTCGATATAAAAACGATGCCGCACCCAGGTTTCCCAACAGATATGCAGTCACAAATGATGGCGTTATTGCTTCGTGCTGAAGGTACTTCTATGATTACAGAAACGGTATTTGAAAACCGCTTTATGCACGTGGAAGAATTCCGCCGCATGAATGCTGATATCAAGATTGAAGGCCGTTCTGTTATTTTAAATGGTCCTTCTAATTTGCAGGGTGCTGAAGTGTCTGCGACGGACCTTCGTGCAGCGGCAGCTTTAATTCTGACTGGTTTAGTATCTGAAGGTGTGACACGCGTGACTGAGTTGAAACACTTAGACCGCGGTTATGTAGACTTCCACGGCAAATTAGCTGGGTTAGGCGCAGATATCGAACGTGTTAAAGAAGCAGATGAAACATTTGTCGAAGTAAAGAAATATGTTTCTGATATGAATGCTTAAATCTTAATACAATAGAGTGAAATTTAAGTGAAAGAATCCCTTAGTAGGCAGTCGTCTGATATCCGACGGCTGCGGTACTAAGGGATTCTTTTATTTTGAGTCTGAGTGACAGGCACCGTTTAGTAGTTTCTTACTTTGGATAAGCTGCTATCGGTGCCTGTCACCTTTTTTATGTTTTACATTATGTGTAGAGTAGGAACGGTGCCTGTCACCATTTTCAACATGTTTCGCTGAAAAATCTGTAATAAATGCTTGTCCGCTTCCATATGTATGAATGGAGATGTATTCCGGCAGGTTGTGCTGGCTGCAAATTTTACAAACTGGAGGCACGATCATGAATAAAATCAAACCACTCATCGTACTAGCATCGCTCCTCATTGCCTTAACCATCATTATCCCCTGTATTGTTGTATTACCATTCTCAGATGCGCACCAGACGAGCGGAAAGCTAGGAGAAGATCTAACGAAGGTCTCAGCCAAAGAAACGAGTACAGCCCCTGGTGTGGACTCACAGACGGGCGTAACCGTATCCGTTTTTCGGTCTTCTAAGGGGGTAACTGAAAAAGTACCTTTTGAAGATTATCTTGTTGGGGTTGTGGCGGCCGAAATGCCTGCGGATTTTAAGGAAGAGGCGCTCAAGGCACAGGCCCTGGCGGCACGGACCTATATCGTAAACAGATTGGTAAATAAGGATACGATGGGTGTTCCAAAAGGTGCGCAGGTTACGGATACGCAAATCCACCAGGTTTATATGAATGATGCTGAAATGAGGCGAGATTGGGGCCAGGATTATGCTTGGAAAAAGAAAAAGGTCCTCGAAGCAGTTCGCTCGACGGGCGGCCAGATTTTAACCTATGCTGGAAAACCGATTGATGCACTCTTCTTTTCAACCGGGAATGGGTATACCGAAGACTCGGAGGATTACTGGGCAGGCAGTATTCCTTATTTACGGAGTGTTGCGAGTCCATGGGATAAAGAGTCACCGAAGTTTTCCAATCAAAAGGTGTTAACGGTGAGAGCGTTTGAGACGAAGCTTGGTGTGAAGATTGGCTCGAGTTCGACGATCGGAAAGATTGTCGCCCGGACCACTGGAAAAAGGGTTGCGAAAGTTAACTTTAATGGCAAGGTGTTAACAGGTAAAGATATTCGTGAAAAATTGGATCTGAAGTCGTCCGATTTTTCTTGGCAGCGGAAGGGTAATAATATCGTGATTACGACGAAGGGCTTCGGGCATGGTGTTGGCATGAGTCAATACGGTGCGAACGGTATGGCCGAGGCTGGGTCGGATTATAAGGAGATTGTGAAGCATTATTATAAAGGGGTAGAGATTGCCTCTGCCGAGAGTATGTTATCTACTTTAACTGCACAGAAATAATGTTATCTGAGCCAGGTGGTGCACCTGGCTTTTTGGTGTTTAGTGGATGTTCGGGAGGTGTTGGGGGTGAATTGTGAAAAGTGTCCGGTAAAAATGAAAATCGGCAGGTATTTTTCGAAAAGGGCAGGTAAAGGATGCTTTCTTATAAAAATGGCAACTTCCAGGTGAAGGGAAGGTACTGCGCGGAGACCTTTTTCGGGGAGTGTCCGGTAAGTTGTAAAAAGTGCCCGGTAAAAATAAAAATCGGCAGGCATTTTTCGAAAAGGGCAGGTATTTTTGCAAAAAGGCAGGTATTGGGTTCAAAGTGGCAGGTAAGGATGCTTTCTTATAAAAAGGGCAACTTCCAGGTGAAGGGAAGGTACTGCGCGGAGACCTTTTTCGGGGAGTGTCCGGTAAGTTGTAAAAAGTGCCCGGTAAAAATAAAAATCGGCAGGTATTTTTTCGAAAACGGCAGGTATTGGGTTCAAAGTGGCAGGTAAAGAATGCTTTCTTTTAAAAAATGGAAACTTCAATCCAAATACTCCACCATCCGTCCCAAATAATTCATAAAACCGACAAATAATTTGTGCAGGATATCGGGTAAAGGTAAAGAAATGATTGATGTATTTGTTCGCGAAAGAACTCACACTTCCAGTACTTATTCAAAAAATCCAAGCACTCGACAATCGGATTACCCCCAACCACCCCATTCGACCCACACTTATAAATGAATACAAAAGTCGACTAGCGGGATATAAGGGTGAAAAATCACTAGATTTCTATCTGAGCATGCTACCCGAGGAAAAATATCTTATTTTCCACCACCTCCGACTTCCGTTAGGCATATACTATTTTCAGATTGATATCCTCCTACTTACCACCACCTTTGGCCTCATCCTTGAAGTCAAAAATAGAATCGGTGAATATCACTTTAAAAAATACCTCAATCAGACCACAATTCAAACATCCGATAAAGAAGAGCGCATTAAAAATCCCGTACTGCAAGCAAAACTCCAGGCCCTAAAGCTTAGCAAATGGATCAAGAAGAATCACTTTGGTGAATACCCAATCTATTATCTATTTGTTAACAGCAACGAAAAAGCACTCATTAGAGCTGAACAGGGGAACGAACAGATTCTCCGGTTTATCTGTAATAGCGAGGGACTCGTCGAAAAAATCAACCAAACCGCAAATATGAATCAAAAGGAGAAGCTGAATCAAAAGGAACTCCGCAAACTTAAGCGCCTCCTCTTAGCGAGCCATACTCCTGACAATACCGACATCCTCGACCATTTCCACCTATCCAAAGATGAAATCCTCACCGGCGTTCACTGTCCTAAGTGCGGGTGCCTAGCCATGAGCTACAAATACGGTACGTGGGTATGCCCTCATTGTAAAAATAATCCAAAACCGCTCACATCCAAGCCATTAATCACTACTTTCTCTTATGTAAACCCACCATAAGCAATCAAGAGCTGCGCCATTTTCTTCAGATCGACTCCCCAAAGACCGCACACCGAATTCTGCGCCAGCTGGGATTAGCCTATACTGGAACCTATAAAGACAGAAAATACTTCCAAAAGTAGGCGGAGAGCACACTCGACTGATTGTCGCTATCTCCATATAAAGGTCGCAGAACAAATTCCTTGAAAAATATTTTTTGAAAGAATGCATAAAAACATCGTCACTGTCGAAAAATAAGTTTTAAAAATTTTTTTATCGCCGTGTATATAATTCTACTTATCTGTTCAGAATGATTGCTGAGGTGATGAAAATGAGAGAGGAAGAAAACAAGCGATCTTCTCAAAGTTCCAGTGTAAAACGCTTTTTCAAAAAGCGTTGGGTATTTCCAGCCATTTATATCGCAAGTGCAGCAATCATTTTAACCGGAGTTCTATGGTATCAATCATCAAGCAGCAACACAAATAAGTATGATTACAAGGCCACTGACCTTTCCGGTAAAAAGAACAATGCTCCAGCAGTTGAAGTTAACAAAGCAATTGAAAACTTCAAAATGCCAGTAGCAAATGTTGATGATGCTATCGTAAAAACCAAATTCTATGATTTCCAAGGCAAAGCAGCAGACCAGGAATCGGCATTAGTATTCTACAATAATACGTATGTACCGAACACTGGTATCGACATCACAACAAAAAAAGGCGAAAGCTTTGATGTGACCGCATCACTTAGCGGAACCGTTACACGTGTCGAAGAAGATGCAACCCTAGGCAATGTCATTGAAATCGAACATGACAATGGAATTGTTACACAATACCAATCTGTTAAAGACATAAAAGTGAAGGTTGGCGACCAAGTAAAACAAGATCAAGTTATTGCCAAGGCTGGACAAAGCTTGTTCAATGAAAAAGCTGGAACCCATGTACATTTTGAAATCCGTAAAGACGGTGTAGCAGTAAACCCAACAAACTACTTCGAAAAATCGTTGAGCACACTGCAAGAAGACACCCTTACGAATGATAGTAAAGAATCATCAAAAACTCCGGATGCAAAGCTAGACCAACAAAAAATTGAAGATCCGGCTACAAATGATTCAAGCAAATCTACAGATAACAGCAACTCATAATAGTGTAACAAAGGGGAAGGGGAATAAATACTTTCCTCTTTTTTTGTTGAGTGCGGGGGAGCGCGGGGACGGTTCTCATGCTTCCGAAGCATGAGAAC
>NZ_JAMBOH010000052.1 GCF_023715505.1 Neobacillus cucumis | reverse complement strand
ATAAAAAAACTTCCCTCTCATAATATGCAGAAAATTTAGCATATTAATCCAGGAAAGTATAGTATTTAATCTGGAGAAATTTGAAAAAATTCTTCGCATTTTAGAGGAAATAAAGTGACTGTTTACAGGACATCCCTTCGATCTTTGGAATTGAATATAAATACATATCTAGACCCAATTTAAATTCCTCCTAATTTCTATATAATTTAAATCCTGTTAAATCTAAGTCATCACCTCCCAAAAAGTGTTAAAATGAAAAGTTTAAAAAACATCGTTATTCATATATAAGCTTTTAAAAAAATTGAGAATATTAGCGAAATCGTTAAAGCATTAGTGCTAGGTAGGAATTAGCAAAGTAGAAATCCGGAGAATTATATATTCAGATTATATCATTTTATAGATACCCCTTTTACCATTTTGTTTCATTTCACAAAATCGTCAGAAACTAATTCTATTAAAGCTTACAAGCTATTCATTTCTCTACAGTATGCAAATTGACTACCGATAGATATAAAAAAGTATTATAATATACCGAAATTCACCAAGTTGAAATAGTAAAGAAAAATATAGTTTATTAGAGGTATTTATCGTTTTTTATTCCTTTTTTCTTAACGTTAAGTAAGGTGCCTTTAAGGGCTGTAGCAGCTTTCCCAAAATGTAAATTTACAGCATAAAAAAGAACTGGCTCGAATAATGGGAATGCCCTTTACTTGAGTCAGTTCTTTAGGTTCTATAACATTCTATTTTTAATATTAATCTGGTAATACGACCACCTGAGACGGGGACATATAAACTTCCTACTCAGACATTATTTAACACTACCAGCTGTGAGCCCTTGCAGAAAATATTTTTGAACAAACAAAAATACAATAATTAACGGAGCACTTGCCATGAATGATAAGGCCATTAAGGCGTTCCATTCCGTTGTAAACTCACCAATTAGCATTCCGATACCAATGGTAAGTGGTCGAACATTGATATCATTCGTTAATACGACCGCAAATAAAAACTCATTCCAAGCAAGTATAAACGTATAAACGCCAGTGGCTATTAAACCTGGAAGACATGGCGGCAAGATAATATAGAAGAAAGATTTTAGCGGACCGCAGCCATCAATTTTCGCTGCCTCATCCAATTCAACAGGAATGGTACTAATAAAATCTCTCATCATCATGATTGAAAATGGCAAAGCAAACGAGGTGTAGGCTAAAATTAGTGCAAAATAAGTGTTGTAAAGCCCTACCCTTGTAATAAATAAAAAGTAAGGGATTACTAGAAGGACCATCGGGAACATCTGGGTTAATAAAATGTAGATTAAAGCTGTCCTCTTCCCTCTAAAATTGAAACGAGAAAAACCATAACCGGCCATTGCCGCTGCAATGATACAAATAAAGGTGACAGATAAAGCAATAATATAGCTATTTAAAAATAGATGAAGTAAATTTTTGTTTTCAAAAACTTTTCCAAAAGCCTCCAGTGTGAAAGTAGAGGGCAATAATTTTAATGGAGACGCGAACACCTCAGGGTTAGGGCGGAATGAAATGCTGATCATCCAAAAGATTGGAATCATCGCGATGCTTCCCAGGACAAGTAATGCTAAATAAACGCCAGATTTGTTTTTCCTAACCAATTTATTCCCCCTCCTTTTTAATGGAAGATTTGATATAGAAAAATGATAAAACGACCATTACCAGCAGCATAAATAAGGCTGTTGCAGAAGCATAGCCAAAATTTAACGTTCTAAAGGCATGCTGATAAATATATGTAGACATGATTTCGGTACTATTCATTGGACCGCCGCCTGTCATCAGGAATACTAGGTCAAATGATCTAAAATTCCAAATAAACTCCAATGTTGCTAAGGTCGCAATTATTTTCTTTAATTGTGGTAATGTAATATAAAATAATTTCTTAAGGAAACCTGCTCCATCAATATCCGCAGCTTCATATAAATCATTTGATATGGTTTGCAATCCGGCTAATAGCATTAACATCATAAACGGGAAGCCTCTCCAAATATTGGCGATGATCACGCCCATCAATGCTGTATGTTCATTTCCTAACCATGCCGTTTGTGAAAGAGCCGTAAATCCAAAACTTGCTAAGATTTTATTGGCTAAACCAAAGGGATTAAAGATCAACATGAAGATGGCTGCAACAACCGTCGAAGAGGTTAACCAGGGAAACATTAAAACCGAACGAAAAACGGCCCTGAATTTCGTATTAATTGGTTGATTCAACAGCAAGGCAAACGTTAATCCAATAACCAGTCCAAAGAAAACACTCGTAGCTGTAAAAATAACCGTATTCGTTAACGCGCTCCAAAACATAGGATCTACAATGAATTCACTATAGTTTTTGATACCTGCTAAAACGGGATTGGCTTTATCTGAGTAATCATAAAAGCTCATCAATACGACCTGATATAAAGGATAGGCTGTTAACAAGAGAAGCAAAGTAAGTGCAGGCATGATAAAAGACACTTTTCTAAAAAACTCGATTAAATCTTTTTTGGTGTGTTTTTTTTCCGTTGTTTTATTTCGAAGAGTCACTGGCCTATCCAGTAAATCATTCCTCACAGGGTTATTTTTCATTGGCTCTCCTCCATAGGTAGAGTCAAAGGCTCAGGACCCAGAGCCTTTGACAATTAATCAACCTTATTTATTTTTTTCGAACGCAGCATTCCAGTATGCAGCTGAATCATCTAGCGCTTGCTGTGCTGTTTTCTTACCTGAAATGAAATTCTGAATTTCAATCGTAAATTCTTTTCTCAAATCAGTAGCATTTGGTAAGTAATGGTCAATTACTTCCACACGGTCAAACGTACCAAATTCATCAACGAAAACTTTCAAATAAGGATCTTCTTGGAAGAACTTATCATTCATTGTATCTTTGTTATAAGGGAAGAAATTGGTGGCTTTATCCCATAGAAGTTGTCCTTCAGCGCTTCCCATAAACTCAATAAATTTCCAGGCGGCGTCTTTGTTCTTTCCCTTTGAGCTTAGAGCCAAAACGGATCCTTGAGCGATGGTTCCTGTTTGTTCACCTTTTGGAAGTGGAGCAACTCCAAAGTCCAATTTAGGATTTAAGGTTTTCTGGATGTTCACACCCCATGGGCCTTCAAACATGAAGGCAACATTACCAGCGGAGAAGTTAGCTCTTTTTTCCTTTTCCCCAGCATTTAGTTCACCAGGCGTTGTAACCTTATTCTTTTTAATAAGATCTTTTAAGAAATTTAGAGCTTTTACACCTTCAGGTGAATTGAAAACGGCTTTATTACCATCTAAAATTTTCCCACCAGCCTGCAGGATAAACGGCATTACCTCATAGCTAATGACAGTTGGAGGTTCTGCTGCTAAATTACCGGTTAAGGCATATCTGTTTTTGCTTGGATCAGTTAGTTTAATACTTGCTGCCATAAATTCATCCCACGTAGTAGGAACTTTGACACCGGCTTCATCTAGAAGCTTTTTATTATAGAACAAGGCAATATTCCCGTTTGTTACCGGCATGCCATAAACTTTTCCTTTATAAGGAAGCATCATCGGTCCTTCAATAGCTTTCTTCTGGTCTTCTGGCAATGTCGCAATTCGGTCGTCGATTGGTTCAATGATTTTTGCATCTGCAAATTCAGTTAACCATGCACCTGAAGCCGTGATAATATCAGGTGGATTACCTGCTAAATCCAGGGATAAAATCTTATCATGTTCCTGGGCAAACGGCAGGTCATCGATGACCAATTCAATATCAGGATTTTTAGCCTCAAACGCTTTTTTCACTTCATTAATTTTATCTGGACCTTGTTCATTTACCCAGTGCTGCAGCCAATGAATTTGTGTTTTACCATCTTTTTTCGTCTCAGTGTTGTTTGTATTTTCCTGTGATGTATTGGTAGTTGAAGGCGGTGCACAAGCTGTTAGTAAAAGAAATAATGCAATTATTACAGCTAATAATTTGAAAGTTTTCATCCAAATCCCCCAGTTCTAATATAAACTATCTGTTGTTAAGACCTTTGATTCACTGTTTATCTCTTTTTCTAGCAAAGGTAGTAAGTAGTTTTTAAATTTCTCAGTTGGCATGAAATGGTCATCATCCCAAAAATCAGGTGGTAGCTTTCTTTCTTTTCCTGAAATTTCAGATAATTCAACGTGAATAAATCTGTAATGATAAGGCCTATTAGAAGTTCTTTCAATCCCAATCATTTTACCGCTTACCCCATTTAAAGCTGCCTTAACTGCCTCCCTTCCTACCATTTCTGCTTCTAGTAAATCCTGCTGAGAAACTTGATTCATAGAACTTCTATATAATTTGTTTGGGATTGTAATACTAGTTTTGATTTCTAAATGCTTTTGTATTTCTTGGGCTAGGCGGTAACTGATTCCGCCATTATATTTTTGGCGCGGATTATTGAGCGTAATATCTGAAGAAAATGTGCTCAATTTCATATGATCAGGCACCATAATCACCACATTTGAATCCGCTTCCAAAACTCTGTTAAGATCAGCGATGATTTTGTCGATGGTTATTTCGTTCTCTGGTAAATAGACTAATTGCGGAAAGTCATTTTTATGTTCTTTCCTAAGTGCACTCGCTCCAATCAGCCAGCCTGCATTCCCCCCCATCACTTCAATAATTTCTATTTGAGCAGGGGAGTTATTCGACCGGATATCTGCCTCCAGGTTATGTAATGACTGGATTAGAAATTTCGCAGCACTTAAATAACCTGGGGTGTGGTCTGTTCCACAAATATCGTTATCTACTGTTTTTGGGATAAAGATACACCTTATATCCACATTGCGAGCTTGGCAGAGTTCATGGATTTTACCAATGGTTTGAGAGGAACCGTTCCCGCCTATATAGCAAAATATATGAATAGAAAGTTCGATAAGCCGATCTACTATTCTTTCAAAATCGATGGATGTAATTTCATACCTTGAACCACCTAAAATGGCACCTGGTTGTTCTCTTGCTCTATTAATTAGGTCGATTTTATCGTTTAAATAAATTATTTTATTTTTTAAGAGTCCCTCAAGTCCATTGGCAGAAGCATAGACATTCTCTATCTGATCTTCCTTTAATGCTTGTGCCAGTAAACCATATAATGAAGAATTGATCACAGGAGTCGGACCGCCAGATTGTGCAACAAGAATATTCATAGTACACCTACCATTTTTTTATGCGATTATTACATTCATCCGTTTTTCAAGTTCTTTTTGATCATCGGGTTTTATTTTGTTATCTGTAATGATCGTGTGTGATAAATCAAATGGAGATATTTGGAAGGAACTAATGCTACCGATCTTTGATGAATCGACCAACCAATAAATCTCATCTGCAGACTTTAACAGTTGTTTTTTTACATCCGCTTCTAAAATATCGTTGCAGGTAAAACCATGTGTATAAGAAAGTCCGGTTGCAGCAATAAATAGCTTATTCACATGTATAGAGGAAATCAATTGCTCCATCATCGAACTGACCATGGTGGTTGTTTTCGATCTAAAAACTCCTCCTAGGACAATTTTGGTTACATTTTCCCTATCTTCTAGCACTTCTGCAATATTCATAGCTGTTATAAAGGCGGTGAGCGTTAAATTCGTACTTATACTCTTTGCAAATTCATACAAGGTTGATCCCGCATCGAGTAGAATACTGTCTCCATTTCGCAGTAATGAAGCCGCCTTCATAGCGATTGATTTTTTTCCTTCTTGGTTTGTCACACTTTGTCTTAGAAAACGATTGTTTAAATAATCTTTCGAAATGTTTCCATTTTGTTTCGAAACTTTTTCATTTTCTGTCCAAATTGCTCCCCCTCTCACTTTCTTTATAGTAGAAGTAGTCTCCTCTAATAACTCCACATCCTTTCTGGCGGTAACTGCGGAAATATTGAATTTGGCAGCAATATCTTGTATACTGACCGTCTTTTTCTCTTCAATATAATTCATTAATGTTTCAATTCGTTTTGAAGTAATCATAATAATTCACGCTTTCATTTTTTCTTAATTTTCATTCTAATTTGCAAAGTAAATTTTGTAAAGAATAAATTTTCTATTTTTTTCTTTTATTTACTATTTTTTTCTTTTTTGTTGTATTTTTTACTTTTCTAATTTAATATAAAAATTGTAAAATTCAAAATATTGGGAGGGTTTTCATGAACTGCTCTATTGATGATTTATCCATTACAAACATAAGATTGTTAGCAATTGATGCTGTAGAGAATGCCAATTCCGGCCACCCGGGCATGCCGATGGGGGCTGCTCCGATGGCATACGTTTTATGGACAAAGGTAATGAACTACAATCCTAAGCATCCAAACTGGATCAACAGAGATCGGTTTGTCTTATCAGCTGGTCATGGTTCGATGCTTTTGTATAGTTTGCTCCATTTAAGTAAGATGGATTTATCCATAGAAGATTTAAAGAAATTTAGAAGATTATATAGTAAAACACCGGGCCATCCAGAATATGGACATACAACCGGTGTCGAAGCAACCACAGGGCCCTTAGGTCAAGGTCTCTCCATGGCTGTTGGAATGGCAATGGGAGAAAGGTATATGGCTGCTAAGTTTAATAAGGAAGAACTCGAGTTAATCAATCACTATACGTATGCAATCTGTGGGGATGGCGACCTTATGGAAGGTGTAGCACAAGAAGCCTCCTCTCTAGCGGGACACTTAAAATTAGGGAAATTAATCGTACTTTATGATTCTAACAATATCTCTTTAGACGGCGGAACAGAACTATCCTATACAGAAAATGTAGAGAAAAAATACGAGGCCATGGGCTGGGAAGTGTTTACGGTCGAAGATGGTAACAATTTAGATGCGATTGAACAGAAATTAAAAGAGGCGAAGAAAAACGAATCTAAGCCTTCACTCATTATTGTAAAAACTACAATTGGTTATGGAAGCCCAAATAAAGGCGGTAAATCAGCCAGCCATGGATCGCCTCTTGGAAAAGCTGAAATGGAACTAGTCAAAAAGAATTATAATTGGAATCATGAACCCTTTTTCGTTGATAGCAGGGTAGAAAAAAACTTTGAAGACTATATTGCCCTTAACGAGCAGAAAGAACAAAAATGGCAAGAAGTGCTTAAGGAATACCAAGTGAGGTATCCAAACGAGTCAAGACTATTAGAAAAAATCCACACACAACCGATCGATATTGACAACTCGATTCTACCTATATTCGAAGAAAATACTTACACCTCAACTAGAGAAGCCTCAGAAAAAATACTTAATGCTTTTGCTTCTAACATGAGCCTAATCGGTGGTTCAGCTGATTTATCATCATCCAATAGAACATACTTAGCCAACAAAGGTGATTTTCATCCCAATAATTATAGTGGCCAAAATATCCACTTTGGGGTCCGAGAGTTTTCAATGGGCTCCATCCTTAATGGATTAGCATTATATGGAGGTTTAAGACCCTATGGTGCAACCTTCTTAGTTTTCTCAGATTATATGAGACCAGCCATAAGGCTCTCCGCTCTCATGAATCAACCTGTAACCTATATATTTACACATGATAGCATCCATTATGGGGAAGATGGACCAACACATCAGCCAATTGAACACATACCTTCGTTACGGCTAATACCGAATTTACTGGTGTTCAGACCGGCTGATGCAAATGAATCTGTTGAAGTATATAAATCAGCTTTTAGCCAAACCAATCGTCCATCAGCCATCATCCTGTCAAGACAGGATTTACCAGTTATAACCCCCCCACCAGGCCTGGATAACAAAGTAAAAAAAGGCGGCTATGTATTCCAACCAGAATCCAGGGAAGAAATCGATGTGGTCCTCATTGCAACTGGTTCTGAGGTAACCCTAGCCGATAATGTCCGACATCGATTAGAAGCCGATGGGGTCTCTGTTCGAATTGTCAGTATGCCCTGCTTAGAATTATTTAATGAGCAAGATCAAGCGTATAAAGACCAAATTATTCCTCCAGCTGTCCATAATAGAGTCATTTTAGAATTAGCTGCCCCTTACGGTTGGGACTCTGTTAAGGGAGAAAGAGGAATAAATATTGGGATTGATTCCTTTGCAGCTTCTGCTCCTGGAAACGACTTAGTAAAAGAATTTGGATTTACGGAAGAAGCCATTTCTAACAAAATTCAAGAGTACCTAAAACGAAATCTAAAGGAGTTATCGATATGACATTAGTATCAATGTCTGAAATGTTAGGTAAAGCAAAAAAGGAAAAATATGCAGTTCCTCAGTTTAATATAATCAATATGGAATTTACCCAGGCCATTGTGGAGGTTTCTAATGAGGAAAACTCACCAGTCATATTAGGTGTAGGAGAACCGACCATAAAATATATGGGCATGGAATATGTGATCGCCATCGCTAATGCAGCAGCAAAAAATAGTTCCATTCCGATTACACTCCATTTAGACCATGGCAGCAGTTTTGAAGTGGTCATGCAGTGTATTAAAGCAGGTTTTTCCTCTGTCATGATTGACGGATCGAAATATTCTTTTGAAAAAAATATTGCGTTAACAAATAAGGTTGTTGAGGCAGCTCATTCAGTTGGGGTTTCTGTAGAGGCTGAATTGGGGACAATCGGTGGAGCAGAAGACAATATCTTTGTAAATGAGAATGATGTGATTTTACCTAGTGCCGAGGAGGCAATCGAATTCTGGAATCACACAAATGTGGATGCTCTGGCGGTTGCAGTCGGTACAGCTCACGGCATGTATAAAATTGAACCCAAAATAAAATTTGATGTGATTTCAAAGATTTCTAATTCGATTCCGGTACCATTAGTTCTACACGGTGGCTCAGGCGTTCCTGAACAGGATATTCAAAAAGCAATCAATTGTGGTATTTCAAAAATTAATGTCAATACAGAAAATCAAGTCGCTTTTTCAAATGCAGTAAGGCAAATCATCAATAACAATGATGATATTCAGGACTCAAGATTGTTTTTAAGAGTTGGAAGAGATGCGGTTAAAGAAATGGTCCGTTCAAAAATACGGTTATTCAGCTCAGCTAATAAAACGGATGCAATTATTTTAAATAAGTAATTGACTTCCTAAGAATCTAAGATTTTTATATTTCTAGCATATTGTTTATATCTACTGTTTAGATTATTTACAGCTAAAAAAGCAGTCCCCCAACCTTTCGTATTGGGGGACTGTTTCTTTTTCTTCATTAGTTTTGATTCAAAGAGAAACACTGCTTCCTACTATCATTTCCTTTAATTTTTCTGCGACACGCGATCCTACTTCAGAGGTTACAGCACTCCCCCCAAGATCCGAAGTAAGCACTAACCCTTCTTGTAATGTTTCCTCGATAGCCCTTAGGATCTTTTCAGGAGAAGTGTTCTTTTCCAACCACGTATATACGTAATATCTCTTTTAGGTTCTTTCTTTTTTCGCGTCAGGATCACTATATGATGACCTTCTTCACGAAGTAGTTCGGTTACGATCCGCCCAATAAATCCCGAACCGCCAGCAATGAGAATTTTCATTCGTCCACCCCGTTTCATGTTTTATTAGATCTGTCATGATTTAATCTAAAGTTTTAAGCCATTCAACTGTTTTAAAGCAAGTTTAAAATTAATATGTAAACTAAAGCATTTTATTGTCGAAAAAATTGTATTTGGCAATTAAAAAACGCTATAAATCACAGTAGCTTTTACGAATGCAAAAAGAGCCAATATACGCTATTTGCTGCCGGAATGTTTGAGCAACAAATGGAGGATGTTAAAAAAACAATTTAAATCCTCTGCTCAAATTTAAAAACTGTTTATTATCTGAATACCTTCACTTAAATTATCTAGCTCTTTCTTTAATTTCTTTTCCGGACAAATTTTAAAAAAACTCTCCCTTTATATTACTAGGTTCTCAAATATTGTATAGTGCAATACTTTCAGTAGGTAGTATTTGCTAGTATAAAAGAAATAAAAATGTACCAAATTTTACTAGTCTGATTTAATGTTAGAAAATGTAGTTTTTTGAAGGTATTTGTCGTGTTTTTCATTCCTTTTTTAATTGTACTTGGTTTAATCATTTTAAGTAGGAGCCCCACCCTTAAAGGCAAGATAGGTGAAAATAAGGTTAAGAAAACTTTAGAACAATTAGATCCATCCCTTTACACGAGTTTCCATGATTTATATATACCTATTAAGAATGGTTCAAAAACCAGTCAAGTCGATCATGTGGTTCTGTCACCAAAAGGCCTCTTTGTTATTGAGACTAAAAACTATAAGGGATGGATTACGGGGTCAGAACAGAGCCAGCAATGGAATCAAACTAATTACAGTAGAAAGGATAAATTTCGAAATCCAATTTTGCAGAACTATGGGCATATAATGGCCTTAAAAGAATATCTGGGGGAATTAGTAGATAAGGTTCCCTTTTACTCTATCATCGTATTTGGTGATCAAGCAGAATTAAAGTTTAACACAGATTTCAAAAATGCATTTGTTATAAAAAGAAACAGTCTTTTAGATGTCATTAAAGGGCATGGTGAACCTATCTCGTTAAATCATAATGAATTAAACAAGTTGAAACAAAGAATACATAAATTATCGACCCGTACTCATGAAGAAAAAAGGAATTTAGCAAAAAAACATAAAACAGAAATCCGCTCTAATCTAACACAACAGAAGAAAAGTATTAACGAAAATATTTGTCCAAAATGTGGAAATAAACTAGTAGTAAGGAAAGGAAAATACGGAAGCTTTAAAGGCTGCAGTAGTTTTCCTAAATGCAAATTCACTGCATAATAGAAATTTATCTTAGGAGGGTGAAATAATGAGTGATTTAACCATTAATGTTAATCAGAGTTATGCTGTACAAACGGAAGGAAAGTCTTATTTTGATGGTGGTTTATTACAATATATAGGTTGGTCTATTTTAGGTGGTATAGTAACCATTTGCACATTTGGAATTTGTTATCCTTGGGCCATTACTATGATTTTAGGCTGGAAAACAAGACATACGGTGATAAATGGACGAAGATTAATCTTTACCGGGTCAGCCATCGGATTGTTTGGAAACTGGATAAAATGGTGGTTATTGTGCATTATCACACTAGGAATCTATAGTTTCTGGTTGTTTATTGCTATGGAAAAATGGAAAGCAAAACATACAGTATTTGCTGATTAGTAATTAAAGCCTCCGATCAACGAGAGGCTTATTTAAATGGAATCAAGCAAATTAACTATTGGATTCGTAAATTCTTTGCTTTCCTCTCAAAACGTTTAATTGGAATCGTAAAGTGGCATTTTATTGTTATTTTGAAATGAATGGATTAAACTTCAAAAAGGATAAACAATAAACATACGAAAAAAGTAATAATTTTAAGAGGAGGAAAAGTAATGTTAAATGAAGAGTATGAATTGCTATTAAAAAAATCTGTCGAGGTAGCGCCAGACTGGCTAAAGAAAGATGTAGAAAGCATAGTGAGTAAAGAACGCCAAGGAGGTATTAGCTATCTGATTTCGGAATTATATCAAACCTATACGTTCAGCATCAGACATGTCTTATCAGCAAGACATTTAAGTGGTGAATGGTCACGTGTTTCAAGAGAACGACTGAACTTTATTGATAATAACATTGATATTATTGTTGCTCTTTACAATGATGCAAAGAATAATTAACACTATGATAACATCAAAACCGATACAATATCGTTTTTTTCTTAGGCTCTGTTTTCATTCATTGTTGATTTTCGTGTAGGTATGAGAATCCATAGGCGGAGAATTTCCGGCTAATGTATAGTGAGAGCTTACGAAGCAGATATAAGCTCAGAAATTCCGATTAACCGCTCTAAATAAAGCAAAATCCAAAGATTTGGATCATATAAACGGAAAAACTTCCTTTATTTTCAAGGAACATATGTGTATTCCCAATTTAAGAGGAATTTTACCGATTATTTTTTAATCACAGTGAATCTACATTCAGTTATAACAGAGCCTTTTTTTAAAATAAAAAAACGACCAGAGATTTCTGGTCGTATCGATGTTATTTTTGATTCAGTTCGTCCAAAAACTCTCTAACTTGTTCTGGAGATTTGGCATTCGCACTATGTAAATGAGCAAGTTTTTCTCCGTTTTGGAAGATAAGCAAACTCGGAATGCCCATGACAGAATATTTTTCAGCTAACTCCGGAAAATCGTCACGATTGACTTCGTACCATTCATATTGAGGATAATCCTTAATGACCTCATCAATGAACATGTTCATGCGCGTGCAATCCGGGCACCAACCAGCAAAAAACTTAACGATAACTGGTTGAGTCTTCGAAATCACTTGATCAAATGTTTCAACGTTAGTAATCGCCTCCATTATAATCCCTCCTATCAAATTCATATTTTTACTATAACATTATTGTAAAATCGTTTTACATTTTTTTCAATAAATTTGATTGGATTAAAATAACGAGTTACAAGTGCTTTTCGTGTTTGAGTTCTCTTCAATAAATCCCCATGCGTCTTCACACCTGAAATAAATGGATTTCTATGATTGTTTTACTCCATCCATGCTCTTGCTCCTTTTACAGCTGATAATTTTTTTTTGATTTAATTTACTTTAATACTATAACATGACTTAGAACCAAAATAGAAAAGGAGGTCGTCGACAGGCAATCGTCCCTCCTCATCCCTCAAGAACTGATTTGGGGTTGTTATGTATAGCAAACCCCTACATATTTCCTAAAATACCCATGCTACATTTAGCTTAATTCCTTAAAATACCCAATCATAAATTCCCGGAATTCCCGAACGACCTTTGAAGTATACCGCTCCGTTTTCCATGCCATTCCTATAGTTCTTGTACAGACAGGCTGTTCAATGTGCAACGGAACAATTTTTTCATAGTGTGAATAGCGAAGGGTATGCTCGGTTAAAAAGGATATACCCAATCCCTCCTCTACATAGTGATGAATGGATCCCGGTTCTTCGAGTTCAAAGGCGATTTTCGGTGTGAACCCTGCTTTTTCACAAAAACCATCTGTTAGCATTCTGAAGGGATTGGTCGGCTCTCTGTGAATAAATTGTTCATCTGCCACTTCCTTTAACTGAATGCTATCTCTCCTAGCCAAGCGATGGGTATCTGGGACTACGAGGAATACTTCATCTTCCATTAGATCAATCCAGCTGATCCCTTCTTTCTCAATAGGAAAGTAAGTAACACATAAATCGATTTCCCCTTTTTCCAATTGTTCCACAAGCCGCAAAGGAGAATGCAAACTTACTTGAAAATTGACGAATGGATAGGTCTTACGAAATTGACTAATGATATTCGGCAATAATGGGATATGCATGACCGAAAGTGAAATTTGATTCCTGCTCTCTCCTGCGAGTTCCGCCATCTCAAGCTGGGCAGATTCTAATTCAGAAAAAGCCCGATCTACTCCTTTTAAAAAAATTTCCCCAAATTGATTTAGTTTAATATTCCTTCCCTCTCGATCAAAAAGGGAAAAACCCAGCTCTTCCTCTAAACGAGAAATGGTTTGGCTTAGTGATGGTTGTGCAATCCTAAGCTCTTTGGCAGCCCTTGTCATATGTTCAAAATCGGCAACGGTTTGAAAATATCTTAACTGTAAGAAATCCATTTGTCCACCTCTATTGATAGTCCTCAACCTATAAGCAAATAGTAATATATATATTAGTCGTTATCAATTATTAGGAGTATGATTAGGAATATAAATTACTTTGGAAGTCGAAATAAATTCTAAATAATAAGAAAGGTGTTTATATGGAGAATTGGAAAAGAAATTTAATTGTTTGTTGGTTCGGTTCATTTGTGACCGCCGCTGGGATGAGTCAAATATCCCCTATGCTACCTTTATATATCGATCAGCTAGGAGTACACGCAACTTCCGATATTGAAAAATGGTCTGGATTGATTTTTGGTTCAACCTTTTTAATCTCAGCCATTGTTTCGCCTATATGGGGAAAACTTGCAGATAAAAAGGGCAGAAAACTAATGTTACTCCGTGCAAGCCTTGGAATGGCCATTGTCGTTTTTATGATGGCATTTGTACAAAACGTTTATGAATTGCTCGCATTACGGATGCTAATGGGGGCCGTTTCCGGTTACATTTCTGCATCGGTTACATTAGTTGCAACACAAACACCGAAGAAAAATTCAGGCTGGGCACTCGGTACACTTTCAACAGGCTCCGTCAGCGGCGGACTTCTAGGTCCTTTAATGGGGGGAATTATTACAGAATTCTTTGGAATTCGAAGCTGTTTTGTGGTAACAAGCGTGTTATTGTTAATCGGCTTCTTTGCCGTTCTATTTTTGGTAAAAGAAGAATTTACACCTGTTCATAAAACACCGTTAGCCTTTAACCAAGTTTGGAAGCTAGTTCCTGATACGAGATTGCTCATTTCATTGTTTGCTAGCACATTTATTTTGCAAATTGCCAATATGTCCATTCAGCCATTAATTACTGTTTATGTAAAAGAATTATCACCACATGCAACCCATTTATCTATGATAGCGGGAATGGTGGTGGCTGCTGCCGGTTTAGCCAATGTAATCGCTGCTCCACGATTAGGTAAGCTTGCTGACCGGATTGGTTCAAGAAAAATATTGATCGGGGCACTTATTGCTGCAGGAATTATCTTTATTCCCCAAGCATTTGTAAAAACACCATGGGAACTCATGGGACTGCGCTTCTGTCTTGGACTTGCGACAGCTGGATTATTGCCATCCATTAACAACCTTGTCCGAAAAAGTGCACCAGATGAAATTGTTGGCCGTATTTTCGGGTATAATCAATCTGCACAGTATATTGGCACTCTCGGAGGATCTGTATTAGGCGGGCAAATGGCCGCATTCTTTGGCATTCATTATGTGTTCTTTACTACGAGTGCTTTATTACTGCTAAATGCATTATGGGTGTATAGTATTAATCATATTGGTATGAATAGAAGGACCATGTCACATATTCATTAAGAAGCACACTGAGATTTATTTCATTTTGCTAACAGGGACTTTAAAGAGTAATAATAGTCCTACAATGATCAGTACAGACAGCCCATAGGCTAATAATGGCTTTTTGTAATGGAGCTGTATAAAAGGCAATTGAACAAGATAAAAAAGCACAGACCACCCGAAATTCCAACCATTATGGTAACTCATTAAATCCATTTTGTAATTTACTAACTCGACGATAGAAAAAAGAGTCACCCAGAAGATGATCCAGGCAACCTGTTTTACCCATCCAGTTGGATACCGTCCTAAATATATAAACACAACGGCTGGATAAGAAATAAATGATACAAGCAGATTGTTCAAAGTATGATTTGGAATAATATCGGTTGGGTCATATACCCACAACGGATAATTATATGTAAGAAAGTTATATAAAAGGTCCAGCAGAATGACAAAGAGAAAGGTGGACTGATATTCCTTCCAGTTCCGCCAATCTCCCCAACGCCATGCAGCAAGAACCCATAACAACATGCGTACAAAAATGTACATTTACAACATCCTATTACAATAAATTTTCAGCCATTATATTATGGACTAATTTTATTTAAGAAATGCGTTACTTCCTATAATTATCTGCCAACAGGTACTTTAACTCTTCAACAAACTGTCCGGATTGTCTAAAAAAACTAATTACGATTGTTCAACTAAATTGCCAGTTAGTACAAGAAGAAAAAGCCACCACACTGGCAGCTAATTATAACTATTGCACACAGTTAGGTTGATTAAGATTAAAAAAATTCTTGCTTTTTCCATTTGTCTAAATACTTTTGATAACCCATTTCCTCAGCGGTCATAGTGTATGGCGTATCTTACAGAAGTTCCTTCTTGAACTGTACTCCCGTTAGCGGATCTCGCAGCCTACCATTTTTTATCTCTTGCCCCCGTTTGTTTAAGTGAAGTGATTCACACAATTTAAAGGTATAATAAAAGGTTGCCTCGAACCTCCCTTCAAAATCTTTAAACCATCTTATTAAGTAGATATTCCTCGAATGTAATGTTCCCCATTTTTCGTATAGGATTTGTATTTTTACCCTCAGAGAAAGATTTGTGCAGTTTTCCTGGTAAAGAAATGCTTAAAACTTTATTTGGTTCATTATTTATGTTGATTTTCAGTTCAGCCATTTCTCTTAAAGTCATAATATCTGGCCCAGCAAAATCATCTGCTCTTCCTTGTGGATTTTTATCCACTAAACCTATTAGATGATTGGCAAATTCACTAACATCCACACTTTGAAATTTAACGTTTCCCGGAATAATATATCTTTTAAATAGAGGTTTAGATATAAATATATTTTCTACAAAATGGTGGAACTGGGTGGCACGGACAATGGTATGAGGAATTGAACTATTTTTCAACAAATTTTCTGCTTCATATTTTTGCTGATAATACTTAAATGGTATTTCATCAATCCCAACAATGGACGGATAAATAAAATGTTTTATGTGATGCAGTTTCCCTATAAACTCCTTAAAACCTGAAACCTCCACCATTTTTGAATTTTTAATCGGGCTTGTTGCTGCGTGAATGATTACATCTATATCTTTAATTGCTTCTTCTATGCCTTCACCAGTCAATAAATCGCTATAAACCCATTCAAAATGTTCGATTCCTTCTGGTTTTTTTCTTGAAGTTAGTTTAACTTGATAATCAGAACCGTTTAGCTGCTTAATCAAAGTGGAACCTAGTTGTCCTGACGAACCAGTAACCAGTACATTCAAGGTACAACACTCCCGTTTTATTGGATTTCCTTTTTATTGTATTATTCAGAAGCTGGGGTCATTATTCAACTAAACCACCAATCAGAACAAGGAAAGCGACTGCACCTATTGAACAATCGCCCCTTTATTGAAAGCTATTAATCTTCATCTTTTATATGCTAAAACTAGAATAATAACCTAATGGATAGGAAAATGCCGGTCAATCCAGTTATGAACTTGCCCTTGCGCTGATTGAAGGTCAGATGAGAGAAGATCGTGTAATTTCATGCCCTCCCTAAGCTGGGCATAAATGCCCTCTGGCAGGTTTGGTTCGGCGTATCTTCCGTCTTTAACTAATTGCGCAATAACCTTTGCATCTTTTACGTCATTTTTCGTTGGGGAGTTATCGTCTAATTCTTTGCTTTTCTTAACATGCATCGGATTTACGATTACGAACTTAATACCTTTGCCCTTAAGATAATAGGCTAAATTTAGCCAATAATGGCCAGTTGGCTCCATTCCAATGATTACATCAGACATGTCGTATTTGTTTAAAAGAAACTGGAACCACTGTTCAAGAGATTGGAAGCCATGTTCCTTGTTTTCAAAGGTGAGGGATTTCCCAAATTCGATTCCTCTGAAATCCTGAGCCCGGGCTACATGTTTGTGTTTAGCAATATCAACACCAATGATGAGAGTTGAAGAAGTAATTTGAGATATTTTTCGATTTTGGTTATAATTCATTTTGAGTCCTCCTTGGTAATCATTAAGGGTCCTTGTCGCTGCGCAGCTACCGGACACCTCGTATTCTACCAAGAGGACTTTTCTTCTTTCAAACCTCAAATTTCTTCATTACAGGAATGCTCCAATCAAAACCATTTTTTCACTATAACATTAGTGTAAAATTGTTTTACATTTTTTTCATATATTCGTTTGATTGGAATAATAAGTCAAGGTTGCCCCTACTTGTAGATACATGATTGAGGCTGGTTGGGGGCATACAATTTTCTAATTTTAATAAATAATAAAAG
The DNA here is from genome assembly GCF_023715505.1 of Neobacillus cucumis. Next base: position 328 of record NZ_JAMBOH010000052.1, on the reverse strand, counting down.
CAGTGATAGTATGCGTATCACTGCTTTTATCCATTTTACTTACTGGAATTGTCATGCTTCACGGTAATTGTTTCAGTGGAAACAGTGGAATTTCCCACATTGTCACTCACCTTGTGTTACGGTATATATTTCTTTTGGAGCATTAGCAATATTTTTTGATTTAAATAGAAGCTTTTTCAGAAAATAATTTTTAATCTTTTCATCACTAGTGTTGCGTTAATTAAATTTCAATATTAAAAACACTCTAAATCTTCACTAATTTTATTTTGTGCAAAGAAAAAGTCCTTTATAATGAATAAGTCAGGTGGTAACCCGTCCAAATCCACTA
>NZ_JAMBOH010000051.1 GCF_023715505.1 Neobacillus cucumis | reverse complement strand
TTAAGCTGAAATAATTTGATTAAGATTTTTCACAATCTGAATTAAAATGAAAAAACAAGCAAATTATTTCAGATTTTTTTCTGGACTAAAGTGAAAATGAATAACTGAAATATTGTGCTCGTTTACACTAAGGTTCTAAAAATATTAAGAGATAAAGTGAACGAGGAGCAAAATATCACTTATAATAAAAGATTCTATCGCAAAAAAAATGAAGAACACCGTGCATGGGATAAAATTTGTGCTATTATGGACAGGCTTGACGATACTGTTGATTACTTAAATGGACTTAAATTAAATACTGGAAAGCACAGTAGAAGTGCTTTTGATTTTTATGACTTTATGAATAATGCGTCTGTGGTTGTGGATTGTGTAAAAGAACTGGCAAAAATTTTTGATGTATCCGATGATGAAATTAAAAAGTCGACCGATATTTTTAATCAAGTTGGCGAGGATGGGGAAGGAACAGATGAGAGGTATTTTGAATATTTGCGATCTTTATGTTCAGTGCATCCAGTAGAAACAAGCCGACACAAAAGGTATCAAGATAACGATTTTGAATGTAGCCCTTTTGTAGCTTGGAATGACGGAAGAATATGGAGAAAAGATGTTTGTGATATTTACGCAGTTGTTTACACAAGTAAGGATGGAAGTGATCATAAAAGAGTTGGGATATACATTTCACAAATATTTGAATACGTTAAAACGAGATTAGAGTTTGTTGCAGAAATAACAAATGCAATTGACCAATATCACAAACAGGTTATTTCTGATTTTAAGGATAGACCAATAAAAAAAGAAAAAGAGTTTGACAATTATATTGATTATCTAAGAAATCTAGACACAGAACGGAGTGAACGATACGGTTCAAATTACAGTCCATTTGGTTCCATTTTAAATTTATTTAAACTAAAGTTATCGAACCCCAAAAACGAAATTAAGATGGTTTTATATCTCAACGCTTTAAAATATGCAATCGAATTTGAATATAATAGCTTGCAAAATATGAGTTATGAGGGATTGGAAAATAACGGATTGTTATATCCTAAAAGAAACGTTGAAACATCAATATACATTGAATTATATGATCCAGATAGTGAAAGTGTTGAACGAAGGAAATATGGTTATAATTTGGAGAAAATCAGCTATCTAAATTATGATTTTGCAAGCGAAGGTGATAAGCAATGGGCGTATGAACAATTAGAAGATGCGATGCCGTTTCTAGAAAAGTATGTTTCGTTTGAAGATGCTGAGGGTGATTTTGAGCATTATGCGTTAGTTCAATTGGCATTGTATTTGGACTGCTTGGAAAATAAATGCTTAATAAATAAGAATATACCTAATGACTTAAAATACCGTGAAAGACTACTCTCTGATGAAGAGTGGGAGGGATTGTTTTCCGATCAATAGCCTTCTGATTATCCATGTGAACAAGAGTTGAAAAATGGCTTCCACTTACGGTTAGAATAGCTAAATGGGAGCGTTAGTTGATGTTGAAGCACAACAAAAGATTCTTGTCAAAAGAACATAAACAACCTAAATATGGAGTGCCAAAACTGATGAGCATGTGGTTGCAAGTCCGTTGCACTACTTCCTGTTCCCTCACTCTCACTGAACTCCATTGGTAACTTCTTCATCTACAACAAAATGAAACATTTAAAAACGGTCTACAAAAAGGTATTCTTAATACCATACTTTCCAATAAAAATCAATAGATAATGTAATATAAAATTCGACAAAAGCGAAAAAATATGATATAATTTAAGAGTAATAAGTTGACAGGTTGATGCTTTTAGTATCAATCTGTTTCATTTTTTGGGAGGTGAGGGAATGTCATAGAGTAGAGGTTAAGTTATGCAATACATACATAATAATTGTTGGTCATGTACTTTGACAAGCAATGCAAAACTGCTGTCACAGATTTCGCATTGTTGCGACCAAAGTACGCAAAGTCGCTTAACATACATACTAGAAATTAATCACTCGTTTGGTACTTTCCGAGTGTGACAAAGTACATAATTGATACTTGAAAATGATACAAAATCGCCCTATATATAATTTATTAATTATCTATTAATCGATTTTGTATCAAAAAAATTAAAAAAAGGAGTTTAAGAAGTAAAATGTTGACAGAATACAGCCAAGAAGAAATTGTAATGTTTAAAGGTGATGAGGTTATAAAAAAACACTTAATCAAAAATGGAAGGCTACAACAAAATATGTTTAATCGTTTTGTAAAAGATTTAAACCAAATTTATGAAGAAGTTAAAATTGAAGGTAAGGGTGGTAAAAAAACAAAATACTTTATTGGCGATGAACGTGAAGAAATGGTAGAACGTGAAGATAAACGAAAGTTCAATGGGGAGGGGCAATTACCAGTGAATTATGAACAAGGTTTTCCTATTATGATTTTAGAACGAATAATTAAATCAAATATTAGTGTACCAACGACCACAACAAAATTGTTATTTGATTTTCGTTTCATTCCAGAAGAACTTTACACTGCTACTAATGCAAAGTATAACCATGATTTTTTGATGAATGAAATTGCTACCTTAAAGGAAAAAAAAGTCATAGATACAATCACACAAACAGTTGTATATGATTATATTGATAAAGAGATTACTAGATTAACAAATCATTTTATGGGATACATAAAAAAATTAGAGGATGCAAAGTTAATCATACATAACAAACATACTATTGGAAAACGTAAAGATGAAAATGGATATTCTGAATATGTTGAATTAACACCATATGTTATTGATAAAGTTGCAAAAATGAGAAGGAAGTTACAACAGTCACCAAAATTTAAACACCTATCTTTAAAGGAAATTAATCGTTACCGTAATAAATCAGATGTAAAAGAATACTGGTTAGAACATGATAAATTATTATATGAAATTACAGATGAAATTGGATGCCAGTTAAATTTATTAAGAACATTTGAAGCACATACATTATATTTACAAGCAGGCGATAATCCTATTAAACGTTGGCTGGAGAAAAAGGAAAATCGTGGGGCAATTGACTTGTACAACAGTGATGAACTGCAATATCATTTGAAAAATCGTAAACAGTTTCATGAAGCAAGAGATAAATATGTTGTTGAATTAGCACAGGGTAGACAGAACAATGCTATAAAGGAAAATAACAAATTTTTAGATGAATTTGGTGGAAAAGAGAAGCAGGTTATCATTAATTTTGATGATTCCGAATGGATTAAAAATAAGAAATTGATGTTTCTAGGTCTATATGTAGATGCATATGAAAAGCTTCAAGAACATTATGGTTACAACTTTAAATAATTGATTATAGGGTTTTGGAATTTTTGATTAACCTTATATAAACACAAAAACATATATAATGCTAATCAAGCATTTCAAACATAAAGCAAAAAGATTAAACCTCCATTTCCGATGGGGGTTTTCTACATAAAATAGAAGTTTTATCAAAGAAGAGTATTCTGCCCTCACGATCCACACTATTATATTCACGTGCGAATCTATTCAAAAACCTCTCAATTGAGATGATTCTACGTGTGAATGGTCGTATGATGTTTCAACTATCAATGTGCGGAAGAAGGAAAACAGGTTTTCTTAGTGGAATTAAAGTGTAATTGGTATTTGGGGTGATTAAATGAAACAAGACCACCCAAGAGATGGTTTAAGAATAAGGTGTGACAAAGGGATTCATCCAGAAGTTAGAAGGTCTTGTCTAGAATTTGCAACGTGGTTAAGGGGAGAATTTGAATTTCCCATCCGAGTTGTTGTTTATCTAAAGAAAGATTATCAAATTAAAAATAAGTTTTCTAAAGAATTAGTATCTGCTACATTTTTTGCTCCTTTTGACAAAAGTGAAGAGCCTTATATTAGAGTTGCTACTGGTGACTACTTAGAATTAGTAGAGGAAATTGGTCAAGATAACGCACTTGCTTCTATTCTTGGTTCTGTCGCTCACGAGTTGGGACATTATTATCAATGGGTTGATGACCTTGAACTTGATGAAGAAGGTGCAGAAAATAATAAAGAGTATATGCTTGATTTGTACGCTCAGACAAGAGAACATCCGTAAACAATTTAATCACTAAGTTCTTCAATTAACTGATGCTGATGCTTAGATTCACACCAGATCGACTGTTTCGGCAGTCCTTTTTTATATCGTTAAAGGAGAGGTTAAAAGGAATGGACATCCAGTTATTAAGAAAGGCATTAGAAAATGATGATTTAAAAGAAGTGGAGAATTTGTTAGATGTAGTTGAAAACGAAAAGTTCAAAGAAGAGATTCCGCTCCTTATAGAATTTTTAAAAAGGACAAATAGCCATCAAATAAGAAATCAAATTGCAATTTGCCTAAGTGATATTGGTGGCAATGAAGTAGTAAAACCAATAATAGATATGATTAACGATCCTAAGACTTTGGGATATAGGGGAACTCTTCTTTATTCTCTTCAACCGTTTGATTGTTCAGCACATCTTGATTCTTTAATTCATCATTTGATAACTGGTAATTTTGAAGTCCAAGCGGAAGCATTTCATCTAATTGAAGCAATGAAGGGAACGATGCCAAATGAAATGTTATTAAAAAGTATTGAAACAATCAAAGTTGAACTTACTGAATTAGAACGTAAACACGATGTTCTATCAGATACGTTACAACGATTGTACGCATTAAAGCATAATTGACTTTTCGTTAGAAAGCTAATCGAACATTTCTTCAACAATGGGTAATGCCTTGCCCCCACGATCCACTATATTATGTTTACATGTGAATCTATTCGGAATTAGTCAATTGAGATGATTCTACGTGTGATTTGGCATGTGATTTTTCAACTAACTGACTTGAATCGAAGAAGGTGTTTTATTTCATAATGAAGAATTTTAGTTATAAGCCTTTTTATGGAGAGGGTTAAGAATAGTTAAAAAAGGATGAAGTTAAATGGACACTCCTATTTTGTTTTATAAGATATATCAAGATGATGTCGCCCCTTTTGATTATGTTAATTGGGCTTTGAAAATGTTGGAAAATGATAATGATTCGTTTTCTTTAAACATACTTTCATCTCTAAGAGAACCACTTAATATTTTTGAGGTAGAAGATTATTTTAGAAGGGTGTTAAGGGAATTAAATTTGAAAGAACCATCATTTGAGGAGTGTGCTGAGTATTACATTCTGCAGATAGCAAAAAGGATTCTTGAAGAAGATGAAAATAATGCTATTGATTTAGCCTATAAGATATATGAAGTTGTTCGTGAACTTGATTATCCTGATGATCTAGAAGAGTGGTATAAGATTAGCGAAATGATTGATGATTTTCGATATGGAGATAATATTTCAAACTTAACAAAGGTTGCATTAATAGTAACGATAGAGAAAGAAGCCAAAAAAGTAATTAAACAGGAATAGAGCCTAATTACTCCTGTTCAACCAACCAAGTTCATTACCTTCAACAATGGGGTAATGCTGTTTTCTTATTGTGATAATGGCGGTTAGAAGAATTATTTTGTCTATAGTACAACGTCACAGACGCTCAGAATGGCTCTTGATGGAATGTTAAGGAGTATCTCCTTTTCACTTACATTACATCTTATTTTTTGAATTTGAAGGCAATATGTTTCGTTCACCCATAAACTGTATGAGGGGTGATGAATGTGTTTCAACGGGATCAAATGGAAAAAGCCACTTATCATCAACAATATTTTCGTCCATCTTGCTTGCCAGCTTTAAATTTAAGATTTGACACTTCGGAGTTCTATTCACTTTTTTCTGAAAAAACACATGACCAAATCAAATTACCTTCTGAATTGACTATAACCCCCGAAGAAACTCTTATTAACTATTTTAGCGTCTTACGTGAAGCTGAAAATTTGGGTGGGAGAAGTTGCGGAACGGTTGGTCAGGCACGTACTCCATTTCCAATTGCTTTTAATTTTCTGTCCGAAGAGTACCAAAGAAAACTAACTTATGAAAACTATTTTCATTCGTTTGCTGGTGTAGGGCATACGAGTTTGATAAAGCTATGTAGAGTGCCAGATAGAAAACATGGCATAAGGTTTTTTTATGAAATCGAAACGATTGAAGGGTCTCTGGAAAAAAAAGCAGAGTATTTTGGGTATTATTACGGATTTATCCAGCTTGTTAATGAAAACGATGGGTATCGAATTTCTGACTTGAGTAAGATTGAAGAAGACTTTCTATGTGCTCCTTATCATGGATGGAGTCATGATGCGGAATCAGTTGTTGAAGTGAAATACGGAAGTTGGTGCAAGCTGATTCAAAAAAGATACCCGACAGTGAAAGATGGTTATGTAAAAAATATATATTTTCGGGGCAATGATGGAGCGGATTATTGCTTGATTTTTTTCACATTAACGAATGGAACTGACGTAGAAATTGCTCAATTTCGAAATGTAGGGAATGGCAAGTGGAAACTGATAAAAATGAAACCCGAGGAAGAATGTTTAACGGAAAAAAGGCAGTGATAAGCCTGTTGAAAATGGTATGCAGATTCCTAAAGCTTTCGGTGCAAATAACTGCGTTTCTGTAACAGGCAGGAACGCTTTTTTGTATTGTGCTTATGGGTTAGTTAAAATAAAAGTGTGAAATCAGTCTCAATAAAGGAGTGTGTCCTTTTGCGGTGTTTTTGTGAGGATAAAAAAACTTTTGATTTGAAAGTTGAAGGTGATGTTGATACTGACCCGATTTGGTGCAATCAATGTGGTTGTAACTTTGATATTGAAGAAGTTCCCATTACGGATGAATTAAAAGAAGAAGTTATGAGATGGGGAATGATGTACGGTAGGTGGATTGATTGGAGTAAAGATACATTACGCCCAAACGGAATTGAAATGGAAAGTAAGTTCAATTTGCTAGGTCAACAACTTACTGAGAAGGTCAAGAAGGAACTTGGTACTAAATATAAAGTGAGGTACTCTCCTTCTACTTCAGCAAGGTTGTATGCTGGTTTAGAGTTTTGACTATCATCTAATAGATGCGTTCATGTTACAAGCAGGATCGCTTTTTTGCACTAAGTAAAGGAAGAGGTAACTTCAAACCCTTACCTATCTGTATGAAAAATCATTTGTTTTAAGGAGGGAGGAAAGCATGGGTCTTGAGCATGAATTTTACCTAATTCCGAACACCGTTGATGTAAAAGATTTTTGGGTGCATAGGGAAAACAACAACAGTGTTATTGATAGTGAGGTTATCCATGACAATTTGATCCTATATATTTTTGATTCTTTAGAATGGATACCTAGTAAAAATCCAGCATTGTCGGGAACTCCAACTGGTCTGGGTCTTAATTATCATGGTGTTACACTTTTTGATAAGCATTCTTTTCCAACACTAGAAAGAGTGTTTTCCTCTTGGAGAGATTTATTTAAAAATGCCCCAACTACACTTGAACTTACTGGAGAATTTGTTTATGACGAAAATGATGAAATATTAGGCACGTACGAGAAGTTAGTGTTCAACCGAGATGAAGTAATTAAGCTATTTGAAAAAATCATATCAATGACATTACATATAGCCAATGGCGATTGTTATTTATACCATTGTGGGATATAAAATGATGGTAAAGTGCGTTTCTGTATCATGCAGGAACGCTTTTGACACAGGGGAGGAGGAGCGACAACTTCAAGCCTAGCTATCTGTATTCACGCAGATCGACTGTTTCGGCAGTCCTTTTTTATTGTCTTTACAGTTTAGTTCAATAAGAAATGGATTTATAATAGTGGTATAAAGGGATTTTAGAGGTGGATAACAATGATTGGTTCTCCTGAGATTAATAAAGTAATTCGAAAAATTTTATCTCCTATATTAAAAGAAAATGGCTTCAATAAAGTAAATACAAGAAATAATTGGTGTTGGATGGACCAATGTATATGGGTATTAGAAATAGGTGCTGTTGGAAAGCATTTCTCCGATGTTACAGGTTGGTCACCTATGTCTATTCAGATTGGTCTTGGAATATATTATGTCTTTGTACCACCTGAAGAAGGTGAAATGAAAAAAGGTACTAATGGTGAATTACTTCCTAGACAGCACCAATGCCATCTTCAAGAACAGTTATATTGTAAGCTTGACCAATCTAATTACATTAATCATTTTGATAACCCAGCTGAAAGAAATCGAAATGATATTTGGTGGGTTGAGCAAGACGGGTCTAATATTGATGAAGTAATATTAGATATTAGTAAATCCTTTATAGACGATGGACTAAAATGGTATAAAAATAATACTGATTTAGAAACTGCTTTTGTCAATATCGAAAATCAACATAACGGTTATAACAAATATTATAAAGCAAAATATTTTGCAGAACATTTGAGGCATAACACGAAGTTGGATATGTATAACGATTTGTTTGAACAAGAGAAAAAACGAATAGATGCGTTATTCAAGTAACGGAGGCTTCACTTCAAGTAGAAGTAAAGCTTTTTTATGTATCCATTGGTTAATTAATCGTAGAAGATAGTTTCCTGTTTTACCGATAGACTACAGTTAAACGGTAATGAACAGGAACAAAAGGGAAGTAAATCATATCAAGGGTTCCATGACCTCTAATTATTACCGTTTGACTATTACCGAAATTGTTAATAAAATATTATTAAATAGAACGGTAATGGAGTGGATTAAATTGAAAACAGTGGGCTATATACGTGTAAGTAGTGAATCCCAAAACATTGCACGACAAAAGAAGTCCTTGAAGGAAGCTGGTTGTACATATTTTTATATTGAAAAGCTAAGTGGTGCTTCAATGGATCGTCCAGAACTACAAAGAATGTTAGAAGAACTTAAAGCGGGTGATATGGTAATCATTCATGAAATTAGTCGCTTATCCCGTTCTACAAAAGACCTGCTTACAATTGTTGAAATCATTCAGAGTAAAGGTGCTGGACTAAAATCTATAACAGATAAGTGGTTAGACTTATCTGATGACAATCCAATGAGCGAGTTTCTATTCACAATCTTTTCAGGTCTGGCACAGTTTGAACGTAAAATGATTAAGCAAAGACAAAAGGAAGGAATCGAGATAGCCAAAAGTCAAGGGAAATTCAAAGGGAGAAAAACAAAGTTAGTAGAGGGTGGAAAAGAAGAACAAAGAATGAAAGCAATCATAGAAGCTTATAAGCAAGGGAAGTCTATTAATGATATTCGTACAACGTTTAAAGTAGGCACAGGTACAATATATAGATTGTTGGATAGGGAAGGTATTAGGTAAGAGGAAGGCACTCAAAAGAGTGTCTTTTGTGCTTATAGGGGGGTGGTTTTCACCAAAAACAATGGTTTTTAAGTTCAATTGCGTAGTAGCTGTACCACTCCTGCAATCAGATGTAAAAAACAGTACCGTGTAAAGGATAAGAAAAACTTCTTAGTTGACAGTATTTTAACGTGTGCAACAATTACTTTTCTGGGCTTTAGAAAATGAAGAAGGGTATCTGCAACTGGTTATGATTGTTAACCTCAGCGGATACATTTTAGTAATTGAAGTTAACAATATTGGAATGCTATACTAAAGACAGAACTGTATTTAAAACCCTCTAATTTACCTTGATGGAAGGCTAAAAATTTGGATGGATATTAAAATTTTCAGCTACCTCTTGAACTGTAACTTCTTGATGACGTTTGGTGATGTATTGATAAATATAGTACCGTGTTGGATCTGACAAAACGTTTGTTATTTTTAATGTTTGTTCCATCACTGTTCACCTCGAACCCCCATAATTTACTCCATTATAATACAGGCGAAATAACAAAGGAATGAAGTTAACAATGTTAACACTATATGTTTAGAAAATGTTCACAATTCTTGTCTTTTTTCCTAACAAAATAAAAAAAGTTTCTAATTTGAAGTAGTTTCTTCGTTTGTCAATAGAAGAACTAGGTATTTATTTGACGAAAAAAGAAGCGATATATAAATACCGCTACTTAAATCTTCGTTTTTTCTTTATTTCAGAATAAAGTATATAGGGGAGGATACCAAACCAACGGTACCAGAAATCTGCTTTCGTTTGCTTTTTCTCCATCCGGTTTCGTTTTCGTTCTTCCTTTGGCTGATCAACATATTTTACAATCGTTTGGGTCATATATTTAACATAATCATTTGTTTTCATGGACACACCTGCCTTTTTACACCTACATTATGTCCATTTTTTATAAATTCATACCGTTTATTTGGCTTCTTCCCATTTAATCATCGTTTTGGAACGTGTATCAAAATATCCATAACCCACTATAGGTTCACGAGAACGAAGAACGAGTGTGAAGTCCACAATTTGTATATAGGCAGTAGGAGTCTCCGCCCGGTAATCCATTGTTCCATTTACATACATAAATGTCCCTTTAGCAGGTATGATACCACGGGATTGATATAGCGATTCTACTTTTTTGGCAGAAGACAAGAAATAATATTCCTGCTTAAGAATTTCCGTAGTTTCACCTGTCATTTTCCGTTCAGATAATAATTGCTCAATATTCATCGAGAAAAAGATCAGGAATAGGAGTAAGGTGCATAAGGTTAGGGGATAGGTAAAACCACTTTCATGCTTTTTCATGTACTTGTATTCCATTGTAAGAAGGAGAAGGCAATAACTGAATATTCTTTTCCCCATATATCTACTACGGTAATTTTCACAGCATTGTTTACGACTGAAAATGAATATTGTGAAACATTTTGAAGAATGATTTCATGTCCGGTGGAATTTACTCTTCGTCTAAGGTTCGAATCATACTTTTCATATTGAATGGTTTCTGAACCTTTTGTTAAAATCAACCGTCCTGAAAGAACCTCGGCATGAGACACTGTGGAAATTTCTTTTGTTACTTGACTGCAAAAAACTTCCCATTCCATTCCCTGCAAGTCCATTTGCGCACTTTTTTGGTTAAGGAGGATTTGAAAAATAGGTGCCATAAAAAATACAATTGTGGAAAAGACCGAAAAAGCAATTAATACCTCAATTAAGGTAAAGGCTCTTTCATTCGAGAACACCACAAAAATTTGCCTCCGTATGAAATGAATTCTTTTCAACCTTTACACACACCTCCTTTTGACCCGCCGGACTAGTATTCACCCAGATAATTTTATATTCAATATTATTTTGAATAACGGCGTAATTGGAAATTGTACGGCTATCAATTATTTTTGCTTTCAGTTCTTGATACATAAATCTTTGTGCCGTTCGCTCTATTTCTAATTTACTGGTCTGGTCTCTCAACTCCATTAATAAGGGGAGTAAGAATAGACAGATCATTAACATGGTTGAAAGTGACAGCAGTAATTCCAGAAGGAAATAACCCTTATTGCTCCGTAACATAAAACCTTCCCTCCCCAATTAAAAAGGTCACCCGATATCTTTTTTTCTTAGTTTGAATAAAAAAGGAGCCAAATTTATTGACTTTACCATCAGGCAGGAATTTGAAATAGAGGGGGATCGATCCTTCGGTAATAGTAATATTGGTGGAGTAATTTCGCTCTACTATAGGCGGACGATTTGCCTTTCCAATTACATAGTATTTGTATTGATCGGGCTTTATCACTATGGATACCTCATACTGGTGAGAAATAGCATATTGTTGTGTGTAGAGGAGATCCGACCTAAATTGTGAAATGAAGGCCTCATCTTCCAATACAAAATGTTGCGGTTGTAGAGTAAACACTGTGATAGAGGAAATAATCATGAACATGGATAGTACAAGTAATGACTCAACCAATGTATAGCCTTTTTGATATCTGTTCATTTTTTTATGATTATTCTGTTTTTGCTGCAGCAGTAACATTACCTTCCGAATCGATCGCCACCTCTTGACCATTCGGACAGCCTTTGACATCCCTTAAATAGCCTGCTGTTTGTAATTCCCCAAGTGTTGGAATTTTATTTTTTTCCATTTGGTAGGATTGAACTTGAGCTTGGACCATCTTCACGTAGGCTTCACATCCTTTATTGTTGATATTTGAATTGTGTTTAGCCACGTTCGGAATAGTAATCATCAGCAAAACAGAAATTATTAACATAACAATCATCATTTCAATTAATGTAAATCCTTTTTCAGTTTTCCTCATTTTAAAAACCTCCATTTTTTAGATTCCATCAAGTAGATGGAACATTGGTAACAGAATAGCTAAATACATAGAAACCACTAAACATCCTATAAATATATACAAAATAGGCTGGATAGTTTTTAAACTCTTTTCGATCTTTTCCTCCATACGGCTGACACAATGCTTACTGAAAAAAAGTAATTCTTGCTCTAATTTTCCATTTTCTTGGCCATGTTTGATAATCATGGGGAATTCTTTCTCGAAGAATGAAAAGGAAGCAATAATAGTTTCTAATGTTTCTCCGGTTACAAGTTTGGCTTTAATATCCGCGGCTACTCGACTGTAAAATAGCTGTTTTTTATTATTTTCAAAAAGTGAAAGGGCTTCAGAGACGGATATGCCACCGGATAATAGGAAACTTAATTGAATGGAAAAGTAGTGTGTGAACAATAATTTGAGGATGCTGCCGGCAATGGGAATGCGAACAAGCTGGGCCCTTTGCTTGAGGATCGAGAGTTTACGAAATGCAAATAAATAATAGACAGCTGTCAAGAAGAGGATGAGAAGAAAAGCCCCAATAGCTATCGGAAAATAATGGTCAAACGCATATAGGACTTTAGTAAAGAAATTTTCCTTAAGTCCAAGTGAGGCAAACAGCGTTGTAAATCTAGGCAATAAGGTGTTTTCAATAAAAATAAATAGAAACCCAGTGATAAACATTAAGAGTAATGGATATTGCAGAAGTTTTAAAAGTTTTTGTAGATCTTTATCTTTTAATAGAGCTAGTTCACTACCCTCCAGGAGTGCTTCAGCAAAACTTCCATGCTGTTCTGCAAAATAGACATAACCGATCAAATCTTTCTGAAAACCAAGGTTGCTCAATACGACATGAAAAGGTGAGCCTTGCTTTAACTCTACTAAACAACCATATAATTCCTCCTTTCGATTGGATGGCAATTGCAATGCTATGGACTCAATTGCTTCCGCAATTGGATATCCCCGTAAAAGTAAGTCCCCTGTTCTTTTTAAGAACTTGGCTTGTTCATTTACACGCCATTTATGACGGCTCATCTTCATACACCAGCCGTTCATATTCGGATTCTTGAATGTAACCTAGAGCAATGCCCTTGTTAATCACTTCTTTTAATGTCCGGTAATGGGTTTTTAACGTATCACCTTTGGCTGCTTTCATGGCATTGTTTAAGTTTCGGCCGGATAGGAGTTCAAAAACACTTGCTCTCTTCCATCGGCTATAGGTATGGCACAACGGTGAACAATCTCCTTCACAATAGGGACAAGTTAGTTCTACTAATCTTTGAGCTGTAACAGCAATCAAGGTTTGCTCGACTTCTAGCCAGTTCACGCTAAATTCACGGAGACGGTATACGGCCCCTTTTGCGTCACGTGTATGCATAGTGGATAAAACTAAATGTCCGGTGAGTGCTGCTCTCACTGCGATTTTAGCGGTCTCAGCATCCCTGATTTCACCAACCATGATGATATCGGGGTCATGCCGGAGAATCGCTTTTAGACCCGCTGCATAGGTCACGCCAGCTTTTTCATTTACTTGAACTTGCAGGACAGAGTCATAGTTTTTTTCAATAGGATCTTCAAGTGTGATGACATTGCGATGAAAGAGGTGTGCTGTTTCATTTAGCAGGGAATAAAGCGTTGTGGTCTTACCTGATCCAGTTGGTTGAGTTTTTGAGGATAACACTGTAAAATCTAAGTATTTCCAAGGCTCGAGATGAGAAAAAATTTTTGAGGTGTAAGAAGAATGAAGCAGATTTGTATTTCGGGTTCTGTCACCTTCCTGCCCTTCTGGTTCAATATGTTATAATATAAATAGAAACTAATGTTCGTATATGAGGTAAAAAAATGCCGAGGGATGGCTGAACAATTGACTTTATAGCGCACATATTCGCAAGATTAAAAGAAGAAATAACAGTTTAACTTTATCCCAATTTATTAGTAACATGTATACACTATGCAGAAGGTAAAGTTAGAAACGATGATCATCATTACCATTGGCGTGGGATCTCTGTATATGGTTAGTACGAGGTAGTGAAAGAATTAGTAATTGTCGTATTTGGTTAATTCTGAGGGAAATTACTCTAAAATTGCCATTCCTCTAAGGAGGGGATATTTTGAAGAGAAAATACAATTGGTGTATTATTCAAACCAAGTTTATAGAAGCGGGTCATCACAGTAAAATTTCGTTAAAAGTAATCAGCGAAATGTTTGGGGTCCCATATCAATCTGTACGAAGAAAAGCCGCTGCGGAAAAGTGGCATACACGGCGGTTATATTTGTGGTATGAAGAGAATGCTACAAAGATTGAAAAATGTTAAGAATTGTACTGAGTCCAACAGTCGTAAATAATACTGAAACCTTGATAATATCAGTAAAAATTGGTGCAGGTATGTTTTTTTATTAACTTTTGTAGCGATTGTTTATTAATATTAATTATGCATACTCCTTAAATACTGGAGAGAAGTACAGTCATAATGACTGGATTTCTCTCTATTCTTTTAGCAGTAATTACTGTAGATTCATTGTAGTAATTTATCGGTTTTTAGTGTAAAAACAATTGTTATTTAGTGGAAGATATGTAAGAATGATAGAGATTACATACTGTGTCTTTTGAACTACATAAACATAATGCTTATACAGTAGGGAGCCCTCTACTGTTTTTTATATAGAGAAAATAATAGAAAAAAAGGGGGAGTAATATGGGGAAGAAAATAGTTTTATTTGGATTTTTATTCACTTTTCTGTTTGGTTCAATGGCTTATGCACACCCAGGAAGAACTGATTCAAATGGGGGGCATACTTGCAGAACCAATTGTGGTAACTGGGGACTTAGTACTGGGGAGTATCACTATCACAACGGGGGTGGTACAACATCAAACTCCAGCAGTAGTTCTTCAAGCAGCTCTTCAAGTAATAGCATTAATATTAATGACAAAGATTGCACCGATTTTGCAACGTATGATGATATGATTGCATATTGGAATTCTAAAGGTTATTCTGCTACTTACGATCCGGAAAATCTGGATGGTTGGGGAAATGGCCAAGTAGATGATGGAATACCGTGTGAGGCTCCATATGGATATGATTTGACCTTGATTAATAACAGCCCTCTGCAAAAAGCTCAACTCCAAGAAGAAAAAGACAACGCCAATGGAGAACAAGCTGGATATCCTGCTGGACTTAATGATGGTTACCAAGAAAAACCAAGCGACATGTCAAAAGCCAATGGTAGCGAGGCATTTAAAGTTGGATATGCTGTTGGTTACAATAAAGGATATGAAGAGGGTAAGAAAAAAATTGAATCTGCAAAAACAAAGGCAACTAATGACGGTTATGCCTTAGGAAAAAAACAAGATAAAATTGTGATTCCTGCTGCCTACGCATCTCATGCGGGATTAAAAAAATCTTTTGAAGATGGATTTAATAAAGCTGTTGCTGAAAGAGTGGAAGAAAAGAAGAAGCAACTTAAGGAACAAGGTTACAGTGACGGGAAAAAAGATGTAAATTCTCCTCCTGAAAATGTGGAGACAATGTACGTCGAGGCGTATCAAGAGGGGTACGAAAAGGGGCAAAGTGAATTAAAGGAAAGTTACATTAAGCAAGGATATGAAGCTGCGTTTACTGTGCTCAAATATCAGGATCCTAAATTAAACAATGATAAATTTACTGACTGGTATAAAGAAGGATTTGCATCTAATAAAGAAATCAATCAGATTAAAAAAGCAGCCTATCAATTAGGTAAGGAAGGCGAAGATTTAGAAATACCGTCTAAATATAAAAAGGCAGAGCCAGTATTCAAACATCACTATCAGTTAGGTTTCAAGGAATACGAAGACAAACAAAATAAATTAAAGGCTACCGGAGGCGTCGGTGCCGTAGCATTGGCATTAGTAGGCGGTGGCTTTTACAGATTTAGAAAAAAGCGTGATGGAAAAAAGAGACTTATTTAATGTAAAGATATATCCCACAAAATTAAGCCCTTCAGGTACCTGAGGAGCTTTGAAGTCAGGACATAAGAGGCGATTCAAAGGATATTTCTGATAATTACGCTTGAACCTACGTTCAAAGTATTAGGTGATTACCTTTATCAACATTTTAAACTACTAAGGAGTGTAGTGCCTTGAGATTAATGAAAGTAATGATCACTTGTGTAATCTTGATTCTTGTAACAGCTTGTTCAAATACATCAAGCGTAGATGGGAAACACACAGAAAAGAATACCCAAACAACAGAGGCCAACAAGAACGACGAAAAGGAAGCAACACCATCAAAAAACAAAAATAATACGGCAAGCCAAGCAACCACTCCAGCTGTCAAAAAAACAGTAATATTTAATCAATCGACCGTCGATCAGCTCTACCCTGGGTGGGTATTAAAATTAAATCAGTTAATCAAATACCCTGACCATGATGTGGTCGTAGTAGGGTTGGAAAAGGAAGGTGGTGCATGGGGAAGAGAAGGGAAAGTGGTGGTATTACAATCAGATTCCGTTGGAAATTGGTCAGCTAATTGGTCTGGAGACATCCTAACGGGTGAAGAATTCCCTTTTTATGAATTCCAATCCATGGCCGTTCTCAAATCTACCTCAAAGAAACAAGCAATAGCAGTTGTAGCAGCAGATACGGGAGGAAGCACAGGTTTTGGCCAAGTAATTACTTTGCTCATTGGAGAAAACGGGAAAACCTCTCTAAAAAAGACCTTTGATGTTAACTCAATGTCTGTTGAACAAAAAGATACGAAGATTGTCGTGAGTGGGGACCAGCAATTTGGAACACATGAGTTATCGTTTAATGAAGAACAATTTGTCGATTCAAAGACATCAGCTTCCGATCTATCTCCAGACGGTGCTGTCCAAGTGAATTTTAAATTGGATCCAAATGAAGATATAGTTTTGTTAGGACAGGATATTCTTAACATGAGTGTTGGGCAAACCATCTCCTTTATTCCTGCAGACGACAAAACCAGAGCGGCCTTCGAACAGGGAATTATCGGCATTTATTCGGATGCTTGGAATAGTGGCGCTCCGCTGAATACATCAAATTCCGACCGACTGTGGGAAGGAAACTCTTATACATTTGATCATGGCGGAGAAGTACACTTTTTGTTAGTTACAGATGATAAAGTCGTTTCTCTTCCTTTTGAAAACCCGATACCTACGATTACGATAAATGTTCAGCCTTAAGATGGTAGTAAAATGTTAGATAGTAATAATGTGGATGAAGTCAAAATGGCTTCATCCTTTCATATGATTACAAGCAAGATTGTGAAGAAATGTACTGTGCGAAACGTTTCCTTATAAGTGTCAAAGCACGAAATAGGAGGATTGCCGAAAGGCAATTACAACTGATTAATCGAAACTCGGAATGAAAGCCGTCATGTTGAGCTGGAACGAGTTATCTAATACTCCTACATGCACGGAATGGTAGTAGCCCGAACGTGTATGAAGCTAGGTGAAGTCGGCTGAAATGTACCTAAGTTCTTAAACAGAATATGGTTCATGATAGGTCGGGATGCTACAAAATATTTAAGGTGAGAATGTCCAAATGGACTGACGAACTTGCAAATGTACAGGTCTAGAAATTAATACGCTCGAAAGACGTATGCTGTAAATGCAGTGTCAAACACCGAAAAGTACGATTAGTATATAGGAACCTCGGAATATCTAACTAATGAGGATATAGAGTTGACAGGCTTAAAGTAAGCACCTAAGGATATATGCAAAGCTAGATTAATCGGAACGTTGTAAGTAAGAAACATCCACTTTTAAAACGACTACTATCGGGATGGTGTCTATAAGATAAATAAACATCGAAATGACTTTATTCTTGCGAAAGTAGGGATATAGTACCAATGAAACGTGTAACGAGCGTGGAGGGATGGTCCCAAGTCTTATTCTTTGAACGCAAATCAATTGAATGAAACTCACAGGGTCGAGTAAGATGATGGGATTTTCCGTAAGGAAGGAGAAACAATCCATCGGTGAGTACAGCTTTACGACATGCAGAATATTACAATATGCAAGACATATTTGATGACCTTTACGAGCGAAGTAAAAACAATGCTACTAAGGGTTTAAGGCTATATGAAAATATCATATCAAAAGATAATATCTTATTAGCCTTTCGAAACATCAAAGCGAATACAGGTTCAAAAACAGCTGGAACTGACAGTATCACAATTGACCAATACAAGATTGAAAATGTTGATGAATTTATCGAAGAAATTCGAATATCACTCATAAATTATAAACCCCAAACAGTACGAAGGGTTGAAATACCTAAGCCTAATGGAAAGAAAAGACCATTAGGAATTCCAACTATGAGAGATAGATTAATACAACAGATGTTTAAACAAGTATTAGAGCCAATTTGTGAAGCTAAGTTTTATCACCATTCATACGGTTTCAGACCAAATAGGTCAACTCATCATGTAATGGCTAGATGTCAGTTCTTAGTCAATAATGTGAAGTTACATCATGTAATTGATATTGATATAAAAGGTTTCTTTGACAATGTAAGCCATTCAAAATTAATTAAACAATTATACAGTATAGGTATACGGGATAAAAGAGTTTTAGTCATTGTTTCAAAAATGCTAAAGGCACCAATAAAAGGCATAGGTGTTCCAACCAAAGGAACTCCGCAAGGAGGTATCCTATCCCCTCTTCTATCGAATATTGTTTTAAATGATCTAGATTGGTGGATAGCTAACCAATGGGAATGCTTAAAACTAAACCATTCTTATGCACCTAATAGTAAGACAAGAGCGTTAAAGAAAACAAATCTCAAACAAATGTATATCGTCAGATATGCAGATGACTTCAAGATTTTCACAAACTCTTATAAATCAGCTATTAGAATATATCACGCTGCCAAAGGTTATTTAAAAAATCAATTGCTTATTAGCCCCAAAATGAACTTGGACAGTAAGAGTAAAATTTATTATACTGCTTAATGTACCAAGGAGGTTGACATCATGAAACGCACAAAACATTCCAAAGAGTTTAAATTACAAGTCATCAAAG
>NZ_JAMBOH010000050.1 GCF_023715505.1 Neobacillus cucumis | reverse complement strand
ATTTTGCCTCCGGCTTCCTTCAGATTCCACCTCACGGTGGACACCCTTGCCATTGGCTAACAGTTCCTACTGCCAAGCCTGTAGTGGACTTTCACCACCAAGTTATAGCCCATGCCGGGCGCACCAACAAAAAAGGTGAATCAGCATCTGCTGATCCACCTTTTTTATTTTAATCGAAATGTTCTTGTTGATAATAACGTTTCTTTCAGCCTCTTTTCATTAAGGCTAAATCCTATACCTGGCTCATCCGGCACTTTAATAAAGCCCCCTTTCACTTGCACCTCCGGCAGGATGATATCTTCCTCCCAAAATCTGTTGGAGGCAGATATATCTCCGGGAATCGTGAACCCTGGCAACGAGGCCAGAGCAATATTATGGGCACGTGAGATTCCAAACTCAATCATCCCCCCACACCAAACAGGAATCTGCCGGGCAAAGCAGTAATCATGAATTTTTTTTGCTTCATAAAGACCGCCCACACGGCCGACTTTAATATTAATGACCTGACAACTGCCTAGTTCGATGGCCTTTCTTGCATCATCAAAACTTACAATACTTTCATCTAAACAAATGGGCGTTCTGATTTCTTTTTGAAGTACAGCATGTTCAATGATATCGTCATGGGCGAGCGGCTGCTCAATCATGAGCAGATTAAATTCATCTAACGCCTTTAGCCGTTCGGTATCCTTTAAGGTATAGGCGGAATTAGCATCTGCCATAATCGGCAGTTCAGGATATACTTTTCGGATATCGGCTAAAAAAGAATAATCCTGTTGGGGGTTAATTTTCACCTTTATCCTTTGGTAACCCTCCTCGAGATACTGCTCAATTTGTTTAAGGGCATTTGCAGAAGAATCTGTGGCAACAACTACACCCGAAGCAACCACCTGACGGGTTCCGTTAAGAAGGACATTTAAGGGGGATGAGTTTTGTTTTGCGTATAAATCCCATAAAGCCGTTTCAAGGGCTGCCTTCGCCATATGATTTCTTCTTATCGATTTAAAAAGCAGGGCGGCTTCCTCTGGCTGCTGAATGGGATTTTTTTTCAACAAGGGAATTAAAATATCCGTCATCATATGTAAACTTGTCGCAACTGTCTCTTCCGTATACCAAGGTGTTGAAAAGGCCACTCCCTCTCCCAGTCCAAAGCAGCCATCCTGATCGATAATCTTTACAATGATCCCCTCACGGTGGGCTACTGCACCTAAATGTGTTAAAAATGGCGATTTTAAGGGCATTTGAACAATATAAAGCTCAACCTGAGCAATTTTCATCCCCTTACACCCACTCTCTCAATTTTCTTCGCAGTAATTTCTTAGCTGCATTTCTTGGCAGCTGTTCCGTAAAATAAAATGCTTTAGGTAATTTGTACTTTGCGAGACGCTCCATGCAGAATCGCTGCAGCTCCTCACCTGATAGATTTGTGCCCTGCTTTTTTACAATAAAGGCCACAGGAACCTGTCCCCATTTTTTGTCATCGATGCCTGTAACGCCAGCATCCATTACATCCGGGTGTGCCAGTAGGATTGATTCAAGTTCAGCAGGATATATATTTTCTCCACCGGAAATAATTAAGTCACTTCGCCGATCTTTTACATACAAAAATCCTTGCTCATCAAGATAACCAATATCACCTGTATACAACCAGCCATCACGAATCTTTTCTTCGGTCGCTTTCGATCGGTTTAAATACCCTGGAGTAACATTTGGACCTTTAACCACAATTTCACCAGGCATACCCGCTTTGGCTGTCTCACCATTTTCAAGCTCGATTCTGAGCTGGGAAGGGAATAAGGGTTTTCCTGCAGAACCGAGTTTGTGAAAACTGTCTTCTGGTGATAGTGTGACAATTTGTGAAGAGGTTTCCGTCATTCCGTACGATTGAAAAACAGGAATATCCTTTTTTACACATGCTTCTAATAATGGTAATGGTGCAGGACCGCCGCCTAACAACATACAGCGGAAAGAGGCTGGTAATCGTCTGTCCTCCAGCGCTTCAACGATTTGGGTTAACATGGTACCCACTACTGACATAATCGTTACCTTTTTTAGTTGAATATCTTTGATCGTTTGCTCTGCATCAAAATGTTCATGGAGTACGATCGGCATACCATAAATCACACTGCGCATTAAAATGGAATAACCACTAATATGGAAAAGAGGAACCGCACAAAGCCAGCAATCACTATCTATTGTTCCGAGATTAAGAGCTGAGCCTGTTGAACTCCACCAATGATTTCCGTATGTCTGAATTACTCCTTTCGGATTTCCCGTTGTACCTGATGTATACATAATCGTACAGAGTTCAGATAGACTGATTTCTTCTTGTATATAAGGCTTTTCTGGCTTGATGCGAGTTAATTTAGTCTTAGTAATGGTTGTCAAGTGGTCGATTTGTTGAGTAATTACCGTTTCCGTTTCAGCAAAGGATTCCTCTAATATCAGAAAGGCAGATTTTGAATCCTTCAATTGAAAAACAAGTTCAGATGCTGTCAATCGATTATTTAAAATAACCGCACGTGCTCCTAGTAATTGAAGAGCAAATAAAATCGTAACCGTATCCAAATGATTTTTCAATAATACGCCCACGAACTGCCCTTTTCTAATGCCCAGTGCTTGAAGTCCTCCGCTCACTTTCAGGGAACACTGATATAAGTCATAAAATGTTAACGTTTGGTCTTGAAAATAAATAGCAATCCGATTTGGAGTTAAAAGAGCACGTTTGATTAATAAGTTAGGCATCGATTCATTTTGCATTTTTGCACCCTCTTTTCTCTATATAAAAACAACAGCCTGATGGATACCATCAAGCTGCACAAGGGAATCTTCGAATCAAGGGAAACGCGGGAATTGACCGAAGTCTGGCTTTCGTTTTTCCTTAAAGGCATCGCGGCCTTCTTTTGCTTCATCCGTTGTATAATAAAGCAATGTAGCATCACCGGCAAATTGTTGGATACCAGCTAAACCATCTGTATCAGCATTAAATGCAGCTTTTAAGAAACGAAGAGCAGTTGGACTTTTCTCAAGCATTTCTTCACACCATTTAATGGTTTCTTCTTCCACTTGTTCAAGCGGAACAACTGTATTGACTAAGCCCATATCCAATGCTTCCTGTGCATTGTATTGACGGCAGAGATACCATATTTCACGGGCCTTTTTGTGGCCGACAATTCTTGCTAAGTAGCCTGAACCATACCCAGCATCAAAGCTGCCGACTTTTGGACCTGTTTGACCAAAAATAGCATTATCCGCCGCAATCGTTAAGTCACATACGATATGTAAAACATGTCCTCCGCCAATCGCATATCCTTTTACCATTGCTACTACCGGTTTTGGAATTACACGAATTAAGCGCTGCAGGTCTAAAACATTTAGGCGAGGTATTTGGTCTTCTCCAACGTATCCTCCATGACCTCTTACCTTTTGGTCTCCACCGGAACAAAATGCTTTATCTCCGGCACCAGTTAATACAATAACGCCAATCCTTGAATCATCGCGTGCATATGCGAAAGCATCGATTAATTCCATAACAGTCTTCGGTGTAAAAGCATTATGTACATGTGGACGGTTAATGGTGATTTTTGCAATCCCATTATAAGTTTCATATAGGATTTCTTCATATTTCTTTCCTGGAACCCATTCTACTGCCAAAATGATCTCCTCCTTATATTATTGATTTAACAAAAAGTCACTTACTATTGTACCAAACTTTTCAGGTTCTTCCACATGAATTGCATGTCCGCTATTTTCTACGACCATCCAGGTGGATTTTTTTAACCTAACTGCCATCTCTTCTGCAATTCGACAAAACTTCTGGTCCTCACTGCCTGTAAGCAGCAAAACATCACAGCTTAATTGGTCTAGCTGCTTCCACCAAGATGGCTGTGAGCCTGTCCCCATCCCAAGCAAACTATTTTTAAGCCCCAAGGGAGAATTCATTAAGCGCTGTTCTCTTATTTTGTTTTTCACTGAAGCAGGAAGTCTCTTCATCGATTGAAATAAAGAGATATCTTCCCAATAATCAACAAAAGACTTCAATCCCTTGTCTACTATAAAGTTTGCAAGTTTTGCATCATTCATACGGCGAACTTCTCTCTCGCTCTCGGTTTTAAGACCAGGGGATGCACTTTCTAAAATCAGCTTTCGAACTCGGTTCGGGTACAACATCGCAAAAGTTAGAGCAAGCCGGCCGCCCATAGAATAACCGAGTAAGTCTACTTGATGAACACCTGTTTTCTCCAAAATGGTATTTAAGCTATTTGCCATGGATTCCATTTGATAATGTCCTAGTTCTTCAGGTGATTCTGTTTCGCCATGTCCAATGATATCAGGAACGATCAGCCTCGAGTGGCGGCCCCATTTGTCAAAAAAGGATGTCCAAGTAGACCAATCGCCCGTAAAGCCGTGCAGTAAGATAAGCGGAAATCCTTCACCATGAACCTCTAGATGATAGCGAATCTCGTCGACAACCACAATCATTCTTGCGCTCCATCGACAAGATTTGATATTTCCTGGGAAACAGAACGCCAAAGTTCACGATGTTCATCACGATTTCTGTCTCTATTTGTTTCAATCTCATATACATGGATTCCTTTTTGGTGATGGCTTTGTTTTAATAAGGTCCCAAGTTGATCCCAAGTTGCTATTTTGTTGTAATTTCCATTGAACATTTTAACAGCATGCTCAAAGTTTATATTCAGTGGGGTACCGAACAATAGTTCAAAATG
Source organism: Neobacillus cucumis (assembly GCF_023715505.1). The sequence goes on along the minus strand of NZ_JAMBOH010000050.1, from coordinate 15,568 downwards.
CTGAGGATGCTCGGATTGTGGAAGAAAAGAAAATATTCCCCCGCCATTATTGTTAATGAGAATAATATGAATATCAATATCATAAAGCTTAGCCGCAATCAAACCATTTAAATCGTGGAAAAAGGTTAAATCCCCCAAAACCAAGTATAAGGATTTTGTATAAACAGCAGCACCGATTGCAGTTGAAACCGTCCCGTCAATCCCATTGGCCCCTCGATTGGCCATTACCTTAATCGATTTATGATTACTTAAGAAAAAGCTATCTAAATCACGGATAGGCATACTGTTACCCACAAAAAGGGTGGCTTCTTCTGGAAGCTGGTCAGCCAATTGATAAAACAGTTTTCCTTCACTCAATTCTCGTACATCACGGATAATCGCCATATTTTCTTTTGTCAGTTGATTTACCTTTTTCCAATCATCTAAAAACGCAGAAGAAGAATTATCATTCAAATACGTAACTAATTTTTCACAAAACATCGTTTCATTACAAAAAAACATATTCGATGATATTGCGGAAGGGTCACGCCAGCCGCCCCCGACGTCTACTACAAAGTGATCTGAACCTTGATTCTCTTTTAGGAATATCGTTAACGCTTTCGAAACGGGCATTGCGCCAAATCGTAATACAACGTCCGGCTTAAGAAAGGACTTCGCATCTTCATTTCTTAAAAAGGTATCATAAGCATCAATAATATTCTCAAGCTTATGTCGTCCACTTCGTAATTGTGATAAGGGGTCGGCTAAAATAGGAAAGTTTAACTTGGCGCCTAGGTCTGTGACTGCTTTTGCAAACTTTTCATCCGTTATATTACCACAAACTATTATTCCCTTTTCTTTGCCCATCAAATCTTTCGCAATATCCTTGACCTCATCGTCGCTTAGCGTAATATCGCCATTATGAACCTTGACATACCCCTTTGGCCGCTCTGAAAGCGCAAATAGACTTTCGTCTATCTTCGGGATCAGTGGTTCACGGAACGGAAAGTTCAGATGTACCGGTCCCGCAGGTGCTTGGGTTGCAATAGCTGCAGCTCTTGCACAAATGGTTCTCGCATAGCGGAGCATCTCATTGCTTTTCTCTGGCAATGCCATATCAGCAAACCATTTTACATGCTTGCCATACAAATGCAGCTGATCAATGGCTTGTGGAGCTCCCACTTCTCTTAATTCATGTGGTCTGTCAGCTGTTAGGACAAGCAATGGAACACGTGAATACTTTGCCTCCACGATCGCTGGAAAATAATTAGCCGCTGCCGTACCAGATGTGCACAAAATGGCGACAGGCATGTTTTTTGCTTTAGCTATCCCTAGTCCGAAAAAAGCAGCTGAACGTTCATCAACATGGATATGAACTTTTAAATCCGGGTGTTCAGCCATGACCATTGCCATCGGAGTTGACCTCGAACCAGGGCTAACGACTACATCAGTGATACCAGTTAAGACAAGTTCTGAAACAAAGGCTGCAATATAAGCAGTTAATGATTCTTGATGATTCATAATTAATTATTTCCCTCCAAGAGCGCGAAGCATTGGTCTAAACTTTAAAGCAGTTTCCAAATACTCATCTTCAGATTTTGAATCGGAAACCACACCACACCCGGCAAATAAGGAGACTTCTTGCTCCTGGATAAGCCCAGAGCGGATAGCTACGGCAAATTCACCATTTTGCTGATAATCGACCCATCCGAGCGGACCGCCAAATAGTCCTCGATCTAGTTCTTCTACTTCTCTTATCTTTTCTACCGCTAAAGTTTTGGGAAGCCCGCCAAGTGCAGGTGTTGGATGAAGCTTCTCTACAAGTAACAAAAGGGATGTGTTTGGACCGCACTTCCCAATTACCGGAGTATAAAGGTGCTGAATATCTCTCATTTTCATTAATTGCGGTTTATCAGGTAAAATAACCTCTTTACACGATTGCTCGAGCGCTTCTTTAATCATTTCGACTACATACCCGTGTTCAATCAGATTTTTTTGATCAGCTAAAAGAGTCTGTCCTAATATCTGATCTTCTTCTTCTGTATTACCACGAGAAATCGAACCTGCCAAACAGGTCGAATAGACTTCATTGCCTTGTTTTTTTATAAGCCGTTCTGGTGAAGCTCCTATAAAGCAATCTCCATTCGATTCAAAAGCAAAAATATAGCTTGCCGGCTGCTGTTTATATAAATTTTCAAGGACTGATTCTGCTTCAACATCCGAACTAAATACTAATCTTAACTCACGAGCAAGGACTACTTTTTTCAAAGGACCCTTTGTTAATTCTTTCGCAACATCGTCAACCGTTTGCTTCCAGCTTTCAGGAAAGATTTCATCTTCCCTCATTAATGAGGGAGATTTTGTGCCAATCCTTGTTCTTAATGTATCAAGCAGTTGATTTCTTTCTTCCAAACTCTTGCTATAAAGTGATAAATCATCATTTGGTGTAAAAATAATATTTGTGGTTAAAAAGGTTTCACCTCGGATGATACTCAATAAGAATTTGGGTATGTGAAATAAAGAATCTGCAAACTTGGACCAAAGTTCTGTTTTTTCTTTAAAAGGATCAAATGAGAAGCCTCCAAACATAAGAGGTCCAACACCGTCGACTTTATATTGATTAAAAATAAAACCGTCTTTTAAGAAGCTTTTCCACTCTTTTTCAACATGAAAAAAGCGGTCAGCAGCCTGATCCGATTGAATTTGCTTTGAAATTCCTAGTCCAATTAGAACGATATCATTTGTCGGGTCTTTCCAAAAAAAACGTTCCCCGCAATAACGGTCTTTTCCAGCATTAAAAAAGGATAAAGGATTAGTCGTATCCATTTTATAAACTACACTCATTAAAATGGGCCGGCCTAATTCTCGTGCCCGATTTACCCCTAAAAGACCCCTTTCTTTTGTTTCTGTTTCTTGAATGGTAATCAAACAAATCCCTCCAAAACAGCCGAAATGACTGTTATCCATTCATCTTAAAGCCTATTCTAAGATACTACTCCCATTATAAATAAGTCAATCATTCTAATCACTATCTGCACAGCTTTATACCTTATTATATATCAAAATTCTAAAAGAGAGTGGAAATCGGTTTTTATACCTTCAGTTTTCCACGAAAAGCAGATAATAATCGAACAGGGATTATCTTCTAGTTTTGAAAACAAAAATTAATTGACACTAAATAGGGTATTCCAATACACTTAGGTGTGGGAAAGAACCCTAAACGCTAGTAAAGCTTCAAATATAGAGAGAAAATGTACAAGGGGGAGAACGTATGCATTCAAATTTACAACAAAAATCAAAGCAGGACATTGAAGCTAACCGCGGTTTTCAAGTTTGGTGGAAAATGACCCGTCCTCATACACTTACAGCATCGTTTGTACCAGTTCTGCTTGGTACGGCATTAGCTCTTAAGAACGGTAAAATTCAAATCGGCCTTTTTCTTGCCATGCTGGTTGCTAGTATGTTGATACAAGCAGCTACAAATATGTTTAATGAATACTTCGATTTTAAGAGAGGCTTGGATACAGCAGAATCCGTAGGGATAGGCGGAACCATTGTTCGGGATGGAATCAATCCAAAAACGGTCATTAATCTTGCTTTTGGATTTTATCTCATTTCTTTATTACTTGGAGTATATATTTGTGCCAATAGCAGCTGGTGGTTAGCCATTGTGGGGCTCGTTTGCATGGCTGTCGGCTATTTCTACACAGGAGGCCCTGTTCCAATTGCTTACACACCTTTTGGTGAGCTTCTTTCAGGTTTTTTTATGGGCATGCTGATTATATTAATTTCTTTCTTTATACAAACTGGAACGGTTGATCATTCAAGTATTTTTCTCTCCGTACCTAGTATGGTTTTAGTAGGTATGATTATGCTTTCTAATAACATCCGTGACCTTGATGGTGATAAAGAGAATGGCCGTAGAACTGTAGCGATTTTACTAGGTAAGAAGAAGGCGATTTATCTATTAGCTGGTATGTTTACCTTTTCTTATCTTTGGATTTTGGGACTTATCATCAGTGGTATTGCTCCTTTCTGGACAGCTATAGTGATTTTGAGTGTTCCGAAACCAGTTAAAGCCATAAAAGGGTTTATTGAGAATAATGTGCCGCTTAAAATGGCCCCTGCTATGATTGCAACTGCTCAAACCAATACCATTTTTGGATTCTTACTCGCAATTGGTATTTTTATCGGTCATTTCTTTTCATAAGAAAAGCGGAAGCGCCTTGTTCAGGGGCGCAAGGCTACAGACCAGCCTTCTGGACGTCGATAGTCCGTTTTTTAATAGTTATCCACAAGCGAAAATTTTAATTTCCTTAACGATAAGAAAAGCTTCTGCCCAATGGCAGAAGCTTTTTTCTTACTTAAGAGACTTAATCCCCCAAATATCATCCGCATATTCCTTTATGGTACGATCACTCGAAAAATAGCCGGCATGAGCAATATTAGCTAAACTCATCCTCTGCCACCCGCTCTTGTCGGCAAATTGTTTACCTATTTGTTCCTGCACTTTTGCATAAGAAGCAAAATCCTTTAAGACAAAATATTGATCATTTTCTTCTAGCAGCGAATCAAATATCGGTTCAAATTCATTATTAACACCAGGAAAGAATCCATTGACGAGTTGATCAACCGCCTGCCTGATTCGATAATCATGATGATAATACTCTCGGGAATTATAGCCGCCATGCTGATAATAGTGAAGGACTTCGTCTGAAGTTAATCCAAATGTAAAGATATTTGATGGACCAACTAATTCTTTAATTTCTATATTGGCTCCATCCAAAGTTCCCACAGTTAAGGCACCATTAATCATAAACTTCATATTCCCGGTTCCAGAGGCCTCTTTACTAGCAGTTGAAATCTGTTCACTAACATCTGAGGCCGGAAAGATTTTTTCAGCTAAGGAAACCCGATAATTTTCAAGGAAAATCACCTTTAGTTTATTCCCGACCCTTGGGTCATTATTGACTTGTTCAGCCACGGTGTTAATTAATTTGATAATCTTTTTTGCATAATAATAACCTGGCGAAGCTTTAGCACCAAAAATAAACACCCTTGGGACAATCGGATAAGTTGCATCTTCCTTTATCCTGTTATATAGGTGCATGATGTGTAAAACATTTAAAAGCTGGCGCTTGTAGGCATGAAGCCGTTTTACCTGTACATCAAAAATAGCTTCAGTATCGACTGCCACTCCTGTTTTATCCAAAATGATATCCGCAAGCCGCTGTTTATTCTCATTTTTTATCTTTAAAAGCCGGTCTAAAAATGACGAATCATTCTGATAGGTTAGTAAATGATTAAGCTCCTCAGCTGAATTCATCCAAGAGGGCCCAATGGCATCAGTGATAAGCGAGGACAATTTTGGATTGGCCTTTAACAGCCATCGTCGGTAAGCAATACCGTTCGTTTTGTTATTAAATTTCTCTGGGTATAGTTGATAAAATTGATTCATTTCCCGTTTCTTAAGTATCTCAGTATGTAGCTTGGCGACACCATTTACACTAAAGCTTCCTACAATAGCTAGATGTGCCATCTTCACAAAATTATCGGCTATGATGGCAAGATCACTAATCCTCTTCCAATCACCAGGGGTTTGTTCCCATAGTTCCCGGCAAAAGCGCTCATTGATCTCTTCGACAATCATATAAATCCTTGGCAATAATGGCTGAAAAATATGGATCGGCCATTTCTCGAGCGCCTCAGATAAAGTGGTATGGTTGGTATAGGAAATGGTATTTTTCGTAATGTGCCATGCTTGGTCCCACTCATATCCTTCCTCATCAATTAGGATTCTCATGAGCTCTGGGATAGCCAAAACAGGGTGTGTGTCATTGATGTGAATACAAACATGTTTATGCAGTTCATTTATGCCGGAATGTTGTTTTCGGTAAGTTCTTAAGATAGATTGTATACTCGCAGCCACTAAAAAGTACTGCTGTTTTAGCCTTAAGATTTTACCCTCATCATGGGTATCGTCAGGGTATAGAAATTCGGAAATGGATTCTGTCTCGCGCTTATATTTTAATATATCGGCATCAATAGGAAATTGTGATGGCTCGGCATTCCACAACCTTAATGTATTGACAGTTTGTGTGTTATAACCGATAACAGGCATGTCATGCGGAACCGCTGTTACCGTTTCAGCATTCAAATGATGGAAGACGAGACGTTCTTTCTCCATCCTCGCTTCGACCTTTCCCCAAAATGGAACTTTTACTGCACTGTCAAGTTTACGAATTTCCCAAACATTTCCGCTTCTCAGCCATTGCTCTGGAAGTTCCACTTGATAACCATCGACTATTTTCTGCTCAAACAAACCATGTTTATAGCGAATGCCATGACCGTGTCCCGGCAAATTAAGCGATGCGAGTGAATCCAGAAAACAAGCGGCTAATCTTCCTAAGCCGCCGTTTCCTAACCCTGCATCACTTTCTAACTCCTCAAGCTCATCGAGGTCAATCCCTAATTCTTTAAGTCCTGTCTGTACGGTTTCCTCAACACCTAAATTTATTAGATTCTGTCGTAACAACTTACCTAATAAATATTCAATTGAGAGATAGTAAACCTGCTTTCCCTGGGCTGCAAGATATTGTTCATTTGTCGCAATCCAGTCATTACTCACAAACTCCCGAATCATGCTGCCAAGGGTTTGATACTGATCCCGTGCTGAACTTTCAGAAAAGCTTTTCCCACATAGCATCTCAAGTCTTTTCAGGAAGGTCTGCTTAAAACTAGTTTTATTAGAAAACATGAGTTTCACTCCTTGAGACGAGCTTTGCATAAAGCTGGCTATAACTAAATGCTGATTGCGCCCAGCTGTAGTCCTTTTCCATAGCTTGTTTAACAATGGATTCCCAAACTGGTTGATCATGATAAAAGCTTAGTGCTCGCTGAACAGTGTATAGCATATCATGGGCATTAAAGTTTTGGAAAGAGAACCCATTTCCTCTGCCTGTAAACTCATTATACGCCTTTACAGTATCATTTAAGCCCCCTGTTTCGCGAACGATAGGTATAGCACCATATCTCATGGCAATCATCTGTCCAAGGCCGCATGGTTCAAATTGAGACGGCATTAAAAACAAGTCTGCAGCTGCGTAGAGCTTATGGGCAAGTTCCTCACTAAATCCGGTATAAACTTTTAATTTATCAGGATACACCCGTGCTGCTTGGCGGAGATATTCTTCATATTCATAATCTCCCGTTCCCAGTATAATCACCTGAACATCCTCTTGCAAAATTTCCCTGAGAACACACCTTACCAGATCAAGCCCCTTTTGTTTCGTCAGTCTTGTGATCATGACAAGTAATGGTGTTGCAGCACTCTGCGGCAAGCCAAAATTCTTTTGAATCTCTTTTTTGTTAACTGCTTTTTTAGAATAGGTATCCACCTTATAATTTTGATAAATTAATGGATCAATTGCCGGATTATAAAAATCCTCATCAATTCCATTTAAGATCCCGATAAGGTCCTCTTTTCTTGCTCGTAATAGCCCATCTAGTTTCTCACCGAAAGTCATGGTTTGAATTTCCTCTTTATAGGTTGGGCTAACGGTTGTGATTTTGTCAGCAGCTACAAGGCCGCCTTTCATAAAATTGATATTCCCAAAGAACTCCAGATGGCCTGATTGAAAGGATTGATAATCCAATCCCAATAAATCCTCCAATACTTCTTTTGGAAAAATCCCTTGAAACTGCAGATTATGGATGGTAAACACAGTCTTAATCAAACCATACCCTTTTCTCTTGTAGTACTCCGTTCTTAAAAGGTATGGAATCATGGCTGTATGCCAATCATGACAATGCAGGACATCAGGATAAAAATCTAATTCGGCGATCGCCTCAAGAATGGCCCGATTTAAATAGGCAAATCTCTCCCCGTCATCAAAATAACCATACAAACCTTCTCGTTTAAAATAGTATTCATTATCAACGAAATAATAGGTGATCCCTTGGTGTGTAAGCTCTTCAATACCACAATATTGATTTCTCCAGCCTACAGATACAGTGAATTCCTTAACTTTCTTCATTTTTTGTTTGTACTCTTCTGAGATAGTTCCATATTTCGGAAGAATTACCCTGACATCAGTACCAAGGCTCTTGAGTTCTTTTGGAAGTGATCCAGCAACATCTGCAAGTCCTCCAGACTTGGCGAATGGGCCACATTCCGATACAGCAAATAAGATTTTCACGAGTTCATCAGCGCTCCTTGTTTCGTTCCTTTGCGAATAACGTAAGGGGCATGTGCAGTGCCTGCCAAATAAGTACCTGCCTCCACCTTAACATCCTTGTCTAAAATAACGGAATCTAAATAACAGTTCTCCTCAATTTGGCACTTTTGCATAATAATGCAGTTTTTAATCACTGCCCCTTTGCCAATCTTCACTCCGCGGGAGATAATACTGTTTTCGACCGACCCGCTAATGTGGCATCCGTTTGCAATCATCGCATTTTTCACCACGGACTCTTGCACATACTTAGTAGGCGGTTCATCTTTTACTTTTGTAATAATAGGCTGGTCTTTTAAAAATAATTGCTTCCATACCTTTGAATCAAGCAATTTCATACTGGTAGAGAAATAGTTGTCAATCGAATCTATTGTTACGGCATAGCCGTTATATTCATAGTGACAAATCGTATACGCTGCATTTAGGTCTGTTACAACATCCTTCATACAGGTGTATCCTGTCTGATGTCTTGTTTCAATTAATTTGACCAGCAGTGAAGTTTTAATTAGATACATTTCCATCGAACGTCCATCTTGGTGACGGATTTCAGTGATATCGCATTTTGCCTCATTATGCCACTCTAAGACTGGCCTAAGGTTCATATTAACAATGGTGTTACAGTTAGAGATAATGGCATATTCCTGGGTGCTTCGGTAAAAATAATCCATATTAGCCGCAAAATGTTCAAACGAACCAGTTTTATTACCATCACTTTCTACAATCGGGGATGGGAAAAAGAAAAGTCCATCACGCTTACGATTTAAATCCCAATTTTTTCCTGACCCTAAATGATCCATGAGGGAACGGTATTGCATCTTTGGAAAGATTGCCACACTGCGTATACCTGAATTGACCATACTTGAAAGAATAAAGTCGATAATACGGTAGCGCCCGCCAAATGGCAATGCTGCGAGTGAGCGGTGGATTACTAAATCCTCCAAATCTTCGTGATAGGTTGTTGCATCAATTACGCCTAATAGCTTTCTTTTCACTCCAAATTCCCTCCTGAATTTTCTATTAAATAACCAACCCTTTTTATACTATAAGGCTGGATAAAGACCGCTTAACATTTCTTCCGTAACGAGGATGATCTCATCATCAAAGGAGCGAATCACAGTCCCGTCTGGTATTTTAACCTCACCAGGTACGATTGCTTTTTCAATTAAACAATTTTCACCAATCTCAGCATCTGGCATGATAACGGACTCTTTAATAATCGAGTTTTTACCGATTGTCACACCTTGAAATAACACCGATTTATCTATCTTGCCTTCAATTGTACAACCCTCATTTATCAGAGACTCTCTGACAATGGCATCTGAAGAGATATATTGCGGAGGCTGATTTGGGTTAACGGAATAGATTCTCCAATCATTATCAAATAAATCTAAATCACAATCATCTCCCAATAAATCCATATTGGCTTCCCAAAGACTTTGGACGGTTCCAACATCCTTCCAGTACCCTTTAAATGGATAGGCATACAGTTTTTTATTTTCTTCTAATAGCAATGGGATGATGTCTTTCCCAAAGTCATGACTGGAATTAGGGTCACGTTCATCCATCTCTAAATATTCCTTCAATATATTCCAGTTAAAAATATAAATGCCCATAGAGGCAAGATTATTTTTTGGATTGCTTGGCTTTTCTTCGAATTCCGTAATTCTCAAATCCTCGTTTGTATTCATAATGCCAAAACGGCTTGCTTCAACCCATGGAACCTCGATTAATGAAATCGTAGCATCGGCTCTTTTCTCAATATGATAGTCAAGCATGCTTTCATAGTTCATTTTATATATATGGTCACCTGAAAGGATTAAAACGTATTCCGGCTGGTATTGCTTTAAATAATTTAGATTTTGAAAAATGGCACTAGCTGTTCCGGTATACCATTTAACCTCTGAAGACTCGGCATATGGAGGCAGAACGGTCACACCACCATCTTTGCGATCAAGGTCCCAGGTACTGCCTATACCAATATAGGAATTTAATAAAAGCGGCTGGTATTGGGTTAACACCCCAACAGTATCAATACCAGAGTTGGTACAATTGCTTAATGTAAAGTCAATGATTCTGTATTTACCCCCAAAAGGTACTGCAGGCTTCGCTAATTCTTTCGTTAACGAATTAAGTCTGCTTCCTTTCCCTCCTGCTAACAACATGGCTACGCACTTTTTCTTTACCATTACCTTTTCTCTCCCTCCGCTTTTTAACTGGCCTTATGATTTGAAACCCAAATGGTGGAATTGCAATCTCAATTGAACATGGCTGACCATGATAAGGCTCTTCTGAGGCTAATATAATCTTCTTATTCATTAATCCTGACCCACCGTACTCTTGGTAATCACTATTAAAAATTTCCCGATATTCGCCTGCTTTTGGAGCACCAATCTTATAAACAGGGTACTCTACTCCCGTAAAGTTGCAGACAATAAGTAAGGTATCCTCTTCCTTTTTTCCTTTTCTAATAAAGGAAAAAATGGATTGGGTACTATTGTTCGCATCAATCCACTCGAAACCATCCTGCAAATGATCCAATTCATAAAGTGCCTTTGAGCGTTTATATAATTTAGTTAGCACTTTTACATATGTGTTTAAATTGCGGTGCATGTCATAATCCAACAAGTTCCAATCAAGTTGTTCTTTATCTTTCCATTCCGCAAATTGGCCTATTTCAAACCCCATAAATAATAATTTTTTTCCGGGGTGGGCAAACATATATCCTAGCAGCAGCCTTAGTTGGGCAAACTTTTCCTCATACTCTCCTGGCATTTTATCTAATAGTGACTTTTTCCCATGGACCACTTCATCATGTGAAAATGGGAGCATAAAGTTTTCAAAAAAGGCATAGAAAAGTGAAAACGTTACCTTTGAATGGACTTTTGACCGGAAGTAAGGCGGTGTTTCCATATACTCGAGCATGTCATTCATCCAGCCCATGTTCCATTTGTAGTCAAATCCTAAACCGCCGTAGTGTACTGGCGCTGTTACATGAGGATATTCCGTAGAGTCCTCCCCAATCATGAGAAAATGGGGATCAAAATCATGTACTTCTTTATTTAATTTTTTCAAGAAATTAATTCCAAAGGGATTTTCTCGCTTTCCGTTTGTGGTATCCGGCCAATAAATGATATTTGCTACCGCATCCATCCGGAAGCCGTCTATGTGGAAGTAATCGATCCAAAATAACGCATTTGAAATTAAGAAACTTTGGACCTCTCCTTTTCCTAAATCGAAGTTGGCTGTACCCCATACTACATTTTCTCTGTCATTTTCAGTGCTGTAGGAATAAATGTGGGTACCGTCAAATCTGTAGAGTCCGTGAGCATCCTTGCAAAAATGGCCTGGTACCCAGTCAAGTATGACGCCGATGCCTTGCTGATGGCACTGGTCCACAAAGTACTTAAAATCATCAGGTGTGCCATACCTGGATGTTACAGAGTAATAACCCGTCCCCTGATAGCCCCATGAGGCGTCAAGCGGGTGCTCGATGATAGGTAATAGTTCTATATGGGTAAATCCATGATCTATTACATAAGGGATAAGTTCTGCTGCAAGTTCCTTGTAGGTTAAGTAACTGCCATCCTCTTTTTTCTTCCACGACCCTGTATGTACTTCGTAAATAATCGCTGGCTCCGATAGAATATTTTTCTTTTCTTTACGATTCTGCCAGTGACTATCTTGCCAATCATAATGATTTAATGAATATACAATTGAAGCGGTGTGGGGCCTTAATTCTGAGTAAAATGCAAACGGATCAGCTTTAAGGAGCTTTTCACCTGAAGATGTAATAATCTCGTACTTATAAATATGGCCGTCTAGATCTTCATTAATTATAATAATCCAGACTCCCTCATTGTTTACCTTTTGCAGTTCATATCCTTCACCATTCCAGTTATTAAAATTACCCGTGAGCCTTACCTTAAAGGCATTAGGTGCCCAGACGCAAAATCGTGTATAGACTTTATCGGAATCTTTAAAGATATGAGCGCCAAAAAGCTGATGACTCTGGAAGTAGCTGCCTTCATGAAACAAATGCAGCTGATAATCTGTTGGAAATAGTGTATTCACCGTCATGGCTCTCCTCATCTCATTGAAAATATGTATTTCTTGACCAATTATAATTGCAAATGGCTCAGATGCCTTGTAAAACTTTTTTATCTTTTCTGACAATAACTGATTAATCATGTCATATAATATCAATACCCGACATAATACAACAGTAAACAACAAAATATCCTTCTTTATTCGACAAAAATCTAGTATCTTTTTTAAATTTTTATATGTGTTTGTTATTTAAAAAGTTATTTTTTTAATAATAAAACTGAAGTGAAAAAATTAAGTAAAAAAAGTAAATGTAAACGGTATCAATACTCCTTATAAAACTTGAAATTGAATTAAATTATATTAATATAATGAATTTGAACATATAATGTTCTTTAAATAAAGAAGGTAACACCAGAAGGATGCGTTTTAAACAGTCCTTTTTTCCATCAGGGCGCTGAAGATCTATTTTATTGGTGAGAAAAAAGCGCACAAAAAAAACTGATAACAAAAGTTATCAGTTTTTTTATGACCCCTACGGGATTCGAACCCGTGTTACCGCCGTGAAAGGGCGGTGTCTTAACCGCTTGACCAAGGGGCCATTTATTTTATGGCGGAGAAGGAGGGATTTGAACCCTCGCGCCGGTTACCCGACCTACACCCTTAGCAGGGGCGCCTCTTCAGCCACTTGAGTACTTCCCCATAAAATAAAATGGCTCCGCAGGTAGGACTCGAACCTACGACCGATCGGTTAACAGCCGATAGCTCTACCACTGAGCTACTGCGGAATAATTATAAGTTATCTTGTTTTCGTAAAAAACAATGGTGGGCCTAAATGGACTCGAACCATCGACCTCACGCTTATCAGGCGTGCGCTCTAACCAGCTGAGCTATAGGCCCATATGTTGGAGCGGGTGATGGGAATCGAACCCACTACATCAGCTTGGAAGGCTGAGGTTTTACCAGTAAACTACACCCGCAAATTATTTAAAATGGGGCGGCTGATGGGAATCGAACCCACGGATGCCTGAACCACAATCAGGTGCGTTAACCACTTCGCCACAGCCGCCATAATTATTTAATTTATTAAAACAAATGGTGGCTCAGGACGGAATCGAACCGCCGACACAAGGATTTTCAGTCCTTTGCTCTACCGACTGAGCTACTGAGCCATCAAATGGCGGTCTGGACGGGACTCGAACCCGCGACCTCCTGCGTGACAGGCAGGCATTCTAACCAACTGAACTACCAGACCAAATTGCGGGGGCAGGATTTGAACCTACGACCTTCGGGTTATGAGCCCGACGAGCTACCAGACTGCTCCACCCCGCGATAATAAAAAGTATTAAGTTTGGAATATGCTCCAAGTTTTATTACTGACTGTCCCCATCTCAGAAAGCTTAATCAAGCAGCGGCTCGATGGGTACAACTCGCAGATTATTCATGGTAGCAACGCTCGTTGCTCCACCCCGCGATAATAAAAAGTATTAAGTTTGGAATATGCTCCAAGTTTTGTTACTGACTGTCCCCATCTCAGTAAGCTTAATCAAGCAGCGGCTCGATGGGTACAACTCGCAGATTATTCATGGTAGCAACGCTTGTTGCTCCACCCCGCGATAATAAAATTATTTAAAAATATGGAGGAGGAAGAGGGATTCGAACCCCCGCGCGGTATGACCCGCCTGTCGGTTTTCAAGACCGATCCCTTCAGCCAAACTTGGGTATTCCTCCGTGTTAAATATGAAGCTAATGGTGGACCTTGTAGGACTCGAACCTACGACCGGACGGTTATGAGCCGTCTGCTCTAACCAGCTGAGCTAAAGGTCCATGTTAAACTAATCATAATTATTAATGGTAGCGGCGGAGGGGATCGAACCCCCGACCTTACGGGTATGAACCGTACGCTCTAGCCAGCTGAGCTACACCGCCATCATTTAATTATTGGTGGAGTCTAGGGGGATCGAACCCCTGACCTCCTGCGTGCAAAGCAGGCGCTCTCCCAGCTGAGCTAAGACCCCATAAGTTTTAAGAAGAATGGTCGGGAAGACAGGATTCGAACCTGCGACCCCTTGGTCCCAAACCAAGTGCTCTACCAAGCTGAGCTACTTCCCGTTAAAGTGCGCCCTGAGAGATTCGAACTCCCGACCTTTTGATTCGTAGTCAAACACTCTATCCAGCTGAGCTAAGGGCGCATATAAATTTAATTAATTAAAATGGTGCCGAGGACCGGAATCGAACCGGTACGGTAGTCACCTACCGCAGGATTTTAAGTCCTGTGCGTCTGCCAGTTCCGCCACCCCGGCACTTTTGGAGCGGAAGACGGGATTCGAACCCGCGACCCCCACCTTGGCAAGGTGGTGTTCTACCACTGAACTACTTCCGCATATATTGTAGGTTATTTTGCTTTTGCAAAAAACTTGGTGCGGGTGAAGGGAGTCGAACCCCCACGCCTTGCGGCGCCAGATCCTAAGTCTGGTGCGTCTGCCAATTCCGCCACACCCGCATATATTGAGAGTTTTTTCTAACGAAAAAACTTTGGTGAGCCATGAAGGACTCGAACCTTCGACCCTCTGATTAAAAGTCAGATGCTCTACCAACTGAGCTAATGGCTCGTACTAAAGGTGCCGGCGAGAGGACTTGAACCCCCAACCTACTGATTACAAGTCAGTTGCTCTACCAATTGAGCTACCCCGGCGAAATGTATAAATAAATATTAAATTCGTACGTGCCTCTTTGATACCGTCATCCTGACCTCAGAAAGATTAATCAAGTAGCAGCTCGGTCAGTATGCTGAAGATAATACAGGAAGCTTATTCGGTCGTGCTCTACCAATTGAGCTACCCCGGCAAATAGTAAGAATATGATATATGGTGGAGGATGACGGGATCGAACCGCCGACCCTCTGCTTGTAAGGCAGATGCTCTCCCAGCTGAGCTAATCCTCCGTATACAGCCTGGCAACGTCCTACTCTCACAGGGGCGCTTGCCCCAACTACCATCGGCGCTGAGAAGCTTAACTTCCGTGTTCGGTATGGGAACGGGTGTGACCTTCTCGCCATAATTGCCAGACTATTTATCAGACACTATTTCATTATAATGTCTTTTTTATATTTTGCAAGAGGAAAATTTATTTTTTTCATTCCCTCAAAACTAGATAATGTAGAAGAAGAAGTAAAAACGGGTTACGCCTATAAACTATGGTTAAGTCCTCGATCGATTAGTATCAGTCAGCTCCACATGTCACCATGCTTCCACCTCTGACCTATCAACCTGATCATCTTTCAGGGATCTTACTAGCTTGACGCTATGGGA